>CAVTWM010000004.1:0-467342 GCA_963738455.1 uncultured Actinomycetes bacterium
TGGACGTTGTCGACCGAGATGAGATCCAGGCCGAGCTCTTGGGCCCGTTCGAGGATCCCGGCGAGGTGCGCCTGGTCCTCCACCGCCACCCGAGAGGACCGGGCGCCGCCGTCGGGGAAGAGGTTCATGCCGTCGAAAAGCGACTCGAACCCATGGCCCAGCTCGCCGGATAGGACCAGTCGGGCAGCGTCCGTGGAAGCTGTCCGGAGACGCCAGTCATTGCGAAAGACCCGCGGCATTTCCGCGGCTCAGTCGAGCCCCGGCCGACCACTTCCACAGGCGACAACGTGGCAGGGCTGTGCGTATCCCCATCGCCGATTGAGGATGGGATTCCCGCTGTCGGCCAACGCCTCGGACATGGCCGACCGGGCACGGGCCGTAGATCGCGGCTCCTCGGAGCGAAAGGACTCTCGACATGACCGAACGACCGCTGCTCGACACCCTGGCCGACATGACTGCGGCCTCGCTCTCGCGCGCCAACCTGCCAGACCGGGAGCTGATGCTGGCCGGCTCGCCGGGCTGATCGCCGTGGCCGCGCCTCCATCCTCCTACCTGCTGAACATCGGCCCCGCGATCGACAGCGGGCTGACGCTGAGGACGCCCAGAGCGTGCTCGTGGTCCTCGCGCCCATCATCGGCGCACCAGCAGCCCTGGACGCGGCTGCGAACATCGTGACCGGCCTCGGTCTCGCCCTCGACATCGAGGACGCGCTCGAGGCCGACGAGGTCTGACGGCCATCCGACATCCCAGGAATGAGCAGTGAAATGGAAGGCCTGGACACGTTCGCCGCGTTCGCGGCGACGTACAACTCACTCGAGGACGCCGAAGCCGACTACGAGGCGATCAAGGCGCTCTACTACGACGACGGCATCGTCGACACCTTCGACGCCGCCGTGGTGGCGAAGAACGAGCACGGCAAGGTCAAGATCGTCAAGAAGCACGAGCAGCCGCTTCGCCAAGGTGCATGGGTCGGTGGTGGGTTGGGTCTCGCCACGGGCCTGTGCGTGGCGCTGTTCCCCGCCGTGACGCTGGGAGCCGGCCTGGTCTGGGGTACCGGCATCGGTGCCGGACTCGGCGCGTTGGCCGGGCACGCCGCGGCTGGCATAGCCGGTCCGACCTCAAGGACCTCGGCGAGACCCTGGATGCCGGACAGTGCGCGGTCGTCGCCGTCGCCGCGACAGCGATGGCGGACCGCATCTCCGCCGGGCTCGCCCGGGCGGCCAAGGTGGAGCGCAAGGAGCTCAAGGCGGACCCCTCCCAGGTCACGGCAGACGTCGCTGCCGCCGACTCGAGCAGTTGATCCGAGTGCCTCCGGCGGGCGTCGAACCCCGGCGCCCGCTCGGCATCTCGTGCACGACCCTCAACGTCATGACCATCCCGGGGTGAGGGAAGGAAGCTCACGGTGACCGACACAACCTCGCAGGTGGCGACTCGCACGGGTTGGGGCGTCGTGAGCCTGCTCGCTTCCGCTCAGTTCATCATGGTGCTCGACACCACCGTGATGAACGTGTCCCTCTCCCAGGTCGTGGTGGACCTTGACACAACCGTCGTCGGTCTCCAGACGGCGATCACGATGTACACCCTGGTGATGGCGTCGTTCATGCTCATCGGCGGCAAGCTCGGCGACCGCTGGGGAGCCAAACGAGCCTTCTGGATCGGCCTGATCGTCTACGGAACGGATCCTTCCTCACCTCGGTCGCGCCGAACCTCGCCGTGCTCCTGGTCGGCTGGTCGGTGATCGAGGGCTTGGGTGCGGTCCTGGTGATCCCGGCGATTGCAGCAATTACGGCCGCGACCTACCAAGGCTCAGCGGGCGGTCGCCTAGGGATCCTGGGCGGCGTCAGTGGTGCCTCCATGGCAGCTGGCCCCATCATCGGCGGCTGGGTGTCGGCGAACTTCTCCTGGCGCTACGTCTTCGCGGCCGAATCGGTCGTCGTGCTCATCATCCTGCTCTTCCTGGGGATCATTCCGGCGGTGCAGGGACCAAGAGGAAGCTCGACACCGGCGGGGCGGTGTTGTCCGCGGTCGGTCTGGGATCCATCGTGTTGGGCATCCTGCGGTCCAGCCAGTGGGGTTGGATCACGCCGGGGGCGAACGTCCCCGAGATCGACGGAACACCGGTGACGCCGCTCGGGCTGTCCCCGACGCTGTGGCTCATCGTGATCGGGTCGGTGGTGCTTGTCGCGTTCGGGCGCCGCGAGCGAAAGGTCAAGGACCGGGGCGACGAGCCGCTCCTCGACCCGGCCCTCTTGCACATCCCGCGGATGCGCGCGGGCCTTGTGGTGCAGTGGTGCCAGGCGTTCATCATCCAGGCCACGTTCTTCGTGTTGCCGCTCTACCTGCAGACCGTGCTCGGGTTCGACTCGCTGAAGACCGGTGTAGCGATCCTTCCCATGTCCGTCGCGATGTTCGCGTTCGCGCTGGGCGGGGCGGCACTGACCGGTCGGATCTCACCCAAGCTGATCGTCCAACGCGGCATCGCGGCCATGTTGGCCGGTGAGCTCTTCCTGCTGTACTTCCTTGACCCGCAACTCAGCGGCTGGGGGTTGGGGTCGGCCTGGCGCTGCTCGGCGCCGGGCTGGGGCTGTTGGCCTCCCAGGTCGGCAACGTGATCATGTCCTCGGTCGAACCGACCCGCGGCGGCGAGGCGGGCGGACTCCAGGGGACGTCGCTCAACCTCGGCGCCTCCCTCGGCGTCGCACTTGTCGGCTCCATCCTGCTCGCTGCGCTTGCAGCGAACTTCACGCAGGGGATCCAGGCCAGCACGTCGCTACCCGATTCGGTGAAGCAGCAGGTCTCCGCCGCAGCCCAGACGAGCGTCAACTTCGCCTCCACCGCCCAGGTCGAACAGGCGGCTCAGCAGGCCGGACTGCCGGCCGATCAGACCGCCGAGCTGGTCGCGACCTACGGCGATGCGCAGCTCACCGCACTCCGTGCCGCCCTCGCCTTCCTGGCTCTGTTCGCACTCCTGGCCCTGGCTTGGGTACGACGCCTCCCGACGACACCTCACGCCGACGACAAGGCGCCGACCCCGGCCCCCACGACCTAGCCATGTCCCATCGGCGCCGCCGACCGCGGCGGTCGAAGCAGTCGCCGGTGGGACGGCTCGGATAGAGCGAGGAGACCACGAAGACCGGATCCACCCGCGTGTTCAGCCTTCTCTGCGCCTACGCCGACGTGGCAGCTGCCGAAGCCGACCAGCAGACCGGCTCAGGTGACGTTCTCGGGCGCATTCAGTGCCTCGATGATGGACCGGATCTCCGCCTCCTGAGCGGACTGGGTCGCTGCCAGCCTGTCCAGGCGTGCGATCAGCGCCGCGCGGGAGCCGTCGACCTCGGGTGGCGTCTCGCGCTCGGGCGCCACGCTGGCCGGACTCGTCGGGTCGGTCGCTCGACCGCTCTCACTCGTCACGAACCACGCCGCGACGGTCGCGCTGACGGTTCCGATCAGGCCGATACCCAGGATCATCAGGACGATCGCGATCGCGCGCCCGATCGGAGTCACCGGTGTGTAGTCCCCAGCCGACCGTCGTCGTCGTCACGACCGCCCACCAGACGGCCCGGCGGAACGATGTGATCGTCGCGCCGTCCGAGGTCCCCTCGACCCGCCACATCAGGAAGGCGCTGCCGAGGACGACCACAATCACGATGCTGACGATCGAGCCCGCGATCTTGTCCGTGCTCACCTCCGCCAGGGCGCGTCTCAGCACGAGGAAGACGCGCAGCAGACGCAGCATCGGCAGCAGGACCATCAGCAGGTCCAGCTTGTGCGTTCGGATGTATCCCAGCCGGTCGGTCGACAGCAGCATCCGAGCGACGTAGTCGATCGCGAAGCACGCCCAGACGATCCACGAGACCAGGTTGAGCACCCGTTGCACCCCGGCCGGCGCATCCGGGAAGCTCCACAAGAGCACGATGTCGACGAGGAACACGACTGCGAGCACGTCGAGGGGCGTGTGGCACGCTCGACCCATCGTCGCCCAGCCGGGGTCAGCAACACACTCTCGGACGTTGACACAGCCAGCAGTGTCCAACCGAGTGCGGCCGCTCCGCCGCCGCCACGCCGACATTCGAGCCAAGCGACGGGTCCGTACCAGTCGCGCTCTCGTGACCTCGAGGCGTCTGGGGGCGAGGTATGGCAGCCGCCAAGCCAACGTGCAGTAGTCGGAGAGCGTCAGGTTCGCCGACTGGCATGCCGTTGCGATCCCGTCCCGCTGCAACGCACTGAGTCCGCTCTTCGTCCTGGCGGCGACGTCGTCCGCCGCGTTGCGTCGGGCGGACGTCGCCATCTCGTCCCGCCGTGCCGTCCGCCTCGAACACGTGGTGCCCGGGCTCGTCCTCGCCGGTTGCATGGGACAGACTGATCTCAGGGTGGTCGCCAAAAGCCGTCGATCCCGATCCATTGTCGTGAGAAGGAGACTCGTTCGCGGTGACTCCTACACCCAGAGGCGGTTCCTTCAGCAAGTCCCGGCTCGAGGCGTTCAGCGACGGCGTGTTCGCGATCGCCATCACGCTGCTGGTTCTCGATATCGCCGTCAAGCCGGGCGGGTCGCCACTCGACGAGTTCCTCTCTGCTTGGCCCACCTATGTCGGGTACGTCATCAGCTTCATCACCATCGGTGTCGCGTGGATCGGACACTCCGCCATCACCGAAGAGCTGACCAAGGTCGACGCGGTGTTCCTCCGCTTAAACCTGTTGCTCCTGCTCTTCGTCGTGTTCCTCCCGTTTCCCACCAAACTGGTCACGGACGCCTTCGGGAAAAGCGACGCCGAGCGAGTCGCGGTCACCGTCTTCGGGTTCACACTCCTTCTCATTCGGCTACTGAGCGTCGCTCTGGACCGGTACGCCCGGGCCGAGGGTCTCTATCCCAGCGATGGCACGGACGAAGAGCTCGCACAGGCGCGAAGCAAGTCTCTCAGTGGCCTCGTCCTCTACGCCGTCGCGATCGTGATCGGCCTGCTGCTCCCGCGAATCGCGGTCGCGCTCTACTTCGGCATCGCGTTGTATCTGGCGATCCCCTGGCGTCATGTCGCAGAGCTCATTGCTTCCCGCGGTAGGCCCTCGCCGTAGTTCATTGACCCGATCGGGGTGACCGGGTCCGTCGCAGTGCGGCGTCGGTCGCCGGGTGCACTGCTTCTTGCCGGTCGGGGAGTCCGCCGTGCTCGCTCCTCCCTATACCGCTCGCCGCGAGCGACGAGGGGCCGCCCTCTGTGCGACCCAACGTGCGAGAGCGTGTCACCGGGTCCGTCGTAGTGCGGCGTCGGGCTCGAGGTGCGGCGCTCCGCGCCGGTCGGGAAGTCCGCCGAGCTCGCTCCTCCCTATCCCGCTCACCGTGAGCGACGAGGGGCCGCAGTTGCGGGCGGCTCAACGCGCGAGAGCGCCTCGCAGACTGACCCCGAGGGGCGTCGGATCGTTCTGACTGCGAACGGCGCGGCATGGAGTCTGTTGCCTCGCCAGGTTCTCCGCGTGTTACGTCCAGAGGGCAGAGAGGGGCAGTGCCCAGAGTCTTTCGCCGAACCGGACGGGCTCTCTCCCCGTGTAGAGAACGGCGCCGAGCGTGAAGCGGCTGCCGGTCTTGTCTCGGAGGAACGTGAGGCCGGAGAAGTCACGCGCTTCCACGGTGGCGGATGCCTTGACCTCGATTCCGGCGATGTTGCGTGCCGTGTCCTCGATGACGAGGTCGACCTCGAGGCCGTTGCGGTCGCGGAAGTGGAACAGCTCGAACGGCGTCTGGGACCAGGTGCTCTGTCGTCGCAGTTCCCCCGCCACGAATGCTTCGACCAACGCTCCCGCGTGGTGGCCGGACGCAGACCCCGGTGCGAGCGCGGCAGGGGACACGTTGGTGAGCCGGGCGGCGAGGCCCGAGTCGAGGAGAGACACCTTCGGCCGCCCGACGATCCGTTGTGTCAGGTTTCCGCCCCACGCGGGGATGCTCTGGATCAGGTAGAGAGACGCAAGGAGATCGAGGTAGCCGGGAAGGCTTGTTTCAGGAATTCCTGCGTTACCGGCGATGCGTGCCTTGACGAGCTCGCCGGCGTTATTGGCGGCGAGCAGGCGCACGAGCCGGGGCAGCCGGTCGAGATGCGCGAGCCGGCTGATATCGCGGGCATCCCGGTCGACGATCCGGGAGAGGTAGTTGTCGTACCAGGCGTGACGTCGTCGACCTTGCCGACCACGGGCTTCGGGGTAGGAGCCTTCGCAGATCCTCTCCAGATACTCCGCTCGCGTGAGCTCGGCACGAGTCCTGCCGAGCTTCCCCTCATCCCCACTGAGTAGGACCTGGGCAAGGTCGTCGTGCCCGCCGGCGATCTCGCCCTGGCTGAGTCCGTAGAGGGCGACGGTCTCGGCGCGACCGGCCAGGCTTTCGTGCTGCCCCGGGATGGTGAGCAGGTTCGCCGACCCGGTCAGGAGGAACTGTCCTGGTCGGCGGTCCTCATCAACTACGGCCTTGATCGCACGCAGGAGCTGGGGAGCCCGCTGCACCTCGTCGATCGCGAGAAGCGCGCCCGGACTCTGCCGGACGAAGGAATCTGGATCCTCCCGCGCGGCGTTGAGGACGACGCTCGAGTCCAGCGTGAGGAGTGGGGTTCCTCGCTGCCTGAGCACCTCGGTGGCCAAGGTGCTCTTGCCCACCTGTCGGGCCCCTTGGATCAGCACCACAGGCGTATCGGTGAGGGCCTCCTCGACGAGGCTCCGGGCACGGCGAGGATACGTTCGGACGGCGGACTGGTCGGAGGCCACGAACGGAACCCTACGCGTCCGAGAGTGACTTCGTCGCTGCCTAGTCGCGGATTCGCTGAGATTGAGTCGCGGATTCGCTTGATCCAAGTCGCGGATTCGCTGAGCTACTCGAAGCGGTGGTTCGTGGAATCCGCGTGGGATACCAGACCCGATCGACGGAGCACGCAGATCGCGTCAATTTCGCCGCGGGCGGCTGGCTGACCTGGGTTCCCAAGCCGTGACCAACCTCGGCGCGGGCCTGAGATCGCCTCGTGGCAAAGGGGAAAGGCTGTCTCACGGCTCGAAGTCGCCCCGCGGAAGGCGCCGCCAGGTGGTCTCGACGCCGGCATTGCCAGAGCGGCGCTGTTCAGCCAGACCTCGAGCGTGCGAGGCCAACGTCGAACGGCCGACGAGTTCCCGGGCAGACACCGTCACGGCTGAAACCGGTATCCCTGACCGCGCAGGGTGAGGATGACGTTGCCGCCGAACGGGGCCAGCTCCTTGCGCAGCCGGTGCACCACGAGGCGTACCCGTACGGCGCTGACGGGATTCCGCGTGACGGACAGGACCCGGCTGAGCTCCTCGACCGTGCAGCACTGGCCCGAGTGCGTTGCGAAGTGCTCGAGTAGAAGGAACTCCGATGGTGCCAGCGGAAGCGTCGCTCCGTGGACCAGCGCCTTCATCTCTCGGCGCCGCAGCACCAGGGTGTGCCGCACGTGGCCGCGGCGCAGGTCGATCTCGAGCCGTTCGTCGAAGTCGGCACCGATTGCCCATCGGTTGCGTACGGCCCAGATGGGGACGGTGACGACATCGGCGGCCCGCTCGGCTGAGGTCATCAGGGGGCGCCTAGCAGGAGTCCCGGTCGATAAGAGTGGGGTGATGGAGGACGGTCGTGGGCGCGTCGCCACGCAGCGCGCCGAGCATGAGTTGGGCCATGCTGTGCCCGAATGCGGTCCAGTCGCCGCCGACGCTCGTGAGTCGAGGGCGGGGCAGCTCGCCCAGCCCGCTGCCGTCTACCCCGACGACCTTGATCTCGGCAGGGATCTTGCGGCCCAGCTCCTGCAGCACGTTCATCGCTCCGATGGCCATCCGGTCGTTGGCGGCGAACACGGCGTCGAGGTCAGGGTGGGTGGCAAGCAGTTCCGCCATGGCGGCTGCGCCGCCGTCCTCGGTGAAGTCGCCAGCCTTCACGCGCGTGGATGCCAACCGGATTCCCGCGTTGCGTAGGCCGGCAGTGAAACCGCTGATGCGCCGGTCGCTGACGCGCATGTCGGTTCGCCCCGCGATCGCGACGGGGTGCTTCGCACCAGCCTCGAGCAGCCGTTCGGCCGCGAGCCGGCCGACCGCGACGTTGTCCATGTCGATGGCCGGGACCAGGACACCTGCTTCCGGTTCGCCGACGACGACGCAGGGGAACCCTTCTCGCGCCAGGGCGTTGGTCAGGTCGCTCTCGGTCGTCAAGCTCATCAGGATGACGCCGTCAACGTGGCGCTGGCGCAGGTAGGTGAGCACCTGGTCGTGCCGAGCTCGGTCGTTGACCAGGAACGACACCTGGTAGTTCTCCTGCCACAGGACGTTCGAGACCGGTTCGACCAGCTGACCCCAGAACGGGTTGCGGAACAGTTCGAGGAAGGTTTCGGCGAAGACCAGTCCGATCGTGCGAGAGGACCCGCCGGCCAGCGCGCGGGCCGAGGGATTGGAGACGTAGCCAAGTTTGGCGACATGCTTCTCCACCGAGGCGGCGATGACCGGGTCGACTCGGGGATCGCCGTTGACCACACGCGACACTGTGGCGCGGGAGTATCCGGAGGCCCGAGCCACATCCTCGAGTGTGACGCTGTCTCGACGATCGTTCACGCCTTCACCGCTCCCGCCATCATGCCCTTGACCAGGCGCTCCTGGAACACCATGTAGGTTAGGACGAGCGGGACCGCGGACAGCAACAGCGCCGCCATGACAGCGGGCAAATTCGAGGAATACTGCCCCTGGAAGTCCCAGATGGTCAGTGGCAGCGTGCGGTTTGCCGGCGTCGAGGTCAGCACGTAGGCGAACACAAACTCGTTCCACAGCGTGACCGCGTTGAAGATCGCGATCGTGATGATCCCCGCGCGGCTCAGCGGCAGACCGATGCTGTAGAAGATCCGGAACGGTCCGGCGCCGTCGATGGTCGCGGACTCGTCGAGTTCCTTGGGGATCTCCCGCATGAAGCCGGTCAGGATGATGATGGAGATCGGGAGCGCGAATGCGACGTAGGGGAAGAGCAGAGCGACGAGCTTGTCATAGAGCCCGAGGTTCTGGATCAGCAAGTAGATCGGAATCAGGGTCGAGTGCACTGGAACGATAAGGCCGGCCACGACCAGGGCCATGAGGAGCCCGGCGAAGCGGAACCGCAGGCGGGAGAAGGCCCACGAGGCCATCGAGGCGATGATGACGATGAGCACGATGGACGCTGAGCTGACCAGAACGCTGTTGAGCAGGCCGCGTGGAAACGAGCTCTGCAGCACGTTGAGGTAGTTGGTGGGTGCCCAGCTGCTGGGCAGGGAAAGAGCTGGCTCGGTGAGCATCTCGTCGGAGGTCTTGAACCCCGTGAATCCCATGTAGAGGAAGGGCACGACGGCCACAAGCAGCCAGAGGCAGGCGATGACCCAGCCGATGGGGCCCACCGAGGATCGTTCGGCCAGGGAGTCCGTGCTGTTCTTCATGAGGTCTCCTCCGATCGGCGGGACAGCCACATCACCGCGAGCGACACGGTGAACACGATCAGGAACAGCGCGGATGCGATCGCCGCCCCATAGCCCACCCGGTTGGCCTTGAAGGCGGACTCATACATGTAGGTGGCCATGACCGTGGTGGCGTGGTCGGGGCCGCCGGCGGTCATCACCCAGATCAGGTCGAAGTACTTCAGTGAGCCGATGATGATCAGCAGCGCCGCCGTCGCGATGGCGCCCTTGATCATCGGGATCTGGATGCCGAAGGTGTACTGCCTCTTGTTGGCGCCGTCGATCATCGACGCCTCGCGCAACTCCGTCGGTATCCCTTGCATGGCGGCGAGGAAGAGCAGCATGTAGAAGGGGATGAACTGCCAGGACACAACCGACAAGACCGCCCAGATGGCGTAGGTGGGGTCGCCCAGCCAGTCTTGCGCGAAGGCCTGGAGGTGCAGAGTGTCGAGCAAGGAGTTGAGCAGCCCGAAGTTGTAGTCGAACACGCCCTGGAACAGGAACGCCACCGCGACCGAGGACATCAGCACGGGCACGAAGAAGCCCACCTTGAACACCTTGAACTTGCGACCACCCCGGTCCAGGAGCACCGCGAGCGCGAGACCGATGGGGATCTGGATGATCAACGAGACGCTGGCAAGCAGGAAGCTGTTCTTCACCGACAGCCAGAACGTCGGATCGTGGGCGAGCTCCTGCCAGTTGGCCAGCCCCACCTGCTGCCTGACAGGCGCGACGCCGTCCCAGTCGGTGAAGCTGAGCTGGAAGGACTGCACGATCGGCAGGATGAGAAACACCCCGAGCAGGATGAAGGTCGGGGCGAGGAACACCGCGACCGTGGCGTTGCTTGTCCGACGGACCCGTCTTCTGCTGCTCATGCGCTGACCTCCGTTGCTATGAATGGGTCTCACCGAGTCGCCGCGCCCGCCTCGAGGGAGGGGGCGGGCGCGGCGACTCCGGTCGGGGTCAGCTGCTCGATGGACCGAGGAGCTTGTTGGCCAGGTCTTCCTGCTTCTGGGCCATGTCCTGCGAGGTCGTGCTCTGGCCCATCAGGGACTGGACCTGGTTGAGGTGCAGCTGGGCGAACTCGGCAGGCATGTACTGGTCCCACCACAGCTGGACCCCCTTCGCGGCGGCCATCAGCTTGGCGAGTTCCTGGCTGACCGGGTCGGTCAGCGTCACGCCCTTGACCGGGGGGATGCGGCCGGCAGCGACTCGCGCCTTGACCGAGGTGTCGTCGATCAGGTACTGGATCACCTTGAAGGCCGCAGCCGGGTCCTTGCACGTGGCGGAAACGCTGTAGAAGTTGTCACCAATCGTGCCGAGCAGCTCGGAGGGGTCACCCGCGCCGGCGTTGACTGACGGGAACGGGAAGAATCCGAAATCTTCCGCCTGCTTGTCGGCGACGAAGTTCCCGTACTCCCAGTTGCCCATGAGCTGCATGGCCGCCTTGCCGGAGTACAGCAGCTTGCGCGCGCCACCGCTGTCGTAGTCGGTGCTGTTGAACCCGGGCGCGAACCAGCCGTCGTTGACCATCTGGGTCAGGGTGTCCCCGGCCTGGCTGAACGGCTGGTCGGTGAAGGCTCCGCCCTTGCGCAACGCGGCCTTGGCGAATGCCTCGTTGCCGCCGAAGCGGGCGACCAGGTAGTCGTACCACATGATGCCAGGCCACTTGGGCTTGTTGGCCAGCGCGATCGGGGCGACGTCGTTGGCCTTCAGGGTGTTCGCGACCTTGGTGAAGTCGTCCCACGTCGTGGGGGGCGTCAGGCCGTACTTCTCGAAGACCTTCTTGCTGTACCAGATCACCGCGACCGCGGCGTTCTCGACCGGGACGCCGTAGACCTTGTCGTCGAAGGTGACGTTCGTCCACGAGGCAGGCAGGAAGCGATCCTTGTAGCTGTTCGCGTTCACGTACGAGGAGAGGTCCACGACCTGGCCGGCCTTGACGTAGTCGGCGAGGGGTCCGCCGCCCCAGGTCGGGAAGATGCACGGGGCGCTGTTGGCACCGAGGGCGACCTTGAGCTTGTCCTTGTAGGCGTCGTTGGCGACCGGGCTGATGTTCACCTTCACGCCGGGGTTGTCCGCCTCGAAGCGGTTGACTGCATCCTGGATGAGCTTCGGGCCGTCGCCGGTGGTCTGGATGTGCCAGAAGTCGATCTCCGACGAGGACGCGCCCGCAGGGCCGCCAGCGGATGAATCCGATGTGCTTCCGCTGGAAGTGCAAGCCGCAAGGCTGGTCAGGGCGACCGCCATCGTGGCTGCGACGAGCAACTTCTTGCCTGTTCGCATGAGACCTCACTACTGGGTGCAGGACGGACACCTGAACGGGTCCGAGTGGCGAGCGTCACAGTAGACAGTCAGAGAGCGCTCTCACAAGAGGCCTCTCGCAACAGTTTGGTAACGAGGCGAAATCTTGTGACAATCTAAGGGGTCGAGTAGATTCCGTTCCACCAGATCTCAGAGAGCGCTCTCCAAGGAGTCCTAATGCGCCCAGTGTGGCAAGATCGTTCGCGCACGTCGGAGGTGCGCGTAGCCGCGTTGATGGAGGCCATGACGCTCGAGGAGAAGGTCGCCCAGCTGGGTGGCGCCTGGCCCGGCTTCTCACTGGGTGGCGACGCGTCGGAAGGGAGTTCAGGGGAGGTTTCCCCGTTCCAGGACTCGTTCGAGGAAGTGCCCTGGGAGCAGGCGAGGGCGCGCGGCGTGGGTCACCTGACGCGTCCCTATGGGACTGCCCCGATTTCGGTCGGCGATGGTGCCCGCAAGCTGGTGGGGATGCAGCGCGACCTCATGACCGAGACCCGTCTCGGGGTTCCGGCGATCGCCCACGAGGAGTGCCTCACCGGCTTTACCACGTTCGGCGCCACGATCTACCCCGCGCCCCTCGCACTGGCCGCGACGTTCGACCCGGACCTGGTCGAGAGAGTCGCGGCGCGCATTGGCTCCGACCTGCACCGCGCCGGCATCCACCAGGGCCTCTCGCCCGTGCTGGACGTGGTTCGGGACTACCGGTGGGGCCGTGTGGAAGAGACGATGGGCGAGGACCCTTACCTGTCCTCGGTCGCCGGCGCTGCGTACGTGCGCGGGCTCGAGGGCGAGGGGGTCGTGGCCACCCTCAAACACTTCGTGGGCTACTCCGCTTCCCGTGCCGCCCGCAATCACGCACCCGTCAGCATGGGACGTCGCGAGCTGCTCGACGTCATGCTGCCCCCGTTCGAGGCTGCCATCCGCGAGGGCGGCGCCCGTTCGGTGATGAACTCCTACACCGATATCGACGGCGTCCCCGTCGCGGCGGACGAGACCCTGCTCACGGGCCTGCTTCGCGAGTCGGTCGGCTTCCGCGGGGTCGTGGTGTCGGACTACTGGGCGGTCAGCCTGCTGGCCAAGGTGCATCGGGTTGCCGCGGACGAAGCGGAGGCGGGCGCGCTTGCGCTGCGGGCTGGGATCGACGTGGAGTTGCCGATTGCCCGCGCCTACGCCGCCGGGCTGGTCGGCTTGGTCCGCGTCGGAACTCTGGACGAGGCGATCGTGGATCGCGCCCTGGAACGCGTACTCACCATGAAACTCGAGCTGGGGCTCCTCGACGAAGGGTACGACCCGGCGGCCACTGTCGACCCCGACCTGGACCTCGACTCCGAACCCAACCGGCTGGTCGCGGCGGGCGCGGCCGAGCAGGCGGTCGTGCTGCTCAAGAATGCCGACCTCCTCCCGTTGACGGCGGCGCCACGTACGATCGCGGTGATCGGCCCAGCGGCGGACGAAGCCCGATCGTTCCTGGGCTGCTACTCCTACCCGAACCATGTGCTGCACCGGTTCCCCGACGTCGGCATCGGGGTCACGGCGCCGACGCTGCTCGACGCGGTCCGGGTGGAGTTCCCCGGTTCCACGGTGCTGCACTCTGCCGGGTGTGACTTCCGCGGTAGCGACGCGACGGGTATCGACGCGGCGTTCGAGGTAGCCAGTACCGCCGATCTGGTCATCGTCGCCGTCGGCGACATCGCAGGACTGTTCGGGACGGGAACCTCCGGCGAAGGCTGCGACGCGCCCGACCTGACCCTGCCCGGCGTCCAGGACGAGCTGCTCGACCGGCTGCTGGACGCGGGCACCCCCACCATCGTGGTGTGCGTGTCCGGCCGCCCGTACGCTCTGGGGCGGCACGAGGGCCGTGCGCAGGCGATCCTGCAGGCGTTCATGCCCGGCCAGGCCGCAGCTGCCGCCATCACCGGCATCCTCTCGGGCAGGGTCAACCCCAGCGGTCGGCTTCCCGTCCAGGTCCCCGCGCTGCCCTACGGGCAGCCGTCCACCTACCTGCAGCCGTTGTATGGCCAGCCCCACCTCGCTGCCAGCTCCCTCTCAGCCCCGGTCCTCTACCCGTTCGGTCACGGACTGACCTTCACCACGTTCCGGTACAGCGAGTTCCGCTGCAGCGCGGATCAGATCCCCACCGACGGTGGGGTCTCGATCTCGGTGACTGTCACCAACACCGGGAACCGCCCCGGCGCCGAGGTCGTCCAGCTCTACCTGAGCGACCCGGTCGCCGAGGTGGCCCGACCCACCAGCATGCTGATTGGGTTCGGCCGTGTGCCGCTGCGGCCGGGCGAGTCCGCGAGGGTCGCGTTCGACGTCTCGACGGATCGACTTGCTTACCACGGCCGCCGCGGCGAGCGCATCGTCGACGCCGGCGACATCGGCCTATCGGTCGGGCGTTCGGTGCGGGACATCGAGTTCGAGACGACCGTGGCGGTGACCGGCCAGACGCGCTCGGTCGGGTTCGACCGCGAGCTGCTGACTGCCACGTCCCTCACATGGGTCGCCGACGTGAACCTCCCGCAGCAGCACCAGGGCGCGGCGCCCTCCCTGCCGACCGCCTGACTTGGCGTGGCCGCGCAGCCCGACCGAATCGGCTCGGCCGGATCAGTCGCCCGTAGGAACGCGCAGGCGCCACGACAGAACACGGAAGCAGTGGATCGGACCCGTCGCACGCTCCGCGTCGGCTGTTCGCGCAAATGCTCGAGCGGCCGGGCTGCCGGCGCGGGTAACGACGCTGTTGCGCCGTAGTTGGACTTCGAGTCTCGTCGTCGCCGAGTTGCTGCCAGGTGGACGACTCCGACTCCGGGAGGCCGAGGATGCGGTTCGCCAGGTTCTGCTCCCACCATTCGACGGTGCCGCGGGGGTCGTTGCGGTAGCGCTCGACGAGCTCTGGGTCGCGGTCGATCGTGTACAGGAACTTGTTGAGGACGTGCTTGCCCATGCCTCGACTCCGTTCGGATACCAGGTGAAGTACGCCTCCATCGTGTGGAAACGGTCGAAGGTGTCGACGTAGTCCGCGCGGACGCCGTCGCCTGCTACGCCCATCATGAACATGAAGTCCATGAACCCGTGAGTGGCGTTGCCCGGTAGCCAGAGGCTGTCCAGGCTGACCTCTTGAGGCAGCTCTCCAGGCCCCCTATCGCGATCCACTCCACGGCCTTGGCGTCGAACTCCGGGTCCGGGCCGTGTGGTCCGAACTGGCGCGGGTCGCCGAGCTCGAGGGGCAGTTAGCCGGTCCCGATGATCGCGACCCGAAGATCCGCCGCCCAGGACTCCACCAGTTCGCGCACCGCCTTGCCGAGCTGGACGAAGCGTTCGGGCTGGGGGCGCTCGCCAGCGTGGACCTGGCTGGTCCGCGCTCAGTCAGTCCTTGTGCGTTCCAGCCGGCTCGTGGGATCCGCGTGGGGTATCTCGCGCGCTTCCAACGGAGCCCCGGGAGCTCGACCGGAGCGCTGGCCCGGCTGCTGCGCGCTAGCGTTGCCGAGGTCGGCGCTTCGTTTGGCCGTGGCCGCATGGCAACGCGGATCCCTGATTTGAGAAGAAGATCCGGCCGCGCAGGTCACGCGCCTGCGGAGGCTCGAGGCAGAGCACTGACGCTCGGAACGGCTGGGATTGCCGCATAGCCAGCTTGACGTTCGGAACTCGCGAGGTTGGCTACATTCCGGCCCCTTTGTCGACTTTTCCGAGATTGCCCGATTCTCCCAAATCCCATGTGCCACAATGAATCCCGGCCCTGAGGGCCGGGATTCGGTGGAGCGGGTGACCGGGATCGAACCGGCATGGCCAGCTTGGAAGGACCGGTGGCCGGTCGGGGTTCGATCATGGCTCTGACGTGCACATCGGTGTTGCGGCCCTTTCGTGCAACCTCCGTGGGAGCCCGTGGGAGAGCGGCGGGACCGCCATGCCCCTGCTCCGAGGAGGCAGCAGGCGATGACTGCAAGCACCAGCATGAAGACCCCGAAGAAACTGGCAGAGAAGCGCCGCCGCCGTGCGTTCGGGACGGTGGAGCGGCTGCCTTCGGGCAAGTTCCGGGCCCGGGTGCCCGGCCTGGACGGGAAGTATGTCTCGGCGCCGATGACATTCGCTACCAAGGCGGATGCGACGGTGTGGGTAGAGCTGCAGCGCGCGGACCAGGTTCGGGCGCTGTGGAGAGCGCCGCTCCGCGCGGGACGTCGCGGACGGTGGGGGAGTACGTGCGGGAGTGGATCACCCGAGCATCCCTCGGCCCGGCCGGGGACGAAGGAGCTGTACGCGGGCTTGCTGCGGACCTGCATCGTGCGAAGCTCTCGGCAGCGTCCGGGTCAGCGACGCTGACCGCGGAGCGGGTCCGGCGGTGGCACTTCGAGCTGGGGGAGCGCCTCGCCGCCGACGCCGACCGGCGCCGCGAGGCGTTACTCGATAGGGGCAGGCAGGTCAGCACCGCGTCGGTGTCGGACGGGCGGACCCGCCAAGCGCAGGCCTACCGGCTGCTGCGGGCCGCGATGGCGACCGCGGTGATGGACGGGGTGATCGACGCGCAGCCGTGCCGGATCCGCGGCGCGGGGACACCGAAGGCGGCGCTGGGCCGGGTCCCGGACATGGCGGACCGGTTGCTGTCCCCGGTGCAGGTCGCCGCGGTCGCCGAGAGCGATGCCGCCCCGGTACCGGGCGCTGGTCCTGGCCGCGGCGTGGTCCGGGCTGCGCCAGGGTGAGCTTATGGCGTTGACCCGCGCGGATCTCGACCTCGACGCGGTGCCCGCCACGGGTGCGGGTCCGTCGCGGGGTCCGCCGCAGCGGACAACGGCACGATGGAGGTCGACCTGCCGAAGACCCCGGCGTCGATCCGGACGGTGCCTCCCGGCGCCGCTCGCCGCGCGCCTTGGCGGCGCACCTCGCCGAGTTCGTCAGCGAGGACGCTGACGCGCCGTGTTCAGCACCGCGACCGGGCACAATCCGGCGCGGTCGAACCTGAGCAGCGACCTTCGGCCGCGCACTGAGACGCGGCGGGCGTGCCACAGGTCCGGTTCCACGACCTGCGCCACGTCGCCCAGGTCTACGCCGCCGAAGCCGGCGCGACCCTGCCCGAACTCATGGCCCGTCTCGGCCACGCCAGCCCCGCGGCCGCATGGTCTACCTCCACGCCCGAGCCGAACGCGACCACGCACTCACCGACGCCCTCAGCGCCGCGATGCGGACCCGAACCGACGGTTGATCTGGCTCATGAGCGGCGCAGTCCCTTGACGCGGCGGTTGCCGCCGTACGCCGGGAGTCCGGCTTGCTCGGGGGTGATGCGGGCGCGTCGGGGTGCTGAGGAATTCGCGGATCTCGTTGCGGAGCTCGGCGTCGGGCATGGGGCAACGGTGGGTGGAAGCCAGGGTGTGAGGGAGGCACTGCCAGTACCGGTCACGACAGGTACTCCCCGGATGCCGCCCCACGTCGTTGGATGGAGGCGTGAGAGCCACCTACGTCTACGGCGCGGGCGATGTCCACGTGATCGACGCCCCGGATCCGAGCATCCAGCAGCCCACCGACGCCATCGTTCGCGTCGTTCGGGCCTGTGTGTGCGGGAGTGATCTGCACCCGTTTCACTCCCGGCCGGCCACGGCCGTGGGTTCCTCGATCGGCGATGAGTTCATCGGCGTGGTCGAGGAAGTCGGTGTCGAGGTCACGACGGTGAGTCCGGGCGACTTCGTGATCGCACCCTTCCCGGTCTCGTGCGGTCAGTGCGAGTTCTGTCTCGCCGGCCTGCAGACCTCCTGCGTGAACCCGCCACCTCTACCCAGGGGTAGGTAGAATTTCGCGATTCGGCCAGTAGAGCTCGTGACTTCCTTCGTGCTCTCCACCGATGTCCGGCGATGGTGGGGCTCAAGCGGAGCCTGTCACGAGCGGGTAAAGATGTGGAACAGATTATTTGGCACTATTGACAATCAATCACTACGCTGCGAATCTCGGCTTGGTCGTTGATCTGCATCAGCGGGTCTAGTTCCGATCAGCCAGACTGCACGCAGCTCCCGCGGCCTTCGCGGTGAGGACACCCTCCACCCGCCTGGGAGCCCCAGATGAGCTTGAGTAGCCAGTCGCGCACACCTCGTGCGTTGCGGACGGCCGTTGCCGCGACCGCTGTCGGGATCCTGCTGGCCGCGTGCAGCGGCAGCGGTAGCGGAGGCGCCACGTCCTCCACCTCGGCATCCGGCGCATCGATCAAGCTGGTGACTACGACCCCGGCTGCAACGGCCGACGTTGACGCCATCTCGTGGGCTCTTCCCACGGGCGAGCCCCATTCGCTGGACCCGGCCAAGACCGGTGACTACTCCGCGAACATGGTTGTCACGAACGTGTGCGAGAACCTCCTGCGGCTTGAGCCCGACTTCTCCACCTCGCCCGGCCTCGCCACCGGAATCGTGC
Source organism: uncultured Actinomycetes bacterium (assembly GCA_963738455.1). Classification (GTDB taxonomy): domain Bacteria; phylum Actinomycetota; class Actinomycetes; order S36-B12; family CAIYMF01; genus Longivirga. The sequence continues at coordinate 18,129 of CAVTWM010000004.1, forward strand.
GCAAGGACCCAGTGACAACCGTCATCACGCTCCGTCCCGGCGTGACGTTCTGGGATGGCACACCGATGACGTCGGCTGACGTCGCCTACAGCCTGAACCGCAATCTCGACCCGAAGGTTGGCTCCTTCTCGGCCGCGATCTACCGCAACGTCAAGGCCATCAAGGCGACCGGACCGCTCGAGGTCACCGTCACGTTCACGGTGCCGGACGCGCAGTTCATCGACTCGATGTCCGGTGTCGCAGGAGCCGTCGTGGAGAAGGCCTTCTCCGAGAAGGCCGGCGACAAGCTCGGCGTACGGGGCACGGGCGTCATGTGCACAGGTCCGTTCTCCCTCGGCGACTGGGAGTCGGGCAGCAAGATCGTGCTGAACCGCTACGACGGCTACTGGGACAGCGCACGCAAGGCCAAGGCCAAGACGTTCACCTTCGTGGTGTTCAACGACGACAGCGCCTTGACCAGCGCGCTGCGTTCCGGGGAGGTCGAAGGCTCGTACCTCCCGCCGATCAGCAGCCTGTCCACGCTGTCGAACCCTGACGTGGGCACCGTCTACTACGGACCGAGCACGGAGTCCTACAGCCTCGGGCCCACGGCCTCGTCGGGACCGGCGGCCGATCCAAGGATCCGCCAGGCGCTCGACCTGGCCATCGACAAGGCGGCCGTCATCAGCACGGTCCTCAAGGGCACGGGCGAGCCGCTCAAGACCTTCACGCCGCCGTTGGTCTGGCAGGGCAGCCCGGCCAAGTCCGTGTACGACGCGGGGTATGCGGCCCTTCCCGACACGAGCAAGCCGAACATCGAGGCGGCCAAGAAGCTCGTGCAGGCGGCCAAGCCGTCGCGCACGGACATGGTCCTGGCCATTCCTGCAGGCAACCAGTCGCTGCTCCAGGTCGCCACCCTCGCGCAGTCCGCGGCGCAGCAGATCGGTCTCTCCTTCACGATCAAGCAGATGCAGCCGAGCGAGTTCAGCGCGCTGTTCTACGACCCGACCAAACGTCAGGGAGTCGACTTCATCGCCACGACCGGGTACATCGAGGTGCCGGGCGCGCTGTACTACGCTCCCGCGTTCGTCTTCCCGGGGGCACCGTTCAACTGGACGAACTACGAGGACCCGACGGTCACGGCAGCCATGGGCGCGGCGACAGTCGCCTCGGACGCCCAGGTCTCGGCGCAGAAGTTCGTCGAGGCCCAGGCGGTCTACGGACCTGCGAACCTGCAGATCACCCTGGCCGAGGTCTACAACCGGCTCTTCCTCAAGAAGGGTCTGACCGGCGCACCGGCCAGCTTCTCCTACATCAGCTCGCCGTGGGCGGCGCTCGTGGGTGGGTCTGGTTCGTGACGGGATCGCTGTGGCAGTACGCCGTCCGCAAGGCGGGCGGCGTACTGGTCACGCTCCTCGGCGCGAGCCTGCTCATCTTCGGAGCGCTCTACCTCGCGCCTGGCGATCCCGCGACGCTGCTGGCGGGCGGGCAGATCCCCAACCCCGAGGCGCTCGCCCAGATCCGTGAGCAGTTCCACCTCGACGACCCGTTCCTCGTGCAGTACTGGCACTGGCTGAGCGGTGTGCTGACGGGCAACCTCGGCGACTCGATCGTGCTGAAGGAACCGGTCGCATCGCTGCTCGGCAGCCGGGTCCTCACGTCCGTCACGCTGGTGGTGCTCGCGTCGATCATCATCCTGACGTTCGGGATCGCCCTCGGCGTGGCCTCGGCGACGCTGGGGAAGACCTTCGATCTCGCCACGCTCACGACCACGACGATCCTCATGGCGGCTCCGGCCTTCGTGCTGTCCATCGTGCTCATCTGGCTGTTCTCCACGACGTTGTCGTGGTTCCCGGTGTACGGGAGCGGCGACGGCGCGATCGACCGCCTGCACCATCTGATCCTTCCGGCGATCGCGCTCAGCGCCAGCTACCTGGCGTTCGTCAGCCGCATCACACGGACGGAGGTCAAGGTCGAGCTGAGCAGCGACCACGTGGACGCGGCTCGTGCCCGCGGCGTCACGCGTGGCAAGGTGCTGCGACGTCACGCCCTGCGCAATGCGACTCCCTCCGTGCTGTCGGTGAGCGCGATCATGTTCGCCGGCCTGTTCGCCGGCACGGCGGTGGTGGAGCAGGCCTTCGGCATCAGCGGGCTCGGGTCGCTCCTGGTCCAGAGCGCCGCACGCCAGGACGTCGTCGTCGTGCAGTCGGTGTCCCTGCTCCTCGTCGCTGCGTTCGTGATCGTGAACATGGGCGTCGACCTCGTGAACGCCCTGCTGGACCCACGGATGATGAGTCGTCGGGTCGCGTCGTGACGAGCACGATGGAGCCCAGCCCCGTCTCGGCCACCCTCCTCACTCGTCGCCCCGGGTCCCGGTCGGCTCGGCGCCTCAGCGGCGAGGACTGGCTGGCCGTGGGTGCCGCGGTCGTCGTCGCGGTCATCGTCGTCGTCGCCCTCCTGGCGCCCTGGCTGGCGCCGTACGACCCCTATGCCGTGAACCCGTTGGACACGCTCGCGCCGCCGTCCCCGGCCCACTGGCTCGGCACCGACGACCTCGGGCGCGACATCCTCTCCCGGCTCCTCGTCGGGTCCCGGACCAGCCTGCTGGGACCGCTGCTCGTCGTGGTGACCGCGGCGCTGGTCGGCACTGGCCTGGCGGTCTCCGCGGCGTGGTTCGGCGGTTGGTACGACTCGGTGGTCTCGCGGTCGCTCGACATCCTGTTCGCCTTCCCCGCGCTGATCCTCGCGCTTACCGTCACCTCGTTGTTCGGTGCCGGTTTCGTCGCGCCTGTCGTGGCGCTGTCGATCGCCTACGTCCCGATCGTCGCCCGGGTGATGCGCACCGCGGCGCTGCGCGAGCAGTCGCTGCCCTACATCGAGGCGCTCGAGGTGCAGGGCTTCTCGACCGTGCACCTGTGGTGGCGTCACCTGCTGCCCAACCTCGCCCCCCTGTTGCTCGTCCAGTCCGCCATCAGCTTCGGCTACGCGATGCTCGAGCTGGCGGCGCTGTCGTTCCTCGGACTCGGCCTGCAGCCACCGTCCGCCGACTGGGGACTCATGATCGCCAACGGTCAGCCCTCCATCCTCCAAGGCAGCCCGGAGCAGTCGCTGTTCGCCTCGATCGCCGTCGTCGTGACCGTGATCGCGTTCACCCTGGTCGCCGAGCGACTCGCGACGCGGTTCGAGGCGGGGCACCGATGACCGCGCCGCTGCTCGAGATCGAGGGTCTGCGCATGGACGTGCCCGGGCCTGATCGTGAGCCCAGGCCCATCCTGCGCGATGTCGGCCTGACCGTTCACGCAGGAGAGGCGGTCGGGCTGGTCGGAGAATCGGGCTCCGGGAAGTCCATGACGGCGCGCAGCGTCCTTCGGCTGCTGCCACGCAACGCTCGGGTGACCGGCACCGTCGCGTTCGCGCGGACGCGACGTGCTGGGTATGCAGCGCCAGGAGCTGCAGCAGATGCGGGCGCACGACGTCGCGATGGTCTTCCAGGACCCGCGAGGCACGGTCAACCCGGTCCGCACGGTCGGTGACTTCCTGCTCGAGGGGATGCTCGACCAGGGCGTGCCGCGCGGTGACGCCGAGCGCACGGCCCTGCGGCTGCTGGAGGAGATCGGGGTCGACCGGCCCGAGCGCCGCCTGCTCCAACGGCCCTTCGAGCTCTCGGGCGGACTCCTTCAGCGGGTGGTGATCGCAGCCGCGCTGGCTGCCGAGCCGCAGCTGCTGCTCGCCGACGAGCCGACGACGGCGCTCGACGTCACCACCCAGGAGGAGGTCCTCGCCATCCTCGACGAGCAGCGGCGCAAACGGTCGATGGCGATGCTGCTCATCACCCACGACCTCGAGCTCGCTGCCGCGGTCTGCGATCGGATCGTGGTCATGTACGCCGGCGAGGTCGTGGAGGTCGTCGACGCGGCCTTGCTGCACCGCAGCGCACGGCATCCCTACACAAGGGCGCTCATGGCCACCCGCCCCGGGTCGGTGCCGCCGGGACATCACCTCGCCACCGTCCCGGGTCGACCGCAGTCGGCGTACGACGCCCCCGCAGCCTGCGTGTTCTCCGACCGCTGCTCGCACGCCGCAGACCCCTGCCTGACCCAGCGCCCGCCGCTCGAGATCCTGCCCACCGGCTCGCTGCGCTGCCACTTCCCGGTGGAGGTGTCCTCGTGACCGACCACGCCATCCTCGAGGCGCGTGACCTGGTGAAGACCTTCCACAGCGGCCGTGGCCGCGGCCGGGACTCCTTCACCGCGGTCGACCGGGTGAGCTTCACTGTGCCCGCGCACGGATCCGTGGCACTCGTGGGAGAGTCCGGCTCCGGGAAGACGACCTGCGCGCGCATCCTCGTCGGCCTGGCGACGGCGACGTCGGGCGAGGTCGTGCTCGACGGCCGGACCGCTGCTCCCGGCTCGAGGGAGGAGCGGCGGCTCAAGGCATCGACCGTCCAGATGGTGTTCCAGGACCCGTACCAGTCCCTCGACCGCCGCCAGACGGTGGAGCGGTGCCTCGACGAGGTGCTCGCGCTGCACACGCAGCTCGACAAGGCGGGCCGGCGCGCCCGGGTGATCGACCTGCTCGATCTCGTGGGGCTCGACTCGAGGCATGCCACCTCACGCCCGGCGCTGCTGTCCGGTGGTCAGCGCCAGCGCGTCGCCATCGCGCGTGCCCTCGCCGCGGAGCCGCAGCTGCTGGTCCTCGACGAAGCGGTCGCAGCACTGGACGTCTCCATCCAGGCGCAGATCCTCAACCTGCTCGTCGACGCTCGCACGGCGACGGGCGTCGCCTACCTGTTCATCACCCACGACCTCTCCGTCGTCCGTCAGGTCTGCGACGACGTCGTCGTGATGCACCGGGGACGCGTGGTCGAGTCGGGGCCGGTGCTCAGCGTCCTCGAGCAGCCGCAGGAGCAGTACACGCGCGACCTCGTCGACTCGGTCCCGCGCCCGGGCTGGGTTCCGCGGCGGAGAGGGATGAACCGTGAGGACTAGCCAGCAGCAGCCGCTACGGCTGTGGAGTCATCGCGGTCACCAGCGACTGCGCGACGCGACGCGGAGTCGTACGCGTCGCCTCGGCGAGGCCGATCTCGGCCATGGTCGAGTTGCCGAGTGCGAGGCACCAGATGCCGTAGGCGAGCACCCCAGCCTGCTTGGGCGTGGTCGTCGGTGCCGAGGCTCGCACCACGGAGGCGATCATCTTCACCGCGTGCTCGTACCTGGCCTGCAGCCCCGCACGGAGGGTCTCGTCGTTGAGGCCCGCGGTGATGAGCTCGCGCACCACGGTGTCGTCGTCGCTCACCGGGAGGAACCCACTGCCGAACAGCCACTCGAGGACGGCGTCGAGCCTCTCCGGCGGCGCCGCCGCCGCGGCCACGATCGCGAGCTCGTTCTCGAACCCGGTGAACAGCCAGTCGGAGAAGCCGCGCAGCAGGTCGTCTCGGTTGCCGACGTAGTGCCGCACGTGGCTTCGGCTGAGACCGGCCTCCTCCGCGACTCGCTCCAGCGTCGTGCCGGCAAGGCCGTGGTCGCGGAGGCAGGTGCGGGTGGCGGTCATGATCTGCTCGGTCCGCTCGGCAGCCCGGCTCGGACGACCCATGACGTTGTCACCCGCTCCTCATCGCGTCGCCGCCTGGGCGGACGACCCCGTAACTCGTTCCGGCTCAACCCATCCTACGGACAAGGATCGTCATGCTGACCCCTGGACTGCCCGACCCGCAGCTCGTGTTCGCGTTCGAGGCGCGGGTGGACATCGCTCCGTCACTGCATGTCGGTCGTGGACCCGACGAGCTGCTCATGTTCACCCCGATCACCGGTGGCGAGGTCGAGGGCCCGCGGCTGCAGGGCTCGGTGCTGGCCGGAGGCGGGGACTGGTCGACCACGCGCGGCGACTGCACGGAGCTCGACGCGCGCTACCTCCTGCAGGCCTCAGACGGTGCGGTGATCGACATCGTCAACCGCGGATTCTGGCGTGCGACGCAGGAGATCGAGCAACGGCTCATCGCCGGCGAGGAGCTCTCCGAGACCGAGTACTACTACCGCACGTCGCCGGTGTTCCGCACGGATGCGCCGCAGCACCGCTGGCTGTCCGAGAGCGTCTTCGTCGGTCTGGCACGCGGCGGGGAGTCGCAGGTCTGCATCCGCTTCTTCGAGGTCCTGTGATGACGCCGCCGTTCGTCCGGGTCGGGCCCGGGCCGGTGCCGCCGGACGCGACCGAGCACATGGTGCGCATGCGCGACGGGGTCCGCCTCGCGACCGACGTCTACCTGCCCGAGGGCGACATCGGGCCCGGCCCGACCGTGCTGACCAGGCTGCCGTACGACAAGAACGGCGAGTACACCTACATGCCGACCGTCGCCCGGTACTTCACCGCGCGCGGGTACCGCGTGGTCGTGCAGGACGTGCGGGGGAAGTTCCGCTCCGAGGGCGAGACGTTGTTGTTCGTCAACGAGGCGTACGACGGCTACGACACCCTCGACTGGGTCGCGAACCAGGACTGGAGCGACGGCGTCGTCGGCATGTGGGGCGACTCCTACTACGGCTACACCCAGTGGGCCGCGGCGTCGACCGCCCACCCCGCCCTGCGCGCCATGGTCCCGCGCGTCACGGGGACACGTCTCGGCGAGCTGCCCGTGCCGGCGGCGAGTGATCGCACGCACGACGTGGAGATGTCGGTGCTCCGCTTCTACCCGCTGTCGTTCTTCCATGGTCGCGACACCCTGGACTGGGACCTCGACTGGTCTCGCCTGCCGCTGGCCGAGGCGGTCGAGGAGTTCTTCGCCGAGATCGGGTCGCGGTCGGCGTCGTACGACCTCTGGTTCCCGCATCCGGTCGCTGCTGCGCCGCTTCCCCGCCGGGAGTCCCTTCGACGCCCCGGCCGTCCCGGTGCTGATGACCATGGGCTGGTGGGACAACTGCGCGCCGTGGCAGTGGTCGGACCATGCCGAGCTCCAGGCTCGAGCGCCCTGGGCGCTCAACGAGTACCTGCTGCTCGAGGCGATCGACCACGAGAACAACAGCCACTTCGAGCTCGGGCATCTGCAGTCGGCGATCGAGTCGGCGGAGGTGCTCCACCGCTACCTCGATCCAGCGGTCGAGTTCTTCGACGTGTTCCTCAAGGGCGAGGAGAACGCCATCCCGCGCGTGCGTTGGCAGCTCGCCAACTCCGACGACGCAACTCGGCGCACCAGCGAGTGCTGGCCACCGCCGGGCGTACGCCGGTCAGTGCTGCACCTCGCCGGTGCTGCGGCAGCGGCGGGTGTCACGCCGGGCGGTGCGCTGAGCCTCGAACCCTCCAGCGCCGGACACAGCACGCTGGGTGCACGACGCGTCGGACCCGGTCCCGTCCCCCGTGCACAACGCGTTCGCGTTCCTCGCCGAGTACCCCGACGAGCGCGACCTCGGCGACCGCGCGGACGTCCTGTGCTTCACCGGCGACGTGATCGATGCCGCACTCGACCTCGTCGGTCCGCTCACCTTCACGGCGACGGTCGCGTCCGACGGCCCGGAGATGGACGTCTTCGTCCGGGTGGTCGACGTCCGCCCGGACGGCAGTGCCCACCTCGTGGCTCGTGGCCAGCAGACCCTGCGCGAGGCCGGCGACGAGTACCCGATCGAGATCGATCTCGGCCAGGTTGCCTATCGCGTTCGTCCGGGCCACCGTCTGCGCCTCACCGTCGCGAGCAGCGACGCCCCGGAGTTCGTGCCGGCTCCCGGGTCGGGCGAGCACCGGTGGCTCGCGGACAAGACCGTCCCCAACAACCAGCGGATGCACCTGGGCGGCGGATCACCGGCGCGGCTCGTGCTCTCGGTGCTCGGCGACCACGACGAGCTCCCACCCGCCCACGGAGGAACCGCATGACCGAGTCACCCGTCACCCTCACGGCCGCCGAGATCGCTGCCGCCGTGCGCTCCGGCTCGCTGAGCGCCACCGAGGTGGTCGAGGCGCACCTCGACCGGATCGCGACGGTCAACCCGGCGGTGAACGCCGCATCAGTGGTGCTCGAGGATCACGCCCGGCAGGCAGCCGCCGAGCTCGACGAGCGGCGTCGCCGGGGCGAGGACGTCGGCCCGCTCGCCGGGGTCCCGATCTCGGTGAAGGAGAACATCGACTGCGTCGCCTCGGCGACGACATCCGGGCTTCCCTTCGCCGCCTCGCTCGTGCCGGCCACCAACGCCACGTTCCTGCAGCGGCTCATCGACGCGGGTGCCATCCCCGTGGCCCGCGGCAACATGCCGGACTTCGGCCTTCGCTGGGCCACCGACAACGACCTCTTCGGTCGCACGCTCAACCCGTGGGACCCGACGCGGGGCCCTGAGGGCTCGAGCGGCGGGGACGCGGTCATCGTCGCGACGGGCATGGCAGCCGCAGGACTCGGCAACGACTACGGCGGCTCCCTGCGACTGCCGGCGAATGCCGCGGGCGTGACCGCTCTGCGTCCTACGACCGGACGGATCACCGGACCCAGCCAGAGCATCGAACCCATCCCACTGACGGTTCAGACCTACGCGACCAACGGACCGATCGCCCGGTCGGTGGAAGACCTCGACCTCCTCTTCTCCGTCATGCACGGAGCGGACGGGATCGACCCCCTGAGCATCACCGTGCCCCACCCGCGGGAGTACGACGGTCCGCGACGTGCCGCCGTGACGTACGACCCGACCGGTGCGGGAGTCGACCCGCACGTCGAGGACGCCATCCGTCGTGGCGCGGACGCTCTGGTGGCCGCCGGGTGGGACGTCGTCGAGGTGGACCCACCTCACGTCGAGCGGGCCACGGCGCTCTGGGAGCAGCTGGCCCTGGTCGAGATGCAGCAGTTCTTCGAACCCGACGCCCTCCCCGGCCCTTTGTCCGCGGGCAGCATGCGCTACTGGCAGCTGGTCAACACCGGCGTACCGCTCCTCGACACCGCTGCTGCTTACGGCGGTGCCTGGGCCGAGCGCTTCCTGATCGCCGCCGAGTGGCGAGCCTTCCACGCCACGTACCCCGTCGTGCTCGGACCCGTGTCGACTGGGCCCACCCCGGTGGTCGACTTCGACCTCATCAGCGTCGACACCGCGCGCAGCCTGGTCCGCGAGCACAGGCTCACCACCACCGTGAACCTGCTGGGGCTGCCGTCGGTCGCCGTACCTACCGGGCTCGCGGACGGACGACCGCACGGTGTCCAGCTGATCGCATCGTCCTACCAGGACCACGTGGCGCTCGCCGCGGCCCGGGACGTCGAAAAGGCCTGCGGCCGGCTCACTCCCATCGACCCCCGTACGACGAACCCCTGAGCACCGGCACGCCGGAGGTCAGCACGAGAGAGAAAGCCCCTGCAACCCTGTGATGCTGGCGCTCTCGGCCCGATCCGGACAGCTGGCCCAGAGGATCGGGCCGCGAACGCCCATGACGGTCGGCCCAGTTATCTGCGTCGGTCGCGCAGAGGAACGCGGCGACAGCACCCGGCGGGCGCGTTGCGACGGGCTCTGGCGCGAGGAAGCGGCAGGCGGCGAGCACGTCGTCCATGCCGGAGACGGGCCCACGAGGGGCCGTCGCGAGCGACGTCGTAGGCGATCTGTTCCTCGGGAGGGACAGGCACTCGGTGGGTCGCGGGAACCTACTATGGGAAGCCATCTAGGGAGGAGCCGCTTCCGCGTTGTGTAATGGCGACTACGAAGGGATCGGAGCTGACGTGGGTGTGACCGGCGCGAGGTCCGTCGTGGGTCGTCGCAGGAGGGAACTCGGTGGGCCTGACCTCACGCTCGCTCGACGTGCTGGCCGCATTCGGCCCGGATCGGCCGACAACCACGCTCGCCGAACTCAGTCGCGCTAGCGGACTTCCACTGACGACGACCCACCGCATCGTCCAGGAGCTGCTGGCGTGGGGTGCGCTCGAGAAGACACCTGACGGTCAGCTCCAGGTGGGGCTTCGGCTGTGGCGGGTGGCGTCGGTGGCGCCGAGGGGCCTCGGTCTGCGCGAGGTGGCGCTCCCCTTCATGGAGGACCTCTATGTCGCGACCCACGAGAACGTCCAGCTCGCCGTTCGCGAGGGGACCGACGCCGTATTCCTCGAGCGGCTCACGGGCCGACACGCAGTGTCGGTGCTCACACGCGTGGGCGACCGGTTCGCCCCACACGCCACCGGAGTCGGGCTTGTCCTGCTGGCTTTCGCACCGACCGAAGTGCAGGAGTCCGTGCTGGGCGGGCCGCTCCAGCCGTTCACGAGGTGGACGGTCACCAGCCCACGACGGTTGCGCGCGGTACTCGCCGAGGTGCGGCGCACGGGGATCGCCGTCAGCGACCGGCAAGTGACCGACGACGCCGTGTCGGTGGCCGCACCGGTGATCGGGCGCGACCGGGAAGTGATCGCCGCGTTGTCCGTTGTCGTCCGTTACGGCGGGGTCACGCCGGGCAGCACTCACACCGGCGGTGCGGGCCGCCGCGGTGGGTATCTCCCAGCCCTCGGCGCACCCAGGCCAGCGGAGCTTCCGCTCTTCCGAACAGCGGAAGGTCGGTAGAACATCGTCGCCAGGGGATCCAGGGTGGGCGCACCCGGCCCGAGGAGCACCCGTGGATCTACCCCACCGCGACACAGTACGCGCGACCATCTTCGGCCACCCCCGCAACGCGTGGTACGCCGCAGCGTGGGACCACGAGGTCACGTCCATCGGCGTGCTCTCCCGACGGATCGCCGACCGCCCCATGGCGATCTACCGCACCCGGGACGGACGCCCGGTCGCCCTTGCCGACGCCTGCTGGCATCGGCTGGCACCGCTCTCAATGGGCACCCTGGTGGGCGACGACGAGATCCAGTGCCCCTACCACGGCCTGCGCTATAACTCGGCCGGCCGCTGCACCCAGATGCCAGCTCAGGAGACGATCAACCCGAGCGCGGTAGTGCGCGTCCTACCCCGCTGTCGAGCGCTACCGGTACGTCTGGGTGTGGCCGGGCGATGTGACCCTCGCCGACCCGGATCTCATCCCCGACATGCACCAGATGGACGACCCCGAGTGGGCAGGCGACGGGCTCACCATCGCCGCGCAGTGCAACTACCAGCTCGTGCTCGACAACCTCATGGACCTCACGCACGAGGAGTTCGTGCACGGCGGCAGCATCGGCCAGGCCGAGCTCAGCGAGTCGGACTTCGCCACCCACCTCGAGAACGACGGCAGCGTCAAGGTCGAGCGGTGGATGCGGGACGTCGAGGCGCCGCCGTTCTGGCGCAAGAACATCCGGGACCGCTTCCCTGACTTCGCGGGGCGGGTCGACCGCTGGCAGATCATCCACTACTACGCGCCGTCGACGATCTGCATCGACGTTGGTGTGGCCAAGGCTGGCACCGGTGCGCCCGAGGGCGACCGCAGCCAGGGCGTCAACGGCTACGTCATGAACACGATCACGCCCGAGACCGACCGTACTAGCCACTACTTCTGGGCCTTCATGCGCAACTACCGACTCGACAGCCAGCTCATCACCACCCAACTGCGCCAGGGCGTGCACGGCGTGTTCGGCGAGGACGAGGCGATGCTGTGGGCACAGCAGGAGGCCATCGATGCCAACCCCGACCACGAGTTCTACGGACTCAACATCGACGCGGGCGGAATGTGGGTGCGCCGCATCCTCGACTCGATGATCGCGCGCGAGTCCACGGCGCCAGGTGACAGCGACACCAGTGCAGTCGAGATGTCGGCGTCATGACGGCGCATGGCCAACCCGACTGGCAGTGGGCGACGGTGTCGTCGGTCGAGCCGGTCGCGACCGATGTCGTGCGCATTACGTTGGATCGACCCGGATACGTCGCCGCACCAGCGGGCAGCCACGTCGACCTGCGGCTGCCGACGGCTCGTGGCGTCGTGACACGGTCATACTCGGTGGTCGACAGCGTCCCGGGTCGCTTGACGGTCAGCGTGCTGTGTACGACCGACTCCCGTGGCGGATCGGTGGCGGCCCACGCGCTCCACATTGGCGACCGGATCGAGTCGACCCAGCCGCTGCAGACCTTCCCGCTGCGCTTGGGTGCCCCGTCGTACGTCCTCGTGGCCGCAGGCATCGGCATTACTGCGATCCTCCCGATGGCCGACTTGCTCCGGCGGTCCCGCGCCGACTACACCGTGGTCTACGCGGGTCAGTCGCGTGAGCGCATGGCCTACGTCGAGCGGCTGCAGGCCGATCACGGCGACCGGCTCGAGCTCCGAGTGAGCGACGAGGATCGGCGCATCAACCCGTCGGAGATCGTGTCCAGTGTTGCCGAACACCCCCGCAGCGAGCACGTCGAGCTCTACGTCTGCGGTCCGCACCGTCTCCTCCGCGCAGTGCGATCAGCCTGGGCCGCGGCCGCGCTGCCCGAGTCCAACCTGCGCTTCGAGACGTTCGGCGGCGGGGGAGGTGCGCACGAGCCGGTGCCCTTCCGCATACGCCTCCGCCATGCCGACCTCGACACCGTCGTCGGGGTCGACGAGTCTCTGCTGGACGCCCTCGTCAGGTCCGGGGTGCCCACGATGTATGACTGCCGCAAGGGGGAGTGCGGCCTCTGCGTGATGCACGTCATCTCCGTCGAGGGCAAGCTCGATCATCGGGACGTGTACCTCAGCGATGCGCAGAAGGCCACCGGATCCCTACTCGTGACGTGCGTGTCGCGCGTCGCCGCCTCCGACGTTCCTGCCGCGACAATCGAGCTGGCGCCGACTTAGGACTCGAGCCGAACAACGCAGAGCGGGCTGCGCTCGGCTCGCCGAGTGACCTATGCGACGGTGACCGTCGGGTCACGCCGATACGGTCGACGTACGTGAGAAGCAGAGTGCGAAGGCGACTCCGCGGCAGTGCTCACCCGGTTCAGGGGCCGCGGCGATGCTCCGTGACCTTTCGAGCGAGCGGCCAGCGCCAGTCACGTGCCGCCGCCGTCGCGATCGTGGGCGTCGTCCAGACGGACCGGCAGGTCGAGAACTTCCTCAGTTGGTCACACGCGATCGGCCGTCCGTCGTTCTCCAACGTGCTGACGGCCCCACCGGTGTGTGCTCGACGCGCGCGGCGGATTCAGCCCTCGTCGAATCCTCTCGGGACCTGACCGTGTACCGGGAGGAATTCGCCGACGATCCAGGAACGGGGTGCGGGCATGCGCTCGGGCACTCTCGGTCTCGTCGCGGGGGGCGCTGTTCGCGGGATCGCATGCGATACCCAGCGGGTGGTGGTTGAGGCAGTCATCATGCCAGGCGAGGAGGGCGGTTAGCGGCCGGATTTCGTGGGAGCCCCGTGGGATACGGGTCGACGCAGATCAGCCACTCGTCCTGTGTCCTGACCCCTTCCGAGGCGGGGGCTGGCACGGACTCGCTGCCGTAGGGGATCGTCATGACCAGGGTGGCACAGACGCAGTACACCCTTTGTCGCAAAAGGAATCGCCGGTTCGGACTTCCGCGCAGGGCTCCTCCGGAACTGGCTCGGTGCCAGCCGAAGGCACCTGACACCGCCATGCCAGCTTATGCCATCAGTCTTTGAGGCTGGCTATGCCTCCGCGTCTTTGTCGACTTTTCGAGACTGTCGGATCCGCCCAAATCCTTGTGTCACAACGAATCCCGGCCCTGAGGACCGGGATTCAGTGGAGCGGGTGACCGGGATCGAACCGGCATGGCCAGCTTGGAAGGCTGGGGCTCTACCATTGAGCTACACCCGCGTGCGAGGCCGGGACCTCGTGCGGGACAGTATCCCTGACGCCGGTGGGGCGGTCCAAACCGGCGCGAGCGCACCGGTCCGCTCGCCCGAGCGCGCGTGAGGCGGCCGCCGCCGGTCCACTAGACTCTGTGCGGCGCCGCGGGGCGTAGCGTAGTGGCTAGCGCGCCTGCTTTGGGGGCAGGAGATCGGGAGTTCGACTCTCCCCGCCCCGACTCGGGTGCGGGGTCCTGTCCCCGCTCCAGCGCGGCCGGAGGTCCTCGGACCGCCGGTCACCGCGCGCCCGTCACCGCCCCGGCGGCGGCACAGCACGTCCGCCCCCGCAGTCGCAGACCCGTCGTCGCCCGAACCAGGAGTACCGATCCCCGTGAAGAGCGCTGTCGAGACCCTCTCGCCCACCCGGGTGAAGCTCACCGTCGAGGTGCCGTTCGAGGAGCTGAAGCCGGCGCTCGACTCCGCCTACAAGCGGATCGCCGCGCAGATCAACGTCCCCGGCTTCCGCAAGGGCAAGGTGCCGAACCGCGATCATCGACCAGCGCGTCGGTCGCGCCGCGGTGCTCGACGAGGCGATCAACGACGCCATCAACCTCAACCTCGACACCGCCCTGCGCGAGAACGAGATCAAGCTGCTCGGCCGCCCCGAGGTCGACGTCACCGACCTTCGAGGACGCCGCGCCGCTCGAGTTCACCGCCGAGATGGACGTCGTCCCCGAGTTCGACCTCCCGGACTACAGCACCCATCGAGCGTCACCGTCGACCCGGCCGAGGTCACCGAGGCCGACGTCGACGAGCAGCTCGACGGCCTGCGCGGCCGCTTCGGCTCGCTCGTCACCGTCGAGCGCGCCTCGACGACCGGCGACGTCCTGCTCGTCGACATCGCCGGCGACGACGACGGCGCGCCCGATCGAGGACCTGCGGCGCAGCGCCCTGTCCTACGAGCTCGGCACCGACGGCATGCTCCCCGGCTTCGACGACGCGGTCGAGGGCGCCTCGGCCGGCGAGACCCGCACCTTCACCTTCACCCCGGAGGTCGGGGAGTTCGAGGGCAAGGAGCTCAAGGTCACCGTCACCGTCACCACGCGTGCGCGAGCGCGAGCTCCCCGCGGCCGACGACGCGTTCGCCCAGCTCGCGAGCGAGTTCGACACGATCGACGAGCTCCGCGACGACCTGCGCACCCGCCTCGGCCGCGTGAAGCTCCTCGAGCAGGGCTACGCCGCGCGCGACAAGGTCGCCGAGCGTCCTGCTCGAGCCGCCATCGACGTCCCGATGCCCGAGGGCGTCATCGCCCAGCAGATCGAGGAGCACTTCGTCGACGGGCACGGCGACGACGACCACAGCGCCGAGGTCGAGGCGCAGGCCCGCGACGGCGCTCAAGAGCCAGCTCGTCCTCGACAAGATCGCCGAGACCGAGAGCTCTCGGTGTCCGAGGCCGAGCTGTCGTCCTGGCTGGTGCCCCAGGCGCCGCGCTACGGCATGAGCCCCGACCAGTTCGCGCAGGAGCTCGTCAGCGCCGGCCAGGTGCCCGCGGCGGTCGCCGAGGTGCGCCGCGGCAAGGCGCTCGCGCTACGTCCTCGAGCACGCGCAAGCGTCGTCGACACCAACGGCACGATCATCGACCTCTCCGAGCTCGCGACGTCCGACGACTTCGACGCGCACGCCGGTCACGACCACGAGGGTCACGACCACGAGGGTCACGACCACGACGACCACGAGGGTCACGACCACCACTGAGCCAGTCCGCGACGAGCACGGCCCACGCCCGCTCGTCACGCCTACGGCGAACACCCCCGTGCCCGGGATGGCGCGGGGGTGTTCTGTCGTTAGGGTCACTAGCGCGAGACGACAGCACGTCGACATGGGAGGAACACCGTGAGCGGTACCTGGACCGACCGAGGACCCGGAGCCGGGGTCACCGGTTACACCGACTCGATCAAGGAGCGGCTGCTCCGCGAGCGGATCATCTTCCTCGAGGGCGAGGTGCGCGACGAGATGGCCAACGACATCGTGCGCCAGCTGCTCCTGCTGTCCGCCGAGGACCCGGCCACGGACATCTACCTCTACGTCAACTCGCCCGGCGGCAGCGTCTCGGCGGGCATGGCGATCTACGACACGATGCAGTTCGTCCCCAACGACGTCGCCACGCTCGGACTGGGCATGTGCGCGTCGATGGGGCAGTTCCTGCTCACGGCGGGCGCCGCCGACAAGCGCTACGCCCTCAAGCACGCCCGCGTGATGATGCACCAGCCGCTCGGCGGCCTCGGCGGCGTCCAGTCGCTCGTGCAGAAGCAGGCCGAGCAGATGCTGCTCATCAAGAAGCAGATGGCCGAGCTCATCGCGTTCCACACCGGACAGCCCGTCGAGCGCATCGTCGAGGACTCCGAGTGGGAGAAGTGGTTCTCCGCCGAGGAGGCCAAGGACTACGGCATCGTCGACCACGTCGTGACGTCCGCCCAGGGCGTCGCCGGTGGCGGCGGCACGGCCTGAGACGGACGGAGACCACCTGTCATGAGCAACCTCGTCACCCCTTCGGGCCGCACGGCCGGGCTCGCCGCGCCGTCGGCGCGGTACATCCTCCCGGAGTTCCGTGAGCGCACGGCCACGGGGGAGAAGAACTACAACCCCTACACCAAGCTCTTCGAGGAGCGCATCATCTTCCTCGGCGTGCAGATCGACGACGCGAGCGCCGACGACGTCATGGCGCAGCTGCTGTGCCTGGAGTCGATGGACCCCGACCGCGACATCTCGATCTACATCAACTCGCCCGGTGGCTCCTACACCGCCATGACGGCGATCTACGACACGATGCAGTTCGTCAAGCCGCGACATCACCACGGTGTGCCTGGGCCAGGCGGCCTCGGCCGCGGCGGTGCTGCTCGCGGCCGGCTCGCCGGGCAAGCGCTACGCCCTGCCGCACGCGCGCGATCCTCATCCACCAGCCCTACACCGAGGGCGGTGGCCAGGGCACCGACATCGAGATCCAGGCCAACGAGCTGCTGCGGATGCGCACCGAGATGGAGGGCATCCTCGCCCGCCACACGGGCCGCGACGTCGAGCAGGTCCGCAAGGACATCGAGCGCGACAAGATCCTCACCGCGAGCGACGCGGTGGAGTACGGCATCGTCGACTCGGTCATCCCGACCCGCAAGGCCGCAGCACCCACGGCGTAGAGACCTGCCGCAGCTGGGCTCATACCCCGTCTGACCAGGCACGACGCCCGTCCGGCCGCCCGCCGGGCGGGCGTTGCGCTGTCGGCGTAACGATCCCGCCGAGCCGTGTTCCGATCCTGTGCCGCGGATTCCGCGGGCGTACCGTCGGCGGTACCGTCGAGGACGTACGCGCACACCTGCGCAGTTGTCCGGCACGTCGACCGGAGAGGACGATCACGTGGCGCGAGTCGGTGACGGCGGCGACCTGCTCAAGTGCTCGTTCTGCGGGAAGAGCCAGAAGCAGGTCAAGAAGCTCATCGCGGGCCCAGGGGTCTACATCTGCGACGAGTGCATCGACCTGTGCAACGAGATCATCGAGGAAGAGCTCTCCGAGTCCAGCGACCTGCAGTTCGACGAGCTGCCCAAGCCGCGCGAGATCTACGAGTTCCTCGACAAGTACGTCATCGGCCAGGACGCCGCGAAGAAGTCGCTCTCGGTGGCCGTCTACAACCACTACAAGCGCGTGCAGGCCGGTGGCGGCACCGAGCGCCGCGGCGACGACGCCGTCGAGCTCGCCAAGTCCAACATCCTGCTGCTCGGCCCCACCGGCTCGGGCAAGACGCTGCTGGCGCAGACGCTGGCGCGCATGCTCAACGTGCCGTTCGCCATCGCCGACGCCACCGCGCTCACCGAGGCCGGCTACGTCGGCGAGGACGTCGAGAACATCCTGCTCAAGCTGATCCAGGCCGCCGACTACGACGTCAAGAAGGCCGAGACCGGCATCATCTACATCGACGAGATCGACAAGGTCGCGCGCAAGAGCGAGAACCCGTCGATCACGCGCGACGTCTCCGGCGAGGGCGTGCAGCAGGCGCTGCTGAAGATCCTCGAGGGCACCACCGCGTCGGTCCCTCCGCAGGGCGGGCGCAAGCACCCGCACCAGGAGTTCATCCAGATCGACACCACCAACGTGCTGTTCATCGTGGGTGGCGCGTTCGCGGGTCTCGACAAGATCATCGAGCAGCGCATCGGGCAAGCAAGGCGCTCGGCTTCACCGCCTCGATGGACGACGCCGAGCTCGACACCAACGCCGGCAACGTGTTCGGCCGCGTGATGCCCGAGGACATGCTCAAGTTCGGCATGATCCCCGAGTTCATCGGCCGCCTGCCGGTCTTCACCTCGGTGATCGCGCTCGACCGCGAGGCGCTCGTCAAGGTGCTCACCGAGCCGCGCAACGCGCTCGTGCGTCAGTACCAGCGGCTCTTCGAGCTCGACAACGTCGAGCTCGAGTTCACCCCGGACGCGCTCGAGGCCGTCGCGGACCAGGCGATCCTGCGCGGCACCGGTGCGCGCGGGCTGCGCGCGATCATGGAGGAGGTGCTGCTCTCGGTGATGTACGACGTCCCGAGCCGCGACGACGTCGCGCGGGTCGTCGTCAACCGCGAGGTCGTCCTCGACAACGTCCTCCCCACGCTCGTGCCGCGCGACGCCGACCCCGGCACGCCGCGAGCGCCGCGACAAGTCCGCCTGAGCCGAGCTACTCGCTCGAGACCAGCAGGCCTGGCCAGACGAAGGCGGCCACGGCGGCCAGCGCGACGACGACCAGCAGGGCCAGCAGAAGCAGCATCGTCCGCGACGAGTCATGCCCGGACGCGTGCGAGCCGTGCCGGCGGTGGGGAACTGCGGCCGCAGCCGGGTCGGTCTCCGGCGCAGGCGCGTCCGCCGGTCGCGCATGGCTGTGGGCTGCGGCTCGGGTCGTCGTGCTGGGTGACGGGATCGGCGTCGGTCACCGGTGCCTCCTCGGTCGCCGCCGCCGGCCCCACGGGGACGGGCGGTCGGGCGGGTTCGGTCGGATCGAGCTGTGCGGCGACCGCGGCATCCATGCGCTGCTGCTCGGCCTGTCGGCGTGCGGCGTCCGCGCGGGCGACCGCGAGCATCTCCGTCGCCGGATCGACCGTCGACTCCGGCGGCGGCAGCATGGCCGGCTCCGCGGCCGGGGCGGCGGGCGCGTCGTCGTGGTGCCGGTGGAACAGACCGCCGGCGGTGCTCGTCGACGAGGTGGGGCTCCGACGACGCCCCCGGCACCGGTGGGTGGGGGAGAGCGACACCGGGGAGCACGGTCGACCCGGACACGCCGGGGCGGAGGGGTTCGGGCTGGGGCGTCTTGGGCACGCCGCTCACCTCGGCTCGCGACAGGCGCGCTCAGCGCGCCCTCTCACCGGCCCCGGGGGAGGCCGGTGACTCGAGGGTAACCCCGCGGCCGCTCAGTTGCCGGTCGTGTCCGCGAGCGCGACGGCGATGGCCAGCGGCCCGTCCGACGTGGCGAACGTGAGCTCGGCGATGCGCCCGGCCGCGGCGAGGTCGCCGCCCGCCAGGCGCACCCGCTCGACGGAGTCGGCCGGACCGGAGACGCCGCGGAGGCGACGTCGACGCGCATCGACACCTTCGCCTCGCTCTTGGCCTTGCGCACGCCCGAGAGGACCACGGCGACGTCGGACACGATGGCGGCGTCGCCCGTGGCGCCGGCGAGCTCGCGACGACACCGGCCACGCGGCGCGGTGCACCGTGCCCTCCTGCCACCAGCGACCAGACCTCTTCGGTCACGAACGGCAGCACCGGGGCGAACAGCCGCAGCTGCACCGTGAGCGCGAGGGCGAGCGCGGCCTTCGCCGACGCGGCCGCCTCCGGGCCGCGGCCGCCGTAGGCGCGGTCCTTGACCAGCTCGACGTAGTCGTCGCAGAACGTCCAGAAGAACGTCTCGGTGAGCTCGAGCGCGCGGGCGTAGTTGTAGTCGTCGAACGCGGCCGTGGCCTCGTCGACGACGTCGGCGAGCGCGCGCGAGCATCGCGCGGTCGAGCGGGTCGCGTCACCACCGACGTGTCGCTCGGGCGAGGCGCCGCACCGAGACCGAGCACGAACTTGCTGGCGTTGAGCAGCTTGATCGCGAGGCGGCGGCCGATCTTCATCTGCCCGATGTCGAACGCGGTGTCGGTGCCGGGGCGGCCGCGACGCCGCCCAGTAGCGCACGGCGTCGGAGCCGTGCTCGTCGAGCAGGTCCGAGCGGCGTCACGACGTTGCCCTTGGACTTGCTCATCTTCTTGCGGTCCGGGTCGAGGATCCAGCCGCTGATCGCGGCGTGCGTCCACGGCAGGACGTCGTCCTCGAGGTGCGCGCGCACGACCGAGGAGAACAGCCAGGTGCGGATGATCTCGTGCGCCTGCGGGCGCAGGTCGAACGGGAAGACGCCGGTTCCAGAGGTCGGCGTCGACGCTGCCAGCCGCCGGCGATCTGCGGCGTGAGCGACGACGTGGCCCAGGTGTCCATGACGTCGGGGTCGCCCATGAAGCCGCCGGCCTGACGCCGCGCTGCGTCGGCCGTGAAGCCGGCGGGGACGTCGGTGCTCGGGTCGATGGGCAGCGCGGCCTCGGTCGGGCACGAGCGGCTCGTCGTAGACGGGCAGGCCGTGCTCGTCGAGGCGGTACCAGACCGGGACGGGCACGCCGAAGAAGCGCTGGCGCGAGATCAGCCAGTCGCCGTTGAGGCCCTCGACCCAGTTCTCGTAGCGCGCCTGCATGTACGGCGGGTGCCACTGCAGCTCGGCGCCGCGCGCCACGAGACGCTCGCGCAGGTCGGCGTCGCGCCCGCCGTTGCGGATGTACCACTGGCGGGTGGTGACGATCTCGAGCGGCTTGTCGCCCTTCTCGTAGAACTTCACCGCCTGCATGGTCGGTGCGCGGCTCGCCCTCGAGGAAGCCGGCCTCGCCGAGCGCCTCGACCATGCGCTCCTTCGCGCTGAACGCGGTCGCTCCCGCGATCGACGCGTAGGTGGCACGGCCGGCGTCGGTCGTGATCCACTCCGGCGTCTCGGGCAGGATCCGGCCGTCCCAGCCGATGATCGGGCGGGTGGGCAGCTGCAGCTCGCGCCACCACGTGACGTCGGTGGTGTCGCCGAACGTGCAGATCATCGCGATGCCGGAGCCCTTCTCGGGATCGGCGAGACGGTGCGCGACCACCGGCACCTCGACGTCGAAGAGCGGCGTGCGCACGGTGGTGCCGAACAGCGGCTGGTAGCGCTCGTCGTCGGGGTGCGCGACGAGGGCGACGCACGCGGCGAGCAGCTCGGGGCGCGTCGTCTCGATGAAGACGCGCGAGCCGTCGGGGGCGGGGAAGCCGATGCGGTGGTACTTGCCCTCGCGCTCGCGGTCCTCGAGCTCGGCCTGGGCGACGGCGGTGCGGAACGTGACGTCCCAGAGCGTGGGCGCCTCGGACTGGTAGGCCTCGCCGCGCTGCGAGGTTGCGCAGGAACGCGCGCTGCGACGCGCGCGCGAGCGGCGGCGTCGATGGTCTGGTAGTTGTGCGACCAGTCGACCGAGAGGCCGAGCCGGCGCCACAGCTCCTCGAAGACCTTCTCGTCCTCGAGGGTGAGGCGCTCGCACAGCTCGACGAAGTTGCGCCGGGAGATGGGGAGCTGCTGCTTGCCGGGCTCGGCCGGCGGCTCGAACGTCGGCGTCGTAGGGCAGCGACGGGTCGCAGCGCACGCCGAAGTAGTTCTGCACGCGCCGCTCGGTCGGCAGGCCGTTGTCGTCCCAGCCCATCGGGTAGAACACCTCGAGGCCGCGCATGCGCTGGTAGCGCGCGATGCAGTCGGTGTGCGTGTAGGAGAAGACGTGTCCGACGTGCAGCGACCCGCTGACGGTCGGCGGGGGAGTGTCGATCGAGTAGATCTGCTCGCGCGTCTTCGTGCGGTCGAAGCGGTAGGTGCCCTGGTCGTCCCATACCTGCGCCCAGCGGTCCTCGAGGCCGTCGATGGTCGGCTTCTCCGGGACGCGCGAGTCGGGCGCAGGCATGCTCATAGCGCCCAATCCTAGGGAACCCAGGCCCGTGCTCCCGCACGCGTTACCCCCGCCCCTCCCCGAGTCCCTGCCCCGACTGACCAAGGAGGGCGCCACGTCCGACCGGTGAGGGCGGGGACTCGCATCCGCTCGCCGCGGAGGGGGTGCTGGGGGTGCCGCGTAGGATCGCGGCCTGTGGACCCCCGTGAGCGAGATCGAGCGCTGCGCCGCGTCGGCGACGACGAGGACGACTCGGGCCTCGGGGCCGCCTTCGACGAGGAGGACCAGGACCTCGCACCGCCGCTGCCGCCGCTCTCCGACGAGGCGGCCGACGACGTCCTCACCCGCTACCTCGCGATCGAGGCCGATCTCGCCGGACGCTGGGGCGAGTCGACGATCGAGCCGACCCTCGCGCGGGTGGCGGCCGTCGCGGACCTGCTCGGCGACCCCCAGCGCGCCTTCCCGGTGATCCATCTCGCCGGCACCAACGGCAAGACGTCGACCGCGCGGATGGTCGAGTCGCTGCTGCGGTCGCTCGGGCTGCGCACCGGCCTGTTCACCAGCCCGCACCTGCACTCCGTGCGCGAGCGGATCCGCCTCGACGGCGAGCCCGTCGACATGGAGCGCTTCGTCCGGATCTACGACGACATCGCGCCCTACCTCGGCATGGTCGACCGGCGCAGCACGGACGAGGGCGGCCCCCGCCTGTCGTTCTTCGAGGTGCTCACCCTGCTCGGCTACGCCGCCTTCGCCGACGCCCCGGTCGACGTCGCCGTCGTCGAGACCGGGCTGGGCGGCACCTGGGACGCCACCAACGTCGCCGACGGCGCGGTCGCCGTCATCACGCCGATCGCGATCGACCACACCGGCTACCTCGGCACCACCATCGCGGCGATCGCGGGGGAGAAGGCCGGGATCATCAAGCCCGGCTCGTCGGTCGTGCTCGCGCAGCAGACCCTCGAGGCCGCGGAGGTCCTGCTGCGCCGCGCGGTCGAGACCGAGTCGGTCGTCGCGCGCGAGGGCGTGGAGTTCGGCGTCGTACGCCGTGCCCCTGCCGTCGGCGGCCAGGTGCTCACGCTGCAGGCGCCGGCCGGGGTGTACGACGACATGTTCCTGCCGCTCTTCGGCGCGCACCAGGCCACCAACGCGGCGGTCGCCCTGGCCGCGGTCGAGGCGTTCCTCGGCGGCGGTACGACGCAGCTCAACGCCGACCTCGTGCGCTCCGGCTTCGCGGCCACGACGTCTCCCGGGCGCCTCGAGGTCGTGCGCCGCGGGCCGACCGTGGTCGTCGACGCCGCGCACAACCCGCATGGGGCACAGGCACTTGCGGCCGCGATCGTCGACAGCTTCGAGTTCACCTCGCTCGTCGGCGTCGTGGGCGTGCTCGACGACAAGGACGCGCGCGGCGTGCTCGAGGCGCTCGAGCCGGTGCTCGCCGAGGTCGTCGTCACCCGCAACTCCTCGCCGCGCGCCACCGACGCCGACGTGCTCGCCGCGGTCGCCGTCGAGGTCTTCGGCGCCGACCGGGTCGAGGTCGTCCCGCGACTCCCCGACGCGCTCGACCGCGCCATCGACCGCGCCGACGAGCTGGCCGCGGAGGGCGGCGTGCGGGTCGGGCGTGCTGGTCACCGGCTCGGTCGTCACTGCGGCCGAGGCGCGGCCCTGCTCGGCCGCGGCGAGGCCTGATCGCATGAAGGTGCTCCCTCCGGCGGTCCTGTTCTTCGAGGCCGTCGTGGTCGCTCTCGCGATCCCGGTCGCGGTCACCACCGCCGGTCGCGGCGCCGCGGCCGCGTGGTGGTTCGCCGCCCTCGCGCTGCTGCTGCTGCTCGCCGCCGGCATGGCCCGCGCCGCGCGGCGTCGCGGTCGGCTGGGTGCTGCAGGTCGCGGTGCTCGCGAGCGGGCTCCTCGTGCCGGCGATGCTCGTCCTCGGCCTGATCTTCCTGGCGGTGTGGATCGACGGCGCTCGTCTACGGCGCCAAGGGCGACCGGATCGCGGCGGCCAACCGCGCCCGGGCCGCGTCCGAGAGCCCCGTCGGGGCCTCGTCTGCTGCTGCCGTCCCCACCGGTCCCCGCGACGCCGCCCCCGCCGCACGCACGGCAGAGGCTCCCGTCGAGCCGGTCCGCGCCGAGGACGCCGCCCCTCCCGAGGCCGGTTAGGATCGCCGTCGGCCGTCTGGCCGCAGACCCACCCCACGCACCAGGAGCATCCGCATGTCCGAGCGCACCCTCGTCCTCGTCAAGCCCGACGGCGTCGCCCGCGGCCTGGTCGGCGAGGTCCTCTCGCGGATCGAGCGCAAGGGCTTCACCCTCGTCGCCCTCGAGCTGCGCACGCTGGACCGGGCCACCGCCGAGGACCACTACGGCGAGCACAAGGACAAGCCGTTCTTCGGCGAGCTCGTGGACTTCATCACCTCCGGCCCGCTGCTGGCCGCGGTCATCGAGGGCCGCGAGGCGATCGTGTCGTGGCGCACGATGATGGGCGCCACCGACCCGGCCAAGGCCGCCCCCGGCACGATCCGCGGCGACCTGGCCACCGTGATGAGCGAAAACGTCTCGCACGGCTCGGACTCCGCCGGAGTCGGCCGCCCGCGAGATCGCGCTGTTCTTCCCCGGCCTGGCCTGATCCGGAGGCCGCTCCGGACCGGGTCGGGACGGTCTGCGCTCGCCGCAGCGGTCCGGTCCTCGGACGGCGACGTGGACGAGGCACCCCCCGGGCCCCGTACCATGGACCCTCAGTGCCTGCATCGTCGCGGGTAGAGACAGCTCCGTACGATCTCCACCGGAAGGCTTCCCCGCCCCATGGCCAACAACCTGTCGTTCATCGGTCGTGACATGGCCGTCGACCTCGGCACCGCCAACACGCTCGTCTACGTGCGTGGTCGCGGCATCGTGCTCAACGAGCCGAGCGTCGTCGCGATCAACAACAACACCGGCGGGATCCTCGCCGTGGGCGCCGAGGCGAAGAAGATGATCGGCCGCACGCCGGGCAACATCGTCGCCATCCGCCCGCTCAAGGACGGCGTCATCGCCGACTTCGACACCACCGAGCGCATGCTGCGCTACTTCATCCAGAAGGTGCACAAGCGGCGCCACCTGGCCAAGCCGCGCCTCGTCGTCTGCGTTCCCTCGGGCATCACCGGGGTCGAGCAGCGCGCGGTGAAGGACGCCGGCTACGCCGCCGGGCGCCCGCAAGGTCTACATCATCGAGGAGCCGATGGCCGCCGCGATCGGCGCCGGGCTCCCGGTCCACGAGCCCACCGGCAACATGGTCGTCGACATCGGCGGTGGCACCACCGAGGTCGCCGTCATCTCCCTCGGCGGCATCGTGACGAGCCTCTCCATCCGCGTGGGCGGTGACGAGCTCGACAGCTCGATCATCAACTACGTGAAGAAGGAGTACTCCCTCATGCTCGGCGAGCGCACCGCCGAGGAGATCAAGATGGCGATCGGCTCGGCGTTCCCGAGCCCGGACGAGCCGCACGCCGAGATCCGCGGCCGCGACCTCGTCACCGGCCTCCCGCGCACGGTCGTCGTGACCGCCGAGGAGATCCGCCGCGCGATCGACGAGCCGGTCAACGCGATCGTCGACGCCGTCAAGACCACGCTCGACCGCACGCCCGCCCGAGCTCTCCGGCGACATCATGGACCGCGGCATCGTGCTCACCGGCGGCGGCGCCCTGCTGCACGGCCTCGACGAGCGGCTCCGGCACGAAACCGGCATGCCGATCGTCATCGCCGATGACCCGCTCGACTGCGTCGCGCTCGGTTCGGGCAAGTGCGTCGAGGAGTTCGAGGCGCTGCAGCAGGTGCTCATCACCGAGCCGCGCAACTAACGCGCTCCACCTCGTACGCTTGCGCCCGCGACGCCGATGGCGTCGCGGGCGCACGCATGACGGCGCCGTACCACCGGTGCTGGGACAACTGGGAGTCAACGCCAGATGAGGGACAACAAGCGGACGCGGACCATCCTCGGTCTGCTGCTGCTGTCGTCGCTGACGCTCGTGGTCCTCAGCCTGCGCGGGGGCGGCGACGCCGCCCGGGACTCCGCGAGCGGCATCTTCGGCCCGGTCGAGAACGCCGCAAGTGCTGTCGTACGACCGGTCCGGGACTTCCTCGGCTCGATCTCCAGCCTCGGCTCCAAGGACCAGCAGATCGCCGAGCTGCAGCGCCAGGTCGACGAGCTCACCTCGCAGCTCAACCTGACCGAGTACGACCGCAACCGGGCGCAGGAGCTCAACGACCTGCTGCGCCTCGCCGGCGCCGGGCAGTACGAGTTCGTCCCGGCTCAGGTGATCGCCTACGGCCCCGCGCAGGGGTTCGCGTGGACCGTCACGATCGACGCGGGCGCCAAGGACGGCGTCAAGATCGACCAGAACGTCATCAACGGCCAGGGCCTCGTCGGCCGCGTGATCCGGGTCACCACCTCCACGGCGACCGTGGCGCTGCTCGTCGACGCGACCGCGACCGTGGGCGCGCGGGTCGAGTCGTCGCTGGAGAAGGGCTTCCTCAACGGCACGGGCGACCCGGACGTGCTCGAGCTGCAGCTGCTGGACCCGTTCGCCCCCGTGCAGGTGGGGGAGCGCCTGGTCTCCTTCGGCGTCAAGGGCGGCGCCTACGTCCCGGGCATCCCGCTGGGGACCATCACCGCCGTCGCGGGGACGCCCGGCCAGCTCACCCGCATCGCCACCGTGAAGCCCTTCGTCGACGTCACCACGCTCGACCTCGTCGGGGTCATCGTGCAGCCGCCGCGGGCCGACCCGCGCGACTCCGTGCTCCCGCCGAAACCCACCGCCTCAGCCTCACCCTCGAGTACACCTTCAGGGTCGACGTCGGGATCACCGTCGGGCACGCCGTCGCCCGGGGCCTCCTGACATGGCGTGGCTGCGCGCCCTGCTGCTCGTCGTGCTCGTGACCACCGCGGTGATCCTCGAGGTGAGCGTGCTGCCGCTGCTCGGGCTGCCCGGTGCCGTCCCGGACCTCGTGGCCGTGACCGTCGTCGGGTTCGGCGTCGCCGCGGGCTCGGTGCGCGGGGCCACGGCCGGCTTCGTCGCCGGCGTGCTGCTCGACCTCGTCCCGCCCGCGGACGGCGTGCTCGGGCTCTCGGCCGTGGTCCTCGTCGTGGTCGGCTACCTCGCGGGCGTGCTCGGCTACAACAAGGACCGGTCGCCGGTCATCGTCGTGCTCGCGACCGGGCTCATCGCGGGCGGAGCCGTCATCGGTCTCGCGCTGGTCGGCGGACTCGTCGGCGACCCGCGCGTGGCGTGGGACCGGGTGCCCGGGCTCGTGCTCACCCAAGCCGCATATGCCGTGGTGCTCGCGGCTTTCGTGGTTCCGCTCGTCGGCGCCCTGTGGCGACGGGTTGCCCCACCCACGACCCCCCGCTACGACCTCGGACGCCAGTAGCCTGAGGTCATCCGCGGTCCCTCCTCCTCGTGAGTCCTTCGTCACGTCGGGGAACCTGCCGTTTCGTCGAGTCGTCCACGCGGTACAGCCACCGCACCGCCTATCAGTCCTGGAGTCCTGCCCGTGAGTGAGAGGTCGTCGCTGCGTCTGGCAGTGCTGGGCGTCCTCATCGCCTCGTTGCTCATCACCATGGTGAGCCGGCTGTTCTTCCTCCAGGTGGTCTCCGCCGACGTCTACACGCAGAAGGCGTCCGACAACCGCATCCGCGAGGTCGTGACCCCGGCGACGCGCGGGCTGATCCTCGACCAGCTCGGCCGGCCGCTCGTGTCCAACCGCACCTCGCTCGTGGTGAGCGTGGACCGCACCGAGCTCGGCAAGCAGAAGGACGACGGGAAGGCCGTCCTCACGCGCCTCGCGAAGGCGCTGGGGACGACGTACCTCGCCCTGTCGTACAAGCTCGAGCTCTGCGGCCCGGACGCCCACCAGAAGCCGCCGATCTGCTGGAACGGCTCGCCCTACCAGCCGATCCCGGTGGCCAAGGACATCACGCAGGACCTCGCCCTCCAGATCATGGAGAAGCGGTCGTGTCTACCCGGGCGTCACCGCGAGCCTCGAGGCCGTGCGCGAGTACCGAGACGCCGTACAACGTCAACGCGGCGCACCTGCTCGGCTATCTCGGCCCGGTCAACGACACGGAGCTGGCCGACCAGAAGGCAGCGCGCGACGCCGGCAAGATCCCCGCCTCGGAGTCGCTGCTGCGGCGCACCGACCTCGTCGGGCGCGCCGGCCTCGAGGCGCAGTACGACGAGGCGCTGCGCGGCAAGCCCGGCATCAAGCAGCTCGCGGTCGACCAGACGGCGGCCGTGGTCGGCACGGTCGGTGAGACCCAGTCCCAGCCAGGCGACTACCTCGTGACCAACATCGACGCACGGCTCCAGGCGGTCGTGGAGACCGAGCTGCAGAAGGCGATCGACAAGGCGCGCAACACCCCTGTGCGCGACAACGGCGTCGGCAACTACAAGGCGGACTCTGGCGCCGCGCTCGTCATGGACGTCACGAACGGCCACGTGATCGCGATGGCGTCCTACCCGACGTACGACCCGTCGGTGTGGGTCGGGGGCATCACCTCGAAGGAGTACGACGCCATCACGAGCGAGGCGTCGGGCTACCCGCTCATCTCCCGAGCGATGCAGGGCCAGTTCGTCCCGGCGTCGACGTTCAAGATCGTGTCGGCCTCCGCCGCGCTGCAGGACGGCTACTCGACCTTCCGCGACTTCAACTGCCCCTCGTTCTTCCAGGTCGGCGACCGCAAGTTCTCCAACTTCGAGTCCGAGTCGTTCGGGTCGCTCACGATGGCCAAGGGGCTCGCCGTCTCCTGCGACACGATGTGCTACGAGATCGCGTACGAGATGTGGCTGCGCGACGGCGCCCTCTCGCCGATCGCCAAGCCGCAGGACCCGATCGAGACCATGGCGCGGGCCTACGGCTACGGCAAGCGGACCGGGATCGACCTGCCGAGCGAGTCGCGCGGGCACGTCGGTGGTCGCGCGTTCAAGCAGGCCCTCTACGACCAGCTCCACGACGCGTGGTGCAAGCGCGGCCGCGACGGCTACCCCGAGGTGGCCGCGACCGACCCCGCCCGCGCGCGCCTGCTCCAGGCGTACGCGAAGGAGAACTGCATCGACGGCGACCAGTACCGCGGTGGTGACGCGGTCAACCTCGCGATCGGTCAGGGCGACACCGTCGCCACGCCGCTGCAGGTGGCGCAGGCATACGCCGCGATGGCGAACGGCGGCACCATCTGGCAGCCGCAGGTCGCCAAGGGCGTCATCTCGAGCAGCGGCAAGGTCGTGAGCCTCATCAAGCCGAAGAAGATGGGCACGCTGCCGGTCACGAAGTCGAACCTCACCTACCTGCGCAACGCGTTCTCCGACGTCACCAGCGACCCGCAGGGCACCGGCTACAACCCGTTCAAGGGCTTCCCGCTCGACCAGATCCCGGTCGGGGCGAAGACCGGAACCGGCCAGGCCGGCCAGAACAAGCAGTCGACGTCGTGGTTCGCCTCGTTCGCGCCCGCGAACAACCCGAAGTACGCCGTCGTCGTCATGGTGAGCCAGGGCGGCACCGGCGCCAGCACCAGCGCGCCCAGCGTCCGGCGCATCTACGAGGCCATCTACGGCATCAGCGGCTCGACGATCGATCCGACCAAGTCGGTCCTCGTCGGCGGAGCGCCGAGCATCAAGCTCCCGACCGTGCGCAAGGACGGCACGCCGGTCTACCCGAACATGCCCACCGGCACGTCGACCGCCGCCGCCACGACGAGCTCCGCGACACCGGGGCCGAGCGACGGCGCGTCACCCGATCCGGCCTCGAGCGGCACCTCGACGGGGTTCCTCGCCGTACCGCCGCTGCTGCTGGCGGGACTGCTCGGCCGCGGCGCGCGTCGCCGCCGTCGCTCCGGCGAACCGCTGCCGGACGTCAGGCTGTGGTCCGGATGAGCGCCACGGCGTACGCCGCCCCGCCGTCCGCCCGTCGCCGCACCTCGTACCTGCGCCGCGTCGACTGGGTCCTCTTCGCCTGCGCCCTCGCGCTGTCGGTGCTCGGTGCGCTGCTCGTGTGGTCGGCCACGAAGGGGAAGCTGAGCGGGTTCGAGACCGACCCCGAGGCCTACCTCAAGAAGCACGTGATCAACCTCGTGATCGGGATCGCGCTCGCGATCCTCGTGTCGCGCTTCGACTACCGGCTGCTGCGCGCCTACACCCCGATCCTCTACGGGCTGTCGGTGATCGGGCTGCTCGTCGTGCTGTCGCCCATCGGCTCCAACGTGAACGGCGCGCAGGCCTGGATCCTGCTGCCGGGCGGGTTCAGCATCCAGCCGTCGGAGTTCGCCAAGATAGCGATCATCCTCGGCATGTCGATGCTGCTCTCCGAGAAGCGCGACGCGGAGAACGAACCGCGCGACATCGACGTCGTCTACGCGCTCGGCGTCGCCGCGATCCCGATGGCGCTCATCCTGCTGCAGCCCGACCTCGGCACCGTGATGGTCACGGCGTGCGCGGTGTTCGGCATCGTCGCCGTCTCGGGCGCGAAGGCGCGGTGGCTCTTCGGCATCCTCGCCGGGGGAGCCCTCGTCGCGTTCGTCGCGCTGCAGGTCGGGATCCTCAAGGACTACCAGCTCGACCGCATCACGGCCTTCGCCGATCCGGCGGCGGATCCGCGTGGCATCGGCTTCAACACCCAGCAGGCACGCATCGCGATCGGCTCCGGCGGGCTGTTCGGCACCGGGCTGTTCCAGGGTCCGCAGACGCAGGGGCGCTTCGTCCCTTACAACCAGACCGACTTCGTCTACTCCGTCGCCGGCGAGGAGCTCGGGTTCGTCGGCGCGGTGGGCATCATCGTGCTGCTCGGCGTGCTGCTCTGGCGAGCCATCCGCATCGCGATGCGCTCCAACGACCTGTTCGGCCGCCTGGTCGCGACCGGCATCGCCTGCTGGTTCGCGTTCCAGGCGTTCGAGAACATCGGCATGAACCTCGGGATCATGCCGGTCACCGGCGTGCCGCTGCCCTTCGTCTCCTACGGCGGCACCTCCATGTTCGCGAGCTGGATGGCCGTCGGCCTGCTCATGAACGTGCATATGAAGACGCACGAGTAGCTTTTCCGCCTCCAAGCTCACTCGCTTCGCTCGTTCGCGTCGGCGGGCGGCTCCGCGTCGCGTCTTCCCTCCGCCTCCAAGCTTCCTCGCTTCGCTCGGTCGCGTCGGCGGCGGCTCCGCGTCGGGGCGGGTCGTCGCTTCGCTCCTCCGGCCGGTCCGCCGTCGCCGCCCAGGGGCGGCAACGGCGGCCCGGCGCCCCTCCGTGCTTCGCCGCACGGCAGCGGGCGTGCCTCGCCGCGCTCATCACGACTCGCCGCCTGGCGGCCCGGCGCCCCTCCTTGCTTCGCCGCACGGCGGCGTTCGTGGCTCGGGGCGCTCGTGCTGGGCTTGTCCGCTGGGGGTTTGGTCGGGAGGCCTGTTCTCGGGGCGCCGGTAGGGTTGGGTTGCCTCAGTCGCTCCGCCTCGGTGCGGTCCACGTTCGTCGAAGGAATCTGCTGTGCCCGTCGAGTCTGTGTTCCCCCAGCTCGAGGCGCTCCTGCCGCTGGTCACCAAGCCGGTGCAGTACGTCGGCGGCGAGCTCAACGCGGTGACGACGGAGTGGGACTCGGTGAGCGTGCACTGGGCGCTCATGTATCCCGACGCGTACGAGGTCGGTGTACCCAACCAGGGCGTGCAGATCCTCTACGAGGTGATCAACGAGCACCCCGACGCCCTCGCCGAGCGCACGTACGCCGTCTGGCCGGACCTCGAGGCGCTCATGCGCGAGCGCGGCGTCCCGCAGTTCACGGTCGACTGCCACCGGCCGCTCGGCGCGTTCGACCTGTTCGGGGTCAGCTTCTCCACCGAGCTCGGCTACACCAACATGCTCACCGCCCTCGACCTCGCGGGCATCCCGCTGCACGCGGTCGAGCGCGACGAGTCGCACCCGGTCGTGATCGCCGGCGGGCACGCCGCGTTCAACCCCGAGGCCATCGCCGACTTCATCGACGCAGCCGTCCTCGGCGACGGCGAGCAGGCCGTGCTCGCGATCACCGAGATCGTTCGGGCCTGGAAGGCCGAGGGCCGCCCCGGCGGTCGCGAGGAGCTGCTGCTGCGCCTCGCGCGCACCGGTGGCGTCTACGTCCCGTCGTTCTACGACGTCGACTACCTGCCCGACGGCCGCATCCAGCGCGTCGCACCGAACCGCGCCGGAGTGCCGTGGCGCGTCTCCAAGCACACGGTCATGGACCTCGACGAGTGGCCCTACCCGAAGGCGCCACTCGTGCCGCTCGCCGAGAGCGTGCACGAGCGCATGAGCGTCGAGATCTTCCGCGGCTGCACGCGCGGCTGCCGCTTCTGCCAGGCCGGCATGATCACCCGCCCGGTGCGCGAGCGCAGCGCCCGCACGATCGCCGAGATGGTCGACAACGGTCTCGCGAAGACGGGCTACGAGGAGGTCGGCCTGCTCAGCCTGTCCAGCGCCGACCACAGCGAGATCGCGGTCATCGCCAAGGGTCTCGCCGACCGCTACGAGGGCACCGAGACCGGCCTGAGCCTGCCGAGCACCCGGGTCGACGCGTTCAACATCGAGCTCGCCAACGAGCTCACCCGCAACGGCAGGCGCAGCGGCCTCACGTTCGCCCCCGAGGGCGGCAGCGAGCGGATGCGCAAGGTGATCAACAAGATGGTCACCGAGGAAGACCTGATCCGCACCGTCGCCACGGCGTACGGCAACGGGTGGCGCTCGGTGAAGCTCTACTTCATGTGCGGCCTGCCCACCGAGACCGACGACGACGTGCTGCAGATCGCCGAGCTCGCGCGCCGCGTGATCGAGACCGGCCGCGAGGTGAGCGGGCAGAAGGACATCCGCTGCACCGTGTCGATCGGCGGCTTCGTGCCCAAGCCGCACACGCCGTTCCAGTGGGCGGGTCAGCTCGACCACGTCACGACCGACTCGCGCCTGCACCAGCTCCGCGATCTGATCCGCGCGGACCGCAAGTACGGCAAGTCGATCGGCTACCGCTACCACGACGGCCGCCCGGGCATCGTCGAAGGTCTCCTCTCGCGTGGCGACCGTCGCGTGGGTCGTGTCATCGAGCAGGTGTGGCGCGACGGCGCCCGCTTCGACGGCTGGAGCGAGCACTTCAGCTTCGACCGCTGGATGGCCGCCGCCGAGACCGCGTTCGACGGCCTGCCGGTCGACGTCGACTGGTTCACCACGCGGGAGCGCGAGTACACCGAGGTCCTGCCGTGGGACCACCTCGACTCGGGCCTCGACAAGGACTGGCTCTGGGAGGACTGGCAGGACTCGCTCGCCGAGGTCGAGGTCGACGACTGCCGCTGGACCCCGTGCTTCGACTGCGGCGTCTGCGACCAGATGGACACCGCGATCCAGGTCGGCCCCACCGGCGTGACCCTGCTCGGCATGCCCGCGCTGCCTACCCGCGGCGAGGGTCTCGTGCCGGTCGACGCCGCGGCGGGGTCCGCCCCGTGAGCCGCCAGGCCCCGATCCGCGACGTCGCCCCGACCGTCCAGCGGCTGCGCCTGCGCTACGCCAAGCGCGGACGGCTGCGGTTCACGAGCACGCGCGACTTCCAGCGCGCGCTCGAGCGCGCGCTGCGGCGCACCGGCGTACCCATGGCCTACTCCCAGGGCTTCAACCCGCACCCGCGCATCTCCTACGCGAACGCCGCACCCACCGGCACCGCGAGCGAGGCGGAGTACGTCGAGATCGCCGTGACGACCGTGCTCGACCCGGAGAAGGTGCGTGCGGCGCTCGACGACGCCTTGCCGCCCGGGATCGACGTCCTCGAGGTCGTGGAGGTGCGCGCCCCCGACTTCGCCGACCGGTTGCAGGCCAGCGTCTGGACCATCGAGCTGCCCGGGGTCGACGCCGAGACCGCCGGGAAGGCGGTCGACCTCTTCCTCGCGGCGGACGAGGTGCCGGTCCAGCGGCTCACGAAGTCCGGAATGCGTACGTTCGACGCTCGCCAGCCGGTGCTGCGCTGCGACGTCCGCACCACGCCCGAGGCGCCCACCGGCGACCCCGGTGGTGCGCCCTGTGCGATACTCGACGTGGTCGTCCGACACGTAACCCCGTCGGTCCGACCCGATGACGTTCTCGCCGCGCTCCGACTCGTGGCCGACCTCGTGCCGCCGATCCCCTCCCGGGTGACCCGGCTGGCACAGGGGCCGCTGGTCGCGGACGTGAGCACCGGGGCCGCGATGGACGCGGTCACCGACCCGCTCGCGCCTGACCGCCTCTGAGAGTGGAGTCGGCACCCGATCACGTCCCACCCGGACACGGTCACGGTGCATCCCACTGGCTTTCGCCTTCCACCGCGGTGGTGGGCGACATGACCTCCGCGCGGTTCCCACGGGCACCCGGAGGTCGGAACTGGAGTACTTCTCGTGACCGACGGACCGTCGAACACCACCCCTGAGACCACCACCCCCGCAGCTCGCCCCCGCCGTCGGGCTGCCGGCCGCCCGGCCGGCCCGCCCGTCGTGACGCCGCCGGCCGAGGCCCCCGCCGCCGAGGCTGTCACCGAGGCACCCGCCGCACCCGCCAAGAAGGCCGCGAAGGCACCCGCCGAGAAGGCGGCCAAGGCCCCCGCCAAGAAGGCGGCCAAGAAGGCGCCGGCGAAGGCCACCACCACGACCGCCGCCAAGGCCGCCGCCAAGACGCCGGCCAAGCGCGCCAGCAAGGCTGCCGCGTCCGCACCGGCCGACGAGGCGCCCAGCCCCGTCGAGACGCCGCTCGAGGCCGTCGTCGACGCCCCCTCGGTCGAGGCACCGCCGTCGCGCCGCTCCCGGTCGCGCAAGGTGGCCGCGCCCGCGTTCTCGGCGGTCGCCGAGGCCGCCGTGGTCGAGGTTCCCGAGGCGGCCCCCACTGGCCTGCTCATGTTCCAGGCACCCAGCGCCGAGGCTCCCCCCACTCGGCGTCGCGCCGGCCGCGCGGCCGCACCGGCTGTCGTCGTGCCCGAGCCCGTCGTCGAGGACGAGGTCGACGAGGACGCCGAGGCGGACCTCGACGCCCCCGAGGCCGAGACCGCTGCGGTCGAGCCTGCTGACGACGACGACTCGTCGCCGCGTCGGCGCCGTCGCCGTGGCGGTCGTGGCCGTCGGCGCCGGGAGTTCGACGAGCCCGAGGGCACCGAGGACGACGCTGCCGAGCCCCGCGCCACGCGAACCCGCACCCGCACGCCCGCCGACGCGGACGCCACCGTCGACACCGCCGGCGAAGCCGGCGACGAGCCCGAGGGCGACGACGACGAGGACGACGGCAGCGCCGGCACCAGCGGCTCGAGCCGTCGCCGCCGTCGCCGTCGGCGCACCGCGGGCGGCGACGACGCCACCACCGACGACCCGCCCAACACGGTCACCCGCGTGCGCGAGCCGCGGTCGCGCAACTCGTCCTCCGAGGTCACCTCGGTCAAGGGCTCCACCCGGCTCGAGGCGAAGAAGCAGCGCCGCCGCGAAGGCCGCGAGGCCGGTCGACGTCGCCCGTCGATCCTCACCGAGGCCGAGTTCCTGGCCCGCCGCGAGGCGGTCGACCGCGTGATGGTCGTGCGTCAGCGCGAGGACCGCACCCAGGTCGCGGTGCTCGAGGACAACGTGCTCGTCGAGCACTACGTCAACCGCAACAGCGGTGCGTCGATGATCGGCAACGTCTACCTCGGCAAGGTGCAGAACGTGCTGCCGAGCATGGAGGCGGCGTTCGTCGACATCGGCCGCGGCCGCAACGCCGTGCTCTACGCCGGCGAGGTCAACTGGGACGCCGCCGGCCTGGAGGGCCAGCCCAAGCGCATCGAGGCCGCGCTCAAGTCCGGCGACACCGTGCTCGTGCAGGTGAGCAAGGATCCCTTGGGCCACAAGGGCGCGCGCCTCACCGCGCAGATCTCGCTGCCCGGCCGGTTCCTGGTCTACGTGCCCGAGGGCTCGATGACCGGCATCAGTCGCAAGCTCCCCGACAACGAGCGCTCGCGCCTCAAGTCGATCCTGCGCCAGGTCGTCCCCGAGAACGCCGGCGTCATCGTGCGCACGGCGGCCGAGGGTGCCAGCGAGGAGGAGCTCGGCCGCGACGTCGAGCGCCTCGCCGCGCAGTGGGCCGACATCGAGGAGAAGGCGAAGGCCGCACCCAACGGCGGCCCCGCGCTGCTCCACGGCGAGCCCGACCTCGCCATCAAGGTCGTCCGCGACATCTTCAACGAGGACTTCGGCCGTCTCGTGGTCGAGGGTGCCGACGCCTTCGAGGAGATCCAGGGCTACGTCACCGGCATCGCCCCGGACCTCGCCGAGCGCATCGAGAAGTGGGTGGGTCCCGGCGACCTGTTCACCGACTTCCGCATCGACGAGCAGCTCGCGAAGGCGCTCGACCGCAAGGTCTGGCTGCCCTCGGGCGGCTCGCTGGTCATCGACCGCACCGAGGCCATGACGGTCGTCGACGTCAACACCGGCAAGTTCACCGGTGCGGGCGGCAACCTCGAGCAGACCGTCACCGAGAACAACCTCGAGGCGGCCGAGGAGATCGTGCGGCAGCTCCGGCTGCGCGACATCGGCGGCATCATCGTCGTCGACTTCATCGACATGGTCCTCGAGAGCAACCGCGACCTCGTGCTGCGCCGCCTGCTCGAGTGCCTCGGTCGCGACCGCACGAAGCACCAGGTCGCCGAGGTCACCTCGCTCGGCCTCGTGCAGATGACGCGCAAGCGCATCGGCCAGGGCCTGCTCGAGGTCTTCAGCGAGCCGTGCGAGGCCTGCCAGGGCCGCGGCTACCACGTGCACAGCGAGCCCGTGGCCGCGAAGCCCACCGGCAACGAGTCCGAGGGCCCCGCGGGTCGCAGCCGCAAGCGCAAGGGCGACGGCGACTCCGGCGACTCGGCCGAGTCCGGCGGCGGCAAGCGCTCCAGGGGCAAGGCCAAGAAGACCGCGGCCGTTCCCGAGGTCGAGCCGCGCGTGATCGACCCCGCGGTGTCCGCGGCGATGGAGAAGATCCACGCCGCCGCCGCCAAGCGGGCCGCTGACGCCGCCGCGGCCGCCGAGGACGGCGACCCGGTCGCGGAGACGCCGTCGGACGTGGCCGCCGCTCCGGAGGCTGCCGCGGTCGAGGTCGACCCCACGCTCGAGTCGTCGGCCCCCGCTCGTCCCCGCCGCGCGCGCGGACCCCGCAAGGCCACGCGCAAGGCAGGTCCGGCAGCGGTCGCCGAGGAGGGCGCCGGATCCGCCGGTGTCTCCGACGTGACCGGCGCCACGGTCGGCTGACGGCACGACGGGCACCCGCGGTTTGACCCGCCGGGTGCCCGGTTCGTACTCTTGACCCTCGGTGCCCACGCACCTCGACGCCAGCACGCGCTCCCTCCCCTGCGGGGAGGTCCTCGCCGTGAGCGTTTCCGAGAACGTCCGTAGAAGGAGATCCGCGGTGTACGCCATCGTCCGTGCCGGCGGCCGGCAGGAGAAGGTCGCTGTCGGCGACGTCGTCGAGCTCGACCGTCTGAGCGGCGAGGTCGGCGCGACCCTGACGCTCCCGACCCTGCTCCTCGTCGACGGCGAGGCCGTCACCACCGACCCGAAGGCCCTCGCCGCCGTGACCGTGACCGCCGAGGTCGTCGAGCACACCAAGGGTCCGAAGATCCGGATCATGCACTACAAGAACAAGACCGGTTACCGTCGTCGCCAGGGCCACCGCTCGCAGCTCACCCGCGTGCGCGTCACTGGTATCGAGACGGCCTGACGGCGTAGAGGGATTGACTCATGGCTCACAAGAAGGGTGCTTCCAGCACCCGAAACGGTCGCGACTCCAACGCGCAGCGCCTCGGCGTGAAGCGCTTCGGCGGTCAGTTCGTCAGCGCCGGCGAGATCATCGTCCGCCAGCGCGGCACCCACTTCCACCCCGGTGACAACGTCGGCCGTGGCGGCGACGACACCCTCTTCGCCCTCGCGCCGGGCAACGTCGAGTTCGGCACCCGTCGCGGGCGCCGCGTCGTCAACGTCGTCGGCGAGTAACACCCGCACGCATGACTCCGTGAGGGGGCGAGCCGTTCGGCTCGCCCCCTCACGCATGTCCGGCCTCAGGTCGGGCACTTCCGGATCGCGTCAGGACCGACGCCCGAGCACGAGAGGAGC
The DNA here is from genome assembly GCA_963738455.1 of uncultured Actinomycetes bacterium. GTDB lineage: Bacteria > Actinomycetota > Actinomycetes > S36-B12 > CAIYMF01 > Longivirga. The sequence continues at coordinate 55,825 of CAVTWM010000004.1, forward strand.
GGACGCGGATGACCACGTTCGTTGACCGCGTCGTGCTCCACGTCGCCGGTGGGGACGGCGGCCACGGCTGCATGTCCGTGATGCGCGAGAAGTTCAAGCCGCTCGGCGGTCCGGACGGCGGCAACGGCGGCCACGGCGGCGACGTGCGTCTCGTCGTCGACGCCAACGTCACCTCGCTCCTCGAGTTCCACCACGGCCCGCACCGCCGCGCCGGCAACGGCCGCCCGGGCGAGGGCAGCAACCGCAACGGCGGCAACGGCGCCGAGATCGTGCTCCGCGTCCCGCCCGGCACCGTCGTGCAGAACGTGCGCGGCGAGGTGATCGCCGACCTCGTCGTCGCGGGCATGGAGGCGGTGATCGCCCGGGGCGGCCACGGCGGCCTGGGCAACGCGGCGCTCTCGTCCACCCGGCGCAAGGCGCCCGGCTTCGCGCTGCTCGGCGAGCCCGGCGAGGCGCTCGAGGTCGTGCTCGAGCTCAAGAGCGTGGCCGACGTCGCGCTCGTGGGCTTCCCCAGCGCCGGCAAGTCCTCGCTGATCGCGGCGATGTCGGCCGCGCGGCCGAAGATCGCCGACTACCCGTTCACCACGCTCGTGCCGAACCTCGGCGTGGTCACCGCGGGCGACTCCGTCTTCACCGTGGCCGACGTACCCGGTCTCATCCCCGGCGCCAGCGAGGGCAAGGGCCTCGGGCTCGAGTTCCTCCGCCACGTCGAGCGCTGCCACGTCCTCGTGCACGTGCTCGACTGCGCCACCCTCGACCCGGGCCGCGACCCGATCAGCGACCTCGAGGCCATCGAGCACGAGCTCGCGCAGTACGGCGGCACCGAGGGCGACCTCGCGGACCGCCCGCGCCTCGTCGCGCTCAACAAGATCGACGTGCCCGAGGCGCGCGAGCTCGCCGACCTCGTCGCCCCCCTGCTGCGCGAGCGCGGCTACACCGTCGTCGAGGTGTCGGCCGTGGCCCACGACGGGCTGCGCGCGCTCGGCTTCGCGATGGCCGAGCTCGTGAGCGCAGCGCGCGCGGCACGGCCGGTCGAGGTGGCGCCGCGCATCGTGATCACGCCGAAGGCGGTCGACGAGACCGGCTTCACCGTGACGAAGGAGGAGGACGCCGAGGGCGTCCGCTTCCGGGTGCGCGGTGACCGTCCGCAGCGCTGGGTGCGTCAGACCGACTTCTCCAACGACGAGGCCGTGGGCTACCTCGCCGACCGCCTCGCGCGGCTCGGGGTCGAGGACCGGCTGCTGCAGCTCGGCGCCAAGGCCGGCGCCGAGGTCGTCATCGGCCCCGAGGACAACGCCGTGGTGTTCGACTGGGAGCCCACCATCGCCTCAGGCGCCCCCCTCGCCGGCCCCCGAGGCTCCGACGACCGCCTCTACTCCTGACCCCCAACTGCACTTTTCTTCCTCTAAGGATGATCTAGGCAGTTCAACTGCCTTGCTCGGCCCGCAACTCGTGATCTTGGAGCGACCGGCGGCGCCGCGCCAGCGTGGGCGACCGCGGGCCGCGCGCGCGGCCCTGGCAGGATGCAGGCGTGGGCAGACGGCGGGTCGTGACGCAGGCGACGCGCATCGTGGTCAAGGTCGGCTCCTCGTCGCTCACGAACCCCGGTGGTGGGCTCGACGCCGGCCGCGTCGACGCGCTGGTCGACGCCCTCGGCTCGCGGCTCGGCGCGACGTCGCAGATCGTGCTGGTCTCCTCGGGCGCCATCGCCACCGGCATCGGGCCGCTCGGGATCTCGAGGCGGCCGCGCGATCTCGCCACCCAGCAGGCCGCGGCCAGCGTCGGCCAGGGGATCCTGCTCGCGCACTACACCGGCGCGTTCGCCCGGCACGGGCGCACGGTCGGGCCAGGTGCTCCTCACGGCCGAGGACGTCACGCGGCGCGCGCACTACCGCAACGCCCAGCGCACGCTCTACCGGCTGCTCGAGCTCGGCGTCGTCCCGATCGTGAACGAGAACGACACCGTCGCCACCGACGAGATCCGCTTCGGCGACAACGACCGCCTCGCCGCCCTGGTCGCGCACCTCGTGCAGGCCGACCTGCTCGTCCTGCTCTCCGACGTCGACGGGCTCTACGACGGTCCGCCCTCGCGGGCCGGCTCGCGGCTGATCCCCGAGGTGCGCGGCGACGCCGACCTCGAGGGCATCTCGGTGCGCGGCGCCGCCTCCGGCGTCGGGCTCGGCGGGATGGTGACCAAGGTCGAGGCCGCGCGGATCGCCACGGCCGCCGGCATCCCGGTCGTGCTCACCTCGGCCGCGCACGCCGTGAGCGCGCTCGCGGGGGATCCGGTCGGCACGCTCTTCCACGCGACCGGTGAGCGGACGACGACCCGCCTGCTCTGGCTGGCGCACGCCACCGGCGGCCGCGGGCGGCTGCACCTCGATCCCGGAGCTGTCGAGGCCGTCGTACGCCGCCGGCTCTCGCTGCTCCCCGCCGGCATCACCGCGGTCGACGGCGCGTTCGTCGCGGGAGATCCGGTGGACCTGCTCGACGAAAGTGGCAACACCGTGGCCCGTGGGCTGGTCAACTTTGACGCGACAGAACTCCCCGGTCTGCTCGGGCGGTCCACCCGCGAGCTGGCGAGGGAGTTGGGACCGGCGTACGAGCGGGAGGTCGTCCACCGAGACGACCTGGTGCTCCTGCGCCACTAGCGCCCCTGCTCGGAGGCGCCGTGCACGGTTGGCCGTTCTGGCACGTCACCCTCACGGTGGCGGGCGACCCGGTTCCCGAACCGGCGATCCGCCACGGACTCGAGCGCCTCAGCCACGAGCACCCGTTCCTGCTCTCCGGGCGCTACGGCGTCGACCGCGCCGAGGTCCGCTACTGGGAGGAGGCGCCGGACGCCGACGCCGTCACCTCGCTCGCGCTCTCGCTCTGGACGGATCACCGCATCTCCGCCGGGCTGCCCCACTGGCACGTCGTGGGCGTCGAGGTCGTCGACCGCGACACGTTCCACCGCCGGGGCCGCCTGCCGCTCTCCCCGGTCTCGCTCGTCGGCGTCGCACCGTTCTAGTCGTACGCCGTCCGCGCCACCCCCGGCCGCTCACCAGCCGACGGGGGAGCACCGCGCATCTGTCCCGCTCGCCCGCACGGCAGGACGGCAGCACGAATGCGTAACGACGGCCGGACCCGGCCGCGAACCGGGGACATCGGTGCCCCGTCCGCGCATGCTCGGGGCATGAGTCGTCGGGGGAGCGGGACGCTGCGGGTGCTGCTCGTCGCCGTCGCCGCCCTGCTGCTGTCCGGCTGCGCGGCGTGGGCGGACACCGTGCCCGTCGCGCAGCGCTCGTGCGTCCCGGTGGTGGCCTACGACGGCTGGCTCTACCAGCAGCAGGAGGACGCGCCGGCGACGCTCGAGGTCGGCGAGCCGGTCGAGGGCGTGACGTATCCCGACTGCAACGACACCGGCCGCGCACCCCAGCCCGACACGCCCACCCAGGCCTGGCGGGCACAGGGGTACGGCGTCGACTACCTCGCGACCGAGCTCGGGCCGGGTGCGACGCCGACGTACCGCCTCTACAAGAAGTGGGTCGAGCGCCCGTCGACCCAGGCAGCGTCACCCCACCGCGGCTCGCCGCAGGGCCGGACGCCGTCCTGGTCGTCGGTCTCGTGGGCGCCTTCGCCGTCGCCCTGGTCGACCGGTGTGATGCTGGTCCGCCGGCGGACCCGTGCAGCCCGCTCGACGACGGGCTCCTAGGCTCGACGCATGAGCGCGCACGCCACATCAGGCGACCCGGTCCGCGAGCAGGTCGACGTCGACCGGGACGCGGTCCTCGACGTCGCGCGCCGCGGCCGCGACGCCGCGGTGGTGCTGCGCGGTCTGCACCGCAGCCGCAAGGACGCGGCGCTGCACGCGATCGCGGACGCGCTCGACGCCGCCACCGCCCACATCGTCGCGGTCAACGCGGGCGACGTCGCCCGCGCCGTCGAGTCCGGCACCGATCCCGCCATCGTCGACCGGTTGACCCTCACGCCCGAACGCCTCCGCGCGATCACCGACGCCGTGCGCGACGTCGCCGCGCTGCCGGACCCCGTCGGCGAGGTGGTGCGCGGCTACACCCTCCCCAACGGGCTCGAGGTGCGGCAGGTCCGCGTGCCCATCGGCGTCGTCGGGATGATCTACGAGGCGCGACCCAACGTGACCGTCGACGCCGCGACGCTCGCGCTCAAGAGCGGCAACGTCGCACTGCTGCGCGGCTCGTCGTCGGCCTACGCCTCCAACGTCGCGCTGATCGACGTCATGCGCGAAGCCCTCGTCGCGCAAGGACTCCCGGCCGACGCGATCGCGCTCGTGCCCGGCACCACGCACGAATCGGTCACCTACCTCACGACTGCGCGCGGGCTCGTCGACGTCCTCATCCCGCGCGGCGGAGCGGGACTCATCCGGCGCATCGTCGAGGAGTCCACCGTGCCGGTGATCGAGACCGGCGTGGGCAACTGCCATGTCTACGTCGACGAGCACGCCGACCTCGACAAGGCGATCGACATCCTGGTGAACTCCAAGACCCAGCGCGTGAGCGTCTGCAACGCCGCGGAGTCCTTCCTCGTGCACCGCGCGGTGGCCGACGCGTTCCTGCCGCGCGCGCTCGCGGCGCTGCAGCGAGCGCGGCGTCACGGTGCACGGCGACCGGGCGATCGCGCCGTACGCCCTCGCCGCCGGCATCCCGTTCGCCCCGGTGACCGACGACGACTGGGCCGCCGAGTACTACTCCCTCGACATCGCCGCCGGAGTGGTCGACGACCTCGACGCCGCCCTCGCGCACATCCGCCGCTGGTCCACCGGGCACACCGAGGCGATCGTCTCGGACTCCACCGCCACGGTCGCCCGCTTCATCACGGGAGTGGACTCGGCCGTGGTGATGGTGAACGCGTCGACCCGCTTCACCGACGGTGGCGAGTTCGGTTTCGGTGCCGAGATCGGCATCTCGACGCAGAAGCTGCACGCCCGGGGGCCGATGGGCCTCCAGGAGCTGACGAGCACGACGTACGTCGTGACCGGGGACGGGCACGTTCGAGGCTGAGCCGTTACCCGCGTCCCACCAGGGCCGTTGGTATCCTCCGGGGGACCCACGACGTGGGTGGGAGCGCAACGCGAGGGGACCGGCGATGAACGCCCTAGCACTACTGGCCACCGAGGCCGTCCACGAGGAGTTCGCGGGCCTGCCCTCGAAGTGGGTGTTCGGGGGGCTCTCGCTCGTCGTGCTGCTCGCCCTGCTCTTCATCACCACTCGCTTCAACATCGACCGCTGACCAGCGCTCGCGCCGACGGGGAAGCAGCGCTGATGCGTCGAGTGGGGGTGATGGGTGGGACGTTCGACCCCATCCATCACGGGCACCTGGTGGCGGCCTCCGAGGTCGCGCACCGCTTCGCGCTCGACGAGGTCGTGTTCGTCCCGACGGGGCAGCCCTGGCAGAAGCGTGATCGCGAGGTCACGCCCACGGAGGACCGCTATCTCATGACCGTGATCGCCACGGCGTCCGACCCGCGCTTTCGCGTGAGCCGGGTCGACATCGACCGCGACGGGCCCACCTACACGGTCGACACGCTGCGCGACCTGCGCGCCCAGCAGCGACGGCGACGGCGACCTGTACTTCATCACCGGCGCCGACGCCCTGGCCTCCATCGCCTCGTGGCGCGACTCCGCCGAGCTCGTCTCGCTCGCGCACTTCGTCGGCGTCACCCGGCCCGGCCACGCGCTGGTCGATCCGGGGATGCCCGAGGGGTCGGTCACGCTGGTCGAGGTGCCGGCGCTCGCCATCTCCTCGACCGACTGCCGCGAGCGTGTCGCGCGCGGCGAGCCGATCCGCTACCTCGTCCCCGACGGCGTCCTCGAGTACATCGCCAAGCGCGGCCTCTACGCCGAGGTCGCCTCGTGACCGACTCCACCGACGACGCACCCGAGGTCGCCTCCGCGCCCGACGTCGCGCCCGAGCCCGAGCCTGCTCAGCTTCCGTCGTCCTCGTCGCCCTCGCTCTCGCAGTCGCCGGTCGGGTCCTACTCCGACGGCGGCCGCGCGGCCCGGCGCCGTGCCGCCGAGGAGGAGGAGCGCGCCTCGGCGCAGATGTCGCGCTCGCGCTCGCTGGTCGCCAGCGGAGTGGTCCTCGCGCTGCTCGCCGGCGTGCTCGTCGTGTGGTTCGTCGTGTCGCGACCCACGGACGGCGCCACGGCGACTCCGTCGGCCACGCCGTCGTCGACCGGTCCCGTCCAGCCGACGATGCTGTTCCAGATCAAGGACTCCAGCGGCATCGCGGTCGACAGCGCCCTGCTCTCGGTCGGCGGCGAGACCGACCGCGCCAACATGGTCACGATCCCGCCGACCACCATCGTCGACGTCGCCACCGGCGGCCCGCTGCCGTTCGGCGAGGTCGCGCGGCTGCCGGACCCGAACAGCTCCGCCAACGTGCTGAGCGACGCGATCGGCGTCAACGTCAACGCCACGATGGCGATGGACACGCTCGCCTTCTCCGGGCTCGTCGACGCCGTGGGCGGCGTCACGGTCGACGTCGACGTCGACGTGGTGCAGAAGCAGGCCGACGGCACCGAGGTGGTGCTGATCCCGGCCGGTGAGGACCAGCTGCTGCAGGGTCCCGCGGCCGCGGCGTACGCGACCTACCTCGCTCCCGGGCGAGCCGGAGGAGGCGCGGCTGGCCCGGTTCGCGCAGGTCTTCCGGCTCACCGTGCAGGGTCTGCCCTACGACGTGACCAAGGTCGAGGCGATCTTCACCGGGCTCGGCGCCTCCGCGAAGGCCACCGTTCCCACGGAGCAGGTCGCCGCCTTCTTCGTCCGGCTGAAGGCCGACGTCCTGTCCGACGATGTCGTCTACCGCGTCCTGCCGGTCAAGCCGATCGACACCGGCGGACCGTCGGCCTACCGCATCGACCAGGAGGAGGCGGCGGCCATGGTCGACGAGCTGTTCGCCGACGCCGCCCGCGTCCCCGGCCCCAACTCCAAGGTGCGCGTGCTCGTGCAGAACGGCGTCGGCTCTCCCGGCCTCAACGCGGCGGCGCGCCAGCTGCTCGTCGACGCCGGGTTCACCTACGTCAACGGCGGCAACGCCGAGTCGTTCGGCCGCGCGACGACGGTGATCGTGGTGCCGGACGCCACGGCGGAGTCGATGACGTGGGGCGCCGACATCGCGAAGGCGCTCGGAGTGCCGGCGAGCGCGGTCCAGGTGGCCGCCACCGGCCAGAGCGTGGCCGACGTCATCGTCGTCCTCGGCGCCGACTTCACCCCCGCCGGCTCCGTAGCGGCGGGGAGCCGCTCCGACGCGTGAGATCATGGGAGGCCCGCTCGTCGCGGGTTCCCTGCACCCGTCGAGAGGACTCTCGTGACCGCATCGCCCCGCGCGCTCGAGCTGGCGGTCATCGCCGCCCACGCAGCGTCGGAGAAGCTGGCCGAGGACATCGTCGCCCTCGACGTCTCCGAGACCCTCGTCATCACCGACATCTTCCTGCTCTGCTCCGCAGCCAACGACCGTCAGGTGAAGGCGATCGTCGACGGCGTCGAGGCGGCGCTCGACGCGATCGACGTCGACCCGGTACGCCGCGAGGGCGAGCGTGAAGGTCGCTGGGTGCTGCTGGACTACATCGACCTCGTCGTCCACGTGCAGCACTCCGACGAGCGCAGCTACTACGGCCTCGAGCGGTTGTGGAAGGACGGCGCCCGCATCGAGCTGCCGGCGTCGGTCTTCACCCCGCGCGGAACGCACGACGACGCATGACGCCGCGTCGTGTCGTCCTCTGGCGTCACGGACGCACCGCCTGGAACGCCACCGCGCGGTTCCAGGGCACGACCGACGTCCCGCTCGACGACGTCGGTCACGCCCAGGCCGAGCGCGCGGCCCGCGACCTCGCGACGCTGCGCCCGCACCTGCTCGTCTCGAGCGACCTCGACCGGGCACGGGCGACCGCTCAGGCGCTCGCCGACCTCGTCGGCCTCCCGGTCGAGGCCGACGCGGCGCTGCGCGAGACGTACGCCGGCTCGTGGCAGGGACTCACGCGCAGCGAGATCCTGGCCCACGACCCCGACGGCTTCGCCCGCTGGGCCGCCGGCGAGGACGTGCGTCCCGGTGGCGGTGAGTCGCGCACGGACGTGGCCGGGCGGGTGTCCGCGGCCGTGCTGCGTCATGCGGCGTGCCTGCCACCCGGCGGCACGCTCGTCATCGCGACGCACGGTGGTGCCGCACGCGCCGGCATCGGCGCGCTGCTCGGCCTGCCGATCGAGCACTGGACGGCGCTCGGCGGCCTCGTCAACTGCGCCTGGTCCGTGCTCGAGGAGCAGCCCGACGGGCGCTGGCGCCTCGTGGAGCACAACGCCCGCTCGCTCCCCGAGGACGTCGTCGGCGACGAGGCCTGAGCCCCGGTCCGCGCCCGTCCGGGGTGACGCAGGTCGATTTCACCCCGACCGGCCCTCGCCGTTATGCTTTCCCGGCACGACTGCACGGGGCTGTGGCGCAGCTGGTAGCGCACCTGCATGGCATGCAGGGGGTCAGGGGTTCGAGTCCCCTCAGCTCCACGCAAGAGAAGGGCCCGGGGTTGATCCCCGGGCCCTTCTCATACGTTTCGGGAACTCGTGGGGGCTCGGGAGGAGCTCGCCAACGGCGAGCGACGGCTCCCCTCAGCTCCACGTATTGCGACAGGGTCCGGCTCATGCCGGGCCCTGTCGTCATTCGTGGACGCGCGGGACTCATGGGCCCCCGCTGGTGGCGGAGCCGTCAGTAGGGGACCCTCAGCTCCACGTATGAGGACAGGGTCCAGCTCATGCCGGGCCCTGTCCTCATCTCCGAGCGGAGTCCGGTCAGCAGCAGTGGCACCGGTGGTGCTGGGACTCGGTGCAGCCGCACTCGCGACGGTGGGAGCAGGCGTCGCACGAGCACCGAGCGTGGCCTCCCTCGTGATCGCAGTCGCATCGCGGCGTCGACCTGCCGCACCGGCAGCCGTGGTCGTGACCATGGCCGTGGTCGTGCCCGCGATGGTGGTGGTCATGCCGGCCGTGATCGTGATCGTCGTCGTGGTCCGACGAGACGGTGGCGTCCTGCGGGAGCGGTTCGGAGCGATCGGGATCGAGCCGGTAGGTCATGCCGCCGATGAGGATCCCGTCGGCCGTCGACGGACACGACGACGTCCCGGTCCGCGGTGGCCTTGACTTCGTTCGCCGCTGATCTCGGACCCGGGGGTGACGGACAGGCGCACCGCGTGCGGTTCGCCCGGCGGGAGCGCGAACGCCGAGCCGCCCGGCGTCGAGACGCCGACCTTCCAGCCCTTCGTCGCGAGCACGCGGGGGAGGCGTATGTCGAGCACGACCTTCACGCGTCGGTCGAACGGGTTGCGGACCGTGAAGCCGCGACCGTCCAGCACGGCGAGGATCCCCGCCAGGCCGCCGGCCGCCGGGACGGGGTGCACGTTGCGCTGGCCGATGTTGTTGTCGTGCGGCACCAGGCGCCACTCGGCGATCGACTCCCCGGGCCGAACGCGCTCACGTTGCTCGGGTCTCCGGTGGCCGACGCGATCATGAGCAGGCACTCGTGATCGGCGTTCGTCGGGGTCCAGGTGAACGGGCCGACGGTGATCTCGCCGCCCGGCGGGATGTCCGGCGCGGTCAGCTGTGCCGTCGTCATCGCCTGCCAGTTCGTGGGCCAGACGAGACCGGCTCCGGGGTCGGTCGTGTACGCCTTGACCACGATCCCGGTCGCCGTCGCCGTGCCGCGGTTGCGCACCCGCACGTACGCGAAGTTCGCCCGGTTGAGCCAGGGGTCCTCGTGCTGGGTGCCGTTGTCGGCGTAGCGCCGGTTCCACACGTTCTGGTTGTCCCAGTGGACCGGCTGGTACTGGTACTCGCCGTGCCGCCCGTCGTCGATGTAGACGTCGACCGCCGGAGGCCGTCCCTCGGTCGTCACCGGCGTCGGTGCGCCGGTCGCCTGGAACAGGCCCTGCTTCTCGAACGACCAGCGGATCACCTTGCCGTACGCGCCGCCGGCCAGTCCCTCGCTGGTCCAGTCACCGGCATCCGCGGCCAGGAGCGCCGTCACCCACCCGTTCGCCGTGGTGGGGTTGGTCGCCGGCGTCAGCGTGCTGACGCCGCGCAGGATGAGGTACGCCGTCACGCGAGCAGCCATCCGACGCATCGCCGAGATCCGCCGAGTCGCCACCGAGGCTGCGATAGATGCGGAAGTGCGACGTCGACAGGATCTGCTCGGAGCTGTATCCGCGGTCGTCCTGCGAGCCGCCCCAGGCCCAGCCCGCACCGACGGAGCGGTCGTGCCGGCGGTTGATCACGGCGGCGACCCACGGGAACGTGAGGAACCGGTCCGCCGCTGCTGTGTCGGGATCGCTGAGGATCGCGGCGAAGCTGTCGCCCGCCGAGTGGGAGAAGCCGAAGTTGGCCGAGTTGACGTGGTCGTAGAGGATCCCGTGCCCGCCGAGCTCGTGCAGCACGACCCGCCAGTCGTTCGCGAGCCCGATCGGGTTCGTCGTGTCGGTCAGGTTCGCCAGCTCGTAGTCGACGTTGGCGATCCCGCCGGTGCCGTTGCCGTTGCACGAGGCGTTGACCTCGATGCCCGTCGTCGTCCCGAAGCGGCCCCGGTGGTCCACCGGCAGGGGGAAGGTCGTCCCGTTGAAGTACGTGCTGCGCACGAAGCCGAGGTCGGCCACCAGCCGGAAGAACCGGTCGTTGTGGTGGTACGCGTTGACCGCGGCGAAGTCGTTGGTGCGGCTGCCGTAGTCGAAGTTCGTGCCGCTCGGCTCGGTAGGTGGGGCAGCGGTGAACACCTCGAAGTCCTGAACGCGGACGTTGTCGCCACGCAGTTCCTGGTCGGCGCCGGCCGCCGGTGCCGTCAGCCCGACAAGGGTGACCGAGCTGCGGAACGTGTTGAGCGTCGCGGCGGTGGCGTCCGGTAGGGCCGTCCCGCCGGAGGTCAGCGGGTCGCGGAGGAAGACGAGGCCGTTGACGTCGGCGATGAAGGGCCGCAGGTAGAGGAGGGCGCCGGTCTGGGCATCGAGGACGGCGAGCCACGTCACGACCCCGCGGGGCGGCGTGGTCACCCGGAAGACGATCTCGCGCGCGAGCCGGAAGGTCCCCGTCTCGAGATCCGGTGGAGCCGGGACGGCGAACGGGAACGGCACGCCGTGATCCGGATCCTCGACGTCGCCGACCACGTCGCTCAGCCGCCGCTCGGCGTCGTAGCGGAACACGACCTTCGTGTCCGTCACGATCTCGAACTTGCGCTCATCCTTCTGCGCGAAGGCCTTCGCCGTCACGGTCAGCGGGGCGTGCGCGCCGGTCACCCCCTGCCGCAGCACAGTCCTCGACGCGTCCACCTCGATGTCGGGCCACGTCGTGTTCTGCACGCTGGCCACTCGAGTGGGTTCGGTGCGCAGCGTCACCGTGGCGCCGCTGCGCCAGACCGGGATGCCGTTCCACGTCTGCTGGAACGAGACCGTCGTGGTGTCGAACGTCGACTGCTCGCCGTCGAACCGCAGCTCGACGCTGCCGTCGGTCGCCGTGTCGGCGAGCCCGGCGCCGGTGAGCCACCCGGCCTCGATGCCGAGGGTCGCGCCGTGCTCGGTGAGGAACTCGGCGGCTGCCTGCTGCGGGAGCTGGGCCGTCGTGTGCCGGTTGCGGTCGGCCGGCCAGAGCTGGCGCACGAGACCGGTCGAGTCGCGTTCGAGGTAGATCTCGCGCTGGTGGTCGAAGTCTTCGGACATCACGCCTCCTGAGCTGGGTCAGAGCTCCGGCGGTGCCGGCCGGAGCTGGATCGCTTCCGGGTGTGCGGAATCGACGGGCGCCGGCGCGGTGGGCGAGCGGGACGCGCCGGATGCCGTGATCGGTGTCTGTCGAGCAAGACGAGGGCCTCGAGCGGCCGGCCAGGGCGTAGAGCCGTCCCGTCGTGCGCCGCTGTACCGGCGACGCCGTCAGGAGCGGGGACCGAGCGGGGTGTCGCGGCGTCCGTGTCCCGGGCGCACTGCCACGCCCCCTCGGTGGCGCGATCAACGAGTCCGCAGGCTACCCCCGCCCACTACTCATCGCTAGCGATTGATCACATGGAGTGACTCCTGCAGTGGCACCGGGTGCTGGGACCCGGCGGTCGGCTCGGACCGGGCGTGGACGGTGGCTGCGCTCGGAGAGTGACCTCCTCACCCGATCGGACCTCTGACCGTTCGGCCGATCTGGACCTTTGCCGCCACATCCCTACCCTGAGTCACAGCACAGCGGGGCTGACCTCGTGTGCGACGGCTCATCTGTCCGGCCCCGAGGAGAGACCCCATGCGCACCCGACTCGTCCTTCGCGCCGCCGCCGCACTCGGCGCCGCGACCCTGGTGCTCGCTCCGTCCGCAGCGATGGCGCACGGTGAGGGCTCGCACCTCGTGCCGGCCGAGGGCGCGCCCACCGTGGCCGCCGAGGCGGTGTGGGACTCGGAGGGCGGCGGCATCAACGTGCGGATCACGACGGCGAACTTCACCTTCACCCCGGCCACCGTCGGCCAGGCCTACGTGCCGGGCGAGGGACACGCGCACCTGAGCATCGACGGCAACGATGTCGGACGTGCTTACAGCGAGTGGGTGTTCATCCCGACCACGAGCTTCGGCGAGGGGGAGCACACCCTGGAGGTCACGCTCGAGGGCAGCGACCACAAGGACTACATGATCGGCACCGACGTGGAGAACGGCCAGCACATCGAGTCGCAGGCGGCCTTCACCATCCCGGCCGGTGCCGGCTTCGCCGCAGCGACGCACGGGCACGAGTCGACCAGCTCGTCGAGCGCCTGGCTGTGGGGTCTCGGTGGGCTGGTGGTCGGGGGCCTGGCAGTCGCAGCGGTCTACACCACGAAGTCGCGGCAGTCCGTCGAAGACCATGCGTCCGTCGACGTCCACGAGTCCGTCTAGGTCTGGGATGCCGCGCGGACCGAGGTGTTGACCGGTGGCCAGACTGCTGCTCTCCTCAGGATCACGACGACCTGCTGCCGAAGGGGACGACGTGCGAGTGACCCGATCGGTCGCGCCGGGGAGCGGTGAGTCCCGGGCGGAGGCGCGACGCCGTGAGCACCAGCACGCGGCTGCGTCCGCCGTGCTCCCGCTCGCCGGTGCCCTCGGCGCGTACTACCTCGCGCTGACCCTCCTGCATCCGCTCCCGCAACCGTCGTCGGCCACCCGGATCCTCGCCGTGGCAACCACTGTCGCGCCTGTGCGCTGGTCGCGACGGCCCTCATCGCCTGGCGCCGGCCGGTGTCGCTGTCGTGGGGCCACCCGCTCATGAGTGGGATCGCCCTTCTCGTGACGACGACCGCTGTCTGGCACATGGTGCTGACGGGGGAGCGGGGCGAGTCGGTCGCCGTGCTGCTCGTCGTGGTGGCGGCGGGTGCCGCGCTGCTCGACCGGCGCTGGCTGCTCCCGACCCTGGCGCTGGTCTGGGGGATCTGGCTCGTCGGCCTCACCCGCACGGGCGGCGGGTCGACGGTGTGGCGCGACTGGGTCGCGGCGATGGCCGCGGCGACCGTCGTCGGCCTCGCCATCCACGTCTCGCGCCGATCCTCGATCGAGCACGCGGACGAGGCGATCGGCCGCGCGGAGCGGGCCGCCACCGAGGACGCGCTGACCGGGCTCCTCAACCGTCGGGGCCTCGCGCTGCTGGGCAACGAGATCGTGGGCGTGGCCCAGCGCACCGGCGAGGCCGCGCACTGCACGTTCCTCGACATCGACGGGCTGACTGCGGTCAACGCCACGCTGGGACGATCCGAGGGCGACAACCTGATCCTGTCCGTCGCCGAGGGGCTCCGGGCGTCGGTGCGGGGGACCGACGTCGTAGCCCGCTGGGGCGGTGACCAGTTCGTGGTCGTAGGCCTGGGATCGGGCACGCCGCTGAAGGACCTGGACGCGCGAGTCCGCGGCTACCTGTCGACGAGCTTCCCCGACGACCCGGCGGTGGCCGGCGTGCACCTCAGCACCGGGCGCTCGGTGCTCGCGCCCTGGGACCTCGGTGGTCTGTCGGCGATGCTCGAGGACGCCGACCGGGACATGCACGACAGGCGCGTCGCGCGGGGCCACCACTCGCTCGTCCCGTTCCGGGCCGGTGCCGCGGAGTTCACGCTGGACCTGTGACGGTCGCCGCGACCACCGACCACCGACCACCGACCACCGGGCTCGCCGTCGAGTAGCGTGCCCGCGTGACCTCGAGCAGACCCCTGTCGTCGAGCGTGCACCTCGTCGACGACTCCCTGGCGGCCCCGTTCACGCGGCTCGACGAGCAGCGCCGTGGGTGACCTGGCGCGCGAGCTGTGGGGGATCGAGGCGACGGCGCTCGAGCGCCTCGACACCGAGCGCGACGACAGCTACGTCGTCGTCGCGGAGGGCTCCCGGCACGTCCTCAAGGTGGCGCACCCGCTCGACGACCCGGCGGTCCTCGATCTCCAGTGCGGTGCGCTCGTCCATGCGGGCGAGGCCGATCCGACGCTGCCGCTCGCGCGGCTCGTCCCCACCGTCGACGGCCGCACCCAGCCCGTCGTCCAAGGCGCCGACGGAGAAGCCCGGGTCGCACGGCTCCTCACCTACCTGCCCGGCGGCACCCTCGACTACGAGACGACGACGCCCGAGCAGCGGCGCAGCATCGGTACGGCGGTCGGCCGGTTGTCGCTCGCGCTCGAGTCGTTCCGGCACCCGGCCGACGACCGCGTCCTGCTGTGGGACCTCGCGCACGTGAGTTCGCTGCGGCCGCTGCTCGAGCACGTGAGCGAGGCGTCGGTGCGCGCCCAGGTCGAGCGCGAGCTCGACTGCTACGACGCCGACGTGGGGCCGGCGCTCGCGGCCACCCGCCAGCAGGTGATCCACAACGACGCGAACGTCGACAACCTCCTCGTCGATGCGAACGCCGATTCGTTCGTCACGGGCGTGCTGGACTTCGGCGACGTCGTGCGCTCGTCGGTTGTCGCTGACCTGGCCGTGGCCATGTCGTACGCCGTCCGCGCCGCCGACACCGACGTGTGGAGCTCGCCCTACGACCTGGCGCGCGGCTTCACCAGCGTGCGACGCCTGCACGACGACGAGGTCCGGCTCCTGCCGCACCTGGTTCGGGCGCGGATCGCGCAGCGGCTGCTGCTGAACTCGTGGCTCGCGGCCGCGGACCCGGCCAACGCGCACTACACCGGTCGTGCGATCGCGCGGACCGGCGTCGTGCTGCAGCGGCTCACCAGCTCGGATCCGCCGCCCGACATCGCCGCGGAGGCCGGACGATGAGCGCCGGCGTCGGTCCTTCGACCTACTTCGACCCGAGCACGGTCGACTCGCTGGAGCCGCGCACCGCTGGCCTCGTCCGTCGGCGCCTCGACGCGCTGGGCCCGGCGTACCGGCTCTTCTACGAGCAGCCGATCGAGATCGTGCGCGGGGCGGGCACCCACCTCTACGACGTCGACGGCGAGGAGTACCTCGACGTCTACAACAACGTCGCGTCGCTCGGCCACGCGCACCCGCGGGTGACGGCCGCGATCGCGCAGCAGGCGGCACTGCTCAACACGCACACGCGCTACCTGCACGAGGGGATCGTGCGCTACTCCGAGGACCTCCTCGCCACGCTGCCCCCCGAGCTCGGGCACGTGATGGTCACGTGCACGGGCTCCGAGGCGGGCGACCTCGCGCTACGGATCGCCAAGCACCACACCGGGGGCACCGGGGTGATCGTGACCCGCAACGCCTATCACGGTGTGACGACGGAGATCGCGGCGATCTCACCGTCGCTCGGCGGGCTCGACACGCTCGCCCCCTGGGTGCGGTGGGTCGCCGCGCCGGACGCGTATCGCGTCGATCTCGACGGGCACGCGAGCCTCGGCGAGTGGTTCGCCGCCCAGGTGCAGGCGGCGATCGACGACCTCACCGCGCACGGCATCCGGTTCGCGGCGTTCGTCGCCGACTCGATCTTCGCCTCGGACGGCGTCCTGCCGGACCCGGCCGGCTTCCTCGCTCCCGTGCTCGAGGTGGTGCATCGCGCTGGTGGCCTCTACGTCGCGGACGAGGTGCAGCCCGGGTTCGGTCGCACGGGTGACGCGATGTGGGGCTTCCAGCGGCACGGCACGGACGTCGCCCCGTTCGTGCCGGACCTCGTCACCATCGGCAAACCGATGGGCAACGGGATGCCGATCGCGGCGACGATGATGCGGCCTGAGGTCGTCGCCGCCTTCGGCCGGGACGTCCGCTACTTCAACACGTTCGGCGGCAACGCGGTCTCCGTCGCGGCCGCGCAGGCGGTGCTCGACGTCGTGCGCGAGGAGGCGCTGCAGCAGCACGCAGCCGAGGTCGGCGCGGAGATCCGGGCCATGGCGCGCGAGCTCGCCTCGCGGTACGACGTCATCGGTGACGTCCGCGGCGCGGGGCTGTTCATCGGCATCGAGCTCGTCGACGCCGACGGCGCGCCGGACGAGGACCTCACCCTGCACGTCGTCAACGGGCTGCGCCGTCGGCACGTGCTCATCGGCACCGCGGGCGTGAACAACAACGTGCTCAAGGTGCGCCCGCCGCTGGTCTTCTCCTCGGCCGACGCGCAGCGATTCGTCACCGAGCTCGACGCCACCCTCGCGGACCTCCACGCATGACCGAGGGCGCGGGCCTCCTCGCCGCCAGGGTGATCGCACCCGGGACTGCACACGGGGACGGCCGCGTGACCGCGGCGTCGACGAGGCACGTCCTGGTGCTCGGCGACTCGCTGTCGTTCCACGGCCCGGACCAGCCGCACCCCCCGACCGACCCGCGGCTCTACCCGAACGTGATGGCGTCCCGGCTCGGCGACGACGTGCGCGTCGACGTGGTGGCGCGGCTCGGCTGGACGGCGCGCGACGCCTGGTGGGCGCTCACGAGGGACCCCCGGGTGTGGGGCGAGCTGGTCCCGCGGGCGGACGCGCTGGTGCTCGGCGTCGGCCAGATGGACCAGCTGCCCGCGGCCGTGCCGACCTTCCTCCGCGAGGGCATCGCGTACGTGCGTCCCGGGTCGCTGCGGCGGCGGGTCCGTACGGCGTACCGCACGGTCTCGCCATGGGTGATCCGCGCCACCGACGGGCGCGTGCGGCAGCTGCCGCAGGACGCGACGGACCACTACCTCGCACGCATCGTCGAGGGCAGTGCGACCACTACCGGCCGGGCATCCCCGTCGTGCTGCTCGGGCCGTCGCCGTACGCCGCCGACAGCTACCCCTCGCAGCGCCCGCACGCGCCGGCGGTCGCCGCGGCACGGCGGTGGGCGGCGGCCCGCGGCATCGGCTTCGTCGACCTCGACCCGATCGTCGCGCCGTCGCTGCGCGACGGCTCGGGCAACCCCGACGGCATGCACTGGTCCTGGGACGTGCACGCGGCCATCGGCGCGGCGCTCGCGCACGAGCTCCGCCCCCGCCTCTGACCCTCGCGACCACCGAGCTCGTGCCAGCGCGCGGCCCACTGCGCGCAGACACGATCTCGATGGCCGTCACGGCGCGGGGAAAGGCGGGACGGGATGGCCGGCGCCGTCGGCTATCCTGAGCGCGTGCGCTTCGGACTCCTGCTTACGGGGCCGCACCGGATCACGCGCCGCTGACCAGCTGGCGAACCGGTGCGGCTGTCCCCTCCTGTGCGAGGGGCTTTTTCGTGTCCGGGACGACAGCGACGAGGAAAGACACCATGACGCAGAGCCAGACCGACATGCCGACGGCCGACCCTCGCGACGACGGTCGGGAGACCTACGACGTCCACGCGGTGCAGGAGAAGTGGCTTCCCGTCTGGGACGCCGTGGCGCCGTTCCGCAGCGGCCGACCCGACGACGCGCGCCCGAAGAAGTACGTCCTCGACATGTTCCCGTACCCCTCCGGGGACCTGCACATGGGTCACGCCGAGGCGTACGCGCTGGGTGACGTCATCGCGCGCTACTGGGCGCAGCAGGGCTTCAACGTCCTGCACCCCATCGGCTGGGACTCCTTCGGGCTGCCCGCGGAGAACGCCGCCATCAAGAACGGGCTCGACCCCGCCGGCTGGACCGCCGACAACATCGCGCAGCAGAAGGCGTCGATGCGCCGCTACGCGTGCTCGTTCGACTGGGACCGCGTGCTGCACACCAGCGATCCCGCGTACTACCGCTGGAACCAGTGGCTGTTCCTGCAGATGTTCGAGCGCGGGCTGGCCTACCGCAAGGACTCGGCCGTCAACTGGTGCCCCAACGACCAGACGGTGCTGGCGAACGAGCAGGTCGTCGCGGGTCGCTGCGAACGCTGCGACGCCGTCGTCACGAAGAAGAAGCTGACGCAGTGGTACCTGCGCATCACCGACTACGCCGACCGCCTGCTCGACGACATGGCGCAGCTCGAAGGTCAGTGGCCGGAGAAGGTGCTGCTGATGCAGCGCAACTGGATCGGTCGCTCCACGGGCGCCGAGGTCCACTTCGAGGTGGAGGGGCGCGAGGAGCCGGTCACCGTCTACACGACGCGGCCCGACACCCTGTTCGGCGCGACGTTCTTCGTCGTCGCGGCCGACTCCGACCTCGCGGCCGAGCTCGCGTCGGGCACGACGGCCGAGGCCGACTTCGCGGCGTACGTCGACGGCATCAAGCAGGTCAGCGACATCGACCGGATGGCCACCGACCGCCCGAAGACCGGTGTGTTCCTGCAGCGTCACGCCGTCAACCCGGTCAACGGCGAGCGCATCCCGATCTACGCCGCGGACTACGTCCTGGCCGACTACGGCACCGGCGCGATCATGGCCGTGCCGGCGCACGACCAGCGCGACTGGGAGTTCGCGACGACGTTCGGCCTGCCCATCGTCACGGTGGTGCAGCCGCCCGCGGACTGGGACGGCGAGGCCTACCCCGGCGACGGCCCCGCGGTGAACTCCGACTTCCTCGACGGCCTGCGCAAGACCGAGGCCATCGAGCGCGTCGTCGCGTGGCTGGAGGAGCGGTCGCTGGGCACCGGCGCGGTCAACTACCGCCTGCGCGACTGGCTCATCTCGCGCCAGCGCTACTGGGGCACGCCGATCCCGATCATCCACTGCCCCTCGTGCGGCGAGGTCCCGGTCCCGCTGGACCAGCTGCCCGTGGTGCTGCCCCCGACCGAGGGGCTCGACCTCACGCCCAAGGGCACGTCGCCGCTCGGCGGTGCCGAGGACTGGGTCAACGTCGCGTGCCCGACGTGCGGCGGTGCGGCGCGCCGCGACACCGACACGATGGACACGTTCGTCGACTCGTCCTGGTACTTCCTGCGCTACCTCGACCCGAGCAAGACCGACGGTCCGTTCGACGTGGCCGCGGCGCGCGAGTGGATGCCGGTCGACCAGTACGTCGGTGGTGTCACGCACGCGATCCTGCACCTGCTCTACGCGCGCTTCTTCACCAAGGTGCTGCACGACATGGGCATGGTCGACTTCACCGAGCCGTTCACCCGCCTGCTCAACCAGGGCATGGTGGTCATGAACGGGTCCGCGATGAGCAAGTCGCGCGGCAACCTGGTGCGGCTGACCGACGAGCTGGTCGTGCACGGCGTCGACGCCGTGCGGCTGACCATGGTCTTCGCCGGACCGCCCGAGGACGACATCGACTGGGCCGACGTGTCTCCCGTCGGGCGCCCGGAAGTTCCTGGCACGAGCCTGGCGGCTGTCCGGCGACGTCACGAGCGAGGTCGGCGTCGACGTCACCACCGGCGACCTCGGGCTGCGTCGTGCCACGGCCAAGGCGGTCGACGAGGCGACGAAGGCGCTGGAGTCGCACCGCTTCAACGTCGCCGTGGCCAAGACGATGGAGCTGGTCAACGCGGCACGCAAGGCGATCGACTCGGGTCCCGGCGGG
The DNA here is from genome assembly GCA_963738455.1 of uncultured Actinomycetes bacterium. Lineage (GTDB taxonomy): Bacteria > Actinomycetota > Actinomycetes > S36-B12 > CAIYMF01 > Longivirga. Next base: position 75,606 of record CAVTWM010000004.1, read on the forward strand.
GCCGACCCCGCCGTGCGCGAGGCGGCCGAGGCCGTCGCGATCATGCTGTCGCTGGTCGCGCCGTACACCGCGGAGGAGATGTGGGAGCGGCTCGGGCACGAGCCCACGGTCGCGCTGGCCGGCTGGCCCACGGTCGATCCCGCGCTGCTGGTCGAGGACACCGTGACGTGCGTCGTGCAGGTGGCCGGCAAGGTCCGCGACCGCCTCGAGGTGTCGCCCGCGATCTCCGAGGACGAGCTGCGCGAGCTGGCGCTGGCCGCACCCGGCGTGGTGAAGGCGCTCGACGGCGCCGGGATCCGCACCGTGGTCGTGCGTCCGCCCAAGCTCGTCAACATCGTCCCGGCCTGATCGCGGCTGGGTAGGGTCGGCCGCCATGGGCCACCGCGTCGCGATCGTGACCGACTCGACGGCGTACCTCCCCGCCGACCTGGTCGCCTCCCACGCGATCACGGTCGTCCCGGTGCAGGTCGTCGTCGACGGGCAGCCGTTCGACGAGGGCACGCAGATCACCCCGGCCGAGGTGGCGGCGGCCCTGCGCGACTGGAGCGTCGTCACGACGTCGCGGCCCTCGCCCGACCGGTTCGCGCGCGCCTACGCGGCCGCCGCCGAGGCGGGCGCCACCGCGGTCGTCTCCGCGCACCTCTCCGGTGACATGTCCGGCACCTACGACTCCGCGGTCCTGGCCGCGCGCGAGGCGCCCATCCCGGTCACGGTGGTGGACACCCGCAGCGTCGCGATGGCGATGGGCTTCGCCCTGCTCGACGGCTCGCGGTGCGCCGAGTCGGGTGCCGACGCCGAGACCGTGGCCGAGGCGATCAGGTCGCGCGCCGCCGCGAGCCACGCCCTGTTCTACGTCGACACGCTCGACTACCTGCGTCGCGGCGGGCGCATCGGCGCTGCCCAGGCGCTGCTGGGTCAGGCGCTGGCGGTCAAGCCGATCCTCGCGCTCGTCGACGGTCGGGTCACGCCGCTGGAGAAGGTGCGCACCGCCGCCAAGGCGCTGGCCCGCATCGAGGAGCTCGTCGTCGAGCGGGCGGCCGGGCGGCCTTGCGACGTCGCCGTGCACCATCTCGACTCCGCGGACCGCGCCGAGGCGCTCGCCGGCCGGCTCGTGGCTCGCCTCCCGGACTCGCGGGTCATCGTGAGCGAGGTCGGAGCGGTGGTGGGGGCGCACGTCGGTCCGGGCATGGTGGCCGTCGCGCTCTCCCCACGCCCTGGCCCGGCATGAACCTGATCCACGACCTGCTCGAGCAGCTCCCCGACCCGATCCTCACGATCTGGGTCTTCGCCTCCGCCGCCATCACCGGCTACATCATCGGGTCGATCAACCCGGCGGCGATCATCGCTCGGGTCCGCGGCACCGACCTGCGCTCGGTGGGGTCCGGCAATCCCGGTGCCACCAACGCCGGGAGGGCGTTCGGCTGGAAGGTCGGGGTGCTCGTCGCCGTCCTCGACGTGCTCAAGGGCTATGTCCCGGTCGCGCTGCTGGAGTGGCTGGACCTGCCCGTGCCCGCGCTGGTCGCCGGCTTCTTCGCCGTCCTCGGCCACGTGACGTCGCCGTTCCTCAAGGGCAAGGGCGGCAAGGGGGTCGCGACCTCGCTCGGCGCGGTCCTCGCCGTCCAGCCGTGGTGGGCGGTCCCGGTGCTGCTGGCCTTCGGAATCGTGCTGCTGGCGACGAAGCGCATCGGGCTCGCGTCGGTCGCCGGGGCGCTCATGCTCGTCCCGGCCGCGGTGCTCCGCGGCGACGGGACGGCCGACGTCGTCTTCGCCCTCGCGCTGACCGTGCTCATCGTGGTGCGGCACCGGCGCAACATGCGGGAGGCCGTGCCCTCGCGCTGACCCGGTGGGCCGCCCGGCCCGCCGCCGTCGTCCCAGGCGGCGGCTGCGGGTGAGTCGTCCCCAGCTGCCCGACGCGCGCTCGACCGACGGTCACGGCCTGTTCCGTAGCGTCCGCGCGTGCTGCCGCCCCCACGACGTCGGATCGATCCCGATCTCGTGCGTGAGCGGCTGCGCGCGCTGGCCGGCGGAACGGTCGGCGACGACGTTGCCGGCGCGTCGGAGCCGGAGCACGCCCAGCTGGCCGGCGTGCCCGTGCCGGTGGTGCTGCGGTCCGCGGCCCGCCCGGTCGCGGTCGCCGTGGGTGCCACGGCGCTCGCGGCCTGGCTGGTGCTCCAGGTCGTGGGTGGTCCGGCTCCGTCGCCGGTGGAGGTGGTGCCCGGGACACCGGTGGCCACGGCGTCGCCGTCGGCGGGCCCGAGCATCGCCGTCGTGGTGGTCGTGCACGTGCTCGGCGACGTGCGGCGTCCCGGGCTCGTGCGGCTCGTGCCCGGCTCGCGCGTGGCCGACGCGCTCCGCGCGGCGGGCGGCGTCGTCCCGGGACGGGGGATCGGCGGGCTCAACCTCGCCCGACCGGTCGTCGACGGCGAGCAGATCGTCGTGTCGCCCGACACGCCCTCGGCGCCGCCCGCGGCGTCCCCGGGCACCGGCGGCCCAGGCACCGCGGGCGTCGCGGTGGTCGACCTCAACACGGCGACCGTCGCCGACCTCGACTCGCTGCCCGGCGTGGGGCCGGTGCTGGCCGGCCGGATCGTGGAGTGGCGCGAGGCGAACGGCAGGTTCGCGTCCGTGGACCAGCTGCGGGAGGTGTCGGGCATCGGCGCCCGCACGTTCGAGCGGCTCGCGCCGCACGTGCGGGTCTGACGTGGGTCTTCGCGCCGGAGTGGTCGGCTGGGCAGTCGGTGCCGCGGCCCTGGCCGGGACTGTGGGCGTCGGTGTCGCCCGATGGTGGTGCCTCGTGCTGGCCGCGCTGGGCGTGGCGCTGCTGCTCGTGCGCCGGCTCGACCGAGCCGGACGCGGACCGGCGTCGGGTCGCGTCCTCCTCGCTGCCGCTGCGTTCGGGCTGGTGGTGACCGCTGTCGTGTCCTGGCGGGTCCAGCCGCTCGTCGACGGCCCGCTCGCCACCGTCGTCGGCACGCGTGCGGTCGTCCAGGCCGACGTCGTCATCGCGTCGGATCCCGAGCGGCGGCTCGGGCACGCGTCCGGGTCCCGCCGCACCGACGACCAGTGGCAGCTCGACGCCGACACGCTCCGGGTCGAGTCGCCCGGGCGAGGGGGCGGGCCGGTCGACCTCCCGGTGCGAGTCCTGACGACGCGCGACGTCGACGGTCTCCTCCCGGGGACCGTGCTGCGGGTGCGCGCGCGGGTGCTCGCGGCCGACCCGCTGCACGGACGGGCGGCGACCCTGGTCGCCGAGACGGTGGAGGTCGTCGCGGGTCCGCCGCTCGCGCAGGACGCCGCCGGGAAGGTCCGCGCCGCCCTGCGCACCGCTGTCTCGGCCCGCTCCGCGGACCAGGCGGCGCTTCTGCCGGGGCTCGTGGTCGGCGACACCTCCACCGTGGCACCGGATCTCGACCGCGCGATGCGCGACTCCGGGCTCGCGCACCTGACCGCCGTCTCCGGCGGGAACGTGGCCGTCGTCGGTGCTGCTCGTCCTCGCGCTGGCACGCGCTCTGCGGGTCCGGCGCGGGTTCCTGCAGGTCGTGGTCGTGGCGGCGGCCGTCGCGTTCTACGTCGTCCTCGCCCGGCCGCAGCCGTCGGTGGTGCGGGCCGCGGCGATGACGGCGGTCGTGCTGGCGGCGATCGTCCTCGACGCGCGGATCCGGCCGCTCGACGCGCTCGGCTGGTCGGTGGCCGGGCTCGTCCTGCTCGACCCGTTCCTCGCGCTCTCGATCGGCTTCGCCATGTCGGTCGCGGCCACCGCGGCGCTGGTGGTCCTCGCATCGAGGTGGTCCGGCGTCGGCGACGGCGTCAGCGGCCGGCGCCGGCTGGGTCGGGCCCTGCTCGGGGTCGTGCTCGTGAGCGCCGCCGCGCAGGTGGCCGTCGCTCCTCTCGTCGTGGGCATCGGCGGGGGAGTGCCGGTCGGTGGAGTCGTGGCCAACCTGCTCGCCGCCCCGGCCGTGGCCCCGGCCACCGCGCTGGGACTCGTCGCGGCCGTCGTCGGGGTCGTGGCACCGGGAGCGGCCGCGGTCATCGCCCTCCCCGGCTGCTGGGCGGTCGGCTGGATCGCCCTCGTCGCGCGCGTGACCGCGGAGCGGCTCGGCGTGCTCCCGTGGCCGGAGGGCTGGACCGGCGCCGTCCAGCTCGCTCTCGTCATCGGCGTCGGGGGCGTCGCGATGGTGGCGGCACGTCGTGCTGGGGGCCTGGTCGGCCGGGTGAGCCTCGCGATCTGCCTGACCGGGGGAGTTCTCGCGCTCGCGCCCCGGGCAGCCGTGCCGCTGGCGGCGGCGTGGCCGCCGGCGGGCTGGCGGGTCGTGATGTGCGACGTCGGGCAGGGTGACTCGGTCGTGCTCGACGCCGGTGACGGCACCGCGGTCGTGGTCGACGCCGGGCCGGACCCCGTGCTCGTGGATCGCTGCCTCCGCCGGCTCGGCGTCCGACGGGTGGCCCTGCTCGTGCTCACCCACTTCCATGCCGACCACGTGGAAGGTCTGCCCGGGGTCGTGCGCGGCCGAACCGTCGGACCGGTCCTGGTGTCCCCGCTGCCCGAGCCCGAGGGTGAGGAGCGTCGAGTCCGTGGCTGGGCTGACGACGCCGACGTCGCGGTCCGGGTCGCGGCGCCCGGCGACGTCTGGACGGTCGGCGACGTCTCGCTGCGTGTCGTCTGGCCGTTGCGGATCCTGCGCGGACAGGGTTCGGACCCGAACAACGCGAGCGTGGCGATCGTGGCCGAGGTGGGTGACATGTCGGTTCTCCTGCCGGGAGACCTCGAGCCGGCGGCCCAGGACGCACTCGTGTCCGCGAGGGTGGTGGGCCCGATCGACGTCATGAAGATGCCTCATCACGGATCGAGTCATCAGGCGCCCGCACTGCTCGAGGCCACCCGGCCGCGCATCGCGCTCGTGGGTGTGGGCGTGGAGAACGACTACGGGCATCCGGCAGGCTCGACGCTGAACGCCTACGCGGCGGCGGGCGCGGTGATCGGCCGGACCGACCTCGACGGCGACCTGGCCGTGGTCCTCGACGACGACGGCACACTCGGGCTGGTCCGGCGCGGCCGGTGATCCAGCCCCGGCCGGCCGGCGGTCGGTGCCGGGGAGTCGGTGCGCCGTGAGAGGCTCGGCGCGTCATGACGCCACCCCCCGCGAAGCGCCCGGCCCCCAAGTCCGCGGCCACCACGACCCCGGAGGCGGACGCCGCCACGCTGCGCGCCGTGCTCGCCGTCGGTGCCGAGGACTTCCTCGCCGAGCGGGTGGTCGCCGCCGTGGTCGCCGACGCCCGGAAGGCCGACCCCACCGTCGAGCGCCGCGACGTCGACCTCGCCTCGGACACCGGCCTCGGGGCGCTCATCGAGGCGGTGTCGCCCAACCTGTTCGGCGACGCCGCCGTCGTGGTGGCGCGGAGCGCCGAGTCCGCGGACGAGCAGATGGTGGCCGCCCTCGTCGACGCCGCCGCAGCCGGCGAGGTCCGCCTCGTCGTCCTGCATCCCGGCGGAGCCAAGGGCCGTAAGGTCATCGACGCCCTGAGCTCGGGCGGGTTCACGGTGGCGCCGTGCGAGAAGGCGAAGGGTCGCGCGGTCGACGACTTCGTCGCGCGGGAGATGCACGCGAGCCGCCGCAAGGCGACCCCGCAGGCGGTCGAGGCGCTGCGCGTCGCCATCGGCGACGACCTCCGCTCGCTGGCCGCAGCCTGCGCGCAGCTCGTCTCGGACGTCGAGGACGACCCGCTCACCGCCGAGTCCGTGGCGCTCTACTACGACGGCGTCGCCGACGTCCCGGGCTACCTCGTCTCCGACGCCCTGCTCGGGGGCCGCGCGCTCGAGGTGCTGCGCCGCACCCGCTGGGCGCTGGCCAACGACCCCGGTGCCGGCCCCGCACTGTCCGCGGCGGTCGCGGCCGGGCTGCGCGGGCTCGCGCGCGTGGCCTCCTCACCGCGTGGGGCGTCCGACGCCGACGTCGCCCGCGAGGCCGGGGTGCCGCCGTTCAAGGTCCGCACCCTGCGGGAGCAGTCGGCGCGATGGCACCCGGCGGCTCTCGCCGCCGCGCTGGTCGCCCTCGCCGAGGCCGATGCCGCCGTCAAGGGTCGCGACGTGTCCGGCCGCGCGATGACCGACGAGGGCCTCGACCGCGACCAGGGCAGCTACGTGCTCGAGCGCGCGCTGCTCCACGCCGTGCGCCACCGGTCGCGCTGAGGTCCGCGCACGCACCGGGCACGACGAAGGGCGCCGCTCCCAGGGGAGCGACGCCCTTCGGACGAGTGTGTGCGGTCAGGCGGTCTTGGCCAGCTCTGCCGCGCGGGAGGCGATCGCCGACTTGCGGTTGGCTGCCTGGTTGGCGTGGATGACGCCCTTGCTCGCGGCCTTGTCGAGGGCGCGGGTGGCCGACTTCGCGAGCTCGGCGGCAGCGGCGGCGTCACCGGCCTCAGCGGCCTCGCGGAACTTGCGCACCGAGGTCTTGAGCGCCGACTTGACCGACTTGTTGCGCAGACGCGCCGCCTCGTTGGTGCGGTTGCGCTTGATCTGCGACTTGATGTTCGCCACGAGAGTGCCTTTTCTTCTTCAGTCGTCGGAAACGGATCGAGGTGCCGGGCACGCGAGCAGACAGCGCGCCGCGCGACACGCCAGAGTACCTGCCGAGCGGGTCGACGGCCAAATCCACCCGCGCCGTCCACCCCGCGCCACGAGCGGGCGCCGACCGTCACGCCGCGTCACTCGATCGTGGCCGGATGACACCCTCCGTGACGTCGCCCTCACGGTCCTGCGGCTCGTTCGCAACAATTCCGACTGCCGCGACCCCAATGTGCTGAAGATGCTTGCTTCTCGCTGATCCGCAGTCCATGGTCACGGCACCGGAGGAAGTCCTCGGGGGAAGTCGACCGTCCAGGAGGGGTACGTGCCTGTCCAGAATCTCGCGTCCACAAGTCGGGGATCCCGACCCAAGGTCGTCACGACCACACTCGCCGCCACCGCGGCCGGGGCCCTGCTGATCGCAGGGCTCTCGTCCGTCACGGCCGCCTCGGTCTCGGCCGCGCCCACGGCCAAGGTGGATGCCAAGTCCAAGTACATCGTCGTGTTCGACGACGCGCCGGTCGCCCGCTACGACGGCGGGGTGGCCGGGATCGCCCGTACCGCCCCCGCGAAGGGCGCCAGCCTCGACCCGTCGACGGCGGCCGCCACGCGCTACCGCTCCTACCTGGTCAAGCGCCAGAGCCAGGCCCTCGCCCGCGTCGGCGGCGCCAAGGTGCTCACGAGCTACACCGACGTCCTCTCCGGCGTCGGCGTCGAGCTGACCGCGAGCCAGGCCAGCAAGCTGAAGTACCAGCGCGGCGTCATGGGCGTGTTCGCGAACGAGATCCGCAAGGTCGACACCTCGCGCACCCCCGCATTCCTCGGCCTGACCGGTCACGACGGAGCCTGGGACAAGCTCGGCGGCACGTCGAAGGCCGGCAAGGACGTCATCGTCGGCGTCGTCGACTCCGGCATCTGGCCGGAGAGCGCCTCGTTCGCCCCGCTGCGGCGGACGTCGCCCGCCCCGGCCGGATGGGCCGGCTCCTGCCAGACCGGCGAGGAGTGGACCGCCTCGCTCTGCACCAACAAGATCATCGGTGCCAAGTACTTCGTGAACGGCTTCGGCGGCCCGGCCGAGATCCTCCCCGAGGACTACCTCTCCCCGCGCGACGGCGACGGCCACGGAACGCACACCGCGTCGACCGCAGCCGGCAACTACGGCGTCACGGCGATCGTCGACGGCACCAACCTCGGCAAGATCTCCGGCATGGCCCCCGCCGCGCGCATCGCGGTCTACAAGGTCTGCTGGAACGGCGACGCCGGCGGCTGCTCCACGATGGACAGCGTCGACGCGATCGACACAGCCGTAGCCGACGGGGTAGACGTCATCAACTACTCGATCTCGGGCAACGGCTCCACGAACCTCGACCCGGTCGCGATCTCGTTCCTCAACGCGGCAGCAGCCGGCGTGTTCGTCTCGGCGTCGGCCGGCAACTCCGGTCCCGCCGAGAGCACCCTGAACCACAACTCGCCCTGGGTCACCACCGTGGCCGCCGGCACCCACGACCGTGACGGCTCCGGGACGGTGACGCTCGGCAACGGCGTCACGTACAACGGCAAGTCGGCGCAGCGCCCCGCCCTCGCGTCCGCCCCGGTCGTGCTCTCGACCGACGCCGGTCTCGCCGGTCAGGACCCGAACGACGTGCGTCTGTGCGCCCTCGGCACTCTCGACCCGGCCGTCGTGGCGGGCAAGATCGTGCTCTGTGACCGCGGCGTCGTCGCGCGCACCGACAAGAGCCTCGAGGTCAAGAACGCGGGCGGCGTCGGCATGATCCTGGCCAACACCGGCCCGAACTCGGTCAACGCCGACCTGCACTTCGTGCCGACGATCCACGTCGACAACATCGTCGGCGGCGAGATCAAGGCCTACCTCGCGGCGACCGCCGCACCGACGGCCAGCCTCAGCGCGGGTGCGTTCGTGTTCGGCGTCCAGGCGCCGTTCGTGGCCGCGTTCTCGTCGCGTGGTCCCGGCCTGGTCGCTGACCAGGACATGATCAAGCCCGACATCATGGCGCCCGGCGAGGACATCCTCGCGTCGGTCGCACCGCCGAGCAACTACGGCCGCAGCTTCGACTTCTACAGCGGCACCTCGATGTCGGCCCCGCACATCGCGGGCATCGGTGCGCTCGTGAAGGGCGAGCACCCGGACTGGTCGCCGATGGCGATCAAGTCGGCCCTCATGTCCACGGCCAACACCAAGGACAACAAGGGCGTCGCGCTCGACGGCACCCCGTTCGACTTCGGAGCGGGTCAGGTGAACCCGACCCGGGCCATCGACGCCGGCCTCGTCTTCGACAGCGGCGAGCTCGACTTCTACGGCTACCTGTGCGCCACGGAGCTCGGCAACGGCTTCTGCGACTACTACGGGATCCCCAACTTCGACGCGAGCGACTTCAACCTCGCCTCGATCGGGATCGGGTCGCTCGCCGGTCAGCAGAGCGTCGTCCGCACCGTGACGCAGACGTCGAAGGGCAAGGGCCGCTGGGTCCCGTCGGTGTCGGCGCCTGCGGGTGTCTCGGTCACCGTCTCCCCGCGCAGCGTCGAGCTGCGCAAGGGTCAGTCCGCGACCTTCACCGTCACGTTCACGCGCACCACGGCGCCGCTGGACGAGTGGGCCTTCGGCACGCTCAACATCCGCAACACCAGGGATGACGACAGCCCGCGGCTCCACGCACCCATCGCCGTCCGTCCCGTGGCCCTCTCGGTCCCGGGTGAGGTCGCGGGTGGGGTCGGCGAGTCGTCGGTGTCCTTCACGGCGATCGCGGGCTACACCGGGGCACTGTCCTCGAGCGTGGCCGGCCTCGTGGCGGCCGACGAGCAGTCAGCACCGGTCAGCGGCGCCGACGGCGGCAGCTTCGACCCGTCCACTCCCAGCTCGCACACGGCGCACTTCACCGTGGACGTGGCTGCGGGCACGAACCTCGCGAGGTTCGCGACGTTCGGTGCGGACTACGCCGCCAACGACGACCTCGACGTCTTCGTGTTCAAGGACGGTGCCTTCGTCGGTCAGTCGGCGGGTGGTACGGCCGAGGAGCGCGTGGACGTCGTGTCGCCCGCAGCGGGCGTCTACGACGTGTACGTCGATGCCTTCTCGCTGACGGTGGACCCGACCACAACGACGCTGTACTCGTGGGAGCTCGGGTCGGCCGACGCCGGCAACCTCACGGTGACGGCGCCGACCACGGTGACCCTCGCCGGATCCGTCCCGATCTCGCTGAGCTGGGGCGGGCTCACGCCCGGCCAGCACTGGCTCGGCGAGGTCACCTGGACCGACGGCACGAACCCGATCGGCTCCACCATGGTGAGCGTCGACTCCTGAGGTCGCACGCGCACCGCTAAGCACGCGCACGAGGGCCCGTCCGGGAGGAGACTCCCGGGCGGGCCCTCGCCTGTGCGGCGTCGCGGCCCGGACGTGGGACGATGGAGCCCTCCACCCGACCGACCCTGAGGACGCCCTGACCGCCGTGGCCACCGCCAACTCCGCCGCCCCGAAGCCGGGTTCGACCGATCCGTCGATCATCCGGAACTTCTGCATCATCGCCCACATCGACCACGGCAAGTCCACGCTGGCCGACCGCATGCTGCAGATCACCGGCGTCGTCGACGGCCGCCAGATGCGCGCGCAGTACCTCGACCGGATGGACATCGAGCGCGAGCGCGGCATCACGATCAAGAGCCAGGCCGTCCGCCTGCCCGTACACCGCGTCCGACGGCGTCACCTACGTCCTGAACCTGATCGACACGCCCGGGCACGTCGACTTCACCTACGAGGTGTCGCGCAGCCTCGCCGCGTGCGAGGGCGCGATCCTGCTCGTCGACGCGGCGCAGGGGATCGAGGCGCAGACCCTCGCCAACCTCTACCTCGCGCTCGAGAACGACCTGCAGGTCATCCCGGTGCTCAACAAGATCGACCTGCCCGCCGCGCAGCCCGAGAAGTACGCCGCCGAGCTCGCCCACATCATCGGCTGCGACCCGGCCGACGTCCTGCAGGTCAGCGCCAAGACCGGCCACGGCGTCGACGCCCTGCTCGACGAGGTCGTCCGCCTCGTCCCGCCGCCGGTCGGCGACCCGTACGCGCCGGCGCGCGCGATGATCTTCGACTCCGTCTACGACACCTACCGCGGCGTGGTCACCTACGTCCGCGTCATCGACGGCCACCTCTCGACCCGCGAGCGCATCCAGATGATGAGCACCGGGCGTGGTCCACGAGATGCTCGAGGTCGGGGTCATCTCGCCGGACCCGATCGCCGTCCGCCGGCATCGGCGTCGGCGAGGTGGGCTACCTCATCACCGGCGTCAAGGACGTCCGCCAGTCGCGGGTCGGCGACACCGTGACCTCGCAGCGCCACGGCGCGACGCAGGCGCTCGGCGGCTACCGCGACCCCAAGCCGATGGTCTTCTCCGGCCTCTACCCGATCGACGGCTCGGACTACCCGGAGCTGCGCGACGCGCTCGACAAGCTGCAGCTCAACGACGCGGCGCTGGTCTACGAGCCCGAGACCTCGGTGGCGCTCGGCTTCGGCTTCCGCTGCGGCTTCCTCGGGCTGCTCCACCTCGAGATCGTGCGCGAGCGCCTCGAGCGCGAGTTCAACCTCGACCTCATCTCGACCGCGCCCAACGTCGTCTACCGCGTCGTGATGGACGACGGCAGCCGAGAGCATCGTCACCAACCCGAGCGAGTTCCCCGCCGGGAAGATCTCCGAGGTCTACGAGCCGATGGTGCGCTCGACCATCCTCGCGCCGAGCGACTACATCGGCGCCATCATGGAGCTCTGCCAGACCCGGCGCGGCACCCTGCTCGGCATGGACTACCTGTCCGAGGACCGGGTCGAGCTGCGCTACACGCTGCCCCTCGCCGAGATCGTGTTCGACTTCTTCGACGCCCTGAAGTCGAGGACCGCGTGGCTACGCCTCGCTCGACTACGAGCCCACGGGCGAGCAGGCGTCGGACCTGGTGAAGGTCGACATCCTGCTGCACGGCGAGCCGGTCGACGCCTTCTCCTCGATCGTGCACAAGGACAAGGCGTACGCCTACGGCGTGTCGATGGCCGGCAAGCTGCAAGGACCTCATCCCGCGCCAGCAGTTCGAGGTGCCGATCCAGGCGGCGATCGGCGCCCGGATCATCGCCCGGGAGAGCGATCCGCGCGATCCGCAAGGACGTGCTCGCGAAGTGCTACGGCGGTGACATCACCCGCAAGCGCAAGCTGCTGGAGAAGCAGAAGGAGGGCAAGAAGCGGATGAAGATGGTCGGCCGGGTCGAGGTGCCCCAGGAGGCGTTCATCGCCGCCCTCTCCACCGACGACTCCGCGGTCAAGCCCAAGTAGCGTCTCCGACCCGACGTACCCGAACGACCCGACCGGATCGCTGGCCAGGACGGCTAAGACGCGACAGAGTGGCTGTTGAGCGGCCCTTCGCGGGTTTCTCGGCGTACGCTTCCGGCCAGCCCGGAGCAGAAGTTCTCATGACCGGAGGGGTCAGTGTCCGACCACGTTGTCGACCAGTCCGTACCTAGCGCAGGCCGGAGCACCACCGGCCCCGAACCGTTGCCGGAGATCTCGCCGTCGCTCGGCCGGCTGTTCTTCAGCCGGGTGGAGAACGACCCGGCACGGGAGGCCTTCCGGTCGCCCGACTCCCGCGGAGGCTGGGAGTCCTGGAGCTGGGGGCGCAGCGGCGAGCGAGTCACCGAGCTCGCCGCCGGGCTGCTCGCGCTCGGCCTCGCGGCCGAGGAGCGCGTCGCCATCATCATGACGACCCGCCTCGAGTGGATCTTCGCGGACCTGGCGACGATGTGCTCGGGAGGCGCCACCACCACCGTCTACCCCAGCACCAACGCCGAGGACGTCGCGTTCATCGTGAGCGACTCCGGATCCCGCTTCGTGATCGCCGAGGACGCTGTCCAGCTCGCGAAGCTCATCGAGCAGCGCGCGAGCCTGCCGGCCGTCGAGAAGGTCGTGCTCGTCGACACCGCCGATGTCGACCTCTCGGCCCGAACCGACGACTGGGTCATGACGTTCGAGGACCTCGCCGGGCGCGGCCGCGCGCTGCTGTCGGACGACGCTGATCTGGTGCAGCGCACCATCTCGGGCGTCACCCCCGACCGCCTCGCCACGCTGATCTACACCTCCGGGACCACCGGCAAGCCCAAGGGCGTCGAGCTCACGCACGGCAACTGGACCTACGAGGGTGCGGCAGTCGAGGGTCTCGCACTGCTGCGTCCGGACCACCTGCAGTTCCTGTGGCTCCCGATGTCGCACTCGTTCGGCAAGGTGCTCCTGTCGGCCCAGCTCCAGATCGGCTTCACCAGTGCCGTCGACGGCCGGGTCGACAAGATCGTCGAGAACCTCGCGGTCGTGAAGCCCAGCTTCATGGCCGGTGCGCCGCGCATCTTCGAGAAGGTCTACGCCCGGGTCGTCTCCACCACCGAGTCCGAGGGCGGCGCGAAGGCCAAGATCTTCAACTGGGCCATCGGCGTGGGCAAGCAGGTCGCCGAGGCGAAGGCCGCCGGCAAGTCCGTCTCGCCGATCCTCTCGATCCAGCACACCGTCGCCGACAAGCTCGTCTTCTCGAAGCTCAAGGCGCGCTTCGGCGGCCGCGTGGAGTACTTCGTCTCGGGCTCCGCCGCGCTGTCCAAGGACGTGGGCGCCTGGTTCGCCGCGGTGGGCCTGCCCATCCTCGAGGGCTACGGGCTCACCGAGACCTCGGCCGGCACCTTCGTCAACCGCCCCGGGCACAACGTCGTCGGCACGGTCGGGCTCGCCGCTGCCGGGCACCGAGGTCAAGATCGCCGAGGACGGCGAGATCCTGATCAAGGGCCCCGGCGTCATGCGCGGCTACCACAACCTCCCCGAGGCCGACCGCCGAGATGCTCATCGGCGACGGCTGGCTCGCCACCGGCGACATCGGCGAGATCGACGACGACGGGCACCTGCGCATCACCGACCGCAAGAAGGACCTCATCAAGACCTCGGGCGGGAAGTACATCGCGCCGAGCCTCATCGAGTCGCGGTTCAAGGCGCTCTGCCCGCTCCTCGCCAACGTCATCGTGCACGCCAACGGTCGCAACTACGCCACGGCCCTCGTCACGCTCGACCCCGACGTCACCGCCGGGTACGCCGAGGCCGAGGGGATCGAGGGCGGGCCGGAGGCCTGGCCGAGCAACCCCAAGATCGAGAAGTACGTCCGCGACGCCATGGCCACGCTCAACGCCGGGCTCAACCGCTGGGAGACGCTCAAGGACGTGCGCATCCTGCCGCGCGACCTCTCCGTCGAGGAGGGCGAGCTCACGCCGAGCCTCAAGATCAAGCGCAAGGCCGTGGAGACGCGCTACGCCGACATGCTCGAGTCGATGTACACGTAATTCGTTCGCCTCCAAGGCGCTGCTGCTTCGCAGCAGCGCCGTCGGCGTCGCCTCCGGGGCGGGGGCGGAGTGTCGCCTTCGGCTCCACCTCGACGTCCTGCGGACGCCTGCTTTGCAGGCGGTCCTTGTCCGTCGGCCCCCGCTCCCTTCGGCGTACGGCATCGGGTTGCTTGCTGCTCACGCGCTCGGTGGTGCTCTGCCTTCTTCGCCTCCAAGGCGCTGCTGCTTCGCAGCAGCGCCGTCGGCGTCGCCTCCGGGGTGGGGGCGGGTGTCGCCTGCGGCGACACTCGACGTCCTGCGGACGCCTGCTTCGCAGGCGGTCCTTGGGCGTCGGCCCCCACCCCTTTGGCGTACTGCATCGGGTCGCGTCGTCTCGCCGCTCGTTGGGCCTTCTCGTGTCGTGACCAGTGTTGGGCGGGTGCTTCTTCGCCGCGCGTGCTCGTCTTGGCGGCGCTGGGGTTCGGCGTAGGGTCGGGGGGTGCCTTCTGCGCCGCCCGTGGGTGATCCGGCTCCGCTCGACGGGGGGTTGCCTGCGTCGGCGCTCGCGGGGGTGGGGGCGCGGCCGTTCGCGTTCTACGTGCATGTGCCGTTCTGCGCCTCGCGGTGCGGCTACTGCGACTTCAACACCTATACGGCCGACGAGCTCGGGCCGGGAGTCGGGCGGGCGTCGTACGCGGACCAGGCGATCGCCGAGGTGCGCCTCGCGCGTCGGGTGCTCGGCGACGTCGACCTCACCGTGTCGAGCGTGTTCGTCGGTGGCGGCACACCGACCCTGCTGCCCCCGGGTGACCTCGGGCGGATCCTGGGGGCGATCCGTGCCGAGTTCGGACTGGCAGCCGACGCCGAGGTCACCACCGAGGCGAATCCCGACTCCGTCTCGCCCGACTCGCTCGCCGCGTTGCGCGCGTCCGGATTCACCCGGATGTCGTTCGGGCTGCAGAGCACCTCACCGCACGTCCTCGCCGTGCTCGACCGCACGCACACCCCCGGGCGTGCGCTCGAGATGGTGACGGCCGCACGGGCCGTCGGCTTCGAGCACGTGAATCTCGACCTCATCTACGCGACGCCGGGGGAGACGGATCGCGACTTCGCCGCCTCGCTCGAGGCGGCGGTCACCAGCGGTGCCGATCACGTGTCGGCGTACTCCCTCATCGTCGAGGACGGCACCCGGCTGGCGGCGCGGATCCGCCGCGGCGAGCTGGCCGACGTCGACGACGACGTCGCCGCCGACCGCTACCTGGCGGCGGAGGCGGCGCTGGGTGCGGCTGGCTTCCAGTGGTACGAGGTGAGCAACTGGGCTCGGCCGCAGGGCGAGTGCCGGCACAACCTCGCGTACTGGCGTGGCGACGACTGGTGGGGGGTCGGCCCCGGCGCCCATTCCCACGTGGGCGGCGCGCGGTGGTGGAACGTGCGTCACCCCACGGCATACGCCGACCGGCTCGCGGCAGGGCACAGCCCGGCTCAAGCGCGCGAGGTGCTGAGCGTCGACGACCGCCGGGTCGAGGACGTGATGCTGCGGGTCCGGCTCCGGGAAGGGCTGGCCCTGGCGACCTTGACGAGCCGAGGCCGCGACGTCGCCGCCACAGCCGTGCGCGACGGACTGGCCGAGCCGTCGGCGTACGACGCGGGGCGCCTCGTCCTCACCCTGCGCGGTCGGCTGCTCGCCGACGCGCTCGTGCGCGGCCTCGTCGACTGACGGCGACGACGGGGGACCCGCACACGACTGAGGCGGCCCCCTCGGTCGAGTGGGGCCGCCTCAGCGGTGGTCAGTGGTGCGTCACTTCACGAGGCGCAGGCACACGGGGTAGCGGTAGAGCTCGCCCTTGTTGGCCGCGAGGCCGGCGAGGATGCAGAACACCAGGTTCCCGATCCACAGGATCGGGAAGAGGATGAACCCGATGATCACGAAGCTGAGGACGAAGGCGACGACCCAGCCGATGATCAGCGTGATCTGGAAGTTGAGCGCCTCCTTCGACTGGTCGTTGACGAACGCCGAGCGCTTGCCGAAGACCAGCATGACGATGAGTCCGGACAGGAATCCGAGGATGATCCCGCCGAGGTGGGCGAGCATCGCCCACATGCGCTCGTCGCTCTGCGAGAGCGGCTGCTCGCCCACGGGGGCGGCGTACTGCGGCTGGGCCGGCGCCGCGGGGGGCGGCGGGGGCGGCGGCGGAGTCGCGGACGACTCGGGGGTGGGGTCGATCGGCTGGTCGGTCATGGTGTCCCCTCCAGGGTGACGAGGTCGAGGTGTCGTGAGCTCGTGACCTCACCGGGCGCGCGTGGGCGGCCCGACGGGGTCACGCGTGGATCAGGCCGCGATCGGCTCCTTGTTGAGCTGGCGGTAGATGTGGGCGACGAACAGCGCCGAGAACGGCAGCGCGACCAGGGTCAGGATCCCGAAGAACAGGCTGCCCAGCGCCATGGCGACGAAGCTGATGATCGCGGTGAGCAGCACCGGGACGAAGTTCGACGTCACGACCTTGTAGCTGCTGCGGAACGCGTCGCCCACGCCGAGGCCCTTGTCGAGGGAGAACACCGGGGCGAACAGCAGCAGGAAGGCGATCACCAGACCACCGATGAACAGGCAGAGGAAGAAGCCCAGCCAGAACAGGATGCCGAACACGATGACCGTGACGATGTAGGCGCCGAGGTTCTCACCGGACGTCAGGTTCTCGAACGCGGGCGTCTCGCCGAGCGTCGTCTTGAGAGCCGCGCGGTAGATGCCGACCTGGGCGAGGAAGGCGAGCACGCCGAAGATGACGCCCACGAGGGCCGTGATGCCCAGGGTCGCGAAGAAGCCCGTGGAGCAGTTCCCGGAGATCACGATGTTGTCCTGGCCGACCACGACGGCGTTGGGCGTGCAGTTGTTCGCCGCGTTGTTCAGCAGGACGTTGGTGATGATCCGCCCGACGAGGTTGATCGCGAACACGACCAGGGCGAGGCCGACGAGGACCTGCCAGTGGGCCTGGAACTTGGCCATGGCCCAGCTGAAGGCCGCACCCACGTCGACGGACGAACCGCTCGCGGCCGGGACCGGCGGTGGTACGTCGGCGGGCGGAGGGGGAGGCGGTGCGGCGTCGCCCGGCGGCGCGGGAGGCGGTGGGGTGCTCGGGTCGAAGGCGCCGGAATCGTCGGGCGGCGGTGTCTGGTCGGACATGGTGGCGTCCCTCCTCGAGACGTACGGCAACGAGCCCCACGCGGAACGTGATCGCGGCCACGGCCACCGTAGCGAGATCGTGACCGCAATGGGGGGACCGGAGTCCGACCGGAGCAGCGGTGTCGCGTCCGGTGCGGCCGATCCCGTCACGCGCGGCGACCGTTCGCTAGGCGGTGACGAGGTCGATGAGCTCCTCCACCCGGGCGAGCAGCGACGGCTCGAGGTCGGCGTAGCTGTGCACGTGACCGAGCAGCCAGCGCCAGCCGGCCGCGACGTCGGCCGGGGACTCTGAGGGCCGGCCGAGCCCGGCCAGCACGCCGTTCTTCCACGGCCGACCCGGGGGCACGACCGGCCAGGCCTCGATCCCCAGCACCTGCGGGCGGACCGCCTGCCACACGTCGACGTACGGGTGACCGAGGACGGTGACATGCGCGGGATAGGCACGCCGGACGTCGTCGGCGATCCGCGTCTCCTTCGACCCGGGCACGAGGTGGTCGAGCAGGACGCCGAGGTGTCGACCGGGGCCGGGCCGCGAAGGCGCGGACCGCGGCGAGCAGGTCGTCGGCGCCGTGCAGCGGCTCGACCACGACCCCCGCGAGGCGCAGGTCGTGGCCCCAGACCTTCTCGACGAGCTCGGCGTCGTGGACGCCCTCCACCCAGATGCGGCTCTCGCGCGCCACCCGGGCTCGGGCGCCGAGGACCGCGACGGATCCCGACGCCGTGCGTGCGGGTGCGGCCGGAGCGGCGACAGCGGGGCGCACGAGCGTCGTCGGTGACGCCGTCGAGCAGGAAGCCCGCCGGCGCGCAGGGCGAAGGGCCGGCGTACGCCGTGGCGGTCCTCGAGCACGACGGCCCAGCCGTCGGTCCCCTTCTCCGTACCGACGACCGCGCCGCACCAGCCGGAGTCGACGCACTCGACCACGAGCCCCCGCTCCGCCTCGACGGTGGCGACGCGGGTGCGGGCCGTGGCGTGGGGATCGGCGCCGAGGACGTCCCGTCCGTAGCGGTCGGTCATGCGGGCTGCGCCTCCGAGCTGTGGGGTGTGTCGAGCGTAGGCGGGGCGTCCGGCGAGCGGCGTGAGGCGCCCGCCGACGGCGTTGCGCGGGAGGGTGGGCGCGACCCGTCGTAGACTTGGCACTCGGTCTCCGGGAGTGCCAGCCCGGGGCGGTGCGGCGAGTCGAGGAGGTGCGGACGTGGTCGAGGACCGTCGGCTGTCCGTCCTGCGCGCGATCGTCGAGGACTACGTCGCCACGCACGAGCCGGTCGGCTCCCGCTCGCTCGTCGAGCGGCACTCCCTCGGCGTCAGCCCGGCGACGATCCGCAACGACATGGCCGCGCTCGAGGACGAGGGACTGATCGCGCAGCCGCACACCAGCGCCGGTCGGGTGCCCACCGACCAGGGCTATCGCGTCTTCGTCGACCGTCTCTCGCAGGTGAAGCCGCTCTCCGGCGCGGAGAAGCGGGCCATCGGGTCGTTCCTCGACGGCGCGGTCGACCTCGACGACGTCATGCAGCGGTCCGTGCGGCTGCTGGCCCAGCTCACCCGACAGGTCGCGCTGATCCAGTACCCCTCGCTCACGCGGTCGACAGTTCGCCACATCGAGCTGGTGAGCCTCGGCCCGACCCGTGTGCTGCTGGTCCTCATCGCCGACACGGGTCGGGTGGAGCAGCGCGTCGTCGAGACCACCGTCTCGATGTCCGACGACCTCATCTCGCGCGTGCGCGCCAAGGTGATCGAGCGGGTCAACGGGCAGCGCCTCGTCGACGTCGCGGACCGCGTGGCGGATCTCGTCGAGCAGTTCGCCGGCGACGAGCGCCCCGCGGTCGCTGCGGTGGTCGCCACGCTGCTCGAGACCGTGGTGGAGCGCCACGAGGAGCGCGTGATGCTCGCCGGCACGGCCAACCTCTCGGCGTTCGGCGAGGACTTCACCGGTGCCGTGCGCCCGGTGCTCGAGGCGCTCGAGGAGCAGATGGTGCTGCTCCGCCTGCTCGGCGAGAGCCGCACCACCGACACGCTCACCGTCCGCATCGGTCACGAGAACGCGATCGAGGGACTCTCGGCGACCTCGGTCGTCACGGTCGGCTACGGCCGGGGCGACGAGGTCGTCGCGCAGCTCGGCGTCGTCGGTCCGACCCGCATGGACTACCCCGGGACGATGGGGTCGGTGCGCGCGGTCGCGCGCTACGTCGGCCGCATCATCACCGAGCAGCAGTAACCCGTCCGATCACGTCCACTCACTCTCGACTGCGAGCTCCTCGACCGTGGCTTCCGACTACTACGCCGTCCTCGGCGTCGCGCACGACGCGACCTCCGAGGAGATCAAGCGCGCCTACCGCAAGCTGGCCCGCGAGCTGCACCCCGACGTCAACCCCGACCCCGACGACGCAGGACCGCTTCAAGGAGGTCACCGCGGCGTACGAGGTGCTCTCCGACCCGGAGAAGCGGCAGATGTACGACCTCGGCGGCGACCCGCGCGGCGGCGGCGCGCGGCACGGGCTACGGCCAGGGGTTCGGCTTCGGCGACATCATGGACGCGTTCTTCGGCACCCAGTCGCGCGGCCCGCGCCCGCGCACGGGTCGCGGCAAGGACGCGCTCATCCGGCTCCAGGTCGACCTCGCCGACGTCGGCGTTCGGGTCGACGCGCGAGATCACGGTCGACACCGCGATCGCCTGCGACGTCCTGCGACGGCGCCGGCACCTCTCCCGGCACCCAGGTCGTCACCTGCACGATGTGCCAGGGGCGCGGCGAGGTGCAGTCGGTGCAGCGCTCGTTCCTCGGCCAGGTCATGACCGCGCGGCCGTGCCCGCAGTGCCAGGGCTTCGGCACGCTGATCCCGCACCCGTGCCCCGAGTGCTCCGGCGAGGGCCGGGTGCGCACGCGGCGCACCATCACGGTCAAGATCCCGCCCGGCGTCGACACCGGCACGCGCATCCAGCTCACCGGCGAGGGCGAGGTCGGGACCCGGGGCCGGGCCTGCCGGCGACCTGTTCCTCGAGATCGTCGAGCTGCCGCACGACGTCTTCTCGCGCCAGGGCGACGACCTGCACTGCACGGTCACGCTCCCGATGACGGCCGCCGCGCTCGGCACCTCGATCGAGCTCGACACGCTCGACGGCGACGAGCACCTCGAGGTGCGCGCCGGCACGCAGTCCGGTCAGGTCGTCACGCTGCGGCAGAAGGGCGTCGACGCACCTGCGCGCGCTCGGGCCGCGGCGACCTGCACGTGCACATCGAGGTCGCCACGCCCACGAAGCTCGACGACGCGCCAGGAGGAGCTGCTCCGCGAGCTCGCGGCGATGCGTGGCGAGGAGGCCTCCGTCGGCACGGTGCAGGCGGGCCATCCGTCCAACAGCGGCCTGTTCTCCCGGCTCCGCGACGCGTTCAACTCGTGACGGATGAGCCGTGACGGCGCCGTTCTTCCTCGTCGCGGCCGACGGCCTCACCACCACCGTCGGTGGCGTGGTCGTCGTCGACGGCGCCGAGGGGCGGCACGCCGTCACGGTGAAGCGGCTCGCCGTGGGCGAGTCGGTGCTCGTCGGCGACGGCGCCGGCCGCGTGGTCGAGGGCGTGGTGTCCGACGTCGACGGCCGCGACCGGCTCGAGGTCACCGTGGTCGTCCTACGTCGAGCACGTCGCCGCCCGCGCCGCGCGTGATCGTGGTGCAGGCGCTCGCGAAGGGCGAGCGCAGCGAGCTCTCGGTCGAGCTGCTCACCGAGGTCGGCGTCGACGTCGTCGTGCCGTGGTCCGCGTCGCGCTCGATCGCGCTGTGGCGCGGCGAGAAGGCCGTCGCGGGGCGTCGAGAAGTGGACGGTCACCGCCCGCGAGGCGTCGAAGCAGTCGCGCCGGCCCTTCGTCCCGGAGATCCGACCGATGGCCGAGACGCGCGAGATCGCCGCTGCTCATCGCGCGAGCTCGTCGCCGCAGGAGGCACGGCGATGGTGCTGCACGAGGACGCCGGCCTCCGGTTGGCCTCGATGCGGGTGCCGGTCGAGCGGCGACGTCGTGCTCGTGGTCGGCCCCGAGGGCGGGATCACCGACGACGAGCGGGCCACCTTCGAGACGGCCGGCGCGATGTCGGTCCGACTCGGCCCGAGCGTCCTGCGCACCTCCACCGCCGGCGCGGTCGCGGCCTCCGTCGTGCTCGCCTCGTGCGGCCGCTGGGACTGAGTTCTCTTCGCCTCCAAGCGCTGCTCCTTCCGGAGCAGCGCGTCGGCGACCGGCTCCGCTTCGGGGCTGTGCTTGCTTTCGCCTCCAAGCGAGCGGCCTGTCCGGCCGCTGCGCGTCGGCGACCGGCTCCGCTTCGGCCGGCGGCGTCGCTCGCGCCTCCAGCGCTGCGCGCTTCGCGGAGCGCGCGTCGGCGACCGCGCTCCGCTTCGAGGCCGGGCGCCGGCCTCCGGCCGCGCGCGGCTCGGCTCTCGCGCGGACTGCCTGCGCCGTCCGCGCCTCGGCCGACGCTCTCGTGGCTTCGCTGGTGCCTGGCCGCGCGGTGCGTTGGTCGTGACTCGCAAGGCTCGACTGCCGGGGGGCTGGGATACGTTCTTGGTATGGCTGATGACTGCTTGTTCTGCCGGATCGTGGTGGGGTCGGTGCCGGCGACCGTCGTGCGGGACACCGAGCGGGTGCTGGCGTTCCGCGACATCTCTCCGCAGGCTCCGGTGCACGTCGTGGTGATCCCCAAGGAGCACCACGTCGACGTCGCGGCCCTCGCGACCGCTGACCCGGTGCTGGCGGGCGAGCTGCTGGCCACGGTCGGGGAGATCGCCGCGATCGAGGGTCTCGTCGGTGGCTATCGCGTCGTGTTCAACACCGGCGCCGACGGCGGCCAGACCGTCTTCCACGCGCACGCGCACCTGCTCGGCTCACGCCCGATGGCCTGGCCCCCGGGCTGACCACCTCCCAGCACACATCGCCCTGATACCTGTCGTCAGCTCGACGGGCGGCCTGCGCGAAGGCTCGGTAGCGTGGCCGATCACCTGGGGAGACCCGATCCGAGAGGTACGACGTGAGCGCGATCGCTGACTGGAACGCCCGCATCATCGCCGAGTTCCGCGCGAACGACGGCAAGGTCGGGGGCCAGTTCGCCGGGGCACCGATCGTGCTCATGCACCATCGCGGCCGTGTCTCGGGGACCGAGTTCGTGAGTCCCGCCATGTACCTCGCGGACGACTCCGACCCTGCGACGATCTACGTCTTCGCCAGCAAGGGCGGCGCTCCTACGGACCCGGACTGGTACCGCAACCTGACCGCGGCGGGCGAGGGCGCGGTCGAGGTGGGGACCGAGGCATACGAGGTCAGCGTGCGTGAGCTCGAGGGCGACGAGCGCGACCGCGTGTACGCCGAGCAGGCGTCGCGCTACCCCGGCTTCGCCGACTACGCCGCCAGCACGAAGGGTGTCCGGACCATCCCCGTCCTCGCGCTCGTGCGGCGGCAGTAGACCGCCCGTCGACCGAATCCGAGCGGCGGACCGGCGCGAGGCGGCCGTCCGGGGATCCGCCGGACCGCGGGCGAGGAGCGGCCGGTTCGAAACCGTGCCCGCAGGCTCGGGGCTCTTCGCCGTACCATGGGCGGGCCGGGTCGTGAGGCCCGTGCTTCCTGGGCGCTGTCGGCGTCCGCGACGACGAAAGGCAGCTACGGCCGGTCGGCCGACCCATGACGACCACCTCAGACACCCAGACGACCATCGTCGTGCCCGCCTCCGTGGACATGGTCAGCCTGCTGGGCTCCGGTGACGAGCTGCTCCGCGTGGTCGAGCGCGGCTTCCCGGCCGTCGACATCCACGTCCGCGGGAACGAGATCACCGTGACCGGCGACGCCCTCGAGGTCGCGATCGTCGACCACCTCGTCGGCGAGCTGCTCGCCGTCCTGCGGGCCGGCCAGGCCGCTCACCGTCGACGTCGTCGAGCGCTCGATCGGGATGCTGCGCGACGGCGGCGTGGTGCGCCCGGCCGACGTGCTCACGGCCAACATCCTGTCCAACCGCGGACGCACGATCCGGCCGAAGACGCTCAACCAGAAGCGCTACGTCGACGCGATCGACGAGAACACCATCGTGTTCGGCATCGGCCCCGCCGGCACCGGCAAGACCTACCTCGCGGTCGCGAAGGCGGTGCAGGCGCTGCAGGCCAAGCAGGTCATGCGCATCATCCTGACCCGCCCGGCGGTCGAGGCCGGTGAGCGGCTCGGGTTCCTGCCCGGCACGCTGTCGGAGAAGATCGACCCCTACCTGCGGCCGCTCTACGACGCCCTGCACGACATGATCGATCCGGACTCGATCCCGCGGCTGATGACCAGCGGCACCATCGAGGTCGCACCGCTGGCCTACATGCGCGGACGCACCCTCAACGACGCGTTCATCATCCTCGACGAGGCGCAGAACACCTCGCCCGAGCAGATGAAGATGTTCCTCACCCGTCTCGGCTTCGACTCCACGATGGTCGTCACCGGCGACACCACGCAGATCGACCTCCCCGCGGGCACGGCCAGCGGGCTCAAGGTGGTCGAGGGGATCCTCGAGGGCATCGACGACGTCGAGTTCTGCCGCCTCGACAGCCAGGACGTCGTTCGGCACAAGCTCGTCGGCAGGATCGTCGACGCCTACGCGAAGCACGACGCCGAGACCGCGGCAGCCGCGCAGCTGCCCGCGTCGCCGCGGTCGACAGTGACGGCGAGCAGATGACGATCGACGTCGTGAACGAGAGCGACGTACGAGGTGGCCATCGAGCCGCTCGGCGCCCAGGCCCGGTTCGTGCTCGACCGGCTGCGCATCCACCCGCAGGCCGAGCTCTCGGTGCTGCTCGTCGGCGAGGAGGCGATGACCGACCTGCACGTGCGGTGGATGGACGAGCCCGGCCCCACCGACGTCATGTCGTTCCCGATGGACGAGCTGCGTCCCACCAAGGACGACGACGAGCCCGAGCCGGGGATGCTCGGCGACGTCGTGATCTGCCCGCAGGTCGCCGAGCGCCAGGCGGACGCTGCCGGGCACCGCGATCGACGACGAGCTCGCGCTCCTGCTCACGCACGGCATCCTGCACCTGCTCGGCTACGACCACGCCGAGCCCGACGAGCACGCCGAGATGTTCGGGCTGCAGGCGCGCCTCCTCGCGGAGTGGGTCGCCTTCTCGGCGGGTCAGCGATGAGTCCCGAGGCTGCGTCGCCTCGTGGTGGCGGCCGTGCTCGTCGTGCTCGCGGCGCTGCTCGTCGCCGGCGAGACCGCGATCGGGCGCGTGTCCCGCGCCCGGGTCGACGAGCTCGTCCACGACGGCGTCCGCGGGGCCGCCCGGCTGCGCCGCCTGCTCGACGACCGGCCGCGCTACGTCAACGTGCTGCTGTTCTCGCACATGCTGCTCTTCGTCTCCGCCACGGTCCTGGTCACGCGCGCCTTCCTCGTGCTCGTCCCCGGCCCGGTCTGGTGGCAGCTGCTCGCGGCCGCGCTCGTGATGGTCGTGCTCGGCTACGTCGCGCTCGGCGTCGCGCCGCGCACCCTCGGCGTCCAGCACGCCGACCGGATCGCGATCCGCATCGGCCGGATTCGCGCGGGCGCTCGCCGTGCTGCTCGGCCCGCTCGCCGCGCTGCTCATCCTCGTCGGCAACGCGCTCACCCCGGGCAAGGGCTACCGCGAGGGGCCGTTCGCCTCGCAGGCCGAGCTGCGCGAGCTCGTCGACCTCGCCGAGGCCAGCGACGTCATCGAGGACGACGAGCGGCAGATGATCCACTCGGTGTTCGAGCTCGGCGACACCATCGTCCGCGAGCTCATGGTGCCGCGCACCGAGATGGTGTTCATCGAGTCCACGAAGACGCTGCGCCAGGCGCTGTCGCTCGCGCTGCGCAGCGGCTTCTCGCGCATCCCCGTCATCGGCGAGAACGTCGACGACGTCGTCGGCGTCGTCTACCTCAAGGACCTCGTGCGCCGCACGTTCGAGCACCACGAGGCCGAGCACAGCGAGCGCGTCGCGAGCCTCATGCGCCCGGTGTTCATGGTGCCGGACAGCAAGCGCGCCGACGACCTGCTCCGGGACATGCAGGCCGCCCGCGTGCACATGGCGGTCGTCGTCGACGAGTACGGCGGCACGGCCGGCATCGTCACGATCGAGGACGTCGTCGAGGAGATCGTCGGCGAGATCACCGACGAGTACGACACCGAGGTGCCCGAGGTCGACGCGCTCGCCCGCGGCGTCCTACCGGGTCCACGCGCGCATGCACGTCGAGGACTTCGCCGAGCTCGTCGGGATCCGGATCGACTCCGAGGAGGAGGGCGTCGACACGGTCGGCGGCCTGCTCGCCAAGCGCCTGGGCCGCGTTCCGATCCCGGGCGCACGGATCACCGTGCAGGGCTGGGACCTCACCGCGGAATCGGCGGCCGGGCGGCGCAACCGGATCGGCACCGTGCTCGCCGAACCCGTGGTCAAGCCCGACGAGGTGGAGCCGACGTCGCGGGAGAGGAACGGGCCGATGCCTGACGCCACCGGTTCCGGGACCGACCTCTCGGCCGAGGACGCCAAGCTCGTCACGCTCGCGCGCGGCGCCCGCGGGCGCGTCGGCGCGGCGGAGGGCGCGGCCGTGCGCGACGAGACCGGCCGCACCTACTCGGGCGCGACGGTCGCGCTCGCCGTCGCTGTCGATCTCGGCGCTCGCCCTGGCCGTGGCGCAGGCGGCCGCCTCCGGCGCGCGCGGCCTGGAGGCCGCCGTCGTCGTACGCCGTGACGCCGACCTGCCCGAGGCCGACCTCGCGGCCGCGCGCGACCTCGGCGGTGCGGGCGTCCCGGTGCATCGTCGTCGCGCCCCGACGGCAGCGTGCTCGTCACCCTGCGCACGTGAGCGGGGCCGACACCGGCACCGGCTCCGACCACCATGCCGGGAACGGTCGCGCGGTGCTGTCCGTGCTCGCGCGCCGCCACGCTGTTCGGCACCACCGGGACCGCCAGGCGCTGGGTCCGTCGGGCACCACCCCGCTCGGGCGTCGGTGCGGCGCGCATCGTGATCGGCGGCGCGGGCCTGCTCGCCGTGCTGCCGCGCGCTGGGCGGCCGCCGCCGCGACGCCGTGGCGCTGTGGCGACCCGCTGGGGAGTGCTGGCCGGCGTCACGACCGCGCTCTACCAGGTGTGCTTCTTCGCCGGCGTCTCGCGCGCCGGCGTCGCCCTCGGCACGCTCGTCACGATCGGCAGCGGCCCCGTGTTCACCGGTCTGCTGTCGTGGGTGCTGCTGCGCGAGCGGCCACGCGCTGTCGTGGGTCGTGGCGACCTCGGTCTGCGTGCGTCGGCCTCGCGCTGCTCGTGGGCAGCGGCGCCTCGAGCCCCGACGTCGACCCGGTCGGGCCTGCTGCTCGCGCTGGCCTCCGGGCTCGGCTACGCCGTCTACACGGTCGCCGCCAAGCGGCTGATGAACGACGGGCACCGCAGCGACGAGGTGATGGCCGGCGGCGTTCGGCCTCGGCGGGCTGCTGCTCGTGCCCGTGCTGCTCACCCAGCCGCTCGCGTGGCTCGCGACGCCGTCCGGGCTGGCGATGGCGCTGTGGCTCGGCCTCGCCACCACGACGCTGGCCTACGTGCTGTTCGGCCGCGGCCTGCGCCACCTGCCGGCCGGGCCGGTCACGACCCTCGTGCTCGCCGAGCCGGTGGTCGCCACGCGTGCTCGGCGTGGTCGTGCTGGGAGAGCGCTGACGCCGCTCGGCTGGCTCGGCGCGGCCTTCGTGCTGGCCGGCCTCGTGCTGCAGGGCGTCGTGGCCGTCGCGCGGTAGGGGATGATCGGCGGTGACCCCCCCGGACGACCGACGCGAGCACCGCTCCGGCTTCGCCTGCTTCGTCGGTCGACCCAACGCCGGCAAGTCCACGCTCACCAACGCCCTCGTCGGCGAGAAGGTGGCGATCACGTCGAGCAAGCCGCAGACCACGCGGCACACGGTGCGCGGCATCGTGCACCGCCACGACGCCCAGCTCGTCCTCGTCGACACCCCCGGGCTGCACAAGCCGCGCACGCTGCTCGGCGAGCGGCTCAACGCCGTGGTGCGCGAGACCTGGGCGGAGGTCGACGTCATCGGCTTCTGCCTGCCGGCCGACCAGCCGATCGGCCCGGGCGACCGTTCATCGCGGCCGAGCTCGCGACGCGCGAAGCGCACGCCCAAGGTCGCGATCGTCACGAAGACCGACCTCGTCGACCACGCGACGGTCGGGGACGCGGCTGCTCGAGGTCGATGCGGCTCGGCGAGAAGGTCGGGCATCGAGTGGGCCGAGGTCGTGCCGGTCTCGGCCGTGTCCGGCGAGCAGGTGCAGCTGCTCGAGGACCTGCTCGTCGGGCTGCTGCCCGCGGGTCCGGCGCTCTACCCCGGACGGCGAGCTCACCGACGAGCCCGAGCTCGTCATGGTGCGCCGAGCTGATCCGCGAGGCCGCGCTCGAGGGCGTGCGCGACGAGCTGCCGCACTCGATCGCCGTCGTCGTCGACGAGATGATCCCGCGCGAGGGCCGGCCCGCCGACAACCCGCTGCTCGACGTGCACGCCTCGCTCTACGTCGAGCGCGACAGCCAGAAGGCGATCATCATCGGCCACAAGGGATCCCGGCTGCGCGACGTCGGCATCGCGTCCGCGCCAGCAGATCGAGGCGCTGCTCGGCACGCGCGTCTACCTCGACCTGCGCGTCAAGGTCGCCAAGGACTGGCAGCAGGACCCCCGCCAGCTCCGCAAGCTCGGCTTCTGACCGTCCGCGCAGGGTGTCGAGACGCCCGAAGTCGCAAGAGCGCCGAACCGGCGTCTCGGGCAGTGACTTCGGCCGGTCGGGGCTCGGCGGCGCCGGTGGTGCCGATCCGGGTGAAGCCGACCGCTCGTAGACGCGGGCGACGGCGTCGTCGCCGGCCGAGAGCAGCGCGAGCGTGCAGCCGCGCGTCGCGGCGTCGTGCGAGCAGGGCAGCCTCGAGCAGCCTGCGGCCGCAGCCCACGTCGCCGGTGGGCGGGCAGGGTCGCGACGCCGACGACCTCGGTGTCGGCGCCGACCGGCTGGTGCGAGCCGACGCGACGATGCCGTCGACGGGTCGTCGGCGCACGGCCACGACCGAGCGCCCCGTCGCGGATCCGCTCGCGGACGTGGTCGAGCAGCGCCGGCCTCGACCCGCGGCGCGCGTCGCGCTCGCGCTCGGCCGGCCGTCGGTCCGATCGCGGTGCCCGTCGCCGCGAAGCCGACGTCGGCCACGGCGAGGGCGGCGCGCGAGGTCGCGGAGCGTCGGCTCGAGCAGGCGGACGGTGAGCCGTGCGTCGCGCCGGCGCGGGTCGTCGAGCGGCTCGGAGCGTCGCGCGCGAGCAGCGGGTAGCCGTGCACGGTGTACCCGGCTTGCGCGCAGCGCGGTCGCCAGCGACGGGACGAGCTGCTCGACCCACTCGAACGACACCGCGTGCCCGGCGTCGTCGAGCACCGCGGCGGCCCCGCGTACGTCTCGCGGTGACCGATCCCGGCACGCGAGAGGTCGAGCCCGGGCGCGGGCGGACGTAGAAGGCCACGGCGCGCGCGAGACGAAGGCGCGCAGCGGACCGACGTCGACGACGTCGGCGCGCGAGCGGGCGACGGCGTCGAGGTAGCGGTCGAGCCGGCGCAGGCGTCGGTCACGGGCCCGCGGTGGAGCGTCCGGGCCGTCGCCGTCTCGAGCGCGGGCTTCCTCAAGACCGCGGGTGTCGCTCGAGGGGTGCCGTCGTCGCCGGGTCGGGCTCGTCGGCGACCTCGGTGAGCGGCGTGCCGGCCGGAACGACCACGTCCGGGTCGCCGGCGAGCGACGTCGCCCGGCTTGCCCGGCTTCTCGCCCTTCGTGCGCACCTGCAGCTCGGGCACGAGCTCGTAGCGGTCGCCGTAGGTCTCGATGACCGCGATGACCGCTGCGGCGAGCGGGATGCCGATGATCGCGCCGATCGGGCCGAAGAACGCGAACCCGACGAACACCGACGCCAGCGCGATCGCCGGGTGGATGTCCATCGTCGCGCGGCTCACGCGCGGGGTGAAGACGTAGCTCTCGATCTGCTGGTAGACCGTGGCGAAGACGATGATCCAGAGGACGTCGATCGGGTCCTCGAACGCGGCGAAGAGGGCCGGGATCGCGACGCCGATGTAGGTGCCGATGGTCGGGATGAACTGGCTCACGACGCCGGCGAAGATGCCCATCGGCAGCCAGTACGGCACGCTGATGAGGTAGAAGAACGCGCAGTGGAAGAAGGCCGACATCGTGGCGAGCACGACCTTCGACACCACGAAGCCGCCGGTCTTGGTGACCGCGATGTCCCAGACCTGGACGAAGACCTTCTGGTAGCGCAGCGGCAGCCAGGAGCCGATCGCGCGGCGCAGGCGCGGGCCGTCGGCGGAGAAGTAGAACGCGAAGACCAGCACGGTGAGGCCGTCGAAGAGCGACGCCGAAGATCGATGCCGACGCACGCCGAAGATGCCGCCGGCGAGGTTGCTCGGCGATCTCGGCGATGGTGCCGGGGGAGATCTGCAGCTGCTCGAGGATCTTGCGTCGGCGTCGAGGTTGAGGCGGAACGTCGAGTTGAGCCAGGTGACCGTCTGCGCGATGTAGTCCGGGCAGGCGCGTCGACGAGCTCGGCGAGCTGGGTGAAGAACAGGCTGCCGAAGACGGCGAGGAACGCGATCGTGGCGACCACCACGAGCAGCGGCCCACGATGCCGGTGGCGAGCCCGCGGCGCATGCCGCGGTTGGCGAACCACGCGACCGCCGGCTCCATCGCGATCGAGAGCAGCCAGGCCAGGAGCAGCAGGAACAGGAAGCCGCCGAGCGCCTCGTAGATCGACCACGAGCGACCAGCTGCGAAGCGCCGCGAAGCACCGCGAGCACGACGATGACGCACCGCGCGCGCAGGGAGGCGGTCTCGAAACGCACGGGGACCGCCCGCGCGTCCGAGCCCTGTCGCCAGCCGCGCACGGCGCGTCGGCGCCGACCAGGTGTCGGTCGCGGTCTGCTGCTCGGACATGCACGTCCTCCGTCCCGCGCGACGCGTACCCGGCGACGCGGCGACCTCGCCCGGTGCGCCACGGCGGGCGCGGTCGGTCGCGCAGGGGTGACAATGGGCCGGTGAGCCTCTACCGCGACGAGGGCGTCGTCCTGCGCGCCCAGAAGCTGGGCGAGGCCGACCGCATCGTCACGCTGCTCACGCGCGAGCACGGCCGCGTGCGCGCCGTGGCCAAGGGCGTACGCCGTACCTCGTCGCGCATCGGCGCGCGGCTCGAGCCGTTCGGGCACGTCGACATCCAGTTCTACGAGGGCCGCTCGCTCGACGGCGTCACGCAGGTGGAGACCATCGCGTCCTTCGGCGCCACGCTCGTGCACGACTACGCCCGCTACACCGCCGGCCAGGCCATGCTCGAGACCGCCGAGCGGCTGACGCCGGAGGAGCGCGAGCCCTCGGTGCAGCAGTACCTCCTGCTCGTCGGCGGGCTGCGCGCGCTCGTGTCCGGCGAGCACGACTCCGGGCCTGGTGCTCGACGCCTACCTCGTGCGCTCGCTCTCGGTCGCCGGCTGGGCGCCGAGCTTCGACGCCTGCGCCCGCTGCGGCGTGCCCGGCCCGCACCGGGCGTTCCACGTGCCGCCGGCGGCGCGCTGTGCGCCGACGACCGCATCCCCGGGCTCGGCCGCACCGGCGCCGGAGACCTTCGAGCTGCTCGGCGGCGCTGCTCACGCGGCGACTGGGCCACGGCCGACGCGAGCGAGCTGCGGGCCCGGCGCGAGGCGTCCGGCCTGGTCGCGGCGTACCTCTCGTGGCAGCTCGAGCGCGGCCTGCGCAGCCTCCCGCTCGTCGAACGCTCACCTGAGGCACCAGCGCGGCCTGCTCGCCCACTGATGGAGTCGCGCGTGCGACTCGGTCCCGACGCTTGGGTGTCAGGATGGGCGTGTGGCCGGTGCGCAAGGTGAACGCGAGCAGCCGTGACGGCGCTGCGCGCACGCACGGCGCCGGTCGCGTCCGCCCACCCCGCACCCGAGCGGCGCCGTCGCGCCGGCGATCCCGGCCGAGCTCGTGCCCGCGCCACGTCGCGCTCGTCATGGACGGCAACGGCCGCTGGGCGAAGGAGCGCGGGCTGCCGCGCACCGCCGGGCCACGAGGCCGGCGAGGCCAGCCTGCTCGACTGCGTGCACGGGGCGATCGAGCTCGGCGTCGGCTGGATCTCGGCGTACGCCTTCTCGACGGAGAACTGGAAGCGGTCGCCGGACGAGGTGCAGCTTCCTCATGGGCTTCAACCGCGACGTGATCCGGCGCCGTCGCGACGAGATGCACGACCTCGGCGTGCGCGTGCGCTGGGCGGGTCGGCGGCCGAAGCTGTGGAAGAGCGTCATCGACGAGCTCGAGGAGGCCGAGCGGATGACCGCCGGCAACTCGACCCTGACCCTCACGATGTGCGTCAACTACGGCGGTCGCGCCGAGATCGCCGACGCCGCGCGCGCCATCGCGCGCGAGGTCGCTGCCGGGCGCCTCGACCCGGACAAGCGTCGACGAGCGCACCATCGCCCGCTACCTCGACGAGCCCGACATGCCCGACGTCGACCTGTTCGTGCGCTCGTCGGGCGAGCAGCGCACGAGCAACTTCCTGCTCTGGCAGTCGGCGTACGCCGAGCTGGTCTTCGTCCCGACGCTGTGGCCCGACTTCGACCGCCGCCACCTGTGGTGGGCGTGCGAGCAGTACGCCTCGCGCGACCGCCGCTACGGCGGCGCGGTGCCGAACGACGTGCCGCCGGCCCACGGCACGTCGTGATCCACGAGAGCCGCGGTGCCGAACGACGTGCCGCCGGCGCACCCCGACGTCGTGATCCACGCACCGCGTCCTGGCCGATCGTGGCGCGGCGGACTGCCTGCGCGCACGGCGGCGCAGCCGCGAATCAGGCGCGGCAGGCCGCGCAGCGGCCGAAGATCTCGAGGGTGTGGCTGACCTCGTCGTAGCCGTGCGCCGCGGCGACGCGATCGGCCCAGCGCTCGACCGCGGGGCCGTCGACCTCCACGGTCGCGCCGCACGAGCGGCACACGAGGTGGTGGTGGTGCGTCGCGACCGCGGCAGCGGCGGTAGACGGACTCGCCGTCGTCGCGCAGCAGGGTGTCGACCTCGCCCGCCTCCGCCAGGGCCTGCAGCGTGCGATAGACGGTCGTGAGGCCGACCGACTCGCCGCGCAGGGCCAGCGCGGCGTGGATCTGCTGGGCGCTACGGAACGCGTCGAGGTCGTCGAGGATGTCGGCGACGGCGGTGCGCTGGCGCGTCGCGCGCACCCCCGGGACCGCGGCCCGCTCCCGGGAGCTCATCGCGACGCCTCCCGACCGACAGGGTGCGGCCTCAGGGCGGGGAGGGCGGCCGCGCGGACCCGACGTCGGCGCAGCGGCACGGCGACGGCGGCGCAGACAGCGAAGAGCCCGAGCGCGAGGAACACGATCGACGGCCCGGGAGGTACGTCGAGGTAGAACGACGCGACGAGGCCGAGCACGGCCGAGAGCTCGCCCACCACGACGCCGATGACAGCGGTGGCGCGGAAGCTGCGCGTGAGCTGCTGCGCCGCCGCGATGGGCACGATCATGATCGCGCTGACGAGGAGCAGCCCGACGGTGCGCATGCCGATCACGACGGCGAACGCGGCCAGCACGGTGAGCAGCATGCTCATCGCAGTCGTGCGGATCCCTTGCGTACGAGCGACGTCGGGGTCGAGCGCCATCACGAAGATCTCGCGGCCGAACACGGCGAGCACGGCGAGCACGAAGATCGCGACGACGGCGAGCCACACCACGTCGCTGGCACCGACGGTCGACAGCGAACCGAACAGGTACTGGTTCAGCGCCGCCGAGCTCTTGCCCCCGGCGAGGGAGGTGAAGAGCACGCCGCCGGCGATGCCGCCGTAGAAGATCAGGGCGAGCGCGAGGTCGCCCGCGGTGCGCGATCGCGCGCGGATGAGCTCGATCACCACGGCGCCGATCGCGGCGGCGAGCAGCGCGGTCGGCACCGGTGCAGAACCGACGAGGAAGGCGATGCCGACGCCGGCGAGGGCCACGTGACCCATGCCGTCGCCGAGCAGCGCGAGGCGGCGCTGCACGAGGAACACGCCGATGAGAGGCGCGACCAGACCGACGAGCGCCGCGGCGACGAGGGCGCGCTGCATGAAGTCGTAGGAGAGCAGGGTCACCGCTCAACCCTCCATGAGCGGTGCAGCCGAGTCGACCGGTCCGAGCTCGTTGCTGTGGTGCCACGCGTGGTGGTGCGCGAGGTCCTCGCGGCGCGGCGGGCCGTCGTAGCGCGACCGACCCGTGCTCGCCGCGCCCGAGCACGATCGCGCGCGTCGCAAGGTCGGCGAGCGGCCCGAGCTCGTGCGTGACGAGCAGGACCGTGTCGCCCTCCTCGCGCATGAGGCGGAGGGTCTCGGCGAGCCGTGACTGGCTCTCGGTGTCGACGCCGGCCGTGGGCTCGTCGAGGACGAAGGTGTCGGCGCCGGTCGCGAGCGCGCGGGCGATGAGCACGCGCCGCTGCTGTCCGCCCGAGAAGGTGTCGAGGCGGTCGTCCCGGCGTTCCCAGAGGTCCACCGTCTCGAGAGCCGACCGCACCGCATCGTGGTCGGCACGACCCGAGGGCCGGAAGCGGCTTCGGGGCGACCACCGGGCCGACGCCACGACCTCCCGCACCGACATGGGCACGGCCCCGGTCGAGATGAGCCGCTGCGGCACGTAGCCGATGCGGTCCCAGTCGCGGAAGCTCTCCACCGGTACGCCGTGGATCCGCACGGAGCCGTGCGAGAGCGGGAGGAGCCCGAGCATCGCGCGCATGAGTGTGGACTTGCCCGCCCCGTTCTCACCGAGCACGGCGACGAACTCACCCGGCGAGACGCTGACGTCGACCTCGTCGACGACGCAGTCCCCGTCGAAGGTGACGCAGGCACGCGACACCGAGAACACGGCGCCCGGGTCGACGTCGTGGTCGTGGTGGTGGTCGTGGCTCACCAGCAGGCCTGTCCCTTCTGCACGGTCGCGAGGTTGGTCCGCATGATGCTCAGGTAGTCCTCGCTCGTGCCTGGCGCGATCCCCTCGAGGGGGTCGAGCACGGCGGTGGCGACCCCGGTCTCCTGCGCGATGGTCTGGGCGACCTTCGGGTCGACCAGGGTCTCGTAGTAGATGGTGCGGACTCCGTTGGCTTTCACGAAGTCGGTGATCTCGGCGATCTTCGCCGGGCTCGGCTCGGCGTCCGGCGAGAGCCCCGAGATGCCCTTCTGGGTGAAGTCGTATCGCTTCGCCAGGTAGCCGAACGCGTCGTGACTGACGACGAGGTCACGACTGGCGCACGTAGCGGTGCCTGACGCCCAGGCGGTGTCGAGCTCGGTGAGCTGACCCTTCACGCCCGCGGCGTTGGCGGCATACGTCGCGGCGGAGTCGGGATCTATCGCGGACAGCCGCGCGGAGACGGCGTCGACGATGGTGACCATGGTGGTGGGGTCGAGCCAGATGTGCGGGTCGCTGACGCTCGCGTCGCCGTCGGGGCCGGACCCGGTCAGGCGGGTGACGCCGTCGCCGGCATCGAGCGCGTTGTCCGGCGACAGGGCTACGGCGTCGTCGATCGCGGGCTGGAAGCCGGAGAGGTACACGACGAGCTCCGCGTCGCCCACCGCCGCCACCTGCTGCGGTGTCAGCTCGAGGTCGTGCGGCTCGGTGCCGGTGGCGGTGAGCGAGGTGACGTCGACGAGGTCACCGCCGACCGCGCGGGCCGCCCACTCCAGCGGGTAGAACGCCGCCACGACGGACACCGCGGGCGTCGTGCCGGTGGGTGCGGTGGTGGGGGACGAGCACGCCGCGAGGCCGAGGGCGAACGGGAGGGAGAGCACGGCGAGCAGGCGCGGCGTCATGCCCGAACTCTGCGCTAGATGAAAACGATTGTCAAAACCGTTGCGGCGGAGCGCTGCCCTGCTCGGTGGTCAGAGCTTGCCGAGCGCCTTGAGCACGGTCGCCCCGACGAGCGCGAGCACGACGAGCACCCGGAGCACCCGACCGGCGGGCTTCACGACCGGCCAGGACAGGGCGACGAGCCAGGTGAGGAACAGCGTCACGACCACGAGGAACACCGCGGCCCAGGGGCTGGGGATCGCCAGCCCGGCCAGCAGGAAGACCGCGAGGAGCACCGGCACCACCCACGACGGCATGTGGTGCAGGAGCCCGAGCGGGAAGGCGCTGCGCCGCTCGAGCGTGGCGCGGAACCCGGTGGCGGGAGGCGGCGCGGGACGGGACGACTTCGCCGACGGCGGTCGGTGGTTGCTGCGCGGCTTGCGCTGCTGCGGGCGGCGCGCGGGGTGGCGCTTGCTCTGGGGCACGAAGGTCCTCGGTGGTGCGGGCCGCGGCGGGTGCGGGCGGTGGTGCCCCATCGTCGCACCTGTCCCGGGTCCTACGGTGGGGGAGTGCTCGTCGTGACCCGCCATCGCCTCCCGCTCACGTCGTTCCCCGACGTCGCCTCCGCCCTCGAGGCCGCGCGCGACCTGCTCGCGGCGCTGTCGACCTGCACCGGCTACTCGCGCGGCTGGATCGCGCGGGCGGTCGACGACCCGGACCTGCTCGTGGTGGCGCACGAGTGGGCCGACGTCGGGTCCTACCGGCGGGCGCTGTCGTCGTACGAGGTGAAGCTGCGCTGGCCGTTCCTGCAGACCGCGGTCGACGAGGCCACGGCCTTCGAGGTTCTGGTGTCGCGTACGCCGGACTCGGTGGTCGAGCGGCCGAGCGCGCGCGGCGCCGACGCCGACACGGTCGGGCTCGGCGAGGCTGCCGCCGCGCACGTGTCGCCCGGGGACTTCGCGTGAGGTTCGTGGACTTCGCCGACGCCGGGCGTCAGGTGTCGGCGCTGCTCCCGGCGTACCTCGCCGAGGACCCCGTGATCGTGGGCGTACCGCCCGGCGGGGTCGCCGTGGGTGCGTCGGTGGCCGCCGCGCTGGGTGTCGTGGTGACGCCGCTCGTCGTCGAGCGCGATGACGACGGGGTCCGCGTCGAGGTCCCGGTGCCTGTCAGCGGCCGGTTCGTGATCGTGATCGACGACGGCGTCGAGACCGGCACGGCCGCTCGGGCCGTCGCCGCAGCGCTGCGCGAGGCGGGCGCGGCACGCATCGTCCTGGCGGTGCCGGTGTGTCCTCGCGAGGCGGAGGCGGATCTCGCCCGCCGCTACGACGAGATCGTCGCGGTCACCCGGCCGCTCGTGCGGCGCTCGCTGCACTGGCACTACGAGACCTTCGGCTGAGCGCCGGAGAACCCGGGCAAGGCCAGGCGTCGCTCTCGCGTAACCTGTGCGTCCGGACCTGATCGGTCCGTCCGCTCGCACAACCTCGCCGACACACCAGCCGGATGGAGCTCACTCATGGCCCTCGATCGCGTCGACGCCGTCGTCAACCTCTCCAAGCGCCGGGGGTTCGTGTTCCCCTGCAGCGAGATCTACGGCGGCACCCGCTCCGCCTGGGACTACGGCCCCCTCGGCGTCGAGCTCAAGGAGAACGTGCGCCGCCAGTGGTGGCGCACGATCGTGCAGGGCCGCGACGACATCGTCGGCCTCGACTCCGCGGTGATCCTCGCCCCGCAGGTGTGGGCGGCGTCGGGTCACCTCGAGGCGTTCGTCGACCCGCTGACCGAGTGCACGTCGTGCCACAAGCGGTTCCGCGAGGACCAGCTCGTCGAGGCGTACGAGGACAAGCACAAGCGCGCGCCGGAGGGCGGGCTCGCCGGCATCAACTGCCCGAACTGCGGCGTGAAGGGCCAGTTCACCGAGCCGCGCAACTTCAACGGTCTGCTGTCCACCCACCTCGGCCCGGTGCAGGACGAGGCCTCGGTGCACTACCTGCGCCCGGAGACCGCGCAGGGCATCTTCGTCAACTACGCCAACGTCGCCGGCACCGCGCGCAAGAAGCCGCCGTTCGGCATCGGCCAGGTCGGCAAGTCCTTCCGCAACGAGATCACGCCCGGCAACTTCATCTTCCGCACGCGCGAGTTCGAGCAGATGGAGATGGAGTTCTTCGTCAAGCCCGGCACCGACGAGGAGTGGCACGAGTACTGGCTCAAGGCGCGGCTGGACTGGTACCTCGACCTCGGGCTCTCGCCCGAGAACCTGCGCTTCTTCGAGCACCCGAAGGAGAAGCTCTCGCACTACTCGAAGCGCACCGTCGACATCGAGTACCGCTTCAACTTCGGCGGCTCGGAGTTCGCCGAGCTCGAGGGCATCGCGAACCGCACCGACTTCGACCTCAAGACGCACTCGGAGGCACTCGGGCGTCGACCTCTCGTACTTCGACCAGGAGGCCAACGAGCGCTGGTTCCCCTACGTCATCGAGCCGGCCGCGGGCCTCACGCGCGCGGTGCTCGCGTTCCTGCTCGAGGCCTACGACGAGGACGAGGCGCCCAACGCGAAGGGCGGCGTCGACAAGCGCACGGTGATGCGCTTCGACAAGCGCCTCGCGCCGGTGAAGGTCGCGGTGCTGCCGCTCTCGCGCAACGCCGACCTCACGCCGAAGGCGAAGGACCTCGCGGCCGAGCTGCGGAAGTCGTGGAACGTCGAGTTCGACGACGCCGGCGCGATCGGTCGCCGCTACCGCCGCCAGGACGAGATCGGCACGCCGTACTGCGTCACGGTCGACTTCGACACGCTCGAGGACCAGGCCGTCACCGTCCGCGACCGCGACACGATGGAGCAGGAGCGCATCGGCCTCGACGCCCTGCCCGGCTGGCTCGCCACCCGCCTCCCCGGCTGCTGACCTCACGGACCGCCGCCGGTCGCCGGAGGTCGTCGGCACCGAGTCGGCTCTCGCACTCGCGACGGCCCGGTCCACGCGCGAGACTGCGCCCGTGACGCGATCGCACGACGACGCCGGCCCGGCAGTCTGCCTGCGCCCGGTCGTGGACTCGGACGTCGAGACTCTCTACCGGCACCAGGCGGACCCGGTGGCCAACCTGCTCGCCGACTTCCCGGCTCGCGAGCACGCGGCCTACCTCGAGCACATCGCCCGGATCCGGCAGGATCCGGACTGCCTGCTCCGCGCGATCACCGTGGCTGACGTCGTCGTCGGGAACATCGGCTCCTTCTGGCGCGACGGGGTGCGCGAGGTGGGCTACTGGATCGACCGCGAGCACTGGGGCCGTGGCATCGCGACCGCGGCGTTGCGCGCCTTCCTCGATGTCGAACGGGCCCGCCCGCTCCACGCGGGGGTGGCGCCCGGCAACGAGCCGTCGGCCCGGGTGCTGACCCGGTGCGGGTTCCTCCCCGACGGCGTGGACGACGCCGACGGGTATCTGCTCTTCGTGCTCACGCGCTGACCCGGTCGGCGAGTGCGGGTGTCCGGCCCCGCGGCCAGCGCCTGAGACAATGGCGGCGTGACGCATCCCGGCTTCGAGCTCCTCGCGCGCGGCGGTGTCCCCGTCGTGCTCGCGCCGATGGCCGGGATCACGAACCGGGCGTTCCGTCGGCTCGCGCGGGAGAACGCGCGTGCGGCCACCCACGGAGCCGTCACCGGGATCTACGTCACGGAGATGATCACGTCGCGGGCGCTGGTCGAGCGCAACGACGAGACGATGCAGATGATCGCGACGGATCCCGACGAGTCGCCGCGCAGTGTCCAGCTGTACGGCGTCGACCCGCGCACGGTCGCCGAGCGCGGTGCGCCTGCTCGTCGCCGAGGATCGCGCCGACCACATCGACCTCAACTTCGGCTGCCCCGTCGCCAAGGTCACGCGCAAGGGCGGCGGCAGCGCGCTGCCGTGGAAGCGCGGCCTGTTCCGCGCGATCGTGCGTGCGGCTGTCACCACCGCCGACGACACCGCTCGCGCGCACGGCCGCGCCCCGGTGCCGGTCACGGTGAAGATGCGCACCGGCGTCGACGACGACCACCTCACCTACCTCGAGGCGGGTCGTGCCGCCGCCGAGGAGGGCGCGGCGTGGGTCGCGCTGCACGGGCGCACGGCGTCGCAGCTCTACGGCGGTGAGGCCGACTGGACCGCGATAGCGCGACTCGTCGAGGAGCTCGAGCCGTACGGCGTACCCGTCCTCGGCAACGGCGACGTGTGGACGCACCAGCACGCGCTCCGGCTCGTCGAGCAGACGGGCGCGGCCGGTGTCGTGGTCGGCCGCGGGTGCCTCGGTCGCCCGTGGCTGTTCGGGCAGCTCGCCGCCGCGTTCACCGGCGGGCCGGTCCCGCCCGATCCTGACCTGCACGCCGTCGCGGCGACGATGCGCCACCATGCCGCACTGCTCGTCGAGGTGCTCGGTCCGCACACCGGTCCGCGCGACTTCCGCAAGCACATCGCCTGGTACCTCAAGGGTTTCGCCGTTCGTCGCGAGATCCGCCAGGGCCTCGCCCTCGCGAGCAGCCTCGACGAGATCGACTCCTGGATCGCGCAGATGGACCTCGACCAGCCGTGGCCGGGTCTCGTGTCCGAGGGTCCGCGTGGTCGCACGCAGCCGGGCAAGCGCGTGGCGCTGCCCGACGGCTGGCTCGACGACCCGGACGACCTCGCCGGCTTCCTCGACGACATCAACGCCGCCGAGCTCTCCGTCTCGGGCGGCTGAGCCGGAGTCAGAGCCCGGAGTCGACGAGCACCCGTCGGCCGTTGTCGCGCACGAGGCGCTGCGCGGGCATCCCGGGGAAGTGCGCGGCCGCGAAGGGGATCTCGCCGTGCTCGAGACGATCGGCGACCTCGAGGCGGGTGCGCAGCGCGCCCATCGCGTCGCCGTCGGCCATGCCGCACCACCGGATCGCGTCGACCAGCTCCGGGACGGAGTGGTAGACGTCGCCGAGCAGCCAGAACTGCCCGCCGTCGGACTCGATCGTCACGATCGTGGTGCCGGGGGTGTGTCCGGGGGCGGGCCGCACCGCGATGGGACCGCCGATCGTCTCCGCGCCGCTCCAGACCACGAGTCGGTCCAGCACCGGGGTGAGGGCGCGCGTGGCGATCTCGTTCGAGGGCACGAAGGTCCTGAGGTCGTCCGCGTGGCAGCGGTACGTCGCGTTGGCGAAGGTCGGGCGGCCGTCCGTGGCCGCCCAGCCCACATGATCCGAGTGCAGGTGCGTGATGACCACGTCGGTGACGTCCTCAGGCTCACGGCCGACGGCGCGCAGGCTGTCGAGCAGCCGACCGTACGTCTGCGGCGCGATCTCGGGTTCTGGCGCCCAGTCGGTCGGGCCCTGGCCGGTGTCGACCAGGACGACGCGCCCGTCCCCCGGCTCCACCAGGAACCCGCCGAAGGTCAGCTCGAGGTGACCCTCGGCGAGCGCGTCGTCGTGCTCGGACCAGTGGTCGGGCTCGAGGCCGCGCGAGCCGGGCACCACCGGGTAGTGGTTGCTCGCCAGCGAGTAGATGAGCTCGGGCGGCGTGACGAGCGTGCCGTCGTACAGCGGCGTGACCTGGACCGACCCGATCGTCCAGGACCCTTCGCGTGGCAGGGTGGGTGCCGGAAGCCGGTCGAGAGCGCGCGCGGACATCGGGTCTCCTCGGAGTCTGGGTCGCCGACGTTAGCCACCGCCGCTGCGGACTGGGACCTTCCGCGTGCCGCGGGCCGGACCGGTGCCGCTGCGCCGTGCGGTCGAGCCCGCCGAGACTCCCACTGCAGCCGTAGCGCTCCCACGTCGGCGCACCTGCACGCCGGAGGACGTCGCAGCGCGGTGACCCGAGCGCTATTCCCCCGGCGGGTGTGAGGATCCTTGCAGCGCAGACGTTGTGGCCATGACGCGCCGTTGAGTCAGGATCGTCTCGTGACCTCCGCCGTGACCTCCGTGCCCGTCCGCCTCGACCTGTGGGCCGACGTCGCGTGCCCGTGGTGCTACCTCGGCTCGGTCCGGCTCGATGCGGTTCTCGACGCCGCGGAGGCTCGTGGAGAGAAGGTCGAGCTGCGGCACCGCCCGTTCGAGCTCAACCCGGGACTGCCGGCCGAGGGCGTGCCGATGGCCGGCTTCCTCGAGGCGAGGTTCGGCAGCAGCTCGGGATCTCGAGGCGGCGCAGCAGCGCCTGAGCGTGCTCGGCGCCGAGCTCGGCATCGCGTTCGACTTCGCTGCGGTGGGCAAGGCGCCCAGCACGCGTCTCGCCCACCACCTGCTGTCGACGTACGACGGGGACCCGCGCCAGCGCGTGGCGGTGCGCGCGATGTACGCGGCGTACTTCGAGCAGGGACGCGACGTCACCGACGCGTCCGTGCTCGTGGACGCCGTGGCGACCGCGACGGGGGAGATCGCTGCCGCGGTGCGCGAACGTCTCGACCGGACCACGGACCCGTTGGACGCCGCGTTCGCTCTCGGTCGGTCCCTCGGCGTCAGCGCCGTCCCCACGTTCGTGGCCGACGCCGGCGCCGACGTAGATCCCGAGGTCGGCCTGTCGGCGGCTGCCGTCGCCGTGCAGGGGGCGCAGCCCGCTGCCGCGCTCGAGCACCTGCTTGCCGAGGCGGTTCGCCGCGCCGCCGAGATCTGACGGGAGCGCTGGCGACCGGCTGTGGCCGCCTCGGCGTTCAGCGGGCGGGGTCGCCCGGTGGGGAGGTGCCGAGGGTGGCGTGCAGGTGCTCGCCGATGATCCAGCCGAGGCCGAGAGCGGCGAGCAGGCCGTTCCCCGAGGAGTAGCCCCGCGTGCTCGGCCCGGAGATGCCGGCGGCGGCTCCACCTCCGGCGTACAGCCCCGGGATCGCGGTTCCGTCGGTGCGCAGCACGCGGCCCGTCGGGTCGACGTCGAGGCCGCCCTGCGTCGCCAGGATGCCGCTGGTGAGGAAGGCCGCGTAGTACGGCGCGACCAGCGGCCGTGACCGGCCGGTCACCTCGTCGTGCCCCACGAACGACGAGAGCGTCTCGGTGAACCCCGGTGCCTCGACACCGAGCTCCTCGCAGAGCGACGCCGCGTCGTCATAGCGTCGGAACGCACCAGCGCGAGCCGACTCGCGCATGAGCTCGGAGTGCAGAGCGGGTCCGTGCAGCTGCTCGTCCCAGACCAGGACCGCCCGGCGGTCGGGACGCGCACGAAGGACGGCACCGAGCGAGGAGTAGCCGTGCTCGTGCTCCTCGATGAAGCGTCGCCCATCGAGGCCCACGATCATCGCCCCCCGGAACGGCAGGGCAGGGTTGATCCGGGT
Organism: uncultured Actinomycetes bacterium; assembly: GCA_963738455.1. GTDB lineage: Bacteria > Actinomycetota > Actinomycetes > S36-B12 > CAIYMF01 > Longivirga. The sequence continues at coordinate 117,753 of CAVTWM010000004.1, forward strand.
CGCGTGGCCGGGCACGACCATCCCGCTCCCCAGGAACGAGGCCATGTTCCTCGTGCCGGCCCCGAGCTCGAGGGCCCAGGCGAGCGCGTCGCCCGTGGACGTCGAGACGCCCTGGAACACGTCGTCGACGGCGTCCGGGACCCACGTGCGCAGCAGCGACCGGTTCGCCGCGAACCCGTCCGACGCGAGCACGACCGCGTGCGCGCGTACCTCGGTCGGCACTCCGTTCTGCGCCACCACGGCTCCCACGACCGTGCCGGCCTCGCTCAGCAGACCGATGGCGGGGGTGTTGTCGACGAAGGCGACGGCGTCCTGCGCCGCGATGGCGTCGCGCAGGGTGCGGACGAGGCGGGTGCCACCCTCACGGCCGACGTCGGTGTGCAGCCGCGGGACCGACATGCCGTGCGCGGCGCATGTCGTCACCGATCGTCACGGGGTGGCCGAGCTCGTCGGCGAGCCAGTCGAGGTACAGCGGTGCGACCGAGCAGACGGCGTGCACGAGCGGCCGCGACGCCTCGTCGCCGCTCTCCGTCACGATGTCGTCGACCTGCTGCGGCGACCGAGTCGTCGATGCCGGCCGCGCGCTGCCATCGCGTGCCTGCTGCCGACAGGCTGCCGCTCGAGACCTCGGTGTTGCAGCCGTGCTGCGTGCTCTTCTCGAACACCGCCACCGTGCGGCCGCCCCGTGCCGCCCGCAGCGCGGCCACCATGCCGCAGCCGCCACCCCCGACCACGACGACGTCGACGTCGACGCTCACCTCTCAGCCCTCGGGGTAGCCGTAGAAGCTGCGCGTCGCCGTGATCGCCTCGGCCGGCGGCTGCGCATGGTAGAAGCCGTGTCGCGCGGGCCGCAGGCCGGTCCGCCGGTAGGTGCGTCCCCGTAGCTCCGCCATCTGCAGGAGCACGCCGAGCGAGTCGACGACCGGCACGTCGTCCACGCGGGTCACTCCCTGGTCGGCCAGGAAGACGTTGAGCGGTCCCTCGCCCGGGACGATGACGTCGGCTCCGTCCGCGATGGCCTGACGTGCGGCGGTCTCGAACGCGCCGACGAGCCCGGCGGGCTCGGCGTAGGCGCCATGATGTCGTGGAACCGCGCGTCGACCTGGACGATCGGACCGACGAGGTCACCGAAGCCGTAGGTGCGCATGTTCCGGCGGATCTGGTCGCGCAGCTCGCCGATGAAGTGCACGATCCCGACCCGGCTGCCGAGACCCGACGCGAACCCCACCGAGGTGTTGCCGAACGCGACGACCGGGATGTCGACGACGCTGCTGCACTCCTCGAAGGCCGTGTCAGGGATCGTGCCGATCACGAACGCGTCGTAGCCCTCTTCCTGAGCGCGTTGCGCGGCGCGCACGAACTGCTCCTTGTGCAGCCCGGCGAGGTACGCGTACCCGATGTGCATGCCCGGGTAGTCGGTCGGGTAGGTGCCCGGCGTCATGCCGTGGAAGTCGATCGACGTGCCGGCGTCCACGACCCGAGCGAGGTGCCGCTCGAGGGCCGCCCGGTAGTGCGGAACGTCCTCGAGCACGGTGAAGCTCTGGTGCCAGATGCGCATCGTCAGGCCTCCACGGCCGCGTTGGCCCCGGCGATGCGGCCGAACATGGCACCGCGCAGCACGGACGTCGAGCCGGTGTAGTTCGTGTAGTACATGCCGGTGATCTCACCCGCCGCGTAGAGCCCGCCGATGGCGTCGCCGGAGCGGTCCACCACGCGGGCCTCGGCGTCGCGTGCGGAGGCCACCGAACGTGAAGACGTTCGCCGCGATGATCGGGTAGGCGAGGAACGGTCCCTCGACGATCGGCCGTGACCAGTTCGACTTGGGGATGTCGAGGCCCGCGGTGGCGAGGCCGTCGGGCCGGCTGTGGTCGAACCCGGCCTCGTCGGGGCAGGCCGCGTTGTAGCCGTCGACCGTCGCGACGAGGGCGTCGGCGGGTACGCCGATCTTCGCCGCGAGCTCGACGACCGTGCTCGCGGACACCGGTGGCAGGTCCGTGCGGATTCCCACGGCGATGTTCGGCACGGCTGCGGCGCGCTGGTCGTGCACCCACCACGCGATGCCGTCGGTCTGGGCGTGGATGCGGCGCGTGATCCGCTCGTACCAGGCGTCGATCGTGCCTCGGGCCTCGTCCACGAAGCGCTCACCCTGCGCGTTGACGAGGATGCCGTAGTTGAAGGCGAAGATCGCGGCCTCGGCCTCGCCGGAGCGGGGGTCGATCGGCTCGGCGTGGAAGAGGGAGAAGTTGCCGGCACCCGCAGCGCCGACCGCGAGGGCCATCTCGATGCCCTCACCCTTGTTGTAGTGGCCACCGCGGGCAACGGGACGGGTGTTGATCGCCGTCGGCCCCATGTAGCGGGCGAGCATCTCGCCGTTGCCCTCGAAGCCGCCGGCCGCGAGCACCACGCGCCCGGTGATGATGCCCGCGGGGGAGGTACGCACTCCGACCACCCGGTGCTCGTCGTCGAGGACCAGGCCGAGTGCGGTCGTCTCGTAGAAGTACGTCGCACCGAGCGACTGGGCCCGGGCGGTGAGCGTGTCGACCAGCTGCCAGCCACCGCCCACGGGCGACATCCGCGGCGCGACCCTGCGTGAGGAACGGTGTCGGCAGGGAGTCGAAGCGGATGCCGTGCGTCGTCAGCCAGTCCAGGGTCGCGGGCGCCTCCTCCGCGAGCCGCATCACGATCTCGCCGTCGGCCACGTCGAGCGTGCGCATGGGCTGCGACCACGTGCCGCGATCGGCCATGGCATCGGCGAGGACGCCGGGGTCGGGGTGACCCATGTAGTCGCCGAGCAGGCGTTCCTCGAGGTCGTCGGAGGGCTTCGTCGAGCGTCGCCATGCGCAGGAACGCCTCGGTGTAGCGGGTGTTGCCCCCGCTCTCCTCGGGGGTCGCACGCTCGATGACCGCCACGCGTGCGCCGGACTCGAGGGCGGAGATGGCAGCGGCGAGGCCGGCGATCCCTGCCCCCGACGACGACGACGTCGAACTCGTTCGCCATGGCTCAGGCCCCCAGGGTGGCGAGGTAGTCGTCGCTCGTCACGACGGCGCCGAACATCGGGAGGATCGTGCCGACGGAGAACTCGTGCGCCGCAGGGGCGAAGGAGGCGCAGAGGTCCTCGAGCACCGTGACGTCGAGGCCGCTGTCGCCGGCGTGCCGGACGGCGGACTCGACTGCGAGGTTCGTGGCCACGCCGGCGATCGCGACCGCACGGATGCCGTTCCCGAGCAGCATGTGCAGCAGCGGGGTCCCGATGAAGGGGTCGACGCAGCCCTTGACGACGACTGGCTCGTCCGCTCGCGGCGCGAGGGCGTCGACGAGCTGGGCGCCGGGGGAGTCGGCGAGCATCGCGCGATCGGCCGGGTAGGCGTCCCAGCGCCGGGTGCGGTTGGTGCGCAGCTCGTACGTCGGGTCGAACGCGAGGCGCACGTGCACGATGTAGACGCCCGCGGTACGGGCGGCCCCCAGCACCTTCGATGCCCGGGCGATCACCTCGCGCTCGCGCACCTGCGCGGCCAGCGCGGGGAGGCGACAGTGCTCGCCCTCCTCGCAGAGTGCTACCTGGTAGTCCACCAGGATCAGTGCTGTGCGCCCGTCGTTCACCATGCCGACCAACCACCGTCCACGTAGAGGATCTGTCCTGTCAGGTACGCGCCCGCATCGCTCGCGAGGAGCAGGAGCGGGCCCGTGAGGTCCGTCGCGGGGTCGCCGAGACGGCCGAGCATCGTGCGTGCGCGGAACCACTCGAGCCGCTCGGGGTCGTCGGCGAGCGGTGCGGTCATGCGCGTCGGGTAGAAGACCGCGGGGGCCAGGCAGTTGGCGGTGATCCCGTCGCGACCAGCCTCGGACGCCACGGCTCGCGTGACGTTCGCGATCCCGGCCTTCGCGGCGTAGTACGCCGACTCGGGGATCGGGCCGACGCGCTCCGCGTACACCGTGGAGAAGTTCACGATGCGGCCGTATCCCTGCGCGCGCATGGGCGCGAGCACGGCGCGGTCGAGCAGCCACGTGCCGGTGAGGTTGACGTCGATGATCTGCTGCCACTCGGCGGGATCGGTGGCCTCGATCTCGCGACGCAGCATCGCGCCGGCGCAGGCGACGAGCACGTCGATGCGGCCGTGCGCGGCCATCACGCCGTCGACCAGGGCACCCACCGACGTGGCGTCGGTGACGTCGACGTCGTGCGTGGTCGCTCCGTCCCCGCACCCGGTCGCCGTGACGGCCAGGTCCGCCTGACGGGAACCGAGGTCGGCGAGGGCGACCGTGGCGCCCGCGTCGGCGAGGGCTCGGGCCGCGTACCCGCCGAGCCCGCCGTCGGCCGCGCCGACGACCAGGGCGACCCGGCCAGCGAGGGAGAAGAGGTCCGTCACGCCGGCGCTCCGGCGTGCTCGGCCGCCGCGTGACCGGCGAGCCGGCCGAAGACGCCGGACTTGCCCACCGACGTCCCGGTGACGTACCCGGCGCCGTGGAAGCCGCCGGTGACCTCGCCGGCGGCGAACAGGCCGGGGATCGGCTCGCCGTAGACATCGAGCACCCGGGTCTCGGGATCGATCGTGAGCCCGCAGTAGGTCGCGAGGACCGAGGCGCCCGACAGGTGGGCGTAGAACGGCGGCTGCACCAGCTCGGTGGGCCGATCGGTGGAGCCGGACAGCGAGGTGCGGCCGAACTCGTCGTCGCGCTCGCCGCGCACCGCGGCGTTGTAGTCCTCGACGGTGCGCACGAGAGTCTCCGCCGGTACGCCGATCCGCGCGGCCAGCTCCTCGAGCGTGCTCGCCGTCTCGAGCAGCCCCGTCGCGAGCCGGCCGGAGAACCAGTAGATGTGGACCTCGGGGTCGTCCTTCGGCCATCACCTGCTCGTCGAAGACCTGCCATGCCACGTGACCCTCCTGCGCGAGGCAGGCGTCGCCGATCGCCTTGTAGGGCTGGGACTCGTCGACGAAACGCCTCCCGGCCAGGTCGATCGCGATCGCGCCCTTGTAGACGGCGAGGATCCCGGTGCCGCCCTCGCGCGGGTCGTCGCCCGGGTGGATGCCGAAGGTCCCCTTGACGTACGGGGTGTCGCGGAAGTCCGCGCCGATCTTCCAGCCCATGAGCAGGCCGTCGCCCTCGGAGCCGGGGGAGCCGCCGTGGATCGCGTCCACCATCTGCGGCGCGAACCGCTCGAGCAGCTCGAGGTTGCGGCTGAACCCACCGGTGGCGAGGACGACAGAAGCGGCCTCGACCTCGGTGAGGGCGCCGTTGACCTCGCAGAGCACGCCGCACACGGCGTCGGCGTCGACCAGCAGCTGGAACGCACGGACTCCGTGGACGAGGGTGACGCCGAGCTCCTCGGCCCGCTTCACGAGGGTGTCGATCATCCGGCTGGGGTCGGTGGCGTGCGACCGCGGGACGCTCTGACCCGATGCTGCGTGGACGTGGCCGTACTCGACGCCCAGGTCCTTGAGCCAGCGGTACGTGTCGAGCTGCTCACGGCAGTAGACGTCGACGAGCGCCTCGTCGTTCTTGTACCGGCCCGTGGTGAGGATGTCGGCCTTGAGCGACTCCACGGAGTCGTCGATGCCGAGCGCGGCCTGCTCGTCGGTGCCGGCGTACGCCGTGAGACCGGAGCTCATCGACGTCGAGCCGCCGGGGTAGTCCAGCTTCTCGAGCACGAGAACCGTGGCGCCTCGCTGGGCGGCGGCGACCGCCGCGGTGAGGCCCGCCTGGCCGGCCCCCAGGACGACGACGTCGGGACGCCCGACCTCGCGCAGCGCGGCGGAGAGCGTGCGGCTCATCGGTCGCCACCCCATGCGGACAGGAAGGAGTCCTCGGTGTCGCCGAACACGTCGAGCCGGAACAGCGACTGGCGGTCCTGCCACGACAGCATCCGGTCGGCGTACGAGGCGGTCTCGCCCGTCGCCGCGCAGGTGTGCGAGCGCCTCTCGGCCGGCGAACAGCATCACGCGCATGAGGAAGTTGGCGTGCAGCACGATCGAGAAGCCGAGCTCATGCAGCTCGTCGACCGACAGCGGCGGGGTCTTGCCGCCCTCGACGATGTTCGCGAGCAGGGGCACGCCGGCGAACTCCGCCCCGATGCGCGCCATCTCGTCGAGGCCCTGCGGGGGCCTCGACGAACAGCGCGTCGGCCCCGGCCTCGAGGTAGGCGTGGCCGCGGCGCAACGCCTCGTCGAGGCCGAGCACGCCGCGTGCGTCGGTGCGGGCGATGATCACCAGGTTGGCGTCCTCGCGCGCGGCTGCCGCGGCGGCGATCTTCGCCTGCATCTCCCGGCTCTCGATGAGCATGTGCCCGTCGAAGTGCCCGCAGCGCTTGGGGAACGCCTGGTCCTCCAGCTGGAGGCCGGAGGCGCCGGCGCGCTCGAACAGCTGCACCGTGCGGATGACCGACGGGATGTTCCCGTAGCCGGTGTCGGCGTCGACGACGACGGGCAGGTCGGAGGCGCCGACGATGCGCGAGAGCTGGCCGAGGATCTCGGTCTGCGACACCAGGCCGATGTCGGGAAGCCCGAACTGCGCGTTGGCGACCCCGGCGCCGGTCGCGTAGACGGCGTCGAACCCTGCCTGCTCGACGAGCAAGGCGCCGGCGGGGTCACTGGCGCCGGGGAGCAGCAGCGGCTCGCCGGACGCGAGGACACGGCGCAGGGTGGCGCGGCGCTCGGCGGGGCTCGTGGACGCCAGGGCGGGCGGCAGCACGGGCGACGGCATGGGATCTCCTCGGGACAGTGGAGCGGTCGCTACGGCGACGTGCCGTGAGGCTAGGAACAGGGGCTGGGCAGCGTCCACCCCGGCGGACCGCTGGCCGGAACGGCGAACGCTGCGGCACAGCGGCCAGGGTCACGATCCGGCCCCGGCAGGCGTGCCCGATCGCCAACTGGAGCGATCGTTCCAGCGAGCGGCACGGCGTCGTTCCGCCGGGGCGGCCGCGTCCTCATCCTGATGCGCACACCGAGTGCGACCCGGACCACCGCCCAGCGGCAGTCCCGCGCTCGGAGCACCACAGGACGATCCCGGCGGTCCGCGACTCCCGCCGCCGGAGCTGCACCCTCGACCGCCGCACCCGCGGCTCGACATGAAGGATCCGACATGACCCTCACGACTCGATCGGCCGCTCTGAGGTCGAAGGTCGCCGTGTCCGCCGCAGCCGCGGCTGCTCTCCTGCTCGCCGCCTGCGGCAGCAGCAGCGCCAGCACGACGACCAGCAGCCCGGCAGCTCCCACTGCGGCGACCTCGTCCGCCGCTGCGAACGACCCGATCGCCGCCGTCACGGCGGAGCTCGACGCACTGAAGACCCCGATCGCGTGGCCCGAGCCCGTCGCGCCGACCAAGCCGCTCGACGTGGCCGGGAAGACGGTCTGGTGGGTGCCGATCGGCGATGCCGTCCCGGTCATCCACGGCATCGGCGAGGGCTTCAAGGAGGCGGTCGAAGCCGCCGGTGGCACCTTCAAGCTGTGCGACGGCAAGTTCAACCCCGCAGAGGTCGGCAACTGCCTCAAGCAGGCAGGCGAGCAGGGCGCTGACGCCGTCGTCACGGCCTTCATCGACTACGCCATGCTGCCCAACGCCTTCGACGCCCTGACGGCGCAGAACATCCCGGTCCTCGTGGGCGGCGTCGCCGCGTCCGGTAACGCGAAGGTCGGCCCGAGCCTGGGCTTCTTCGACCCGACGCAGCGGGTCAACGGCATCTACGACACCATCACGAAGTCCGGCCTCGCTGCCAGCGGCGCCGAGACCAACGGCCTCTGGCTCCGGCTGCTCGACTCGTCGCTGACCACGGCGGCCAGCGACGCGGGCATCGCCACGTACAAGGAGATCTGCCCCGACTGCGAGCTCGCCACGGTGGACTTCACGACCGCCAACATCGACAAGCTGCCGTCGGCCGTGAGCGCCGCGATCGTCAAGAACCCCGACATCAACACCCTGTTCGTCCCGGTGGACGCGTTCGTGCCCCCGGCCGTGCAGGGCGCGAAGACCGCAGGGAAGTCCGACCTCGTCGTCGTCTCGGCGTCGGGCGACCTGGCCAACCTGCAGGCGGTCAAGGCCGGCGGCCAGGCCGGGGACTTCGGCAACCCGGTGATCTACACCGGCTGGACGTACGCCAACGCACTCGGTCAGCTGCTCGCCGGCGACACGGTCACCCCCGACGACAAGGCGGTCGGCCGCTACTTCGACGCCTCGAACATCGGCGAGCTCACGCTCACCCCGGAGGAGTACTTCACCTCCCACTGGTACGGCGACGACGCCTTCAAGGCGGCGTTCCTCACCGCCTGGGGCGTCAAGTAGTCCCCACGCTCCACCACACGACAGGAAGCCCGATGCAGCGACTGGAAGCCCGTCACGTCTCCAAGACGTTCGGCTCGACCAAGGTGCTCGACGACGTGGACCTCAGCGTCGAGCCAGGCGAGATCCACGCGCTCGTCGGTCAGAACGGCTCGGGCAAGTCGACCCTGGTCAAGATCCTCACGGGGTACCACTCGCCCGACGCCGGTGCGTCCCTCGCGGTGGACGGGCAGCTCCTGCAGCTGCCCGTCCAGTGGCGGGAGGCGGCCGACCTCGGCATCTCCGTCGTCCACCAGGACCTCGGCCTGCTCGACCAGCTGACGGTGTCGGACAACATCGGCGTCGGCGGCTACCACCACTCACGCTTCCTGCGGCGCATCGACTGGAGGCGCAGCAGTCGAAGGTCGCCGCGGACGTGCTCGAGCGGCTCGACGTCGACGTCGACCCCTCGACCCCGGTCGGCCACCCTCGGTGCCGCGCGGCGCGCCGAGGTCGCCATCGCCCGAGCCCTGCGCGACCAGCGCCGCGGTGCGGGGCTCATCGTCCTCGACGAGGCCACCCGCGCGCTGCCGCGTGAGGAGCTCGAGCAAGTTCCACGCGCTGCTGCGCCGGGTGGTCGCCGAGGGCAGCTCCGTGCTCATGGTGAGCCACAACCTCGACGAGGTGCTCGCGCTGGCGGACCGGGTCACGGTTCTCCGCGACGGCAAGGTCGCCGGTGCCGGCGGTACCCACCGTCGAGCTCACCGAGCAGGAGATGGCCCGGCTCATGCTCGGGAAGACCGTCGGCGCGCTGGCGCCGCGCGCCATCGACAGGACCGACCATCCCGTGGTCGCCCGCGTGTCCGGGCCTGTCGGGCGAGGGTCTCCAGGACGTCGAGATCGAGGTCCGCGAGGGTGAGGTCGTCGGCCTGACCGGGCTCCCCGGCTCGGGATTCGAGGCGATCCCGTATCTCGTCACCGGCGCGCGACGAGCCCGGACCGGCAGGCTGAGGACGCGCGGCGGCGACCTCGACCTGGCCCGCTCGGACGTCGCCGCGTGCATGGCAGCCGGAGTCGCCCTCGTGCCCGAGCGGCGCGACCGCGACGGACTCGCTGTCGAGCTCGACGTCAGCGACAACATCGCGCTGCCGAGCGTCCGCAGTCGCGGCCGGCCGTGGTTCGTCGCGCGCGCGCTGGCAGCACCGGCAGGCCGACGACCTGATCGAGCGGCTTGTCATCCGCGCCCGCAGCTCCTCGACCTGGTCAAGGAGCTCAGCGGCGGCAACCAGCAGAAGGTGCTGTTCGCGAAATGGCTGTCGGTCGAGCCCAGCCTGCTCGTGCTGCACGAGGCCGACGCAGGCCGTCGACGTCGGTGCTCGCCAGGACATCCTCGCCGCCATCCAGGGCGTCGCCGACGCCGGGGTCGGCGTGCTGCTACGTGAGCGGCGAGCCCTCCGACCTCGCCGAGGTGTGCGACCGCATCCTCGTCCTCCGTCCCGGTCAGCCCTTCCTCGAGCTCCACGGCGCGACGGCCGATGACGTCCTGGACGCCATCTACGCCACACCGACCACCACCACGTCAGCAGGAGGCGCCCCGTGAGCAACGACGACCGAGACCGCCGCCGAACGGCTCAGTAGCCGACGACGACGTCACCCACCGGCTCGTCAGCGACAGCGGTCGGCCGGCCGAGCCGGCGGAGCCTTCCGACGACGGGTCACGCTGCGCAGCCGGCTGGAGCCGCAGTGGCTCCACGTGGTCACCAGCAAGTACGCGCTCGTGCTCGTGTGGGCCGCGATGGCGCTCGTTCTACTACCTGCTGATGCCGACACGTTCGGGTCCTGGGGCGCTGTCCGCGCATCTTCGGCGGCCAGCCGGTGCTGGTGTTCCTGGCGATGTCGGCCCTGATCACGCTCGTGGTGGGGGAGTTCGACCTGTCGGTCGCCTCGATCATGGGCCTCGGCCGCCACCATCGTGCCGGTCCTCGCGGGCCTGCACGGCATGAACATCTGGCTGGCCTGCCTGATCGCGCTCGTGCGCCTGCCTCCTGGCCGGCGCCGTCAACGCCTTCTTCGTGGTGGTCATGGACGTCTCGTCGCTTCGTCGTCACGCTCGGCACCGGCACGCTGCTCATCGGCCTGGCCCAGTGCGTGTCGTCTCGAACATCGTCTCGGTGCAGGACGAGACTTCAGCACCTGGCGCTCGTACGCGGTGCTCGGGATGCCGGTGTCGTTCTACTACGGCATCGCCCTCGCCGTGCGGCTCGCCTACCTGATGGCCTGGACGCCGCTCGGGCGCAGCATGGTGTTCGTCGGTGCCAACCGCGAGGTGGCCCGCCTGGCCGGCATCCGGGTGCAAGCGCATCCGGTTCGGCGCCTACATGCTGGTCCTCGCTCTGGCGGGCCTGGCCGGGCTGGTGCTCGTGGCGACCGTCGGCGGGTTCGACTCCGACGTCGTCCGGGCAGTACCTGCTGCCCGCGCTCGCCGCCGTCTTCCTCGGCACCGCCGTCGTGCAGCCGGGGATGTTCAACCCGATCGGCACGATGATCGCCATCTACTTCCTGTGCGACCGGCATCTTCGGCCTGCAGCTGCTCGGCTTCTCCGGCTGGATCCAGAACGTCTTCTACGGAGCCGGCCTGGTCGTCGCCGTCACCCTCGCCAAGGTCGTGCGCGACCGCTCGAAGACGGTCTGACCTTCCGCCGCACCACAAGCAATGGCCCGCACGTCGCGTGCGGGCCATGTGCTCGTGCGGTCAGGCGTTGCGGACGAAGTCCGTCACGAGGCGGTTGAACTCCTCGGCGTGCTCGAGCTGGGCCCAGTGGCCGCAGCGGTTCAGCAGCACGAGCCGCGAGTCCGGGATGGTGGCGACGAGCCGCAGCGAGTGCTCGTAGTGCACGACCCGGTCGTCGCGACCGTGCACCAGGAGCGTCGGCGTGCGGATGCCGGCCGCCTGCTCGACGGTCGCCGCTGTGCGTACCGGCCCCCCGGTTGCCATGCCCTGCAGGAAGTTCGCGAGGTGCTCAGGTCGGGCCTGGGCGTTCGCGGCGCGCTCGTCGGCGAGCTCGTCGGTGGCGTTCGCGGAGTCGAACGTCATGATCTCGACGAGCCGCTTCATCGTCTCCCGCGTCGGGTCGCGGTACCCCTCGAAGAGGACCTTGAGCCCCTCGCTGGGGCCGTCGCCGGCGCCGAACAGGGTGGGGGTCTGGATGAATGCCCCGGGCCCCATCGTGATGAGGTGCGAGATCCGGTCGGGATAGCGCGCGGCGAACGTGACCGCCGTCATCCCTCCCATGGAGTTGCCGACGAGCGCTGCCTTCTCGATCCCGAGCGCGTCCATCAGCTCGAGGACCGCGTGGGGATGGTCGTAGGTCTCGGGGATCCCGGCGGAGGAACCTCCCCAGCCGGGCGCGTCCATCGCGATGACCCGGAAGTGCTCGGCGAGCGGCGCGATGTTGGGGCGGAAGTTGCTCCATCCCGAGGCGCCGGCGCCGCTGCCGTGCAGCAGGATCACCGGATGGCCCTCGCCGGCCTCGTTGTAGTGGATGGTCCAGCTCGGCGTACGGACGTCGTGGCCCGTGCCCTCGCCCGTGAGCTCCTGAGGCATGCGTCATCGCTCCCGTGGGTCGTGGATGTGTCGCTCGATCGTCGCGGGCGGCCGTGGTCTGCGGAACGCGACCGTGCCGTCCAGCGGTACGCCGCTTCCTCGCACCGGCTCGGGGCGGTATCCATGAGCCGGTGAGCACTCGGGACGCACGCGCGGAGATCGACGCGGTGCAGCGCGGTGAGCAGCGATTCCCGACGCGGCTGTACCTGGTCCTCGGCTCGCTCATCATGCTGGGGCCGCTGTCGACCGACTTCTATCTCCCGGGTCTGCCGGACCTCGCCGCCTCCCTGCACGCATCGAGTGCCGGGGCGCAGCTCACCATCTCCGCGGCGCTCATCGGGCTCGCGCTCGGTCAGCTGGTGATGGGCTCGCTGAGCGACCGCGTCGGGCGGCGTGCCCCGATCCTCGTCGGGTTCGCCCTGTTCGTGCTGGCGAGCCTGCTCTGCGCGATCGCGCCCAGCATGGGGGCGTTGCTCGTCCTGCGTTTCGTCCAGGGCTTCGCCGCTTCGGCCGGGTTGGTCATCGCCCGGGCGTGCGTGCGCGACATCGTGGTGGGCGCGGCGGCGGCGCGGGTCCTCTCGCGGCTCGTGCTCGTCATGGGCCTCGCACCCGTCCTCGGCCCGGTCCTCGGCGGCCAGGTGCTGCGGTTCACCGACTGGCGGGGGTTGTTCGTCGTGCTCGCCGTCCTGGGTCTGGTCATCCTCGTGTCCGCGTACTTCCTCCTGCCCGAGACGCACCCCCGGCACGCGCGGCTCGACGGGCACCCCCGCGAGCAGCTCGCCGAGGTGGGCCGCCTGCTGCGCGACCCGGCGTTCGCCGGCTACCTCGGGGTGGGGGCGTTCCTCGGCGTGATCCTGTTCAGCTGGATCTCGTCCAGCTCGTTCGTGCTCACGTCGCAGTACCAGATCTCGCCGCAGCAGTACTCGGGCGTCTTCGCCTGCACGGCAACGGCTTTCATCGTGGGAGCGCAGCTCAACGCGTGGTCGGTCGGGCGCATCGGGCCTCGTCGCGCACTGGTCCGCGGCCTCGTCGTCGTCTCGGCGGCGTCCCTGCTGCTGCTCGTCGCGATCGCGCTCGACGTCCCGCTGCCCTGGGTCGTCGCGGCGGCGGTCCTGGCCCTCGGCGGGTACGGCGGCATGGCGGCGAACTCGCAGTCACTGGCCATGACGCCGTACGGCCACGTGGCAGGGACGGCGGCCGCGCTCCTCGGCACCTCGCAGTTCTTCGCCGGTGCCCTCGTGGCTCCGCTCGTGACGGCGCTCGTGCCCGGCACGTGGGGCATGGCGGCCACGATGCTCCTTGCCGCCCTCGGCGCCCTCGCGACCCTGCTGCTCGTGGTCCCGCGCATCGCCAAGCCCGTCTGACGACCGTTCCGCGAACCGGCACGCGAACCTGGGTCGACCACCGTCCCGCGTGCCACTCTCGCGGGACCGCGCGCCGATCGGGTCGCGTGCCGGAGGAAGGTGGCAGGCGTTGACGCTCGAGCTGGCGGAGGAGTCGACGAGTCGCACCGTGCAGACCTCGCGGTGGAAGATCCACTACAACGAGGCGGGTGAGGGACACCCGGTCGTCATGCTGCACGGCAGCGGACCGGGTGCCACGGGCTGGAGCAACTTCGGTCCGAACATGCCCCACCTCGCCGAGCGGTTCCGCGTGCTCGCCGTCGACATGCCTGGCTGGGGCCGGTCCGACGCCGTGACGTTCGACGAGCGGGACCACGCGAGCGCTGCGCTCGACCTCCTCGACGCGCTCGGCATCGAGAAGGCGGCCTTCGTGGGCAACTCCATGGGGGGCATGACCGCGTTGCGGTTCGCCGCCCAGCACCCCGACCGGGTCTCGCACCTCGTGACGATGGGCCCGGGCGCGCCGGGACCGCGGCTGTTCGGCGCCGGCGACGGCCCGACCGAGGGGCTCAAGGTCCTGCAGCAGGCCTACCGCGACCCGTCGCCCGCGAGCATGAAGCGGCTCGTCGAGATCATGACCTTCGATCCCGCCAACGCCACCGACGCGTTGGCGCAGCAGAGGTCGGACGCCGCGCTCGCGCGACCCGACCACCTCGAGAACTTCATCGCCGGCATCGGGAAGCCCTTCGGCTTCTGGCCCACGGTCGAGGACGTCGTGTCCATCCGCACGCCGGCCCTGCTCTTCCACGGCCGCGACGACCGCGTCGTGCACTACGAGAACAGCCTCGCGCTCACGGCGATGATCCCCGACTCGCGGCTCGTGCTCATCAACCGTTGCGGCCACTGGGCCCAGGTGGAGCACGCGGCCGAGTTCAACCGCCTCGTCACCGACTTCATCAGCAACCGCTGAGCACCGGCTCGCTCGACCAGAGAGGAATCACGCGCATGGCCGCACGGATCAGGGGTTTCGGGTACGCCGTCGTCTCGGCGACCGACCTCGACGCTTGGGAGAGGTTCGCGACGGAGCTGCTCGGCTTCGCCGTGGCGGAACGCTCGGACGAGCACCTCCGCCTTCGGTGCGACAGCAAGGAGTACCGCCTCGACATCCGCCGGGCCGACCACGACGGCGTGGCCGTCCTCGGCTGGGAGGTCGCCGGCGCCGCGGAGCTCGAGGAGATCGCCCTGCGGCTCGAGGCCGAGGGCTACGCGGTCAAGCGGGAGGACCCGAAGGTCGCGTACCAGGAGCGGCTGGTCAGCGGCCTCGTCGTGTTCGACGACCCCGACGGGATCCAGGTGGAGATCTTCTACGGGTTCCGCGAGTCCAAGGACGTGTTCGTCTCGCCGACGGCGGCGCGCTTCGTCACCGGCGGCGGCGGAGCCGGTCACGTCTTCCAGATGGTCAGCGACGAGGCGGCGTACAACGCGCTGTACTTCGACATCCTCGGGTTCAGGTTCAGCGACTACATCGACTTCGGCCCGCTCGCGGCGACGTTCACCCACTGCAACGAGCGCCACCACTCGATGGCGTTCGCCGCGGTCCCGGGCATCCCGCCGGGCATCGGGCACATCATGTTCGAGGTCGACGACATCGACGCGGTCGGACGGGCCTACCACCGGGTCCTCGAGGAGGACTTCGCGCCGCTCGCGATGTCGCTGGGCCGTCACTCCAACGACCAGATGATCTCGTTCTACGTCCGCACGCCATCCGGCTTCCAGATCGAGTACGGCACCGGTGGCCTGCTCGTCGACGACCAGGAGTGGCTGCCCGGCCGCTACGACGTCCCGAGCTTCTGGGGGCACGTCCGCGTGCAGCACGCCCCGGACGTCATCGACGCCTGAACCCGGCGCGCGCGACACGACGGCCCGGTCCACGTCGTGCCGGCACCTGCCAGCGCGACGGACTGCGGCCGCGGCCGGTCGACTTCCGCCCGACCACCGCGGGCGGTGCTCAGCTTCTCCCAGAGCGAGCGGCCGGCCTCGGCGCAGCGCACGTCGACGTCGGGGTGCGCCCCGCTCACGGCGATCGCCCCGGCCACGTCGTCGCCGCGACGCAGGACGACCGCTCCCGGCAGCGTCGTGAGCCGAAAGCCCGCCTGGTCGCCGATGAGGTCGACGAGCTCGGGGTAGTCGGCCTTGAGCGCGGCGAGATCGCCGCTGTCCTGGCGCATCCGTACGGCCGAGCGCGCCTTGGCACGCGCCACCGCGGGAGTGAAGCCGGGGGCACCGTCCATGCGGAGGGCAGCGACGTCGTCGCCGACGGCATCCACCACCACGACGGAGATGCGCACCGCGAGCGCCGCGGCCTCGGCGACGACGCGATCCAGGAGCGTTCGGGCGACGTCGAGCGGGAGTCCGGCGGTCATCCGCTGATCGTCACGTCTCCCGTGCCCCGCGGCAACGACCCGTGCCGCCTGCCGGACCGGTCAGACGCGGACGGGTGACCGGCGCGCCTTGGGCCGAGCCGAGGCGCGTGCCGCGAGCTCGTCCTCCCGCTGCGCGATGACGGCCTCCAGCACCGCGACCAGTGCGTCGACGAGCGCGTCGAAGTCCCACTCCCACGAGTCCATCTGCTCGGCGAGGAACAGACCGTCGGTGAGGGCGATGACCAGCCTGGCAAGCAGCTTCGGGAGCTCGCGATCGGCTGCGGCCTCGCTCGACGCGAGTGAGTCGGCGAACCAGGAGGTGAGGGCCATCTCGACGTCGCGGCGGATCCGCAGGAAGAGCACGCGGGCTGCGGTGTCGTCGTCCTGCTCCTGCAGGGCCACCATGTGCCCGATGCGCAGGAAGTCCGGGGCGTCGCCGAAGCTGCGGGTCGTGCGCCGCAGGACCCGCTTGAGCACCCTGACACGCGCCTCGGCGGTCGGTGCCGGCGTCCACGTCGGCTGGTGCTCGAGCCACTCGTCGAACGAGCGCTGGACCACGGCCGCGAACAGCGCGTCCTTGTCGTCGAAGAACCAGTACAGCGAGCTCACGGGCAGGCCGGACCGCTCGCAGATCCGCGAGATCGTGGTGCCGACGTACCCGCGCTCAGCGGCGATCTCCGCCGCCGCCGCGAGCAGGCGATCCCGGGACTCGTCGGGAACCGGACGGGGTGAGGCCGCCGACCCTCCCGCGGGTTGCGCGGCGGGTCGCCGACGTCGCGGGGCGTCGGCCAGGGTCGGCGCCACAGCCGCGAACGCGCGCCCGAGGGAGCTGGTGAGCCGGGCGTGGTTCCAGCCGCGCTCCGTCTGCGCGGCCACGAAGAGGCCGTCACCGGATGCCATCAGCAGCTGGGTGAGGACGGCCGGGAGCTCGGGGTGCCGGTCCGCCGTTCCTGCGGGCAGGACGTCGCGCCACCAGAGCACGGTCGCGTCGAGGGTCTCCTGACGCACGCGCAGGAAGCGCTCGCGGGCGGCGATCTCCTCGGGGGTGCGGAGCAGGGCGAGGGTGAGGCCCAGCCGCCAGAACTCGGGGGCCGAGGACAGGCCGTCGCGCATCTGGGCGAAGCGGCGCGCCACGCGTTCGTTCGCGGCCCCGGTGTCGCCCGGGTCGTGCACGGGGGCACCCTCGCGCCAGATCCGGTAGCTGTGCTCGAGGGTCTCGGCCAGCAGCGCGTCCTTGTTCTTGAAGTGCCAGTAGACCGACGACGCAGGGAGCCCGGTCCGCTCGGTGACGAGTGCGACCGTCGTCCCGTCGTACCCGCGCTCGGCCGCGATCTCGAGCGCCGCGTCGAGGATGCGCACCCGTGACTCGGCGCCCTGACGGTGGCGACGGTCGGTCTTCGGGGGCACTCCGGTGTCCTCTCCTGGCTGTCGCCGCAGGTCAGCGACCCACGTTCGCTGTGTCGGGGTCAGCCTATGCGGACACCCGAGCCGTGGCGGTCGCGACGCGATCGTCTCGTCGGGACGAATGTGGCCCTCGGGCGAAGGACACGAAACGGAAACGTCCCGCACACCGGAACGACATCTCTTGCGCTCTCCCGGTGACGGGTGTCACAGTCCCCTGTAGCGATCGATACAGACAGGGATTGAGATTCCCCGTAGGGCACGTTCCAGGGTGATGCGCACCCCGGACGCCCGGACGGCAACGGAAGGGACAGTCACATGCACGAGGCGATCGAGGCGATCCACAAGGCCGGGGACGTCCTTCGCGAGGAGGCTCCGAAGTGCGACGAGCTCGGTCGCCTCACGGACGAGACCATCCGGATCCTCAAGGAGTCGGGCGGCTTCCGCCTGCTCCAGTCCACGGAGTTCGGCGGCTACGAAGAGCACCCGAACACGTTCTTCGAGTGGGTGCAGGCGGTCGCCCAGTACAGCCCGTCAGCGGGCTGGATCGCCGGCGTGGTCGGGGTGCACCCGTGGGAGATCGCCCTGATGGACCCGAGGCTCCAGCAGGAGATCTACGGCGAGGACCCCAACACCCTCGTCGCCTCCCCGTACGCGCCCTTCGGTCGCGCGACCAAGGTGGAGGGCGGCTTCCGGTTCTCCGGCCAGTGGCCCTACTCGACCGGGACCGACTTCTGCGACTGGATCATCCTCGGCGGCATCGTCCTCGGCGAGGACGGCGAGGTCGGGGCTCCGCCGGACATCCGCCACTTCGTCCTTCCGCGCTCGGACTACGAGATCATCGAGGGCTCCTGGAACGTCATGGGGCTCTCGGGCACGGGCTCGAAGGACGTCCGGATCGTCGACGCGTTCATCCCCGACTACCGCGTGGTCGAGGGCGTCCGGATGCTCGAGAACGGCTACTCCGACGAGCGCCAGCCCGGGAAGGCGCTGTACCAGCTGAACTTCGCCATCGTGTTCTCTGCGGCGATCGGCTCGGGCACGCTCGGCATCGCCCAGGGCTGCCTCGACACCTACACCGAGTACGTGCGCAACCGGGTCAGCGCGAACGGCAACGTCGCCAAGACCGATCCGTTCCAGCTCGCTGCCCTCGCCGAGGCGTACTCCGACCTCGCGGCGAGCAAGCTGCAGATCAAGGCGATGTTCGACGAGTTCTACCAGCAGATGGCCAACGGCGTACCGCTCTCGCTCGAGCAGCGGCTCGCCAGCCGGCGTGACCAGGCGCGCGCGTCACGGCGCTCGATCGCGGCCATCGACAAGCTGTTCAACCTCGCCGGCGCCTCGGCCATCCACACCGACCGTCCGGGCCACCTGCAGCGGTACTGGCGCGACCTGCACGCGGGCGGCAGCCACATCTGCAACGAGGCCGAGAAGCAGTACTCGACCTGGGGCGTCCAGTTCTTCGGCGGCCCGGTCGTCATGCCGTCGTTCCACTGATCCGTCGGATCACCGCACGACCTCGCTCGTCACGACCCCACGTCCGCTCGACCTCTGCCGGCCGGGATCGGCCCGGCCCGCAGAGGCGCATCCAGGAGGAGAGCAGATGGCGCAGACCGCCGTTCTGGAGCTGGTGCCTGCACGCCACGACGATCCAGGGCAGGACGACGACGGGAAGGCCGGGTCCGTCCTCAAGGCGCTGACCCTGCTCGACGTCTTCCGCGGCCACGGCCCGACACTCGGTGTGAGCGAGATCGCGCGTCGTGCCGGTGTCGCGAAGTCCACGGCGTTCCGCCTCCTCAGCCACCTCGAGCAGGCGGGGTTCGTCGAGCGCGAGGGCACCGACTACCGCCTGGGCTGGCGCCTGTTCGAGCTCGGCAACGGCGTGCAGCACTGCCAGCCGCGCGGCGTGCGCGACGTGGCCGCGCCGTACCTCGGCGAGCTGTTCGCCCGCACGCAGTTCGCGGTGCACCTCGCCGTGCTCGACGGGTCCGACGTCGTCTACCTCGACAAGGTCAGCGGGCCGTTGTCGCCGCGCACGCCGAGCGTCGTCGGTGGCCGCGTCCCTGCCAACTGCACGGCTCTCGGCAAGGCGATCCTCGCGTTCAGCGAGCCGTCCACGATCCAGCGTGCGGTCGAAGGTGGGCTCACGCAGCGCACCCGCTACTCCATCGCCCACCCGGGCCGCTTCCTCCACCAGCTGCGGCTGGTGCGCTCGGAGGGCATCGCCTTCGAGCGCGAGGAATCGGCGCTCGGCCTCATGTGCGCAGCCGCCCCGATCCTCAAGGACGGCATCGCTGTCGCGGCGGTGTCCGTGGCCGGCCCGACGGGTCGCTTCGACCCGGCCCAGGTGGGGACGAACGTCCGTCGCGCGGCCGCGCGCATCGCCCGCGACACCTGGGCCTGATCCCCGCAACCACGCCGAAGGAGAGCCGTCCGTGCGCCTCGCCAACCTGTCCGGCCGGCTGACCCTGGTCCTCGACGAGGTCCGAGGCGCCGATGTCGAGAAGCTCTCCGGTGGACGCATCGGGCATGACCCGCAGGCGGCGTACGACGACTGGGCCGCAGTGCAGGCGTGGCTGGCGTCGCTCGACCTCGACCACGTCGCAGCAGACGTGACGCTCCACCGGGACGCCCTCGGCGCGCCCGTGCCGCGACCTCGGCAGGTGTTCGCGATCGGGCTCAACTACCGCGAGCACGCCCGCGAGACCGGCGCGGAGATCCCCGAGCGCCTCGTCGTCTTCACGAAGTTCGCCTCCTGCCTCACCGGTCCGGACACGGACGTCGTCGTCCCCGACGGGTCCCTCGACTGGGAGGCCGAGCTCGTCGTCGTCGTCGGGCGCACCGCGACCGCGGTGACCGAGTCCGAGGCGTGGGAGCACGTCGCCGGCGTGATGGTGGGCAACGACCTGTCCGAGCGCGACCGTCAACGGCTCGACCCGGCACGCCAGTGGTCGCTCGGGAAGTCGATGCCTGGGTTCGGTCCGACCGGCCCCTGGCTCGTGACGGTGGAGGACCTGCCGGACCGCGACGACCTCGCGATCGGCTGCGCGGTCAACGGCGTCACGGTGCAGGACTCGCGCACGAGCGACCTGATCTTCCCGGTGGCGCGGGTCGTGTCCGAGCTCTCGGCGTCCGTCACCCTCCTGCCGGGCGACCTCATCTGGACAGGCACTCCGTCGGGAGTCGCGCTGGGGCGCCCTGACCGGCCCTTCCTCAGGGCCGGCGACACCGTGCGGACGTGGGTCGAGGGCGTGGGGGAGCTGCACCAGCGCTTCGTCTCTGCCCCTTGACGTCTCGTGCGACGGGACGGCACCACCGGGGGCCGCCCGGACCCGCGAGGATCTGGTCGTGAGCATGACGACGGTGGTGCGATGACGGCGAACAGCCGCGCGCGGTCCGACGTCGACGACGGCGCGCGCCGCGGGCACGAGCGATCTCTCCTCGGCCTCGTCTTCCTCGCCACGTTCGTCGTCGGCCTCAACGCCACGATGATGAACGTCGCGCTGCCCAGCGTCTCGGCGGACCTGGGCGCGACGGCGAGCCAGAGCAGCTGGGTGCTGCTCGTCTACGGCCTGGTGTCGACCGGACTGCTCATCCCGTTCGGTCACGTGTCCGACACGGTGGACCGGCGGATGCTGTTCCTCGGCGCCGTCGTGCTCACCGCGTTCGGGGGCGTGGTCGTCGCTGCTGCCCCGACACCGGTCGTGCTCATCGGCGGGCGAGGCATCCAGGCGGTGGGCGCCGCCGTGCTGCTCACCAACGCCGCCGTGATCCTCGCCGGCGTCTTCCCGGGTGCCCGACTCGGTCGAGCCATGGGTGTCTACCTCGCCGGCTTCTCCACCGGCCACGTCGTCGGCCCGGTCGTCGCAGGAGTCGTCGCGACCGTCCTGGACTGGCGATGGCTCTTCTGGCTCAACGTCCCGATCGGCGTCGTCGCGGTGATGTGGGGCAGGCGCGCCCTGCGGCGGCTGCCGACCGAGGAGCGACGTGGGCACCTGCGCATCGACGTCGTCGGCTCGGTGGCGTTGTTCGTCGGGCTCGGGGCACTGCTGCTGGCGTTGTCGCGGGCGCCGTTCGCGGGGTGGACCGATCCGTTCGTCCTCGCCTGCCTGGTCGTCGTGGTCCTCGCCCTGGCGCCGCTGCCGTGGTGGTTCCGGCGCGCGCCGGATCCGGCCATCGACCCCGAGCTGTTCCGCAGCCGGGAGTTCAGCATCGCGTTCCTGTCGTCGTGCGTCGTGATCTGGCCGCGGCTCGCGACCGGGGTGCTGGTCGCGCTCTACGTGCAGGGCGTCGAGGGCGGGAGCTCCGCTGCAGGCCGCGGCCGTCGTCGCACCGCTTGCCGTCGCGGTCACCGTGGCGTCGCTCCGCGCGGGGGCCGCGCTGCGTCGTCGGTCGGACGAGAAGGTCGCCCTGGCGACCATCCTCGTGACGGCGCTGGGTATCGGCCTGCTCCTGGCGTCGGTGGGCTCGTCGTCGACCACGTTGCTCCAGATCGTCGGGGTCACGCTCGTGGGCGCCGGAAGCGGCCTGTTCGGGGCCGTGAACTCGAGCATGCTCATCCGGCTGGCGCCCGCGGACAAGGTCGGTCGAACCAACGCTGTGCGCACGCTGGGCACCAACGGCTCCTACGCCGTGGGGCTCGCCGTCGGTCTGTCGGTGGTGACCTTCGGGCTGCAGGCGCCGGCCGCACAGGCATTCTTCTCCGGGAGCACAGCCCGGCTCAGCCCCGCGGACATCTCCTCGCTCCTCACCGGCTATCGCCTCTTCTGGTCCGCCGTGCTCGTGCTGCTGCTCGCAGTCGCGGCGGCGACCTGGACCACGATCAGCGCTCGTGCCGAGGCCCGGAACGGATCACTCGCCCCCGGAGACGTGGCTCTCTAACGTCCTCGCTACCGGCGCGGGCGGACAAAGCCGCGCGACGTGCGACGACGGGAGGAGGACAGCGATGACAGCGACTGCGTTCGACAGCCGGCGCTTCCGCGAGACCCTCGGCCACTACCCGACGGGCGTGGCGCTCATCAGCGGGTTCGACTCTGCGGGCGAGCCGGTGGGCATGGTCGTGGGCTCCTTCACCTCCGTGTCGCTGGACCCGCCTCTGGTGGCGTTCCTGCCCACGAAGGGATCCGGTCGCTACTCGCGTCTCCAGTCGGCCGACACCTTCGCGGTGAACGTCCTGTCGGCCGACCAGGAGGACCTCTGCCGGCGGTTCGCGGCCCGTGGCGACACCAGCTGGGACGGGATCCCGTGGTCGAGGTCACCGGCGGGCGCGCCGGTGCTCGACGAGTCCGTCGCGTGGATCGAGTGCGGTGTCGAGTCGGTGCAGGAAGTGGGCGACCACTTCCTCGTGATCGGCCGGGTGCAGCAGATGGAGGTCATCAACCCGGTCGCCCCCTTGCTGTTCTTCCAGGGCGGGTACGGCCGGTTCACCTCGCTGTCCCTCGTGGCGACGGCGGCCCCGGACCTCATCTCCGCGGTCCGCACGGCCGAGGCAGCACGTCCGCACCTCGAGGACCTCTCGCTCCGCCTCGACGCCGAGGTCGACGCCGTCGCGCACGTGGGCGCGGAGATCGCCTTCGTCGCGACCGCGGGTTCGGGTCCCTCCCACACCGGTCCGATGCTCGGGATGCGCGTACCGCTCATGGCTCCGCTGGGCGAGCAGATCGCCGCATGGTGCGACGACGACGTCCAGCAGCAGTGGCTGGACCGTGGTGGCATCCACGACGCGGCTGCGCGCGAGGCGCACCTGTCGCGGCTCGTCGTGGCCCGCGACCGTGGCTGGTCGATGTCGCGGCTGGCCCCCGACGAGGAGATGCGCTTCTACGAGGCTCTGCGCGAGTACGCCCTGGGCGAGTCGACCCCCGCGCGCGAGCGCGTGGTCAAGGCCACGATCGCGGAGTTCGCCGACCGCTACGAACCCGTCGAGCTGCTCCCGGGGAGCCGCTACGACATCCACTCGATCGTGGTGCCCGTCAGGGGCGCGAAGCCCGATCCGGTGCTCTACCTGCGCCTCGTGCACCTGCCCGCGCGGGCCGACGCCGTCGAGGTCCTGCACTGGATCGACGAGCTGAAGCGAACGGCGGACGCCATCGCCCACACCCTCGGGCTCACGCCGTACCACACCCCGACGCAGCACGGCTGGGGCTGATCCTGGCCCGTTCCCCGGACCGGGCTGGTCAGCGGGAGAGGGCGCGGGAGAGGGCGAGCGCGGCGGTGCGTACGGCGGGCGCGAGCCGACCGGGCTGGAGCTGGCTCGAGGGGACGCTGACCGACAGCGCGGCGACCGGCTGGCCGCGGACGAGCACCGGAGCAGCGACGCAGCTGACGCCGAGCGCGGCCTCCTCGTGGTCGTAGCCGACGCCGGCGGCGCGGATCGCCGCGAGCTCGTTCTGGAGCACCACAGGGTCGGTGATCGAGTGCTCGGTGAGGCGGCGGAGCGGCCGCGACACGACCTCGTCGATGAGCGAGGCGGGGGAGTACGCCAGCAGTGTCTTGCCGACGCCGGTGCTCGAGAGCGGGAGCCGTCCGCCCACGCGCGAGGGCATGTCGACGCCGGAGTGCCCGCGGATCTTCTCCGCGTACAGCACGTCGAGGTCGT
Organism: uncultured Actinomycetes bacterium; assembly: GCA_963738455.1. Taxonomy (GTDB): domain Bacteria; phylum Actinomycetota; class Actinomycetes; order S36-B12; family CAIYMF01; genus Longivirga. The sequence continues at coordinate 141,370 of CAVTWM010000004.1, forward strand.
CGCGCACGGCGAGGTGGACCGTCTCGTGGGTTGCCTCGTACAGGTCCTCCATGAACGGCAGTGCGGTCTCGCGCAGACGCCTCTTGATCGGCACGAGCTCGCCGAGCTCGAACAGCGCCCGGCCGAGGACCCAGCCGTCGGGCGTCCGCTCGAGGAGTCCCTGGCCGGACAAGGCGTCCACGATCCGGTGCGCCGTCGACTTCGGCAGGTCGGTGCGGCGAGCGATGGCGGACAGGCTCTGCGGCTGTCCCGTAGGGCGGAACGACTGCAGCACGTGAACCCCGCGCTCGAGCATCGAGTCCCGCGGTTCGTCGGTCGCCACCTTGCTGGTTCCCGAGGCAGAGGGATTTCCCGGTTGGTCGGCGACAGTGTTCCGTCTCATGGGACGAAGTGTGACGCAGGACCCCCACGCCGTCCATCCTGAGGTGCCGCGCGGCGCCGCCGCCGGCTCGACCCACGAGCTCCGGAGGCCGCGCATGTCCCTCGTCCTCGACACGCGCCGGGCGGCAGCCGACCGGCTCTGGGCAGCTGGGGAGCACCGCACCCCCTGCCCACCGGTGCGAGACCTCATCGCGCCGGACGACGTCGACACGGCGTACGCCGTCGCCGCGATCAACATCGCGCGGCGTATCGAGGCCGGCGCCACCCGCACCGGTCGCAAGATCGGGCTCACGTCCCTCGCGGTGCAGACGCAGCTCGGCGTCGGCACGCCCGACTTCGGGTCGTTGCTCGACGACATGGCCGTGGCCGATGGCGGCCGGGTGCCGGCCGGCGCCCTGCTCCAGCCCAAGGCCGAGGCGGAGGTCGCGTTCCTCCTCGGCGCCGACCTCGACGGAGTGCTCGAGAGCATCGACGACGTCCGCCCCGCGGTGGCCGGTGCGATGGCCGCGATCGAGATCGTCGACAGCCGCGTGGCCGGCTGGGACATCACGTACGCCGACACCGTCGCCGACAACGCGTCCTGCGGCCGCTACGTCCTCTCCGACCGGGTGGTCCCGCTCAGCGAGGTCGAGCCGGTCGACGTCCGGATGGTCATGCACGTCAACGGGACCGTCGCGTCGGAGGGGAGCGGGGCCGCGTGCCTGGGAGACCCGCTGCTCGCCCTGCTGTGGCTCGCGCGCACGCTGCGCGACCTCGGCGACCCGCTCCGGGCGGGGGAGGTCGTCCTGTCGGGCGCCCTCGGACCCATGGCTGTCGTCCGTCCGGGCGACCGCGTCGAGGCGGACATCACCGGGCTCGGACCGGTAGCCGTCACCTTCTCCGAGGAGGAGCAGGCATGAGCAGGAACAAGGTCGCAGTGATCGGGTCGGGGAACATCGGCACCGACCTCATGATCAAGGTGCTGCGCCTCTCGAAGCACCTCGAGATGGGCGCCATGGTCGGGATCGACCCGGCGTCGGACGGGCTTGCCCGGGCCGCGCGGATGGGTGTCCCCACGGTGTCGACCGGGGTGGACGGGCTGCTCGCGCTGCCGCACTTCGACGAGATCGGCATCGTCTTCGACGCGACGTCCGCCGCCGCGCACCTGCACAACGACGCACGGCTCGCCGACACCGGCGTCACGATGATCGACCTGACTCCGGCTGCCATCGGCCCCTACGTCGTGCCCGCCGTCAACCTCGACGAGCACCTGAGCCGGCGCAACGTGAACATGGTGACCTGCGGGGGCCAGGCGACGATCCCGATCGTGGCGGCGATCTCGCAGGTGACGCCGGTGCACTACGCGGAGATCGTGGCGTCGATCTCGTCGAAGTCCGCCGGTCCCGGCACTCGGGCGAACATCGACGAGTTCACGGAGACCACGTCGCTCGCGATCGAGAGGGTGGGGGGCGCGTCCCGGGGCAAGGCGATCATCGTCCTGAACCCTGCCGAGCCGCCCTTGATCATGCGGGACACGGTCTTCGCGATCGTCGACGAGTGCGACGAGCGAGCGGTGGTCGACTCGATCGAGCGCATGCGCGACACGGTCTCGGCGTACGTGCCGGGATACCGGCTCAAGCAGAAGGTGCAGTTCCGGCGCATCGCCGCCGACGGCCCCGAGCGCACCCTGACACCTCACCTGCCTCCCGGCGACCGTCTCGTCGTGTCGGTGTTCCTCGAGGTCGAGGGCGCCGCCCACTACCTTCCGGCCTACGCCGGCAACCTCGACATCATGACGTCGGCCGCACTTCAGGTGGCCGAGCGCATGGTGCAGACCCAGGCGAGCGCGACGCTGGAGGCGATCCCGTCATGACCGATCTGTACATCCAGGACGTGACGCTGCGGGACGGCATGCACTCGGTGCGGCACCAGTACACGCTCGACCAGGTTCGCGCGATCGCTGCGGCCCTCGACGCCGCGGGCGTGGACGCCATCGAGGTCGCGCACGGCGACGGTCTGGGCGGGAGCAGCCTGAACTACGGCCCAGGCGCCCACACCGACCTCGAGTGGATCGCCGCGGCAGCCGAGGTCGTGACGAACGCGAAGCTCACGACCCTGCTGCTCCCCGGCATCGGTCGGATCGAGGACCTCGAGCGTGCGCACGACCTGGGCGTGCGGTCCGTCCGCGTCGCGACGCACTGCACCGAGGCGGACATCGCCGTGCAGCACATCGGCAAGGCGCGCGACCTGGGCATGGACGTCTCGGGCTTCCTCATGATGAGCCACATGGCCGAGCCGGACGTGCTCGTGACGCAGGCGAAGATCATGGAGGACGCCGGAGCCCTGTGCCTCTACGTCGTCGACTCCGGTGGCCGCCTCACGATGACCGGCGTCCGCGATCGCGTGCGGGCCTTCCGGGACGCACTTCGGGCCGAGACCGAGATCGGCATCCACGCGCACCACAACCTCGGGCTCGGCGTCGCCAACAGCGTCGTCGCGGTCGAGGAGGGCGCCTACCGCGTCGACGCGTCGCTCGCCGGTCAGGGCGCCGGCGCGGGGAACTGCCCGATCGAGGCGTTCGTCGCGGTCGCCGACGTCACCGGATGGAAGCACGGCTCGGACCTGTTCGCGCTCATGGACGCGGCCGACGACCTCGTCCGCCCCACGCAGGACCGGCCGGTCCGGGTCGACCGCGAGACGCTGACGCTCGGGTTCTCCGGCGTGTACGGCAGCTTCCTGCGCCACGCCGAGCGGGCGGCCGAGACGTACGGGCTCGACACCCGGTCGATCCTCGTGGAGGTCGGCCGTCGCCGCCTCGTCGGTGGTCAGGAGGACATGATCGTCGACGTCGCTCTCGACCTGGCTCGGGACCGGACCGGCTGATCGTCCGACCGGCCCCGACCCGGGTCGAGGCCGGTCGGGTTGTATAGAGGGGTGCCCCGCGCAGGCGGGCTGGAACCCCCTTGGTAGCGTCCCCACACGAGGACGCGTAGCCCTCGTCGTTCGACCGGCGTTCACGCTGACGTCGAGCGGGGATGCATCGGAGGTGCACCATGGCGGCTGGCGCGAGCACGTACGTCTTCGACTTCTCCGAAGGGTCGAAGGACCACAAGGACCTGCTCGGCGGCAAGGGCGCGAACCTCGCCGAGATGACCCGGCTCGGCCTCCCGGTCCCGCCCGGCTTCACCATCACGACGGAGGCGTGCCGCGCCTACCTGGCCCACGGCAAGGAGCCCGCCGACCTGCGCGTGCAGGTGACCAAGGCGCTGCGCCCGCTCGAGGACGCCGTCGACCGTCGGCTCGGCGACCGCCACGACCCGCTGCTGGTCAGCGTGCGGTCGGGCGCGAAGTTCTCGATGCCCGGGATGATGGAGACCGTCCTCAACATCGGCCTGAACGACGCGAGCGTCGTGGGTCTGGCCGAGGCCAGCGGCAGCGACCGCTTCGCGTGGGACTCCTACCGCCGGCTGATCCAGATGTTCGGCAAGACGGTCCTCGACATCGAGGGCGACCGCTTCGCGGACGCGCTCGACAAGGCGAAGGCCGCCAAGGGCGTCACGCAGCGACGTCGACCTCGACGTGACCGACCTGCAGGCGCTCGTCGCGGAGTTCAAGGACGATCGTGCTCGAGGAGTCCGGCCGCGAGTTCCCGCAGCACCCGCGCGAGCAGCTCGACCTCGCGATCCGCGCGGTCTTCGACTCGTGGAACACCGAGCGGGCGCGCCTCTACCGCCGTCGCGAGCGGATCCCGCACGACCTCGGCACCGCCGTGAACATCTGCACGATGGTGTTCGGCAACCTCGGCCGAGACCAGCGGCACCGGAGTCGCGTTCACCCGCGACCCGTCCACCGGGGCACCGGGCGCGTACGGCGACTACCTGATCAACGCGCAGGGCGAGGACGTCGTCGCCGGCATCCGCAACACGCTGAGCCTCGACGACCTCGAGGGGCTCGACCCCGCCGCGCACGCCGAGCTGCATGACCGTCATGCGCCGGCTCGAGACGCACTACCGCGACCTGTGCGACATCGAGTTCACCATCGAGCGCGGCAAGCTGTGGATGCTGCAGACCCGCGTCGGCAAGCGCACGGCTGCGGCGGCGTTCCGCATCGCCACCCAGCTCGTCGACGAGCAGCTCATCACCGAGGACGAGGCGCTCGACCGCGTCACCGGTCCGCAGCTCGCGCAGCTGATGTTCCCGCAGTTCGACCCCGCCGCGCCGCGGCACGCTGCTGGCGAAGGGCATGGCCGCCTCGCCCGGCGCCGCGGTCGGTCAGCGCCGTGTTCGACTCCGCGACCGCGGTGGCGTGGGCCGAGCGCGGCGAGGAGGTGCATGCTCGTCCGCAAGGAGACCAACCCGGACGACCTCGAGGGCATGATCGCCGCGGCCGGCATCCTGACCTCGCGCGGCGGCAAGACCAGCCACGCGGCCGTCGTCGCGCGCGGCATGGGCAAGACGTGCGTGTGCGGCGCCGAGGAGCTCGACGTCGACGTCGCCGCGAAGGTCGCGAAGGCCAACGGCACCACGATCCTCGAGGGCGACGTCATCAGCATCGACGGCTCCACCGGCGAGGTCTTCCTCGGCGCGGTCCCGGTGATGCCGTCGCCGGTCGTGCTCTACCTCGAGCACGGCCTCGACCACGCGCTCGCCGACGCCGACGAGGAGACCAGGCTGCTCGTGCAGTCGGTCGACCGGCTGCTCGAGCACGCCGACGACACCCGTCGCCTGCGGGTGCGCGCCAACGCCGACACGGCCGAGGACGCCGCCCGCGCCCGTCATCTCGGCGCGGAGGGCATCGGCCTGACCCGCACCGAGCACATGTTCCTCGGCGACCGTCGCGTGCTCATCGAGCGCGTCATCCTCGCCGACAACGCGACGGACCGCGAGGAGGCGCTCGCCGCGCTGCTTCCGCTGCAGACGCAAGGACTTCACCGAGCTGCTCGAGGCGATGGACGGGCTGCCCGTCACCATCCGGCTGCTCGACCCGCCGCTGCACGAGTTCCTGCCCAACCTCACCGAGCTCTCCGTGCGCGTCGCGGTCGCGGAGGTCGAGGGACGTCCCGACGTCAAGGACCTCGCGCTGCTCGCGGCCGTGGAGCGGCTGCACGAGTCCAACCCGATGCTCGGCCTGCGCGGCGTCCGGCTCGGCCTGGTCATCCCCGGCCTGTTCGCGCTGCAGGTCCGGGCGATCGCGGAGGCGGCGGTCAACCGGCTCAAGGCCGGCGGCGACCCGAAGGTGGAGATCATGGTCCCGCTGGTCGGGTCGGTGATGGAGCTGCACCTCGTCGCCGACGAGACCGACGGCATCGTGCACGAGATCGCCGACGCGCGAGGGCATCAAGCTGCACATCCCCATCGGCACCATGATCGAGCTGCCCCGCGCCGCGCTCACCGCGCACCGCATCGCCGAGGTCGCCGAGTTCTTCTCGTTCGGCACCAACGACCTCACCCAGACCACGTGGGGCTTCTCCCGCGACGACGTCGAGGCGGCGTTCTTCGCCGCCTACCTCGACAAGGGCGTGTTCACGGTGTCGCCGTTCGAGACCCTCGACGCCGACGGCGTCGGCCGGCTCGTCGAGATCGCGGCGGCCGAGGGCCGGGCGACCCGCCCCGACCTCAAGCTCGGGGTCTGCGGCGAGCACGGTGGCGACCCGGAGTCGGTGCACTTCTTCCACCGGGTCGGGCTCGACTACGTCTCCTGCTCGCCGTTCCGGGTCCCGGTGGCCCGGCTCGAGGCCGGCCGCGCCGCCCTGTCGCAGGGGACGTCGGACACCCGCTGACGCACCGCACGACGAGAGGGCCCCGGCGCGATGCTGCCGGGGCCCTCTCGGTCGTGGGAGCCGGAGCTCCCTCTCGTCGCCGGGCCGGACCAGGGGGAGGGAACCCGGGGGCGACGAGCGGTGATCATCAGCCGATCACCGGGGTGTCGCGCGTGCCGTCCGCGAGGGGGTGAGGAGGCGGTCACGTGCGTCGTGGTGCGGTGCGAGGACGGCCGGGACGGGGAGAGCGGCCGTCCTCGCGGGTCGAGGCGGGTACGTGCCGGGGATCAGGCCGTCGCCGGGCTCGTGGAGCTCGCCGTCGCGCCCGAGGTGCTCGACGAGTCCGGCGTCGCGGAACCGGCGTCCGGTCCGTGACCGTGACCGCGACCCGGTCCGCCGGTCATCTCCTGCGCGCCGGTGACCGCGAAGGCGGCGTCGACGGCGACGACGAGGTGCTTCTCGTCGGTGGTGACGATGTGGGCCTCGTAGACGCCGTCGGAGTCGGTCTCGAGGCGCTTGATGGTGGCATCGGGGTACTTCGCGAGGACGGCGGCCTCGACCTTGTCGGCGGTGGTGCCGGTGAGTGCGGTCTCGCCGTTTCCGGGGCCGCCGCCCTTGCCGCCGGGGCCGCCGGTCATCTCCTGCGCGCCGGTGACCGCGAAGGCGGCGTCGACGGCGACGACGAGGTGCTTCTCGTCGGTGGTGACGATGTGGGCCTCGTAGACGCCGTCGGAGTCGGTCTCGAGGCGCTCGATGGTGGCGCCGGGGTACTTCGCGAGGACGGCGGCCTCGACCTTGTCGGCGGTGGTGCCGGTGAGTGCGGTCTCGCCGTTTCCGGGGCCGCCGCCCTTGCCGCCGGGGCCGCCGGTCATCTCCTGCGCGCCGGTGACCGCGAAGGCGGCGTCGACGGCGACGACGAGGTGCTTCTCGTCGGTGGTGACGATGTGGGCCTCGTAGACGCCGTCGGAGTCGGTCTCGAGGCGCTCGATGGTGGCGCCGGGGTACTTAGCGAGGACGGCGGCCTCGACCTTGTCGGCCGTGGTGCCGGTCAGCGCGGTCTCGCCGCTGCCGGGGCCGCCCCCCGTGCCGTGCGTCGTGGAGTCGTCCGTGCCGGCGGTCGCCGAGGCGGTGGGGCTGGGGGTGGAGGTGGCTGCGTTCGCGGTCACGGTGCCGGCGAGCACCAGGCCACCGGCGAGCCCGGCAGCGACGAGGGCCGCAGCGGCACCCCACCGGCGGGCCGAGGCCTTGGTGGCAACCTGGGTGTCGTTGTCGATCATGGTCTGCTCCTTCGGTTGGGGGCTCCTTCCGGAACCTCGTGACCTCACCGTGACCTCCGAAGATGTGAGCGACCTGTCCGCGAGGGGGTGCGCGGCGTGTGCGCTCGTTCTGAGGAGTTGGTCGCATCGGCGACACTGGTGTGGTGAGCGTGACCACCGAGACCCGCGGCGCCGCGGCAGTGCCGAGCCGACGCCGGCGGCGGCGGCGCGCCCTGGGCGTCGCGCTGATCGTCGCCCTCGTCGGCGTCGCGCTCGTGCCGCTCGTCACCGCGGCGCACGTGGTCCGCACCGCATCAGTCGACGACCGCACCACCACGGACGCGGTCGTGGTGCTCGGTGCCGCGCAGTTCTGGGGCAAGCCCAGCCCCGTCCTCGAGGCCCGGCTCGCGCACGCGGCCGACCTCTACGCCGACGACGTCTCCTCGCGGGTGATCACCGTGGGGGGCAAGCAGCCGGGCGACAACACCACCGAGGCGCAGGCGGGCAAGGCCTGGCTCACCGACGCCGGCGTCCCCGCGGCACGCATCGTGGCGGTGCCCACCGGCGCCGACACGCTCACGAGCCTGACCGCCGTCGCCGCCCTGATGGAGCGGCGCGGGTGGACGAGCGCCACCATCGTGACCGACCCGGTGCACGAGGCGCGCAGCCTCGCGATGGCGCGCGCGCTCGGCATCGACGCGCACGGCTCTCCCACGCAGTCCGGCTCGGGGTCGAGCATCACCCTCGACTACGTCGCCCGGGAGACCGGCGCGCTCCTGTGGTTCTGGCTCGTCGACCGGCGCAGCGTCGAGCAGGTCGTGGGCTGAGCGATCGGCGGTCCGCACGTCGGCGTGACTGGTGCGCGAGCCGCGGTGATCGGCTTGTGCGTTGAGCGATCGGCGCGGGAGGGGTGCGCTCGCTAGGGTCGGTGGCGATGGATCAGTCCCCGCAGTCGACGTACGACGACGACCGGCTCTCCGACGGCTACGCGCCCGAGGACGAGGCGCGGTGGGTCCTCGAGCCGCCCAAGCGATCGGGTCGCACGGCGTTCGCGCGCGACCGGGCCCGCGTGCTGCACAGCGCGGCGCTGCGACGGCTCGCCGCGAAGACGCAGGTGGTGGCCGCGGGGGAGAGCGACTTCCTGCGCACCCGCCTCACGCACTCGCTCGAGTGCGCCCAGGTCGGGCGCGAGCTCGGTGCGGCGCTCGGCTGCGACCCTGACCTCGTCGAGGTCGCGTGCCTGTCGCACGACCTCGGCCACCCGCCCTTCGGGCACAACGGCGAGGACGCGCTCGACGAGGCGGCGTCCGCGATCGGCGGCTTCGAGGGCAACGCGCAGTCGCTGCGCATCCTCACCCGCCTCGAGGCGAAGTCGTTCAGCCCTGACGACGGCCCGCGCCCGGGTGGGCCGGTCGGCCTGAACCTCACGAGGGCCGCGCTCGACGCGGCCACGAAGTACCCCTGGCCGCGGCACGAGGGCAACCGCAAGTTCGGGGCGTACACCGACGACCTCGACGTGTTCGCCTGGCTGCGTGCCGGGTCGGCCGGTGAGCGCGGGTGCTTCGAGTCGCAGGTGATGGACTGGGCCGACGACGTCGCGTACTCCGTGCACGACGTCGAGGACGCGGTCGTGGCCGGGCACCTCGACATCCGGGCGCTGCCGGGCGCCGGCTCGGCGCACGACCCCGAGGGTCTGCTCGAGGTGGCGCTCGGCTACGCGGTGGACGCCAGCTCCGCCGAGCTGGGCGCGGCGATCGACCGGCTCACCGCGCTGCCGTTCTGGCCCTCGGCGTACGCCGGGTCCCTGCGCGACCTCGCCGCGCTCAAGAACCTCACGTCTCAGCTCATCGGTCGCTTCTGCACCGCGGCCGAGTCGGCGACGCGCGAGCGGTGGGGAGCGGGCCGCCTGACGCGCTACGCCGCGGACCTCGTCGTGCCGCGCGAGCAGCGGCTCGAGGTCGCCGTGCTCAAGGCGGTGGCGAACCGGTGGGTGATGCAGCGCGCCGGCGCCGGGCCGGTCTACGTCGGGCAGCGCGAGCTCATCGCCGAGCTCGTGTCGGCCGTGCGGCTGCGGGCGCCCGAGTCGCTCGACCCGGTCCTGCGCACGGCGTACGACGAGGCGAGCGACGACGCCGCGCGGCTGCGCGTCGTGATCGACCAGGTCGCCAGCCTCACCGACCGCTCCGTCGTCGCCTGGCACACCCGCCTCTGCCGCTGAGGTCTCTCGAGTTACTGCCCGAAACCCCGGTTTCGGGCGGCCGAATCCGGGGTTTCGAGCAGTAACTCGCGAACGGGGGTGGGTCAGCGGGTGGCGGCGGTGACGGCGGTGAGGAGCGCGTCGAGGTCGTGGTCGCTGGTGTAGACGTGCGGGCTGACCCGGACGCCGCCGGTGATGCCCTGGGCGCGGAAGTCGCGCAAGGCGTACGCCTGCGGGGAGTAGCTCACGTTGACTCCCGCGGCCTGGACCGCGGCAGCCACCGTCGGCGGCATCGTGCCCCTCCACGGTGAACATCACGATCCCGGTGCGCACGGCTCCCCGGTCGCGCAGCTGCGACGCCGGGGATCTCGGCGAGCCCGGCCCGGAGGCGGTCGGCGAGCCAGGAGATGCGTCGTTGCGCGACGTCGAGGCCGAGGGCGAGCGCGTAGTCGGCCGCGGCGCCCATGCCGAGCAGCGCGGCGTAGGACTTCTCCCAGTTCTCGAAGCGCGTACCGCCGTCGGCGACGACGTACGACGAGTCGCCGACCCACGTCGCCGAGTGCAGGTCGATGAGCGCGGGCTCGAGCTCGAGCGCCCGCGACGAGGCGTACAGGAAGCCGGTGCCGCGCGGCCCGCGCAGGAACTTGCGGCCGGTGGCCGAGAGGAAGTCGGCACCGATGGCGGGCGCGTCGAGCGGCATCTGCCCGACCGACTGGCACGCGTCGAGGACGTACCAGGCGTCGGACCCGCTCTCGCGGATCGCCCGCCCGATCTCGGCGGCCGGGTTGAGCAGGCCGTTCTGGCTCGGCGCGTGCGTGATCGCCACGACCCGCACGCGCTCGTCGAGCAGGGACCGCAGCGCGTCGACGTCGACCACGCCGGTGGCGTCGTCGGGCACGGCCTCGACGGTGGCGCCGACGCGCCGCGACACGGCCAGGATCGGCGAGGACGTTGCTCGCGTACTCCGCCTGCGACACGAGGATGCGGTCGCCGGCGGACAGCGGGATCGACAGGAACGCCCGCAGCCAGGAGTCGGTGGCGCTCGTGGTCAGCGCGATGTGCCGGGCGCGGCGCGCCGACGAGTGCGCCGACCGAGTCGTAGACCGCGTCGATCCGCGAGCCGGCCTCGGCGTGCGCCTCGTAGCCGCCGATCTCGGCCTCGCGCCGCAGGTGCGTCGACCATCGCGTCGACCGCGACCTGCGGCGGGAGTGCGGATCCGGCGTTGTTGAGATGGACCCGGGTCAGGCAGCCGGGGGTGTCGGCCCGCAGCCGCTCGAGGTCGTCCGGCGCCGAGGCCGGAGGGGTCGGTGGCGGGCGGGCTGGGGATCACGACGGCGCTCACCCGCCGATCCCACCACAGGGTGACGCCTGAGCGCGGGGTTGGCGCGGCTCCGTAGGATCGGGGCATGGCAGGCCGGATCCGCGACGAGGACATCGCCCTCGTGCGCGAGAAGGCCCGCATCGACGAGGTCATCCGCGACTACGTCACGCTCAAGTCGGCCGGCGGCGGCAGCCTCAAGGGCCTGTGCCCGTTCCACGACGAGCGCAGCCCCTCGTTCAACGTCAGCCCCGCGAAGGGCGCCTGGTACTGCTTCGGCTGCGGCGAGGGCGGCGACGTCATCGCCTTCCTGCGCAAGATCGACCACCTCTCGTTCACCGAGGCGGTCGAGAAGCTCGCCGGGCGCTACGGCGTCACCCTGCGCTACGCCGAGGGTTCGGCCGCGCCCGGGCGCCAGGCCGGCAACCGCAGCCGCCTGATCGAGGCGCACAAGGTCGCGGCGGCGTTCTACGTCGAGCGGCTCGCCGGCCCCGAGGCCGAGGTCGGGCGCCGGTTCCTCACCGAGCGCGGCTTCGACGCCGAGGCGGCCGCGCACTTCGGCGTCGGCTTCGCCCCCAAGGGCTGGGACGCGCTGCTCACGCACCTGCGCGGCAAGGGCTTCACCGACGACCAGCTCGTCGAGGGCGGCCTCGTCGCGCGGGGCGGTCAGCGCGGCATCTACGACCGCTTCCGCGGCCGCCTGGTCTGGCCGATCCGCGACCTGTCCGGCGACGTCGTCGGCTTCGGCGCCCGCAAGCTCTTCGACGACGACGACGGCCCGAAGTACCTCAACACCCCCGAGACCCCGCTCTACAAGAAGAGCCAGGTGCTCTACGGCATCGACCTCGCGCGCAAGGACATCGCGAAGAACAAGCAGGCCGTGATCGTCGAGGGCTACACCGACGTCATGGCCGCGCACCTGTCCGGCGTCACCACGGCGGTCGCCACCTGCGGCACGTCGTTCGGCTCCGACCACATCAGCGTGCTGCGCCGCCTGCTCATGGACGACGGCGTCTTCACCGGCGAGGTCGTGTTCACCTTCGACGGCGACGCCGCCGGGCAGAAGGCCGCGCAGCGCGCGTTCGGCGAGGACCAGCGGTTCACCGCGCAGACGTTCGTCGCCGTCGAGCCGAGCGGCATGGACCCGTGCGAGCTGCGCATCGCCAAGGGGCCCGAGGCGGTGCGCGAGCTCGTCGACCGCAAGGTGCCGCTGTTCGAGTTCGCGATCCGCACCGAGCTCAAGGAGCTTCGACCTCGACCGCGCCGAGGGTCGCATCGCCGGGCTGCGCGCGGCCGCGCCGGTGATCGCGCGGATCCGCGACGAGGCGCTGCGCCCGGAGTACGTCCGTCGCGTCTCGGGCTGGCTCGCGATGCCGGACGAGGACGTGCGCCGCGCGGTCGCCGCCGCCGGGCGCTCCCAGCCGCCCGCGAGCCGGCGGCCGGCCGACGCCGATGCGCCCACCGTGGCGCAGGAGGCAGGTGCCACGCCGCGACTGCCGCGCCCGGACCCCCGCGACAAGGTCGCCTCGGTCGAGCGCGAGGCGCTCAAGGTCGCGCTGCAGGTGCCGCAGCTCGCGGGCTCGTGGGTCGACGCGCTCGAGACTCCGGCGTTCCGCTCTCCGGCGTACATCGCGGTGCACACGCGCGATCGTGGCGGCGGGCGGGGCCGCGGCCGGGCTCACCGACCGCGCCTGGCTCGACGCCGTGCTCGCCGCTTGTCCCGACGACGCCGTCCGCGCGGTGGTGCACGAGCTCGCCGTCGACCCGCTGCCCATCGACGAGGCCGACACCCGCTACGCCCAGTCGGTGCTGGCGCGGCTCCTCGAGATCGACGCGTCGCGACGCATCACCGACGTCAAGGCGAGGCTGCAGCGCATCGAGCCGGCGTCCGATCCCGACACCTATCAGGCGCTGTTCGCCGACGTCCTGGCGCTGGAGAGCTACCGTCGCGGCCTGCGCGAGCAGGTCGCCGGAGGAGCCACATGACAGGGTTCGCGCGCGAGCGACCGCCTCGCCCGGCGCCGGCAGCTGTCACACGGCGGACCGGCCCGAGGCCACGTCGCCGTGCCGCCGCCGTTCGCCGGGTGCCAGCGTGAGGCTGCGCGCTCCGGCGGAGGTTCGCGCTCGGGTGCCGGGGGAGCGGGTGCTCGCGTGGGCGCCGAGCGGGACGTCGTCGGTCATCGCGACCGACACCGCCCTCGTGCTGCCCAGCGGCGCCGATCCCGCTCGCGTCGCGTGGGACCTCGTGCTGCGGATCGGGTGGGAGCCGGGGGTGCTCGAGGTCGCGGCTCAGGAGTCCGCCGGGGCGGCGTCCCAGCAGCACCGCATCGCCGTCGACGGGGACCCGCACGTGCTGCGCCGGCGTCGTGCGCGAACGCGTGACCGCGAGCATCGTCATCCAGCACCACGCGCTGCTCGACGGCGACCTCGGCGCCCGGTTCGTGGCGCGGCGCGTTCCCGGCTCGGTCGACCTGCGCTGGTCGGTGGTGTTCGACGCCGGCCTCGACCCGCGCAGCCCCGACCTGCGCCGACGCGCCGACACCGCCCTCGCCGAGCTCCGAACCTCCCTCGGCGTCTGACCCGCGCCAGCCCGAACTGCAGACCTCTCCCCTTAGGGGTGATCAAGGGAGTTCAGCTGCACGAATCTGTCCGCAACTCGTGATCTTGAGGCTGGGCCGCCACGAGACGAGCACGATTTCGGGCCGGTGCTCCTCGCTTGCTATCCTCGTCGCGCTGCGCCACCCGGTGACGCAGGTGATCGATCCCGCGTAGCTCAACGGCAGAGCTCCCGACTGTTAATCGGGCGGTTTCTGGTTCGAATCCAGACGCGGGAGCCAGTTCCAGAAGCGCACGCCGCGACTCCATTCCGAAGCGCGGCGTACGTCGGTTCCGCCCGGAGACGCCGGCGCGTCGCGTCCTGATCCGCTCGAGCGTTACGGCGTCAGCGATCGCAGACGATCGCGGAGCGGGTGATGGCGGCGGACTACAGGATCGGCGGCGCCGTGATGCCCGGCATCGGCCCGTCGACGGTCTTGCCGCATCGGGTGCACTCGAGGGTGGCGACACCCTCGACGACGTGCTTGGCCCACTTGTGCATCCCGATCAAGCAGCGAACTCCTCGTGCCATGACACACCTCCGTCAGCGCTTCTGATGTCGAACTCGGTGGGGATCGTGCTCACCTGCGTCAGCCCCCGTACCAGTCGTACTTCTTGCGCTCGGCCTCGGCGTGAGCATGCGAGGCGAGCGTGGGGTCGTCGTAGGACCGACGACGGTGCCGGGCGCGCCAGAAGGCGATGCCCGTGGCGAGGATGACGGCGACGATCACGGCCAGTTCCAGCATGACGACCTCCGCTCGATGGGTCCGCAGGTCCGCGTGGCAGCAGTGTGCCCGCGTCGAACTCAGGCGGCCATCAGGTTTCTGGCGTCCTCCGATAGTCGGACCACGACGAAAGGTCAACGCGCAGAGGGCATCGCGGCTGCATGTCGATCCACACGGGCTCGGCGGTGACGCCGGTCCGCGAGTCAGGTCGTGCCGGCGCCGCCGGCACCGCCGGCGTCCCCGTCGAAGCGCACGTCGACACGCTCGGTGGGGATGCGCTCCTGCGAGCGGGCGAGAAGCGTCAGTGCCCGGCGGTCCGCGGCGGTGGGCAGCTTCGTGTCGAGAGCCCGGGGCCAGAGGCGCCGACGCCGGACCATGGCGATCTCTGCCGCGAACACCAACGCCTGACCCACCAGGAACAGCAACGTGAACAGCCCGACGATCGTGGCGAAGCTGCCGTAGACCGGGCCGGAGCGAGTCACGAGCCGCGGGAGCACGGTGGCGCCGAAGGTGAGGACGGCGTTGACCGCGAGCGCCCCGAGAAGCGCCGCCGGCCACACGATGGTGAGCCGCGCGCGATGGGGCAGCAGCAGCATCGTCGCGGCCCAGAGCAGGAGGAACAGGAGCGCGGTGTTGGCGACGAACGCGCCGAGGCGGGAGAGCGCGGCCACGTCGACGATCGCGCTCACCATCGCGGTCAGCGCGCCGACTCCGATGACACCGACGATGAGCAGCAGCAGCATCGCCACGATGCGCACGTAGCGCGCGAAGAACGGGTGCCGCAGCCGGTGCGGGACCCCGGCGACGTGGTTGAGCGTGTGATAGCCCGAGAACACGATGCCGAGCCCGGAGAGCAGCAGACCGACGAGACCCACGGCGAGGGCGACACCACCGCTGGGCAGGGCGGCCAGCGCCGACTCGACCGTCTCCTGGAACTGCTCCGGCACGATGGCGTCGAGAACGGTCGTCGTGAGCTCCGGGTTGCCCTGCAGGACCGTCTGCACCACGGCCACGGTCAGCAGCAGCAGCGGGAAGATGCTGAGGAAGCCGTAGTAGGTCATCAGCGCGGAGAGCCGGTTCCCCTGGTCGTCGCCGTACTTCTTCACGACCGCGATGGGGAAGCCCAGAAGCGCGTGACGCTGTTGCAGGCCGTCGGCCCAGGTGGTCACGGAGGCGACGAGGCCGCCCACGCCACCGGAGTCGCTCACGGGGCAACTGTGCCGTACTCAGGGCCGCGCGCCGACGCCGACGCGTCGGGTCACGGAACCACGGTGATGTAGCGCACCGGCTCCGGCTCGATCCAGGGCTCGCCCTCGCGCAGCCAGCCCAGCAGCTGGTCGCCCGGCACGGCCGGGGAGAACAGGTAGCCCTGAGCCGCGCCGACACCGTCGTCGACGTACGGCGCGCAGCTGCTCCTCGGACTCCACGCCCTCGGCGGTCACGCGCAGTCCGAGCCGACGACCCAGCGCGGCGACGGCCGCCACCAGAGCCGCGTCCGCCGCATCGCGCAGCATCCCCTGCACGAACGAGCAGTCGATCTTGAGCCCGTCGAGGGGGAGCGCCCGGATCAGCGACAGCGAGGAGTAGCCCGTGCCGACGTCGTCGAGCACGACGGCGAGCCCGCGCGACCTCGCGACGGCGAGCGCCCGCGACGCGGCCGTCGGCTCGGCCACGATCGCCTGCTCGGTGATCTCGATGCCGAGACCGGTGAGCGGCACGCCCTCGAGGTCGGCGTCGGCCCGGTGGCGTTCGATGATCTTGTCGAGTGACTCGTACCCAGGGCTCACGTTCACGAAGATGCGGAAGTCACGCGGGGCTACGCCCGCCAGGCGACGTCGCATCGTGCGCGCCTGCCGGGCGATGGCGTCGTCGAGGTCCTGAGTCAGGCCGCACTCGGCCATGAGCGGCAGGAACGATGCCGGGGAGAGGATGCCTTGCGTGCGGGTGGCGCCATCGGGCGAGCGCCTCGGCCGCGATGATGCGGCGCGTGCCCGGGTCGACGATCGGCTGGTACCACGCCTCGAACTCGTCGTGCTCGAGCGCCACGCGCAGCTCGCTCTCGCGCGCGAGCTGCGTCGAGAGCGACGTGCGCGCCGCGTCGTCGAAGAGCACGACCCGGTTGCGACCGGAGCCCTTGGCCTCGTACAGGGCGGCATCGGCGTAACGCATCAGGTCCGGGCCGGTCACACCCGGGCTGCTGAGCGCGACGCCGACGCTCACGGACGAGACCGTGCGCAGGCCCCCCACCGTGAACGGCGGGTCGAACGAGGCGCGCAGGCGCTCGCCGAGCCGTTGGGCACCTGACAGGTCCATGGCCGGGGCGACGACGGTGAACTCGTCCCCGCCGACCCGAGCCAGCAGGTCGTCACCGCGGACGCAGGTCCGGAGCCGGAGCGCGGCCTCGCGCAGCAGGGCGTCGCCCTCGGCGTGCCCGAGGGAGTCGTTGACGACCTTGAACCGGTCGATGTCGAGGTAGTAGACGGCGACCCGGCTCGTGCCCGACACGGTGTCCGCGAGGCATCGCTCGAGCACGTCGCGGAACAGTGCCCGGTTGGCGAGGCCGGTCAGGTCGTCGTGCGTCGCGCGGTGGACGAGTCGTGCGTTGGCGTCGGAGAGCTGGGAGGTGAGTCCCTCCTCGACGATGCGGCCGCCGATGGCCTCGCCGATCGTGTTGTTCACGGTGCCGAAGCTGACCCAGAGCAACCCGATGAAGATCACGGCCATCACGGCGATGCCCTGGGGAACGGTGGGCAGCAGGTACCCGGTCGCGATCAGCAGCGAGCTGCACACGACGTTCGGCATCACCAACGCGAGGAAGTACGGCTGGTAGGCCGCGCTCGCCGTGAGCGACGACGCGACCGCTGCCATGCCGAAGAACAGGATCAGGTACGTCGAGGATTCGTTGCGCGGTTGGAGGACGACGAGCGCGAGCGGCCAGGGGAGAGATGTCAGGACGAGGGTGAACGTGGCCAGCCGGGCCGGCCGAGTCGCGTCCGTCCCGTCTGCGACCGCACGCAGCACTCGGGTCAGCGCGCCGATGGCGAGCACGACCACGAGCGTCTCGGCGACCACGAACCCCAGTCGACGCACCGCGGGCGGTTCATCGACGAGGACGACCAGCGTGATGGCTCCGGCGAACCCCACCAGCATCAATGCACGGCACGCGAGTGAGGCTCGACGCAGCATCTCGAGATGGACGGTGGGGCCGGTCACGAGCGGCAGCGGGCGCGTCATGGCACCGTCGGCTGCCCGACGCTGCGGAGTCCCGTCCACGAGATCGAGGCTCGCAGCCGGAGCGTGCCGAGTCGCGGCGGCGATCTTGGTGTGACCGTTCGGTGGGTGCCGACGCGGACGCCTGGTCACGGAGCGTGACTCGTTACGCTGGCCGCTCCGGGGCGGTAGCTCAGCTGGTCAGAGCAGCGGACTCATAATCCGTCAGGTCGTGGGTTCGAGCCCCACCCGCCCCACGGACAGCCCTACGGACAGCCTCACGGACAGCCCCACGGACGTCGTTGTAGTGCCTCCGAAGCTCGTGTGGGCTGGTGACCGGGTCAGCCCTCGCCGTGGAGGTGGCCGCCGACGGACCCCGGCGTGGTGGCACTGAGGATGCCGCGCTTGCGCGCCTTCTCGATCCAGCTGATGGCGGTGCGCCGAGACACCGAGTACTCCGCGGCGAGCTCGTCGGCGTAGCCGCGCCCGAGTGCCAAATAGCGACGCGAGACCTCTACGAGGAACTCGTCGGACAGCTCGCGACTCGGCGCGCGCGCGGGGTCGGCGGCGTCGGGGTATCCGGTGGTGGCGTAGTCGTGCTGGAACGGGTCGATCCCGCGCGCCATCAGGACCGGAACCGTGCGGATCACCACCTCGACGGGCGTGGCCCACCGGAACTCTCGACGCATGCGGTGCACGTCGAACCCGGACGAGTGCAGCAACGTCATCGCGACGAGCTTCGGCTCACCGGCCACGAGGTCGACGGTGGCCTCGACCTTCCACTCCACCCGGGCGCCCGTAGTGAGTTCGAGGATGTCGAGGACGAGTGGGAGATCCACCGCCTGACCGTTCGGTGCCGTCCAGGTGCCGCGCCGAGGCGCGCGGTGCAGCCGGGACGAGATGCCGAGCGGCCGGTCCGAGCGCATCAGCAACCTTCCATTCGCGCGAGAACCTACCACTAGTTCCTCTCGTTTGACTGCTCACCGCGCATCCGCGGGTACGCAGCGTCACTTTGAGGGATGTAGCCGTTGTCGCCACCCAGGGAGCGATCACCATGAGCCTGCTCGCCGACACCAACTCGACCGCCACCTTCGTCGGTGCTGCCATCGGATTCGTCATCTGGATCGGCATCATCTTCTGGACACTGTCGATCGCACGCAAGAAGGGCCGCTCCGTGGGCCTGTGGGGAGTGCTCGCCTTCTTCTTCTCCTTGATCCCCTTGATCATCGTGGCGATCCTGCCGCCCAAGCACGCTGTGTCCGTCTGACCAGCGCCGTCACTCACGGAGATCGCGATGCGCATCCACACGGCACGAACCCTCGCCATCGTGGGCACGGCGACCCTGGTGCTCAGCGGGGTGACCGCGTCGGCCCGAGCCGGGGACACCGGTCCATCCATCGCGAAGCAGGTCGGCAGCGTGACCTGGTGCCGTCAGACCAACGGGCTCATGCGACAGGTCTGGACCCAGGCCTGCAAGCCTGGCGAGTCGAAGTACCAGCTGCAGTCGGGTGCTGGGCCGGCTGGTCCGCGAGGAGCTCAGGGCGCGGCGGGACCGCGGGGCGCCACCGGCGCTCCAGGACCCCAGGGCGCGACCGGCGCGACCGGCGCGGTCGGCGCCACCGGAGCGACGGGCACGACCGGCGCAACGGGGCCGCAAGGGCCTTCGGACCTCTACCCCGGCACTCGGGCACCGCTCGGGGTCGTGGGTGACACGGTCTCGACATTCGACACGGCCGCGGTGCCTGCCGGCTCGTACCTGGTCCAGTTCTCGGCGTTCGTGTTCAACAGCAGCGCCGACCAGAACATCACCTGCGCGGTGCTACCCAGCAGCGGTCCATCGCTCCACCTGCCCGTGGTGCACGCGCGAATCACGGTGAGTCCTTTCGCAGAAGCTCCGATCAGCGCGTCGGGTTGGTACGTCGCGGCGGCAGGAACGACCTTCGCCCTCGCGTGCGCCGTCTCCGGAACCGGACAGACCGCGACCCTCGGCGACCTGAGCATGTCGGCATTGAAGGTGGCCACGATCCACTAGCTCTGCGGCTGATCGCCCAGCGCACATCAGGATCATGTGACACCGACGGCCAGCCAGGATGAAGACGTTGTTCGTCGAGGCCGCGACGAGGCGGAGCTCAAGCGCCTGCTGGAGTCGCGGAGCCCTCCGGCGGGCTGCTCGCGCATCCCGTGCCGTTCTGAGCCGATTCCGTCGGTTGGACTTCGCCGGTCGGAGGTGGAAGGTCGGAGGTCGGCGTGGTTGGCCCGGCCTCCTGCACGGCCGACCACGATCCCAACACACAGGCACTCGAAACCCCTTGACACTGTGCGTACAGGTGTTCGATAATGATGGAGGTCCGCGATCGGTTGGGCTGCAGCGGATGTCGGCCGGTCGGGGAGGTGGTCCGGGTGAGCGTCGAGCTGGTCGATGACGGGTTCGAGCACCTGTTTCCCACCCCGGAGCAGGAGGCGGCGGAGCGGGCGATCGTGGCCGCTGAGGTGGCGGAGATCCGCGCGATCCTCGCGACCTCGGCGCCGGCGGACTGGCCGGCGTACCTCGACGTCGCTCGGTGACGACGACGTCTCCGAGCCGGTCCTGCCCTCGCTCGAGGACCAGGTGGCCGACCTGGCCGCGCAGGGCTCGGACGGGGTCGCCCTGCAGATCCTCGAGTCCGTCGACCCGGCCGCCCTCGAGGATCCGCTCGACCGGCTGCACTACCTTCGGGCGTTGGACCGGGCCGAGGCCTACATCGCGGCGAAGCGGGTCGGTGGCGCTGGCCGCGCTGGCCGGTCCGGTGCCCTCGGGTGCCTACCTCACGGAGGTGCACGTCGAGCACGAGGTCGCGGTTGCCCGTCGGACGTCGCGGTACTCCGCGGGTCGTGCGATCGAGACCGCCCGAGCACTGGCCACTGACTACCCGGCGTTCCGGTCGGCGTTGGAGCGCGGCGAGGTCAGCGCGGCGCACTGCTCGATCCTGGTGGACCGGACCCGGGTCCTCGACGACCCGGCGCTGCGGGCCCGGATCGAGGCGCGGGTGCTGGCCAAGGCACGCCGGCTGGCCCCGGGTGAGTTCGCCCGCGAGGTGACCAAGGCGGTGCTCCGCGTCGACGCGGCGGGTGCCGCGGACCGGCACCGCCGGGCGAAGGAGTCGCGGCGGGTCACCGCGCGCCCGGTCGAGGACGGGATGGGCTACCTCGGCGTCGTGGATGACTGGGTCACCATCTCCGCGATCCACCAGACCCTGACCTCCGACGCGCGTGCCCTGCAGCTGCAGCGCGGCGGAGCACCCGCGGCTGCGGACGACGGTGACGCGCTGCTGGACTCGTGTCGTGCGGACGCTCTCGCCGCCCGCGTCCTCGGCACGGTCGACGCCGACGGCACGATCAGCTGGGAGCGGGAGACGGTCCCGGTCACCGGGCAGCTCGTCATCGACCTCGACACCCTGCGCGGGGAGGCCGACCACCCGTGCCTGCTCGACGGGCAGCCCATCCCGGCGGCGGTCGGGCGTGAGCTGGCCCGCGGGATCGAGTCGTGGCGGCGGATGGTCACCGACCCGGTCACCGGGCACCTGCTCGACTACGGCCGCGAGACCTACCTGCCCGCACCGCTGCGCCGCTACATCGGCGCCCGCGACGGTGGCTGCCGCGCGCCCGGCTGCGGCACCACGAACCCCGCCCGGCTCCAGCTCGACCACGCCGACCCGTTCCCCGACGGGCCCAGCGACACCGCGAACACCGGCGACCTGTGCGCCAGCCCATGCCACCAGCTCAAGACCGCCGGCCACGTCGACATCGTCGATGGCCGAGCCGACGGCTCCTGCACCTGGGCCACCGCATGGGGCCAACGCGTGCAGATCCCACCACGCCCCTTCCTCATCGACCCCGCCGACCTCGAACCACCACCAGAACCGCCGCCACCGCCCGAAGTTCCCCCGTTCTGAACCGATTCCGCCTGCGGGGCGTGGCTCAGGCGTGCCCGCGACGCCGGACGTCGACGAACCCGCGTCGTCGCTCGTCGAGGCCACCTGCGAGGCTGACGACCTCGGGACACAGGAGGCGATCGCGTGCTGTACGAGGTCGCGCACGCCGTCATCCCGCCCGTCGCGAAGCTGATCTGGCGCCCGCGAGTGGAGGGTCTGGAGAACGTCCCGTCCACCGGCGCGGTCATCGTCGCCAGCAACCACCTGTCCTTCGCCGACAGCATGGTCATCCCGATCGTCGTCCCGCGGAAGGTGGTCTTCCTCGCGAAGGAGGACTACTTCACCGGCACCGGCGTCAAGGGCGCGCTGGTGCGCGGCTGGTTCGAGGGCATCGGGATGATCCCGGTCGACCGCGACGACTCCTCGTCGGCCCTGCGCTCGCTCGACATCGCCCTCGGCGTGCTCGATCGCGGCGAGGCCTTCGGGATCTACCCCGAGGGTGCCCGCTCGCGCGACGGCCGGCTCTACCGCGGCCGCACGGGGGTGGCCCATCTCGCACTCACGTCCGGGGCGCCGGTCGTGCCGGTAGGTGTCCTCGGGACCGAGCGGCTGCAGCCGGTCGGCGCCACCGTGCCCCGACTCGTCCGCGTCACGCTGCGGTTCGGACCACCACTGGACTTCCGCGGGCGCTTCGACGGCGTGCCACCAGGGAGGGCGCGGCGGGAGGTGACCGACGAGGTCATGTCGGCGATCGCGGGCCTGTCCGGCCAGCAGCTCGCCGACGGCTACAACGAGCGCACGGCGGAGATCTGACCGGCTGATCGGCACCGAGCAGACACCCGTCGTCGTCGGCGATCAGCCGGCGCCGACATTCCAGCGGACCCATCACATCGAGATGTGCTGCCGTGCGCGGGCTGGAGCGCCGAAGGGGTCACGCGATCCCGACGGATCGGTCGAGCAGTGTCACCAGGCGGTCGTACAGGTCGTGGGCCTCGGCGCGCGAGTTTCCGATTGCGGTGGCGCCCACCCGCCCCGCGACCGCCACGGCGGAGACCATGTGCAGCGCGACGCCGGTCTGCCGATCGGCGTCCCAGCTCAACCCGGAGGCGAGGACGAGGTCGAGCACGTCGTCCGGAGTCAGCTGGCGGTATTCCGTGCGCTCGACGTGGTCGCTGGCGAGATAGAACTTGCGCCCGGTGCCCGTCTCGAACTGACCCGTCGCCTCGTCGTACGTGCCGTCGGTGAGACCCAGCAGCGTGAGGGCGGGATGCGTCGTGCCCCCGTTGCGGAGGTTGATCTCGATCGCGTAGGCGTCCCACCGGCGACCGCGCCGCACCATCACGAAGTCGATCCCGAACCGGCCCACGACCCCGCGTGCCGCGAGCTCCTTCCCGACCGCGCGCCCGTGGTGTGTCAGGAGCTCGATGAACTCGTCCCGGGCCGGGAACTCGCAGCCCAGGAATGCTGCCCGGTCGGGCCACCGAGGAGCTGGTCGTGGGTGGTGAGACCTCGACCTCCCCAGCGGACCGTCCGCAGCTGGACGTGGGGCTGACCACCTCCTCGCCCGTGAGCCACTCTCGACGACGCCGCCGTCGCGCTCGAGCAGGTCGAGGAAGCCGGGCGCTCGGATCGCGTCGTCCTCGGGACGCAGCAGATCGGGGAGGCCTTCCGGGGCCGGCGTCGCGGCATCGGGAAGGCGAAGGTCGGCGTTGCCCAGCCCGCCGACGCCTTCGTCGAGCTTCACCACGAACCGTCGGGCGCCCGGGTCGTCGACCAGGAGCCTGGCCACTGCGGCGCAGACGTCCGCCGCGGTACGAACCCCGTCGCATCCCGGTGGGTGGGGTACGCCTGCCGCGGCGAACACGGCCCGGCTCCCGGTCTTGGTGCCCAGGTGCACGAGGTCCGGGTGCGTGCCGTACAGCGGTACATCGAGAAGGACCGACAGCTCCGCCTCGGCACGGGTCGTCATGAACGGGAGGATCAGGCTGTGCTCGTGGCGACCGGTGACCCGCCGGATCCGCTCCAGGAGCCGCGGTCGCTCGAGGATCTTGTAGGTCAGCGGTCGGGCGCGACGGATCGCCGACGGAGATGACCGTGAGCCGCTCGTTGATGCTGTCGCGGTCGACGCGCTGCAGGTCGAGGTAGTAGTCGACCAGCCGGCGCTGCATCGGTACGGACGTCACGTACACCACGTGCGTCCTCGGGCTGCGTGCCAGCGCCAGGACGAAGAAGAGGTAGCGCTCCTCGTAGGCGTGCAGCACGTCGCGCAGCGACGGGACGTCAGCGGTGATCGACGGCACGACGAGCAGGACCCGGTCCATCCGCTCGACCGATCGGACCGTCATGCCCGGCCACAGGGGGACGAGCCGTTGCTGAAGCCCGCGGAAGGCCGCGTCGTCGAACTCCCCGTACGCGCTCTCGGCCAAGCCACCTCCCAGAGTTCGGCCGGGTCCACCGTGCCCGAGTTGCCTCATGGTGGCACTGCCCGGCGACCGCTGAGAACCCCTGGGACACTAAGGATCACGACCCACGGACGCGGCGGACTCAGCCGCCGTCGGTCATGGCCGGCCCACGAGCGAGGCAGGCACCGACGCCGAGGTCGAGACTCCTCGCCGGGCGAGGCCGAACGCACGGAAGCAGCGCTGGGGAGAGGGATTCCCCAGCGCTGCGGGTGCGTGGCCTCCGATCAGGCGTAGATCGGGTCGCGCAGGTCGATGAAGACGGGCTCGCCGTCGAGCATGGTGGTCCAGTCGTCGGCCTGGCCGTCCTGCTGCATGGCGCGCTCGCCGGCGCGGGCATGCTCCTCGTCGCTGAAGTAGACGACCTGGACGAACTCGTTGCCGTCGTGCCAGCCGACGATCCCGCCGAGGATGTCCGGCCGGCTCGCCTTGAGGTCGTCCTCCATCTTGCGTCCGGCCGCGCGCAGCGCCTCCCGGTCGGTCGCCCGGCACTCGATGAGCTGGACGAAGTGGGCGTCGTCCGAGCCGCCGTCCATCATGAGGTCGCAGTCGGGGCAGTCGATGAAGGAGACATCGCTGTCGAACGTCGCAGCCGTCTGCTCCCACCACGCCGACTGCTCCGGGCGCTTGCTGTTGGCCTGCGCGGCCGCTTCCGACTCGAACCGCGCGATCAGCACCGCCATGCCGTCGGCGGTCACGCCCCCGGTCGAGCCCAGGAAGCCGGTCGCGCCCGGCTTGAGCTCCTTCTGCCACTGCTCGAACTGACGTCGGAGGGCCTCGCCGTCCCGAACGTGGCCCTGGATCACCTGCATGAACATCGCGACCCCTCTCGTCCCCGAGGCGCGCCCGGCCCGATGCCGGGCACACGCGTCAGCATCCTCCGCGGGAGGCCGTGCGACCAGACCCCGACGGGCCGGATCAGGAGACGATGTCCTTGCGGTGGAAGTGGCGCCAGGCGAGGGCGAGCAGCACCGCGCTGTAGGCGAAGGACACCAGCACCCCGCGCGCCATCTCGCTCCACACGATCGGGTCGTTGAGCGCGTCGATCCAGGCGCCGAGGTAGTGCGTGGGGAGCCACTGCCGCACCGCCCCGAGGTCCTCCACCTGGTCGAGGATGCTCGAGAGGATCACGAGGAGAACCGCGCCGCCGACGGCGCCGAGCGGGGCGTCGGTGTACACGCCGAGGCAGAACGCGATGGCCGCCACCACGAGGAGCGACAGCGCGAGATAGACCGTGACGATCGAGAGCCGGAACAGCGCCTCGCCCGTCGGGATCACCGCGCCCACCGGAGTTCGCACGGACGACCAGCCGAAGAGCAGGCCGCCGGAGAGGACGGCCGACGTCGGCAGGATCACGAGGCCGCTCGCCGCGAGCCCCAGCGCCACGACGAGCTTCTGCCGCAGCAGCCGCCCACGGTCGACCGGGGAGGCGAGCAGGTAGCGCAACGACGACCACGAGGCCTCGCTCGCCACGGTGTCACCGCAGAACAGCGCGACAACCACGATCACGAGGAACGTCGAGGACGCGAGCACCACGAAGAGCGCGAAGTTCACGGCGCCGTTCGTGGCGAGGTCCACGAACCGGGTGCCGGTGACAGGGCTGCCGCTGCGCTGGCGCGCGAAGATCAGCGCGAGCACGAGCGGGAAGAGCGCGAGGCCCCCGAGGACCAGCCGGGTACGCCGTCGCCGCCACTGCCGCACGAGCTCCACCCGCAGGCCGAGCGTGCGCGAGGCGGACCAGCCGGGCGCCGAGCCGTCGGCCGCCGCGGCACCGGGCGGCGGCGCCGCGCGCAGCAGGTCGTGCACCCCTCGCGAGGTCGAGGTGCTCATCGCGCTCCGATCAACGAGAGGAAGACGTCCTCGAGGTTGGTGGCGTCGCCGTCGACGGTGTCCGCCGTCACGAGCTGGTCGAGGGCACCCGCGGCGACGAGGCGACCGCGGTGCATGACCACCACGTGGGTGCAGGTGCGCTCGACCTCGGCCAGGAGGTGGCTCGAGAGGATCACCGTGCGTCCGGTGTCGGCATACGTCCGCAGGACCTCGCGCATCTCGCGGATCTGCGGGGGATCGAGGCCGTTGGTCGGCTCGTCGAGGACGAGCAGCTCGGGCAGACCGAGCATGGCCTGGGCGAGGGCGATGCGCTGGCGCATGCCCTGGCTGTACGTCGTCACCCGGCGGTCGACGTCGTCGCCGAGGCCGGCCACCTCGAGCGCGGTGTCGAGATGCGCCTCGGACATCGGTCGGCCGGTCGCGCGCCAGAACAGCTCGAGGTTGGCGCGACCGGACAGGTGCGGCAGCAGTCCGGGACCCTCGACGAAGGCACCCAGCCGCGACAGCACCGGCGCTCCGGGCGCCACGCGATGGCCGAAGACGCGCAGCTCGCCCTCGCTGGGGTGGATGAGGCCCATGAGCATGCGCAGCACCGTCGTCTTGCCGGCGCCGTTGGGACCGAGCAGCCCCAGGACCTGACCCTGCTCGACGCGGAACGACACGTCGCTCACCGCGCGGAGCCCGCCGCGGTACTCCTTGCCGAGGCCGGTGACGACGAGCGGCGTCGTGAGCAGCGCGGCATCGACATCGAGGGCGTCGGCGCGCCGCCGTCGGCGCACCCACCACGCCACCCCGGCCCACACCGCTGCCACGGCGCCGATCCCGGCGACGGCGAGCAGCAGCGCCGAGCTGTCCCTCGGCAGCGGCTCCATGTCGACGACGGGAAGGGACAGCGCCGCCGCACCCGCGAGCGAGATGTCGTACGTCCGCGCGTCCGCGGGCAGCGCGTACGCCTGGTCGGTGGTGGACACGACGACGGCCAGCCGGTGACCGACGGCGATCTCGCGCACGACCGCGGGCAGCACGATCTCGACCGTGGTGTCGCCGCCCGCGGCGAGGCGGACCGGTGCCACGAGCCGGTTCGGGAGGGTGCTGCCGCCGCCGTCCGGGGCGACGTCGAGCAGCTTCGCGAACAGCGTGACGTCGGGTGCGGTGGTGTCCACCCGCAGCGCCACGGTGGCCGACCCGATGAGGGTCAGCGGCTCCGTGAGCGGCGCGGTGACGAACGTCGCGCTCTGCCCGGGGATGTCGGGCAGGGCCGTGGTCGAGCCGCGCACCACGGTGCTGAGCAGCCCGCCGAGCCCGGGGAGCGAGGTGATCTGGGACGGGTTGCCGCCCGCGGGCGAGACGACGGTCTGCGTCCCGCCGCTCAGCGCGAGAGGCTGCCGCGGCGGCGAGTCCGCACCGTCGGTCCCGGGGAGTGCCGGAGCGGCGAGCACCTGCGGGCCGGGCTCCGGTCCGTGCGCCGAACAGTGACGATGCGGAGCCGGTCGCCTCGAAGCGCGTGTCCTCGGGTGAGCCGTCCCGCGCGAGGTAGTGGTCGAACCACGCGCCGGTGAGCTCGTCGAGACGAGCCGTCTCGGCGTCGCCGCCGTCGTGCCCTCCGGCGAACCAGACGACCTTGACCGGAGTGCCCGTCGCGGCGATGCCGCGGGCGTTCGCGTCGCCCTCCGACAGCGGGAACAGCGAGTCGGCCTGGCCCTGGATCAGCAGGGTCGGCGCACGCACCCGGTCCAGCACCGACTGCGGGCTCGACTCGCGCAGCAGCGCGAGGATCTCGGGTGTCGGCGTCCCCGTCGCGGCGCTCGCGCTGTACGCGGCGCACACGTCGTCGGCGAAGCGACCGCAGATCGTCGGCGCCGCGCCGGAGCCGGGGAGGGCCGAGCCGGAGCCGAAGAAGACGCCGGCCCACAGCCGCTTGAACACACCGGGCTCGTCGAGCGGTGCGAACGCCGCCGGTGTCATCGGCTGCGCCGTCGTGGCGAACTGCGGGAAGAGCGAGGCGGCGAGGTCGTTCCAGGTGATGCGCGGGCTGATGGCGTCGACCCGGTCGTCGTGCCCGGCGAGCAGGAGAGCCAGGGCACCGCCGTACGACCCGCCCGCCACTCCCACCCGCGGGTCGCCTGGAGCGTCGAGGACGACGTCCGGCCGCGTCGCGAGCACGTCGAGCAGGACCTGGGCATCGGCGACCTCGTACGCGGGTGCGTTGAGGTGGATGCGCCCCCCGGACGCGCCGAAACCCCTGGCGCTGTAGGTCATCACGACGTAGCCACGTCGGGCCAGCGCGCGCGCCTGCTCGGTCAGGTCGCCCTTCGACCCGCCGAAGCCATGGGCCAGGAGGACCGCCGGATGCGGTCCCGGGAGGTCGGGCGAGTAGAGGGTCGTGTCGATCTCGACCCGCGCACCGTCCGGCTCCGGGCCGACCGGGATCGCCTGCGCCTGCTCCGCCACGGCGGGACCGCGGTCCGCCGTGGCCACGACCAGGCCCACGATCACGACGAGCACGGCCGCGAAGACGAGCGCCCAGGAACGCCACCGTCGGGCAGAAGCTCGCGGGAGGCGCATCGTTCGATTAGACAACACGGATCGTCCGCGGACACCTCGAAGCCGGATCCGCTCGCGACGCGCGACGGCACCGTGTCTCTCGCCGCGGCGGAACGAGGCAGGAGAGCACCCCAGACTGGGGCTGCGCGTCCGCGGGAGCCGACGCATACTCGACTGATGACGCGGACGCATCTCCCGGGCCGGGTCGCCGCCCTGGTCGTCACCGCAGCGCTGGCCACCGCCTGCACGTCGGGATCGACGGCACCCCCGGACGGTGGCGCCGGCTCGCGGCTCCGTCGCAGCGACCACCCCGAGCGCCACTGCGGGCAGCCCGTCGCCGACGGCGTCCGCCCCCACGCCCAGCGCGACGTCGTCGACGCTGCCGGAGGTCGTCAACCCGGTGTCGCTGCCCGCACTGATGGCCGACGACGTCGTCGGTGCCGACCTCAAGCTCGGCCGGGTGATCTCGCGGACCGGTGCCTACACGCGCTACGCCGTGACGTACCGCGCGGACGACCTCACGATCACGGGGATCATGAACGTGCCGGCGGGCGACGGCCCCTTCCCCGTCGTGGTGCTGCTCCATGGGCACATCGACGAGGACATCTACGTGACCGGCCAGGGCTACCGGCGCGAGCAGGACTCGCTCGCCCGCAACGGCTACGTCGCCTTCCACGTCGACTACCGCAACCATGCCGGCTCGGACGACGACCCGCGCAACGACGAGGACCTCCGGCTCGGCTACGCGCGCGACACGATCGCCGCGGTCGCCGCGGTCAAGGCGTCGTCGCTGCCGTTCCTCGACGCCGAGCGCATCGGGATCATCGGCCGCTCGATGGGCGGGGGAGTCGCGTTCAACGCGCTCGTGGCCCGGCCGGGCCTCGTCGACGCCGCCGTGATGTACGCCTCGGTGAGCACCGACGCGGTCGACAACTACAACCGCTGGACCAGGTTCTCCGACGGCCGCGCCCAGCTGGTCGCGCGCATCGACGCCAAGCACGGCTCGCCGGAGGAGAACCCCGAGTTCTGGTCGGGGATCTCCTCACGGACCTACTTCGACCGGATCACGACGCCGGTGATGATGCATCACGGCGTCGTCGACGACACCTGCCCGATCGCGTGGACCCGTGCCACGGTGGCGGCCCTGCGTGCCGCCGGCGTGGACCTGACGTATCACGAGTACGAGAACGAGAACCACTACTTCTACTCGGGCTGGCCGCTGTCGATGCGCCGCACCCTCGACTTCCTCCAGGAGAACCTGAAGGCCTGAGGCGTCCGCCGGGTGGATCCTCGACACGGGTCAGATCGTGACGACGACCTTGCCGCGCGCATGGCCCTCGGCGACGTACCGGATCGCGTCGGCGGCGTCGGCCAGCGGGTAGACCCGGTCGATCACGGGGGTCACCGTCCCGGAGTCGATGAGCTCGGCGAGGACCTGCAGGTCCTCCGCGTTCTCGGTGGAGAGCATCGGCCGCAGCCGGTGGCCGACGAACGGGGACACGACCGTCGCCCTGAGCTGGCGGTCGAAGCCGCCGAGGAGTCCGGCGCCGCCCTCGCCGCCGACGAGCACGAGCGTCCCGCGTGGCGTCAGTGCACGGCGCAGGTGCGACAGCGTGCGGTTTCCCGCCGTGTCGATGACGACGTCGTACTGCCGACTGCCGTCCGCGCAGTCCTCGACCGTGTAGTCGACGACGTCGTCCGCACCGATCGACCGGACGAGGTCCAGCTTCGACGTGCTGCACACGCCGGTGACGTGCGCCCCGAGCGCCTTGGCGACCTGCACCGCGAAGGCGCCGACACCACCCGCTCGCGCCGATGACCAGGACCCGCTGGCCCGCCACCACCTTCCCGGTGTCGCGCACGGCCTGCAGCGCGGTCAGCCCGGAGATGGGCACGACCGCGGCCTGCTCGAACGTCAGGGTGGCCGGCTTGGGCGCGCACCTGTCCTGGCGCACCGCGGCGTACTCCGCGAAGGATCCCTCGCACGTGCCGTAGACCTCGTCGCCGGGCTTGAACCGCGTCACGTCCGCGCCCACCGAGACCACGGTCCCGGCCATGTCGCGCCCGCGTGTCGGCGTCTTCGGCCGGCGCAGCCCGTAGCCGAGGCGGATCGCCCGGGGCAGTCCGGTCATGAGGTGCCACACCCCCGGGTCGACGCCGGCGGCGTGCACCTGCACGAGCAGCTCGCCAGGACCGATCGTGGGGGTGTCGACGTCAGCGAGCCGGAGGACGTCGGCTGTGCCGTACTCGTCCTGGACGATCGCCTTCATGAGGTCTCTCCTTCGTCGTCGGGGTACTGGAACACGTCGTCGAGCGGGACGCCGAGGGCGCGGGCGATCTGGAACGCCATCTCGAGCGACGGCGAGTAGCGGCCCTGCTCGATCGCGATGACGGTCTGGCGCGTGACGCCGATGCGCTCGGCGAGCTCGGCCTGCGTCATCTCGCCGCGGCTGAAGCGCAGCGCGCGCACGGAGTTCGTCACGCGCGTCGGCCTCACCACGCCGGCACGCCCTTGCGGTACGCGATGACCTTGGCGACGCCCTCCGCGACCGCCGACAGGGCGAAGCAGAGGTAGAGGACGTTCGCGATCCAGAACCAGTCCCACTCGGCCAGCGCCATGGCCAGGGCGGCGACGCCGCCGATCACCATGAACGACTGGCCCATCCGGCCGCCGAAGGCGCCGATCTCGCGGTCGCGCTGGTCCCGCCGGAACCGTGTCTCACCGGTGGCGATCGACACCAGGATCGTGAGCACGATCGTGACGGCGATCGAGATGCCGATCATCCAGAGCATCGTCGCCTGGTAGTCCACGTCGACGAGCGGGCCGCCGTCGGCCTTGCCCACGATGATGACGAGGTAGGTCACCACCGTCCCGATCGTGACGACCAGGCCGGCCCACGTGTTCTTCTCCTCGTACGACATCCTGCATCTCCCAGTGTCAAACAAACCTGACATCAGGAAATGTAAAGCAGACCAGACATGACGTCAAGTCTGCTTGACGTCGGCCGCTAGGCCGGGGTGACCGTGGGCACGGAGTCGGGGACGATCAGCCGCTCGACCCACGACAGCAGGTTCAGGTGGTCGAACGGCTTGTTGAGGTAGGTGCTGGCCCCGGCCGTCCAGCCGGCCCACGTCGTCTCGTCGTCACCGGCGGCGCTGAGGAGCAGTACCGGGAGGTCGTGCAGCACCGGGTCGGAGCGCACCTCGGTGAGGACCTCGATCCCGCTCATGCGCGGCATCATGATGTCGAGGATCACGAGGTCCGGGCGAGCGCGCGCCATGTCCATCAGCGCAGTGGGCCCGTCCTCCGCCTCGCGCACCTCGTAGCCCTCGAGCTCGAGCACGTCGTGCAGCAGTGAGCGGACGGCGAACTCGTCGTCGACCACCAGGATTGTCGGCATGGCTGCTCCTAGGCAGAACGGGCGTACTGAGGGCGAACCGGGCCGGTGACGTCGTGGCGGACCGACGCTCCCGGGGTCTGGGTGCTGTTGCGCGGCAGGCTGACGGTGAAGGTCGAGCCCTGGCCGGGCTGCGACTTGGCGGACAGGGTGCCGCCCATGGCGGCGGCGAGCTCGCGGGCGATGTAGAGCCCGAGCCCGCTGCCTGACGTACTGCATCGTCATCGAGTCCTCGACCCGGTAGAACCGCTCGAAGATGTGGTCGGGCTCGCTCGGCGGCGAGCCCGCAGCCGTGGTCCTCGACCTGGGCCAGCACGTGCGTGTCGCCGAACTCGGTGGGCAGGACCCGCAGCACGATCGGCGAGCCGTCGGGGGAGTACTTCCCGGCGTTCGACAGCAGGTTCGACAGGATCTGCACGGTGCGGACCGAGTCGCAGTACACCGGTACCGGTGTCGCGGGCACGTCGACGGTGAGCCGCTCGGCCATGGCCGGGAAGTTCGCCACGGCGGTGGCCACCACCTCGCGCAGGTCCTGCTCCCGTGGGGTACCCCAGCTTCGAGCCGAGCGTGCCCGAGGCGCGCGAGGCCATGAGCAGGTCCTCGACCAGCTGGCCGAGGTGGTCGGCGCGCTTGGCGATGAGCTCGATGGCGCCGCGTCGGCGCTCCGGCGACATCGTCGTCGCCGCGTGCGAGCAGCAGCTCGGCGTAGCCCTTGATGGGCGTGATCGGCGTGCGCAGCTCGTGCGAGATGGTCGCGACGAAGTCGGACTTCAGCCGGTCCGCGCGCGCCTGCGGCGGTCACGTCGTGCACCGTGAGGATCGCCACCCGCTCGCTGTCGCCGAAGGGGCGTGCGTGCACGACCGACACGCGACATGGCGCGCAGCTCGCCGTCGGGACGCTTGAGCGAGATCGTCACGGGCGCTTCGTCCGTGCGTGCGGGCGTCGCGTCGGCCGGCTCGGTCTCGTGCGCCGCCTTCACGAGCGCCGTCAGCGCCTCGGGGATGCTGACGACGTCGGTCATCGCGCCGGCCTCGGTCACGCCGGTGATGCGCGCCATCGCGGGGCTCCACAGCCGGACGCGTCCGGTGCTCGAGAGCACGGCGATCCCGTCGGTCGCATGCTCGACGACCGCCTTGAGCTTGCTCGACTCGTCGACGAGGGCGGTGCGTCGCTCGACGCTGCGGACCGCGCTCGCGAGCGAGGCGGCGACGGTGGTGAGCATCGGCGGCGTCGCGGGTCTTGAGCGCCCACGTGCGGTCTGCGCCGTCGCGCGCCGAGCAGGAGGGCGCCGCGACGACCGGCACCGAGCTCGAGCCCGATCGCGGTGCCGTGGCTCCAGCCGTGCGGCAGGCGGTCCGGGGGCAGCTCGACCGGTGTGTCGGTCTCCGGCGGCACGAGGGGGTCGGCGGTCCGGTCCTCCGGCATGACCACGCGCACCGCGCCGGCGCCGAAGGCCGCCGCGATGGCCTCGGAGGCGTCGGTGAGGATGTCGGTGACGGCGCGCTCCTCGGCGATGATGCCGGAGAGGGTGACGAGCCAGCTGTTGCGCTCGCGCTCGAGCAGCCGCTGCGCCGCGGACCGGTAGGCGTACCAGAGGGCCAGGCCGGGAGCAGGGTGAAGGGCAGCAGCGCCGGCGAGACCGGCGCGATCGCGACGGCGATGGCGGCGACGCCGACGATGCCGATGGTCATGAGCACCGACTCGGCCCACACGTCGGCCATGAGGACCGCGATGCTGGTGCACCCCGAGCGGCGGTGTGCAGGATCACGGCGAGGAGGAGCGAGTTGATGACGTGAAGAGCCGCCATGGCCGACGAGCGAGGGCGACCACGCGCGCGTCGAGAAGCGGTCGGAACGCCGCCGGTGATCGCGAGGATAGGTGATCACGGCCGACGACGGTCGCGGTGGCGTAGGAGCCGAGGTTGAAGATCGTCTTGACCGGGGTTGCGCAGCGCGAGCTGCACCACGACGATCCCGGCGAGCGGCGCGAGACCGCCCAGGCCGGGTCGAGCACGAGGAGGCCGGCGACGGTCACGATCTCGAAGAAGGTGAGGTCCTCGCTTGCACCGCCGTGAATGAGCGGCACCGGGATGATCTCCGACGCGGCCGTCGCCGCCGCGAAGGCGACGACGACGATCCAGCCGTCGAGGTGGGTGCGCCCGGCCGGCGTCGTGATCGCCGGGACGACGGAGCGGACCGAGCGCCACGGAGGCGACGCCGAGAGCCGAGACCATGCCGACGACCACAGCCACGTCGTGGCTGCGGTCGTCGGCGATGGACGCGGGGGTCATCGCAGGGCGCTCCAGGAGCGCGCGTCCCACCCGTCGGCGGCCCAGCTGCGGGCGACCCAGGTGAAGTCCGCCCACGACCGTGCCGACCAGGAACGGGCCGACCAGACCTGGTTGCTCCAGCTGTCGGCGGCCCAGGTGTCGGCGGCCCAGGAGCGCGCGACCCACGCGAACGCCAGCCAGTCCACCTGCGCCCAGCGGCGGGCGCTCCAGGAGGCGTCGGCCCACGAGCGTGCGGCCCACGAGCGGGCCAGCCATTGGGCGTCGGCCCAGGAGCGGGCGGTCCAGTCCGCCTCGGCCCAGGAGCGCGCGGACCAGGACGAGTCCGCCCAGCTGCGGGCGGCCCACTCGTCGATCGCCCAGCTGCGCGCCGCCCACGACCGGGCGGCCCAGCTCCGGGCGACGAACGCGTCGCTGGCCCAGGAGCGCGCGTTCCACGCCTGGGTGGCCCAGCTGCGGGCCATCAGCTCGATCGCGGCGAACTCCGCGTCGGTGGCGCGAGAGCCCTCGGCGACCAGGGTGAGCGCGAAGGCGGTCGAGGCCCAGCGCCGGGTCTGCTCCGACAGCGTGGCCCACGCCGCACCCGCGGCCGCGAGGTCGCGGTCCGCCCACGCCCGGCCGAACTCGGCCCACGCGGCCGCGTCGGCCGGGTCCGGTCCGTACAGGTCCGTGGCGAGCACGGTCAGTGCGCGCGAGGGGCGCACGAGCGCTGCGCCCGGTGCATCCGCCACCGCCGCAGCGAGATCCAGGCCACCGGCTCCTGCGCCGTCGTTCCTCCGCAGGCTGCCGGACGTGTAGGCGTTGGAGGTGAGCAGCTTCTTGACGGTGTCCGGCGTCAGTGCGGAACGCGTGCCGATGAGCACGGCCGCCGCCCCTGCCGTGACGGCCTCGGACATCGACGTGCCGCTGCCGGTGAAGTACGCGTCACCCACGCGCGAGGCGGGGTTCTCGACGTCGGCCGAGCTGCCCGGCGGCGCGGGTCGAGACGAGCGAGACGCCAGGCGCCACGAGGTCGGGCTTGGGGACGCCGAACTCCGTGCCGCGCGCGGAGAAGTCGCTCACCGTGTCGTCACGACGAACGGACGTCGCGTGCTCGTCGAGCGTGCCGACGGTGATCATCGTGGGGTCCGCACCTGGCGAGCTGACGGTGCCGACCGCAGGACCATCGTTGCCGGCCGCGACGACGACGGTGAGCCCGCGGGCCCACATCCGGTCGAGCGCTCGGGCCAGCGGGTCCGCCGACGGCGGGAGCGGGCTGCCGGTCGAGAGCGCGAGGCTCACCACACGCACCGACCGGTCGGCGAGCGCGGCGTCCGCGACCGCCTGAAGACCGGCGAGGACACGGGAGAGCGACGTCGAGCCGTCGGCAGCCGCGACCTGGACGTCGAGGATGCGCGCATCCGGCGCGACACCGGTGTAGCGGCCCTGGGACGAGACGCCGCTGCCGGCGATGAGTCCGGCCATGAACGTGCCGTGGCCCAGACCGTCACCAGCGACGCTGCCGCTGACGTTGACGTGCTGGACGCGTCCCGCGAGGTCGGCGACGTCGGCGACACCGGTGTCGACCAGCGCCACCGTCACGCCGGCGCCGGTCCGGCTGGCCGGAGCGCCGATCGTCGCGCGGTAGGTCGCACCGGTCACGTCGGCCGCAGCTGCCGTGGCCGGTGTGACGGACGCGATGCGCAGCGCGACGTCGCTCACGACGACCGTGCCGGCAGGTGCGTCGACTCCGCGAGGCAACGAGACGAGAAGGGCGTCGGCGACGTCGTAGACCGCGAGGACCTCGCCGCCGCGGGCGGTGACGGCGGTCGCGATCGCGGCGGGCGACACGGAGTGATCGACGACGGAGAGCAGCGTCGTCGACGTCGCGGGAGCGGTGACGGCTCCCGGCGCCGGCAGTGCGACGGCCAGCGCCAGCGCCGAGACGGCGACTGCCGCGCCCACGAGCCGGCGTCGGTGTCGAGCGGTGGGTCGGTGCCGGAGCGGCGTACTCCTCGCGCCCGCGGCTGTGGTCTCGATGGTGCTCTGCGTACTGGCCATGACGGCCTCCTCACACACGTCCCCGACCCTGTATCGGCCGCGCGAGATCCCGGATCGATGATCGGACTCGATCGGCCTAACCCCTGGGCGCCGACGCTGCGGCTCGACCCGGTCAGGCGGTGATGGTGGTCGCGGTGGCGAGCAGCAGGAGGACCGCGACGCCCGCGAGGCTCACGACATAGCGGAACAGGGCTCGGCCGTGGCCGAGCAGCAGCACTGCGACGGCGCTGCCCACCGTGAGCGCGACGCACGTCCACCGCAGCCACGTCGGGAGCCCGACGCTGGCCACCAGGATGAGCACGGCGGCGACGACGCAGCCGAGGGCGGCCACGGTCGACGCGCGCGGCCCGATCCGAGCCACGAGACCACCGGCGGACACCGCCACGTCGCTGTCGAGGTCGGGCAGGGCGTTGGTGAGGTGGGCCCCGACCCCGAGGAGGGCGCAGGTGGCGGTGAGCCAGGGCGCCGGCGGCTGCGACGGCGTGAGCCCGTAGGTGACGAACGCCGGGACGAGCCCGAACGAGACGGCGTAGGGGACCGCGGAGAGGACCGTGGTCTTCAGCGCGAGGTTGTACGCCCAGGCCGAGAGCACGGCGACGACGTGGGCCGTGCCGCCGACCGCCCCGGCCGCGACGTACGACAGGGCGATCGACGCGGTGAGCGCGACGAACGCCGAGCGCCAGAGCCAGGACGCGCGGACCGCCCCGCGCACGGTCGGCTTCGCGGTGCGCCCGGACCGGCGGTCACGGTCGGCGTCGCGTGCGTCGTTGCTCCAGCCGATCGACAGCTGCCCGGTGAGGACGGCCGCTCCCGTGAGCGCGACACCGGGCAGGTCACGACCCGCGGCGAACGACAGCGCGGTGACGAACGTGGTGACGGCGAGGGTCGGGAGCGGGTGGCACGCCTCGACGAAGCCGCGCACGACGACTGCGCGGGTGGACGACATGGCCGCAGTGTGTCAGCCGGCCCGCCCGGGCCGGGCCGATCCAGCCGCGCGTCTCCGCAGCGCGGGGAACGCGGAGCGCGGATGAGTCGCGCGTGGGAGGCGGCTCAGCCGAAGGGCGACGCGGTGCTGCCCCAGGGGCTGCCTGGTGACGCAGATCCGGCGTCGGAGGGGCTGGTGGTGGCCGAGCCGCTGGCGGAGTCGGCGGGTGACGGCGTCCAGCTCGTCGGCTTGCCGGCGCCGAACAGCCAGGTGTCCCAGACGACGTCGAGGTCGCGCCCGGCCACCCGCTCCGCGAGCGCGATGAACTCGTCGGTGGTCCCGTTCGCGTCGCGGTGGTCGGCCGCCCAGGTCCGCAGGATCACGAAGAACGCGTCGTCACCGACCGTCTCCCGCAGCGCTTCGAGGACGAGCGCCCCGCGTTGGTAGACGGCCGGTCCGAAGAGCTCCTCGGCTCCGGGATCACTCACGTCCGTGGCCCAGATCGGGTCGTCGGCGGGGACCTCGGCGAGCACCTGCGGGATCACGCCGCGCGGATCGAAGTCCTGCGTCTGCTCCGACCAGATCCACTCGGCGTACGTCGCGAAGCCCTCGTTGAGCCACACGTCCTGCCACTCCTGCAGCGACACGCTGTCGCCGAACCACTGGTGCGCCGTCTCGTGCACGACCGTCCACGTCCCGTCCTGGGTCGTGGTGAAGATCGCGGCCGAGTACAGCGACCGGGTCTGGGTCTCGAGGGCGACGACCGGCGGGATGACGTCGACGACGGCACCGGCCGTCTCGAACGGGTACGGCCCGAACGCCTCGGAGAGCACGTCGATGATCTCGCCCTGCTGCGCGAGCGCCTCGTCGGCGGCGTCGCCGATCGCCGGGTCGACCGCGTCGATGATCGGCAGGCCCGACGACGTCGTGGACCTGCGCACGTCGAACTTCCCGACCGAGAGCAGCACGAGGTACGACGCCATCGGGCGCGAGTGCCGCCAGGTCCAGGTGGTCCCCTGCGTCCCCGATGTCGGCTCGCCGACCGGCAGTCCGTTCGAGATGGCGACGAGCCCCTTCGGCACGGTGACCGCGACGTCGTACGTCGCCTTGTCGCTCGGGTGCTCGTTCACGGGGAACCAGACCGAGGCCGCCTGCGGCTCACCGAGCACCGTGGCGCCGTCGTCGGTGACGTACCACCCGTTGTCGATGTCGCCGCCCTCGATCGAGGTGGGACGGCCGGAGTAGCGGACCTCGGTGCGGAACTCCGCGCCGGCGGCGACGGCCTCCGGGGGAGTGATGACGAGCTCCTGGCCCTCGCGGGTCCAGGCAGCGACGTCGCCGTCGACCTCGACCGAGGACACGGTGAGCCCGTGCAGGTCGAGGTCGAACCGGGAGAGCCCGCTCGTGGCGCGGGCGGTGATCGTGGCCGTCCCGGTGATGGTCCGCGACCCGGGTGCGATCGTGACGGCGATGTCGTAGTGCAGGGCGTCGTAGCCCCCGTTGCCGTCGAGCGGGTAGTACGAGTCACCCGCGCCGGGTGCGCCCCGGACCGGGGCAGCGTCGGCGGTCGGGGACGTTGACGTCAGGCTCGAACCTGGTGGGGTCGCCGGCGAGCCGCTCGTGCACGCCGAGACGAGCACGCCGACGAGCGCGGTCGCCAGGATCGCGCGTCGATGCATCGGACACCCCCTGCCGGGAGCCTAGCCCGCGTCGGCAGGGGGCAGCGGTCCGGATCTTCGCGGTCAGGTGCCGCAGGTGCAGCTGTCGCCGCAGCTGCAGCTCTCGCACGTGCACTTCGGGTTGCTGCAGGCCTTGGTGGCTTCCTGGGTCTCGGTCATCTCGTCCCTCGATGTCTCGGTCCCGACACGTGCCGCAGCGCGACACCCCCTCAGGCTAGGGACCCACGGCGGGCGAAGGGCAGTCACGCCCGGCGCTCGCCGTGTGGCCGTGGTCACCCGCACTGCGACGTGTGGTGACAGCCGTCAGAGCCCGTCCTCGCCGTCGATGCAGACCGCGTAGACCGACACGTTCTGGTTCCCGCCGGAGAAGTTGTTGAACACGAATGTCCACGTTCCCTCGAGCTGCGCTGGTCGGGAGGAGACGACATCTACGCCGACGTTGGGGATGGTCCATCCGCCACCCATTACGACGTCGGATCCGTTGCAGGACGAGGTTCACCGACGAGACACCGTCGGGGACGCTCGACTCCGTCACTAACGACGTTGCGACTAGCGCCCACAGCGGGGCCAGTCTCGGTCTGCGTCCCTGCGGTCCCTGCGGGCCTGTTGCTCCGGTGTCTCCGGCGATTCCTTGTGGCCCTTGCGGTCCGGCGTCCCCGGTCGGTCCGGTGAGCCCGGTCTCTCCCGGCAGGCCCTGCGCCCCGGCCGCACCTTGCGAGCCCTGCGGACCCTGCGGGCCGGTGGCGCCCTGCTCGCCGTCCTCGCCGGCCGGGCCCTGGGCGCCGGTCGCGCCGGTCGCTCCGGGGCCGGCGGTGCCCGGTGATCCCGGCGCGCCGGCCGCGCCTGCGGCTCCCGCGGCGCCGGCCGGGCCGGTTGCACCTGTCGCGCCGGCGGGTCCACGCGCTCCCGGGATCCCTTGCGCGCCAACGGCTCCCGTGGCACCCCTGACCCCGAGAGAGTTCCACGCGACCTTGCGGTCGCCGGCAAGGCAGGCCTTGGGCGCGGTGGGTGCGAGGGTGATGTTGTAGAGCGCACCCGTCGACGTCCGGACGCACGCGGAGAACACGCGGTTGGCCGGGCTGGAGGTGGTGGCTCCGACTGCCACGCCGGACGCTGCCAGCGCTCCGGTGGCGCCGAGCGCCACGATGGCCAGGACTCGTTTCATGTCGGTCCCCTTTCCCACGACCGTGCCGTGGGACGTGCCGCGCAGCCGGTCGGACCTGAGTCGGCCGAGCGGCCGACAGACCGGACGTTGTCACTGCCCGTGGCTGCTCGCTCACTGTCTGGAACGTCTCTTGAGAGTGCGCAGTGCACCTCTCCGGAGGCTCACGATCGACGATGGATCGGCTCCCGGGCTGGCGTCGTGGGTGGCGTCCGTGCAGGTCATCGGCCTGGACCGCGAACCACCGGACGCATGTGAAGGCGTTCACAAAGAGTGACGGACGGCGTGGAATCTCGTCCGTTCGGCCGATCCGCCCACCGCGCAACCCCGCATCGGGGGCGATCAACCTGAGTCCTGTCACGGGTGCCGCTCAACCCATCCAGCCTCGAGGGACGCCGTGACAGCGATGTCGAACGTGGACGGGGATCCAGGCCGAACGTCGTAGGCACGCGGAGGGCGAACGAGTCGCCAGGAGGCTGGGGAACGCCCGGGACCGTGGAGGTCCGAATGTCGAAGAAGCTGATCGCAGGAGTGGCGGTGGCGGCGCTGTTCGTCGTCGGCCCCTACTCCGTGGCGACCGCCACCGGAGGGCCGGGCGTGCCTAGCCCCAGCCCAGCGGGAAAGACCACAGTCTCTGCCGAGATGCTCGCCCAGGAGGCGGCAGCGAAGCAGGCCCAGGCCAGCCGGATCACCGACTCCCAGCGCCAGGCGCTGGCGAAGCGGACCGGTAACGAGGCCCTCGACATCTCCACGGCGAGCATCGCCGCGATGAACAAGGTGCAGGCCGCCCTGCGGGCCAAGAAGGCCGCCGACAAGCGAGGCGTCAAGCCCTCCGCCGCGGTCGGCGCAGCCGTGACTCCGCACTACTTCGGACCGTACGGGAACTACGCGAACAGCCCGCAGCACCTGCCGACCGCCCTCGTCGCGTTCAGCGCGCCGCCGGCCGGACCGGGAGCGCGCACCGCGCAGGGCACTGCCGACGTGAACGAGCTCGGCGTCGTCACCGGCATCACGATCGTCGACCCGGGCGCCGGCTACGTCACCGAGCCGACCGTCACCATCACGAGCGTCGGCGGCGGCGACGGCGCGACCGCGACCGCCACCGTGGCGAGCGCGGTGAGCGGCATCACGCTGACCAACGGCGGCACGGGCTACAACGACCCGGTCACCGTCACCCTCGCGGGCGGCGGCGGCACCGGGGCCGAGGCCTCGGCCACCATCGACCTCGACGGCACCATCACCGACGTCGCGCTGACCGCAGCCGGCACCGACTACCTCACCGCGCCCACCGTCAGCTTCTCCGACCTCGTCGGTGAGGGGACGGGCGCGGCAGCGACCGCGTACGTCACGAACGTCGTCAGCACCGTGGTCGTCGACGCCGGTGGCGCCGGCTACATCACTCCCGGCCTGCGCAAGTTCGTCGACACGCTCCCGATCCTCGGCTCTGTGGGCGTCGAC
This sequence comes from uncultured Actinomycetes bacterium, assembly GCA_963738455.1. GTDB lineage: Bacteria > Actinomycetota > Actinomycetes > S36-B12 > CAIYMF01 > Longivirga. The sequence goes on from CAVTWM010000004.1 coordinate 182,485, forward strand.
GGCACCAACGTCGTGACCAAGAACGAGCTCGGGCAGTACATCCCGATCGCGATCGCCGACACCGAGTCGTACCCGGGGTCGGACTACTACGAGATCGCCGTCGTGCAGTACCGCGAGCAGATGCACTCCGACCTGCCCACCGAGGGAACCCTGCTGCGCGGCTACGTGCAGCTGTCGACCCCGACCATCCCGGGCAAGCACGTGCAGCTGTTCACCGCGCCGCTCGACCCGAACGACCCGCCGGTCGCGATCCGGCTGCCCAACGGCGACTTCGCGTACGGCGTCGACGAGCCGCACTACCTCGGCCCGGTCATCTCCTCGACCCAGGGCCGGCCGAGCCGCGTCCTGTTCCGCAACCTGCTGCCGACCGGCGTGGCCGGCGACCTGTTCCTGCCCGTCGACACGACGGTCATGGGATCCGGCGCCGGACCCATGTTCGAGGCCAACGACATCCCCAACATGGGGATCGGCTCGGACATGCAGAACCCGGACTGCGGCACCACACCGAAGCCGACGTGGTGCTACACCGAGAACCGTTCTGTCATCCACATGCACGGCGGTTTCACCCCGTGGATCAGCGACGGCACACCGCACCAGTGGATCACCCCCGATGGTGAGGACACGGACTACCCACAGGGCGTCAGCGTCAAGAACGTGCCCGACATGCCGGACCCGGGCCCGGGTGCGCAGACGTTCTTCTACACCAACGACCAGTCCGCGCGTCTGCTCTTCTACCACGACCACTCCGCAGGCATCACGCGACTCAACGTGTACGCCGGCGGCGCGTCCGCGATGGTCATCTCCGATGACACCGAGCAGAGCCTCATCACCAGCGGCACCATCCCGAACGCGTCCGCGACGATCCCGCTGATCATCCAGGACAAGACCTTCGTGCCGAGCACGGCCGAGCTGTCCGTGTCCGACCCGACGTGGGACCTGGCGGCATGGGGCGGCGAGGGCAACCTCTGGCTGCCGCACGTGTACATGCCGGCTCAGAACGCGCAGGACTCCTCCGGCGTCAACCAGTTCGGCCGCTGGATGTACGGCCCGTGGTTCTGGCCGCCGACGAACAACATCAGCGTCGGCCTCATCGACAACCCGTACGTCGGTCAGTGCATCGCCGGCACCGACTGGTGCGAGCCCGACGCGTGGACGAAGATCCCCGGAACCCCCATGGAGTCCATGGGCATGGAGGCCTTCGCCGACACCGCTATGGTCAACGGCACGGCATACCCGACGCTGACCGTGACGCCGAAGAGCTACCGCTTCCGCGTCCTCAACGCCTCCAACGACCGCTTCTGGAACCTGTCGCTGTTCAAGGCGACCGGCGCCAACGACACCGAGGTGGCCCTCAAGGCCAGCGAGGTGGCCGCGGCCAAGGAGGACGTGACCATCCAGCCGACGGTGGACACCACCATCAGCACGCCTGGTCCGAGCTGGGTCCAGATCGGCACCGAGAGCGGCTTCCTGCCGACCCCGGCCGTTCTGCCCGCGCGTGACATCAGCTACATCACCGACCCGACCGTCTTCGACGTCGGCAACGTGGACAAGCACTCGCTGCTGCTCGGCCCGGCCGAGCGCGCCGACGTGGTCGTCGACTTCTCCCGGTTCGCCGGTCAGACGCTGATCATGTACAACGACGCACCCGCAGCCTTCCCGGCACGTGTCGCCGGCTACGACTACTACACGAACCACGCGGACCTGCGGGACAGCGGCGGCACCGCGCCGACGCCCGAGGGGTACGGGCCCAACACCCGCACCATCATGCAGATCAAGGTCGCCGCTGCTCCGGTCGCGGCCGGCTTCAACCTCACCAAGCTCAACACCGCCTTCAAGGCGACCCAGCTCGGTGGCGGCGGCGTGTTCCAGAACTCGCAGCACCCGCTGCTCGTCGGCCAGGCCGTGTACGACCGGGCGCTGGGCACCAGCTTCGCCCAGTCGGTCAACGACGGCTTCATGCGCATGACGACGAACACGTTCACCTTCAACACCCTCGAGAACGCGACGACCACGAACCGCGGCGACGTGATCACGATGGACTCCACCTCGACAGCGATCCATGACGAGATGGGTGCTGCGTACGACCTGATCTATGGCCGGATGAGCGGGTTGCTCGGTGCTGAGGCACCGGCGGTCCAGCCCGGCCCGGGACAGGCGCAGAACCTGACCCTCTACCCGTACATCCAGCCGCCGACGGAGATCTTCGCGGGCGAGACGTTGCCGCCAGGTGACACCGCGGTCCAGATCGCCACACCGGCCGAGTACGGCAGCAACATCCAGCTGTGGAAGATCACGCACAACGGGGTGGACACCCACCCGATCCACTTCCACTTCAACGATGTCCAGCTCATCAACCGGGTCAGCTGGGACGGCATCATCCGTCAGGCAGACCCGAACGAGATCGGGTGGAAGGAAGTCGTGCGCGTCAACCCGCTGCAGGACACCATCGTCGCCATCCGGCCGCTGGTCCCGAGCACCCCGTTCGGCATCGACGTCAGCCGTCGTTCGCCCGACCCGTACTCACCGACCACGTCGACCGCGGGCTTCATCCAGACCAAGCCCGACGGCACCCCCTACAGCCCGTCGATCACCAATGCCGTCATGAACTTCGGGTGGGAGTACGTGTGGCACTGCCACATCCTCAGCCACGAAGAGATGGACATGATGCACACGCTGCAGACGAACGTCCCCGTGACGACGCCTGACGCACCCACCGGTATGTCGTTCACGCGCGTGGGTGGCATCACCCTGAGCTGGACCGACGCGACCCCGGTTCTCGCCAACGGCGCGAAGAACGCGTCGTGGGGCGACATCTCCAACGAGATCGGCTACAAGATCGAGCGTGCGCCGATCACCGCGCAGGGCCTTCCCGGCACCTACGCCGAGATCGGTACCGCCCTGGCCAACGAGACGGAGTTCGTCGACGTCAACGGTGGCGCGGGCTACTACTACTACCGCGTGATCGCCTGGAACGCCGGCGGATCCGCCACGAGCAACGACCTCGTGACGGCCGCGGTTCCCGGCGCGCCCACCGCGGTCCTCGGAACGGCCGGGAACACCCAGGTCGCGCTGACCTGGACCCCGCCGGCCGACAACGGTGGACTGCCGACCATCAGCCACGTCGTCCAGTACAGCAGCGACGACGGGGCCACCTGGTCCACCGCCACGACCAACACCGGCAGCGCCACCGCCGCGTACACCGTGACTGAGCCTGACCAACGGGACGCCGTACGTGTTCCGCGTCGCGGCCACCAGTGCCAAGGGCACGGGTGCGTTCTCGGCCAGCTCCGCCGCCTACACGCCGAGGACGGTGCCGGGACTCCCGACCGCCGTCGGGGGCACCGCAGCCGCACGCGCGATCGACATGACGTGGACCGCGCCGGTCAACAACGGTGGAGCCGCCATCACGGGCTACGCCGTCCAGTACAGCTCCAACAACGGCTCGACGTGGACCTCCGCGACCGCCAACACCGGGTCGACGGCGACGTCGTACCAGGTGACCGGTCTGACAGGTGGTACGGCGTACCGGGTCCGGGTCGCGGCGATCAACGCCGCCGGCACCGGCGCCTGGTCCACCGACGTCGTGTCCGTCACCCCGATGGACGCCCCTGGCGCACCCACCGCGGTGAGCGGGACGGCCGGCAACGCCCAGGTCGCGCTGACCTGGACCGCACCGACCAACACCGCAGGGTCGGCCCTCACGAGCTACGCCGTGCAGTACAGCTCCAACGGCGGAACCTCGTGGACGACCGCGACGGCTGCCACGGGCTCGACGACGACGTCGTACACCGTGACCGGCCTGACCAACGGCACCGCGTACGTCTTCCGCGTCGCAGCGACGAACGCGGTGGGCACCGGTAGCTACTCGGCCGCCTCCGCGGCCCGGACGCCGTTCACCTTCGCCGGTGCCCCGACGGGCATCGCGGGCACGCGTGGCGACCGGAGCGTGGCGCTGACCTGGACGGCACCGGCGAGCAACGGCGGAGCAGCCGTGTCCGCCTACGCCGTGCAGTACAGCAGCAACAGTGGCACCACGTGGCTGACGGCGACGACCAACTCCGGTTCGTCGGCGGCGTCGTACACGGTCACCCTGCTCACGGTGGGGACGGTCTACGTCTTCCGCGTCGCCGCGGTGAACGCTGCCGGTATCGGGGCGTACTCGACGCAGTCGGGCAACTTCTCGATCCTCGGCGCTCCGGGTGCTCCGTTCAGCGTCACCGGCACCGCCGGGGCTGTGGGGTCCAACCGGATCACCGTCAACTGGTCGGCTCCGACCTCCAACGGCGGAACCGCGGTCACCGGCTACCGGATCGACTACAGCGTCAACAACGGCGCCAACTGGTCGGTCTGGAACGCCAACACCGGGACGACGACGCGCAGCATCGCCGTGACCGGCCTGGTCGCCGGGTCGAGCTACCGGTTCCGTGTCGCGGCGTGGAACGCCATGGGCATGGGTCCGTTCTCGTCCATGTCGGCGGCCGTGACGGCCCGCTAGGGACAGACACGCGGTGGGGGTGCGGCGCCCTCCGAACGCCCCCACCGCGTGCCACCAGGACAGCCAGCGTCGGCATGGTCGGCGCTGGCTGTTCGCGCGCCGTGACCGAGGCGACACGCACCGATTCCTCCCACGCCCGGCCCCGCCCTCCTAGGATCAGGTGTCAGAGGGCAATCGGGGGCGTCTCCATCGGCGCGGGCAGGGGCAGCTGTGAGTTCCACCATGCGAGCGGTCGCAGGTCTCGTCGAGACCGCGTCGCCACGCAAGGACATCCCCTGGGTCCGCGCCGGTCTCGACAAGTTCCCCGCCGACGTCGCGTCCATGTTCAACGGTGTCGCCGCCCGCTACGACGTCGCGAACGAGGTGCTCGCGCTGGGCCAGACCCGGGTCTGGCGCCGCGCGCTGGTGAACTCGGTGGATCCCAAGCCGGGCGAGCTCATCCTCGACCTGGCTGCGGGGACGGGCACGTCGAGCGTCCCGATCAGCGAGCGAGGTGCCCGCGTGGTGCCGTGCGACTTCTCGCCCGGCATGCTCATGGTGGGGCACGAGCGCCGGCCCAACCTGCCCTTCACCGCCGGGGACGCGCTCAGCCTGCCGTTCCGCGACGAGATCTTCGACGGCGCGACCATCTCGTTCGGGCTGCGCAACGTGGCCGATCCGCACCTGGCGCTGCGCGAGCTCCACCGCGTCGTGAAGCCGGGTGGTCGCCTGGTGGTCTGCGAGTTCAGCCACCCGCGCTGGCGACCGTTGCGCAAGGTCTACTCCGAGTACCTCATGGACGCGATCCCGTCCGTGGCCCGAGCAGTCGCGAGCAACCCGGATGCCTACGTCTACCTCGCGGAGTCCATCGCGGCGTGGCCCGATCAGCCCACTCTCGCAGCGCATCTCGGCGACGCCGGATGGCACCGGGTCGAGTGGCTCAACATCCACGGCGGCATCGTGGCGCTGCACCGCGGCCGCCGCGAGTAGTCCCGTTGTGGCAGCGGGTCGGCGTCGTCGCGAACCTCGCGTCGCCGTCGCTCGTTGAGAAGCTGATCTGCGTCCCGGTCACGGCGTCGTTGAGCGTCCTGCTCTGGCGGGCCAGCCGCCAGGTGCGTCCCTGAGACGGGTCGAGCCCCGACACCGGGAGGGTGGCGGGGCTCGACGACGTCCGGGCTACTTGACGGGCGAGCCACCGGCGACGGCGCCGCGCGGGTTGTAGCAGATCGCCTCGGAGCCGGGCACCGACGCGGTGCCCGCGGTGATGACGACCCAGAGGTTGTTGCCGTAGGAGTACGACGCCAGCACCGGGGCCGGGGTGAGCGTCTCCTGGAACTGGCCACCCGAGACGACGGACGAGCCGGCCGGGCACTGGGCGTAGGCGATAACGCTGTCGTTCGTGAGATCGCCGTTGTAGTCCATGACCTCGTTGTCGAGCGGGTTGCTGTCGACGTAGGCGAACTGGCCGCCGGCGAGGGCGAACAGCGACTCGGCCTTGCCGCCGAGGCGCGCGGTGTTGTACGCCGTGCCCGTGGTGCGCAGGAACGACGTGGAGTCGAAGCCGTCGAGCCGGTCGGAGTTGAGGTTCGCGACCTTGACCGCGCTGTTGACCTTGAGCGGTGCGTAGCCGGCGCGCGCGGCGAGCGCGAGCGGCGTTCCGGCCGTGTTGGTCAGCGTGGCGGTCGCCGTCTCGACGTTGGCCTTGCCGAGCAGGAACGAGCCCCCGTTGGCCGCGTAGGCGGCGCCGCCGAGCATCGAGATGCCGACGACGGCACCCATGAGACCCGCGACGAATGACGGGACGTGCGTGCGCAGTGCGCGCATGAGGATTCCCTTCCCATGCCGGGAAGGCAGAGCGCCCGGCCGCTTGCATCCCCCCGGACGCCGCGACATTGAATCACACAAACCTCGCAAAACAGACATTCGCGCCACAAGCGCCCCGGCGCGCTGCAGGTGGGCGGTCCCGGCGGGCCTAGCGGTCGCGACCGTGGCCGCCGCCGCCCCTGCGGTGGTCCCCGCGGTGGTCGTCGTCGTGGTCGCGGTGGTCGCCGCGGTCGTCGCCGCGGTCGTGATGGTCGTCGTCACCGTGCTCGGCGTGGTCACCGTGGTCGTCGTCGTCCCGGTCGTCGGGGCTGGGCGACGGCGTGGTGGGCGGGACGAGTCGGCGGAGGGGTCGGCGGCGGCGGGACGGCCGGCGGCGGGGTCGGCGCCTCGGTGGGGTCGTCGGGTCGGGCAGCGGGCGGCTCGGCCACCTGGGGGCGCGCCGTCGGGCCGGCGCTGCCCGGCGCGACCACCGGGACGATCACGGGTGTCGGCGCCGGAGGAAGTGTCGGTGCCGGCTCAGGAGTCGGGGTGCTCGACGGCGGGTCCGGGTCCTCGGGCACCGTGCCCGACGACGGCTGGGGGAGGGCCAGCACGACGCCGGAACGGGTCGGCGGGTAGGAGTTCTCGTAGGAGTACTGCGCACCGACGGCGGCCGCACTGGCCATGCCGAAGGCGACGACCACGAGCAGCGCCTTGACGCCCACGCTGGTGCGCGCGGCCGCCACCAGCGCGACCGGGGCAGCGGCGGTGGCAGGCTCCGCCAGCGCAGCTGCGGCGGCTGCCGCCGGACCTGCCGCTCGAGCGATCGTGGGCGAGGAGAGGAGGAAGCCGGTGAGGTCGGGCGAGGCGGTGGGAGCCGACTGGTCGGCCCAGGCCCTCAGCCGGTCCGGCAGCTCCCGGTCGCCTGACCTGGTCATGACGACTCCGTCAGCGTCAGGGGCGGCAGGACGGTCTGGGTGGTCCCCCGCGGGTCCTCCGACGGTCGACGCCGACCCCACTGCCAGTCCGAGCTCGCGCGCAGCTCGGCGGCCCGCTGCGCCGTGCCGATCGCCCGGTGGTGCAGCTGCTTCACCGCACCCGTCGAGCGGCCGGTGATCGCGGCGACCTGCTCGATCGACAGGTCGGCGAGGACCCGGAGGAGCAGCACGTCGCGCTGGTCGTCGGTGAGCGCGCCGAGCATGGCGCGGATCTCGGGATCGACGATCCCGTCGAGCACCTCGTCCTCGGCGCTGGGCGACACCCGCGGATCCGAGTCGGGGGAGTAGACGTCGGCGTCCTGGTACGTCCGTCGGACGTCCACGGCCTTGTGGTGCGCGATCGTGAAGAGCCAGGCGCGGAAGTCGTTCCCCACCCCGGTGAAGCGGTGCATCGAGGCGAACGCGGCCAGGAAGACCTCGCTCGTGACGTCGTCGACGGCGTCGACCCCTCGCCCGCGCACGTAGCCGGCCACGCGCGGGGACAGACTCCGCCAGAGCGCCTCGAACGCGGGACCGTCACCTCGGCGCGCCGCCGCGACCCACGTGTCGAGCTCGGTCGACGCGACGTCGTGGTGGCGTCGTCGCGTGCGAGCGGGCACGTCGGCCACCCGGCACCTCCACGCGTCGATCGGTCCCCTGGGGTCGTATCGGCACGAACCGCCCCCGGGTGTAGCCCGAACCACCACTCGTCCGGGACCCGGACACCCCCGGTGCCCAGGTCCCGGACGCACGCGCATCGGGTTCCCGCCGCCCTAGTCGTCCTCGTTCGCGGGTGAGTCCTCGTCCTGGTGACCGTCCGAGCCGTCCGAACCCCCGCCGGAGTCGTGCCCCGAGGACGAGTCGTCCGGTCCGTCGACGTCCTCGTCCGCGTCGTCCTGGTCGTCTCCCGCCGTGCTCCGCGGGGTCGTGCTGCCCGCCGACCGGGGCTCCTCGGCCGAGTCGTCGCCGTCCTCCGCCTCGGGTGCCTCGGCACCGCTCGTGGTCCGGACGGGATCGGCGGTGCCCACCGGGGCGGGCTCGCTGCGGGGAACGGCCGGGGGAGCCGGCTCGCTCGGCGTCCCGATCGGCTGCTCGCTCGGGCCCGCCACCCCGGGCCCGAGCGGAGCGGCCGATCCGTCGTCCAGCGACCCCCGGGAGGGCACGCCGTGGCTGCCCAGCCCGGCCGCGCTCGCGAGGCCCATGCCGGCCACGCTCACGACGGCGATCACGATCCCCACGGCGACCAGGCGCACGGTCTCGCGACGCGAGGAACGCTCGATCATGGGATCCCTTCCGACGGTCCACCCTGCGGCGAGCACCCTGCGCGGCGCTCGAAGGTGCAATCGCGATGCGACGCCCGGGGTTACGGCCCCGGCCGAGATTGCTCCATTCGGGTGACGGGCACCGACGCTCGCCGCGAACCTTTCGCAGGTGCGCGAGGCGGGCGAAGTCCGGTTGCCGCCGCGCCGCGTCGTCGCTACGGTCGGCGCATGCACCGCCGTGTGAACCTGGTCTCGCGCCGCTTCGTCGACCTTCGACGAGTGGCCAGCCAGATGTGTCGCACGGCAGACGTGCGCTAGCCCGACCGTCCCCCAGCGGGACACCCCACGCGCACGAGGCCGGAGAGACTCCTCTCCGGCCTTCGTCGTCGTCGGGTCCTCGTCCGCGCGCGTCTGCCGTCCTCGCCACGCGATCCCACGCCGGTTCCGGTACCCGTCGACCAGCCCGGTCGGCACGGCCCACGACCCTCACCGCACGACCCGGCCCTTCCGGGCCCGACCACCTGGAGCACATGCCATGAGCGCCACCTGGAGCTTCGAGACCAAGCAGATCCACGCCGGACAGCAGCCCGACCCGACCACGGGTGCTCGGGCGCTACCGATCTACTCGACGACGTCGTACGCGTTCCGCGACAGCGACCACGCCGCCGCGCTGTTCGGCCTGGCCGAGGCCGGCAACATCTACACCCGCATCATGAACCCGACCCAGGCCGTCGTGGAGGAGCGGATCGCGGCCCTCGAGGGCGGTGTCGCGGCACTGCTCGTGAGCAGCGGCCAGGCGGCCGAGACCCTCGCCATCCTCAACATCGCCGAGGTCGGCGACCACATCGTGTCGAGCCCGAGCCTCTACGGCGGTACGTACAACCTGTTCCACTACACCCTGCCCAAGCTCGGCATCGAGGTGACGCTTCGTCGAGGACCCCGACGACCTCGACCAGTGGCAGCGCGGCCGTCCGCCCGAACACGAAGGCGTTCTTCGGCGAGACGATCTCCAACCCCAAGAACGACATCCTCGACATCGAGGGCGTGGCCGCGCGTGGCGCACGCGAACGGCGTGCCGCTCATCGTCGACAACACCGTCGCCACGCCGTACCTCATCCGCCCGCTCGAGTGGGGGGCCGACATCGTCGTGCACTCCGCGACCAAGTACCTCGGCGGTCACGGGACCGCGGTGGCCGGCGCGATCGTCGACGGCGGCACGTTCGACTGGGCTGCGGACAAGGCGAAGTTCCCCGGCTTCAACACCCCCGACCCCAGCTACCACGGCCTGGTCTACGCCGAGGCGCTCGGCGCCATCGCGTTCATCATCAAGGCGCGCGTCCAGCTGCTGCGCGACCTCGGCCCCGCGGTGGCGCCGTTCAACGCGTTCCTCATCGCTCAGGGCCTCGAGACGCTGTCGCTGCGCATCGAGCGGCACGTGTCGAACGCCCAGCGGGTGGCCGAGTGGCTGTCCGCGCGCGACGAGGTGGAGTCGGTCAACTACGCGGGCCTGCCGTCGTCGCCGTGGTACGAGCGGGGCAGAAGCTCGCCCCGCGCGGCACCGGCGCGGTGCTCGCGTTCGAGATCAAGGGCGGGATCGAGGCGGGCAAGGCGTTCGTGGACGCGCTCGAGCTGCACAGCCACGTGGCCAACATCGGCGACGTGCGCTCGCTGGTGATCCACCCGGCCTCCACCACGCACTCGCAGCTCACCGACGAGGAGCGTCGTAGCGCGGGGGTGACGCCCGGGCTCGTCCGGCTCGCGGTCGGACTCGAGGGCATCGAGGACATCCTCGCCGACCTCGACGCCGGGTTCCGCGCGGCCAAGGGCGCCTGACGCCCATGTCCCGCGTCCGCGGTCGCCCTCCCGCCAGCGGTGCCTGGCGGGAGGGCGACGCGATCGGTCGCCGCGAGCTCGTCGGAGTCGGGTCGGTGGGCCTGGAGCTCGGCGGGCGGCTCGACGACGTCGCCGTGGCGTTCGAGACGTGGGGCACGCCCAACCGGGACCGCTCCAACGCGGTGCTGGTCCTGCACGCTCTCACCGGCGACTCGCACGTGAGCGGCGGAGTCGAGCCCGGCCATCCCACGCCCGGGTGGTGGGACGGACTCGTCGGTCCGGGCGCGCCGCTCGACACGCGTCGGTGGTTCGTCGTCGCGCCCAACGTCCTCGGTGGATGTCAGGGCACCACCGGTCCGTCCTCGCGGCACCCCGACGGCCGTCCCTACGGGTCCCGCTTCCCGCGCATCACCGTGGCGGACCAGGTCGCGGTGGAGTCGCTGCTGTCCCAGCGGCTCGGGGTGCGCCGCTGGGCGGCCGTGGTGGGTGGCTCGATGGGCGGCATGCGCGCGCTCGAGTGGGTGACGTCGTCGCCGTCGCGGGTGGGGTCGGCCCTGGTCCTGTCGGTCGGCGCCGCCGCCACAGCCGACCAGATCGGCACCCAGACCGCGCAGTGCCTCGCCATCACGTCCGACCCCGGCTGGCGCGGCGGCGACTACCACGACGCCGAGCGCCGGCGCCGGACCCACCGGCGGCCTGGGGCTCGCCCGGCGCATCGCGCACCTGACCTACCGCAGCGAGCTCGAGCTCGAGGAGCGATTCGGCCGCCAGCCACAGCCGGGCGAGGACCCGCTCGGCGACGGCCGCTACGCCGTGCAGTCCTACCTCGACCACCACGGCGACAAGCTGGCGTGGCGCTTCGACGCCGGCTCCTACGTCGCGCTCACCGACGCCATGACCACGTGGGACCTCGGTCGCGGGCGCGGGGGAGTGCGCGCCGCGCTCGGGTCGATCCAGGTGCCGGTCGTCGTCGCGGGCATCGACAGCGACCGGCTCTACCCGATCTACCTGCAGCAGCAGATCGCCGACCACGTGCCGACGGTGGTGGGCGGCCTTCGCACGATCGCGTCGCCGTACGGCCATGACGGGTTCCTCATCGAGCGCGACGCCGTGTTCGCGCTCGTCGAGGAGACGCTCGACCTCTCCCTGCGCGCTGCTGCGTGACCACGTCGGACCGGGCACCGGTTCGCCGGATCGTGCCCCGCGAGCGCGTGGCCGCGTGCGAGGGTGGGGCTCGTCGCCACGGAGTCGTCGAAGGAGTGGGCATGAGGTCATCACGGGTCGCGGCGGTCGCTCTCGCGCTTGCTCTGGGCGTCTCCGCCTGCTCGAGCTCGTCGACCCCGCCGACCCAGACCGCCGAGCAGCAGGTCTGCGACGCACGGGCGAGCCTGAAGGCGTCGTTCCAGACCGTGGTCGACGACGTGAAGGCGCTCAACCTCGGCCAGGCCAAGACCGACTTCGCCGCGGTGAAGACCGACGTCGCCGACCTGCTGACCGCCACCCAGGGCCTCGCGGCCGAGAAGAAGGCGGCGGTCGAGCCTCAGGTGGCGGCGGTGAAGGAGTCGATCGCGGCGCTCGCCGCGGTGTCGAGCATCGAGGAGCTCACCGTCGGGATCGAGGCGGTCACCACGCAGGTGACGGCGATCGTCGACACGCTCGCGGTCACCGCCAGCTGCACCTGAGCGGGTCCGCTCGATCGATCGATCAGGCGGGTGGCGGGGGGCGGCGGCGAACGTGCGTGCGGCGGTCCGGCTCCACATCACGAGGCAGACGACGCCGATCGCGATCTGCGGGACGAACGACGCAGCACGCCACACGAGCGTGGCCGCCGTCGCGTCGCCGGCGGAGACCCCCATCGCGGTGAGCAGCGAGATCATGAACGCGTCGACCGTGCCGAGACCGCCGGGCGTGATCGGGATCATGATGCCGATCTGCGCCACCGCGTAGGCGCCGAAGACCACGAGGAACGGGGTCTTCGCGCTGTCGTCCCCCTCCACGCCGCGCAGCGCGGCGAACAGGATGAGGAACTGGGTGAGCGACACCGACACCTGGGCCACCGTGATGCGCCCCCAGCGATTCCGGACGAGGTCGACGGTGTCGCTGCGGAACTGGAGCACGGTGGGGACGAAGTCGGGCTCCCGTCCCTTCATGAAGCGGTGCATGAACGGCCGGGCAAGCTTGTCGGCGATGCGTCCGATGCGCTCGGCGAGGCTCTCGCTGCGCATGACGAGCGCGAAGACCACGATCATCGCCACGAGGACGGCGAAGCCGAGCAGGCCGATGTAGACGTAGGGGCCGGGGTCGAGCGCCCCCGACGCCCAGATGGCCAGCAGCCCGAAGACGGGCAGCCCGAGCGTGACGAAGATGCTCCACACCCCGACCGCGCCGATCGCCGCCGTGGAGGTCGTGGCAGGGACGCTCCACGACGCGAGCATCGCGTACTGCACGCCGAGGCCGAACGCGCCGCCGGCGGGGACGCCGTTGCTGATCGCGAACGCCGCCTGGTTGAGCTGGAACGACCTCGGGTAGCGGAGCCCCGGGGTGGCCGCCATGAACGGGAAGCCGTAGACGACGAGGTAGAGGACGACCGCGAGCAGGATGACCACGAGGGCCGACGGCGTCCATCGCCTTGAGGGACTCCGCCGCGTCGGCGTAGGACCCGATCTGCGGGATGACGCGCACGAAGATGATGATGATCACGGCGAGCCCGATGAGGCCCATGATGATCGACTTCTTCTTGTCGAGCATCGGGCGTGCCGGGGCCGTCTGCGCGCTCGAGCCAGGGTCCGGGTCGGCTGTCATGACGGCACCCTAGAGCCGCAACCCGGTGCGTGAGCCCCGATCCGCCCGCTCGCGACCGTGTCACGCAGCCGCGTCGCAGAGGCGGCGTCGATCGAGACCCGGCTCGCGCACAGCGCAGCTCGGGAGCGGCGCCGGAGATGCGGGCGTGCGAGAGTCGGGGGGTGGACGTGTCCGAGCTGACCTGGGCGCTGGGTGACGAACCCTTCGTCGACCTGGTCTCCTTCCGTGCCGACGGTTCGGCCGCGCACACCCCGGTGTGGGTGAGCGGCGACGGCGAACGGTTGTTCGTCTCGACGTTCGGCGACTCGTTCAAGGTGGCCCGGATGCTGCGCAACCCGAGGGTCGCGGTGGCGGCCTGCGACGGGCCGGGGGCCCTGCTGCCTGGCGCCCGCTACGTGGCCGGCCGCGCGGAGGTGCTCGACCGCAGCGAGTTCCGTCCGGGTGTGCGGGCGCACAAGGCGAAGTACGGTCGGCACTTCGGGCTCATGTGGCCCGCGCGCTGGCCGCTGCGGCTCCTCGGCAAGAAGCGCGTCTGGGTGCTGATCACCCTGACTCCCGACGTCGCCCTCCCCCCGATCCCCCCACCCGTCGTCCCCTTAGGGACGATCAAGGAAGTCCAGCTGCACGATCCGCCCCCAACTCGTGATCATGGGGTGCGCGGTAGAGCTCCCGAACGGCGGCCTCGATGTCGTGGCCGCCGTCCTCGACCGGCTCCATGTACAACCGGGCCCAGGTGATCGTGTCGTCCGCGACGCCGATCACGATCACGCCGCGCATGTGGAACGACGTCCCGTCGCGATGCGTGCCGGTCCAGCTCATCTCGGTCCACAACGGATCCCCGCCCGAGGACGACGCGACGCTCTCCGCCGCGAAGTCCGGCACCCCGTCGAAGACCGACGTCCAGTTCGCCAGGACCTGGTCGCGCCCGGCGAATCCGCGGCTCGGGTGCAGCGGTTGAGTGCTGCGATAGTCGGGCGCGAAGCAGGCTGCGACCGCAGCCGGATCGTGGCTGTTCATCGCCGCGATCAACCGGTCCCTGACGTCGACCACCAGCCGACTCCGTCCCGAGGCGGACCTCTGAGCCGGACGCGGCGTCGACGTGGCGCGCGGACCCGGCGCTTCCCGATCACCATGGTGCCGGGTTCGCGGCGACCGCACCAGGGATGCCAGGTGCCGACGCGCGGCGCCGGCACCCGGAGTCAGTCGCCGGTGGCGCCGTCGATGCACTCGCGCAGGAGGTCGGCATGGCCGTTGTGCCGGGCGTACTCCTCGACCATGTGGACGTAGATCCAGCGCAGGTCGGTCTCGCCCTCGCGATGGTGCACGAACGTGGTGTCGAGCGGGAGGCCGCGCGCGGCGTCGTCGGCCAGCACGCACTCGCTGCGGTAGGTCTCGAGCACGATCTCCGCCGGCATCGAGTCGAGGTCGTCGAAGTCGCCGGACAGGTTGCCGCGCGGCCCGAAGAAGCCGTCGACGTCCTCGCCGCGCAGGTTGCGGCGGAACCACCAGCGCTCGACGTCGGTCATGTGCCGGACGAGGCCGAGCAGCGACAGCGAGGACGGCTCGACGCTGCGCAGGGCGAGCTGCTCGTGGGTGAGCCCCGAGCACTTGCCGAGCAGGGTCTGGCGATGGAAGGCGAGCCACGCCTCCAGGCTGGTGCGCTCGTCACTCGTGCGCGGCGGGTCGGTGCGGGCGATCTCGGGAGCGGTCCAGGTCATGCGGCACATCCTGGCCCCTCGCCCCGGCCGCGGCGACGCACTTTCCCGGGGGGCAGTCGCCGGGGCTAGGAGCGGGAGCGCACGTGCAGCGCGACGGCGGGGTCGGCGCCGTCGTTGCCCACCGCGTGGACGTGCACCGGTCCGTGCGACCGCACGTCGTCGACGGTGAAGGTGCGGGTGACGCTGTGCCGACGACCGGGCGTGGGGCCGTCGGTGGCGAGCACCCAGGTGGTCTCGCGGAGCGACCCCTGGAGCACGAGCAGCGCCCCCGGGGCACCGACGTGCTGACGTTCGGGGGAGGCCTGCCCGGGCAGCCACGCGCCGAGCTCTACCTCCCAGCGGTCGTCCGCCCACACCGTGGCGCGGTGCGCGGCGAGGGGGTCGAAGCGCACGTGCGGTGCCCAGAGGTCACGGCGTACGGCGATGGCGCGCGCGACGTCGGCGGCGTGCGACGACGTCGGCACCGGCCAGGCCGATCGGTCGGCGTGCGCGCGGGGCCGCGGCAGGGGGAGGGCGAGGCGGGAGAGCGAGTCGAGCACGGTCATGACGGGTCCTGTTCGGTCGTGGGGTCGCGGGGGTCAGGCGCGACAACAGGACCGACGGGCGGGCGTCGGGGCGGGCGTAGTGCGACGGCGGCTCATGCGGCTCTCTCGGCTCGGGTCCATCGGGCGCTGCGACGCCGGTCCCGGGAGGGAGGGCGTCAGCCGAGACAGCGACAGCGCGCGACGGCACCCGTGGCGGGTGCGGCCGTGACGGTCGCCGAGGAGAACATGCGCCCAGGGTAGGAGCCCACCCGTCGGTGCGGGAGGCCGCGTCCGCGATGCGAGACGGCGACGACGCTCCCGCCACAGTCTCGGGTCACGCCGGCGACGAGGCGCGGGGGACAGTCTCGGCGGGGGACGGACCGGCAGGCACCGCAGGGTCGTCAGGTGCAGCCGACGTCGCGGGGTCGCGCCCGGACCCGGCGGCCGCCTCGGGCTCGGACCCGGCCGAGCCCGAGGACAGGGTCGAGGATGCGGCCAGCGGCAGGCGGACGCGGACGAGACCGCCGCCGTCGGTGGAGTTGGTGACGTCGAGCGAGCCGCCGTGCGCCTCGACGACGGCCTTGACGATCGCGAGGCCGAGCCCGCTGCCACCGGTGGCGCGCGAGCGGCTCGCGTCGCCGCGGGCGAACCGCTCCGTCACGCGCGGGAGCAGGTCGGGCGGGAACCCGGGCCCGTCATCGTGCACGACGACGATCGCCGTGCGCTCGTCGCGCTGGACCGTGGTCGTGACGGTCGTGCCGGCGGGAGTGTGTGCTCGGGCGTTGGCGAGCAGGTTGGCGATCGCCTGGTGCAGCCGTACGCCGTCACCGACGATCGCGACGCCGTCGTCGGATCCGTCGACAGCCCACTGGTGGTCCGGCCCGGCGGTGGCGGCCTCGGCCACGGCGTCGTCGACGAGGCGGCGCAGGTCGAGCGAGTCGCGCGAGAGCGGGCGCTCCTCGTCGAGCGACGCCAGCAGCAGCAGGTCCTCGACGAGCAGTCCCATGCGGCTGGCGGCGGCCTCGATCCGCTCGGCCGCGGCCCTCGCCGCGGCCGGGTCCGCCCCGGCGCCGCGACGCATCAGCTCGGAGTAGCCGCGCACCGCTGCGAGCGGGGTGCGCAGCTCGTGCCCGGCGTCGGACACGAACCGACGCAGCCGGTCCTCGGTGTCCTTGCGCGCCTGCAACGAGGTCTCGACGTGGTCGAGCATGGCGTTGACCGCGAGGCCCACCTGTCCGACCTCGGTCGTGGGGACGGGGTCCTTGACGCGTGCTGGGATCGCCACGTCGCCGTGCTCCAGCGGCAGTCGGGCGACCTCGCTCGCGGTCTCGGCGACCTCGTCGAGAGGACGCAGGGAACGGCGTACGAACCAGCTCCCGATGACGCCGACGAAGAGCAGCGCCAGCACGACGGCGACGAGCTCCACGAGGAACAGCCGGCCGGCGACCTCCGACGCACGGGACAGCGGGATCACGGCGACCACCGTGACGGGTGCGTTGGTGGACGCGTCGAAGCCCTGCACCGCGACCGCACGGCTCGACCCGAGCGGCGCCTCCAGGTTGATCGTCACCGGGCCGGCGTCCGGACCGGTCGGGACCGAGGCGAGCTCGGCCGCGTCCTGGGCGGAGTACTGGGTCGGTGTGGAGGAGCCGATGGACAGGCCGCGCGCCGTGCCGTCGGCCGACACCACGACCAGGGTGGCGCCCGCCGACGTCCACGACCGGATCGCGTCGTTGCCACCGCCGCCGCCGCGGCGACCGTCGCCGTCGTCGTCGCTGACGAACTGCGTCTTCGGCGTCATGAGGCTGGTGTCGATCTGGCCGATCATCCACGCGCGAAGCGTCAGGAACGTGGCCGCGGAGACGACCACGAGCGCGACGGCCATGACCGCGAGCAGGCCGAGGACGAGCCGACGACGCAACGGCATCGCGGCCCAGGCGCTACGACGTCGCTCAACCACTCGTGTCGCCTGCTCTCGGCGGGCGCATCACGTAGCCGACGCCGCGGACGGTGTGGATGAGCGGCTCGTGGTCGGCGTCGACCTTCCGACGCAGGTAGCCGACGTACTGCTCGACGATGTTGCTGCGGCCGGCGAAGTCGTAGTGCCACACGCGATC
Organism: uncultured Actinomycetes bacterium; assembly: GCA_963738455.1. Taxonomy (GTDB): domain Bacteria; phylum Actinomycetota; class Actinomycetes; order S36-B12; family CAIYMF01; genus Longivirga. Next base: position 199,995 of record CAVTWM010000004.1, read on the forward strand.
GAGGATCTGCGACTTGCTCACCACGGTGCGCGCGTTCTGCATGAGGAAGCGCAGCAGGTCGAACTCGGTGGGGGTGAGGTCGACGAGCTCACCTGCCCGGTGGACCTCGCGCGTGAGCTCGTCGAGGGTGAGGTCGGAGACGCGCAGCACCGCACCGCGCTCGTCGAGGCGACCGGTGCGGCGCAGGACCGCCTGCAGCCGGGCGAGGAGCTCCTCGAGGCTGAAGGGCTTCGCGATGTAGTCGTCCGCACCGGCGCGCAGACCCGCGATGCGGTCGCGGGTGTCGCCCCGCGCGGTGAGGAACACGGCGGGGAGGTCAGGGTGCTCGGCGCGGAGGCGCGAGAGCAGGACGACGCCGTCGTCACCCGGCAGCATCATGTCGAGGACGGCGATGTCCGGACGCAGCTCTCGCGCCACGCGGATCGCCTCGTCGGCGTCGCCGGCGGTGGCCGTGCGGCAGCCGTCGAACCGCAGTGCGGTCGAGACGAGGTCGGCAAGGTCGGGCTCGTCGTCGACGACGAGGACACGGACCGGCGGCACGCCCTCGGCCGCCCGAAGGTAGCTCTGCGGCAGGTCGGTGTCGTCGGTGCGGGTCACGGTCCTCACGGCTTCTCTCCGGTGGCCGTCGTGAAGGCGGGTCCCCAGGCGGTTCCCGTGTCTCCGTCGACGACGTACGCCGACCATCCTGGCAGGGCGGTGAACCACGAGGCGCCCGAGACGCCGGACACGACGAGGGCGGTGGCGTAGGCGTCGGCGAGGGCGCCGTCGGGACCGACGACGGTGGCCTGCCGCGCGCCTCGCGCGGCTGCCCCGGTGCGGGGGTCGACCACGTGCTCGCCGCGCTGGCTGGTGCCGGAGGTGGCGACCGAGGCGTCGACGACGTCGACCACGGAGATGACCGACGCCGGGTCGTCCGGGTGCGCGATGCCGATCGGCCAGGGGCGACCGTCGACCAGGCCGCGGCACGAGAGGTCGCCGGCGGCGTCCACGCTCACCGAGCGCAGGCCGTGCTGGCGCAGAATGTCGGCGCAGCGGTCAGCGGCCCATCCCTTGACCAGGCCGCTCGGGTCGAAACCACCCGGTGCCTTCCACGGGTCGAAGAGGCCGCCGGTCGTCCGCCTCGCCTCGAGGCAGCGGTCGATGACCTCGGCGACGTCCTCGGCGACGACGTGCGTACCGCCACCGCGCAGCCGCGCGATGACGCTGTCCGGGCGGAAGGTGGAGAACACGGCGTCGATGCGGTGCAGCTCTGCGCGGACCGACTCCCACGCGGCGTCGACCGCGATGTCGGTGGTGTCGGCGTCGCGCACGTCGATCGAGACGACTGTGCCCCACACGTGCTCCACGCGTGTGCGCACGGTGCCGGGCAGCAGGGTCGCGGTCATCAGGCGAGCCCGGCCTCGACCAGAGCAGCGCGCAGCGACTCGACGAAGCCGTAGCTCGTGTACGAGGCGCCGCTGATGCCGGCGATGTCGGCGCTCTGCGCGGCGATGGCCTCCTCGACGAGGTACGGGAACGCCTGGTTGCTGATCTGCGCAGACTTGTGGTCGTTGTCCGGGAGGGCGAGCGCGGTGATGTCGACGATGCGCCCGTCGGTGACCGTGACCTCGAGCTGCACGGACCCGTATCCGCGTCCGACGTCGACCGACGGGCCGGTGTAGGTCTGGGCCGTCGCCGTGGAGCCGGCCGCCGCGGAGGGTGCCGAGCCGGTCGTGGCGCCGTTGGTCGTGGAGCTCCCGGTGGACGATGACGAGGTCGAGGTCTTCGTGGCCGTGGCGGTCGTGGACGTGGCGGCGTCCGGGTTGAGCGCGAGGACGGCCGCGACGCCGGCGATGGTGCCCGTGGTGACGACGAGGGCTCGCTTCATCGGACCTTCTCCTTCGTGCGGAACGCGTACGTGTCGGGCGAGTGGAACGAGAACGCCTCGTCGTGGATCCGGTCGTCGGGCAGCCCGAGGGTGCCGGCGGCCTCCCGCACGGACCGGACGAGCTCGCCGGGGCCGCAGGTGTAGACGTCCGCGGAGCCGATGTCGGGCACGAGGTGCAGCAGGGTCTTGGCGTTGATCGGGTAGTCGCGGCGGTTGCCGACGAGGTAGCGCACGCGCACCCCCGGCCGAGCCGCCGCGATGGAGTCGAGCTCGGAGCGGAGCACGAGGTCCTCGGCCTTGCGCGCACGGTAGAGGACGTCGACGCGGGCGTCGGCGGGGACGTCGTCGAGCATGGCCCGCATCGGCGTGATGCCGACCCCGCCCGCGACGAGCACGAGCCGGTTCGTCCGGCGCTCCTCGGTGGTGAAGACGCCGTACGGACCCTCGACCAGCACCCGCGTCCCGGGCCTGAGCCGGGCGAGCGACTTGCTGCTGTCGCCGAGGTCCTTGACCGTGATGCGCATGAAGCGGGGGTCGGAGCCGACTGACACCGAGTAGGGGTGCGACTCCCACCAGAGCTCGCGCGTGCCGAACCGGAAGCCGAAGAACTGCCCGCCCCGCAGGCGGAGGCGGTCGAGGCGCCGCCCGGAGATCCACACGCTGACCGTGTCCGACGACTCGCGGACGACGGCGTGCACCGTGAGGTTGTGCCACAGCGAGACCCACACCGGGCGCCCGACGCGGAACACCAGCAGCGCCCCGAGGGTGACGACGTACATCCCGATCCAGATCCAGCGGGCCCAGGGGAAGCTCACGAACGACTGGCCGGCGGTGATCTGGTGCATGTAGGCGAGGGCGATGGCGAGGTAGAAGTACAGGTGCGTGACCCACCACGTCTCGTACTTCATCCGACGCCGCGCCACCCGCCAGGACGTGATCCCGGCGACCAGCATGAGCGCGAAGCCGACGAATGCGGGCAGGAGCCAGGGGTAGCTCGAGACCAGCGTCCAGGTCTCGCCGAGGTAGCTCACGGCGTCGCCGGCGGCGTACCCCGCCGTGATGAGGACGACGTGCAGGGCGATGAGGACGAGGACGAGCGGCCCGAGCTGGCGGTGCCAGGCGACCAGGCGGTCGAGGCCGATCGAGCGCTCGACCAGCGGGACCCGGGCGATGAGCAGCAGGACGATGAGCGACCCGTAGGTGCCGACGAGCCCGGTCCACCGACCGAGCTCGGTGAGCAGCGCGCCGTCGCCGGAGAGCGCCGTGCGCGTGGCCAGCTGGATCCCGATGACGAGGCCGAGGCCCATCGCGGCGAGCCAGAGGGCGACGTGCGGCGCGAGGCGGCGCGACCGAGGGAGGGGCGACCGCACGGGGGCCTCCTGGGCGGCTCGGTCGAGGGTTGCGCTGCTCATGCCCCAGACACTGTCGGAGCAGTATGTGAGAAACGTGTGACCGCTGCGATCCCCCCATGTGAGTGCCCAGTCGTGCTCCGGCCTCGTCGGGCTGGGGCACGGCCCCCGGACGGCCGCCGCGACCGAGGTGCGCCTATCGCCTAGGGTCGTCGCATGATCACGCGCGTCGGCAACAAGTGGGTAGTCCTTGGTGTCATCTTCGTCGTCGTCGCGTCGATGCTGGTGGCCGTGTTCGTCGGGCAGAGCTGGTTCTGACCCGCTCGCCCGCCCCGATCAGAAGTGGAACGGCTTCGGCGGCGAGGTGAGCGAGGCCCGCGGGCAGGTGGCGAGGTCCAGGCTGCCGAACCCGAGCGCCTGGTCGCACAGCGTCGAGACGGTCCAGCCCAGCTCGGTCCCGCGGCGCGTGATCGTGGCCCGGTAGATCGTGATCTCGTACCGGGTAGGCGTCCCGTACGCCACCTGGATGGTGCCGATGAGCTGCGACGTGCCTGGCTGACCGGGTGCCTGCCACGGGGTGTCGTACAGCGCCCAGCGCGAGGGGTCGGACAGCCACAGGCCGCCGTACTGCACGTCGAGGAGGGCCAGCTCGACCAGGATCGCGCGCGCCGACTCCTCGGGGACGATCGCAGCGGGTCGGATGACCTCGGTGACGACTCCCTCGTCGTACATCTCCGTCATGAAGATCTCGGAGTCCGTCACGGCGACACGCTCCTCACGCTGTCGCGGCCGGCTTGTGACCGGTCGGCCCCCCGATCGAGGACGGAAGGCTTCGCTCCAGTTATCGGCCCTGCAATCGGGTGGCTGAAGCGATCCACGCGCGGATCGCGTCGTTCTCGTGGCCTTGTGGAGGTCGCCGCCACGGTATCGCCCAGCGTGCCCGGACGATCACTGGGCGTGTCACTCGAGTGACATCTGGTGCTGGTGGTGCGTCCGGGGTTATCCTGGTCGCGCATCGGAGTCGTCCGACGCTCGCTCGTGAGACCGCTGGGGAAGGCGTATCTCGACGAGGAGGAGCGGAGATGGCCGATCGCGACAGCACGCGCGGCGCACGGGGGAGCACCCGTGGCGTCGTCTTCGTGCATTCCTGCCCCCGTGCCGTCACCGCTCACGTCGAGTGGGCGCTCGCCGACGTCCTGGGTGGGCGGGTCGTGCTCGAGTGGATCCCCCAGCCGGTGCTGGCCGGCACCCTGCGGGCCGAGCTGGCCTGGACCGGACCGGTCGGGAGTGCGGCGCGCATCACGTCGGACCTCGCGGGCTGGGGCCGGTTGCGCTTCGAGGTCACCGAGGACGCGACGTCGCTGACCGAGGGCGAGCGGTTCTCCGCCACCCCGTCGCTGGGCATCTTCCGTGCCGTGATCGGGCTGCACGGCGACATCCAGGTCCCCGAGGAGAGACTCCGCGGCGCGGTCGTGCGCGCCGCGCTGTCCGGCGTCCCGCTCGAGCAGGAGATCGCCGGGCTGCTCGGCAGCGACTGGGATGCCGAGCTCGAGCCGTTCCGCTTCGCCGGGGAGAACTCACCCGTGCGCTGGCTCCAGCAGGTGGTCTCCTGACCGCCCGACCCTGACCACCGGCCACCGGCTCCGGATACCTCCCAGACCCTCCTCCCTGAGGGATCGTCGGCCCCCGACCAGGCGCGGTCGGGGGCCGACCCATCTCCATCGGGTCGCGGAGCGGCGACCAGGGCGGGAGGCGCGTCGGTCCAGCACCGAAGCGACGCGCCCCCCTGATCTGGTGGCGTACGGCGGGATCGCGCCGGCTACAGCGGGATGTTGCCGTGCTGTCCGCGCACGTCCGGGTCGGCGGCGAGCGCCTCGGACAGCGCGGTCGCGAGCGCGGAGCGCGTCCGCGACGGCTCGACGACCTCGTCGACGACGCCGATGCTCACGGCCTTGTCGATGCCGCCGGCGATGCGCGTGTGCTCGTCGGCGAGCTCGATCTCCACCTGCGCGCGGGCGTCCTCGGGGATGTCGGCGAGCTTGCGGCGGTGCAGGATCCGGACGGCGGCGACGGCGCCCATGACCGCGACCTCGGCACCCGGCCAGGCGATCACGCGGGTGGCGCCGAGCGAGCGCGAGTTCATCGCGATGTAGGCGCCGCCGAAGGCCTTGCGGGTGACCACCGTGACGCGGGGGACCGTGGCCTCGGCGAACGCGTGCAGCAGCTTCGCGCCGCGGCGGACGACGCCGTCCCACTCCTGCCCCACGCCGGGGAGGTAGCCGGGGACGTCGACGACCACGATGAGCGGCACGCCGAACGCGTCGCACATGCGCACGAAGCGAGCGGCCTTCTCCGCGCTGGTGGCGTCGAGGCAGCCGCCGAGGCGCAGCGGGTTGTTCGCGATGACGCCGACCGCGCGACCGCCGATGCGACCGAGCGTCGTGACGACGTTGGGCGCCCACCGCGCGTGCAGCTCGAGCGCCGAGCCGTCGTCGAGGATCGCGGCGACGAGCGGGTGCACGTCGTACGCCCGCTTCGGGTTCTCCGGGAGCAGCGCGAGGAGGTCGACGTCGGTGACCGACGCGAGGTCGAGGTCACCGTGGTGACCGAGGAGCGACGCGAGCCGCGCACCCTGGTCGAGCGCGTCGCGCTCGGTCGGGGACACGACGTGCACGACGCCGCTGCGGCGGCCGTGCGGCTCGGGACCGCCGAGGCGGAGCATGTCGACGTCCTCGCCGGTGACCGAGCGCACGACGTCGGGGCCGGTGACGAACACGCGGCCCTCGGGGCCGAGCACGACGACGTCGGTCAGTGCCGGGCCGTACGCCGCACCACCCGCCGCCGGGCCGAGCACGACCGAGATCTGCGGGATCTTGCCGGAGACGCGCGTCATGATCGCGAAGACCTCGCCGACGGCGTGCAGGCTCTCGACTCCCTCGCGCAGGCGCGCGCCGCCCGAGTGCCACAGGCCGACGATCGGTACGCCGGTGTCGCGCGCCCGCTCGTAGGCGGCGAAGATCACCTTGCAGCCGCCGATCCCCATCGCCCCGCCCTGCACGGTGGGGTCGGTGCAGAACACGACGACAGGCGTGCCGTGCGCGGTGCCGGTGGCCGCGATGACACCGCAGTCGTCGACGGCGGAGACGAGGGTCATCGTCCCGTCGTCGAGGAACGCGGCCATGCGGACGAGCGGGTGACGAGGATCGAGGTCGGCGACCTCGATGCCTGAGGCGTCGGGGAGGACAGCAGTCATCAGACGCTCCGGAAGACGAGGGCGACGTTGTGGCCGCCGAAGCCGAACGAGTTGTTGAGGACGACGGCGTCGCCCTCGCGCAGCGCGCGCGGCTGACCGCTGACGACGTCGAGACCGATCTCGTCGTCGGGGTCGTCGAGGTTGGCGGTGACGGGGGCGAGGCGGTGCTTGAGCGCGAGGATCGCCGCGACGGACTCGACCGCGCCGGCTCCACCGAGCAGGTGACCGGTCATCGACTTCGTGCCGCTGACGGCGACGCCGTCCGTGGCGGAGCCGAGCACGTTGCGGATCGCGGTGGCCTCGGCGATGTCGCCCTGCGGGGTCGAGGTCGCGTGGGCGTTGACGTGGATGACGTCGCTGGGGCTCGCGTCGGCGGCCTCGAGCGCGGACGCGATCGCGCGGGTGGCGCCGCTGCCCGACGGGTCGGGCTGCGCGATGTGGTGGCCGTCGGCCGACAGGCCGACCCCGGCGACCTCGGCGTAGATCGTGGCGCCGCGTGCCTGGGCGTGCTCGAGCGTCTCGAGGACGAGGCACCCGGCGCCCTCGCCCATCACGAAGCCGTCGCGGCCCTTGTCGTACGGGCGGCTGGCCCGCTCGGGCTCGTCGTTGCGCGTGGACAGCGCCCGCATGGCGCCGAACGCGGCGACGGTGATCGGGTGGATGCACGCCTCGGTGCCACCGGCGACGACGACGTCGGCGCGACCGTTGCGGATCATGTCGAGCGCGTAGCCGACCGCCTCGGCGCCGGACGCGCAGGCGCTCACCGGCGTGTGGATGCCGGCCTTGGCGCCGAGGTCGAGCCCGACCCACGCGGCCGCGCCGTTGGGCATGAGCTGGGGGACCGACATGGGCGAGACGCGGGTCCACCCGCGCGTCTGGAGGATGTCGTAGTTGTCGAGCAGGCTGACGATGCCGCCGATGCCGCTCGCGACGACGACGCCGAGACGCAGCGGGTCGACCTCGGGGGAGCCCGCGTCGGCCCACGCCTCGCGCGCGGCGATCAGGGCGAGCTGCTGCGACCGGTCGAGCTTGCGCGCCTCGACCCGGTCCATGACCTCGCTGGGGTCGACGGCGGCCTGGCCCGCGAAGCGCACGGGGAGGTCGGTGTAGCGCTCGTCGTCGATGAGCCGGACGCCGGACCGACCGGTGAGCAGGCCGTCCCAGGTGGAGGCGACGTCACCGCCGACCGGTGTGGTGGCTCCCAGTCCGGTGACGACGACACGTCGCTGCGGGGTGGTCATGGTCGCTCCTTGCGAAGGTTCGAGAGAGGGGTGAGGTGGCGGCGCCCCGCGTGCGAGGCGCCGCCGATCACGCCGTCAGGCAGAGGCGTTGGCGTCGATGAACGCCACGGCGTCGCCGACGGTCTTGAGGTTCTTGACCTCGCCGTCGGGGATGCTCACGCCGAACTTGTCCTCGCACGCCATGACGACCTCGACCATCGACAGCGAGTCGATGTCCAGGTCGTCGACGAAGGACTTCTCGGGGGTGATGTCGGCCAGGGGGGTACCGGCGACCTCGTTCACGATGGCGGCAAGGCCCTCGAGGGTCTGGGACACAGTGACTCCTAGTGGTGCTCGTGCGGTGCTGGACAGGTTCGTGCGGTGTCGTGCGGGTGGTGCACCCGGGGCGCGGTTGCCGCGCTCGGGAGTATCAGGGCAGCTCGACGACCTGCGCGGCGTAGGCGAGCCCTGCGCCGAACCCGATGAGGAGGGCGAGCCCTCCGCTCGTGACGTCGCCGTTCTCCACCAGCCGGTCCAGCGCGAGCGGGACGGACGCGGCCGAGGTGTTGCCGGCGGTCGCGATGTCGCGCGCGATGACGACGTGCTCGGGGAGCTTGAGGGCGCGCACCATCGCATCGGTGATGCGCATGTTGGCCTGGTGCGGGACGAACGCGGTGAGGTCGTCGACCGTGACTCCGGCGGCATCGAGCGCCTCGACGCACACCTTCGACATCTCACCGACGGCCCAGCGGAAGACGGCCTGTCCCTGCATGGTGAGGACGGGGTACTGCTCGCCCGGGTGGTCGCGGTACTCGGTCCACGACTGCGTCATGGTGATGGCGTCCTTCTGGCCGCCGTCGGCACCCCAGACGACCGGGCCGATGCCGGGGTGGTCCGACGGTCCGACGACCACAGCGCCGGCGCCGTCGGCGAAGATGAACGCGGTGCCGCGATCGGTCTTCGAGACGAAGTCGGTGAGCTTCTCGACGCCGATGACCAGGACGTACTCCGACGTACCGCTGCGCACGAGGTTGTCGGCGATGCCGAGCGCGTAGCAGAAGCCGGCGCACGCCGCGGCGACGTCGAGCGCGCCGGCCCCGTGCGCGCCGAGCCGGTGCGCCACCTCGGCCGCTGCCGACGGGGTCTGGAACGGGTGCGTCACGGTGGCGAGGAGCACCATCGAGACGGCCTCGGGCGCGATGCCGGCGTTGGCCAGCGCCTTGCCCGCGGCGGCCAGTGCCATGTCGGCGACGGTCTCGTCGGCGGCCGCCCAGCGACGCTCGACGATCCCGGAGCGCTCGCGGATCCACTCGTCGGAGGAGTCGATCGGGCCGGCGACCTCGTGGTTGTCGACGACGCGTGCCGGACGGTAGGAGCCGACCGACATGAGCTTCGAGCCGGGGCGCCCGGCAGGCATGCGCAGCACGGGGTTCACGCGGTGACCGCCTCGGGGTGCAGGCGCACGATCGGCTGGCCCGGGGCCACCGGGTCGCCGTCCTCGACCAGCCATTCGACGACGGTACCGCCGTGGGGTGCGAACACCGGCTGCTCGTCGCGCAGGTTGACGACGGACCCGACCGCCGCGCCGGCGACGAGCTTGTCACCGACGACGGAGTCGATCGAGAGGCGGAACGTGCCCTTCGCCGGAGAGACGAGCAGGCGCCAGGTGGGCGACTGCGACGTCGGCGCGAGCGACCCGTGCCGCTCGATGATGTCCCACGCGGCGGGCAGGTCGTCGGGGGTGTTGAGCGACGAGCGTCTCGACCCCCGGCAGCGCGCGCTTGGCCAGGCCGGTCAGGGTGCCGGCCGGCGGCAGCTCGATCATCGCGGTGACGCCGAGGTCGGCCATCGTCGCCATGCAGAGGTCCCAGCGCACCGGCGAGCTCACCTGCGTGACCAGGCGGGTGAGGACCTCACGGCCGCTGTGCACGATGGTGCCGTCGGCGTTGCTGATGAGCCGGGTGCGCGCGCTGTGCATGGAGATCGAGCGCGCGTGCTGGGCGAGGACGCCGACGGCGGGAGCCATGTGGCTCGTGTGGAACGCGCCGGCGACCTGGAGGGGACGCAGCCGCGCCTTCGCGGGCGGGTCGGCGGCGAACGCGGCGAGCTGCTCGAGCGTGCCGGCCACGACGATCTGGCCGGCGCCGTTCTCGTTGGCCGCGGTGAGGCCGTGGCGCTCGGCAGTCGCGACGACGTCGTCGCGATCCCCGCCGAGCACCGCGGTCATGCCGGTGGGGGTAACGGCAGCCGCGGCGGCCATCGCGTTGCCGCGCTCACGCACGAACACCATCGCCTGCTCGGCCGTGATGACGCCGCCGCCGACGGCGGCGGTGATCTCACCGACGCTGTGCCCGGCACCCGCACCGACGCGGCCGTAGGCCTCGGCCGGGTGGGGGAACAGGCTGAGCAGCGAGACGAGGCCCGCGCCGACGAGCAGCGGCTGGGCCACGGCGGTGTCGCGGATCGTGTCCGCGTCGACTCTCGGTGCCGTGCTTGAGCAGGTCGATGCCGGCGACGGTCGACAGCCAGCGAAGGCGGTCGCCGAAACCGGGCACCTCCAGCCAAGGCGTGAGGAAACCGGGGGTCTGGGAGCCCTGACCGGGCGCGACAACAACGAGCACGAGATCAGCGTGTCGGGGCCGGACGAGGCAGCGCGCTCATGACCTGACCAACGTCCTTCCCGAATCTTTGTAGGTTTCCTACAACGGTACCGCGCCGGAGGACAGCCTGCCGAGGGAAAGCGCGAGTCGCAGCGACCAGGCGTCGCGCGGGATGGTCGGTGTCAGGCCCGTGACGTCGGCCACACGCCGGAGGCGGTAGCGCACCGTGTTGGGGTGCACGAACAGCTCGCGGGCCGCGCCCTCGAGCGATCCGGTCCGCTCCAGGTACGCCGCAAGGGTCTCGATCAGAGTCGGGTCCTCCTGCAGCAGGCTCACGTAGATGTCGTCGACGAGCCGTCCGATCGCGTCGGCGTCGCCGTCGAGCGCCCGCTCGGGCAGCAGCTCGGCGGCGCTCACCGGTCGCGGGGCGTCCGGCCACGCCACCGCCGCCCGGAACCCGGCGAGCGACTCCCGAGCGACTGCGGCTGGCATCGCCGAGGCTGGGCACGAGCGGCCCGACCACGACCGGCCCGGCCGCGAACTGGCCGGCGATCGCGCGCGCGGCGCGCACGGCGTCGGTGGCGCCGCCGAGGACGACGACGAGGCGCTGCGCCTGCACGCTCGTCAGCGCGTCGAGGCGATGGTGGCGTGCCGAGCGCTTCACGGCCTCGGCGATGGTCTCGGGGTCGCCGTCCGGCGCGTGCCCGGTCGCGACGCAGACGCCGCTGACGTTGCCCCAGCCGAGCGCTGCCCCGCGCGAGACGACGTCGTCGTCGACGTCGTCCCGCAGCAGGGCGTCGAGCACGAGCGACTCGAGGCGGGCGTCCCACGCGCCGCGGGCCTCGGCCGCCTTCGCGTAGACCTGCGCGGCGGCGAACGCGATCTCCCGCGAGTAGAGCAGCAGCCCCTCGCGCAGCCACGCGGTGTCCTCGGGTCCGGCGAGCTCGTCGACGCGCTCCTCGACGACCGCGATCGTGGCGCGCACGAGATCGACCGTCTGCTGCAGCGTGACCGCCCGCACGAGCTCGCGCGGCGCGGTGCCGAACACGTCGGCGGTGATCGCCTGGGCGCCCTCGGGATCGCGGAACCACTGCACGAAGGCGGCGATGCCGGCCTGTGCGACGAGGTTGACCCACGAGCGGTCGTCGGCCGACATGGCGGCGTACCAGGGCAGCTGGGACTCCATCCGCGCGGACGCCGCCGTCGCGAGCGGACCCGTGGCACGCTCGAGGCGGCGTACGGTCGCTGCGCGGTGCCGGGTGGTCACGCGGCGAGCCTACGGGCGAGGCGGCGCCGTCGCGTCCGTGCGTTGGTGGAATGCGACAACCGAGTTTGTGGTTGAATCGTCAACTACTACTGAAGGAGATCGTCCCGATGACGCCGACCCCTGCCGTCGACCTGCGCCGGGCCGCAGACCGCGCCACCACCGACATCGGCTGGCTCGACAGCGCGCACAGCTTCTCGTTCGGGCAGCACTACGACCCGGCCAACACCCACTTCGGCGCTGCTGCTCGTGTCCAACGACGACCGGGTCGCGCCGGGCACCGGCTTCGAGACGCACCCGCACCGCGACATGGAGATCGTGACCTGGGTGCTCGACGGTGGCCTCGTCCACCAGGACTCGCAGGGCAACAGCGGCGTCATCCACCCCGGCCTGGCCCAGCGCATGAGCGCGGGCACCGGGATCCTGCACTCGGAGAAGAACGACTCGTGGCGGATCACCGGTGATCCCGTGCACGCCGACCCGGTGCACTTCGTCCAGATGTGGGTCGTGCCCGACACCGCCGAGCATCGAGCCGGGGTACGAGCAGCTCGACATCACCGCCGAGCTCGAGCAGGGCGGCCTCGTCACGGTGGCCTCCGGCATGGCGGCGCACGCCGACCGGCGGGCGATCCGCGATCCAGAACCAGTACGCCGGCCTGCACGCGGCCCGGCTCGCCGACGGCGGAGTCGGTGCAGCTGCCGGAAGCCCCGTTCGTGCACCTGTTCGTGGCGCGGGGCGCCGTCGACCTCGAGGGCGTCGGGCGCGCTCGGCACCGGCGACGCGGCGCGGATCACGGCGTCGGACGGCCGGCGCGTCACCGCGCTCGGTGGGCCCGCCGAGGTCCTCGTCTGGGAGATGCACGCCCAGCTCGGCTGACCCCTCCGGGACTCGAACGCGGCGGGTGGGGTCAGCCGGCGCCCTCGGTGTTGCCGGCGTCGGCCGCCGACGGGTCGTGCAGCTGGTAGCGGGCGATCGCCTCGGCGACCGGCTCGCGCGGTCGATCTCGCCGCGCTCGGCGAGCGAGGCGAGCGTGCGGACGGTGATGCTCTGCGCGTCGACGAGGAAGTGCCGGCGCAGCGCACCGCGGGTGTCGGACATGCCCCAGCCGTCCGTGCCGAGCGTCGCGTAGTCGCCGGGCACCCACGGGCGGATGAGGTCCTGCAGCTCGCGCATGTAGTCCGACACCGCGACGACGGGACCCGGACGACCCGCGAGGCGGTCGTGCACGTAGGCCGTGCGCGGCGCGTCGGTGGGCTCGAGCAGGTTGTGCCGGTCGACCGCGAGGCCGTCGCGACGCAGCTCGGTCCAGGAGGTGACCGACCACACGTCGGCCTGGACGCCCCAGTCCTCGCGCGAGCAGCTGCTGCGCCTCGAGCGCCCACGGCACGGCGACGCCGGAGGCGAGCACCTGCGCGCGCAGGCCCTCGCCGTCGCCGGCCGGTGAGACAGGTGCATGCCGCGCAGGATGCCGTCGACGTCGACGTCGTCCGGCTCGGCCGGCTGGACGTACGGCTCGTTGTAGACGGTCAGGTAGTAGAAGACGTCCTCGGCGTCCTCGCCGTACATCCGGCGCAGGCCGTCCTTGACGATGTGGCCGAGCTCGAAGCCGTACGCGGCGTCGTAGGCGACGACGGCGGGGTTCGTCGCCGCGAGCAGCGGCGAGTGCCCGTCCTCGTGCTGCAGCCCCTCGCCGTTCAGCGTGGTGCGGCCGGCGGTGGCGCCGAGCGACGAACCCGCGGGCCATCTGGTCCATGGCGGCCCAGAAGCCGTCACCGGTCCGCTGGAACCCGAACATCGAGTAGAAGATGTAGATCGGGATCATCGGCTCGCCGTGCGTGGCGTACGCCGAGCCCACGGCCGTGAACGACGCGACCGAGCCGGCCTCGTTGATGCCCTCGTGGAGGAGCTGCCCGTCCGTCGCCTCCTTGTAGGCGAGGACGAGGTCGCGGTCGACCGAGGTGTAGGTCTGCCCGTGCGGCGAGTAGATCTTCGCCGTCGGGAACAGGCAGTCCATGCCGAACGTGCGCGCCTCGTCGGGGATGATCGGCACGATGCGACGGCCGATCTCCGGGTCTCGCATCAGGTCCTTGAGCAGCCGCACGAACGCCATCGTCGTGGCGATCGCCTGCTTGCCCGAGCCGCGCTTCATGACGTCGTAGACGGGTCGCCGGGCAGGACGAGCGGCTTCGCCGTGACCGTGCGCGAGGGGATGCCGCCGCCCAGCGCGCGACGGCGCTCGTGCATGTACTCGGTGTGCTCGTGCTCCATCCCGGGGTGGAAGTACGGCGGCGAGCTTCTCGTCGAGCTGCGTGTCCGGGATCGGGATCTGCAGGCGTGTCGCGGAACTCCTTGAGGTCCTGCAGGGTGAGCTTCTTCATCTGGTGCGTGGCGTTGCGGCCCTCGAAGTGGCTGCCGAGGGTCCAGCCCTTGATGGTCTTCGCGAGGATGACCGTCGGCTGGCCCTTGTGCTCGGTGGCCGCGCGGTAGGCGGCGTAGAGCTTCTGGTAGTCGTGCCCCCCGCGGCGCAGCGACCAGACCTCGTCGTCGCTCCAGTGCTCGACCAGCTTGCGGGTGCGCGGGTCGCGGCCGAAGAAGTGCTCGCGGACGAAGGCGCCGTTCTCGGCCTTGTAGGTCTGGAAGTCGCCGTCGGGCGTGCGGTTCATCAGGTTCACGAGCGCGCCGTCGGTGTCCTGCGCGAGCAGGCGGTCCCACTTGCGGCCCCAGATCACCTTGATGACGTTCCAGCCGGCGCCGCGGAAGAACGACTCGAGCTCCTGGATGATCTTGCCGTTGCCGCGCACCGGTCCGTCGAGCCGCTGCAGGTTGCAGTTGACGACGAAGGTGAGGTTGTCGAGCTCCTCGCGCGCGGCGAGGCCGAGGGCGCCGACGGCTCTCGACCTCGTCCATCTCGCCGTCGCCGAGGAAGGCCCACACGCGCTGCTCGCTGGTGTCCTTGATGCCGCGACCGTGCAGGTACTTGTTGAAGCGCGCCTGGTAGATCGCGTTGAGCGGGCCGAGGCCCATCGAGACGGTGGGGAACTCCCAGAAGTCCGGCATGAGACGTGGGTGCGGGTAGGACGACAGCCCGCCGCCGGGGTGCGAGAGCTCCTGGCGGAACCCGTCCATGCCGGTCCTCGCTCAGGCGGCCCTCGAGGAACGCTCGGGCGTAGATGCCGGGGGAGCCGTGGCCCTGGAAGTAGATCTGGTCGCCGCCGCCGGGGTGGTCCTTGCCGCGGAAGAAGTGGTTGAAGCCCACCTCGTAGAGCGAGGCGGTCGAGGCGTACGTCGAGATGTGCCCGCCGACGCCGACCCCGGGCCGCTGCGCGCGGTGCACCATGATCGCCGCGTTCCAGCGCGCGTACTGACGGATGCGGTGCTCGATCGCCTCGTCGCCGGGGAACCACGGCTCACGCTCGGGCGGGATCGTGTTGATGTAGTCCGTGCTGCGCAGGCTCGGGACGCCCACGTTCTGCTCGGCTGCGCGGCGCAGCAGCGACAGCATGATGTAGCGCGCGCGGTAGGCACCGGCGTTCTGCACCAGGGCGTCGAACGAGTCCAGCCATTCGCCCGTCTCGTCGGGATCGACGTCGACGTACTGGGTGGGAAGTCCGCCGGCGAGCAACGGCTCGCGGTCGCGTCCAGGTGCCACGGGTGTTCCAACTCCTCGGGTCGCAAGGCGATGCAGTGACCAGCCCCGGGTCACGGGGTCGGTGCAGGGACCATCCTGCCTGTTACCGGCGAGTCACGTCGTCGACCGGCGCCCGGATGTCCGTCCACCTGCGTCGACGGGGCATGCCCTCGAGAGCCGCCATGATGCCCGTCCACGACCGTCCGCGGGCCTGGCGTGAGCGACTCGCCCACGCCGGAATGCCCGTGATGCTTGCGTGGAGTGCTCGCAGTCGGCTGGACTACGCCCATCCCCTCGGGGATCAAGGGCTGGCGGACGCCGGCCCACGCAGCGAAACGGGAGGACGTCGTGGCCTCGACCGCGGACGACGCGGAGGTCCAGCGCAGCCAGGCGGCGAAGCTCGGCATCACTGCTGGGCAGGTCGTGCAGGAGATCGGCTACGACGAGGACTGCGACGAGGAGCTGCGCGACGGGATCGCCGCACTCGCGGGCTCGGCGCTCGTCGACCTGGACTACGACGACGTCGTCGACGTCGTCCTGCTCTGGTGGCGCGAGGACGACGGTGATCTCGTCGACGCGCTCGTGGACGCCATCGCGATCCTCGCCGACCAGGGTGTGGTCTGGCTGCTGACCCCGAAGCCCGGACGCGACGGCCACGTCGAGTCGAGCGACATCTCCGACGCCGCCCCCACGGCCGGACTCCAGTCCACGAGCACCGTCTCCGCCTCCCGCGAGTGGCAGGGCACCCGCCTGGTGGCCCCCCGGGTCGTCCGGCGCTGACCCGTCCCTCCTCACGCCTTCCGGCTCACCGGGTGCGACCGAACGGGATGCGACGGACCAGGGAGGTCAGCGCGGCGGTGGCGCGGATGGCGCCGGCCAGGGCCGCGCGTCCCGGGATCCCGGGCACGTCCTCCACGATCGGGGCCAGCGCGAGCAGACCGGCGACGTCGTGCAGCGACACGTCGTGCCGCCGGATCGCGGTGGGCACGTCGGCCCGGCCCGCCGTGATGTCGAGCAGCAGCCGCGTGGCGCCCTCGACCGAGGGGCCGACGTCGCCGGGGAGCTCGAGGTCGCGCGGGTCCAGCAGCGCGGTCCGCCACGCGCCCCCGGTCGCTCCGCTGCGCGACCAGCGTCGTCGGGGTGATGCCCGCGATCGACGCCGTCAGCCCCTGCCGTCCCGCCAGAGCGCCGATCGTGTCGACCAGCCCGAGCAGGCCGTTGTCCAGAAGCGCCTGCGGCGCCGCGGCGCCGGCCTGCTCGAGGTCGAGGGCCGACGTGGCCAGCGGGTACGTCGCCGCGTGCAGGAACGTCACGAGCGGAAGCGTGCCGAGCATCGACGCGACGGGGAGCTGCCCGAACCGGTCGACGTCGTCGCCGTAGAGCCACGTCTCCATCTGCTCGCTCTGCCGACGGATCGCGGCTCGGATGGCAGCGGTGGACTCGTTCCGGTGCGCGTCACGCACGGCCGCGACGAGCGCCGACTGGTCGTGGTCGCCCACGATGCCGCGCCGCGCCTCGTCGAGGAGCTCCGCGAGCGGCCGGTTGTCGTCCCACGAGCCGAGCGGGATGACGACCTCGCGAGCGAGCAGGTCCTTCGCGCGCGACGGCGCGTCGAGGTCGACGTCGTCGAGCATCGCGTCGAACAGGGCCCACGACTGGCACACCGACGCCGCGAGCCGGGCGGGGTCGCTCGTCGCGAGCCCGCGCTCGTCCGGACCCGGGACGAGGACCTCGGGAAGCTGTGTCACGATCGCAGTCTGCCGTGGCGGGCCGTCCGCGCGGAGCCCAGCCCGAGAGGACGCCTGAATGCCGATCGAAGCCGGCCAGGAGGCCCCCGACTTCGAGCTGCGGAACCAGTTCGGCACCCCGGTGCGGCTCTCGTCGTTCCGCGGGGAGAAGAACGTCGTCCTGGTGTTCTACCCCAAGGCATTCACGGCCACGTGCACGAGCGAGCTGGGCGAGATCCGCGACGGGCGCGACGCGTTCGACGACGACACGGTCGTGCTCGGTGTCTCCTGCGACACCGAGGCGACCCTCAAGGTGTTCGCGGAGACCGAGGGGTACGAGTTCGCGCTGCTGAGCGACTTCTGGCCGCACGGTGCCGTCGCGTCGGCGTACGGCGTGTTCCTCGAGACGCGCGGGTTCCCCCTTCGCGGCACGTTCGTCATCGACAAGGCCGGCATCGTGCGCTGGGCGGTCGTCAACAGCCCGGCCGATGCTCGCTCGACGTCGGACTACCGCGAGGCCCTGGCCGCGCTCTGACGCTCGGCCGCGACGGCTTCCTGGCGACGTGGGGCGCGACTGCCGCAGCCGACGTCGGGTCGACGCGGCTGCGGACTGTCGGCCGGTGAACGCGCGAGACGGCATCATGGCGGCATGGGCTGCGTCTCCTGCGGACGACGTCAGGTCGACCCCGACTCGGGGCCGTCGGCCTGGCGTCGCGCTGTCGTGGCCGGCAACCAGGTGCTGGTGTGCCCGGACTGCCAGGGCGACGGCTGGACCGACGCTCTCGACCGGTGCGCGGACTGCGGTTCCACGATGCTCGTGAAACGTCTCGGTGAGGTGACCTGTCGCGGCTGCGGCGCGTCGGGCGTGCCCCTGCCCGGCCCGGAGCCTGTCCAGGTACGCCGATCCTCGCCCGAGCTGCTGCGCGACGAGATCTCCGCCGCGCTCGACCGCGTGCTGCGGACCGACTGACTTCTCGCCCGGCGGCAACCAAGATCGACATGCGGGCTCCACCGCGTGCCCGCAGGATGCTGCGCAAGCAGCCACGTCGTCGGAGGCCCGAGACCCCGACGGCGTGGCTGCTCCACGTCTGCGGGTTCGTGGGCCTCCGCACACCCGGGGTACCCTCGCGGGTCGACGGCGCACCCGTCGCGGGCGTATAGCTCAGCTGGTTAGAGCACCTGCCTTACAAGCAGGGAGTCGGCGGTTCGAGTCCGTCTACGCCCACCAGTCGGCTGGGTCGCCATCGGCGGCCCAGCCGACCGGTGTCGCAGTGGCCGTATCTCGTGGGCCCCCGCTGCAGCGCCGTACGACGCGAGCCTGCGCCCCGACGTACTGGCGCTGCAGTAGGGGACGTCTACGCCCACCACTGGTCGAGCCGCCTTGTGCGGCTCGACCAGTGGTGTCGCGATGGTCGTACCTCGTGGGCCCCCGCTGCGTCGCCTGTCGATGAGTGCGCGCGGTGGGCTGGGACGGCGACGCAGTAGGGGACGTCTACGCCCACCGGTCGGCTGGGTTCGCCGCGCTTCCGGCACCGCCGCGGCGGATGATGGACCTGCGGCCCGAAAGCCCGATGGACCTCGGGACCGCCAGCGCTGCGACGCACGTCGACTCCGGGCCTGGAGTCGCGGCGGCGCAGCAGACGACGAAGGCCGGACGCTCCCGAGGGGAACGCCGGCCTTCGCCAGCGACGGGTGCCGTGGGGCTGGCCGGCAGAGCAGCGGACGGCGTCAGCGCTGACGTGGTCGGGGCGGGGTGACGACGAGCTCGTACGTGCGGCGCAGGTAGTCGTCGAAGCGGGGGACGGTGTAGGCGGCGAGGCCGTGGCCGGGCGTGTAGAGCAGCCCCTTGTCGATGAGCCGTGCGCGCGTCGGGCCCAGCTGCTCGCTCGTGCGCTGCATGAGAGCGGCGACGTCGGACGCGCGCTGCGGCTCCGGCCCGAGCTCGGCCATGGCTCGCATGTACTGCAGCTCGAGCTCGGTCATCCGCTCGGCACGCACGCGGAAGAAGCTCTGGTCGAGCTTCGCCTCCACCAGGACCCGGCAGTCGAGCACGGTCTGCAGGTCGATGGGTGACGAGGTGGCCTCGTCCCACACCGTCTTCCCGTACTCCTGCAGGAAGTACGGATAGCCGCGGGTGTAGCCCAGGATCGCCTCGACCGCGTCGTCGGTGAACTCGACCCCCTGCAACGCCGCCGGCCCGGTGAGTGCGGCCGTGGCGTCCGCGGTGGGTAGCCGACCGATGTGCGGGAACTTGAAGAGCCGCTCGGCGTACGACTTCGCCTCACCGGCGATGCGCGGGATCTGGGGGAGCCCGGCCCCGACGAGAGTCACCGGCAGCCGCCGCTGGACCGCCTTGTGCAACGCGGAGATCAGCGCCTCGAACTCGGTCGTCGACAGGAACTGGATCTCGTCGACGAGGAAGACGACGCCGGTCTCGTGCTCGCGCGCCGCCTCTCCGAGCGCCACCACGAGGTCGGTGAGGTCCGCGCCCAGCTCGCCGGAGTCGGCCGTGCCCTCGGCCGGCTCCACCTCGAGCCCGGCGGTCAACGAGCCGTCGTTGCCCACGGTGATGCTGAACGACGTGAGGGCTCGCGCGGCCTGCTTCGCCCGCTCGCCCCAGCGGGCGCGCGGCGCGATCGTGAACAGCGCCTTGCGCACCAGCTGCGCCATGCGCGGTCCGAACGCGGTGCTCCGGGTGATCTCCGCGTCGATCGTCACCCAGTCGCGCGATCGGGCGACGTCCTCGAAGGCGCTCAGCAGCACCGTCTTCCCGACGCCGCGCAGACCCGTGATGATCATCGATTGCTCGGTGAAGCCGCGCTCGAGGCGGGTGAGCAGGATGTCGAACGTCTCGAGCTGGTCGTCGCGGCCGACGAGCAGCGGCGGGCGCGCGCCGGCGTTCGGCGTGTACGGGTTGTTCCGCGGATCCACGGCACCTGCCTCGATCGCTCGCCCTTGACGGTCTTATCAACCTTATCCGCCCTTGATAAGACTGATAAGACTCTACGAACTCGGCGCTGCTGCGAGCTCCTCGTCGTCGAGGGCGCCGACGAACTGCGCGTTGTAGAGCGCGTAGTACTCGCCCTGGCGCTCGAGCAGCTCGTCGTGCGTGCCCTGCTCCACGATCTGGCCGTGCTCCATCACGAGGATGAGGTCGGCGTCCCTGATCGTCGAGAGGCGGTGCGCGATGACGAAGCTCGTCCGGTCGGAGCGCAGCGCCGTCATGGCCTTCTGCACCAGCACCTCGGTGCGCGTGTCGACCGAGCTCGTCGCCTCGTCGAGGATGAGCAGCGACGGTGCGGCGAGGAACGCGCGCGCGATCGTGATGAGCTGTCGCTCCCCGACGCTGAGGTTGCTCGCCTCGTCGTCGATGACCGTGTCGTAGCCATCGGGAAGCCCGCGCACGAAGCGATCCACGTAGGTCGCACGAGCCGCGGCGTGGATCTCGTCGTCGCTCGCGCCGGGGCGGCCGTAGCCGATGTTGTCGCGGATCGTGCCGCCGAACAGCCAGGTGTCCTGCAGCACCATGCCGATCTCGCCACGCAGGTCGTCGCGGCTCATGGTCGCGATGTCCACCCCGTCGAGGGTGATACGGCCGCTGTCGATCTCGTAGAACCGCATGATGAGGTTGACGAGCGTCGTCTTGCCGGCACCGGTCGGTCCGACGATGGCCACCGACTGACCCGGCGTCGCCACCAGCGAGAGGTCCTCGATGAGCGGGACGTCCTTGTCGTAGCGGAACGACACGTTCTCGAACGCCACGCGGCCGTCGGGCTCGGCGACCACCACCGGATCCACCGGGTCCGCGGACTGCTCGGCCGCGTCGAGCAGCTCGAACACCCGCTCGGCCGATGCGACGCCGGACTGCAGCAGGTTCGACATCGACGCCACCTGGGTCAGCGGCTGCGCGAACTGTCGCGAGTACTGGATGAACGCCTGCACGTCGCCGAGCGACATCGCGCCCGCCGCCACGCGCAGGCCGCCGATCACGGCGATGAAGACGTAGTTGAGGTTCCCGATGAACTGGATGGCCGGCATGATGATGCCGGAGAGGAACTGCGCCCCTGCGCTCGCCCGGTAGAGCGCCTCGTTGCGCTCGGCGAACATCTCCTCCGCCTCGTGCTGGTGCCCGAACACCTTGACGAGCGCGTGGCCGGTGTAGATCTCCTCGATGTGGCCGTTGAGGTGACCGGTCTGCGCCCACTGCTCGATGAACAGCGGCTGCGAGCGCTTGGCGACGAGGGTGGTCACCAGCATCGACAGCGGCACGGAGATCAGCGCGACGAGCGCGAGCAGCGGCGAGATCCAGAACATCATCGCGAGGACGCCGATCAGCGTGAACAGCGAGTTGAGGAGCTGGCTCATCGTCTGCTGCATCGTCTGCTGGATGTTGTCGATGTCGTTCGTCACGCGGCTCAGCAGCTCGCCGCGCGGAACGGTGTCGAAGTAGCTGAGCGGCAGCCGGTGGAGCTTGTCCTGGATGTCGCGGCGCAGGCGCAGGGCGGTGCGCTGCACGACCCCGTTGAGCACGTAGGCCTGCGCCCACATCGCCAGGGAGGCGAGGACGTAGAGGCCGAGCACGAACATCAGCACGCGGGCGAGCTGGTCGAAGTCGATCCCCTGACCGGGCACGATCGTCATGCCGGACAGCAGGTTGGCGTAGCCCTCGTTGCCCGTCGCCCGCGCGGCGTCGATCACCTGCTGCTGGGTCAGCCCGGCCGGGAGCTGCTTGCCGATGATGCCCTCGAAGATGAGGTTGGTGGCGTTGCCGAGGAGCTTGGGTCCGATCACGCTGAACGACACGCTCAGGATCGACAGGACGATGACGACCGCGATGCGTGCGCGCTCGGGGCGGAGCCGCCCGAGGAGCCGTTTCGCGGAGGGCCAGAAGTTCATCGACTTCTCGGCGGGCATGCCCGCGCTCATCATCGCCGCCGGTCCGCGCATGGGTCCGGCGCCCTGGGGCGGACGAGGGCGAGAGGGTGTCTGCGCGCTCACGCGGCGACCTCCGCGGGAAGCTGCGACTGCACGATCTCTGCGTACGTCGGGCACGACTCGACGAGGAGGTCGTGCTTGCCGACGCCCACCACCACGCCTTCGTCGAGGACGACGATCTGGTCCGCGTCGACGATGCTCGACACGCGTTGCGCGACGATGAGCACCGTCGAGTCGCGCGTGGTGGGCCGGAGGGCAGCGCGCAGCCGGGCGTCGGTGGCCAGGTCGAGCGCCGAGAACGAGTCGTCGAACAGGTAGATCGCGGGCTTGCGCACCACAGCCCGGGCGATGGCCAGCCGTTGCCGCTGGCCACCGGAGAAGTTGGTGCCGCCCTGGGACACGGGGGAGTCGAGGCCTTCGGCGAGCTCGCCCACGAAGTCGTCGGCCTGCGCGACGCGCAGGGCGTCCCACAGCTCCTCGTCGGACGCGTCCTCGCGGCCGTAGCGCAGGTTCGTGGCGATGGTGCCGGTGAACAGGTACGCCTTCTGCGGCACGAGCCCGATGCGGGCGTGCAGCAGGTCCGGGTCGAGGTCGCGGACGTCGACGCCGTCGACGACGACCGCGCCCCCGGTGGCGTCGAACAGGCGAGGGATCAGCGAGAGCAGCGTGGTCTTGCCCGACCCGGTGCTGCCGATGATGGCGGTGGTCTGTCCTGCCGACGGCCGTGAACGAGATGTCGCAGAGCACCGGCTCCTCGGCACCCGGGTACTGGAAGGACGCGCTGCGCAGCTCGACCGAGCCGCGACCCGCCACGGCAGTGACCGGGGCCGGCGACGGGACGACGGACGACTCGGTCTCGAGAACCTCGGTGAGCCGCTCCGCGCAGACGGCCGCGCGCGGGATGAGGACGAGCATGAACGTCGCCATCATGATCGACATGAGGATCTGGACGAGGTAGCTCAGGAAGGCGGTGAGCGAACCGATCTGCATCTGCGCCGGCGTCGATGCGCGCGGCGCCGAACCACAGCACGGCCACGCTCGACACGTTGAGCACCAGCATCACGATGGGGAACATGAGCGCCATCAGCCGCCCGACCTTGAGCGAGGTCTCCGTCAGGTCGGCGTTCGCGAGCGACGAAGCGCTCCCGCTCCACCGGCTCGCGGACGAAGGCCCGCACGACCCGGATGCCGGTGATCTGCTCGCGCAGCACGCGGTTCACGGCGTCGAGCCGGACCTGCATCCGGCGGAACTGCGGCACCATGCGCGAGACGATGATCGCGATGGCGACGACGAGCGCGGTGACGCTCAGCGCGATCAGCCACGCCATCCCGACGTCCTGACGCAGCGCCATGATGATGCCGCCGATGCACATGATCGGAGCGGACACCATCATCGTGCAGGTCAGCAGCACGAGCATCTGCACCTGCTGCACGTCGTTGGTGGTCCGGGTGATGAGGGACGGCGCCCCGAACCGGGTCATCTCGCGCGCGGAGAACGAGCCGACCCGGTGGAAGATCGCGGCGCGCGCGTCGCGCCCGAAGCCCATCGCGCTCCGGGCGCCGAAGTAGACGGCGCCGATCGTGCAGACCACCTGCACCAGGGTGATGCCGAGCATGATCGCGCCGACCTCGAGGATGTACGCCGTGTCCGCCTTCGCGACGCCGTCGTCGATGATGTCGGCGTTCAGCGTGGGCAGGTAGAGCGCCGCGAGGGTGCCGAGGAACTGCAGGACGACGACTGCGACGAGCGGCCTGGTGTAGGGACGCAGGTAGGTGCGCAGCAACGAGACGAGCACAGGGCCTCCGGGGACGCGACGAAGGTCACCATCATCACCCCTCGGTCCGCGACGCGCGATCAGGTACGCCGAGGGCGCATCGGTCAGGGGAGCCTCAGAAGTCCGGTAGGCTGTGATCACTTCGCCGGCTGACGGGTGGCACTGACCCCGCGGCGATCCTTCGATCCACGAGGCTGCGCACAGGTGCGCACCACCTCGAGCCTCCGGCCCAGTGACCGGATGCGGTGCTCCACTCCGGATGCACCACGCCGCTCCGATGCGCGTCCTGCGCGCACCGTGCCTGCAACCGCCCACCTCGGGTGAGTGCGTCACAGGTCGATGCGGCACCCGATGCCTGACAAGGACCCCGCATGTCTGTCGCCTCTGGCGCGCCCCGCTCCACCTCGAACGACCGCGATCGACGTCCCCGACGCCGCTCCGCGGGTTCGAGCCCCTCGTCCGCCTCCACCACCACCTCGGCCCCGACCGCCGCCGCGGTCGTCGAGCCCGTCTCCACCGCTCCGATCGACGACGTCGTTCGCCGAGCTCGGCGTGCCCGCCGACCTCGTACGCGTCCTCGCCGCCCAGGGCATCACCTCGGCCTTCCCGATCCAGTCCGCGACGCTGCCCGACTCCCTCGCCGGCCGCGACGTGCTCGGCCGCGGCCGCACCGGCAGCGGCAAGACGATCGCGTTCGCGCTGCCGCTGGTCGCGCGTCTCGCGACGTCCGGACGTCGGGTCCGCCCGGGCCACCCGCGCGCGCTGGTCCTGCTTCCCACGCGTGAGCTCGCCACGCAGGTGTTCGAGACCATCGAGCCGCTCGCGAAGGCGCTCGGCATGACGACGACGACCGTCTTCGGCGGCGTCTCGCAGGGTCGCCAGGTCGCGGCGTTCCGCCGTGGCGTCGACATCGTCGTCGCGTGCCCCGGCCGCCTCGAGGACCTCATGAACCAGCGCCACGTGCGCCTCGACGACATCGAGGTGACCGTCCTCGACGAGGCGGACCACATGGCCGACCTCGGGTTCCTGCCCGGCGTCAAGCGCATCCTCGACAAGACCACGGCCGGAACGCCAGCGCCTGCTGTTCTCCGCCACGCTCGACAACGGCGTCGACGTCCTCGTCCGCCGCTACCTGGTCAACCCCGTCACGCACTCCGTCGACTCGGTCGCCTCGACCGAGCCGGACATGGTCCACCACGTCTTCACGGTCGACGAGCACGACAAGGCCGGCGTGGTCCAGGGGCTCGCGTCGGGCGAGGGTCGCTCGCTGCTGTTCACGCGCACCAAGCACGGGGCCAAGAAGCTCGCCCGACAGCTCACCCTCGCCGGCGTCCCCGCCGTCGACCTGCACGGCAACCTCGCGCAGAACGCCCGCGACCGGAACCTCTCCGCGTTCCGCAACGGCGAGGTGCGGGTCCTGGTCGCCACCGACATCGCCGCGCGCGGCATCCACGTCGACGACATCACCCTCGTCGTCCACGTCGACCCGCCGGCCGAGCACAAGGCCTACCTGCACCGCTCCGGGCGTACGGCTCGTGCCGGCGCGGCCGGCGTGGTCGTCACGGTGGCCACCGACTCCCAGCGCTCGGACGTCGCCCAGCTCGCGCGCAAGGCCGGCATCAAGCCGACCGCCGTCCGGGTACGCCCCGGCGCCGCCCACATCACCGCGCTGACCGGTCCGCCGGCCGCCTACGTGACGCCGTCCGCGGCCCCCGCACCCGAGCCGGCGCGCACGGCGCGCCCGCCGCGCGGCGGGACCAGCCGCTCGGGTCAGGGCCGCAGCAGCAGCCAGGGCCGCAGCGGCCAGGGCGGCGGCCAGGGCCGTCGACCCAGCGGCTCACGCGGCCGCTGACCGCCCCGAGACGACACGAGGCGCGCTCCCCGAACCGGGGGGCGCGCCTTCGTCGTTGCCTGAGGATCAGGCGTCGGCCGACGCCCCGGCCTGCTGCGCGGCGACCTGCGCGTGCACGTCGACCATGTCGACCTCGCGGATCGCGGTGATCAGCTTCTCGAGCTGGGGTGCGGGCATCGCGCCCGGCTGCGAGTAGAGGAGCACGCCTTCGCGGAACGCCATCAGCGTGGGGATCGAGGTGATGTTGGCGGCGCCGGCGAGCTGCTGCTCGGCGTCGGTGTCGACCTTGGCGAACACGATGTCGCCGTGGCTCTCGGAGGCCTTCTCGAAGACCGGGGCGAAGTTGCGGCAGGGGCCGCACCACGCGGCCCAGAAGTCGACGAACACGATGTCGTTCCCGGCGACGGTCTCGTCGAAGGTGGCGGCGGTCACGTCGATCGTGGACATGCGTGCTCCTGTTCAGGTCCGGCAGTGCGGGTCGGCGGCACGTCACCGTCGTGGTCCCGGACTGTCCTCCATCATGAACGTGGAGCCCTCGTCGTATCTTCCCGGCGGCCGCGTGACGACCCGTCGCCGCCGTAGGCTCGCGCGGTGACTCCCACCGTCTCGCTCGGCGACGTCGTCGCCGCGGTCCACCGCCGCTACGACCCGGCGACGGCCGAGCCGTGGGACGCCGTCGGGCTCGTGTGCGGCGATCCGGGCCGTCCGGTCCGGCTCGTGCACCTCGCCGTCGACCCCACCGAGGCGACGGTGCGAGGAGGCGATCGGCGCGGGCGCGGACCTTCTCGTCACGCATCACCCGCTGCTGCTGACCCCGGTGTCGTAGCGTGGCGGCGACGACCCCGGCCGGACGGCTGGTGCATCGGCTCGTCACGCGGCGGCTGCGCCCTGCTCGCGGCGCACACGAACGGCGACGTCGCGAACCCGACGGTGTCTCGGACGCGCTGGCGGCCGCACTCGGGGTCACGGCCACGGCACCGGTGGTGCCGTCGCTCGCCCGACGCCGCCACGGGTCTCGGGCGCATCGGCGACCTGGCCGGCGCCCTCACCCTGCGCGACGCTCGCCGAGCGGTCGTGACGCGTCGCTGCCCGCCACGGCCCACGGCGTGCGCATCGCCGGCGACCCGGGCCGCGCTCGTCCGCCGGGTCGCCGTCGTCGGTGGCTCGGGCTCGGACGCGCTCTGCCGCCGCCACGGCGCTCGGGGCCGACGTCGTCGTCACGGCCGACCTCAAGCACCACGTCGCCGGAGACCACCTCGCCGCCGGTGGCGCCGCGCTGCTCGACGTCGCGCACTGGGCGTCGGAGTGGCCGTGGCTGCCCGTCGCGGCGGAGCTGCTGCGGACCGATCTGGCCGAGGCCACCGGAGGCGTTACGGTGGAGACCCACGTGTCGACGATCGTCACCGACCCGTGGACGGCCCGGGTCTGAGCCTCGCGGCCGACCCGGCACGCACGACCACACGAGAACACGAGGAGACCGGTGATCGCCGAGCCCGCCGTCCAGCTCCGCCTGCTCGACCTGCAGGCGCTCGACGCCCGCCTCGACCAGATCGCGCACCAGCGCCGCAGCCTCCCGCAGCTGGCCGACGATCGCCGATCTCGAGGGGCGTCTCGGGCGCGCTGCGCGACCGGATCGTCGCCGGCGAGACCGAGGTGGACGACCTCGAGCGCGCGCAGACCAAGGCCGAGACCGACGTCGAGCAGGTGCGCGCGCGGTCGCCGCAAGGACCAGGAGCTGCTCGCAGCGCGGGTCGGGTCGCCTCGTCGAAGGACCTCGAGAACCTCCAGCACGAGATCGCCTCGCTCGCCCGGCGCCAGAGCGACCTCGAGGACGCCGAGCTCGAGGTGATGGAGAAGCTCGAGGACGCGCGGTCGCGCGCTCGCCGTCCTGACCGCCGAGCGTGACTCGCTGCGTGAGCAGACCGAGACCGCCGGCGGCGAGCGTGACGCCGCCTGGTCCGACGCTGACCGCGACAGGCGAGTGGGTGGCGGCGGAGCGCGCCAGGCTGGTCAACTGAGATCCCTCCCGACCTCCTCACGCTCTACGACAAGCTGCGCGCCGACCACAACGGCGTCGGCGCTGCCGCGCTGCACCAGCGGCGGTGCGAGGGCTGCCGGATGGAGCTGACGCCCACCGACATCGGGCGCATCCGCGACGCGGCGCCGGACGAGGTGCTGCGCTGCGAGGAGTGCCGCCGCATCCTGGTCCGCACGCCCGAGTCCGGGCTGTGAACCGCACTCCTGGTCGTCGAGGCCGACGGCGGCTCGCGCGGGAACCCCGGTCCGGCGGCGTACGGCGCGGTCGTGCGCGAGGCGGCCACGGGGGAGGTGCTCGTCGAGCTCGCCGACCACCTCGGCGTCGCGACCAACAACGTCGCGGAGTACACCGGGCTGCTCGAGGGCCTGCGCGCCGCGATCGAGATCGATCCGGACGCCGTCATCGAGGCGCGGCTCGACTCCAAGCTCGTCGTCGAGCAGATGAGCGGTCGCTGGGCCATCAAGAACGACACGCTTGCGACGCATCGCGCTGCAGGCGCGCGACGTCGTCCCGCGCGAGCGCGTCAGCTTCACGTGGGTGCCGCGCGAGAGAGCAACAAGGCGGCCGACAAGCTGGCCAACGAGTCGATGGACGCGGTCGAGCGCGGCCGGTCGGGCATCATCCGGCGTTCCCCCGCGGACGCGTTCGAGACCGAGGCCGAGCGACTCCGGTGCCGGCCGGTCCTCGTCCCGCGGTCGTCGGGCTGGGGCCCCGACATCGGCGCACCCACGGTGACGCTCATCGTGCGCCACGGCGTCACGCAGCACTCCCTCGAGCGCCGGTTCTCCGGGTCGGGCGGCCCGTTCGACCCGCCGCTGGTGGCGCAGGGGATCGCGCAGGCGGAGGCGGCGGCGGGCGAGGTCGCGCAGCGCGGTGGGGGCGACGTGCTCGTGTGCTCGCCGATGCTGCGCACGCGCGAGACCGCCGCGATCATCGGTGCGCGGATCGGCCTCACCCCGATCGTCGTCGAGGGACTCGAGGAGGGCCGCTTCGGCGACTGGGACGGGCTCACGTTCGCCGAGGTCCTGGCGGGCTGGCCGGACGAGATGGCGGCGTGGCTGTCCTCGCCCGACGTCGCCCCGCCCGGCGGCGAGTCGCTCACGCAGGTCTGCGAGCGCGTGTGGGGAGCGCTCGACCGGGTGCTGGCGGACCACCCCGGCCGACGCATCATCATCGGTGGCCACGTGGGCACGATCCGCGCGCTCACCGTGCGAGCACTCGGCGCCCCGCTCCAGGCGATGAACCGGATGGAGCTCGCACCCGCGTCGATCACCACGCTGACCTGGTACGCCGACGGCAACGCCTCCATGCGCTCGTTCGCGGAGTCGTCGCACCTCGACGGCATCGCGTCCACCTGGACGCCGTAGCGCCGGTCACGTGCGAGCCCGGGCCTGCGGCGCTGCCGCGGCAGCAGGTCCTCCGGGCTACAGGTCGGAGACGACGACGTCGAGCCCGCGCGCCCGGCCGGGCTTCGGTCGCGGTCCGAGCTCGGCCACGACTCCGGCGCTCTCGCACGCGCCCGCGAGGTCCTCGGCGGTGCGCGGGTCCACGCCGTCGACGAGCCACTGCCGCACGAGGCGGCCCTTCGTCGCCTTGTTGAAGTGGCTCACGACCGTGCGGGACCCGTCGGGCATCTCCTGGAGCACTCGCACGGAGACCGTGCGGTCCGCCGTCTCGCCGGTGGGTCGCCAGAGCGCCGCGTAGGTTCCGGACCGCAGGTCCACGACCAGACCGCGCGACGCCGCGGCGGTCATCGCGAGCGCGAGGGGGTCCCGCCACAGGGCCGTCAGCGACCCGAGGCCGGGCAGGTTCGCGTCACCGGAGAGCCGGTACGCCGGGATGCGGTCGGTGAGGCGCAGCGCGCCGAACAGCGCGCTCTGGACCACGAGCATGCGGTTGGCGCGACGTCGTGCCGCGGTGTCCAGGGTCGGCACGTCGAGGGCGTCGTAGAGCACCCCGGTGTAGACGAGACCCGCCTGCGCCGTGGGCGCGGTCTCGAGCGCCGCGTCGCGCGCGACCTCGTCCCCCTGACGTGGGGAGAGACCGAGCACCTCGAGGGCCCGCTCGGGCGAGGTGCGGGTGAGCGCGACGAGCGCGTCGAGCACGCGCTCGCGGGTGTGGGTGAGCTCGGGGAACGCGAGGGTGTCGAGGTCGAGCGCCTTGCCCCGGCGAGGTCCGGTCTTGCCCTCCGACGGTGGCAGCAGCACGAGCACCCGCAGATCCTCGCGGACCGCGTCGGACCGCGCGACGCGGGGGCTCCGCCGGCGTCGTCCCGGTGCGTGGGCTCGCGAGAGTTCGGGTGCCGGAGCTGCGTCGCCCACGTACGGTGGCCGGGTGACTCGTCGATGGCTCCGCGCGCAGGCGCGCCAGGGGGACATCCTGCGGGCCGGGTTCCAGGCGGTGCGCGACGAGCAGGGCGTGCCCCAGCAGTTCCCCTCCGACGTGCTCGCGGAGGCCGCGGCGGTCGCGGCGTCGCCCCAGCCGCCGCCCCCGCCCGGGGGCGGCTCGCGCCGTGACGCCCGGGACCTGCCGTTCGTCACCATCGACCCGGCCGGATCCACGGACCTCGACCAGGCCGTGTTCATCGAGCGACGGGGCTCGGGGTTCCGCGTCCACTACGCGATCGCCGACGTCGCCGCCTTCGTGGCGCCGGGCAGCGCGATCGACCTCGAGGCCCACCGCCGTGGGGTCACCCTCTACAGCCCCGACCTGCGCACGTCGCTGCACCCGCCCGTGATGTCCGAGGGCGTGGCGAGCCTGCTCGCCGACGGCGACCGCCCTGCGGTGCTGTGGCGCATCGACCTCGACTCCGCGGGTCATCCGGTGGAGGTCGACGTCGAGCGCGCCGTGGTGCGCAGCGTCGCGAAGCTCTCCTACGGCCAGGTGCAGCGCGGCATCGACGCCGGTACCGCGGACGAGTCGCTGGTGTGCCTGCGCGAGGTGGGCCTGCTGCGGCAGGAGCTCGAGGTCGTGCGTGGCGGCATCGACGTGCGGGTGCCGGACCAGGAGATCGAGGACGACGGGCCCGGCTACCGCCTCGTCATGCGGGCGCCGCACCCGGTGGAGTCCTGGAACGCGCAGATCTCGCTGCTCACCGGCATGTGCGCGGCGCGCCTCATGCTCGACGCGGGAGTGGGCATCGTGCGCACCATGCCGCCCCCTGCCGACGAGGACTACGAGCGGCTGCGGCGCACCGCGGCCGGACTCGGCATCGAGTGGCCGGCGCACACGTCGTACGCCCAGCTCGTCCGCGACCTCGATCCGCGCGAGCCCGAGCACGCCGCCTTCCTCAACCTCGTCACGGTCCTCCTGCGCTCTGCCGGCTACACCGTCGTGGACCGGCACGTGGGCGACGACGAGCCGACCGGGCTGCGTCACGCCGCGGTGGCGTCGGCGTACTCGCACGTCACCGCGCCGCTGCGGCGCCTCGTCGACCGCTACGCCAGCGAGTGCTGCCTGTCGATCGCCTCGGGCGCGCAGGTTCCCGGCTGGGTGCTCGAGGGGCTCCCGGCCCTGCCCGAGGAGATGCGCTCGGCGGACATGCGAGCGCGTGCGCTCGACCGCGCGTGCGTCGACCTGGTCGAGTCGGTGCTGCTCGAGGAGCACGTGGGCAAGGAGTACACCGCGGTGGTCGTCGACCAGCGCAAGGACTACGACGTCGTGCAGCTGCACTGGCCAGCCGTCCGGGCGCGGGTGCCCGGGGGAGGGCTCGGGCTCGGGACGCGGGTCAACGTGCGGCTCACGGCGGTGGACCCGGCACGACGACGCGTCGACTTCGTCCCGGTCTGACTGCCCGCCTCAGGCGTGGACCTGCTCGAGGATCGTGCGCGTGACCCACTCGGGCTCGCGCAGCATCGGCAGGTGGTCGACACCCGGCATCGTGACGAGGCGGCATCCGGGGATGCGCGCGGCCACGGCGTGGTTCGCCTCGATCAAGGGCGCCCGATCGCGGTCGCCCACCATGAGGATCACGGGGATCGCCAGCTCGCCGAGCCGGTCATACGCCGGCACGCCTCGTTGCCCGAACTCGGCCTCGTTGGCGACCGCCTCCGCCGCCGACCTCGCCAGGTCGACCACGATCGGTTCGTGCCCGACCGGCGTCCACTCCCGCAACGAGAACGCGACGAGTCCGTCGACGTCGTTGTCCGCCTCGAGCCGCTCGTACTCGGCGTCGAGCTCCGGCTCGTCGGGCCAGTCGTAGCCACCGATGCCCGGACACAGCAGCACGAGCGAGGCGACCCGATCGGGGTCCGTCACCGCGAGCTCCATCGCCGCGGCACCTCCCATGCTGCATCCCACGAGGTGGGCGGCGTCGAGGCCGAGGTGGTCGAGCACGGCGCGTAGGTCACCTGCCGTGGTGTACGCCTCGGTCGCGTGCGGCGAGCGGCCGTACGCGCGAACGTCGTAGCGGATGACGCGGCACGTGGGCGTCAGCGCATCCCAGATCGGGTCCCACGCCCGCGAGTCCCCGATCCCGGGGTGCAGGAGCAGCACGACGGGTCCCTCGCCCGCGGAGTCCTCGAGCCACACGTGGTCGTTCCCGATCGGCACCATCTGCTCCATGGCGCGTGACGCTAGTCAGTGGCAGCCGCCACGGCGACGGGATTCGAGCCGGTCGACGTTCGAGTACCCTGGCGGTGCAGATGAGCTGGCCGGGCGGCCGCGGCAGGAGTCCCTCGGGACGAGCGCTGAGGAAAGTCCGGACTCCACAGGGCAGGGTGGTGGGTAACGCCCACCCGGGGTGACCCGCGGGACAGTGCCACAGAGAACAGACCGCCGCCGGCAACGGCGGTAAGGGTGAAACGGTGGTGTAAGAGACCACCAGCGCGGCGGGTGACCGTCGCGGCTCGGCAAACCCCACCCGGAGCAAGGTCAAGAAGGGTGACTCCGGTCATCCGCGCAGGCGTTCGAGGACGGCCCGTCCGAGCCTGCGGGTAGACCGCACCGAGGTCGTCGGCAACGACGGCCCCAGATGGATGGTCGCCCCCGGTCGTCCGCGACCGGGACAGAATCCGGCTTACAGGCCAGCTCATCTGCCCTCGCCGGGCCGGGCATCCGTCGTCGTTGCTCCGTCCGACCCATCCACCGAACGGATGATGCGGCATCGTCCGATCGGCCATCGCCTGAGCGTGAGAACGCTCGGATGGAGTAACGGACCGTCACGGACCGTAGATGGACGGTGCACGGGTAGGGCAACCTAGTCGCGCGGTTCCCTCGGGTTCCGTGATCGAGGAGGCGTCGACCCGCGGCCGTCGTACACGGTCACCCACCCCTGCTCCTGGGGGCGTGGTCGCGGCGAGCCAGTGGTGAGCCCGGCCTCGGCGACCGCAGTGTCCCGGGCCCTGCCCTCGAGCAGAGGAAGTCACCATGCGCACGTCTCACGTCGGCACAGCACGTCACGCGGCCAGCTCGCGTGGTGCCGCCGCGGTCTTCGCCGCGGCACTCCTGACGACGACCGGTCTGGGACTGACCGTCGCCCCCTTCATGTCCAGCGCCGGCGCGCACGGGTCGTCCCAGCAGGGCGACGACTGCGACGACGACGAGCGGCGACAGCGGCCACGGCCAGAGCACGTCGCGCGCGAGCCACGACTCGCGCGTCGTCGCGAACAACAACAACTCCGGGGGCGACGGCAGCGCGTCCGCCACGCGGTCGAAGCACGACGATGACGACGATGACGACGAGGGCTGCGAGTCGTCGAGCGCATCGCCGACCCACACGACGAAGTCGCCGAGCGCGAGCGCGACCGAGTCCGAGACGGACGAGCCGACGGGCGAGCCGACCGATCCGACGGGCGAGCCGACCGATCCGACGGGCGAGCCGACCGACCCGACGGGCGAGCCGACCGACCCGACGGGCGAGCCCACCGACCCGACGGGCGAGCCGACCGACCCGACCGAGCCAGCCGACCGACCCGACGGGCGAGCCCACCGGCCCGACCGACCAGCCGACCGACCCGACGGGCGAGCCCACCGGCCCGACCGACCAGCCCACCGGCCCGACCGAGTCGGGTTCGGCGACCTCGAGCCAGTCCACCTCGACGTCGGCCGATCCTTCCGAGTCCGGCAGCGTCACGGATCCGGCCAGCAACAGCGCGACCGCGACCGAGAACGAGGCGGGCCTGCCCTCGACCGGCTCGAACGCCGGCGGTCAGTTCGCTCTCGCCGCGGCCCTCATCGGTGCCGGCATCGTGACGTTCGTCGTCACCGCGCGCCGCCGCCCCACCGAGGACTGATCCAGACTACGTAGTCCGACCCGCGCGACGCTCAGGGCCGGTCATCGCACCAGCGGTGACCGGCCCTCCGCCGTCCCGCCACGCGAGTCCATGCCCCACGTGACCGAAACCGACCCTCGTTCTTGGTCAGTGAGGGCAGGGACTCGCGCACGTGCATGGGTCAGGCGGTCTGCTCGCACGCTGGGTCGGACTGCAGATGAGCGGCGACGAGCGCGCAGGCCTTGCCGAGCGCGGCGAACTCGCGATCGGTGAGCTGGTCGAGCAGGTGCTCCCGGACTCCGCGCACGTGCGTGGGTGCCGCCTCGACCAGCAGCGCGAAGCCGTCGTCGGTCAGGACCGCGTTCGCCCCGCGGCGATCCTCCTCGCAGGCCTGCCGCTCGACGAGCCCGGCCTTCTCGAGGCGGTCGACCTGGTGCGAGAGGCGGCTACGGCTCGACAGCGTGTAGTCGGCGAGGCCGCTCATGCGCAGCCGACGGTCGGGTGCCTCGGAGAGGCGCACGAGGATCTCGTAGTCGGAGATGGTGATGCCGTGCGACGCCTGGAGCTCGCGCGAGAGCCGCTCCTGCAGCAGCGTCGTGGCCGCGAGGTACGCGCGCCAGTGCGTCTGCTGCTCCGCGGTGAGCCACCTCGTCGTCATGTGTCCACGCTACGCCGGATCAGAGATGATTGAAAGCCGGACCACATCTCGCCGCGCCGTGACCTCAGGCGTCGAGGTCCCACAGCCGCACCCCACCGATGATGCCCGCGGTGTTGTCGACGACTCGCGCGTGCGTGGGCAGCTGCTCGGGGTCGAGGTGCTTCGCGTTGCCGCCGCCGAGGTAGATGGTGTCGAAGAACAGGAACCGCTCGTAGGCGTCGATGGCCTTGACCACGCGCTGACGCCACCGCATGTTGCCGATGTCCTTGCGCGCCACGTTGCCGAGCTGGTCCTCGAACGACTGGTCCTTGCGGAACGGGGCGTGCCCGCCCTCGAGGTGCGGGAGCAGGCGGCCGTCGAGGAACAGCGCCGTGCCGACGCCGGTGCCCAGCGTCATCACGAACTCGAAGCCCTCGCCTTGCACGACCGCGCAGCCCTGCACGTCCGCGTCGTTGGCCACCTTGACCGGCACGCCGAACGCCGTGCTGAGCGCGCCGGCGAGGTCGAATCCGCGCCACGCCTCCTCGAGCTCCGGGTCGGTCTCACCGTCGTAGGCGGCCCGCGACAGCGAGGGGATGTTGCGCACCTTGCCGTTGCGCACGAGACCGGGGAAGCCGACGGAGACGCGGTGGCGCACGCCGAGGTGGTCGGTGAGGGCGAGCAGGGAGGAGACGAGCCGTTCCGGAGTGACGGGGTACGGCGTCTCCACGCGGACCCGCTCGGTGAGCATCACGCCCTGCGGGTCGAGCACCGCGGCCTTGAACCCGCTGCCGCCCACGTCGATCGCGAGGGTGCGTACGTCGTCGGGCCAGCCCAGCGGGCGCTCGTCACGCGTCATGCGGAGCAGGCTAGGCGATGCGCCTGAGCGATGGTGCCCCGCCTCACGTCAGGGCAGCGTGAGGATCTCGACACCCGTGTCGGTCACCAGCAGGGTGTGCTCGAACTGCGCGGACCGTCTCAGGTCGGCCGTGACGATGGTCCAGCCGTCCTGCCACATGCGCCAGTCGTAGGTGCCCAGCGTGAGCATGGGCTCGACGGTGAACGTCATGCCGGGCTGCAGGACGGTGGTCGCGGACGGGTCGTCGAAGTGCGGCACGACGAGGCCGGAGTGGAACGCGGTGCCGATCCCGTGCCCGGTGAAGTCGCGGACGACGCCGTAGCCGAACCGACGTGCGTAGGACTCGATGACGCGCCCCACGACGCTGAGCTGACGCCCCGGCGCGACGGCGTTGATGCCGCGCATGGTCGCCTCGCGCGTGCGCTCGACGAGCAGACGCGACTCCTCGTCGACGTCGCCGACGAGGTAGGTCGCGTTGGTGTCGCCGTGCACGCCGTGGATGAAGGCGGTGATGTCGATGTTGCAGATGTCGCCGTCGCGCAGCACCGTGGAGTCGGGGATGCCGTGGCAGATGACCTCGTTGAGCGAGGAGCAGAGCGACTTCATGTACACCGGGCTGTTGCCGCCACCCGGGTAGCCGAGGGTCGACGGGTAGGCCCCGTGGTCGCACAGGAACTCGTGGCCGATGCGGTCGAGCTCGTCCGTGGTGACGCCCGGCGCCACGTGGCGACCGACCTCCTCCAGCGCCTGCGCGCCGAGGCGACCGGCGATCCGCATCCGCTCGATCGTGTCCGCGTCCTTGACCTCGGAGCCGGTGAAACGCGTGGCGCGCTTCTTGCCGACGTACTCCGGCCGCGGGATGTGCGGCGGTACGGGTCGCATCGGGCTGATGACGCCGGGCTTCAGTGGCATGGTGCGAGTCTAGGAGACGTGACGTGCGCGGCACGTCGACGATGCGCGTGATCGGGAGGCGTGATGGGCGAGGGTGGCGGGACGACAGGTGACTGGTGGTTCAACCTGCGCACGCAGCAGGTCGAGCAGGGACAGAGCGACCCGAACTCCGAGCGGCTCGGTCCGTACGCGACGCGGGCCGAGGCCGAGGGCGTGCTCGCGCGCATGCGCAAGCGCAACGAGGACTTCGACTCCGGCGAGGACGACTGATCCGGTAGCAGAGGAGCAGTCACCACCGGACAGCAGAGAGCCCGGCACCACGAGGGTGTCGGGCTCTTCGCTGTCCGTCGGGGCCGTCGTGGCCCGCGACGAACGGGGGACCTACTTCGCCGCAGCCTTGCGCGGCGCTGCCTTCTTGGCCGGTGCCTTCTTGGCGGCGACCTTGCGGGCGGGGGCCTTGCGCGCCACTGCCTTCTTGGCGGGGGCCTTCTTGGCGGCGACCTTGCGGGCCGGAGCCTTCTTTGCCGCAGCCTTGCGCGGCGCTGCCTTCTTGGCCGGGGCCTTCTTGGCGGCGACCTTGCGGGCGGGGGCCTTGCGCGCCACTGCTTTCTTGGCGGGGGCCTTCTTGGCCGGGGCCTTCTTGGCGGCGACCTTGCGGGCGGGGGCCTTGCGCGCCACTGCCTTCTTGGCCGGTGCCTTCTTGGCGGCGACCTTGCGGGCCGGAGCCTTCTTCGCGACGGCCTTGCGAGCCGGAGCCTTCTTCGCTGCTGCCTTCTTGGCCGGGGCCTTCTTGGCAACTGCCTTCTTTGCGGGTGCCTTCTTGGCAACCTTCTTCGCGGTGGTCTTTGCAGCCGCCACGATGCCTCCCTGAGTCGTCTTCCGACCTTGCTGTCAGAAGCCTTCGATCGAACTGTGTCAGAGCGTGACAGAAAGTGGGCGGATGTTCGCGTCGTACTGCAACTTCGTGTCGCATGCGTGGTACTCGTCGCGACGTCGATCCACGCGGTCACACGTCGTCGCGTGACGCATCCGCGAGGCGTTGCCGACGAACTTCGGCAACGTGCGGCGACGTGCGCACGTCGTAGTTCCACATCGTCGGCAGCGCCGCGGCGAGAGCGAAAACACCTGCAGCACAGAGGATCCCGCCGGAGGCGATCGAGACGGACAGGCCACGCCACTGTGCCATGAGGCTGACGCGTGCGTTGCCGAGCTGCGGACCGATCGCGTACGACAACAGCTCGATGCCGGCGAGACGACCACGCAGCTCGTCGGGTATGGACTGATTCCACACGAGCGAACGAAACACACCGCTCACCATGTCGGCGGCACCGGCCAACGTCAGGAACACCAACGCGAGCCACAACGTCGGCGACAGCCCGAAGCCGGCGATCGCGAGTCCGTACAGCGACGCGGCGACGACGATCGCGCGGCCATGTCGATGCACGCGCGTCGTCCACCCGCTCGTGAGCGACGCGATGGTGGACCCGATCGACGCGGCCGCGTAGAGCAGACCCAGCGCCCACGGTGCGTCGTACTTCTCGGCCACGAACGGGAACACCGCCCACGGGAACGCGAGCACCATCGCGAGCGTGTCGACCGCGTATGTCCCCAGCAGGTCCTTGCGTCCCCAGGCGTAGCGCACGCCCTCCGCGATCGACTCGAGCCCGGGCGTCCCTCCCTCGCTCATCCGGCCGCGACTGCGCAGCCCGAGCAGGAGCAGGAACGACACGACGTAGGACACGACATCGATGCCGTACGCCACCGAGACACCGAGGTAGCTGGCCACGAGACCGCCGATCGACGTGCCCAGGATGAATCCGACGCTCCAGCGCAACGACATGAGGGCGGCAGCGCCGGCGAGGCGGTCGTGCTCGACGGTCTGCGGCACGAGCGCGTCGAGCGAGGGCCGCTGCAGGGCGTCCGTGACGGCGAACAGCGCGCCGACGAGGAACAGCACCCACACCTGGGGTTCGGGCAGCAGCGCGTTGACGAGCAGGATGACCGAGCACAGCGCCGCGCCCACCTCCGCGCTCAGGATCATCACCCGCCGGTCGACGTGGTCGGCGAGCGCCCCGCCCCACAGACCGAAGACGATGAGCGGGACCACCTCGACGAGCCCGAGCATCCCGACGACCACGAACGAGCCCGTCAGCTGCTGCGCCTGCAGCGGGATCGCGACGAAGGTGAACATCGAGCCGAGGTAGGAGATGACCCCGGAGGTGAACAGGAGCCGGAAGTCCCGCGACGTGCGCAGCGGCGAGAGGTCCAGCCGCCAGCGCGGCGTCGTCGAGTCGCTCACAGGCAGCGAGTGTGATCCACGGGGCGTGACGCGCGCACGCTGATTGCCTGCTGTGTCACCAGTCGCGCGTCGCGGGAGTTCCCTGGATGCCGTCGAGGAGCCGCGCGAGCCGGTCCCGGAAGCCGCGACGCGAGTCGGCCACCGGCATCGACGGGTCCTCCCCGGCGGCCGCCGACACCAGGTGCTGCACGGTGTCGAACGAGACGTCGGACGTCGCGAGGTCGACGTCGCCGAGCCCGGCGAGCTGCAGCCCGACCGCGAGGCCGGACGGCTCACCGACCGCGGTGAGCCCGCGCGGCGGCACCACGAGCTGCTCGTGCGCGAGACCGACGAGGTCCGACTCGCCGGCGTCGATGGTGAGCAGGGTCGCGCCGATGCGGCGCGCGTCCGCCAGCCGCTCGAGCAGCGCCTCGGTGGGGTCGTCGGGAGCGACGACGAACAGCGTCTCGCCGCGACGGGCGGCCTCGAGGCGCTCGAGGCCGTACGACAGGTGCTCGGGGGCCCCGGGCGGCGGCGCCCAGCGCACGAGCGTGGGCCGCAGCGTCGGGATGCCGGCGTAGCGCGACTCGTCGTCGAGGTGCGCGGCGAGGTGCCACGGCTCCTGCGTCGGCGTACCGACGAGCAGCAGGCCCCGCCCGGAGTCGGTGGACCGGCGCAGCGACCGGGCGAACCCGCGGGTGCGGTCGACCCATCCCGTGCTCGCCAGCACGTCGCGCAGCAGGTCCACCCGGGAGGAGTCCACGGGGGCATCGTGCCGCACGAGGGGTCCGAGTGGTTGGATCGGTGGCATGACTGAGCCGACCGTGCCGACGCAGCCCGAACTCCCCGACGTGTCCGACCTCGTGGTCGGCGTGCTCGGGGGCACCGGCGAGCAGGGGCGCGGTCTCGCGCACCGGCTCGCGAAGGCCGGTCAGCGCGTCGTCATCGGGTCGCGGTCCGCGGAGCGTGCGGAAGCGGCGGCGGCCGAGCTCGGGAACGGCGTCACGGGTGCCGGCAACGCGGACTGCGCCGCGCGGTCCGACGTCGTCATCGTGGCCGTGCCGTACGAGGGCCACCGCGACCTGCTCGCAGTCGCTGGTCGCCGAGCTCGACGGCAAGGTCGTCGTCGACTGCGTCAACCCGCTCGGCTTCGACAAGCAGGGCGCGTTCGCGCTCGACGTCGAGGAGGGTTCGGCGGCGCAGCAGGCAGCGGCGGTCCTTCCGCGACGCGCGTCGTGGGCGCCTTCCACCACGTGTCGGCGGTGCTGCTGCTCGACGACCGGTGGTCGACGTCGACACCGACGTCCTCGTGCTCGGCGACGACCGCGCCGCGACGGACATCGTGCAGGCGCTGGCCAATCGCATGGCCGGGATGCGCGGCATCTACGCCGGCCGGCTGCGCAACGCCCGCCAGGTCGAGGCGATGACCGCGAACCTCATCTCGATGAACCGCCGCTACAAGGCGCACGCGGGGCTTCGCGTCACCGACGTCTAACCGCACGACAGTGCCCCACCGGTGCGTCGGTCGCACGGTGGGGCACGGTCGTGGTGAGGTGCCGTGCTACTCGTAGGTGTGCTCCGGGGCGGGGTAGGCGCCGGACGCGACGTCGGCGGCCCACGCGGTGGCCGCGCCGAGCAGCACGCCGTGCATGTCGGCGTACTTCTTCACGAACTTCGCGGTCTTGCCGGGCGTGAGCCCGGCCATGTCCTGCCAGACGATGACCTGCGCGTCGGTGCCGGCGCCGGCGCCGATGCCGATGGTCGGGATGGTGAGCGCCCGCGTCACCTGGGCGGCGAGGTCGGCGGGCACGACCTCGAGCACGACGGCGAACGCGCCGGCCGCCTGCAGCGCCTTGGCGTCCTGCAGCAGGCGTACGCCGTCCTCGCCGCGGCCCTGCACCCGGTAGCCGCCGAAGGCGTGCACCGACTGCGGGGTGAGGCCGAGGTGCGCCATCACCGGGATGCCTGCGGACGCGAGCAGCTCGACCTGGGGGAGCACGCGCGCGCCGCCCTCGAGCTTACCGCGTGCGCGCCGGCCTCCTTCATGAAGCGCGCCGCGGTCTCGAGCGCCTGCGCCGGCGAGGCCTGGTAGGAGCCGAACGGCAGGTCGGCGACGACCATCGCGCGCTGCGAGCCGCGCACGACGCCGCGCACGAGCGGGAGCAGCTCGTCGACCGTGACGGGGATGGTGGAGTCGTGGCCGTAGACGACCATCGCGGCCGAGTCGCCGACGAGCAGCACCGGGATGCCGGCCTCGTCGAAGACGCGGGCGGTGAGGGCGTCGTACGCCGTGATCATCGGCCACTTCTCGCCGCGCGCCTTGGCGTCGGCGAGGTCGCGGACGGTGACGCGTCGCCCGGTGGGCGAGCCGCCGTAGAGGGGCTCGGGGGCGTGCGGGGACGTGCCGGTCATGAGACCTCCATCGACTCGAGTCCCCGAGGTGGGGTACCCGTTCGGGATCCATGGTGACACGTCGCCGCCCGGCCGCGGAGGAGGCCCTGCCCGCGGCCCGCCGTGGCGGCTCCGGCGCCGGTCCAAGCAGGTTCAGAAACGATACGGTTGCGTTTCGCTATTAGCCTGAGCTAAGGTGCTGGCGATCCTGACCGTGCACGACCGGAAGGCATCCCGTATGACCACCGAGCAGCCCCTCGCCGGGTGGCAGACCTCACGGCTCCGGGCACCCGCGTCGCTGGGCGATCCTCGCCGTGCTCGTCATCAGCCTGCTGGTCGTGGTGCTCGACAACACGATCCTCAACATCGCGCTGCCCGACGATCCAGCGCGACCTCGACGCCACGCAGAGCCAGCTGGTGTGGGCGGTCGACTCCTACATCCTCGTGTTCGCCTCGCTGCTGTTCACCTGGGGCGTGCTCGGCGACAAGTACGGCCGCAAGAAGATCCTCATCATCGGCCTGGTGATCTTCGCGATCGCCTCGGCCGCCTGCGCGTTCGCGTCGACGGCCGAGATGCTGATCTTCTTCCGCGGCCTCATGGGCATCGGCGGCGCCGCCGTGCTCCCGGTGACGCTCGCCGATCATCACGGTGGTCTTCCCGCCGCACGAGCGCGGCAAGGCGATCGGCGCCTGGGCCGGCGCGGTCGGTGCCGCGGTCGCGCTCGGGCCGGTCGCTCGGCGGCATGCTGCTCGAGAACCCGCAGTGGACCAGCTGGCTCACCGGCAACGACTGGGGCTCGGTCTTCCTCATCAACGTGCCGATCGTCGTCGTCGGCCTGATCGGCATCGTGCTGGTCGTCCCGGAGACGCGGAACCCGCACCCGCCAGGCGCTCGACATCCCGGGCCTGCTCATCTCGTTCACCGGGCTCGTGCTGCTCGTCTACGGCATCATCGACGCCTCGGCGACGCGCAACTTCTGACGCCGTCGGTGCTGATCCCGATCGCGCTCGGCGTCCTCGATCCTCACCGGGTTC
Source organism: uncultured Actinomycetes bacterium (assembly GCA_963738455.1). GTDB lineage: Bacteria > Actinomycetota > Actinomycetes > S36-B12 > CAIYMF01 > Longivirga. The sequence goes on from CAVTWM010000004.1 coordinate 241,807, forward strand.
GTCGTCACCGAGGCGCGCAGCGACCACCGCAGCTTCGACGTCACGCTGTTCAAGAACCGCGGGTACGCCGTCAGCCTCGCGGCCGTGAGCCTCGCGTTCTTCGCGCTCTCCGGGCATCACGCTTCACGCTGCCGTTCTTCCTGCAGATCGCTGCGCGGCGTCAGCACCCTGCAGGCCGGCCTGTGCTTCCTGCCGTTCGCCGTCGGGCAGATCATCGCGGCTCCGCGCAGCGCCGCGATGGTCGAAGCGGTTCGGCTACAAGCGCGTCATGACGTTCGGTCTCGTCTGCGTCGGCCTCGCGATGCTCGCGCTCTCGTTCATCAGCCGATCGACGCCGCCGCTCTGGTTCGATCCTCGTCATGTTCTTCGTCTTCGGCTTCGGCATGGGCAACGTGATCGCGCCCGCCTCCACGCGTCATGCAGAACGTCGCTGCCGCTGGCCCGCGCCGGCGCCGGCTCCGCCGTGCAGAACACCGTGCGCCAGGTGGTCGGCGCGCTCGGCGTCGCGGTCATCGGCACGATGCTCGCGACGCGGTACGCGAAGAACCTCGCGCCGGTGCTCGACGGAGCTCCCCGCGCAGCTGCCGCCGGCGGCCCAGGAGGCGGCGATCGACTCCGTCGGCGGCGACCGTTCGAGGTCGCTCGAGGCCGCGCGGTGCCTCCGGCCTGCCGCGCCTCGGTCGTCGCGTCGGCCACGGCCGACGCCTACGACGCGTTCCTCGCGGCGTCGCGCGTCACCGGGCTCGTCTCGACGGTCGCTCATCGTCGTCGCGGCGCTCGTCGTCGTGGTTCCGGCTGCCGCCCATCACGCCGCCGCAGAAGGGCGCGCCGCGCGCCGGTCGCGACGCCGGTCGACGACCGCCCGCTCGATGAGCCGCACCTGCGTCGCGTCCGGCGCCCACGACCGCGCCGAGGCGGACCTCGGTGCGGCCGAGCTCGAGGACTCGTACGCGCGCGAGGCGGCCGAGGAGTACGCGCCTCGAAGCCGGGGGCGGAGCGCGACCGCTCATGACCCGGGCGAAGATCCGCGCGCTGATCCACGGCGACCCGGGTGGTCACGACGCCGGGCACGAGGGCGACCCGGGCGGCCACCGGCACGGGCACGGGCACAGTCGCGCACCGGGACGGCCGCGCAACGAGCGGGCCGACGCGGCGATCCTGCGCGCCGCGCTCGACGCTGCTCGCCGAGGTCGGCCCCACCGCCCTCTCGGTCGAGGAGGTGGCCGTCGCGCGCCGGCGTCGGCAAGACCACGATCTACCGCCGGTTCGCGACGAAGGACGACCTGATCGTCGCCGCGCTGGCCTCGCTGAACGAGTCGCTGCCGACCGAGGCTCGACGCGGGCCGCGTGCGCGACTCGCTCGTCAGCGTCGTGTCGGCGTGGTGGGACCAGCAGCACGACAGCCCCAGCGGCGTGCTGCTTCCACCGGGTCCTCGCGCACGCGAAGGCGAACCCGCGGATGTTCTGCTCGTTCTACGACCAGGTGATCGAGCCGCGACGCGACCTCTACCGCGCGGTGATCCGTCGCGGCATCGCGGACGGCGAGCTGCGTGCGCGACACCGACGTCGAGCTCATGACGACGCTCGTCATCTCGTCGCGCGTCTACACCCTGCAGCTGCGCGTCGAGCGGCCGCGACGCGTCGCCGGGCGCCGGCCCGGCGGAGTTCGTCGACGCGATCCTCGCCGGGCTTCGCACCCCGCTGACGTCGGGCTCGTGCCAGCGCGCGCTCCACTGCGCGCAGGCACGAGCTCGGCACGTCCTCAGTCGGCGGTCTCGCGCCAGCGGCTCGTGATCGGCAGGCGCCGGTCGCGGCCGAAGCCCTTCACCGAGATCTTCGTGCCCGGCGGGTACTGGCGGCGCTTGTACTCCGCGACGTCGGTGAGCCGCAGCACGCGCTCCACGAGTGCCCGGTCGAACCCGGCGGCCACCAGCTCGGCGGCACCGCGGTCGTTCTCGACGTAGTCGTCGAGCAGGTCGTCGAGCACGCGCGTAGTCGGGCAGCGAGTCGGTGTCGAGCTGCCCGGGACGCAGCTCGGCCGACGGCGGCTTCTCGATGCTCGACGGCGGGATCGGCGGGGTCTCGCCGCGCGCCTCGGCCTCCGCGTTGCGCCACCGCGCGAGCCGCCACACGTCGACCTTCGGCACGTCCTTGATCGGCGCGAAGCCGCCGACGGCGTCGCCGTAGATCGTGGAGTAGCCGACGGAGAGCTCGCTCTTGTTGCCGGTGGCGAGCACGAGGTGGCCCTCCGGCGTTGGAGATCGCCATGAGGGTCGTGCCGCGCACCCGTGCCTGCAGGTTCTCCTCGGCCAGGCCCGTGAGCGCGAGCTGCGCCTGGAAGGCGTCGACCATCGGTGCGATCGGCACGGTGCGGAAGTGGATGCCGGTGCGCTCGGCGAGGTCCGCGGCGTCGTCGCGCGAGTGCTCCGACGAGTAGACGCTCGGCAGCGACACGCCGTGCACGTTGTCGGCGCCGAGCGCGTCGACGGCGATCGCCGCGACGACGCGCGGAGTCGATGCCGCCGGAGAGCCCGAGCACCACCGAGCGGAAGCCGTTCTTGCGCACGTAGTCGCGCAGCCCGGTGACGAGCGCCGCCCAGACCTCGGCGTCGTCGGAGAGCCGCGCGGCGACCGTCGGCTGGCTGCGGGTCGTGGTGCGGCACCGGGAAGCCGATCGCGGCGGTCGAGCGGCTCGTCGTGGGGTCGGCCATGGGGAGCTCGAGGTCGACGACGAGCAGGGCCTCCGCGAACTGCGGGGCGCGCGCGACGAGCTCGCCGTCGCGCGTCGACGACGAGCGAGTCGCCGTCGAACACGAGCTCGTCCTGGCCGCCGACCATGTTGACGTAGGCGAGCGCGCAGCCGGCCTCGCGCGCGCGTCGGGCGCACAGCGCGAGCCGGACGTCGTCCTTGTTGCGCTCGTACGGCGAGCCGTTGATGACGACGAGCAGACCGGCGCCGGTGGCGCGCACCTGCGCGACCGGTCCGCCGTCCTGCCAGAGGTCCTCGCAGATGGCGAGGGCGACGTCGACGCCGTCGACGCGCACGATCGTGGTGCCCGAGCCGGGGACGAAGTAGCGGTACTCGTCGAAGACGCCGTAGTTGGGCAGGTGGTGCTTGGCGTAGCGGGCGACGATGCGTCCGCCGTGGAGGACGGCGGCGGCGTTCTGCGGCGCGCCGCGCGGGCGGCCGAGGCGGTCGTCGGCGTCGGCGACGCGGTCGAGGTAGCCGACCACCACGACCAGCCCACCGAGGCCCTGGGACTCGAGCCGGGCGGCGAGGGTGTCGAGCGCGGCGCGGCTCGCGTCCTGGAACGACGGCCGCAGCGCGAGGTCCTCGACCGGGTAGCCGGTGAGCACCATCTCGGGGAACGCGACGAGGTGGGCACCCGCCGTCGACGCCTCGTGCGCCCGGGCCACGACCAGGTCCGCGTTGCCCGCGAGGTCGCCGACGGACGGGTTGATCTGGGCGAGGGCGAACCGCAGCTGAGGCACGACGCCAGCCTAGCGGCCGCCCCGCCCGAACTCGAGTCCATGCCCTACGTGCGAGCCGACATACGCATGTGACTCGGGCTAGGACAAGATGGGCGCCATGGACAAGCAGACCGAGTTCGTGCTCCGCACGATCGAGGAGCGAGACATCCGGTTCGTCCGGCTCTGGTTCACCGACGTGCTCGGCATGCTCAAGTCGGTGGCCATCGCGCCGGCCGAGCTCGAGGGCGCCTTCGCCGAGGGCATCGGCTTCGACGGCTCGGCCATCGAGGGCTTCGCCCGGGTGTACGAGTCCGACATGCTCGCCAAGCCGGACCCCAGCACGTTCCAGGTGCTGCCGTGGCGCGGGGAGAGCCCGGGCACGGGCCGGATGTTCTGCGACATCCTCATGCCCGACGGCAGCCCGTCGTACGCCGATCCGCGCCACGTCCTCAAGCGCGCGCTCGCCAAGGCGGCCGACCTCGGCTTCACCTTCTACACGCACCCCGAGATCGAGTTCTTCCTGCTCGAGCAGGGCACGCAAGCGCGGCGAGGTGCCGGTGCCGATCGACGACGTCGGCTACTTCGACCACAGCCCGCACCGCCACGGCTACGACTTCCGCCGCCAGGCCATCACCATGCTCGAGTCGATGGGCATCTCGGTGGAGTTCAGCCACCACGAGGGCGCACCCGGCCAGCAGGAGATCGACCTGCGCTACGCCGACGCGCTCACCACCGCCGACAACATCATGACCTTCCGCCTCGTCGTGAAGGAGGTCGCGCTCGAGCAGGGCGTGGACGCCTCGTTCATGCCGAAGCCCTTCGCCGACCACCCCGGCTCGGGCATGCACACCCACCTGTCGCTGTTCGAGGGCGACCGCAACGCGTTCCACGAGCCGGGCGCCGAGTACCAGCTCTCGAAGGTCGGGCGCTCGCTTCATCGCCGGCCTGCTCGTGCACGCGCCGGAGATCACCGCGGTCACCAACCAGTGGGTCAACAGCTACAAGCGGCTCGGCGGCGGCGGCGAGGCGCCGGCGTACGTCTGCTGGGGCCACAACAACCGCTCGGCGCTCGTGCGCGTGCCGATGTACAAGCCGTCCAAGGGCAACTCGACCCGGGTCGAGTTCCGCTCGATCGACACCGCGGCGAACCCCTACCTCGCGTTCGCCGTCATGCTCGCCGCCGGGCTCAAGGGCATCGAGCAGGGCTACGAGCTGCCGCCGGGCGCCGAGGACGACGTCTGGGCGCTCACCGAGTCCGAGCGCCGCGCCCTGGGCATCGAGCCGCTGCCGAGCTCGCTCGGCCAGGCCGTGCAGGTGATGGAGCGCAGCGAGCTCGTGGCCGAGACCCTCGGCGAGCACGTCTTCGACTTCTTCCTGCGCAACAAGCGCGCCGAGTGGGCGGAGTACCGCCGCCAGGTGACGCCGTTCGAGCTGGCCCGCTACCTCCCGGTGCTGTGAGCGCGCCGCCCGCCCGCATGCGATTCCTCGTCGTGCGCAACGACCCCACCGATCCGCCTGCGCTGCTCGGCAGGTGGTGGGCGGAGCGCGACGTCGAGCTGGTCGAGGTGCACGCCGACTCCGGCGGTGCCGTGCCGACGTCGATGCCCGACGACGTCGACGGCGCTCGTCGTGCTCGGCGGCGCGATGGCGGCGTGGGAGGACGACGTGCGCCGTGGCTGCCGGCCGAGCGCGCTCTCATCGCGACGCCGTGTCCTCCGGGCGTCCCGGTGCTCGGCGTCTGCCTCGGCGGGCAGCTGATGACCCTCGCGCTGCGGCGGCGCCGTCGACCGGGCGGCCAAGGCCGGAGGTCGGCGTCTACGAGCTCGACCTCCTGCCCGGCCGCCGCGGACGACCCGCTGTTCCGCGTGCTGCCGCCGGGCGCCCGGTCGCGCAGTACCACGGTGACGAGATGCTCGAGCTGCCCGACGGAGCCGTCCTGCTGGCCTCCACGCCGGACTGCGAGATCCAGGCCTACCGCCTCGGCGAGCGTGCGTGGGCGGTGCAGTTCCACCCCGAGGTCGACGCCGACATCGTGGCGTCCTGGGCCGTCGACGACCCAGCCCCGGTGCTCGCCTGCGGGCTCGACGCCCGAGGCGTTCCTCGCCGACATGGTCGAGCCGCGCCGACGAGATGGCCGACGCCTGGCGACCGTTCGCGCACGCCTTCGTCGACGTCGTCCACGCGTCCGCCGACCGGTGAGATGACGCTCGACGGGAGCCCCGACCCGCGGGCCGGCAGCCTGCACGGCAGGCTCGCCCGGCTCGGCTTCGCCGACGCCGCCCGCGCCGTGCGGCTGCTGAGCGACCCGGGTCTCGTCGGGCTCGGCGTCGACGCCGTCGACGACCTCGCGCTCGCGCCCGACCCGGACCTCGCCCTGGCGGCGCTGTCGCGCGTCGCCGAGGAACCAGGTCCCGCGGCGCGTGACTTCGTCGCGGCGCTCGACGCCGACGCCGGACTGCGGGCTCGCGCGTTCGGCGTGCTCGGCACGTCCATCGCGCTCGGCGACCACCTCGTCCGGCATCCGGAGCACTGGGTGGTCCTGCAACCGAGCGGCGACGCCGACGTCGCGCCGGCCGCCCAGGTCCGCGCCGAGCTGCTCGCGGCTGTGGGTGCCGAGCCCCGGGCGGCCCGCCCCACGGCGACCCTCCCCGACGACGACGCGCTCCTCGAGCTGCGCGCCGCCTACCGTCGACGCCTGCTCGCGATCGCTGCGGCCGACGTCGAGCGACGGCGCGCCCTTCGTCGACGTCGCGGCCGCGCTGGCCGACCTCGCCGACGCCACGCTCGAGGCGGCGCTCGCGATCGCGCGCATGCAGCTCCCCATCGACGCGCAGCGCTGCCGCCTCGCCGTCGTGGCGATGGGCAAGTGCGGCGGGCGCGAGCTCAACTACATCTCCGACGTCGACGTGCTGTTCGTCGGCGAGCCGCTCGACGGCGTCGACGAGATCGAGGCGATGCAGGCCGCCACGCGCCTCGCGCAGGCGCTCATGCGGGCGTGCGTGGCCTCGACCGGCGAGGGCTCCATCTGGGAGGTGGACCCGAACCTGCGCCCGGAGGGCAAGAACGGCGCGCTCGTGCGGACCCTCGCGTCCTACGACGGCTACTACCAGCGCTGGGCCTCCACCTGGGAGTTCCAGGCGCTGCTCAAGGCGCGACCGGCCGCGGGCGACCTCGACCTCGGGCACCGCTTCGTCGACGTCGTGACGCCGTTCGTGTGGGGCGCGGCAGAGCGGCCGAACTTCGTCGAGGACGTGCAGTCCATGCGCCGACGCGTCGAGCAGAACGTGCCCGCGAAGGATGCGGACCGCCAGCTCAAGCTCGGCACCGGCGGGCTGCGCGACGTCGAGTTCTCCGTGCAGCTCCTGCAGCTCGTGCACGGTCGCAGCGACGTGATGCTGCACAGCGGGACGACGATGGACGCGCTCGAGGCGCTGGCGACCTGGGGCTACGTCGGACGCGAGGACGCGAGCGCCCTCGCGTCGTCGTACGCCTTCCTGCGCACCTTCGAGCACCGGATCCAGCTGCACCGGCTGCGTCGCACGCACGTGATCCCGGAGTCGGACGAGGACCTGCGACGCATCGCACGCTCGATGGGCCTGCGCAGCGACCCCGTCGTGGAGCTCACCGACGCGTGGAAGCGCCATCGCCGCGAGGTGCGGCGTATCCACGAGAAGCTCTTCTACCGCCCGCTGCTCAACGCGGTGGCGCGGCTCGACGCCGGCGAGGCACGCCTCACGCCCGAGGCCGCACGACAGCGCCTCGAGGCGCTCGGCTACACCGACCCCGCCGGCGCCCTGCGCCATCTCGAGGCGCTCACCTCGGGCGTCACGCGTCGCGCCGCGATCCAGCGCACGCTGCTGCCGGTGATGCTCGGCTGGTTCGCGAGCGCTCCCGCACCCGACGCCGGGCTGCTGGCGTTCCGCCGGATGAGCGACGCGCATGGGGTCGACGCCCTGGTACCTGCGCCTGCTGCGCGACGAGTCGCTCGCCGCGCAACGGCTCGCGACCGTCCTCGCCTCGAGCCGCTACGCGTCCGACCTGCTGCTGCGCGCCCCCGAGGCCGTCACGATGCTGGCCGACGACGACGAGCTCGTGCCGCGCGGTCGCGACGCGCTGGTGGTCGAGGTCATGGCGGCGGCTCGGCGCCACGAGGACCCCGAGGTCGCGGTCGCTGCGGTGCGCGCGCTGCGTCGGCGCGAGCTGTTCCGCACCGCCGTCGCCGAGCTCACGGCCGTGGCGGAGATCGACGAGGCCGGCGTCGCGCTGTCCGACATCGCCGCGGCGACGATCGCCGGCGCGCTCGAGATCGCGACGCGTGCGGTCGAGGCCGGTCGGGGACGCCCGCTGCCGACGCGGTTCCTCGTCGTCGCCATGGGCCGCTTCGGCGGCGGCGAGCTCGGCTTCGCGAGCGACGCCGACGTCATGTTCGTCCACGACCCCGTGCCCGGCGCCGACGAGCGCGAGGCGCACGAGGCCGCCCTGGCCGTCGCGGGGGAGCTCCGGCGCCTGCTCATGATCCCCACCCCCGACCCCGCGCTCGAGGTCGACGCGTCCCTGCGCCCCGAGGGCCGCAACGGCCCGCTGGTGCGCACGCTCGCGTCGTACGCCGCGTACTACGAGCGCTGGTCCTCCGCGTGGGAGGCGCAGGCGCTGCTGCGCGCGGAGCCGGTCGCCGGCGACGTGGAGCTCGGTCGCCGATTCGTCGCGCTCATCGACCCGCTGCGCTACCCCGAGGGCGGGATCAGCGAGGTCGACGTGCGCGAGATCCGCCGGCTCAAGGCGCGCATGGAGGCCGAGCGGCTGCCCCGCGGCGCCGACCCGGGCCTGCACACCAAGCTCGGCCGGGGCGGGCTGTCCGACGTCGAGTGGGTGGCCCAGCTCTTCACCCTGCGGCACGGCTGGGACACACCGTCGCTGCGCACGACCCGCACCCTGCCCGCGCTGGTGGGTGCCGCCGACGCCGGGCTGCTCGACCCGGACGACGCGGAACACCTGGCGTCGGCGTGGCGGATCGCGACTCGGGTGCGTGACGCCGTCATGCTGGTCCGCGGCAAGGCGAGCGACATGATCCCGACCGATGCCGCGGAGCTTGCCGCCATCGCGCAGGTGCTCGGTTACCCTCCGGGCGAGAGCGGAGCGTTGCTCGACGACTACCGTCGGGTGACGCGTCGCGCACGGGGGGTCGTGGAGAGGGTGTTCTACACGTGACGGTCGACGCCGGCGGACGTCGAGCTCGCGACGGGGACCGCGCCGGGGTGCGTGACGCCCTCCGCGTGCCCGAGTTCCGCGGGATCATCGTCGCCCAGGTGGCCAGCGAGGCCGGCGACCAGATCGCCCGGGTGGCGCTCGCCCTGCTCGTCCTGTCGCAGACCGGGTCCGCGCTCTGGGCCGCGGCGACCTTCGCCGTCTCGTTCCTCCCGACCTTCCTCGGCGCCGCGCTGCTCGGCCCGGTCGCCGACCGGTTCTCGCGGCGCACGCTCATGCTGCTGGCCGACATGAGCCGGGCCGTGACCATCGGCGTCCTGGCCCTCGTCGCGCTGCCGGGGACCCCGCTCTGGGTGCTCTTCGCGCTGCTGTTCGTGGCCGAGCTGTTCACGCCGCTGTTCGACGCCGCGCGGTCCGCGTCGATCCCCGACGTGCTCGGCTCGCCGAGCCTGGTCACCGTGGGGACCGGGCTGTCGCGCTCGCTCCACCTGGCCAACCAGGCCGTCGGTCTCGTGCTCGGCGGTCTCGTGGTGCAGTTCACGAGTGCGCGGGTCGCGCTGTTCCTCGACGCCCTGTCGTTCGTGCTGTCCTATGCCGTGATCGCCGCGTTCATGCGCAACCGTCCATCGGCGCTCGAGTCCACGCAGTCGGTGCGCGTGCTGCTGGCCGACCTGCGCGAGGGCTGGACGCTGCTCATGGCCGATCCGTCGCGGCGGGCGCTGGTGCTCCTGGGCTGGGGGATGGCGGCCGCGATCGTGGGACCGGAGGCGGTGGCGCTGGCCTACGTTCGCGACCAGGGCGACCCGGACGCCTGGGGCGGCGTGCTCATGGCGTCGGTGATCGTGGGTGCCGCGGCTGGCTCGGTGCTGGTCGGGCGGCGCCTGCTCCGCGACCAGCTCGACCTCGTGCTGCCGCTCGCGATCGCGGTGTGCCTGCCGCTTCTCGTCACCGGGATCGAGCCGCCGGTCTGGGTGCTCGTGATCCTGTGGGCGGCATCCGGTGTGGCCCAGGCGTTCCTCGTCCCGGTCATGTCGTTCACCACCCTGCTCACCGTCAACGAGCAGCGCGGCCGCGTCATCGGCATCGCGAGCGCCGGGTTCGCCGCGCTCACCGCCCTCGGCTACCTGCTCACCGGCTTCATCGCCGACGCCACCAGCCCCGCCTTCGCCGTCGTGGTGATGGCCGTCGTCGGCCTCGGAGTCGTCTCCGTCGCCTTCCTCCTCTGGCCGACGACCCCGCTACGAGCCGACATCAAGAACCTCGAACGCCAAGGCCTCTAGCGCGACGACGAGCACCCGACGAGCGCATCTGTGCCCGCACCGGGGATGTCGCGTCACGAGGGCCCGACCGCGGTGGAGCATCAGTCAGCGTCCGACCCATCCCCTGAACCGGTCGGCTGTCACGTCGGGAACCTCGATGTGCGGGTAGTGGCCGGAGGGAATGCTGTCCAGCTCGGTACCCGCCTCGACCAGCGCCGCCCGAACGAGGTCAACGTGCCGCCGGGCACTGGCCGCCGCCTCCTCGTTCGCGGCGTAGCGGTGCTCGGCGATCACGGTGACGGTTCGGCAGGAGCTGGCCGTGTAGGCGGGCATGAGACGCAGTGTCTCGAGGGCATGGCCGATCTCGAGGAAGCGGTCGATGGTGGGCGAACTGTGCCAGCGCCCGTCGTCGCCCAGCTGAAACGCCCGGCGCACCATCTCGCCGTCGTGGTCGAGGTGTAGTCCGATCGCGGCGGCTTCCTCGACTTCCCGGTTGATCTCGGCTTCGAGCCACTCGGCGTCGCCCGCGTTCACCGAAGGCTCCTCCGGCAGCCCCTCCGTGTACGACTCCGGTTCCCTCTCGGGATCAAGGGCGAACCCGAGACCGTCGACGTTGACGACCACGCGGTAGTCGCCCGGGCGACTGGACCCGAGCGAGACCGCGAGCATGCCGCCGTAGGAGTGCCCGACCAGAGCGGGTCGGTCCAGACCCAGTCTCTGACGCACCTCGTCCACCGCGCCGAGGTCGTGATCGACGGAGTAGTCGGCCGGCGCGGTGGAGGCTCCGTGGGACGGCAGATCGATCGCGATCAGGCGGTACCGTCCGTGAAGGAGCGGCGCGACCCGTTCCCAGTGCGCCAGGTTGCCGCCCAGCCCGTGCAGCAGCAGCACCGCCGGCCCCCGGCCGCCGAAGTCCCGGTACGCCACCCGGCCATGTTCATAGGACACCGATCCGTCCACCACGAGGTCTCCTTTCGAGAGATGGCCGCCATCCTCCCCTGCCTGGCTGATCGTGAGGGTGGTCCCGTGCAGCGTCGCGGTTGATGTGCGAGTCGTGCCCGGTCAGGGGCGTGCTGTGCGGGGGCAGGGTGAGGGTGACGTAGTCGGGGTGGCCGGGGTCGAGGTCGGGTCGTACCTCGATGCGCCAGGTCCCGGTGTGGACCATGTGGTGGTGCTTGGCGCAGAGCAGGACCATGTTCGCGATGGCGGTCTCGCCGTGGTGCTCCCAGTAGGTGATGTGGTGGGCTTCGCAGCGTGACGCGTCGAGGTCGCAGCCGGGCACGGCGCAGCCACCGTCGCGCACGGTCAGGGCGCGGCGGAGCTTGGGTGGGGCGGTGCGGTAGGAGCGGCCGACGTCGAGGACGTGGCGGGTGGGTTCGCCGAAGAGCCGGTTCCACCACGACACCTCGTCGTCGAGGTCGTCGCTGTGCTCGGTGGTGGCGGCGAGGTCGGTGTCCGCGGCGAGCGCCTCGGGGCTCGGTTCTTGCGCGAGGTGGAGGTCGTACTCCCAGCCGCCGCCCGTCGGGTCGGGGACGTAGCGCCGGCTGCCACGGCGGGTCGGTCGAGGCGGGGACGCTGCCGGGATGGACCGGGGTGCTGCTGCGCGTGCCGCCGGGTGCTGCACCGGGTCGGCTGCTGCCCGGTCGGCGGCGTCGGGTGGTGCGCCGGGGCGGCGGGTCAGGACGGGGTGGACCTCGGCGTCGCAGAGCAGCCGGTCGATGGTGCTGTTGGGGACCGGGACGGTGCCGAACCCGGGGAGCAGCACATGCCCGCCGAGCCCGGCTGCGTACTCGTCGGCGTGCACGGTGACGGTGAGGTGCGGGCGTTGCGCGTGCTTGGTCCCCAGCGCACCGTCGTCGAGCAGGCGGGTCACGAGGTCGGCGAGGATCCGGGCGTTGCGGTGCTCCCGGCGTTGCCGGCGCAGACCGGGCGTCGCCCCCAGGTGGTCCCCGAGCCCGTCGAGCCCGTCGAGCCCGCCGGGGTGGTCGGTGGTGAGTTGGCCGCGGCGGTAGAGGGTGTCGTGGCACTGGTCGAACGCGGTGAGGACCACCGCGGCGGTCTCGGTGGACAGGAACCCGGTGACCGCGACGCCGTCGGGGACCGGGGTGAACCGCAGGAACTCCGCCTCCCGCGCCGCCAACGCCGCGGCATCCGCGCCGGCCGGGTCGGCGAGCAGCGCGGCCCGCTCGATGACGCGGCGGACCGCCGTGACCGTGCCGGTCGCGGCGACGTGCAGCGCAGCGGCCTCGATCCGGGCCCGCGCCACGTCGTAGTGCGTGCCGACGAGCCCGCGGAGCTTGGCCGGGATGAGCGTGGTGATCTCACGCGCGGCGCCGGCACTGATCTCGCCGGCGAGCCAGGCATCACCTGTGGCGGCGAACTCGAAAGCCAGCTTCTCCCCGAGCGCCACGCTCGCCCGGGACTCACCCTTCGACAGGCCCGCGGTCACCTCGAGCCAGCGGCTGGTCGCGGTGAACCCGCCGCCCGCGGCGACCTGCCCGGCAGCGACCTGCGTGGTCGCGTGCACGGCGAGTGCGTGGGTCTGCGACGCGAGCCGGTGCAGCTCCGCGGTCACCGTGAGCAGCTCGGCGTCGGTCAACGACTCCAGCCATCCCGTCCCGATCACCGCACCGCGGAGTCGAGCGCGGCGCGCAGGTCCGCGACCGCGGCGGTCACCGACGGCGGGGGCGGGAAGTCCAGGACCGAGCTCATGACCCGAACCTAACAACCACCTCCGACAGTCCACCCCGCCCGAGAACCCTCTGGGGACAACCACTTTCAGCCGACAGCGAACGTCACCCGTACCGCGCGCCGGCCGCCGCTCGCTCCTGTCATTCCGGTGATCGTCAGCGGTGGCGCGGGCGGCGAAGCCGCGGATCGACGGCGATGAGGGCGGCGATCACCCCGACCAGCGCCAATGCGATGCCGGCGCAGGTGACGAGGACGGTGGCGTAGCCCTTCGTCGTGACGTCGAGGAAGGGGTACGGGTACCAGTCCGTGACGGCGCCGGCAGCAAGCGTGTAGGCGAGCCACAGCACGGGCCAGCCGAGCGCCGGGAGAAGGAGCGACCATGACGTACGCAGGCGCGGGCCGAACACGAGCCAGCCGACGACAGCAAGCAGGGGTACGGCGACGTGCAGCAGCTTGTCGGCGACCCAGGACCAGCCCTCGAGGTGCAGCAGCGGCCGCAGGAAGAACCAATGCACGACGCCGGTGATCGTGATGCCCGCCACCGCATCGAGGCGGGCGATGCGCCAGACGCGTCCGTCGTGGTGTGGACGGCGTACGAGCGCCCACGTCGTCACCATCACGAGGATGTTGGACTGCACGGTGAAGTAGCTGAAGTAGCGCAGGATCCGCGTCCCGAGGGGAGGGGCCAGCGCATCCTCGACGAGCACTGACGCGCCGGTGATGACGAGCACGATCTGCAGAACGAGTGCACACGTCACGACTCCGAACGTGACTGCATGCCAGGTCCACGCCGCGCGACTCGATGTTCCTGGCGGCACCGGGATCGTCATCCGTGCCTCGCTCATCTCGGCCCGCCTCTCGACTCCTCGCCGCGATGACGGTCGCGCGTCCTCGCTGCCTGCGGTCCTCGAGACCGTACCTGCGACCGACGCGAGCCGCGAGCGTTCGGGTGGCTCGGCGAAGACTGGGATCGGAGTGCGCGGACAGCTCCGGTCCCGCGATGTGCGATGGGCTCGGTTGTCAGGGCAGCGCGCGGAGACACACCCCTACGAGTTGAGCCAGCCGTCTTCGCCGATGATGATCCACGGGCGGGCGCTGGGCGTGAGCCAGCGAAGGATCTTGCTCATCCGGGTGCGCTCGACGGAGACGCAGCCGACCGTCGTGATGTCGCCGTTGGCGTGCAGGAAGATGCCGGAGCCCCGACCGATCACGGGGTTCGGCCGGTTGAAGTTGACGACGGCGGCGTAGTCGTACTGCGCGCCCTTGTAGTAGAGGCGCTCCGACCCGTAGTAGCCGGACTGCGTGAGGGCGAATCCGCCCTTGCTGCCCAGGCGCATCTGGTTGTAGTACGCCGAGCGCCGGTCCTGGACCCACCAGTGGTCCGTGGACACCTTCACGTAGGGCATCACGGTGCCGGGGTCCGCGGCGCGTCCGAACGTCTCGGTGATCGTGAACGAGCCGGCGGGGGTGGTCCGCGAGCCCTGCACACGTCGGCTGGCCAGCACGAGCCCGCCCGAGCCGAGCCGCGCGGGCATCGAGGTCAACCGGACCCAGCCGGCGCCGCTGCGCGCGTAGGCCGTGAGGGTCCCGGAGGTGCTGCCCCACGTCTTCGCGCTCACCACGATCACCTGGCGCACGCCGGCCGGGATGCGCCCGGTGTAGCGACCGAGGCCCGGGATCGCGGGCGCCACGGCCACGGCGGGCACGGCGACGGCGGCGCCCGCGGACGGCCGCGCGGCCGAGGCGTGGGTGACCGGCAGGGCGACAGCGACCGCGCAGGCGAGCGCGACGACGGCACTGGTCGATCGACGCACGTGCGCTCCCGGTGGCTCGGTGGTGGTGGCGGACCCATGCTGCCCCGCCAGCGTAAGCCTGGTGTCGGCGCCGTCCGATGCCTGGACGACGCGCCGATCGGGTGTCGTCTCAGGACCCGCCGAGGTAGGACAGCACGCGGGCCGCGTCGGCGGCCAGCTGCGCCTCGACGTCGGCCGCGATCCGCTCGCCCGGCAGCGGTGTCCACGAGACGACGCCGCCGGCGAGACCCCAGGTCGCGAGGGCCTGGCCATCGACGAGCGCGAACGGGCGGAACAGCCCGTTCGAGGTGACCACGCCGTGCCCGTGCGGACCGAGCACCGGGCTGCGCGACACCCAGCCGTGCAGCAGCGGGTCGAAGGCGCCGAGCAGTCGCGGTGCCGGCACGCCGTCGTCGCGGCCGGTGCCCGCGAGGGCGAGCAGCCCGTCGTCCCGCTCGACCAGCCCGGTCCCGATCCCGGCCAGCCCGGGCCGCACGTCGCGCAGGGGCAGACCGGACCAGCGCGCGAGGTCGCGATCGCTCGCCGGACCGTGCCCGGCGAGGAAGCGACGGGCGAGCTCGACGAGCGCCGCGTCGCGGTCGACGGCCGGCGGCGGCCCGAGCCACTCGCGGCGGTGGGCGAAGGCCTGCTCGCCGCCGACCATGGGTCCGCGGACGCAGACGCCGTCGAGCGAGGCAGCGACCAGCACGTGGACGAGCGCCTGCCGCGCCGTCGGTACGCCGGCGGCGTCGAGCCGGTCCCGGAGAGCCGCCCGGGTCTGCGGTCCGTCCTCGCGCAGCGCCTGCTCGACCACCTCGATACCGCGCGCCGCCTGGGCGGGGGACACGCCCTCCTGCTCGAGGCGGCGGCGGTTGCCGGCCCGGATCGGGGGAGTCGTGAGCGCGTGCAGCCACGCGTGGTCCTCGGCTCGCACGAGATGCAGGGTGCCGCGGCACAGCCAGTCGACGATGAGCGAGCGCTCCGAGGTCAGGCACGTGTCGAGGTCCGCCACGCTCGCCAGGGACGAGCGGGCCCGGACGGCGAGGCGGAAACCGCGCAGGTCCTGCGCCTGCACCGCCGTGATGCGCTCCACGACGTCGACGGCGGACGTCGCCGGGGCTCCGGTCAGCAGCTGCGCGCTGAGGCGCTGCCGGAGCACGTCGTCCCCGGCGGGGCGGCTCGTGTCGTCGCGGGTCACGCCGAGCCGACGCTCGTCGCGCGGGTCTGGCGCATGCGCCGACCCTAGGTCCGGACGGGACGCGCGAGGAAGCGCCTCAGGTGTCGGGGCTGAGGCGGCCCGGCAGGTCCTGGACGAGCTCGGTGAGCGCGTCGAGCCCTCCGCTGCGGTACGCGATCCAGTCGGCACCGGCGGACCGTTCGTGGAGCCTCGCGAGATGCGCCGCCCACGGCTCCCGCGCCGTGCCGGCGACGATCACCACGTCGAGCTGGGATCGCCGGCAGGCTCTCGAGACCTCGTGCAGCGCAGCCCACCGACCCTCGAGGTACTTGGCCGCGGGTGCGCGTGTTCCGGCGCGCGCGGGCGCACAGACAGCCGCTCCGCCGGTGCCCGTGTCGAGCGCAGCCGCCGCGTCGACGAGGCGGCGCTCGAGCAGGTCCAGCGCGGTCGGCGCCGTCATCGGACGGGGTCGTCGACCGGTACCGCGTCGATGCGGACCGGACAGGCCCGCTCGCCGTCGAGGCGTCGCTTGAGGGCGTAGGCAAGCAGACCGATGCCGCCGACCGCGAGCACGGGCTGGACCGGCGCGAACCACTGGAGCGCGCCCGCCGAACCGAGCGCGACGAGCGCCACCTTGTTGCAGACCGGGCATCCCACCGCGAGATAGGTCAGGAAGCCGCCGAGGTAGCCGACCCGAGAGGTGGCCCTCGTGCCCGGACCCATACCGAGGGGGGAGGCGACATAGGTGGCGAGGACGAAGCCGGACAGGGCCGAGGTGAGCAGCAGGACGGGCCAGGCCCACCAGGTGGGCTCCACCTCGCGACCGAAGACCGGATTGGGGATGAGGACCGTCGGGACGCCGACCACGACCACGGTGACCGCGGCGGACGCGACCGCCACGATCCAGCGGCGGGTGGGCCACGCGCGCACGACGACTCCTCTGCGATAGGTGTCCACCATACCCCAGGGGGTATGGTGCGAGTGACTCCACAGGACGAAGGCAGCGATGACGAGCGACACCGCACCACGCGCGGACTCCCCGACCGCACCGGCGGCAGGCACCGCCGGTCGGCTCGAGACCCTCCACCCCGGGTGGTTCGCCGCCGTGATGGGTACGGGGATCCTCGCGGTGGCGACGTACGAGAACCCGGGCGGCGTAGACGCCCTGACCGACTCGATGCACGCGATCGGCACGGCCCTCGCCGTGCTGGCCTACCTGCTGGCCGCCGTGCTGTCGGTCGCGTTCGTGACGAGAGGGGTGCGGCACCGACGTGCTGTGGCGGCCGACCTGCGGCACCCGGTCATGGGGGCGCTCTACGGCACGGTGCCCGGTGGGGTGCTGGTGCTCGCCGTCATGACGTCGGTCGTCGCCCCCTCGTGGCTGCCGGGCGGAGTTCTCACCGCGCTCATCGGCACGTTCGCCGTGACCGGAGCGCTCCTGGCCGTCGTCGTGAGTCTCGCCTTCAGCTACGCGCTGGTCCTGGGCGAGACGCCGCCGCCGACGGCGAACGGCGGGTGGCTCATCCCGCCGGTGGTCACGATCATCGTGCCGCTGGCGTTCGCGGCCTGGGCGACCCGCGTGGACGCCGAGACGGCCCAGCTCCTGGTCGTCGGCGGATACGCGTTCTACGGGACGGGACTGCTGCTCTTCCTGTTCGTGACGAGCGTCCTTTACGTCCGGCTCGTGCACCAGCCGCTGCCGCCCGCGCACATGGCCCCGTCGCTGTGGATCGTGCTCGGCCCGCTGGGCGTCGGCGCGTTGTCGCTGATCGCCCTCGCGCGTGCCGGATCCGCACTGTTCGGCGACTCGTCGGGTGCCGTCACCAGCATCAGCATCCTGATGGCGACCGGGCTGTGGGGGTTCGGGCTGTGGTGGCTGGCGCTCGTCGCGGCGCTGCTGGTCCGCTACGCGCGGAACGGTGGAGTGCCCTTCTCGCTCGGCTGGTGGGCCTTCACCTTCCCGCTGGGCGCGTTCACGGTCGCCACGATGACACTCGCCCGCCTTTGGGACTCCGGCGTCGTCGACGCGCTGTCCGTGGCGCTCTACGCCGGTCTCGTCGGCTTCTGGCTGATCGTCGCAAGGGGGACGCTCAAGGGCGTGCGCAGCGGCGCGATCTGGGCGCGTGGCTGACCAGCCGTGCCGTCGCTCGCGAGCGCCGTTGTATCCCTCGGCGGGTGCTGGGCGTCTGTGCGGTGAGAACATCCGCCGAGAAGGGAATCCAGCACCATGTCTGTCAACGAGAGCACCCTCGACCGCATCATCCGCGGTATCGCCGCAGTCCTCGCCGTGATCGCGGCGATCGCGGTCGGACCCACGACCGCCTTCGGCATCATCCTGTTCGTCCTCGCCGCGATCCTGGGGCTCACCGCAGTCGTCGGCTTCTGCCCGATCTACCGGCTGCTCGGGATGAGCACCAACCGCGTCGCCGCGCGCACCAAGGCCTGACCCAGCCGCGACCGGCTCCGTCCTCGTCGGCGGCGCCGCCCCACCAGACAGGACGGAAGCCCGCGTGGTCGCTGCTGCCCCAGCCGAGCTGATCGCCGCCGAGCTGCCCGGACTGCTGCGCTACGCGCGGACCCTCGAACGCGACCCGCAGCGGGCCGAGGACCTGGTCCAGGACACCGCCGTCCGAGCGCTGGAACGGATCGGGTCGTTCCGCGCCGAGGCGTCCCTGCGGACCTGGCTCCACCGCATCCTGCACAACCTCGCGGTGGACCAGTCCCGTCGTCGGAGGGACATCTCCGTGGACCTCGGCGACGAGCTCGGCGACGACGTGGAGCTGCTCTGGCAGGACGACCGCTACACCGTCGACGCCGCGCTGGTCGCGGAGCGGCTCGAGGTGCGCGAGCAGGTGCAGGACGCGTTGCTGCGCATCCCGCTGATCTACCGCTCCGTCGTCGTGCTGCACGACGACGAGGGGCTCACCGTCGCCGAGATCGCGACCATCCACGGGATCGAGCTGCCGGCGGCCAAGCAGCGCCTCCGTCGCGGTCGGATGATGCTCGTGACCGCCCTCGCGGACGCGTCGGACGGTTCCGCAGAGCGGGAGGTGCCCATGCGGTGCTGGGATGCCCGCCGCCACGTGTCGGACTACATCGACGACGACCTGTCCCCGCGCCAGCGTGGGCTCCTCGAGCTGCACCTCGAGTCGTGCCCCACGTGTCCGCCGCTGCTACGCCTCGCTGGTCGGTGTTCGGGCCGCCCTCACCCGACGGCGGGACCCGGACGACGTCGTCCCCGCGCGGATCGCGGCCCGCATCGGCGTCCGCCCGAGCGGCTGACGGTCCTCGCGCGGTTCGGCGGCTCGAGCGACCCTCGCGTCAGGCGGCTCGATCGCGACGCGTCCAGGCCAGGACGTCGTCGACCGCCCACGTCGTCACGATGCGCTCGGCGTCGGCTCCGCACTCCAGCGCGCGGACGCAGCCGAGCGCGAGCCAGTCGAGCTGTCCCGGCGCGTGCGCGTCCGTGTCGATCGAGACGAGACACCCGAGGTCGAGAGCCTGGCGCAGCAGGCGTCGGGGCGGGTCGAGGCGTTCGGGCCGTGAGTTGATCTCGACCGCCACGCCGTTCTCGGCGCACGCGGCGAACACCGCGTCGGCGTCGAACTGGCTCTCGGGCGGCCTTGGCCGTCACGAGGCGACCGGTGCAGTGGCCGAGGACGTCCGTGTGCGGGTTGCGCGACAGCCGCGAGCATCCGCGCGGTCATCGTCGGCGCGGTCCATCCGCAGCTTCGAGTGGACGACGCCACGACGATGTCGAGCGCGCGCGAGCAGCTCGTCGGTCCTGGTCGAGGGAGCCGTCGTCGAGGATGTCGACCTCGATGCCGGTGAGCAGCCGGAACGGCGCCCAGCGAGCCGTTGAGCCGGTCGACGATGCTCGAGCTGGCGCGGCAGCCGTTCGGCGGTCAGCCCGTTCGCCACGGTCAGCCGTGGCGAGTGGTCGGTGAGCGCGATGTAGCTCGTGGCCGAGGTCGCGGGCGGTGGTCGCCATGAGCGCGACGGCGAGCCGCCGTCGGACCAGTCGGAGTGCGTGTGCAGGTCGCCGCGGCATCCGGGCGAGCAGCGGCTTCGGCGTCGACGTCCGACGCGACCCAGGGCTGCGCCTCGAGCTCGGTGAGGTAGCCCGGGCGCGCCGGCGAGGCAGTCCGCGATGACGGCCGCTGTACGTCGCCGATGTTCGGCAGCGAGGTGAGGGTGCCGTCGCCGTGGCGGCGGGCGAGCACATCCGGCCCCGCGGCCGCCACCGACGTCGGCCGCCCGGCGGAACGCCGGCACGCGGTAGGTCGAGGCGTTCTGGCGCTCGAGCAGGAAGGCGATGCGGTCCGAGCGCGACTACGGCGTCGACCGTCACAACCTAGGCGGCGCGCGCTCCCGCACCGGTGGGTCGGACGAGACGTGGTCAGGCGGTCTTGCGCCGGGCCGGCTTCGTCTCGGCCGGTTCCGGCGGTGTCGGACTTGGTACCGGCCTTCGACGCCGCCTTCGCCCGGGTGGTGCTCTTGGGCGCGGCCGCGGTCTTGGCCGTGCTCTTCACGGCGCTCTCGCGGCCGGCTTGGTGGTTGCGGTGGTGGACTTGGTCCGCGCGGCGGCCTTGCGCTCGCGCCGCTGGCGCCGCCGCCGTCCTCGCCCGGCTCCGCGGCCGCGGCCGCCTCGCGGGCCTCCTGCGTGCGCTGCACCGACTCGCGCAGCGCCGCCATGAGGTCGAGCGACGATGCCGTCGCCGCGTCGCCGCGGCTCGGCGTCCGCGGCCGGCGCGACGCCCGCGCCACCGGCGAGCTTGCTGTCGATGACGGCGAGCAGCGCCTCGCGGTACTCGTCGCGGTACTGCGTCGGGTCGAAGTCGGCCGACGAGGCTGTCGATGAGCGACGACGCCATGCCAGCTCCTGCGGGCGCACCTCGACGTCGCCGTCGAGCACGTCGAACTCGGCCGTCGCGCACCTCGTCGGGCCACAGCATCGTCTGCAGGACGAGCACGTCGTCGCGCACGCGCAGCGCGGCGAGCTGGGTCTTGTTGCGCAGCACGACGCGGACGATCGCCGTGCGGTCGGTCTGCTTCAGCGCCTCGCGCAGCAGCACGTAGGGCTTGAGCGCGCGGGCCTCGGGCTCGAGGTAGTAGCTGCGGTCGAAGAGCATCGGGTCGACCTGCTCGCTCGGCACGAACTCGAGGACCTCGATCTCGCGTGACGCCGGGGACCGGCAGGCCCTCGAAGTCGGCGTCCTCCATGATCGACGACCTGGCCGGCGTCGGTCTCGTACGCCTTGGCCAGGTCCTTGTACTCGACGCGGCTGGCCGTCGACCGAGCAGGTGCGCACCATCTTGACGCGACCGCCGTCGGCGGCGTGCACCTGGTGGAACCGGACGTCGTGGTCCTCGGTGGCGGCGTACAGCTTGATCGGGACGTTGACCAGCCCGAAGGCGACAGCGCCCTTCCACATCGCGCGCATGGGTCCTCCTCGCCGGTGGGGAAGTCACCTCGACGAGGGACTGCCGTCAGGATGCCGGATTGACCATGATGAACCAGTGCTGCCCATGCTGGCCAGCCCCGGGACCCCTCCTCGCGGCGCGATGCGGACGCGTGGGCCTACGAGGTGAAGTGGGACGGCATGCGCGTCCTCGGCGACCGCTGAGCGGCGTCGGGCTGCGGCTCTCGAGCCGCACAGGTGCGGACGCGTCACGGCCCGGTTCCCCGAGATCGCTCGTGGTCGCGGCGCTCGCCGGCCTGCCCGAGGGCACGATCCTCGACGGCGAGATCGTCGCCTTCGACGCCGCAGGGCCGGCCGTCGTTCGCGCTGCTCGCGCCGCGGATCCAGGGCGCCGGGCGGACGCGGCGACCGGTCAGCCTACGTCGTGTTCGACCTGCTGCGCCTCGCGGGCGCCGACCTCGTCGCGCGCCCCGTATCGACGAGCGTCGCCGGCTGCTGCGCGAGGCGATCAGCGACGACCCGCGCGTGCAGGTGCCGGAGTCGTTCGACGACGGCGCCGCGCTGCTGGCCTCGACGGAGGCGCAGGGGCTCGAGGGCGTGGTGGCCAAGCGATCCGCGTCCCCGCTACCGGCCCGGGGTGCGCAGCCCCGACTGGGTGAAGGTGCCGCACCGCCGGACCCGGTCCGTACGTCATCGGCGGCTGGAAGCGGAGTACGTCGTCCGGGCAGCAGCTCGCGTCGCTGCTCGTCGGCACGCCGAGCGGCGGCGGGCTGCTCGTGCTACGACGGCGCGGTCGGGTCGGGGCTGTCCGTGCGCGAGACGCGCGCGTTGCTTCCCGTGCTGCGCGAGATCGCGAGCGCGACAGCGCCGTTCCACGGCCTCGACGAGCCTGCCCGACCCGGTCCGGGACGGGGTGACGCTGGGTCGAGCCGATCCTGGTCGTGCGACGTCGAGCACCTCGGTCGCGGCGGCAGGGCCTGCTCCGGCAGCCCTCGCTCGTCCGGCTGCGGCCCGACCTGTCCTACGACGACGTCGTTCCGCGGGGGAGGCGGCTCGTGAGCCCGAGCGCGTCGCGGACATGACGGCGGACGACGGCGGTCGGCGATCCGGTTCGACCAACCTCGACAAGGTGCTCTATCCCGAGACGGGCACCACGAAGGCCGAGGTCCTGCAGTACTACCTCGTCCGTGGCGCCCGGGCTGCTCGCCGCTCGTTGCGGGACCGGCCGGTGACGCGCAAGCGGTGGCCGGACGGCGTCGACCACGACCCGTTCTTCGAGAAGAACATGCCGCGCGGCGCGCCGGAGTGGATCCCGCGCGTCACCCAGCACCACGACGGCTCCCGCTCCGGACGCGGCGCCCGCGACATCGACTACCCGCTCGTCGACGACGAGGCGACGGTCGCGTGGCTCGCCCAGTCCGGCGCCCTGGAGCTGCACGCACCGCAGTGGCGGGTCGATCGCGCGACAGGGGACGCCGCTCGCCGCCCGACCGCCTCGTGGTGGACCTCGACCCGGGAGCGCCGGCCGGCCTGGCGGAGTGCGCGCACGTGGCTGTGCTCGCCCGCGAGATGCTGGCAGCGCACGGGCTACACGGCCTACGCCGTCACGAGCGGGTCGAAGGGCATGCAGCTCTACGCCGGGCTGCCCGCGTCGACCGAACGCGGTCGTGCGGTCATGGAGAAGGCCGGGAGCGTCTCGGAGTACGCCCGCGTGCTCGCCACCGCGCTCGAGCGCGAGCTGCCGGACCTCGTCGTGAGCAAGATGTCGCGCGACCTCCGGCCGGGGAAGGTGTTCGTCGACTGGAGCCAGAACAACCCGGCCAAGACGACGATCGTGCCGTGGTCGCTGCGCGGCCGGTCCCGCCCGACGGTCGCCACCCCGGTGCCGTGGGAACACGTGGAGCGGGGAGAGCTGCACCAGCGCGACCTGCACGAGGCGATGGTCTGGTACGCCGACCACCACGACCTGCTCGAGCCGCTGTCCGACGGCGCCTAGCTCAGCTGCGGGGGCGCTTCTTCTGCGGGTCGTAGAGCCCCCACGGCATGACGGTGGCGGGCGCGCCCTCGACCGTGACGCGCGCGCCGTCGACCGCGATGTCCGAGCGCAGGATCGCGCCGCCGATGTTGCCGTAGAGCGGTGAGTCCGAGCCGGTGCGCCAGGTGCCGACGACCTCGCCGTCGAGCAGCACCGGTGACACGTGATCGGGCATGTGACCAGCGAAGTGCAGCGTCTTGTAGGTGTTCGGGGCGATCGGCCGCGTGGGCCGCGAGGGCGTCGCGCCCGACGAAGTCGGCCTTGTCGAGGTGGACGAACCGACCGAGGCCGATGTCGAGCGGGTTCGTCTCGCCGGGGTCGTAGTCGACCCCGTTGAGCACGAAGCCGGCCTCGACCCGCAACCGGTAGACGGCGGACACACCGAAGGGCGTGACGTCGGCGGCGACGAGCGCGTCGTGCAGGGGGCCGATCTCGTCCGGGTGCGTGAAGAACTCGTAGCCCAGCTCGCCGCTGTAGCCGGTGCGGGCGAGGACGCCGCGCGCACCGGCGAGCGTGATCTCGTCCGGGAGGAAGCGTGAAGTAGCGCAGCGTCGAGATGTCGGTGTCGGTCAGCGACGCGACGACCTCGCGCGAGAGCGGCCCCTGGACGGCGAGGTGCGGCATCCGCGCGGTGATGTCGGTGATCGCGACGTCGTACGCCGACAGGTGCTCGTCCCAGTAGGGCCGGTGGCTCTAGCTGTTCATCATGAGGAGCACGCGGTCCTCGGCGACACTTGTAGACCGTGCCCTCGTCGATCATCGCGCCGTCGGCCGTGACGAACGGGCCGTAGCGCACCTGGCCCACGCGTGCGCCGGCGATGTCGTTGGTGTACACACGATCCGCAGCCGCGACCGCATCCGGTCCGAGGAACTCCCACTTGACCAGGCCGGAGACGTCCCAGACACCGGCGTCGCTCACGCACCGCGCGGTACTCGGCCGGCCAGTCACCGAAGTCGCGGTTCCAGAACCAGCCGCCGTCCTCCTTGAAGGTCCCGCCGAGCGCCTCGAGCCGGTCGTGCAAGGGGGAGCGGCCGGAGTCCGTCATGCGCAGGGGCCCTTCCGATGCTGACGCCCGGTGGGCGGCGGTGCGGTGACGCTAGCAGCCGGCTCTGCGCCATCCGGTCATGAGCGGCGCTCCGCCCGGATGCCCGGCGTGCTCGTCCATGACTGCGTCGCCGACCCGGTCCCGCTACCGTTCGCGGTCTGACGGGTGAACGGACGGTGAACGCGTGGCACCAGAGGTCCAGGCGACGACGGGCATCGCCCGCTGGGTGCCGGCCGTGTCCTGGATGCCGCGCTACCGACGCCGGGACCTCGTCGGGGACCTGCTCGCCGGGTCCGTCGTCGCGGCGCTCGCCGTCCCGCAGGCGCTCGGCTACGCCGGCATCGCGGGCGTCCCGGTGCAGGTGGGCCTGTACGCGATCCCGCTCGCCCTGATCGCCTACGCGCTGCTCGGGTCCTCGCCGCACCTCGTCGTCGGGCCCGTGTCCACGGTGTCGGTGCTGTCCGGCTCGCTCGTCGCCGGGCTGTCGCGCAGGGCGATCCGGCACGCGCCGTCGCCCTCACCTCGGCCCTCGCGATCGGCGCCGGCGTCGGGCTGCTCATCGGCGGCCTCGCGCGCATCGGCTGGGCGGCGGAGTTCCTGTCGCGCCCGATCGTCACCGGGTTCGTCTTCGGGCTCGTGCTGCTCATCGTCCTCGGCGAGATCCCCAGCCTGCTGGGCATGCCGCCGGAGTCCGGCGACGTCCTCAAGCGCGCGCGTGGTCGATCGCCACGCACCTCGGCGCACATCGACCCGCACGACCGCGGTGGTCGGGCTCCCGCGCTGGCCGTCCTGTTCGTCGGCGCGACGGTTCCTGCCCCGGGTGCCCTGGGGTCTCGTCGTGCTGGTCGGGGGGATCCTGCGTCTCGACCTGGCTCGACCTCGCCGCGCACGGGGTGGCGACGGTCGGAGAGGTGCCGCAGGGGCTTCCGCCGCTCGGACTGCCCGACATCACCGCTGACCGACATCCCGCCGGTCGATCGTCGGCGGGCTCGCGCTCGCGCATGGTGGGCCTGGCCGAGGGGCTGAGCGCCGGCCGCCTGTTCGCCGCCCGGCTCGGCTACTCCGTCGACGCCGAACCAGGAGCTGCTCGCCACCGGCGCGGCGAACATCGCGGCGGGGCTCTCGGGCGGGCTCGGGCGTGGCCGGCTCGCTGTCGAAGACCGCGGCGTCGGTGCGCGCCGGGGGCTCGCACGCAGATGACGGGGGTCACGGCGGCCGGTCTCGTCCTGCTCGTGCTCGTGCTGTTCGCCGAGCTGCTCGGCGACCTGCCGCGCGCGGTGCTGTCGGCCATCGTGATCCAGGCGGTGTGGGGGCTGATGGACGTGTCGGCGCTGCGTCGCTACCGCGTACGTCCGTCGCAACGACTTCATCGGCGCGATCGCCGCGATGGTCGGCGTCCTGCTGCTCGGGCCGCTCTACGGACTGCTCGTCGCGGTCGGCCCAGGCGGTGCTCGGCCTGGTCTACCGGTCGAGCCGTGCCGAGATCGACGTCATGGGCAAGGTGCCGGGGGAGAAGGCGGCGTGGGGGAGCGTCGCGCGGCATCCCGAGCGGCGCACGATCGACGGCGTGCTGGTGCTGCGCCTCGACGTGCCGCTGTTCTGGGCCAACGCCCACGAGGTCGCGGAACAGGTGCTCGCGGACGGTGGCGGAGCACCCGGAGACCCGCGATCCTCCTGCTCGACCTCGAGGCGACCAGCCAGCTCGACACCACCAGCGTCGACGCGCTGGACCTGGTCATGCTCCCGGCTGCGCGAGCGCGAGGTCGACCTCTACCTCGTGCGCGTGTTCTCCCGGGCGCGCGGCGTGCTGGCGCCGCGCCGGCTTCATCGAGCGGCTCGGCCCGGACCGCATGTGGCACAGCATCTCCGCGGCCGTTCGTGCCGCGCGGCTCGCGATCGCGGCCGCCGACGAGGAGCTCGGGGCGGTGAGCGACGGCGACGCGATCGAGGACTACGAGCCGGCGGACGAGCGGATCGCTGTCGACCATCACGACGGCGCCGAGACGGACGACGACGGCGACGACGGGGCGCCGCCGGACGACCACGGAGCGCCCCGCCGCAAGAAGCGCAAGAAGAAGGGCCGGGACTGAGCCGGGCGCTGGGCACGCCCGTCGCTCGTTCGTTCACCTTGCGGAGCGGCGGTTGCGTCGTATCGCCTCGCGCAGCGGCGGCACGACCGTGCCCTCGTGCGCGAGCCGCGCGCGGACCGCGTGCCGGGTGCGCACGATGCCGGTGATGCCGATGGCCCAGATGACGTACTGGACCGAGAAGGCGACGCGGAAGCCGTCGAGCGAGTAGGACTCGCCACTGCCGGTGAGGTTCAGGACGAGACCCACGAGCAGGATCGTGACCAGCGCCGACGCGAAGCCGCCGACGTTGACGATGCCCGTCGCCGTTCCGTACCGGTTGGGCGGGTTGAACGTGCGGGCGTAGTCGAAGCCGATCATCGACGCCGGTCCGCCGAGCGCGAGCACCACGACGAGCCCCAGCAGGAGCCACGTCGGCGCGGGGCCGGGGTAGGCGAGGACGACGGTCCACACCACGATGGCCGAACCGACGATGCCCAGCACGAGCCAGGAACGGCGCAGCGGGTGTCGCGCCACCGCCTCGCCCAGGAAGGGGGCGGCGACCATGCCGACCACGACCATCACCGTGACCAGGGCGCTGGCAGTGGCGCGGGTGAGCCCCTCGCCCGAGATGAGGAACGGGTAGCCCCAGAGCATCACGAACACCGTGCCGGAGAACGGCGTCGTGAAGTGCGTCCACAGCCCGAGCCGCGTCCCGGGGTGCTGCCACACGGAGACGAGGTCGTGCCGCACCTGTGCCCACGAGGGCGAGTCCTCGCCGGTGCGGTTGCCGCTGGGGGAGTCGCGCAGCACGGCGAAGGACAGGATGCAGACGAGCACGCTCAGGGCGGCGGCCGACAGGAAGGCCGGCGTCCAGCCGGCTCCGTGCAGGAGTGCGACGAGCGGGATGACGCTGAGGATCTGACCGGTCTGGCCGACGAGGCCCGTCAGCTGGGTGAACAGCGGGACGCGGCGGGGCGGGAACCAGCTCGCGACCAGGCGGATCGCGCTGATGAACGTCATCGCGTCGCCCGCGCCGACGAGCACGCGGGCCAGGATGGCCATGCTGAGCGAGTGCGAGAGCGCCAGCGTCAGCTGGCCGAGCGCCATCAACGCGGCTCCGGCCACCACGAGCACGCGAGGGCCGACGCGATCCACCATGACTCCCACCGGCACCTGCATGGCGGCGTAGACGAGCAGCTGGACGACCGCGAACGTGCCGAGCACGCCGGCCGACACGTCGAAGCGCTGCGCGGCGTCGAGCCCGGCCACCCCGAGCGAGGTCCGCTGCAGGACAGCGACGGTGTACGCCGCGACGGCGACACCCCACACCGCCCATGCCCTCGCCGGCATCCCGTCCACGCGCACATCCTCCATCAGCGGGTTGCGGGCAGGGCGCGGGACAAGCCTCGATCGGCTCCGAGTCGGTGGATCCACGGACTCGGGCCGTAGGAGTGGCTACCGTCGTCGGCATGACGATGTCGACGCAGGTTGTGAGGGGGACCCCATGAGCGATCCGCACGGCGCGTCGACCGGCAGCGCGATACCCGAGCCGGCCTCCGCCCGCCCACCCACGAAGGTCGCCCACCCGAGTGCGTCGGAGCGAGCAGCAGCGGGGAAGGCGGCGCGGTCGCGGGTCGCCCCCTCGGCGCACGGCGAGCTGGTCACCGCGGGGCGGGCCGACCCGGTCGCGGTCCTGGAGGGCCAGGCGGCCACTCGCGTCCCCGAGCTCGTGCCGATCCGGTACGGGCGCATGGCCGGCTCCCCGTTCGCCTTCTACCGCGGCGCCGCCCTCATCATGGCCGCAGACCTGGCCAGGTCGCCGCACTCAGGGCTCACCGTCCAGCTGTGCGGGGACGCTCACCTGAGCAACTTCGGCATGTACGCCTCGCCGGAGCGGCGGCTCGTCTTTGACATCAACGACTTCGACGAGACCCACCCCGGGCCGTTCGAGTGGGACGTCAAACGGCTCGCCGCGAGCCTCGCTGTCGCTGCGCGGGGGAACGGGTTCCCGGCGAAGAAGGGTCGGCGGGCCGTGCTGGCGGCCGTGGCCGGGTACCGAGAGGCGATCCGTGCGTATGCCGAGCAGGGGAACCTTGCTGTCTGGTACTCCCACCTCGACATGGACGACGTGCTGACCCAGGTCGGCGACCAGCTCGACGCCCGGCGCAAGGACCGGGCGCGGGTGGCGATGGACAAGGCGCGTAGCCGTGACAGCCTGCAGGCCCTGGCGAAGCTCACCACGATGGTCGACGGCCGGCCGCGCATCATCAGCCAGCCGCCGCTGATCGTCCCGCTCGAGGAGCTCAGCGGTGACCTCGGCGCGGACGTGACGTACGACTGGCTCCGGGTGCTGATCCGGTCGTACCGGCGCACCCTGCAGTGGGACCGGCGCCACCTGCTCGAGCAGTACGAGCTGCTGCACATGGCGCGCAAGGTGGTCGGTGTCGGGAGCGTGGGGACGCGGGCCTGGATCCTCCTGTTCCAGGGGCGCGACGGCGGCGACCCGCTGTTCCTGCAGGCGAAGGAGGCGCAGGCCTCGGTCCTGTCCGGGTTCACCCGGGCCAGCGGCTTCAAGAACCATGGACAGCGCGTCGTGACCGGTCAGCAGCTCATGCAGGCCTCGAGCGACATCTTCCTCGGCTGGCAGCGCGCCATGGGGCTGGACGGGGTGGAGCGGGACTTCTACCTGCGCCAGCTCCGTGACGGCAAGGGCTCGGTCATCGTGGAGGACCTGATCCCCGACGGCATGGCGTTCTACGGGAAGATCTGCGGGCAGACGCTGGCTCGGGCGCACGCCCGGTCGGGTGATCGGGTGGCGATCGCGGCGTACCTCGGCGGGAGCGACCGGTTCGACCAGGCGGTCGCGGACTTCGCCGAGACCTACGCCGACCAGAACGAGAGGGACCACGCCGCACTGACAGCCGCGATCGCCGCCGGCCAGGTCACCGCGGTGTCGGGGCTCTGAATCGGTATCCGGACCGGTTCGGGCGATCTCCCCGGTCGGACCCGCCGCAGTACGGGCGGGTCGGTCGACCGGAGTCAGGACCCGTGGACCTAGAGTGATCGCGGAGCGCGACGCTCCGGCCGAGTCACCGCCCGACGTGACTCATATCGACACACCAAGGAGATCGTGATGACGACGCTGGCCGAGTTCGGCTCCGGAGAGCTCCTGTGGAGCATGCTCTGGTTCTTCATGTTCATCGTCTGGTTCTGGCTGCTCATGACCGTCTTCTCGGACATCTTCCGTAGCGACGACCTCGGCGGCTGGGCCAAGGCCCTGTGGATCATCTTCATCGTGCTGTTCATCTGGCTCGGTGTGCTCGTCTACTTCATCGCCCGTGGCAAGGGGATGCAGGAGCGCAGCATCGCGGCGATGCGGAACCAGCAGGCGGCGCAGCAGGAGTACATCCGCAGCGTGGCCGGTGGCGGATCGGGCGGCGCGTCCGAGGAGATCGCACGCCTCGCCGACCTGCGCGACAAGGGCGCCATCTCCGAGGAGGAGTTCCAGAGCCTCAAGGCGAAGGCGATCGGCTGACTCGACCGATCGACTCCAGGTACGGCGAACAGCCGTCCCTGACCCACGTGTCACTCAGGTGAGGCGTTGGACGGACGCACGAAGGGGCGGGCTCGGACATCCGAGCTCGCCCCTTCGCCGTGCCGACTGAACGGTTCCGTTCTCGAGTCGAGCGCCCGATCGGGCCCATACGGTTATTCCATGGCCCTGCACTCGAGCGACCTCGCCGACCTGGAACGTCTCGCCATCGCGCCCGTCTACGCGCGCCCCGGCGCCGCCAAGGGTCTGGCGGACACATGGATCCCCCCGGAGGGCATGGACCCGAGAGTGGCGTACCGGCTCGTCCACGACGAGCTCATGCTCGACGGGAACGCCCGGCAGAACCTGGCCACCTTCGTCACGACGTTCATGGACGAGGAGGCCGACCGGCTCTTCGCCGAGACGGCTGACAAGAACATGATCGACAAGGACGAGTACCCGCAGACCGCAGCCATCGAAGGCCGATGCGTCCGGATCATCTCGAACCTGTGGAACAGTCCCGCGCACGAGCAGGCGACCGGCACGTCGACGACGGGCTCGAGCGAGGCGGTGATGCTGGGTGGGCTGGCGCTCAAGTGGCGCTGGCGCCAGCGTCGGGCGGCCGCGGGGCTGCCGACTGACCGGCCGAACCTCGTCATGGGGATCAACGTCCAGGTCGTGTGGGAGAAGTTCTGCCGCTACTGGGACGTCGAGCCGCGCTACGCCCCGATCGTGGAGGGCAGGCTTCAGCTGGACGCGGAGGAGGCGGTCAAGCTCGTCGACGACAACACCATCGGCGTCGTCGCCATCCTCGGGTCGACCTTCGACGGTTCGTACGAGCCGGTGAAGGCGATCTCCGACGCCCTCGACGCCCTGGCCGCGTCCGGCGGACCGGACGTGCCCGTCCACGTCGACGCCGCGTCCGGCGGCTTCGTCGCGCCGTTCCTCGACCCGGACCTCGAGTGGGACTTCCGCGTCCCGCGGGTCCGCTCGATCAACGCCTCCGGCCACAAGTACGGTCTCGTCTACCCCGGTGTCGGCTGGGTCGATCTGGCGGACGCCGGAGGATCTCCCGGAGGACCTCGTCTTCCACGTCAACTACCTCGGCGGCGACATGCCGACCTTCGCCCTCAACTTCTCCCGTCCCGGGTCGCAGGTCATCGCGCAGTACTACAACTTCTTGCGCCTCGGTCGGGAGGGCTACCGCGAGATCCAGCAGGCGTGCCGTGACACGGCACTGCACCTGTCCGCGCAGATCGCGCAGATCGGCCCGTACGAGCTGATGTCCGACGGCTCCGAGCTGCCCGTGTTCCTGTTCCGGCTCAAGCCGGATGTCGACCGCCTACTCCGTCTACGACGTGTCCGCGAAGATGCGCGAGCGAGGCTGGCAGCTGCCCGCCTACTCGCTGCCCGACAACCTGGCCGACGTGTCGGGTCTGCGGGTGGTCGTCCGCAACGGTTTCGGCCGGGACCTGGCGGACCTGTTCCTCGACGACCTGCGGCGCGCCACCGAGTTCCTGGACAGCCTGACCGACAGGCTGCCGCAGGACCCGGGCAACACCGCGTCCTTCCGGCACTGACGATGCCGGGGACGCCCGCGCTGCCGGTCGAGATCCCGGCGGACGCGACCGGCGTCGTGGTCCGCGGTCCACGTCCGTTCGTCACCGAGGTCAGCTACTCCCTTCCCGACGGTCGCGTCGTGCGGTGGGCGGCGCGACCGCGTCGCAAGCTCACCCAGGGCGGAGCGCGCTGCCCGGGGCATGACGTGGTGGATCGGCCTGCTCTTCGCGATCGGTTCCGCCTGCTTCGTCCTGGGGCCTGTCCCGGCCTACGAGTCGGCGGTGGGCGCCGTCCGCACGGGTCTCACCTTCTTCGTCGGCTCGTTGTTCTTCACGACGGCGGCGTACCTGTCCTACGTCCAGGTGATCCGCCAGGCCGGTCACCGCTGGCTCGGATGGGCACCGCACCACATGGGCTTCTGGGCGACCGGTATCCAGCTGATCGGCACGCTCTTCTTCAACGTGACGACGTTCACGGCGTTGCTCGACGTTCCGTCGGACATGGCGGACCGGGTCGTGTGGCGGCCGGACGCGCTGGGGTTCGCTCTGCTTCCTGGTCGCCTCGGCCATCGCCTTCGCGGAGGCAGGACACCGGTGGTGGTCGTGGCGACCGCACGAGCGCGACTGGCACATCACGGCGCTGAACTGGTGGGGCTCGGTGTTCTTCGGGCTGTCTGCCGTCGGCGCCTACGTGCTCGCGTCGGGCGAGCTGCTCGACGTCCGGCTCGCGAACGCCGGCACGTTCCTCGGTGCCGTCTGCTTCCTCGTCGCCTCGATCCTCACGATGGGCGAGGGACGCGTCGAGGCCTCGGTTCGCTAGCAGGGCGCATCGCTGCCCGTCGTGGCCGGACAGAGTGCTGGCGCGGACCCCGGTCGGAGGTCCGCGCCAGCAGCTGCCGTGCGGCGTTCGCGTGGACGGCGTCGCCGGCCGTCAGCCGATCAGATGTCGTAGTAGAGCTCGAACTCGTGCGGGTGCGGGCGCAGCCGGATCGGGTCGACCTCGTTGGTGCGCTTGTAGTCGATCCAGGTCTCGATGAGGTCCGGCGGTGAACACGCCGCCCTCGAGGAGGAAGTCGTGGTCGGCCTCGAGCGCGTCGAGCACCTCGGCGAGCGAGCCCGGCACCTGCGGGATCGCGGCGGCCTCGTCCGGCGGGAGCTCGTAGAGGTCCTTGTCGACCGGGGTCGGCGGCTCGATCTTGTTCTTGATGCCGTCGAGGCCGGCCATGAGCATCGCCGAGAACGCGAGGTACGGGTTGCCCGACGGGTCGGGCACGCGGAACTCGATGCGCTTGGCCTTCGGGTTCGAGCCGGTGATCGGGATGCGGATGCAGGCCGAGCGGTTGCGCGGCAGTAGACCAGGTTGACCGGAGCCTCGTAGCCCGGGACCAGGCGGTGGTAGGAGTTCACCGTCGGGTTGGTGAACGCGAGCAGCGACGGGCGCGTGCTTGAGCAGGCCGCCGATGTACCAGCGGGCCATGTCGGACAGGCCGCCGTAGCCGAGCTCGTCGTAGAACAGCGGCTCGCCGTCCTTCCACAGCGACTGGTGCAGTGCATGCCCGAGCCGTTGTCGCCGAAGAGCGGCTTCGGCATGAAGGTCGCGGTCTTGCCGGCCTCCCACGCGACGTTCTTGATGATGTACTTGAACTTCATCACGTCGTCGGCGGCCGTGCAGCAGCGTGTCGAAGCGGTAGTTGATCTCGGCCTGGCCGGCGGTGCCGACCTCGTGGTGCGCGCGCTCGACCTGGAGGCCGACGGCCTCGAGGCTCGATGACCATCTCGTCGCGCAGGTCGGCGAAGTGGTCGACCGGCGGGACGGGGAAGTAGCCGCCCTTGTAGCGGGTCTTGTAGCCGCGGTTGCCGCCCTCCTCGTCGCGGCCGGTGTTCCAGGCGCCCTCGACGGAGTCGATGTAGTAGTAGCCGGCGTTCTGCTTGGTCTCGAAGCGCACGTCGTCGAAGATGTAGAACTCGGCCTCGGGCCGAAGAACGCGGTGTCGGCGATGCCGGTGGACTTGAGGTAGGCCTCGGCCTTGGCCGCGATGTTGCGCGGGTCGCGGCTGTAGGGCTCGTCGGTGAACGGGTCGACGATCGAGAAGTTGATGATCAGCGTCTTCTCGGCGCGGAACGGGTCGATGTAGGCGGTCGTGACGTCGGGGATCGAGCTTCATGTCCGACTCGTGGATCGCCTGGAAGCCGCGGATCGAGGACCCGTCGAACATCTGGCCGTCGGTGAAGAAGTCGACTCGTCGACGGACGTCGACCGGGACGTTGAAGTGCTGCATGACGCCGGGCAGGTCGCAGAACCGGACGTCGACGAACTTGACGTCCTCGTCCTTGATGTAACGGAGCACTTCGTCCGCGTTCTTGAACATCCATTCCTCCTCGCGCGGTCCCGGCGGGTGTCGTCGGAGCCATCGCATCGCATGTTCCGCGGCGGGTTCGTCGCGGTGTTTCCCGGACATTACGGGGAAGGGATTTCCCGTCGGTGTCCCGATTGTTTCGCGTGTGTTTCGGAGCATGACAGCCGGGGTGTCCGCTCACCGGAAGTCGGTGACATCGGGCGGGCCGGGCGCGCTCAGCCGCCCGCTCCCGTGGCGTCGAAGCGGTAGCCCAGCCCGGCGGCGGTGATGAGGTAGCGGGGGTGCGCCTGGTCGGGCTCGAGCTTGGCGCGCAGCTGCGCCAGATAGACGCGCAGGTAGTTCGTCTGGGTCTCGTACTGCGGCCCCCACACCTCGCGCAGGAGGTCGGCGCCGCTCACCAGCAGGCCGTCCGCCCGCACCAGCACCTCGAGCACTCCCCACTCGGTCGGGGTCAGGTGCACCTCGGTCCCCGACCGGTCGCGCACCTGCTTGCGCCCGAGATCCACCTCGAAGTCCGCCGTCGCGACGACGAGGGAGTCGCGTGGCGCGCCCGCGCGTCGCTGCGCCGCGCGCAGCCGGGCCAGCAGCTCCTCGATGCCGAACGGCTTGGTGAGGTAGTCGTCGGCCCCGGCGTCGAGCGCCCCCACCTTGTCCGCCTGGTCGCGCCTCGCCGAGAGCACCACGATGGGCACGGCGCTCGTCGACCGGATCCGCTCGATCACCACGAGTCCGTCGATGTCCGGAAGCCCGAGGTCGAGGATCACGACGTCGAGGCGCGCGCGTCCCACCTGCGCGAGCGCGTCGGCGCCCGAGGCGGCCGCGACGACGTCGTACCCGCGCGAGCGCAGGGTGAGCACGAGCGCCTTGCGCAGGTGGTCGTCGTCCTCGACGACGAGCAGCGTGGTCACGGCGCCACCGCCTGGGGCAGGGTCAGTCGCACGGTCAGGCCGCCGCCCGGCGTCTCGCCGTAGTCGACGTGCACGTCCATCGCGTCGCAGAAGCCGCGCACGATCGCCAGACCGAGTCCCGTGCTGCTGTCGGCGCGGCCGCCTGCGCTCATCACGGTGGGGTCCACGACCGAGCCGGCGGCGCCGATGCCCGGACCGTGGTCGGCCACATCGACCACGACGACGCCGCTCCCCGCCGTCGCGGACACGACCACCGGCCGGTCCGCCGACGGCGCGGCGTGGCGGATCGCGTTGGAGACGAGGTTCTCCAGCACGCGCTCGAGCAGCGCGGGATCGGCCAGTGACGAGGGGGAGCGAGTCGCTCACGTCGATCGTGACGGCGTCGTGGGGCCACGCCAGCACGGCGGCTGCGATCGCGGCGTCGACGGCGGTGGGCTCGGTGCGCGCGAGCAGCACCCCCGCCTCGAGGCGGCTCATGTCGAGCAGGTTGGTGATGAGCTCGTCGAGGCGCGACGTCGCGTCGTCGACGGTCTCGAGGAGGTCGGCCGCCTCGGACGGGTCGAGCTGGGAGTCCGGTGCGCGCAACGCGTCGACGGCGAGGCGCAGGCCGGCGAGCGGTGTCCGCAGGTCGTGCCCGACGCTCGCGAGCAGCGCGGTGCGGGCCTGGTCGACCGCGGCGAGCTCCTCGGCGCGCTGGCGCTCGGTCTCCATCTGCCCGCTCTCGTAGGACCGCACGGTCGCGGCCGCGAGCGACTCCACGAAGGCCGGGTCCTCCGCGATGCGTTCCGGCCCGGCGCCCACCAGCCGGTAGCCGCCGTCGACCCGGACGTCGACGACGGGGGCGCGGCCCGAGCCCGGCTCGGGACCGGACCCGGTCGTGGCCAGCAGGCGCGGGGTGCCTGCCTCGCTCCGGACCAGGCTCACCCGGTCGAGGTCGAGGGCCAGCCGGACGCGTTCGAGCGACACCGTCGGATCCGTTCCGCCACCCTGCGACACGACGTCGCGGAGCACGCCGGCCCGCTCCTGCGTGCGTGCCGCCCGCGCCCGGATCCGGCCGTTCAGCTCGACGAGCGCCGAGCCGACGCCCGCGACGAACGTGAACACGATCAGGGCGACCACGTTGTCCGGGCTCGCCACGGTGAGGGTGTGGTACGGCGCGACGAGGTACCAGTTCACGAGACCCACCGTGGCCAGCGCGGTCAGGATCCCGAGGACCGGGCCGGTCACGAGCGCGAGCACGAGGACGAGCGCGAGGAGCAGCAGGAGCACGATCGCGAGGTCGACCGGCACGCGTTGCTCGGCGAGCAGCACCGCCGCCCAGATGACGGCGAGTCCGACCGCCGCGACCACGAGCCGGGCGGGGAGCGAGGGCCGAAGCAGGGTGGCGTCGACCGCGCGGTTCACGCCGGTCAGTCTCGCACTGCGGCGATCACCGGGCGATGACGTCGCGGGACCCGAGCACCGCGTCGTCGTGCGCCATCGTCAGCGGGACCGAGATCACGATGACGCCGCGCTCCTGACGGAGCCGCACCTTGAGGCGGAGGGCGCTCTGGTTGTGCAGCAGGTTCTCCCACCAGTGCACGACCACGTACTCCGGCACGTACACCGCCACCATGTCGCGCGGGCTCTCCCGCCGCACGCCGCGGACGTAGTCGACGATCGGCTGCGTGAGGTCGCGGTAGGGCGACTCGAGGCAGACCAGCGGCACGGGGATGCCGCGCTCGGCCCAGCCGTCCTGGAGGGCGGCGACGTCGCTGCGGTCGGTCTCCACATGCAGTGCCACGAGGTCGTCAGGTCGCGTCGCACGCGCGTACGCGAGCGCCTGCATCGCCGGTGCGTGCAGCCGGGACACCAGCACCACGGCGTGCACGCGGCTCGGCAGGCGGACCCCACCGGGAGCGGGCTCCATGCGGTCGTCGACGCGCTGGTAGTGCCGCTGGATGCCGATCATCACGGCGAAGAAGAGCGGGATGGCGATGATGACGAGCCACGCGCCGTGCGAGAACTTCGTCGCCACCACGATGACGAGGACGAGCGCGGTGACGACCGCGCCAAGAGCGTTGACGAAGCGCGACCGCAGCATCGTGCTCCGCTCGGATCCGGTGGCGTGCACGAGCTCGCGCGTCCAGCGCTTGACCATGCCGCCCTGGGAGATCGTGAACGACAGGAACACGCCGAGGATGTACAGCTGCACGAGCCGCGTGACGCTCGCGTCGAACACGATGATGAGCAGCACCGACGAGCCGGCCAGGAACAGGATGCCGTTGCTGAACACGAGACGGTCACCGCGCCGGCCGAACTGGCGCGGCAGGAACCCGTCGCGGCCGAGCACCGACGCCATGATCGGGAAGCTGTTGTACGCCGTGTTCGCCGCGAGGACCAGGACGGCAGTGGTGAAGATCTGCAGCGCGTAGAAGCCGAGGGACCCGCCGCCGAACACGGCGGTGCCCAGCTGGGCGAGGACGGTCGGCTGGACCGCGTCCGGGGGCAGCCCGAGGGTCGCGTTGTCCTCGGACAGCTTGACGCCGGAGCTCACGGCGAGCCAGGTCACGCCGCCGAACATGACGATCGCCAGCGTCCCCATCACGGCCAGCGTGCGCGCGGCGTTGTGCGCCTTCGGCGGCTTGAAGTACGGCACGCCGTTCGAGACGGCCTCGACGCCGGTCAGGGCCGTGCACCCGGACGCGAACGCGCGGAGCAGGAGGAAGACGGCCGTGGCGCCGGACGCCTGCGCCGCCTCGACCGGCAGGGCGGCGGACTCGGCGACCAGCGGATCGCCCATGAGCACGTGGACGAACCCGACCACGATGAGGACGAGCACACTGACGATGAACAGGTACGTCGGTGCCGCGAACGCCTTGCCGGACTCGCGGACCCCGCGCAGGTTCATCAGGGTCAGCACGACCACGAGCCCGACGCTCATCTCGACGGCGTACGGACTGAGGTCGGGGAACGCCGAGGTGAAGTTGGCGACGCCGGAGGTCACCGACACCGCGACGGTGAGGATGTAGTCGACGATGAGCGCGCTCGCCGCGACCAGCGCCGTCTTCGGCCCGAAGTTGTCCTGGGCCACGGCGTAGGCGCCGCCACCGCCGGGGTAGGCGTAGACGGTCTTGCGGTACGACGTGACCACGATCGCCAGCAGCGCGATCACGGCGAGGCCGACCCAGGGTGTCCACGTCAGGGCGGTGAGCCCGCCGAGCACGAGCACCAGCAGGATCTGGTCGGTGGCGTAGGCCACGCTCGAGAGCGGGTCGCTGCAGAACACCGGCAGGGCCAGCCGCTTGCTCAGCAGGCTGTGGTGACCCTGGGCGGAGTCGATCGGGGTGCCGACCATGGCACGCTTGAGCAGGCTCATGCCTCCGTCGTACGCCGTCCACCGGCCGCTGTTCCTGGCGTCTTGACGCCGTCCTGACGCTGCGGGCAGAACCTTGACGGGACCTTGGCGGCGGCCCGACGTGGGCGCTCTCCGCGGCGGCCACCTAGCCTGGGCGGGTGAGCGACACCCCGCCCTCCGACGACGACAGCCGCCAGCCCCGGGTCCGCCTGACCCGCGAGGACGTCGGCTCCTGGCTCTCCGGCCCGGGCTCGGTGATCCCGACCGACCAGGACTACCGCGGCCAGCGCCTCGGGCTGCCCGCGGCGGGCCCCGGCTCCCTGGCCGGGTGGGGCCGGCGGCTCGGTCGCGCTCGTCGTCGACTGGCTGGCCTGCCTGCTCTTGGTGCGCCTGTTCCTGCCCGGCATCGACTACGGCACGCCGGCGTCGAGCCTGGCCACGATGGGCTTCTTCCTCGCCGAGCTCACCCTGTTCACCTGGCTCGTCGGCGCGTCGTTCGGCCAGCGGGTGCTCGGGCTCGCCGTGGTGCGCCTCGAGGGCGGCCCGCCCGGGCTCGTGCGCGCCTTCCTGCGCAGCCTGCAGGTGTGCCTGCTCGTGCCCCCGCTCGTCTGGGACCGCGACGGCCGGGGGCTGCACGACCGGTCCCTGCGCACCGCCCTCCTGCGCCGCTGACCGGCGTCGGCCCACGCCGCTAGCGTGGCGGCATGCCCGCAGCCCATCGCGACGAGCCCGCTGGTCGCCCGCCCACCACGAGCACGGTCACCGGCGAGGACTGGTACGCCCGCGACCTGACGGGTGAGACGTTCACCGGCGTCGCGTTCACCGACGTCGACCTCACGGAGGCGTCGGCGTTCGGCGCGGTGTTCGACGAGTGCACGTTCCGCTCGTGCCGCCTCAACTGCGCGACCTTCACCGACGTCGCGTTCGTCAACTGCACGTTCGTCGGCGCCAACCTGTTCCAGGCCACGTTCTCCCGCTGCAAGCTCGTCGGGACCGTGTTCCGGCGCTGCCGGTTCGAGCTGCTCACCGTCGTCGACGGCGACTGGTCGTTCACCTCGCTGGCCGACGCCGAGCTCCGCGGCACGACGTGGCGCGGCGCCCGGATGCGCGAGGCCGACCTCTCCGGCGCGGCGTGCGCGGGCGCGACGATGACCGGGCTCGACCTCTCCGGCGCCGCCCTCACCAACACCGACCTCACCGGCTGCGACCTGCGCGGCACCGACCTGTCGGCGCTGGACCCGCACACGACCGTCGTCGCCGGGGCGATCCTCACCTGGGAGCAAGCGGTCGTCGTGGCCACCACGCTCGGGTTCGACGTCCGGGCCGAGTAGGCCGCGTCAGACCGGCAGGCTCGCGATGTCGCGCTCCACGATCTCGCGGTCGTCGGCGTCCTCGACCTCGGCGAGGCGGGCCTCCGCCTTCGCCTTCCACTCAAGCGCTGCGGCGCGGTCCCCGGCGACGGCGTAGGCGCGGGCCAGCCCCTCGTACGCCGAGGCCAGCAGCCAGGTCTCGCCGGTCACGTCCTGCGCGAGCGCGAGGCAGCGCCGCGCGTGGTGCACCGCGGGCTCGGGCCGGCCGAGCACCGAGTACACGCGGCTGATCTGCCAGTCGCCGATCGCGTGCTTCGTCGCGTCGCCGATCGAGGTCCACAGGTAGCGGCTCGCGTGGGCCGCGTTCACGAGTTCGTCGTCGTCGACGGCGGTGCGGTCCGGCTTCTCGAGCAGCTCCCACACGCGGTTGAACAGGCTGACGGCGAGCGCGCGCTGGGTCACCGCGTCGAGCTCGGCCGCGGAGGTGGTCTCGGACATGGCGTTCTCCTCGGCGGTCGCGCTGCTCAGCTCTTGGGCATCCGGGCGTTCTTGGGCAGCGGACCCTTGGGGATGGGGAGCGGCGTCGTGGTGAGGGCGTCGAGGCGACGGCGCACGGCGGTCACCTGGGCGGGCTTGAGGTTGCGGGGGAGACGCATCACGTGGCGCTGCAGCTTGCGCAGCGGCACCTGGC
This sequence comes from uncultured Actinomycetes bacterium, assembly GCA_963738455.1. GTDB lineage: Bacteria > Actinomycetota > Actinomycetes > S36-B12 > CAIYMF01 > Longivirga. The sequence continues at coordinate 281,670 of CAVTWM010000004.1, forward strand.
CCTCGCCGTCACCGCACTGCACCTCGATGATCGGGGTCTCGCCCACGAACCGCGCCGTGCGCTTGCGCTCGCTGGCGAGCAGGCCGGCCGCACGGGAGGGCGGGCCCTCGGACACGAGGACGACGCCGGGGCGCCCGAGCACCCGGTGCACGAGGTCCTGGTTGCGGGTGACCGCGACGGCGGGTGTCACGAACCAGCCCTTGCGCAGGGCGGTCAGCGCCGACGCCGCAGCGCCGGGCTGTCCCTCGATCGAGGCGTAGGCCGCCTTCTCGGCCCGCCGGCCGAAGACGTACGTCGTGGCCAGGAGCGCCGACGGGATGCCCAGGAACACGAAGAAGAACATCAGCTTGAGCACGAAGCCGACCAGCACGAACAGCGCCAGCACGCCGAGGAAGATCGCGAGCAGGACCCAGCCGATGGTCGGGTCCGCCTTGCGGGTCAGCCGGTAGGTCTGGCGGATCTGGGCGATGCGTCCCTGGGGGGCGCTCTCGGGCGCGGTGCTGCTCACGGGTGTCGGCTCCGGGTGGCTCGGGTGTAGGGGGCCAGGGTAGGACCCCCGAACGAGGATCGTGCCATCGCGTCCGTTCTGCTGCTCAGGTGCGGATCTCGACGGTGTCGCCGGGCCGGATCTCGCCGGGGTGCTCGACCCAGCCGGTGACCCCGCGCTTGTGGATCGCCGCCTTGGGGAACCGGGTCGCGGCTGTGCCGTGCACCGCCTCGACCATGGCGCCGGCGATCGTGCACGGGTCGTTCTCGCCGCCGAGCATGAGCACTGCTCCGCTCGAGAACACCAGCCGCGTCATCCGCGGCAGCAGGGTGAGGCCGAGCGCGCCGGACAGGTAGATGTTGTCGGCGATGAGGCCCGGGGCCAGGCTCGCGACGCCGAGGTCGGCGGCCACCTCGTCGAGCTCGGAGGCCTCGACGATCGAGACCTGGCGGTGGTTGCGGATCTCGGTGCCGCGCTCGTAGTGCGGCTTCTGCCGCACGTCGGACCGCATGGTGAGGCCGTGGTGCCGGTCGCCGACCGGGCCGCCCCAGTCGAGCACGAGCGGGTCGACGGCGACGGGCACGTCGGCGTCGGCGGGCCAGACGTGGCACCCGACCACGACGGCGGTGGGGTGGTCGGTCACGCCGTGGCCCCTCCGGTCACGATCGTGGCGGTGCCACCGCCGGCGCGGGCCTCGAGCGCCTGCTTGTGCAGGCGGCCGGCGCGGTAGGACGAGCGCACGAGCGGGCCGCTCATGACGCCGCTGAACCCGATGCGTCCGGCGACGTCGGCCAGCTCGACGAACTCCTCGGGCCGCACCCAGCGGTCGACCGGGTGGTGGCGTGGTGTGGGTCGCAGGTACTGGGTGATCGTGAGCAGGTCGCAGCCGGCGTCGTGCAGGTCCTGCATCGCCTGGTGGACCTCGTCGATCTCCTCGCCCATGCCCAGGATGAGGTTGGACTTGGTGACGAGCCCGGCCGCGCGCGCCTGGGTGAGGACGTCGAGGGACCGCTCGTAGCGGAACGCGGGGCGGATCCGCTTGAACAGCCGCGGCACGGTCTCGAGGTTGTGCGCGAGCACCTCGGGCGCGGACGAGAACACCTCGGCGAGCAGCGCGGGGTTCGCCGAGAAGTCGGGGATGAGCACCTCGACGCCGGTGCCGGGGTTGAGCTCGTGGATCTGGCGCACGGTCTCGGCGTAGAGCCAGGCGCCCTCGTCGGGGAGGTCGTCGCGCGCGACCCCGGTGACGGTGGCGTAGGCCAGCCCCATCGTGGCCACGGACTCCGCGACGCGGCGGGGCTCGTCGCGGTCGAGCGGCTCGGGCTTGCCGGTGTCGATCTGGCAGAAGTCGCAGCGCCGCGTGCACTGGGCCCCGCCGATGAGGAACGTGGCCTCGCGGTCCTCCCAGCACTCGTAGATGTTGGGGCAGCCGGCCTCCTGGCACACCGTGTGCAGCCCCTCGGACGTCACGAGGTCGGTGATGCGGCGGAACTCCGGACCGGTCTTCAGCGTGGTCCGGATCCACGACGGCTTGCGCTCGATCGGCGTCTCGGAGTTGCGGGCCTCGAGGCGCAGCATGCGGCGGCCGTCGGGCGCGGTGGCGACGACCGGGTCGCCGGTGCTCACGGCGTCGCTGAGGTCGGTCACGCGTCCCAGCCTACGTGGAGCCCGCGGGCGAGCCGCGCCTCCACCAGCGGGAGGACCTCGGCGATGGTGACGTCGCGACCGAGCTCGGCGCTCAGCGAGGTGACGCCGGCGTCGGTGATCCCGCACGGCACGATCCGCTCGAACCAGGCCAGGTCGCAGTCGCAGTTGAGGGCGAAGCCGTGCATCGTCACGCCGCGCGAGACGCGGACGCCGATCGCGGCGATCTTGCGCTCCGGGCGCGTGCCCTGCAGTGGCGTGTCGGCGGCGACCCAGACGCCGCTGCGGCCGTCGACGCGCATCGTCGCCACCCCGAGCTCCGCGCAGACGTCCATGAGCAGGCCCTCGAGCCGGCGCACGTGGGCCACGACGTCGATCGGCTCGGCGAGGCGAAGGATCGGATAGCCGACGAGCTGGCCGGGACCGTGCCAGGTGATGTTGCCGCCGCGGTCGACGTCGATCACGGGTGTGCCGTCGTCGGGCCGGTCGGCGGGACGCGTGCGGCGGCCGGCGGTGTAGACGGGCGGGTGCTCGAGCAGGAGCACGGTGTCGGGCTCGCTGCCCTCGACCACGGCGGCGTGCAGGCGGCGCTGCTCGTCCCATGCGATGTCGTAGGGGACGGCGTCGGTCCCGAACCCGAGGGGCAGGACGCGGAGGGACGCCACTGCGGCGGGGACACTCGTCCCGGTGGCGGTCACGAGGTCCAGCGTAGGCCCGGCGCGCTGTCGCGGCTCCCGGCGTGCGCTGTGGGCGTACCGACAGTCAGTCCGGGAATACGGAACGCCCGAGCGAGGGCGACGCGTCGAGCCGGGCCTGCTGGTCGTCGGAGAGGTCGAGGTGCGCCGCCGCCGCGCTGGAGTCGGCGGTCGCCGTGCGCGTGAACGCGGGGATCGGCACGACGGTCGGGCCGGACCGCATGAGCCACGCGAGCGCCACCTGGTGCGGGGTGACCGGCTCGTCGCGCTCCGCGGACAGCTCGGCCGCGACGGCCGCGAACTCGGGGTAGAACTCGCCGAGCCGAGAGGCGCCGGCCCCTCCGCCCAGGGGGGACCACGGGAGGTAGGCGACGCCGTGCTCGCTCGCCCAGGTGAGCACCCCGGTGTCCCCGCGGTAGCGCGGGCTCCGCTCGTTCTCGACCGCCGCGATCGTGCCCTCGCTGGCCTCCCACGCCACCGGGCACTCGTCGGTGCGGACGTTGCCGATCCCGATGCGCAGGGCGTAGCCGTTGTCGCGCACGGCCATCATCGACCGGACGCTCTCCGCGATCGGGTGGTCCTCCCGGTCGACGCGGTGCAGCAGGGTCGCGTCGGGCACGAACCCGAGGCGTCGGGCGCTGGACTCACCCGCGGCGAGCAGGTGGTCGCGCGAGCCGTCGCGGCCCCAGATCTCGCCGTCCGGACCGTCGGTGCGCGTGATGCCGATCTTCGTGATCACGACGAGGGAGTCGCGCCCGCCGGACCAGCTGCGCACGGCGTCGCCGACGAGCTCCTCGGCGTACCCGACCTCGGCGGAGCTCGGCGCGTAGATGTCGGCCGTGTCGACGAGGGTCATGCCGAGGTCGAAGGCGTGGTGCAGCACGCCGATCGCGGTGTCACGGTCGACCGGGCGGCCGGCGTTGCGCGTGTCGGCGAGCAGCATCGATCCCACGCCGAGGACCGGGACGGGCTTGTCGGTGAGCTGCGGGATCGACGTGTGGCGCATGGCCTCAGCCTGCCACGGCGGTCAGCCGAGCGGACCCGGAGGAAGCCGCGTCTCGACGACGCCGTCGGCGGTGAGCTCGACGCGGTAGGCGGCCGGACCGGTGAGCGGGTCGACGTCGAGGTCGGTGTGCACGGCGACCGGCTCGGTGCCCTCGTAGAGGATCCCGACCCGGTCGTCGGTGGCGTAGGACGTGGGCAGCTCGCCCTCGGCGACGAGGCGGTGCAGCAGCGGTCGGCGCTGCTCCTCGCTGTCGTAGTGCACGCCGTTGCCGTAGGGGACGAGGCCGAGGGCCGGCTTGGCGAGCTGCAGGGTGGGGCCGTAGGAGTCGGTCGGGCCGCCGACGTGCCAGCAGATCGAGCCGGCGCTGACGCCGCCGAGGACGACGCCGCGCTCCCAGGCGTCGCGCATCGCGTCGTCGACCCCGTGCACGCGCCACAGCGCGAGGAGGTTCGCGACCGAGCCGCCGCCGACCCACACGACGTCGGCGCGGCCGAGCGCCTCGTCGATCGGCTGGTTCGGCATGCCGAACAGCGAGAGGTGGTCGGCGTCGACGGACAGGTTCGACATCGCCTGGTACGACAGGGTCAGGTAGAGATCGCTGTCACCGCTCGCGGTCATCACGAACAGGACCCGCGGGCGGTCCTTGCCGGACAGGCGCAGCGCCTCGAGGAACAGGCCGCCCGGGGTGCGGGAGTTGTCGTGCCCGGTGGCGGTGAAGCCGCCGCTGGTGGCCAGGATGCGTCGCGTCGTCATGGTCGACAGAACCTACGCGAGCGGGTCGGCCGCGGACCGGCCGGCACTTGATCGTCCGACGCGTCGGGCACTGCTGGTCCTGCATCCGGGGCCGGCGGTCCTGCCCCGCCTGTGGATGACGCGAGCGGGCTGTCACCGCCCCGTCGCACCCTGACGGCATGACGCGGACCAGCGACGACGACCTGCCCACCGTCGAGCGCACGTGCGTGCTCTCGCTCGACGACGAGCCCACCACGCGCGACAGGGAGGCGGTCCAGGACGCCCTCGCCCGTCTCGCGGCGATCGAGGTTCGGTCGCTGGCGCCGCTGGTCTCGGTCTCCGTCGGCCCGACGTCGATCTCGCTCACCCACCGCGTGCCCGCGCACGCGACCACCCTCGAGGAGCTGCGCGCTCGAGGTCCGCTGCGCGTCGGCCACGTGCTCCACGTCGCGGTCGCGGTGTGCGACGCCCTGGTGGCGCTCCACGACGCCGGGCTGGCGCACGGCGCGGTCGGTTCCGAGCACGTGCTGGTCGGCCCGGACGGGTCGGTGGTGCTCAGCGCCACGGGCGCGGCCTGGCGCAGGGCTCCCGGCGCGCCGGACGGCCCGCACCCGGGCGACGACGTCGAAGCGGTCGGGGACCTGGTCCGCGACCTGCTCGGGGCCGGCTCGGCCCCGGCCTCGCTCGTCATCGCGGCGCTGCGGGCGAGCGACCCCGACCCGTTCCTGCGCCCGGCGGTCGCCCGGCTCCGGGAGGCGTTCGCCGAGGTGGGTCCGGCGGACCCGCTCCACGACGCGCTGTGGGCTCCGGTGTCCCGGCCACCACGACCCGCCACACCAGCGGCACGGCCCCAGCGACCGGAGCGACCGGCGGTGTCGGCGGCTGCCCGCGGTGGACGGCCGCGGGTGTCCGTCCCGGTTCCGCCGCCGCTGCGGACGTCGGGCGCCGAGCCGGCCGGTGTCGCCGCGCCGCCCTCCCCGGTGAACGATTCGGCGGCCGGCCGCGGTCCTGTCCCGGCCGAGCGGTCGTCCACGCCGGGGCGTCGGGCTCCGTCGACGCTGCGCCCGGGACCCGCTCCCCGACGTCGCCGCCGGGTCTCGCGGCGCGGGGTGCTCGCGGTCGCGGCCGGCATCGCCGTGACCGTGGTCGCCGGCGCAGCCCTGGCACGTGCTGAGCACGGCGCACTCGTCCTCCCCGCCGCCGCCGGGGCCGCGCCGATCCTGTCCGAGGCGGCGACCGGCGAGCCGGTTCCCGCGGCACCCCGGTCGGCAGCGCCCGCCGCCCCGCCCGTCGCCCCACCCGCGGCTCCCGTGGTCGACTGGTCGGCGGTGCTCGCCGTCCTCGACTCGCGTCGGCGGGCGGCGATCGCGGCGGGGTCGACCGAGTCCTTGGCCGAGAGCGTCGACCCGGCCGGCGCCGCATGGACCGACGACGCCGCACTCGTCGAGCGGGTGCGCGAGTCCGGCGCACGCATGACGGGCGGGGAGCTCGTGACGGACATGGTGCGGGTCGTGCGCGTCGACACGACGACGGCGGTGCTCCGGGTGCGGGACCGGCGTACGGCCTACGAGGTGGTCGTGGCAGGACGGTCGACCACAGTGGCGGAGCGGCCGGCCCGGTGGTGGACCGTCACGCTGTCGGCGACGCCGACCTTCGAAGGGCCGGAGACGGGATGGCGGGTCTCGGAGGTGAGTGTCGCGACGGACGAGGGCTAGCGGCTACGGCGCGAGCAGGTCGGCGATCATCGAGTCGACCGTGGGGTGGGCGAACTCGAAGCCTGATGCGAGCAGGGCGGCGGGAGCCATGCACTGGTCGATCAGCAGCTCGTCCGCGAACTCCCCGAGGACGGCGCTGAGCGCGAAGCCCGGCACTATCGCCAGCGTGGGGCGGTGCAGCGCCTTCCCGAGCGCATCGGTCAGCGCGGCGTTCGTCACCTGCTCCGGGGCGGCGAAGTTCGCCGGTCCCGACACCGACTCGTCGCCGATCACGTGCCGGATCCCTGCGACCTGGTCGTGCAGCGAGATCAATGACCACCACTGCTTGCCCGAGCCGAGCCGACCGCCGACCCCGCGTCGGACCACCGGGAGGAGCCGGCCGAACGCCCCGCCGTCGGGATCTGTGACGGTCCCGGTGCGGGGGTGCACCACTCGGACGCCGGCCTCGCGTGCGGGCGCGGCCGCGACCTCCCACGCCACGCAGACCCCCGCGAGGAACGTGGTGCCCCGAGGCGCGGACTCGTCGACCGCGATCGGACCGGTGTCGCCGTAGAAGCCGCTCGCGGAGCCGGACACGAACACGCGCGGTGCGCGCGTCGTCTCGGCGATCGCGGTGGCGAGCGCCGTGGTCGCGGAGACCCGGGACTCCAGGATCTGGCGCTTGTAGGAGTCGTTCCAACGCTTCTCGGCCACGCCGGCGCCGGCGAGGTTGACCACGGCGTCGGCGTCGTCGACCGCCGACTTCAGCGTGGCGTCGACGGCGCGGGCGCCGAGGGAGGGATCCCAGCGGACCTCGTCAGCGGCCGTGGGGTCGCGCCGCACGAGCCGAACGACGTCGTGCTCGTCGCGGCGCAGCGACTCGACGAGGGCCGAACCGATCAGCCCGGACGAGCCGGCGATGACCACCTTCATGACGCGATCCTGGTGGATCTCACGTGACCGCGCCCCCCGGTCAGCCGAGCCCGAGCTCGGCCTCGAACGAGCCGTCCTCGAGGCGCGACTTCATGGCCACGAGGAACCGTGCGGCGTCGGCGCCGTCGACGAGCCGGTGGTCGTAGGACAGGGCGAGGTAGACCATCGAGCGCACCGCGATCGAGTCCGACCCGTTCTCGTCGGTGACCACGACCGGACGCTTGACCACGGCACCCGTGCCGAGGATCGCGGCCTGCGGCATGTTGATGATCGGGGTGTCGAAGAGCGCTCCGCGGCTGCCGGTGTTGGTCAGCGTGAACGTGCCGCCGGAGAGGTCGTCGGGGCTCACCTTGTTCGTGCGGGTGCGCTCGGCGAGGTCGGCGATCTTGCGGCTGAGCCCGGCGATGTTGAGGTCGCCGGCGTCGCGGATCACCGGGACCAGGAGGCCGCGGTCGGTGTCGACGGCGATGCCGAGGTGCTCGGCCTCGTGGTAGGTCACGGTCCCGGCGTCGGTGTCGATCGAGGCGTTGATCTGCGGGAACTGCTTGAGCGCCTCGACGGCCGCCTTCGCGAAGAACGGCAGGAACGAGAGCTTGACGCCCTCGGTGGCCTCGAACTGCTTCTTGGTCTTGGCGCGCAGCACCGAGATGCGGGTGACGTCGACCTCGACCACGGTCGTGAGCTGCGCGGAGGTCTGCAGCGACTCGACCATGCGCTGGGCGATGACCTTGCGCAGGCGCGTCATCGGCTCGGTGCGACCGCGCAGCGGTGAGACCGCGGCCGGCGCTGCGCCGGTGCCGGCGGCTGGTGCCGGGGCGGCGGGTGCGGCGGCCGCGGCCTTCGCCTTCTCGGCGGCGGCGAGGACGTCGGACTTGCGGACGCGTCCGCCGACCCCCGTTCCCGTCACGGTCGCGAGGTCGACCCCGTTGTCGGCGGCGAGCTTGCGCACGAGCGGCGTGACGTAGGAGTCGCCGGCGTCGGCCGACGGAGCCGCCGTGCGTGCGGCCGGGGCGGCGGCTGGTGCCGGGGCAGCGGGCGGCGCAGCTGCGGGGGCCGGGGGTGCCGCAGGCGCGGGCACCGGTGCGGCGGCGGGCGGAGCCGCGGGAGCCGGCGCCGGTGCGGCTGGTGCGGCGGCCGGTGCCGCGGACGGGGCGGACGGGGAGGACTGGGAGGACGAGCCGGCAGCGCCGATCACGCCGAGCTGCGCACCCACCTCCACGACCTGGTCCTCGGCGACGGTGATCTCGAGCAGCACGCCGGCGGCCGGGGAGGGGAGCTCGGTGTCGACCTTGTCGGTGGAGATCTCCACGAGCGGCTCGTCGAGCGCCACCGACTCGCCGACCGACTTCAGCCAGCGCGTGACGGTGCCCTCGGTGACGCTCTCGCCGAGCGCGGGGAGCACGACGGAGGTGGACGCCCCGGCCTGCGACGGCGCCGGAGGCGCGACCTGGGCGGCGGGAGCGGCAGGGGCCGGAGCGGGAGCGGCGGGAGCCGGAGCCGCGGGAGCCGGAGCCGCGGCAACCGGAGCGGCAGCGACGGGGGCTGCGACCGGCTCAGGTGCAGGTGCGGCCGGCGCGGCGGGAGCGGCGGCGGACTCGTCGGAGGCGCCGATCACGGCGAGCTCGCCGCCCACGGGCACGACGTCGTCCTCGGCCGCCGTGATCGAGAGCAGGATGCCGGACGCGGGCGCCGGGATCTCGGTGTCGACCTTGTCGGTCGAGACCTCGAGGAGCGGCTCGTCGGCGGTGATGGTGTCACCCACTGCCTTGAGCCAGCGGGTGACCGTGCCTTCGGTGACGCTCTCGCCGAGCTGCGGCATCGTGACGGAGACCGACATGGCCTGCGTAGCTCCTTCGGGTCGGACGGACGTGACGATCCTCGCGCGGTTTGCGCGGTCTGTCAGGCGTGCGCGTGCAGCGGCTTGCCGGCGAGCGCCAGGAACGCCTCGCCGAACGCCTCGTTCTGGGTCGGGTGCGCGTGCACGAGCGACGCGACGTCCTCGGGCCAGGCCTCCCAGTTGACGACGAGCTGGCCCTCGCCGATGAGCTCGCCGACCCGCGCGCCGACCATGTGGACGCCGACGACCGGGCCGTCCTTCTCGCGGACGAGCTTGATGAACCCGGTGGTGCCGAGGATCTGGGACTTGCCGTTGCCCCCGAGGTTGTACTCGTAGGCCTCGACCTTGTCGGCGCCGTACTTCTCCGCGGCCTGGGCCTCGGTGAGGCCGACCGAGGCGACCTCGGGCTCGCAGTAGGTCACGCGCGGGATGCCCATCTCGTCGATGACGTGGGGGGCGAGGCCGGCGACCTCCTCGGCCACGAAGATGCCCTGCTGGAACCCGCGGTGCGCGAGCTGCAGGCCGGGGACGATGTCGCCGACCGCGTAGACGCCGGGCACGTTGGTCTGCAGCCGGTCGTTGGTGGGGACGAAGCCGCGGTCCATCGCGACGCCGACCTCCTCGAAGCCCATGCCGGACGCGTGCGGGCCGCGGCCCACCGCGACGAGCAGGAGGTCCGCCTCCAGGGAGCTGCCGTCCTCGAGGGAGACGACGACACCGGTGTCGGACTGGGTGACGCCGGCGAAGCGCACGCCGACCTTGGAGGTGATGCCGCGCTTGCGGAACGCGCGGTCGAGCGCCTTGGAGCAGGCCTCGTCCTCGTTGGGCACGAGGCGGGGGAGGGCCTCGACGATGGTGACGTCGGCGCCGAAGGAGCGCCACACGCTCGCGAACTCCACGCCGATCACGCCGCCGCCGAGCACGATCACCTTCGCCGGGACGTAGTCGAGGGCGAGCGCCTCGTAGGAGGTGATGACCCGGCCGCCGATCTCGAGGCCGGGGAGGCTCCGCGCGTAGGAGCCGGTCGCGAGGACGACTGCCTTCGTCGCGGTGTAGGTGGTGCCGCCGACGTCGACGGTGGTGGGCGAGGTGAGGCGTCCCTCGCCCTCGACGAGCGTGACGTCGCGGCTCTTCACCAGGCCCTGCAGGCCCTTGTAGAGCCGGCCGACGACGCCCTCGCGGTAGGCGGTGACCGCCGGGACGTCGACGCCGTCGAGCGAGGCGCGTACGCCGTACTTCTCCGCCTCCCGCGCCGAGTCGGCGATCTCGGCCGCGTGCAGCAGCGCCTTGGTCGGGATGCAGCCGTAGTGCAGGCAGGTGCCGCCGAGCTTGTCCTTCTCGATCAGGGCGACCGTCAGGCCGAGCTGGGTCCCGCGCAGCGCCGCGGCGTAGCCGCCGCTGCCGCCACCGAGGATGACGAGGTCGAACGAGGTGCCGGACACGGGCGCTCCTACGGGGGTGCGGGTGGTCGGACGGAGAGCGCCTTCGGCGCGGGGCTCATCCTTCCACCCCTGGTCCGGTGGCGTGACCAGGGGTGATCCGTCCTCGGCGAACCGGTGGCGCTCAGCGCCAGACGGACGCCGGGTCGAGGCACCACTGCTCGACCTCCGGCCACGGGCCGAAGCCGTCGCTCAGGGCGAGGTGGCGGGCACCGGGGATGACGGCGGAGCGGAGCTCGAGCGGGTCGGCGTAGGCGGCGACCTGGCCCTCCACGCACCAGTCGTCGGAGTCGCTGCACACCAGCAGCGTGTCGGCCGAGGCCGCGCGGAGCTGCGCCGGCACGAGGTCGAGCGGCAGCACGAAGTCCGGGATGTGCTCCGCGAGCGCGGACGGACCGGGCGGCGCGACGAGCAGCACGCGGTCGACCGGCGGGGCGACCCCGCGGGCGCACGCGTGCAGCCACAGCACCGCGCCGAGGCTGTGGCCGACCACGACGCGCTCGGTGCGACCGGGGTCGCCGAGGAGCTCGAGCTCGGTCGTGAGGACGTCGAGCCAGGCGTCGAGCCGCGGGTCGTCGGTGTCCGGCAGCGCCGGGTAGACGACCTGCTCGCCGCGGTCGCGCAGCGCCATGGTGAGGCGGCGCTGCCAGTGACCGTCCGGCCGCCGGTTGGTGAACCCGTGCAGGACGAGGAACCGCCGCTGACGCGACGCCAAGGTCAGAGGTCGCCGTCGGCGAGGTCCTCGGCCAGCTGGACGAGGGTGCGGACGGCGACGCCGGTGGCGCCCTTGGGCGTGTAGCCGTAGGGGCCGTAGCCGTTGTAGGCCGGGGAGGCGATGTCGAGGTGCGCCCAGCGCTGCGTGTCCTTGACGAACTCGCGCAGGAAGATCGACGCCGAGAGCATGCCGCCGTCACGTCGTCCGACCAGCGCGATGTTGGCGATGTCGGCCACCTGGCTGTCGAGGCCGGCCCGGAGCTCCTCGGGCTGCGGCATCGGCCACATGACCTCGCCGGCGCGGACGGACGCGTCGTAGACGGAGTCGCGGAGGTCGTCGTCGTTGCCCATGATGCCGACGGTGCGCGAGCCGAGGGCGATGCCCTGGGCGCCGGTGAGCGTCGCGATGTCGATGAGGATGTCGGGGTTGTCCTCCTGCGCGCGGGTGAGACCGTCGGCGAGGACGAGGCGGCCCTCGGCGTCGGTGTCGAGCACCTCGATCGTCTTGCCGCTGTAGGTGCGCAGGACGTCGCCCGGCTTGATGGCGGTGCCGCTCGGCATGTTCTCGGCGGTGCAGACGTAGCCCGTGACGTTGACCGGGAGGCCGAGCTTCGCGATCGCGGCGACCGTGCCGATGACGGCGGCGGCGCCACCCATGTCGGACTTCATCTCGTGCATGCCGAGGGACGGCTTGATGGAGATGCCGCCGGTGTCGAACGTGATGCCCTTGCCGACGAGCGCGAGGTGACCGGTGGCGCCCTCGGGGCGGTAGGCGAGCCGGACGAGGCGCGGCGGGTTGGCCGAGCCCTGACCGACGCCGAGGATGCCGCCGTAACCGCCGGCGGTCAGCGCCTCCTCGTCGAGGATCTCGACCTCGACCGGGAGACCGGCGACGGAGTCGACCGCCGCCTGGGCGAGGCCGGCGGGGACGAGGTCGCCCGACGGGGTGTTGACGAGGTCACGCGTGCGGTTGACCGCGGCGGCGAGGGTGCGGGCGCGGGAGACCGCGGCGACGGCCTGGGCGTCCTTCGCGTCGGCGACGAGCAGCGTGATCCGGTCGAGCGGCGACTTCTGCGCGCTCTTGCTGTCGACCCGGTAGGTGGTGAAGGAGTAGGCGCCGAGCAGGGCGCCCTGCGCGACGGCGTCGAGCGCCGCGGGGGAGTCGGCGGGGAGGGCGAACGCGGCGCGCCGGGTGCCGGCGAGGGCGCGGGCGGCGTTGCCGGCCGCGCGGCGCAGTGCCTCGTCGTCCCACGGTCCGGCACCGAGGCCGACCGCGACCACGAGCGGTGAGGTGGTGATGCCGGCGCCGGGGAGCCGGACGACGTCGCCGGCCTTCCCGGTGGCGCCGAGCGCCGCGAGCGACTCCTCGAGCCGGCGCTTGGGTGCTGCCTTGAGGTGCTCCGCGGCACCGACCAGGACGGCGCCCTTGCGGCGTCCTCCGGCCGGGGCGATGGCCACGACGACGGCGTCGGTGGCCAGGGTGGCGAGGTCGGCCGAAGCCAGGGCGAGGGTGGTCACGGGTGCTCCTTCTCGAACGGCCGGTCGTCGGCATGATCGCTCCCCGCAACCTACCTGCCGGTGCGGACGCCGTCGCGCTACTCGATCCAGCGGCGCCCCGCCTCCTCGGCCGCCCACGGGTAGGTTCTGCGCCATGAGCGACTCCGCTGCCCCGCTGCTGTCCCCGCTGCACTCCCGCCACGAGGCGCTCGGCGCCAAGTTCGGCGACTTCGGCGGCTGGTCGATGCCGCTCGAGTACGCCGGAGGCGGGGTCGTCGGCGAGCACACCGCGGTGCGGGAGCGGGTGGGCATCTTCGACGTCTCGCACCTCGGCAAGGCCGCGGTCACCGGTCCCGGTGCGGCGTCGTTCCTCGACTCCGTGCTCACCAACTCGTTCGCCCGGATCGCTCCCGGCAAGGCGCAGTACACCCTGCTGTGCGCCGAGACCGGCGGGGTGGTCGACGACCTGATCGCGTACCTCCACGACGAGGACGACGTCTTCCTGATCCCGAACGCCGCCAACACCCCCGAGGTGGTGCGCGTCCTGCGGGCGGCCGCGCCGGCGGGGATCACGGTGACCGACCTGCACCGCGACTACGCCGTGCTCGCGGTGCAGGGGCCGCGCTCGGCCGAGCTGGTCCGCGCGCTCGGGCTGCCGGACGCGCTCGAGTACATGGCGTTCGCGCGGGCGGAGCGGTCCGGCGTCGAGCTGCTCGTGTGCCGAACCGGATACACCGGCGAGCACGGGTACGAGCTCGTCGTGCCGTGGCATGCGGCTGGGGCCGTGTGGGACGCGCTGCTCGAGCTCGGTGCCGGGCTCGGCGTCCTGCCCTGCGGGCTCGGCGCCCGCGACACGCTGCGCACGGAGATGGGCTACCCGCTCCACGGCCAGGACCTCTCCCTCGACATCTCGCCGGTCCAGGCCCGGGCCGGCTGGGCGGTCGGCTGGGCGAAGCCCGCCTTCCACGGCCGGGACGCGCTCGTGGCCGAGAAGGAGGCCGGGCCGGTACGCCGGTCCACCGGGCTGGTCGCGCTCGAGCGCGGGATCCCGCGGGCGCACATGACCGTGACGTCGCTCGACGGCGAGCCCCTCGGCGAGGTCACGAGCGGCACGTTCTCGCCCACCCGCAAGGTCGGCGTCGCGCTGGCGCTGCTCTCGACCGCGGCCGGGCTGGCCGACGGCGACGAGGTGCTCGTCGACGTGCGCGGCCGACCGTCGCGGTTCGCCGTCACGACGCCCCCGTTCGTCGACCGCTCCACCCGCTGACGCCTGGTTCGCGCGCAGCCAAGATCACGAGTTGCGGGCGAGATCCGCAGTTGAACTGCGTTGATCATCCTGAGAGGAACGAAGGTGGAGTTCGGGCCGGTCAGGGGGCGGGGGTGAGGTCGAGGGTGAGGACGGTGAAGGTGTGCGCGGCGTCGGGGGAGGGGCGGCGCTCCTCGGTCCAGCCGTCATCGGCGACGACGGCGGCGACCCGGCGCCAGAACGCCGCCGCGGCCTCGTTCTCCTCGAGGAAGGCGATCGACCAGCGCTCGGGCCGGGACCGCAGGAGCTCGACCGCAGCGGCTGCCCCGACCCCGTACCGGCGTAGGGCGCGCACCACGAAGAACGACTGGACGAAGCTCGACCCGTCGTCGTAGGGGCGGACCAGGCAGAAGCCGGCGAGGTCGTCGCCGGCGTGGATCAGGTGCGCCTCGTGGTCCGCATCGGTGAAGAACCGCGGGAGCCGGGGGACGTCGAAGAGCCCGTCCGGACCGGGCAGCAGGTCGACGAGCTCGGACAGGTCGTGCCGCTCGAGCTGCGCGAGGTGCTCGACGACGGGTCGCAGCGACGCGTCCGCGCGCCGCAGCGAGACCTCACCACCCCGGACGTCTGGCACGCCGCCATCCTGCCCGACTCGGCGCGCGCAGGGCGGGATCAGGCGGTGACCTGACCTGGCGTGATCAGGGGGTGGTGCTGACCGAGGTCTGGTCGCCCTGGGAGGAGACCGAGTTGTCGTAGGCGATCGACGCCGAAGAGGCCGAGGAACACCACGAGCCCGAAGCCGAGGAGGCCGAAGCCGAACGCGTCGAGCTTGCGGGCGCGGCGTGCGGCGTGGGCGGCCGCTGCCGTCTGGTCCTGGGCCGCCAGGGTCGCCGTGCCTGCGGTGCCGGAGGCGTCGGCCGGCGTCGTGCCGGTGGTGGGGGCCGTCGCGGTGTCGGCGACGGGCGTGGTCACGTCAGAGGTCGCAGCAGTCATGCGGACACCCTTCCCGACGGCTCGGGTGGCCCCTCGCCGCCGGCGCGTGATCTGGGCCACGATCGGGCTCGCCGTCCGGTGATCTTCGCCACAGCAGGGGGTTCCTTCTCGCACTGTGGACCTCGACGCGGAGGAGACCGCGTCAGAGGGCGATCGCGAGGACCACGAGCACGACGCTCGTCGTCGTCTCGACGGCAGCGCCGATCACGTCGCCGGTCACGCCGCCGAACCGCCGGACGCAGCGACGCAGGAGGGCCAGGCCGCCGCCGACGCCGGCGGTGGCCGCCGCGGCCAGGGTGATCGCCACGCGCGTGCCGCCGTCGTCGTCGGCGTACCCGAGGGCGACCGCGCCGGCGAGCACGGCGACCGTGGCCGCCAGTGCGGCGCCGCGCGGCACCGAGCCCGCGACGACGACGCCGAGGCCGTCCCGCCTCGCCGCGGGGATGCCGGCGGTGGCGCACCAGGTGGCCGCGAGCCGCGAGGTGGTGACGGCCACGAGGAGCGTGACCGTGCCGTAGCCGCTCGCGATGCAGACGGCCAGCGCCACGACGTCCACGAGCAGCACGAGGACCAGGGCGACCACGCCGAACGCCCCGACCTCCGGCGAGCGCATCACGTCCAGCCGTCGGGCGACGACGCCGTCGTCGACGCCCTTGACGCCGAGGCCGTCGGCCGTGTCGGCGAGCCCGTCGAGGTGCAGGCCGCGGGTGAGCGCGGCGAGGGCGGCGATCGCCAGCGCCGCGGCGAGCAGCGCGACGAGCGACGACGTCGCCGCCGCCGAGGACGCCAGCCGCACGAGGAGCACGAGGGCCGCTGCGACAGCTCCCAGCAGAAGCCCCACCGCGGGGGCCAGCAGCATGGCGCCGCGCGCGACCCCGGTGTCGAGGCGTCGTGGCGCAGGCACCCGGATCGCGGTGAGCGTGCCGAGCGCGAGGCGCAGCGAGTCGGGCATCAGGCCTCGCGGTCCGACACACCGGCCTCGTCGAAGGTCGCCATCTCGCGCAGGGTCGCGCCGGCCGCCGACAGCACCGGCAGCGCGACGAGGGCGCCGGTCCCCTCGCCGAGGCGCAGCCCGAAGTCGATGATCGGCTCGAGCCGCAGCCGCTCGAGCGCGGCCTTCGCGGCCGGCTCGGTCGAGAGGTGCCCCGCCTGCCACCACTCGCGCGAGCGGAACGAGATCCGTTGCGCCACCAGGGCCGCCGCGCGTCGAGACGACGCCGTCGAGCAGCACCGGCGTACGCCGGCCCGCGGCGGCGACGAGGAACCCGGCCATCGCGGCGATGTCGGCGCCGCCGATCGCGGCGAGCAGCGCGATCGGGTCGCCCTTGAGCGGGCGTCCCCGGCGCATCGCGTCGCGGACCGCGGCCGTCTTGCGCATCCACGTGGCGTCGTCGATTCCGGTGCCGCGACCCACGACGCTCGCGGCGTCGACGGCGGCGAGGACCCCGGTGAGCGCGGCCGCGGGGGTGGTGTTCCCGATGCCCATGTCGCCGGGGATGAGCAGGTCGGCGCCGCCGTCGACCTCCTCGTCGGCGATCCGCACGCCGGCGAGGAAGGCCCGCTCCGCCTCCGCCGCGGTGAGCGCGTCCTCGCGGTCGATGGATCCGGACGAGCGGCGGACCCGGTGCTCGACGACCGAGTCCGGCACGGTCGCGCCGAGCTCGGCGTAGTCGGCGTCGACGGCCATGTCGACCACCCGCACCGACGCGCCGTTCTGCCGCGCGAGCACGTTGGCCGCCGCGCCGCCCGCGACGAAGTTGAGCACCATCTGCGCGGTGACCTCCGGCGGGTAGGCGCTCGTCGATGCCGTGCGGGCGACCCCGTGGTCGCCGGCGAAGATCACGACGCGCACCCGCTCGAACGGGCGCGGCGGGCAGACGCCCTGCACCGACGCACAGCCAGACCGAGAGCTCCTCGAGCCGGCCCAGCGCTCCCGCGGGCTTGGTGAGCCGCTTCTGGCGCTCGAGCGCGGCCGCGTGCATCTCGGCGTCGGGCAGGCCGATGCGCGCGACGAGCGCGGCGAGGTCGAGGACGTCGGTCACGGTGCGGCTCCTGGGTCGGCGTACGGCAGAACTGTGACAGGTCGTGCCGTCCGTTCGACGCCGGTCCGCACCCGACCGCCGCGCGCCGCCGCGGGCGGCGTCACAGCGGCAGCACGCGACCGGCGACCACGAGGGCGACGTCGTCGCACTCGGCGGCGACCTCGGCGTTGAGCCGCCCGAGCAGGTCGCGGTAGAGCCGGCCCGACGCGTGCTCCGGCACGACACCGCTGCCGACCTCGTTGCTCACGATCACGACGTGCGCGCGGGTCGTGCGGACCGCGTCGACGAGGCGGGAGATCTCGACGTCGAGCACGCGCGAGCGCCTCGGCGGATCCCGCCGTCCCGGGATCGACGTCCCACACGCCCGTGCGGTCGAGGTGCCCGGCGAGCCACAGCGCGAGGCAGTCGACGAGCACCGGCTGGCCCGGCTCGGCCTCGGCCAGCAGCGGAGCGACGTCGATCGTCTCGACCGTGGACCACGTCGGGGGCCGACGGCCACGGTGCGCCGCGACCCGCGCGGCCCACTCCGGGTCGCCGTCGCGCCCACCCCCGGTCGCGACGTAGCGCACGTCGGAGCGGTCGAGCAGGCGGCGCTCGGCCTCGCGCGACTTCCCGACCGGGCGCCGCCCAGCAGCAGCTCCCGACGCGGGCGGCGGACGGCGTCGAGGGCCTCGCGGCCGTGCCTCCCGACCGCGATCGTCGCGAGGTCCGGCACCGTGCGCACGCCCAGTGGCCCGAGGATCCGGTCGAGCTCCGGCCCCACGGGGTTGTGGTGCCCGAGGTGCACCGCGACGACGTCGGTGCCGCTCGTGACCGCGCCGACGTCGCGCAGCCGCGCGAGCTCGCGCGGGGAGCGTGCCGAGGTCGAGGTGCCCGGTGCCGTGCGTCGGTGACGGATCCGAAGGTCTCCTCGAGCAGCACCAGGTCGTACGCCGCCCCCGCGACCGCCTCGATCGTGGCCGCCGGGAGCGGCCCGGTGTCGGTGGCGTAGAGCAGCCGCGTCGCCGTCCGGCCCGGTGACGTCGAACAGCAGCGCGTCCCGGGCGAGGACGTCGACGCCGACGTCGTGCGCCGCGGCGAGCGCGCGCACGACGTAGCCGCTCGAGCTCGACGACGTCGCCGGGTGCGACCACCTCGAGCGACACGGCGTCCCGCGGCCCGACCCAGTGCTCGCACGCGTCGATCGCGGACTGCGGACCGAGCACGCGCAGCGGGGTCGCCGCGCCCGACCAGGACCGGGCGAGCAGCGCCTCGGGTGCGAGGTGGTCGGGGTGCGCGTGGGTGAGGAGCACCGCGGCGACGTCGCCGAGCCCGGTCCCGGCGCGGTCCGCCTGCCGCGGGGCGTCGGGTCCGCAGTCGAGCAGCAGGACGCCGTCGACGAGCGCTGACGTCGTCGTCCGGATGGTGCCGGTCGCCCGGGCCCAGGTGCACGACGCGCAGCGGCACCAGGGGTTGGGCCAGCCGTCGGCCGCGCCCGTGCCGAGCAGGACGACCTCCATCACGCCTTCTCGCCGGTGAACACGACGGGGACGTCGAACGCGGCGCGCCTCGAGGCCCGGCGCAGCGCCACGAGCACCGGGCGACCGGCCACCAGCACGAGCGCCACGGTCAGCGCCGCGCGCGGCAGGTCGAAGCCGAGCGACGTCGTCAGGCTGAAGAGCAGCCAGTGGTGCAGGTTCTCCGCGACCGGGGCGCCCGGGACGAACGACAGCGCCGGCGGGAACCCGGAGTCGGTCGTGAGGAACGGCCAGAACCACAGGTTGAGCAGGAAGCCGTAGGCGATGCAGGCGACCGCGGAGTACCCGGCGAGCAGGACGATCTCGCGGCGCCCGCCGAGCCGCGGCAGGAGACCCGCGCCGAGCCCGATCCACGCGGCCCCGATCATCTGGAACGGCAGCCACGGACCCACGCCGCCGGTCAGCAGCGCGGAGGAGAACATGCCGATCGCGCCCAGGCAGAAGCCGAAGCCCGGGCCGAGCGCGCGCCCGCCGAGGACGACGACGATCCACATCGGCTCGAAGCCCGCCGTTGCCGGACCCGAACGGGCGCAGCGCGGCGGCCGCCGCGGACAGCACGCCGAGCAGGGCGACGCCCTTGGCGTCGAGGCCGCCGTCGGCGACCTCGGCGAGGACCACGGCGAGCACGAGCGGGAGCAGCGGCCGCGAACAGCCACGGCGCGTCGACCGCGTGCGCGACGAGCGCGGAGTCGGAGCCGGCGAGCAGCGGCCAGCCGAACGCCATGAGCCCGACCGCGCTGGTCAGCGCCATCGCGATGCCGCTCCGGGTCCCGATCCGGACCGCCGCCGGTCGCGGCGGCGGCCGGCGGACGTGCGGCTGCCCGGTCGCGGGCCCGGCCGAGCGCCGTCATGACGCCGGCTCGAGCGCGGCGGCGACCTCGGCCACGGTGAGCCACGGCTGCGGCGAGAGCACCTTGCTCACCTGCGGCGCGAACATCGGGGACCCGACGACGACGTCGGTGGCGGGCCGTCGGCGACGACCTCGCCCTCGGCGAGCACGACGACGCGCGTGGCGACCTCGGCGGCGAGCTCGACGTCGTGCGTGGCGAGGACCACGCAGTGCCCGGCGGCCGCGAGCTCGCGCAGCGTGGCGACCAGCCGCTTCTTGGCGGCGTAGTCGAGGCCGCGCGTCGGCTCGTCGAGCAGGAGCACCGGCGGCTCGGCCGCGAGCACCACGGCGAGCGCGAGCGCGAGCCGCTGGCCCTCGGACAGGTCGCGCGGGTGCGTGTCGTCGTCGATGCCGGGAGCCAGTCGGTCGAGCAGGGCGCGGGTGGTGCCGGCGGCGACGTCGCAGTCGCGGTCGGTCGCGCGCGCACTCGTCGCCGACCCGGTCCGCGACGAGCAGGTCCGTGGGCTCCTGCGGCACGAGCCCGACGCGCCGGATCAGCTCGCGGCCGCGCAGCGACGACGCCGCCACGCCGCCCACGGTCGCGGTCCCGGCGCGCGGCACGTGCAGCCCGACGAGCGTCGAGAGCAGCGTCGACTTGCCGGCGCCGTTGCGGCCCATGAGGGCGACGATCTCGCCGCGGTCGGCGGCGAGGGTGACGCCGCGCAGCGCGGGCACGACGCCGTGCCGCACCACGAGGTCGTCGGGCGGCGAGCGCGGGCTCGCCTGACACGACGTGCATCGCGGCCGCGCGAGCGACGCGTCGCGGCGTCGACGAGCGGGGCGAGCCGGTCGCGCAGCGGCCCGGCCGCACGGCGCGCGTCGCGGACCGACAGCGGCAGCGGCGACCAGCCGGCGAGGCGGCCGAGCTCGACCACCGGCGGGGCGACCGGCGCGTCGGCCATGACCTCGGCGGGGGTGCCGACCACGAGCGGCTCGCCCGCCGCCGGGCACGACGACGACGCGGTCGGCGTACTGCACCACGCGCTCGAGCCGGTGCTCGGCGAGCAGCACGGTCACGCCGAGGTCGTGCACGAGCCGCTGCAGCGCGGCGAGCACCTCTTCGGCCGCACCGGGATCGAGCGCCGACGTCGGCTCGTCGAGGACGAGCACGTGCGGGTGCATCGTGAGCACGGCGCCGATCGCGACGCGCTGGCGCTGGCCGCCGGACAGCGAGCGCAGCGGGCGGTTGCGCAGGTCGGCGAGCCCGAGCAGGTCGAGGGTCTCCTCGACCCGGCGGCGCATGACGTCGGGCGCGAGGCCGATCGACTCCATGCCGTAGGCGAGCTCGTCCTCGACCATGTCGGTGACGAAGCCGGAGCAGCGGGTCCTGCGGGACGACGCCGACGACGTCGGCGAGCTCGCGCGGCGGGTGCGTGCGGGTGTCGCGGCCGGCGACGGTGACGCGACCCGACAGCGTGCCGCCGGTGAAGTGCGGCACCAGGCCGTTGACGCAGCGCAGCAGCGTCGACTTGCCGCTGCCGGTGCGACCGACGACGAGCACGAGCTCGCCCTCGGGGACGTGCAGGTCGACGTGGGCGAGCACCGGCGCGGCTCGCGCCGGCGTAGCGACGGAGACGTCCTCGAAGCGGATCACGCGGCCACCTCCTCGAGGTCGCGTGCGGTCGTGCGGCGCGGCGGGACGCCGCCAGATGCCGGGCGGCAGCGGCGTGACGAACCCGGGCAGCGCGGCGAGCAGCACGGCGAGCGCGGGCACCAGCGGCAGGCTCGGCCACGCCGGCGGCGCCGTCTGGCCCGAGCACCGACGCCGCGGCCGTGATCGAGCACCGCGACGAGCGTGACCGCCGGGACCATGCCGGACAGCGACGCCAGCCACTCGGGCAGCGCGCCAGGGGTCGGGCCGGTAGCGGGTGCGGATGCTGCGCCGGCCGGCGAGCAGCATGCCGACGACCGCCGGCGACGACGCCGAGCACGAGCAGCGGCAGGCCGAGGGCGCCCGGCGTGCCGGCGTCGAGGAGGCCGTAGACGCCGAGGCAGATCGCCGACGCAGCCCGACGAGCAGGAGCGCCATCGACGTCGAGCCGCAGGCGCCGGCGCATCGGGCCGGTGCGGCCGTAGCCGCGGGAGTCCATGGCGGCGGCGAGGTCGACGGCCCGCTCGAGCGCGCCCTCGAGCACCGGGCATCGACGGACCCGGCAAGCGCGCGCAGCCCGCGGTCGGGGCGTCCGCGCAGCCGTCGCGCGGTGCGCACCCGGGCGACGTCGCCGACCAGCTGCGGGCGCGAACGTCATCGCGACGACGACCGCGACGCCGACCTCGTAGAGCGCGGCCGGGACGCTCGCGAGCAGGCGTGCCGGGGACGCGAGCGAGTTGGCCGCGCCGACGCAGGCGAGCATCGTCGCGAGCAGCAGCCCCTGCGTAGACCGCGAGCAGGAGCTCCTCGAGCGTGAGCGCGCCGCCGAGGCTCACGCCGGCGAGCCCAGTCCGGCAGCGGCGAGCTCGGGCAGCGTCGAGCGAGCACGTGCGTGCCCGGAGCCGCCGCCGAACACGATCGTGAACGCCACCCGGATGGCGATGACGAGCAGGCCGAGGCGCAGGAACACGGCGTAGGACCTGCGCCCACGGTGCGTCGGGCTCGCGGCGCGACACCACCCAGCCGGCGACCGCCACGATGAGGCCGAGCAGCAGCGGGTTCGTCGTCCGGCTGGCGGCCGTGGCCAGGCCGAGCGCCCACACCCACCACGCGACCGGGTGGGTCCAGCGGGGCAGCGCGCCGTCGCCGAGGGCGTGCGCGGACCGGGAGGTCACGACGCCCGGCCTCCTCGTGTGGTGGTCCACCAGGCGGCTGCGCCGATCCCGGCGATCACCAGCGCGCCGAGGGCGAACCCGACCGGCGACGTCGGCTGCTCCGCCGCGCCGCCGGCGGCGACGGGCGCGCCCGAGACCGCGGGCAGCGTCTCGGTCGCCGGGCCGGACGTGTCCGACCCCGGGGCGGGGGACGACGACGGGACCGGGCCGGTCGGCGCGACGGCGTCGGCCGGCGTGCCGGTGGCCGAGGCGGCCCCGGACGTTGTCGGGCCTGAGGCGCTGGGCGTCGCTGGACCCGTGGGTGACGCCGCGGCCCCGGCCGTCGCGGGTGCCGGTGAGGCGGAGCTGCGCGGGGCGGACGGCGACTGGCTGCGCGTCGGCGTCGGTGACGGCTTGGCCGTGGCGGGCGGCGACGAGGATCCGGTGGTGGGCGACGGGTCGGCGACGACGGGTGCGCACTCGCCGACCGGGTAGCCGTCCAGGGCGCAGACGAGACCCTGCTCGACCCGGGTCGGGATGCCCGCGGTCCCGAGCGCCGTGTTCCCGGTCGGCTTCGGTGTCACCGGCAGGGTCAGGCACTCGACGCGGACGGTCGAGGTGGTCGGCGGGCTCTGCCCGGGCGGCGCGTCGGCGCCGGTGCCGTAGTCGACGACGAGCGCGACGCGCACCGATCCGCTCACGGGTGACGCGAGCTGCGGGCACAGCGCGGCGAAGTCGGCGGACTGACGCGGCTTGGCACCGCCGACGGTGCTGGTCGTCGCGAAGCGCCAGCCGACGACGGCGGTGTCGCCGACGACGTGGTAGCCCGGTCCGGCGGGCGCGAACGTCCATCCGGTGCCGGCCTTGCCGGTGCCCGAGCCCCACCAGTAGGTCCAGTAGCGGTACGTCGACGCGTCCGCTGACCCGGCCCCGAGCACGGGTCCGGCCGCCGCGACCACGAGTGCCGCGGCGACCAGACCTGCTCGGGTCCTGGCTCGCACCTAGCGCACCACGGTGGTCGAGTAGGTCGCCGCGACGCCGGCGTGGCCGACCCGGTCGACGGCGATCGCCGTCACGACGAGGCGGCCGAGGGTGACGGAGGCGACGGGCGTGGACCAGCGTGACGTGCCGGCCGCGGGCGTCGCGGCGACCCAGGTCCGGGTGCCCGCGACCCAGCGGCTGCCGGACCACGAGTACCAGGCGCCGGCGCGCTGCTGGAGCACGCGGAGACGGACCGAGGCCACGCCGCTCTGGCTGTCGACCGCCGAGGCGACCGCTGCGCGCCACGAGCTGCGCGCGGTCGGGCTGCTCGGCGGCAGGACGACTGCGGTGGGCGCCGCGGTGTCGACCCGGACGGTCACCGGTGCGAGCGTGCGGATCCGCGCGTTGCCCGAGGGGTCGACCATCGTGACGCGCACGGTCCGCGTGCCGGCTCCCAGGTAGCGGTGGGTGAGGGCCTTGGTGCCGCTCGCGATCCGGGTGCTCGTGCCGTCGCCCCACGACACGACCTGCGAGATCGACGACGTCGGCCAGGTGTTGTCGGACAGCGTCGTGCGCGTGAGGGCGAGGGACTGACCGCTCCACAGCGACGTCGTCGACCCGCGCCAGTCGGCCACCGGCGCGCTCAGGTCGCGCGTGAGTGCCGCCTCGATGCGGTCGGCGTACGTCGCTGCATCGGCGGTGAGGCCGAGCGCGGCCGCGGCGAGCGCGTTCTGGCCGTTGGCCGCGGGGCTGGTGACGGGAGGGAGGGCGCGGAGGTCGGCGTACAGCGCCCGTGCCGCCGTCTCGCCGGTGCGGTCCCAGGCGAGCGCGAGCACGGCCCAGGCGGCGTTCGTCGCGTCGGCCGTCGCGGCGCCCGGGGTGTCGGCGATCCAGCCGGCCACGTAGGAGCGCCGCCCACCCGGCGATGTTCTCGCCGGAGTCCGCCCCCGGGAGGGTCGGGAAGGTGGTGGCGCCGTCCTGCCAGGCGACCGACGCGTCGGGCTGCCGGATGAGGTCGCCCTCGAGCAGACCCGGGATCGACTGGACGGTCGCGAGCACGTTGGGCAGCCCGGGAGCGAACGACGCGCTGATGGCGCCGCGGTCCGAGGCCGGGTCGTGGGTGTCGAAGTCGTCGCGTCCGACCTGGAGACCGGCGTAGTAGGCGAGTGACGGCTGAGCCGGGACCAGGTCGGCGGCCTCGAGCGCCGTCAGGACCAGGCCGGTCGAGTTCGGGTCGCTGCCGAACCCAGCGCCGGGGGTGAACTCCCAGCCGCCGTCGGGCTGCTGGACGCCCTTGAGGTAGAGCGCGGCGCGGTCGGCGGCGTCGACCGCCGTCGGCGTGCCGACGACGTAGAGCGCCTGGGCGGCGAGGGCGGTGGCGTTGGTGTCGGCGCCGCCGGTGAACGTCATCGGGTCGAACGCCGGGCAGGCGCCGGTGGTGCTGGACCGGTAGGACGGGAAGCTGCCGTCGGCGCACTGCTGGGCGAGCAGCCACCGGGTCGCCTCCGCACGAGGCGCGCGCCCCGCGGCGTGCAGGCCGAGGATGGCGAGGGACTGGCGGTAGACGCCGTCGAACGTGGCGTCGCCGGTGCCGTAGAGCCCGGTCTCGACGGTGCCCACGACCGCCGAGGAGCCCGGGGCGGTGACGAGCGAGGAGCCGAGCAGCAGCGCGGTGAGCGCGATCATGGCCGACGTGAGTCGGCGGCGGGACGTGACCACGGGGGTCCTTTCGAAGAGCGGCCACGACCTGAGCGGTCCGGACTGCTCCCCGGGAACGACGAAGCCCCTCTGCGTCGGTCCCGAGGGACCGGAGCGGAGGGGCGAGAGAGTGGACCGGGAAGGCCCGGGCTCGGGTTCCGTAAACCTCGACGGAGATGAGCCTCTCGCGCCCGCCAGGTGCTCCGGCTCGCCGTCCACCCGAGGGATGGGGTCGGCCTACGGTTGCGGGTTCAGCGCCGGAATCGGACCGGCTTCCCCTGGACGTCAGACGCGTGAATGTTCAGTTGTGCGCACCGGCGGTGCACCCGTACTGCACCACGTCGGGGGTGCGCGCGTCAAAGCCCCCGTCAGGCCGGCGGGTGCAGGCTCATCGGGCCGTAGACCACCCGGTCGTCCTCGAGCAGGGTCACGGCGTCGACCCCGGCGTCCAGGAGGACTGCCCACTCCTCGCCGATCCAGCTCTCGGCGTCGGCCTGGCTCGGGAAGCCCTCGGGCGTGCCGTCCGGCGCGGCCTCGAGCACCGATCCGTCGGTGCGCTCGTAGCGCCAGCTCCACGTCGTCATGGCCGCGGCACTCGGGGAGACGGTGAGGGCCGGGTCGGTGAGGCGACGTCGGCGATCACGGAGTCGATGGCCGCCATCAGGTCCGACACCGAGCTCGACGCCGGCGGCGCCGACGTTCTCGTGCACCTGCTCGGGACGGGTCGCGCCGATGATCGCCGCGGACACGTTGTCGTTCTGCAGCACCCACGGCGACCGCGAGCTGGGCCATCGTCAGCCCGGCCTCGCGCGGCGAGCGGCGTGAGCAGCTGGCACCCGCGGTGAGGATCGGCTCGGTCGCGCAGGCCGCTCGGATGAAGTGGCCGCTGGCCGGGTCGGTGGCGCGCGAGCCCGCGGGCGGCGGGCTGCCCGGGCAGGTACTTGCCGGTGAGCACGCCCTGCGCGATCGGGGACCAGACGATCTGCCCGATGCCGAGCTCGCGCAGGTCGGCACGACCTCGGCCTCGATGACCCGCCAGAGCATCGAGTACTGCGGCTGGTTGGACACGAGCCGGTCGAAGCCCATCTGCGTCGGCGATGCTCGACGGCGCGCGCGGATCTGCGTCGGCGTGCCACTCCGAGACGCCGACGTAGAGCACCTTGCCCTGGCGGACGAGGTCGTCGAAGGCGCGCAGCGTCTCCTCGAGCGGCGTCTCGTGGTCGTAGCGGTGCGCCTGGTAGAGGTCGACGTAGTCGGTCTGCAGCCGGCGCAGCGAGGCGTTGCATGCACTCGCATGATGTGCTTGCGCGACAGGCCGCGGTCGTTCGGCGCCGGGACCGGTCGGCCAGTAGACCTTGGTGAAGATCTCGAGGCCCTCGCGCCGCTGGCCCGTGCAGCGCCCGGCCGAGGACCTCCTCGGCGCGGGTGCCGGCGTAGACGTCCGCGGTGTCGAAGGTGGTGATGCCGACGTCGAGCGCGGCGTTGACGCACGCGACCGCGGCGTCCTCCTCGACCTGCGACCCGTGGGTGATCCAGTTGCCGTAGGCGATCTCGCTGACCTTGAGGCCGCTGCGGCCGAGGTGACGATGCTCCATGAGCCCGACCCTAGCGGGCGGCCACCGCCGTCGCGATCAGGCGGCGGCCGGCGGTCAGGCCTTGGGCGACTTCTTGCGCCTTCGGGCACGACCGGCTGCCCGTTGGCCTTGACCTTGGGCGGGGCAGCCGCAGCCGGCGGATCTGCAGGCTGCGCATGCACGGCGTAGGTGACCGCGCCGTCGCCGGTCCCGCCGGCTCGGGCAACTGCCTGGGGCAGCTCGCGCTGCCGCAAGCCGGCACACGAGCCACCCAGCGAGTCGGCGACGACGCCGATGAGCATGAGCGACCAGGCCCACAGCAGGACGACCTGCACGGCCTGCGACCCGGACGAACCCGAGGACCAGCACGCCGACGGCGACCGGGATGAAGAACTCGCCGGCGCTGCGGCGGCCGTCGACGTAGTCGCGGACGTAGGCCTTGACCGGGCCGGGGTCGCGGGGCGGGAGGCGCTTCTCGTCGCCGGCTGGCAGGGCGGCCTGCGGCGCCTCGTAGCGCGCCGGCGCGCTGCGCGTCCTTGTCGGCCTTGCGGGCCGCCTTGGGGTCGCTGGGCGCCGTGAGCGCCGCCTTGCGCGCAGCCTCGGCCTCCTTGCGGGTCGGGGTCGGCCGGCCCTTCGCCTGCTGCGGCGCCGGGGACGGGCTCGGTCGTCGGAGGTCGTCGGGGGCGTCGGATCGGCTGCGGCGGAACACGCCGTCAGCCTACGGTCGGATCCGGTCCCGGCCGCGCCGGGCGCGGCCCGCGACGGCCGGCAGCACTGGGCGACAGCGGCCCGGGACGCCGGATAGGTTGGAGGTCACGGCGTTCCCGGACACCGCTTCCGCAGACGTCGACGCAACGAAGGGGGCGCCCGCGATGGGCCTCTGGCAGCGCTTCACCCTCATCTTCAAGTCCAAGGCCAACAAGGCCCTGGACAAGGCGGAGGACCCGCGCGAGACCCTGGACTACTCCTACGAGAAGCAGCTCGAGCTGCTGCAGAAGGTGCGCCGCGGCGTCGCCGACGTGGCGACGAGCCGCAAGCGCCTCGAGCTGCAGATCACCCAGCTCCAGCAGCAGAGCGACAAGCTCGAGGGCCAGGCGAAGGCGGCTCTCGCCGGCGGCCGCGAGGACCTCGCGCGCGAGGCGCTGACCCGCCGGTCCGGTCTCGGCACCCAGATCGCCGACCTGCAGGCGCAGCACGCGCAGCTCGCCGACCAGGAGGAGAAGCTCGTCGCGGCGAGCCAGCGCCTCCAGGCCAAGGTCGAGGCCTTCCGCACCAAGAAGGAGACGATCAAGGCGACGTACTCCGCGGCCGAGGCGCAGACCAAGATCAACGAGGCGTTCTCCGGCATCAGCGAGGAGCTCGGCGACGTCGGCATGGCGATCCAGCGCGCCGAGGACAAGACCGCGCAGATGCAGGCCCGCGGCCAGGCGATCGACGAGCTGCTCGCCTCGGGCGCGCTCGACGACCCCACCGGCACGAGCAAGGACTCGATCACGATCGAGCTCGAGCGCATGGCGAGCGGCAACGAGGTCGAGGACTCAGCTCGCGGCGATGAAGGCGAGAGCTCGAGCGGCGGCGCCCCGGCGCCGGCGATCGAGGCTCCCGCACCCGACGAGACACGCCCCTAGGACCGAGGAGGACGGCCGTGATCATCCGCATCCTGGGCGAGGGCCAGTTCGCGGTCCCCGACTCCGAGCTCGGCGAGATCAACCGGCTCGACGCCGAGCTGGAGCACTCGCTCGACACGGTCGAGCCCGACTTCCGCGCCAAGCTCGACGCGCTGCTGGACAAGGTGCGCTCGGTCGGCACGGTGGTCCCGCACGACGAGCTCGTCGAGTCCGACGCGATCCTGCCGTTCGCGGACTCCACCGAGGACGACATCCGCGACATGCTGGGCAACGAGGGCCTCGTCCCCGGCTGAACCGCACGTCGGCACTCCGGCACATCACGAAGCGGCGACGGCTCGGTCCTCGGATCCGGGCCGCCGCCGCTTCGTTGCGCTGCTCGGCTCAGGAGCGCAGCGCGCCTGACTGCAGCCAGCCCGTGACCTTGAGGCGCTGGAACGCCTTCGAGGCGGCTCGCCCTTGGCTCGCAGCAGTGACGGCGAGCTCGTCGGGGATCGGTTGCGGGAGTGCGGCGCACACGCTGTCGGCGGCCCCGCCGCGCTTGCGCGGAGTCAGGCTGCCGTCACGCAGGTACGCCGTGATCTGGTCGTCGACGCACGCGTTGCCGTCGGGCGACATGGCGTGGCTGGTCCCGCCCTCGACCGCGATCAGACGCGAGTTCGGGAACAGGCGCCGCGTGACAAGGCTGCCTTCGTAGGGCGTCGCGGCGTCGAGGGTCTGGTCGACGAGGAGGATCGCCGGCGCTCTCGTCGTGCCGACGTCGAGGCGCCGCTGCGCAGCCGCCGGCCAGAACGCGCACGGGGCGTTGTACCAGGCGTTGCCCCACGTCACGAACGGCGCTCGTGCGTTCATGGCCCAGTTCTCCTTGCGCCACTGCGGCCACGATCGCGACCACGGCGCGTCGGTGCACTGGACGGCGAGGTACATCGCGTAGCCGTTGTCGCCCTCGCCGCTGCCGTACCAGTCGATGAGCCCTGCGGCGTCACCGTCGTTGACCCACGCGGCGAAGATCGTGCCGAGGCTCGCCCACGCCCACTGGCCGTAGCCGGCGGACAGCAGGATGTCGTTGAGCTCGGCCGCGCCGATCACACCGCCGGCTGGGTGCCGGGCGAGCAGCCGCGACTGGCGGTAGTACTGCGCGCTCGACCGCTCGGGCCGTCGTCCCGAGGTGGTAGACCGAGTCGTACTGCGCGACCCAGCCGAACCAGATCTTGATGACCTTCTCGAAGGCGAGGTCCTGCTGGAGGTTGGACTCCTCCCACACGATGCGCGGGTCGATGTTGCTGTCGAGCACCATGCGACGGACGCGGTCGGGGTAGCGCGTCGCGTAGACCTCTCCCAGGTACGTTCCGTAGGAGTAGCCGTAGTAGTTGATCTGGTCCTGCCCGAGCGCCTTGCGGATGCTCTCCATGTCCCGGACCGTGTCCAGGGTCGTGAGGTGGTTGAGCAGGTCGCCGCCCGCGGCGCCGCAGTCGGCCGCGTAGCCCTTCGCCCGCGCGAGCCAGGCGTTCTCGACCGCGCGGGAGGTCGGCAGGTACTGCGGCCTCGGCGGAACGGAGTACGCCGAGTCGCACGACAGCGAGGGGGTGCTCGCCCCGACGCCCCGCGGATCGAACCCGATCCAGTCGTAGGTCGAGGCCACCTCGGTCGGGAAGCCGTACGAGATCACCGGGAGCCACGTGCCGCTGCCGCCGGGACCGCCGGGGTTGGTGAGGATGACGCCCTGGTAGTCCGCGTCGCTCGAGGTGTGCACGAGCCGCGTGACCGCGAGAGTGACCTGGGCTCGGCTGCGCCCCGAGTAGCTCATCGGTACCGCCAGGGTGCCGCACTCGAGGCCGATGGACTCCTCGAACGAGCCAGGTTCGCAGGCGCCCCAGGCGATCCCGCTGCTCGGCACAGCGGGCGCAGCGCCGGCGCTGACAGTCCCGAGCGGGAGCAGGGCCGCGGTGACGCTGAGGCCGGCGGCGGCGATGAGTGTTGCGTGGAGTCTCTTCACGTGTCCCCCTCGAGGGCGTGGAGTCCGTGCGCGATTGGGCGGCTGAGACGGTAGACCCGCAGGGGGAGCGGGTCTGGGGATCGGCGCAGGGTGTCCGATTTCCGGTCAGACCGTGGTCGCTACGGGGGAACTACCGGCCCGATGTCCGGCGTTGACTGTCTGGGCAGGACACTCGTTCCGACGGGTGCGGAGCCAGGCGAAGGAGTCTCAGCGGTGTCCACCACGAGGTACCAGAGCGACAGCGGGCTGACGCGACGCGTCATCGGCACGTGGTTCGGCCTCGGGCTGCTCTACGTCGTCCTGGTCGCGGTCCTCATCGCGGTGGGTGTCTCGACGATCTTCGTCCTGCTCATCGCGGGAGGCGTGCTGTTCTTCCAGTGGTACTTCTCCGACTCGATGGCGATGTCCGCGATGCGCGCCCACGTCGTCACGCCGGAGCAGGCGCCGCAGCTGCACGCGCTCGTCGACCGCCTGTGCGCCATGGCGGACATGCCCAAGCCACGCATCGCGATCGCCGACACCGACGTGCCCAACGCCTTCGCCACCGGACGATCGCCGTCCCGGTCGGTCGTGTGCGTGACGACCGGTCTGCTGCGACGTCTCGACGTCGCAGAGCTCGAGGGCGTCCTGTCGCACGAGCTCTCCCACGTCGCGCACCGCGACGTCACCGTGATGACCGTCGCCTCGTTCGCGGGAGTGCTCGCCGGTCTGCTCACGCGCATGTGGCTGTGGGGCGGCATGAGCCGCGGCCGCGACCGGGACCAGAACGCGGCGGTGATGTTCCTCGTCGTGATGGTCGTGAGCGTGGCCGTCTACGTCGTGTCGTTCCTGCTCACGCGTGCGTTGTCGCGCTACCGCGAGCTCTCCGCCGACCGCACGGGCGCCTTGCTCACCGGAAACCCGAGCGCCCTGGCGTCCGCGCTGCAGAAGATCGCGGGCGACATCGCCGGCATCCCGGACCGCGACCTGCGGTCGATGGAGGCCGTGTCCGCGTTCGCCTTCGCCCCTGCGCTGACGAGCAAGGCGTCGATCTCGAACCTCTTCCTCACCCACCCGCCGCTCGAGAAGCGCCTCGAGGAGCTCGCGAAGGTCGCTGCCCAGCTCGGCCAGCGCTGACCCGCCTCGTAGCATCAGCGGCAGCGGGGCACGCGGACGCAGGCCTCCGTCGCTAGCCCGTAGCGCGACACGGAGGGAGTCGACATGAGAGTCGGCGTGCACCTGGTGAACTTCGGTCTCTCCGCGGGACCCGCTGCGATCGCGTCGACGCTGGCCGAGGTCGGCCGTGCGGCAGAGGACGCAGGTCTGGACAACCTGTCGGTGATGGACCACTACTTCCAGATGGAGGGCATGGGCCTCGGCGACGCACCGGCCCCGATGCTCGAGGCCTACACCACCCTGGGCTTCCTCGCCGCCCACACCAGCACCGTCGAGCTGCAAGCACTGGTCACCGGCGTGACCTACCGGCACCCCGGACTGCTCGCGAAGGTCGTGACGACGCTGGACGTGCTGTCCGGCGGGCGCGCGATGCTCGGCATCGGCGCCGCGTGGTACGAGCGGGAGCACCGCGGGCTCGGAGTGCCGTTCCCGCCGCTGTCCGAGCGCTTCGAGCGGCTCGAGGAGACGCTGCAGATCGTCCTGCAGATGTGGAGCGACGACGACGGGCCGTACGACGGCACGCACTACCGCCTCGCCGAGACCCTCTGCTCACCGCCGCCGCTGACCCGTCCGCACCCGCCGATCATGATCGGCGGTTCGGGGGAGCGGAAGACCCTGCGGCTGGTGGCCCGGTACGCGGACGCGTGCAACTTCTTCGCGCGGCCGGACACCGGCCCGGACGCGGTGCAGGCGAAGCTCGACGTGCTCGCCTCTCACTGCGCGAACGAGGGCACCGACGTGACTCGAATCCGCAAGACCATCCTGTGGACATCGTCAGTTGACCCGACCACTGCTGCCGGGGGTGCCGAGTTCGCCGAGCAGATGAAGGCGTACGCCGACATCGGCATCGTCGAGGTCCACCTCATGCCGTTCGACGACCCGATCGGCTTCATCCGCGGCCTCGGCACGCACGTGGTCCCGGCGATCGGCCGGCTCTGAAGCGCGGGCGGCAACGTGCCGCCTCATGGCGGCCAGGCTCGGCACCTCGAACGCTTCCGGCCCCACGGGCGGGACTCGTCCTGCGTCAGGCTGACTCGCCGTCCGCCTCGTGGGAAGGGACCCCGGCCTGTGCCGCCGGGACTCAGAGCTGCAGAACGGCGGCAGCGGTCAGGTAGGCAGCAGCCACGTCTTCCGGGTCGTGCAGATCGCCTGGCTCGTCCACGGTGGCCCGGGCCCGCGCACGCACGGCAGCGCCAGGGTCCTCAGCGACAAGATCGACGCAGAGACCGGCGACGACGGCGTTCGTGTCGTGGTCGTCCAGGTCGTCGAGGGCGAGGCTGTTGTGGAGCAACGTCGCGGCCTCGTGGAACACCTCTCGAGCCATCTCGAGGTCGACGTCGGGCCGCGCCCGGGCCACCGCGTCGGCGGTGGCCATGAACGACTCGAATGCTGGGCCCTGCGAGCTCGGCGGCATAGCTCGAGACAGTCGCAGCCCGCCCGCGGCTCGGCAAGCGGATAAGGCCACTGTCCGTCCGTGGGAGGTCCGGCGATGTGAGGGCACGCTGGTCGCTTCCCGGCGGGCCGCTCGACTCGGCCGGGCTGCTCGACTCGATCAGCGACGTCGACCGCTTTCGGCCTAACGTGGAGGCATGACCACTCGCTACGTCTTTGTCGGCGGCCTTCGCAACGGAGAGTTCCTCACCGACGAGGGTGAACTGCTCTCCAACGTCGACTCCGGCATCGAGGACTACCAGCTAGACGATCCCCCGACCGAGCTGTCCGTCGAGGGCGGCTTCGCCTACATCCTGCGGTACCACGGCCTGGCCGCCGGCTGACCGGCCGACGCGGCCACGCACCCACACCCGAGCCGCTGTGCGGCCCGCGTCGAGGTGCGTGAGCACCACCGCGCCCCGGGCTGGTCTCGCCTGTCGTCGCGCGGCGTCGCTCGCCGTCGAAGGTCAGTTCCGTCCTAGCGACTTGTCCGCCAGAGTCGGGCCCGCCGTCGCCACGACCCGCAACTCGCGACCCGCGACCCGCGACCCGCGCACCCGCGGACCCGCGGACCCGCGACCCGCGGACCCGCAGCGACCTTCGGCGGCCCGCGGCGAGGGCGCCAGCGGCAGCGCACGATCGCGCCGGCCTGGTAGATCGGTTGCCACTGCGGGCTGCCGGCGTCCCGAGCCTCGGCGATGTCGCCCACGGCTGCGAGAGGTCGACGCACGTTTCCCAGGTGGCATCGTCGGAGTTCGCTGTCGGCTGAAAGTGGTTGTCCCCAGGGGGTTCTCGGCCGGGGTGGACTGTCGGAGGTGGTTGTTAGGTTCGGGTCATGAGCTCGGTCCTGGACTTCCCGCCCCCGCCGTCGGTGACGGCCGCGGTGCAGGACCTGCGCGCCGCGCTCGACTCCGCGGTCGCGGTGATCGGGACGGGATTCCTGGAGTCCTTGTCGGATGCCGAGCTGCTCACGGTGACCGCGGAGCTGCACCGGCTCGCGTCGCAGACCCACGCCCTCGCGGTGCACGCAACCACGCAGGTCCGCGCCGACGACGTCGCGGCGGGCAGCGGGTTCACCTCCACGACGCGCTGGCTCGAGGTGCAGGTGGGCCTGTCCACGGGTGAGTCCCGCGCGGCGGTCTCGCTCGGGGAGAAGCTCGCGTTCGAGTTCGCCGCCACCGGCGACGCCTGGCTGGCCGGGGCGATCAGTGCCGGCGCGGTCCGGGAGATCACCACCCTGATCCCGACCAAACTCAAGACGCTCACCGGTGCGGCCTACGACGTGCAACGCGCCCGGATCGAGGCCGCCGCCCTGCACACCGCCGCCACCGGCACGGTCACGGCGGTCCGCCGCGTCATCGAGCGCGCCGCCTTCGCGGCGGACCCGGCCGGCGCGGACGCCGCAGCGTTGGCGGCGCGGGAGGCGGAGTTCCTGCGCTTCACCCCGGTCCCCGACGGCGTCGCGGTCAGCGGGTTCCTCGCCACCGAGACCGCCGCCGTGGTCCTCACCGCGTTCGACCAGTGCCACGACACCCTCTACCGCAACGGGCAGCTCACCCCCGACCACCCCGACCACCCCGACCGCCACGATGGGCTCGACGGGCTCGGGGACCGGGTTGGGGCGACACCGGGGCTGCGCCGGCAACGCCGCGAGCACCGCAACGCCCGGATCCTCACCGACCTCGTGACCCGCCTCCTCGACGACGGTGCGCTGGGGACCAAGCACGCGCAACGCCCGCACCTCACCGTCACCGTGCACGCCGACGAGTACGCGGTCGGGCTCGGTGGGCATGTCCTGCTTCCCGGGTTCGGCACCGTCCCGGTCCCGAACAGCACCATCGACCGGCTGCTCTGCGACGCCGAGGTCCACCCCGTCCTGACGCGGCGACCCGGCGGCCGCCGACCGGGCAGCAGCCGACCCGATGCAGCACCCGGCGGCACGCGCAGCAGCACCCCAGTCCATCCCGGCAGCGTCCCCGCCTCGACCGACCCGCCGTGGCAGCCGGCGCTGCGTCCCCGACCCGGCGGGCGCGGTGGCTGGGACTACGACCTCCACCTTGCGCAGGAACCGAGCCCGGAGGCGCTCGCCGCGGACACCGACCTCGCCGCGGCCACGCAGTTCGGCGACGACCTCGACGACGAGGTGTCGTGGTGGAACCGGTTCTTCGGCGAACCCACCCGCCACGTCCTCGACGTCGGCCGCTCCTACCGCACCGCCCCACCCAAGCTCCGCCGCGCCCTCACCGTGCGCGACGGTGGCTGCGCCGTGCCCGGCTGCGACCTCGACGCGTCACGCTGCGAAGCCCACCACATCACCTACTGGGAACACCACGGCCAGACCGCGATCGCGAACATGGTCCTGCTCTGCGCCAAGCACCACCACATGGTCCACACCGGCACCTGGCGCATCGAGGTGCGACCCGACCTCGACCCCGGCCACCCCCACTACGTCGCCCTCACCCACGCCGCCCCCACGGCCCACCCGTGACCGGGCACGACGGACACCGCGCCGGACCGTCAACACCAAGAACCTGACAGACCCGTTCGCGCGCTTGGTTTCCGCGCGCGTGTGAAGCCCTCAGCCGGAGGCGGCGACCAGCAGCTCGGCCAGGCGCTCCGGCTGCTCGTGGAAGAGACCGTGATCGGCGTCGATCTCCACGAGGTTCGCGCCGACCGACGCTGCCATGACCCGCTGCGTGGCCGGTGGCACCAGCGTGTCGGCGAGGGTGTGGACGTAGGTGCAGCGGCGCGATGCCAGCAGATCGCCGCGCCACCTCTCGCGGAGAACGGCGATGCCTTGCGGCCGCTGCGTCCCTCCAGGTAGGTACGCAGTGCGTCACGTTCGGCGGGCTCGGCTGCCTCGACGTACATGTCGATGTTCAGGGCGCACAACCCAGGCCCGGCGCTGAGGATCAGTCCGCCGAAGGCGGCGATCCCTGCTTCCTCGCCTGCCTCGAACGGATCTCCGCCGGCGAACAGGTCCAGCACCGACGTGCCCTCCCGAGGGATCCACGCCGCGACGAAGACCACCGGCATGTCGGGATGCTCCACGGCCACCGTGGAGGCGGTGAACCCTCCGAACGAGTAGCCGATCAGCACGACGTCGGCCAGATCATCGGGGAGCGCGGCACGAACGACCTCGGCGTAGTCGTGCAGCGTGGCGTCGGCGTTCTCGCACGGCAGATCGACGATGACCACATCGTGTCCGTCCGAGGCCAGCGGTTCGATGATCGGCCGCAGCGCGGCGGGGGTGTCCCAGGCTCCGGGGACGATGACGAAGGTAGACATCAGCCAGTCCTCCTCGGGCAGCGCGCAGCTGTGTTCGCCAGACCAGGTCCGCACTCGAGTCAGAATGGCACCTCGGGATCGGGCGCGAGGGCGGCTCAGGACCTCACGCGAAGGCGTAGACGACCGACACCACCACCGTGACGTCCTGGCTGCCGGCCTGGATCGGCACGGCGGCCTGGCTCGCGTACGTCATCGCCGCGCGGCCGTCGAAGTAGCTCGGCGTCGGGGGAGTGACGTTCTCGGTGATGCTCACCACCTGGCCGAGCGTGCGGCCGGCGGCCTCGGCGTACTGGGTGGCCTTGGCCTTCGCGTCGTCGATCGCGCTCGTGCGCGCTCCGGACACGAGCGCGCTCGTGTTCTCCAGCGAGAGCGAGATCCCGTCGACGCGCACCGCGTTGCCGCCCGCGTCGACCGCGGCCGTCATCGTCGCGCCGGCCTTCGCGAGGTCGCGCAGCGTCACGGTGAGGTTCTCGTACACCCGGTAGCCGTTCGGCTTGCCCTGAGACGTGTACTCCTGCTGGATCGAGAGGCCGGACGTCTGCATGTCCTCCGCCTCGACCCCGCGCTCGGTGAGTGCCTTCTGGACGGCGAGCGCGGCGCGGTTGGCCGAGGCGAGGGCATCGTCGATCGACGCAGCGGTCGTGGTGACCGACAGGCTCAGCTTCAGCGTGTCCGGGGTGCCGGCGACCTTGCCCGACCCGGTCACGGTGACTCCGGCCGAGGCGGTCGACGCCGTGTCGGCGCGGGGTGCGACCACGGCGGCGCTGGCGGTGCTGGGTCGGCTCGACCCGAGGAGGTACGCCACGAGGATGGCGAGCGCGGCGACGACGAAGAACGCGAGCTTGCGGCTGGTCACGGAGATGGTCATGCCGATGGGACGCCGCCGACGCGACCCCCGTTCCGCTCACGGCCGGCGGATGGGAACGGCCGGCGGCGGCCGGACGCTCCGTGATGGGGCAGGCTGGGGGGCGTGGGACTCCTCGACTCGATCCTCGGCCGGCGCAAGCCGGCGAAGCCCGACCTCGACCAGCTGTTCGCGCTGCCGTCCGCGGCCATCACGCTCGACGTGTCGATGGGCTTCCATCCCACGGGCACCGGGTCGGTGGCCTTCCGGGCGCCCGAGGGTCGCGCCTTCGCCGACGTGCAGTCCGAGGTGCAGCAGCTGCTCGACGCCGACGGCGGCCCCAAGGTCGACGCCGTGGTCGACTCCTACGGCTACACCTGGCTGGTCTGCCGCACCGACCCGCCCGACATCTCCTCGCTCGTCACCGACCTGCACGCGGTGAACTCGTCGCTGCAGGACTCCGGCTTCGGCCCCACCCTCCTGTGCTCGCTCACGGCGTTCGACGACGGCACCGGGCGGCGGCTCGCCCTTGTCTATCTGTTCAAGCAGGGCACGTTCTACCCGTTCGCCCCGGCAGCGGGGACGGGCACGACCCTCGACGGCACCATCCCGCAACGCCGCGACAACCTGCTGGAGATCCAGGTGCGCGACCTGCTGGCGAACGACCTCAAGGTCGAGCCTGAGGTCTCCCGGTGGTTCGCCGTGTGGGGCGCGCCGGGGCTGTAGGAACGCCCCGCCGCGGCGTCGGCGACATCCCGCCGTGCGTCGTCCGCCACCCGCGATGACGGTCCCGGACCCGTTGTCCCGCAAGGGGAGCCAGGAGTCTCTCGTCGACGGGCAAAGGTGGCTACTGAGCAGTAACGTGATCGCGGATCCAGGGCGACAGCGTCCGATCCGATGTCGGGCGCTCTCCCCCAGGAGGGAGGTCACGATGAGGAACGTCAGTGCGGGCCGCGCGGCCCTGGTGGCCGGACTTGCCGCGGTGGTGATGCTCTCCTTCGGCGCGGTGGCCGACGCCGCCGTCGCGACGGGCGGCTGCACCGCGAGCGCCACCTCCTACGACGCCGACGGCAACGTCGTCGACACGATGAAGGCGCCCGGTCCCGGGGGGACGCAGGACGACCCGTTCGTCGTCGCAGGCGATGGCTCGGTCGCGTGGGAGGGCACGTCGAAGGTCCCGATCACGACCGGCACGTGGGCCGTCTCGATCGGCGGTGCCCAGGTCTACTCGGGCGACATCGACAACGCCGAGGCGAAGACCTCGGTCTCGGGCGTGCAGGAGATCGCCGACCTGCCCGCGATCGCACGGCTGCCGCTGCAGCTCGTGCTCCTCACCGACGGGACTGTGCAGGTCGACGCCGTCGTCACCGGCAGCGGTCAGGCGTGCGCGGGGACGGTGTGGCTCACGGGAGTCGGCGGCGCCACCGGGACGCCCCTGTTCTGGATGGGGGCCGGCGCGCTGCTGATCGCAGCACTCCTGCTCTTCTGGCTGATCGCCGGGACGACCGAGACGGTCGTCGCCGGTGCCGCCCCCGCGGCGGAGACGATCCACGGCATGGAGGTGACGTGAGATGACGACCCAGGTGCACCGTCACCCCGTCCGGGGCTTCTTCGCCGGTCTGATGCTCGGGCTCGGTCTCGCGATCATGCTGTTCATCTACGGCGTGGTCCCGATCACGGCGCTGTGGTTCCTCGTGCTCGTGCTCGGGGGCATGGCGCTCGGCGTGGTCCTGGCCTACGTGGTCCCCGTCCGCCACAAGGTCGCGACCTAGCCGGTCACCGGCGGCGACGTCCGAGCGGCGTCGCCGCCGCACGTCGGCTCAGTCGCGCGCGACCAGACCGGGCAGCGCCAGCATCCGGTCGAGCGCGACCCGGGCCCAGTGGGCGACGTCGGGCTCGACCTCGATCCGGTTCACCACGCGGCCCGTCGACGAGGTTCTCGAGGGCCCAGACGAGGTGCGGCAGGTCGATGCGGTTCATCGTCGCGCAGAAGCAGACGGTCTTGTCGAGGAAGACGATCTGCTTGTCCGGGTGGGCGAGCGCGAGGCGCTTCACCAGGTTGAGCTCGGTGCCGATCGCCCACGCGCTGCCGGCGGGGGCGGCCTCGATCGTCGTGATGATGAACTCGGTGGACCCCACGAGGTCGGCGCCGAGCACGACGTCGTGCTGGCACTCGGGGTGCACGAGGACGGTGACGCCGGGAACGCGCGCGCGGACGTCGGCCACGGACTCCGCAGTGAAGCGCCCGTGCACCGAGCAGTGCCCGCGCCACAGGATCACCTTCGCGTCGCGCAGCTGCTCGACGGTGAGACCGCCGCCCGGCTGGTGCGGGTCGTAGACGACGCACGTCAGTCGAGCGGCAGGCCGAGCTCGAGGACGGCGGTGTTGCGGCCGAGGTGCTGGTCGGGGAGGAAGAACACCTTCTCGCCGCTCTCGAACGCCCACTCGAGCGCGCTTCCGCGCGTTCGACGAGGTGCACACCGCGCCGCGGTTGCGGCCGGTGAACGCCTTGATCGCGGCGGTGGAGTTCATGTACGTGATCGGCACGGTGACGTCGGCGATGCCGGCGTCGACCAGCACGTCCCACGCGTCCTCGACCTGGGCGATGGCGGCCATGTCGGCCATCGAGCAGCCGGCCGCGAGATCGGGGAGCACGACCGCCTGCGACGACGACGTGAGGATGTCGGCGCTCTCCGCCATGAAGTGAACGCCGCAGAACACGATGTACTCGGCGTCGGGACGCGCTGCCGCCTCGCGTGCGAGCTTGAAGCTGTCACCGGTGACGTCGGCGAACTGGATGACCTCGTCGCG
The DNA here is from genome assembly GCA_963738455.1 of uncultured Actinomycetes bacterium. GTDB lineage: Bacteria > Actinomycetota > Actinomycetes > S36-B12 > CAIYMF01 > Longivirga. The sequence continues at coordinate 321,183 of CAVTWM010000004.1, forward strand.
CTGGTAGTGGTGGCCGAGCACGAAGACCCGGTCACCGAGCGCGTCCTTGGCCGCCCGGGCGCGGGCGACCAGGTCGGGGTCGCTCGGCGCGGGGAGGTCGCCCGGGCACTCGACCCCGCGCTCGGAGCGCGGGTCCGACCCGCGGCCCAGCAGCAACAGGGCAAGGGGGTGGGGGTGGGCTCGACGAAGCTCTCGGTCGTCATACGACGATCCTCGCACGCACCCCCGGGTGCGGCGAGAGGCAGGCGCTAGCGTCACCGCTCGTGCGCCTCCTCATCGCCCCGGACACGTTCACCGGCACCCTGACCGCGGTCGAGGCGGCGGACGCGATCGCCCTCGGCTGGAGCCGCACCGCCCCAGGCGACGAGATCACCCGGGTCCCGCTGTCCGACGGCGGTCCCGGCTTCGTCGACGTCGTCCACGCGTCGCTCGGCGGCGACCGGGTCCGCGTGCAGGTGCCCGGACCGCGCGGCGACCTTGTGCCGGCTGAGCTCCTGATGGTCGGCGGCACGGCGTACGTCGAGAGCGCGCAGGCGTGCGGCCTCGCGCTGCTCGACGCTGACGCGCGGGACCCGCGCCGCACCAGCACGTCCGGTGTCGGCAGCCTCGTCCTGACCGCAGTGGCCGCCGGCGCAGGCCGGGTGGTGGTGGGGCTCGGCGGCTCCGGCACCAACGACGCCGGTGCGGGGATGCTCGCCGTCCTCGGCGCCACCGCGCGCACGGCCGGCGGGGCGGACGCGACCGGCGCGCTCCGGCACGGGGGTGGTGCGCTCGGCCAGATCGCGTCCGTCGACCTGGCGGCGGCCAGGGACGCGGTCGCCGGCGTCGAGCTCGTCGTCGCCACTGACGTCGACAACCCGCTGCTCGGGCTGCGCGGCGCCACGGCCACGTTCGGGCCGCAGAAGGGCGCGGACCGGGCCGCGGTGATGGAGCTCGAGGGCGCGCTCGAGGCGTTCGCCGCAGCCGTCGGCCGTCGTCAGGACGGCAAGGACCCGGCCGTCGCGCTGGGCGCCGGGGCGGCCGGCGGGCTCGGCTACGCCCTGCTGCAGCTCGGTGCGGTGCGCGTGCCCGGCATCGCCACCGTCCTCGAGGTGGTCGGCCTGGCCGACCGGATCGCCGCGGCCGACCTCGTGGTGACCGGCGAGGGTGCCTTCGACTGGACGAGCCTGCGCGGGAAGGTGGTGTCCGGCGTCGCCGAGGCCGCCCTCGCGCAGGGGCGCGCCTGCGTCGTGCTGGCGGGGCGCGTCGACGTCGGGCGCCGCGAGTACGCCGCCACGGGCGTCAGCGGCGCCTACGCCGTGGTCGACGACCTCCGCGACCGGGGGCTGGACCCGGACGCGGCGTTCACCGACCCAGCGGCAAGGCTGGCGGACCTCGCCGAGCGCGCCGCACGGACCTGGTCGCGCTGACGCCGTGCGTGACGCGCACCACGGCTGGCGGCTCCCGGCGGCGCCTCATGGCACCATGGTGGTCACGGCTGCGGCACTCGGCGGGGGAATACGCCCCGGCGGAGCGCCGTTGCCACCTACGGACCGGATCGACCCATCGCCCCGCACGGGAGGACACCGCGCATGAGCGCCGACGTCACCATCGAGACCTCGACCCCTGTCACCGACGGGATCCTGCTCACCGACCACGCGTCGTCCAAGGTCGCCGCGCTGCTCGACCAGGAGGGTCGTGACGACCTCGCCCTCCGCGTCGCCGTGCAGCCCGGCGGTTGCTCGGGCCTGCGCTACCAGCTCTTCTTCGACGACCGCTCGCTCGACGGCGACGTCGTCCAGGAGTTCGGCACCGTCCGCGTGGTCACCGACCGGATGAGCGCCCCCTACCTCGGCGGCGCCACGATCGACTTCGTCGACACGATCGAGAAGCAGGGCTTCACGATCGACAACCCGAACGCCGGCAGCTCCTGCGCCTGCGGCGACAGCTTCAGCTGACCGCACCCCCTGACAGCACGAGGGCCGCACCCGTCACGGGTGCGGCCCTCGTCGTCGTTGCGGGCGGTGGTCAGGTCACCGGGACCCGCTCGCCGGTCGTGCCGTCGATCACGGTGCGGGTGCCCAGCGGGGCCTGGAGCACGACGTCGACCGAGATCTCCTTCGCGATCTCGATGCAGGCCATGTCCTTGCCGATCGTCGGCGTCGAGGAGATGACGACGTAGACATCGGACTCGGTCTCCTTGGCGTCACCGCGGTACTCCGCGCAGACACCGCCCCACCCCGTCAGGGTGAGTGTCCGGCCGTCCGTGCCGAGGCTCGCGGCGGTGACGGCCGCGGAGCCGACCGGTCCCGGCTGCGGGTCGACCCCGGTGCCCGGGTCCGACGGCGGGGCGACGGGGGTGTCGGTGCCACCGGAGCCGGGGCTGCTGCCACTGCCGCCACCGGACCCGGTGCTCGGGTCGACGACCGGCTCGGGGCTGCCGAGGTACTTGTCGTCGACGGCGATGGCCGCCATCGGGTCGGTCCAGCCGTCGACGGTGTACAGCCACGCCGGCACGAGGATCTGGTCCGAGCCGTCGTAGGTCAGCATGAGGCCGAGCGTGGCGCCGGTGACGACGGTCGGCACCGCGGAGACCTCGGGGCAGGCGCTCGTGCCGTCCTTGTTCACGGGGCAGTCGACTGCGGGGAGCGGCATCGGCTGCGCGCCGAGCCGGTCGAGCGCGGCCTGGGCGGTGACGATCGGGTAGTCCGGTCCGGCGACGGGCGCGTCGAGGCGGCCCATCCCTCCCACGGCGCCGTCCTTGTCGACGTCGATCATCGTCGCGATGCCGACCGTGGGGAGCCCGCCGACGGTCGGGTCGACGAGCACGGTGCGCCAGCTGGTCCACGGCTCGAGCGTGCGCGGGGTCCCGTCGACGCCGAGCGCCGCGAGGATCGGCGCCGCGACGGCGAGCGCGGCGGAGGCGCTGGGCGCCGGAACGTCGGTGTCGGCACGGTCGGCGTCGGCACGGCGTCCGGCGGGACGGGGTCGTCGCCCCCACCGGTGCCCGTGCTCGGGTCGGTCTGGCCGTTCGGATCCGAGGTGGGGGAGGGCTCGGCGAGCGCGGACGACGTGGTCGTCCCGGAGCCGGAGGCGATGTCGCTCGCGACCGCGACCGGTCCGCCGTCCACGGCGACCGCCCGGGTGCAGGAGGACATCGTGCCGGTGTCGGGGCCGTCGATGCCGATGAGGTACGCCGCGCACTCGTCGGTCGAGCGCGAGAACGTCCACTCGTGCGCACCGCCGTCGATCACCCGCAGGACGCCGGCCGCGCCGGTGACCTCCCAGCCATGGCTGTGCCGTGCCGGCGCTCCGTCGAGCCCGAACGCGGCGGCGAGCTCGCGCACGCGTGCCTCGTCCGCCTGGCCCGTGCCGTAGCGGTAGACGGGAGCCGACGACGGGCCGGACGGGAGGGTGCCCCGCACGGTGAAGGCGCCGGAGCCGCGGGTCTTGGACTCGTCCGAGCTGGCCAGGTTCGCGCCGGCCGCGCCGACGGAGTCGCGCGCCGACCCGATGCGCAGCACCGGGAGGTCCGAGCCGCTGCCGGCCAGCTCGGTGCCGCACCCGCCCAGGGCGAGCACAGCGACGAGTCCGCCGGTCGCCACCCTGGCGAGCGAGGCTCGGCCTCGCGTGGTGGTGGTGGTCATCGTGGTCCTCCTGGTGCCGGACGTCCCCGTGTCGCTGTGACGCCGGTCTCGCCCCCTCGGTTCCCCCTCCGGGTAGGGTCGTCGCGGCTCATCGTCCCGCTGAAAGAGACCACACCGTGCGCGTTTGTGTCACCGGGTCGATCGCGACCGACCACCTCATGACGTTCCCGGGTCGGTTCTCCGACTCCCTCGTCGCCGACAAGCTCGACAACATCTCGCTGTCGTTCCTCGTCGACGACCTCGACGTCCGGCGCGGTGGCGTCGCCGCCAACATCGCGTTCGGCATGGGCGTGCTCGGGCTCAACCCCGTGCTCGTCGGCGCGGTCGGCCAGGACTTCGCCGACTACCGCTCGTGGCTGGCGCGCCACGGCGTCGACACCCACTCGGTGCAGGTGTCCGAGGTGCGCCACACCGCGCGCTTCGTCTGCACCACCGACTCCGAGCAGTGCCAGATCGCGTCCTTCTACCCGGGTGCGATGACCGAGGCGCGCGAGATCGAGCTCGGCCCGATCGCCGACCGGCTCGGCGGCGTCGACCTCGTCCTCATCGGGGCGAACGACCCCGAGGCGATGACCCGGCACACCGACGAGTGCCGCTTCCGGGGCATCCCGTTCGTCGCCGACCCGTCGCAGCAGCTGGCCTGGCTCGACGGTGCCGGGATCAAGCAGCTCGTCGACGGCGCCGCCTACCTGTTCAGCAACGACTACGAGGCCGGGCTCATCGAGCAGAAGACCGGCTGGTCCGCCGACGAGGTGCTCTCCCGGGTCGGCGTGCGCGTCACGACCCTCGGCAAGAACGGCGCCCGGGTCGAGGTCGCCGGACAGCCCACGGTCGAGGTGCCTTGCCCGCCGGAGGAGCTCAAGGCCGACCCGACCGGGGTCGGCGACGCCTTCCGTGCCGGCTTCCTCGCCGGACTGGCCTGGGACCTCTCGCACGAGCGCTGCGCCCAGATCGGGTCGCTGCTCGCGACCTACGTCATCGAGACAGTGGGCACGCAGGAGTACGACCTCGCCCAGAAGCACTTCCTCGCCCGGTTCGCGGCCACCTACGGCGACGCCGCGGCCGACGAGGTCGGGGCCCACGTGCGCTGCCCGCGGCCCTGACGGCACGCCCGTCACCCGCGCCGTGAGCCCGATCGAGCCGGAGCCGCACCCCCTGGGTGCTGCCGGACCCGCGCGGCGCGGAGCCCGGCCTCGAGCTGCTCGGCGTCGGGCGCCGACCTCGCGCCCGGGACGCTGCTCGCGGCGTACCGCTCCGGCCTGTTCCCGATGCCGGTCGAGCGTCGCGGCCCGATCGGCTGGTGGTCGCCGGACCCGCGCGGGGTCCTGCCGCTCGACGGGCATGCGCGTGTCGCGCTCCCTGCGCCGCTCGTGCCGCCGGTTCGAGATCACGGTCGACACCGCGTTCGACGAGGTGCTCGCCGCGTGCGGCGACCCCCGGCGACCGCACGGCTGGATCACGCCGGCGGTCCGCGAGGCGTACCTGGTCCTCCACCGCATGGGCTGGGCGCACTCCGTCGAGGCGCGCACGCCCGACGGGCGGCTGGTCGGCGGCCTGTACGGCATCGCGGTCGGCGGGCTGTTCGCCGGGGAGTCGATGTTCAGCCGGCGAGACCGACGCCTCGAAGGTCGCGCTCGTCGCGCTGGTGGACCGGCTGCGCGCGGCGCCGGGCGACGGGGGACGGGCCGGCGCGGGACGGCTGCTCGACGTCCAGTGGCGGACCGAGCACCTCGCGTCGCTCGGCGTCGTCGAGGTCGGTCGCGACGACTACCTCGACCTGCTCGAGCGGGCGCTGCCGCTCCCGAGCGCCTTCTGACCGGCGGCGGGCCGGCCGGGCGTCAGCCGGGTTCCGGTGCCGCCGGGGTCGCGACGAGGTAGGCCCGTCCGGCGCCGTCGGGCGCGACGCCGGCCCACTCGAGCGTCCGGCCGCGCATCGCGCACCAGGCCGGGACGTCGGTCTCCGCTGCCGGGTCGTCGGAGAGCAGCAGCACCCGGGTGACGGCGTCCGCACCCGTCATCGCGCGTGCCAGGGCGATGATCGGGAGCGGGCAGAGCCGGCCGCGCTCGTCGAGGACCAGGTCGTGGGCGGGCGTGGTCACAGGTCCTCCGCCCCGAGCGCGAGGCGCACGCGCGCCACGACGCCCGGCAGGACCGCCGAGGAAGCGCTCGACGTCCGCCTCCGCGACGCCGTAGGGGAGCGACACCCGCAGGTTGCCCTGGGTGAGCACGCCCATGGCGGCGAGGACGTGCGACGGGACGAGCGCGTCGGCGACGCAGGACGAGCCGGAGGAGACCGCGAACCCGGCGCGGTCGAGGTCGCCGAGCAGCGCCTCGCCCTCGACGTAGAGGCAGGAGAACGTCACGACGTGCGGGAGCCGGTCGACCGGGTCGCCGAGCACCTCGACGTCGGGGACGGTCTCGGCCACGCGTGCGCGGATCCGGTCGACGAGCGCCGACAGCCGGCGCGACTCCGCGGCGCGCTCCGCCTCGACCGCCTCGAGCGCGGCGGCCGCCGCCGCGACCAGGGGCACCGGCACGAACCCGGGGAGCGGCCGAACTCGCGCGGGTCGTCCGGCGAGGGCGACCGCCAGCGCACGCCGGTGCGCACCGCGAGCACGCCGACCCCGGCCGGCCCGCCCCACTTGTGCGCGCTCGCCGCCAGCACCGACCACCGCGCCGGCGGCGTGTCGTGGCCGAGGGACTGCGCGGCGTCGACGAGCAGCGGCACGTCGTGCCGTCCGCGATCGTCGGCGACCTCGGCGAGCGGCTGCCGGGTCCCCACCTCGTGGTTGGCGCTCTGCACGGCGACGAGCGCGGCCGACGCGGAGCCGAGCTCGTCGCGGAGCGCCTGGAGGTCGACCCGGCCGAGGCGGTCGACCGGCAGCGTGACCAGGGACGTCGGCCGAGGACGCTCGCGCCGCGTGCAGCACGCTCGAGTGCTCGACCGCGCTCGCGAGCACGCGGGGCGCCGACCCGCGCCCGGCCGAGGGCGAGCCCGGCCAGCCCGAGGTGCACGGCCTGCGGTGCCCGAGCTCGTGAACGACACCTCGTCGGGGCGGACGCCGAGCACGGAGGCCACGGACTCGCGCGCGGCGTCGAGCAGCAGCCGCGCGCGGCGGGCGTCGTGGTAGCGCCGCGACGGGTCGGCCCAGCGCCGGGTCGAGCGCGGCGCCGAGCGCCTCGCGGGCGGCCGGGTGCAGGGGGTGCGTGGAGGCGGCGTCGAGGAACCCGGGAGGCGCCGCGGACGGCCGGGCGGCCCGCGGCGTGGCGGGGTCCGGTTTCGCGCGGGAGCGACCCGCGTCGTCGGCGTCCGGAACGCCCGTTGTGCCCTGCGCCACGACCCGACGGTAATGCCCCACCCCACCGGGCTGAGCGGGGGTTGCTGCGCTAGTCTCACGCCGTACGTCAGACCCCCGCCCCGGGGTCGTGGGAGCCGCCGCCAGCGGTGACTCCTCGCCACGGGGCGACGACCCGTTGGGAAGGCGATCCGTGGGCTCGACCCCCTCACCGCGCACGTCGCGCGGCCGCCGCGTCGCACTGGTCGCCGGTGCGGCGCTCGTGCTTGCCGGCACCGCCGGCTGCGCGTCCGACACCGACCTGGGTCGTCTCGGCTATCCCGAGCCGGTCACCGAGCAGGGACCGATCCTGCTCTCGTTCTGGCAGAACACCTGGATCGCCGCGTTCGTGGTCGGCGTCCTCACCTGGGGCCTCATCTTCTGGGCGATCATCGCCTACCGGAAGAAGGCCAACCAGGGCGCCCCGATCCAGACCCGCTACAACGTGCCGCTCGAGATCCTCTACACGGTCGCTCCCGCCATCATGATCGCGGCGCTGTTCGTCCCGACGTCCGCGACCAGGCCGAGATCACCAAGCTCACCCCCGACCCGGCGAACACCGTCGGGCGTCGTCGGGCTTCAAGTGGAACTGGGGCTTCAACTACGACGAAGGACGGCGCCTACGACACCGGCACCCCGGCCCGGCCGGCCGAGCTGTGGCTGCCGGTCGACGAGCAGGTCCGCTTCGACGCTCACCTCGCCCGACGTCATCCACTCGTTCTGGGTCCCGCAGTTCCTGTTCAAGATGGACGTCATCCCCGGCCGCGACAACCAGTTCGAGCTCACGCCGAACAAGATCGGCGTGTTCGCCGGCAAGTGCGCCGAGCTCTGCGGCACCGACCACTCGCGCATGCTGTTCAACGTCAACGTCGTCACGCGCGCCGAGTACGACGCGCACATCGCGGCGCTCAAGGCCAACGGCCAGGACGGCCGGCTCGAGACCGGTCGCGATCATCACGGACGGCGGTGGCCGAGATCGACCCTGCTGCAGACGACCGACCGGTGACGATTCTCAGCGACCGCGACCCGGACGGCGATGACCGACGCCGCGGACCCGTCGCGCCGCAAGTTCGGCCGCACGCTGGTCAGGTGGATCACCTCCACCGACCACAAGGTGATCGGCTACATGTACCTCGTCACCTCGTTCGGGTTCTTCCTGTTCGGCGGCGTGATGGCGCTGCTGATCCGCGCCGAGCTCGCGCAGCCCGGGCCTGCAGTTCGTCACGCAACGAGCAGTACAACCAGCTGTTCACGATGCACGGCACGATCATGCTGCTGCTGTTCGCGACCCCGCTGTTCTCGGCGTTCGCCAACGTGATCATGCCGCTGCAGATCGGCTCGCCCGACGTCGCGTTCCCGCGCCTGAACATGCTCGCGCTTCTGGCTGTTCCTCTTCGGCGGCGATCATCGTGCTGCCTCGGCTTCCTCACCCCGGGCGGCGCGGCGGCGTTCGGCTGGTTCGCCTACTCGCCGCTGACCGACGCGATCAACTCGCCCGGCGTCGGCGCCGACCTGTGGATCATGGGCCTGGCCGTCGCGCGGTCTGGGCACCATCCTCGGCGCGGTCAACTTCATCACCACGATCTTCTGCATGCGCGCGCCCGGCATGACGATGTTCCGGATGCCGATCTTCACCTGGAACATCCTGGTCACCAGCGTGCTCGTGCTGCTGGCCTTCCCGGTGCTGGCCGCCGCGCTGCTCGTGCTCGAGGCCGACCGCAAGTTCGGCGCGCACGTCTTCGACCCGCCAACGGCGGCGCGATCCTGTGGCAGCACCTGTTCTGGTTCTTCGGCCACCCCGAGGTCTACATCCTCGCGCTGCCGTTCTTCGGCATCGTCAGCGAGATCATCCCGGTGTTCAGCCGCAAGCCGATCTTCGGCTACAAGGGCCTGGTCTTCGCGACGATCGCGATCGCCGCCCTGTCGGTGGCGGTGTGGGCGCACCACATGTACGTCACCGGCGCGGTCTCCTGCCGTTCTTCGCGTTCATGACGATCCTGATCGCGGTGCCCGACCGGGGTGAAGTTCTTCAACTGGATCGGCACGATGTGGCGAGGGCTCGGTCACCTTCGAGACGCCGATGCTGTGGACCGTCGGCTTCCTCGTCACGTTCCTGTTCGGCGGCCTGACCGGCATCCTGCTCTCGGCCGCCGCCGCTCGACTTCCACGTGTCGGACACCTACTTCGTGGTCGCGCACTTCCACTACGTGGTGTTCGGCACCGTCGTGTTCGCGATGTTCGCCGGCTTCTACTTCTGGTGGCCGAAGATGACCGGCCGGATGCTCGACGAGCGGCTGGGCAAGATCCACTTCTGGCTGCTGTTCATCGGCTTCCACACCACGTTCCTGGTCCAGCACTGGCTCGGCGTCGAGGGCATGCCGCGCCGCTACGCCGACTACCTGCCTCGCGACGGCTTCACCACGCTGCAACATGATCTCGCACGGTCGGGCGCGTTCATCCTGGGCGTCTCGACGCTGCCGTTCCTCTGGAACGTCTTCAAGACCTGGCGGCACGGCGCCGCTGGTCGACGGTCGACGACCCGTGGGGCTGGGGCAGCTCGCTGGAGTGGGCGACCTCCTGCCCGCCGCCGCGGCACAACTTCGTCGCGCTGCCGCGGATCCGCTCGGAGCGGCCGGCGTTCGACCTGCACCACCCGGACCTCGTCGACCTCGCGACGCAGAAGCGGCGTCGCAGAAGCTCGACGAGCTCGTGGGCGCCGGCACGAAGGGCGGCAGGACTCGTGAAGGTCGAAGGCTTCCTCTTCGCCGGCGGCGCCGCGTTCTACGCCGTCGTCGCGTCGGTCTACTGGGTGATCACGCAAGGAGGTCGTCGGCTCCACGGCGCTCGCCCTGACCGGCGCGCTCGCCTTCCTCGTCGGCTTCTACGTGCTGTACACCTCGCGCCGGGTCGGGGTCGCGCCCCGAGGACGACCCGCACGCCAACATCGAGGACGCCGAGCCCGACTACGGCTTCTTCAGCCCGCACTCGTGGTGGCCGCTGGCCGTCGGCCTCGCGACCATCGGTGCGTCGCCCTCGGCCTCGTCTTCGCCGTCTGGCTGATCGATCCTCGGCGTCGGCCTGCTCATGCGGCGCCCTCATCGGCTTCATGTTCGAGTACTACCGCGGCGAGTTCGCCGACGCCTGACCGCACCATTCGTCCCCTTAGGGACGATCAAGGAAGTTCAACTGCCTGCTTCTGTCCGCAACTCGTGATCTTGATCGGCGTCTGACGGCGTGCTGGAATCTCCCCCGTTCTGGGCTGGACTCCGGCGGTGATCGTGCCGACACTGCTTGCACACGCGTGACGACCCCGGAGGACACCATGGCTCGAGCGCGGCGCCTCGCTGCGCCGGTCGCGGTGTCGGCCGTGGCCGCCCTCGCCCTGTCCGGGTGCTCCTACGGCCAGCTGGGCCTGCACGCCGGGATCGTCCGTCAGGCGTCGGCGGCGACCATCGAGCGTGAGCCCGCGCGGCGGATGCCGCGTCCATCGCGCCCACCGACCCGGTGGTGGTGTCCGTGGCGGCCGGCCGCCTGACCGACGTCGTGCTGCGCGGCCCGCACGGTGACATCCCGGGCGAGCTGTCCGTCGACGGCCGCAGCTGGACCGGCGAAGACAGGCACGCTGGACTACGCCACGGCCTACACCGTACGCCGCCACCGCGGTGGACCGGCTCGGCTGTCCCGGTCGACGTCACCGGCACGCTGCGCACCGTCAAGCCCTCGCGCTTCGTCGACTACACGATCTCGCCGCGCCAGGACGGCACGGTCGGCGTCGGCATGCCGATCACGCTCACCCTCGACCACAAGCTCCGCACCGACTCCGCCAAGGCCGCGGTCGAGAAGACCCTGGCCGTCACCATCGCCGACACCCCGGTCGACGGCGGCTGGCGCTGGACCTCCGACACGACCGTGCAGTACCGCCCGCAGGAGTACTGGCCCGGCCACGTCGACGTCGTGGTCAGCGCGTCGCTCAAGGGCGTCGCGGATCTCCGACACGCTGTGGGGCGAGATGGACCGTGCCAACACGTTCCACACCGGCGCCGCCATGGTGTCCTACGTCGACATGGTCACCGACCAGATGCGCGTGACGAAGGACGGCGTCGTCATCCGCACCATCCCGATCACCACGGGCAAGGCCGGGTTCGAGACGCGTTCGGGCGTCAAGGTCATCATGGGCAAGGAGCGCACCCGGCTCATGGACGCCGCCACCGGCGGCACCGACCCGAACGACCCCGAGTACTACCGGCTCGAGGTCGAGTACGCGATGCGCGTCACCAACAGCGGCGAGTTCCTCCACGCCGCGCCGTGGTCGGTCGCGCACCAGGGCCGCGACAACGTCTCGCCACGGCTGCACCGGCATGAGCACGGCGAACGCCGCCTGGCTCTACGCCAGCTCACGGGTCGGCGACGTCGTGGTCTACACCGGCACCCCGCTCAACAAGAAGATGACCTCCGGCAACGGCATCGGGGTCTGGAACCTGTCCTGGAGCACCTGGCTCGAGGGCTCCGCGCTCGAGGCCTGATCGCACCGCTGCCCGCCGGATCGCGCGTGGTCAGTCGCCGTCGGTCGGGTCGAGCAGCGCCCCGCGGGCCCGAAGTACCACCGCATGGTCCGGCGCAGCCAGCAGCGGCCCCGGTGCCCCATGGCGAGCTGGGTGAGCGCCGTGAGGACCCACCAGACCCCGAGGACCGCCACGATCCAGGCGTGCGCATCCGGCAGCAGCCACCAGGCGACGCCGGCGAGCACTCCCAGGACGATCGCGCCGAGCCACGCCGACGTGCGGGACGGGACCAGGCCGAGCTCGGGGTGCTCGACGGGGGAGGGGTGCTCGGAGTGCCCGTGGCGGCAGCCGGTCCCGCCCGGTGACGTGCTCATGGGCCACTCTGCCGGGTCTGCGACGTCGGCGGCGCTCTGGACGCGCGTAGGGCCCCTGGCGATCCCGCCAGGGGCCCTACGACGTGCGTGGAACCGGTGCTACTCGCTGATCCGCGCGGGGACGTCCTTGCCCGCCTCGGTGAGCTCCTCGACCTCGTGGTCGTGCAGCTCGTGCGCGTGGTGCGCCGCCGCCTCGAGCTCGGCCGCGCGTGGGCTTGGCGACGTTGTCGCCGTAGAACCAGCGCGACCACGTTGCCCGGCGACGCTTGCCGCGCAGTCCGGGAGTGGCGACGCCGTTCTCGTCGGTGGCCGGCGGCGGCTCGAGCGCGGGGATGTCCTCCTTCGCCAGGATCACCGCCTTCTCGGCGTCGGAGATCGGCGTGTGGATCTCGATGAACTCGCCGTGCGGCAGCCGCAGGATCTGACCGCTCTCCCGGCCGTGCAGCAGCAGCTCGCGGTCGCGGCGCTGCAGGCCGAGGCAGAAGCGGCGCGTCGCCAGGAACGCCGAGCGGCGGCAGCGACGAACACCGCGATGCGGGTGAACCAGGTGAGCTGGTTGATCGAGAGGTTGAACGCCACCGCGATGATGTCGTTGGCGCCGTTGATCGACGAGGATCCCGTAGAACGTGATCGCCATGACGCCGATGCGCGGTGCGCGTCGGCGCGTTGCGCGGGCGGTCGAGGATGTGGTGCTCGCGCTTGTCGCCCGTGACCCACGCCTCGATGAACGGGTAGATGAGCAAGGCGGTCACGAGGACGCCCGGCATCACCGCGGCCGGGATGAACACGTTCCAGCTGATCGTGTGGCCCCAGATCACGGTCTCCCACGACGGGAACGCGCGCAGCATGCCGTCGAGGAAGCCGATGTACCAGTCCGGTTGGGAGCCGGCCGTCACCTGGTCGGGCACGTACGGCCCGTAGGCCCAGATCGGGTTGATCGTGACCAGCCCGGCGATGAGCGTCGTGACGCCGAAGACGACGAAGAAGAAGCCGCCGGCCTTCGCGGTGTAGACCGGGAAGAGCGGGTAGCCGACGACGTTCGTGTTCGTGCGTCCGGCACCGGGGTACTGGGTGTGCTTGTGGTAGAAGACCAGAACGAGGTGCAGCGCCGATCGAGCGCGAGCAGGATGCCCGGCACCAGCAGCACGTGGAACGTGTACAGCCGTGGGATGAAGTCGTTGCCCGGGAACTCGCCACCGAAGATGAAGAACATCAGGTAGGTGCCGATCACCGGGATCGACTCGATGATGCCCGCGACGATGCGCACGCCGACGCCGGAGAGCAGGTCGTCGGGCAGCGAGTAGCCGGCGAAGCCCTCGAGCAGGCCGATGAGGATCATCGAGCCGCCGATGACCCAGTTGAGCTCGCGCGGCTTGCGGAACGCTCCGGTGAAGAAGATCCGGAACATGTGCACCATCATCGCGGCCATGAAGAACAGGGCCGCCCAGTGGTGGATCTGCCGCAGCAGCAGGCCGCCGCGGACGTCGAAGCTGATGTCGAGCGCGGAGGCGTAGGCCTCCGACATCTCGATGCCCGTCGAGCGGCTCGTAGGAGCCGTTGTAGATGACCTCGGTCATCGACGGCTTGAACCAGATCGTCAGGTAGACGCCGGTGAGCAGCAGGATGAGGAACGAGTAGAGCGCGATCTCGCCCAGCATGAACGACCAGTGGTCCGGGAAGATCTTGCGCATGTTCGACTTGAGCAGGCTGGAGATCGGCGCCCGCTCGTCGGCACGGCTGATCGCCTTGCCGGCCTCCTTGACGATGAGGCTCATCCGCGCTCCCAGAAGCTCGGGCCGACGGGCTCGGCGAAGTCGCTCTGCGCGATGAGGTAGCCCTCCTCGTCGACGGTGATGGGCAGCTGCGGCATGCGCCGCGCAGCCGGGCCGAAGACGACGTTGCCGGAGTCGGCGAGGTCGAACGTCGACTGGTGGCACGGGCACAGCAGGTGGTGGGTGCGCTGCTGGTAGAGCGCGATGGGGCAGCCCACGTGGGTGCAGATCTTGGAGAAGGCGAGGATGCCCTCGAAGTCCCAGCCCTCGCCCTGCTGGGTGCGGATCTCCTCGGGCGTCATGCGCACCAGGATGATCGAGGCCTTGGCCCGCGCGTTCTGCGTGCCCTCGAGCTCCTGGACCTCGTCGAGGTCCTCGGGCGACGCGGAGACCAGCGTGCCGATCGCGAGGTCCTCCGGGCGGATCGGCGCGCCGGTCACGTCGACCACGATGCGCGATGCCCTTGCGCCAGATCGTCTGTCGTCAGGGAGTCGCCCGGCGCCGGGCCCATGTCCTTGAGGAACACGATGAGCGGCACCGGGAAGAGCAGCAGCGCGCCGATCAGCGTGCGTCGGACCATCGGGCGCTCGACGAACCCGGACTCCGCGAGGCCGGTCTCGAACATCTCGAGCGCGGCCTCCTGGTCCTCCTTCGGGCGAGCCGAGGACGTGGCGCTCGTCGACGATCTCCTCGTCGGACATGAGCTTCTTGGCCCACTGGATCGCGCCGAGGCCGATGAGCAGCGTGCCGAGCCCGAACGTGAGCCCGAGCACGAGGTTGGAGGTCTGGAACACGCCGAGCGGACCGAGGTTGATCAGGTCCGACGTCGGGATCATGACGTAGGCGACGACGAACGCGATCACCATCACGGCCGAGAGGCCGAACATGAGCGCCACCTGGCGCTCGGCGCGCCGGGCGGCGCGCGGGTCGGTGTCGGTGGCCCGGTGCTGGTGCGGCGGCAGCGGGAACAGCGGCGCGTCGCCGTGCTCGGTGGTGGCGAGGTCCTTGCCGTGGGTGTCGCTCATCGCACCTTCGCCCCGATCCACACCGCGGCGGCGAGCAGCGCACCGATGCCGGCCGTCCAGATGAACACGCCCTCGGTCACGGGGCCGTAGGAACCCAGCGCCAGACCGCCCGGGTCGGGGCTGTCCTGCAGGCTGCGCGACGTACTTGATGATGGCCTGCTTCGACTCGATCGAGAGGGTGTCGTTGGTGAAGTTCGGCATGTTCTGCGGGCCGGTGATCATGGCCTCGTACATCTCGCGCGGCGTCGCGTTCATGAGCGTCGGCGCGTACTTGCCCTCCGACAGCGCGCCGCCCTTGCCGGCGAAGTTGTGGCACTGGGCGCAGTTGGTGCGGAAGAGCTCGCCGCCCTCGGCGAGGTTGGCGTCGGTGGTGTCGAGGTCCTCGGCGGTGGGGATGGCCGGGCCCGGGCCGAGCGTGGCGATGTAGGCGGCCAGCGCGGCGATCTGCTCGGGGGTGTAGACGACGGGCTTGCGCGGCGCCTGGTTCGCCGGTGCGGCGAGCGGCATGCGGCCGGTGCGTCACCTGGAAGTCGACCGCGGCCGCGCCGACGCCGATCAGGCTCGGGCCGTCCGTGCTGCCCTGGGCGGCGAGGCCGTGGCAGGTGGCGCAGCCCTCGAGGAAGAGCTGCTGGCCCTCGCGTCGACCTGGGTCTCGGACGCCATCGGCGCGGCCGCCTCGGCGGTCCCGGTGACGGCGGCGTAGCCGAGGCCGGTGGCCACGAGGCCGGCGAGGAGGACGACGAGGCCGGTGGCCTTGTGGCGTCGGGCTGAGCTGCTGGTCACGAGTGCGCCTTCACGTGTCGGAGCGGGGGGCTGGGCTGAGGTCCTGGCGTCACTTGATGAGGTAGATGGTCGTGAACAGGCCGATCCAGACGACGTCGACGAAGTGCCAGTAGTAGGAGACGACGATCGCCGTGGTGGCCTGGCGGTGCGTGAACCGCCGCGAGGCGTAGGTGCGGCCGAGCACGAACAGGAAGGCGATGAGTCCGCCGGTCACGTGCAGGCCGTGGAAGCCGGTGGTGAGGTAGAAGACCGAGCCGTAGGCGCTGCGCCGAGAGCGTGAGGCCCTCCTGCGACGAGCTGGGCGTACTCGGTGACCTGGCCGGCGATGAAGACCGAGCCCATGACGAACGTGATGATGAACCACATCCGCAGGCGGTGGACGTCGCCGCGCTCGGCGGCGAACACGCCGAGCTGGCAGGTGACCGACGACAGCACCAGGATGATCGTGTTGACGGTGGCGAACGGCACGTTGAGCAGCTCGGTGTACTGCGACCACATCGTCGGCGTTGACCGCCCGCATCGTGAAGTACATCGCGAACAGGGCTGCGAAGAACATCAGCTCGCTGGACAGCCACACGATGGTGCCGACGGACACCATGTTCGGCCGGTTGGCCGGCGGCATGCGCTGGAGCGTTCTCGATCACGGATGCGGTCGCCACGCGCAGATTGTGGCAGGTCCGGGCCCGTTGGGCCCCCCCACCCCCCGAGTCCGTGTCGCGGCGTCGACGGAGGGGCGCGAGCCGCGCTCCGGCGAGCACGGGCGGAGCGACACCGCGAGCGCGGCTCGCGGACCTGGATACGATGCGGGCATGAGCCCCTCAGCTGCCGAGCGCACCCTGACGGTCCTGGTCTACAGCGACGACGTCACCACGCGGACCGCGGTCCGCGCGGCCCTCGGCCGGCGCCCCGCCGCCGACCTGCCGCTCGTGGAGTACGTCGAGTGCGCGACCGAGCCGATGGTGATCCGCAAGCTCGAGCAGGGCGGCATCGACCTCTGCGTCCTCGACGGCGAGGCGGTCCCGTCGGGCGGGATGGGCATCTCCAAGCGGATGCGCACGAGATCTACGCGCCGCCGCCCGTGCTCCTGCTCACCGGCCGCCCGCAGGACGCCTGGCTGGCCACCTGGTCCCAGGCCGAGGCCGTGGTCCCGCACCCCATCGACCCGGTCCTGCTCGCCGAGGCGGCGGCGGCCCTGCTGCGCCCCCGCCTCGCCATCACCGGCGGCTGACGCGCCCTGGCTAGGGTGCCGTCCGTGACCTCACCCGCCGAGCCCGTCGAGCCCACCTGGCCCGATCTCACCGCCGCGCTGCTGCGCCGCGAGGACCTCGACTCCGCCGCGACGTCGTGGGCCATGGACCGGGTGATGTCCGGCGACGCCACCCCGGTGCAGCTCGCCGGCTTCCTCGTGGCGCTGCGGGCCAAGGGCGAGACCGCGGACGAGGTCGTGGGGCTCGTCGAGGCGATGCTCGCGCACGCCGCCGTCGTCGACGTCCCGGCGTCGCTCGGCCCCACGGTGCGACACGTGCGGCACCGGCGGCGACCGCTCCAACACCGTCAACATCTCGACGATGGCGGCCGTCGTCGTCGCGGCGGCCGGTGCGCCCGTCGTCAAGCACGGCAACCGCGCGGCGAGCTCGGCCGCGGGCTCGGCCGACGTCCTCGAGGCGCTCGGCGTCGCGGTCGACCTGGCCCCGGACGCCGTCGGCGCAGTGCGTGCGCCGAGGCCGGGATCGTCTTCTGCTTCGCGCCGGTCTTCCACCCGGGCATGCGGCACGCGGCCGTGGCGCGCCGCGAGCTCGGCGTCGCCACGGTCTTCAACGTGCTCGGGCCGCTGGCCAACCCGGCCCGTCCGGCGGCGCAGGTGGTCGGCTGCGCCGACCTGCGCCTCGCGCCGGTGATGGCGCAGGCGCTCCTCGACCGGGGGACCCGCGCTGTCGTGGTCCGGGGCGAGGACGGCCTGGACGAGCTGTCGACCTACGCGCCCACCCGGGTGTGGGACGCCACCGGCGACGACCGTGCTCGAGTCGCTGGTCGACTCGCTCGACCTCGGGCTGGCCCGTCCCGCGCCGCAGGCGCTGCGCGGCCACGACGCCGCGTTCAACGCAGGCGTCGCCCGCGCGGTCCTGTCGGGCGAGCGGAGCCCGACCCTCGATCCGGTGCGCGACGCCGTGCTGCTCGGGGCGGCGGCCGCGCTCGTGGCGCACGACGTCGCGCGCGGCCTTCCGGTGGTGGGCTCGATGGGCGACCGGCTCGCCGCCGCCCTGCCCCGCGCCACGGAGGCGATCGACTCCGGTGCGTCCGGCGCGCTGCTCGACCGCTGGATCGCCGTGTCGACGAGGCTCGCGGGCCGCTGACGGCCGGCGCGTTCCCCGCCGCGTCGATCAGTCGAGGCCGATGGCGAACGCCGCCTCGAGGTCGTGGCGGCTGTAGGTGCGGAACGCGATGTGCGTCTCCGTGGTGAGGATGCCGTCGATCTTCGCGATGCCGTCGGTCACCACGCCGCTCACGCCGTCGAGGTCGTGCACGCGCACGATGGCGACGAGGTCGAGGTCGCCGGTCACCGAGTAGACCTCGCTGACCCCGTCGAGCGCGGCGATGGTCTCGGCGACGGCGTTGACGGCGTCGATGTCGGTGCGGATGAACACGAGTGCGGTGACCATGGCGTCACCCTAGGCCGCGCGCCGGGAGTGAGTCTGCCGGTCCCGCCGAGGTCAGCCGGCGGGGCGCAGGTGCCGCTGCGGCAGGGGCAGCGCCACGACCTCGGCCCGCTTCGCCGCGGCGAGACGGGCGAGCAGCCCGCCGGCCCCGTGGGCGGGCAGCGACCAGGCGACGGGCGTGGGACCGGGCACGAGGCGGACGCCCGGGCGTCTCGAGCCAGCGCAGGATGCGGGTGGTCTCCTCGACCAGCGCGGCGGGCAGCACGGAGTCGCGTGCGGCGACCTGCTCCGCGGTGGCGACGAGCGCCGCGACCACCGGGCGGGGGTCGACGCCGGCGGCCACGGTGGTGGCCCCGGCCAGCCGGCCGTGGCGCACGACGTGCACCTCCCAGCCGTTGGCAGCAGTGGGACGCGCGGCGACGAGCTCGGGGATCGCCGCGAGCGAGGAGATCTCCTGAGCCTTCGCGGCTCCCTGGGCGAACGTCTCGAGCCGGTCGCGCCACAGCGCGGCCTCCTCGTAGCGGAGGTCGGCGGCGAGCCCGCGCAGGCGGGCGAGCATCGCCGCCTCCACCTCGCGCACGTCGTCGACGAGGGCACGCCGCGCGGTCTCGACGAGCGGGGCGTAGCCCGCGACGTCGACCTCGCCGACGCACGGTGCCGGGCACCGACCCATCTCGGCCAGGACGCAGGCCGAGCTCGTGCGCCGCGGCGAGATCCGGGGTGTGCAGGTGCGCAGGTTGATCGACGCCTGGAGCGCCTCGACGGCCTCGAGGGCGGTGCGCCGGGACCCGAACGGGCCGAGGTAGGCAGCGCCGTCGGCGACGTCGTCGCGCACCTGGCGCACCACTGACAGCCGCGGGAACGCCTCGGCGGTGAGCTTGACCCACACGGCGCGGTCGGGGTGACGGCTGCGGCGGTTGTAGCGCGGGGCGAGCTCGGCGATGAGGCGCAGCTCGCGCACCTCGGCCTCGAGCGGCGAGCGCGCACGGGATCGCGTCGACCCGGGCCGCGAGCCCGACCATCTCCGCCATGCGGGTGCGGGTCTCGGACGCGGTGAAGTAGGTGCGCACCCGCGAACGCACCCGGCCGGACTTCCCGACGTAGAGGGCGCGGCCCTGGTCGTCGCGGAAGACGTAGACGCCGGGGGAGTCCGGCAGGCCTTCGGCGAGGTGGCGCTTGCGGCGCTGCGCCGGTGTCACGCGGGAGGTGTAGGTGGCGAGCTCCTCGAGCGAGTGGACCCCGAGCGAGCCGACGCGACCGATGAGCGCGTGCAGGACGTCGACGGTGGCTCGCGCGTCGGACAGGGCGCGGTGGTTGGGCACGGTGCCGGCGTGGAAGTGCGCCGCGAGGGTGGAGAGCTTGCAGTTGCGCACCTCGTCGCGCAGCAGCACCGCGCGGGCGAGGCGGGCGGTGTCGACGACGACGTGGTCCGGCCAGGGCCGACCGAGCCGCGCGCACGCCCCCTTGAGGAAGGAGACGTCGTACGGCGCGTTGTGGGCGACGAGGACCGCGCCGGTCGCGAACTCGAGGAACGCCGGCACGGCGGCGGCGAGCGACGGTGCGTCGACGAGCATGGAGTCGGTGATGCCGGTGAGGACCGCGATGAACGGGGGGACCGGGATGCCCGGCTGCACGAGGGTCTGGAACTCGCCGACCACCTCGCCGGCGCGCACCTTCACCGCACCGATCTCGGTGATCCCGGCGTCTCCCGGTGAGCCGCCGGTGGTCTCGAGGTCGACGACGACGAACGTGACCTGCGACAGCGGGGTGCCGAGGTCGTCGAAGGTGCGCTGGCCGACGTCGAACCGCTCGCGGGGATCCACGGTGGGCGGATCGAGGCGGGGGAGGTGCATCGGGCTCACGTCACCGACGCTAGGCGGGGGGTACGACGGTGCCGGGCAGGCGCGCCGCCGTAGGGTCGTGGCCACCAGATACCGGATCGCGCGCACGCGCCGGATCGCCTGACGAGGGGACGACGACCGTGGCCGTGGTGCTGCCCGACACCCACACCCGCTGGCGCTGCGGGCGCTGCGGCAACCTCACGCGCTTCGACGTCGTGCGCACCAGCCGGGTCCGGGAGTTCTGGCACCTCGACCTCGGCGGCGTGCCCACGGTCGAGGAGACCGAGGTGCTCTCGGGCGCGGTCGAGACCGTGTCCTGCCGGTGGTGCGGCGCCGACGGCGCCTCGATCGAGGTGGTCCCGCGGCCCGAGGGCGGCGGCCCGAGCGACGACCCCACCGGCGCCTGACCGAGCCGCCGCGATGACCCCCACGTCGAGCCGCCCCCTCGCGGGGGTCCGCGTCCTCGACCTCACCCGGCTGCTGCCCGGCGGCTACGCCACCGCCCTGCTGGTCGGTCTCGGCGCCGACGTCCTCAAGGTCGAGGACCCGCGCGGGGGCGACGGGCTGCGCGTGACGCCGCCCTTCACCGCGTCCGGCGAGTCGGGGGTGTTCGTCGCGCTCTGCCGCGGCAAGCGCTCGATCGCGCTGGACCTCAAGAACGCCGACGGCCGCGACGTCATGCTCGACCTGGTCGCGGGTGCGCACGTGCTCATCGACTCGTTCCGCCCCGGCGTCCTCGAGCGGCTCGGCCTCGGTGCCGCGGCGCTCGCCGCCGCGAACCCGCGCCTGGTCCACGTCTCGATGACGGCCTACGGCGACGGCGCCCGAGCGGCGCTGCCCGGCCACGACCTCAACGTCGAGGGCTACGCCGGCATCCTCGGGCTCTCGCGCGGCGCCGGACGGGTCGGTCGCGATGCCCGCGGTGCCGCTCGCCGACATGGCCACCGGGCTGCAGGCCGCCCTCGCGGTGGTCAGCGGCCTGCGGGTCGCCGACGACGACGCGGCCCCGGGGTTCCGCGCCGACGTCACCATGCTCGACTCCGCCCTCTCGCTCACCGCGATCGGGCAGGGCTCGGTGCTCGCGACCGGGCAGGCGCCACCGACCCCGGACGTCCTCACCGGAGGCCTGGCCTGCTACGCCGTCTACCGCTGCGCCGACGGGCTCGAGCTGGCCTGCGCCGGGCTGGAACCGCAGTTCTTCGGGCGGGTCGCGGAGCTGGTCGGCGACCCCTCGCTCGCCGCGGCGCAGTACGACATCACCGGGCAGGACGCGCTGCACGGGCGCCTCGTCACGCTGTTCGGGTCCCGCCCGCGGTCCGAGTGGATGGCGCTGCTGGAGGACGACCAGACGTGCGTCTCGCCCGTGCGCAGCGCGGTGGAGGCGCTCGACGACCCCGACCTCGCGGCGCGCGGGGTGCTCACCGACGTCGCCCTCGCCGACGGGTCGGTCGGGCGCGCGGCCCGGCCGGTCGCGTGGCTGCCTGGGGACGACGCGCCGCTGGGCGCGCCGGCCCTCGGCGCCGACGGGGACGCCGTCGTGCGCGCGCTCGGCCGTGATCCGGCGCCGCTGCGCGCGGCCGGCGTCCTGCTCTGACCGTGCGCGGGACGGGCCCGCTGTCGGACCTCCTGCCTAGCGTCGTCGGCAGGAGGTCGGGAGCGGTCCCGGCCCGGAGACCGAGTCGAGGTACGTCGTGATCGTCGACTGCGACACGTGTGTGGTGCGCGGCCTGTCCTGCGGGGACTGCGTCGTCACGTTCCTGCTCGGCCCGCCGGACTGGATGACGGGGGAGGGCCTGCCCGGCGAGGAGGCGGCGGCGCTGGCTGTGCTGGCCGATTCCGGGCTGGTGCCGCCGCTGCGGCTGGTCCGCCCCGATCAGGGGGGAGAGCACGGGTCACCGGGCCGGCGCGCCGTGGGGTGACCCTGTGGCGCGGGTCACAGTTCGGTCACATACCGGTGACGCCCGGATGTCGGCGGGTCGTCCGTCCGGGGTGGAAACCCCTGATATGGTCCATGCCAGGTGCTCGTCACGCGCTGTCATCCGACGGCAGCGAGCACCCCGTCGAGTTCGAGAAGGCAGAGCGCGAGCCCTGCCGGACCGGAGCCGGGGACCCACTTCCCCTGGGGCGAATCGGCGGTGGACGCGCTCCCACAGGAGCTCGGGCACCGCGGTAGGGCGATCTTCCCGCCCGAGCCCGTCAGCTCACCTGGTAGACGGGATGGGAGAGGGAGGCCGCCTTCGTGGCGACCACGACCACAGCGCGCGAGCGCCGGGTACGCATGGCCCGGATCGTCGCGCCACTGGCCGCACTGGCCGTCGTCATCAGTGGAGTCGTGCTCGGTGGCGCCCCTGCCTCCGCGGCCCCCACGAAGACGATCGAGCAGGTCCAGGCCGAGATCGATGCCCTGGAGCAGGACGCCGCCAACGCCGCCGAGGCGTGGAACGAGGCGCGCACCCGCCAGGCCACGGTCGAGCGCAAGATCTCCACCCTCACCGTGCGCATCGCCGCCGCGAAGGCCGCCTACGCCGGCGTCTCCGGCGCGATCGACGACATGGCCCGCGCGGCCTACGCCACCGGCGGCATCGAGCCCAGCCTGCAGGCGCTGCTCGCCGACGACCCGCAGACCTTCCTCGACCAGAGCGCCGCGCTCGACCAGGTCGCGCGCTCGCAGGGCACGTCGCTGCGCCGCACCGCGGCCGCGCGCCTCGCCCTCGCCCAGCTCGAGGCCCAGCTCACCCAGCAGCAGACCGCGGCCACCGCGGCGAGCAAGGACGCCGCCGCGCAGAAGAAGCTCGTCGGCGAGAAGATCGCCGCCGCCGAGGCCGTGCTCGCCTCGCTCAAGGTCGAGGAGCGCAAGAAGCTCGAGGCGCTCGACGCCGCCCGCCGCGCCGCGTCGGCGAAGGCCGCCGCGCGAGGCGGCCGACCGCGCCTCGCGCGAGGCCCGGCGCAAGGCCGAGGCGCCGCGCCTCGTCCACCAGCAGCTCGACCTCGTCGAGCAACAACGACTCCAGCAGCTCGGGCGGCTCCGGCAGCTCGGGCGGCTCCAGCGGCTCCGGCGACGGCAGCCCGTCGAGCCGGGCCCGCATCGCCGTGGCCTACGCGCTGGCCCAGGTGGGCGACCGCTACGTCGCCGCGGCCGACGGCCCCAACTCCTTCGACTGCTCCGGCCTCACGATGGCCGCCTGGCGCAAGGCGGGCGTCTCCCTCCCGCACTACTCCTACTCCCAGTTCAGCTCCACGCGTCGGGTCAGCCGCAGCGAGCTGCGCCCCGGCGACCTGGTGTTCTACTTCGGTGGCAGCGCGCACCACGTCGCGATGTACATCGGTGGCGGGATGATGGTCAGCGCGTCCAACCCGCGCGACGGCGTCGAGGTCATCGCGGCCTGGGGCCCCTGGTACGGCAGCCGCTACTCCGGCGCCGGCCGCGTCGTCTGACCCTGACCCACCCCGGCTCGTCCCGCTCGTGAGTCACCCCCGATACGGGTCACCCGGTCAGCGGCCGGGTGCGGTCCCGCACCCGTGACTGCGCCTACCGTGGTGGCATGAACCCGTGGTCCGAGGCTCCGGCCGACGACGACCCCGACGACCCCGACGACGACGAGATCGATCCCGATCTCGGCGAGCCGCTCCCGCCGCGCGTGCACCGCGCCCACCCGGTGGGCCGACGGCTGGCCGAGGTGGCCGGCCTGGTGGCGGCGGCACTGCTGCTCGCCGCCCTCGCCCAGGTGGCGAGCGGGCCACGGATCGGCCCGGACGTCCCCGCGCGGTCCGACACGGGAGCCGCCGCGTCGCCGCTGGCCTCGGCGGCCCCGTCCACGCCCGCGCTCACGGAGAAGGAACGGGCGGCTGCGGTCGCCGCCGTGCTGGAGTCCCGGGCGCAGGCAGTCGTCGACGACGACGAGGCCTCCTGGACGGCGGCGCAGGTTCCCGGCGCCACGACACCGTCGTTCGCCCGCCTGCGCGCCCTGCCGATCGCGTCGTGGCGCTACACGGTGGAGTCCGTGCGCGACGCCGCGGGATCCACCGCGGACGTCGAGGTCCGGGCCCGGCTCGCCTACCGGTTCGAGGGCGAGGCCGACAGCACGGTCGTGACCGAGGCGCTCACCCTGCGGCGCTCCGGCGACGGCTGGCTCGTCGCGACGGAGAAGACCGACGGGCGCCGGGCCCAGCCGTGGGACCTGGGCGAGATCACCGTGGCGCGCGGTGACCGGAGCCTGGTGATCGGCATCGACACGACCCCGGCGGCGCTGGCGCGATGGACCGCCACCGCCGATGCCGTCGTGACCGACGTGACCGCGACGTGGGGCACCCTGTGGGCGCGCAAGGTCGTGGTCGTCGTGCCGCGCAGCAGCCAGCAGCTCGCCCGCGCGCTCGGCGCGCACCTCGGGCTCGCTGGACTCCATCGCCGCGGTGACGACCACCCTGGGCACGACGGCGGCCGGCGAGGGCGGTGCCGCGCGGGTGTGGCTCAACACGCCGCTCATGGGGTCGCTGTCGGGCGTGGGTCGCGAGATCGTCCTGCGGCACGAGGTGCTGCACGTCGCCACGCGCGCGACGTCGACCGATGCCACGCCGCTGTGGCTCGAGGAAGGGCTCGCCGAGCTCGTCGGCTACCGAGGGTCCGGCGTCACGTTGCGCACCGCGGTGGCCGACCTGGTGAAGGTGGTGCGCGCGGGTCGGGCACCCGACGACCTGCCCGGCGCCGCGGACTTCTCCGAGGGCAGTGTCGCCGTGGCGTACGAGTCGGCGCACGTGGCGGCCGCGCTGCTCGAGGAGAACTACGGCCTCGAGGGGCTGCTGCGCGTCTACCGGCTCGCGGTGCTGGGCTCGGGGAGCGCGGAGGAGAACGTGGACTCGGCGCTCCGCGAGGTGACCGGGAACGGCCTCGCCGAGTTCACCGAGGCGTGGCGCGGTCGGGTCGCGGCGCTGTCGGGCTGATCGCGCGTCAGCAGTTCTGCGACGTCGACGAGGGGCAGGGCCCGGTCGGCGACTCGTGGACGACGCCGCGGTAGAGCAGCAGGGCCATCACTACGACGATGCCGGCGACGGCCACGAGGAGCAGGCCGAACTCCACCACCGACGCGCCGGAGTCGCGTCGCAGGGCCGTGCGGATCCGCGCGACCACGAGCACCCCCTCGGCCAGCCGTGTCCCACTGCATCGTCAGCATGGCCGCGCAGCGCGGGCAGGGTGATCGGCGTCAGGGTCGAGCGTGGTCGACCGTTCGGCCGATGGCCGAGGTCAGAGCCCGGCCTCGTCGCGCTTGAGCAGCCCGAGCTTGAGCGCGGTCATGAGCGCCTGGGCGCGGTTGCCGGCGCCGAGCTTCTCGTAGAGCTTGCTGATGTGGGTCTTGGTCGTCGACTCGCTGATGAACAGCTGCCGGCTGATCTGGGCCACGCCGAGGCCGTCGGCGAGCAGCCCGAGCACCTCGCGCTCGCGCGGGGCTCAGCTGCGGCCCGGTGGGCGACAGCCGCGCTTCATCGCGTCGTTGCAGGTCGGCCGCGGTGAACGAGTGCGGCGAGCGACGCGGCGTGCCGCGCCGCGGCCACGACGTCCTCGGCGGGCGCGTTCTTCGGCACGAAGGCCGAGGCGCCGGCCTCGAGCGCCTCGAAGAGCTGGTCGTCGCCGGCGTACATCGTGAGGATGACGATGCCGAGGCTCGGGGTAGTCGCGCGCGGATCTTGCGGCAGGCCTCGAGGCCGTTGCCGTCGGGCAGCCGGACGTCGAGGATCACGACGTCCGGGTGCGAGCAGCGCGATCAGCCGCCGGGCGTCGGCGAGCGAGCCCGCCTCGCCCGCGACCTCGAAGTCGCCGTCGCGCTCGAAGGCGCGGCGCAGGCCCTGCCGGATCAGCTCGTGGTCGTCGACGAGGAGCACGCTGATCGCCACGGCCCGACCCCTTCCGGTCGGCTCCGTCGATCATGCCACGCGGCCGGACCCGAAGCGCGATCGCCGCGCCACCGGGCGGCGCGCTCGGCCGGTCTGCGGCCGTCGCCGGCTCGGCGGGGGCCGGCCGCTCGCTGGCCGAGGGTCACCTCGACGACCGTCCCGCCACCGACCCGGTTGCGCACGGTCAGGCCCGCGCCGACCGCGCGACGTGCGCTCGCGCATGATCTCCAGCCCGAAGGAGTCGGTGCGCGGCGAGCCGAGCCCGCGTGCCGTCGTCGGCGATGCGCAGGAACGCCCGCGGCGGGTCGACCCGGCAGGTGACCCACAGGTTGCGGGCGCGGGCGTGCTTGCGCGCGTTGGTGATCGCCTCCTGCGCGACGCGCAGCAGCTCGGTCTCGGCCTCGATCGGCAGCCGGTACGGCGACTCGTCGAGCACGAGGTGGACGGTGAGGCCCGGACCCGGTGCCGACCGAGCGGACGTAGCCGGTCAGCGCCGCGCCGAGCCCGGCCGCGGGCTGGACGTCGCTGCGCAGGTCGAAGATCGACAGCCGCAGCTCGCTCACGATGCGGGTGAGCTCGCCGCGCAGGCCGCTGCAGGTCCTCGCGGCTGCGTCGTCGTCGGTCGCGCGGGCGGTCAGGTCGTCGACGACGTAGCCGAGCGACGCGACCTCCTGGGCGATGCCGTCGTGGATCTCGCGGGCGAGGCGGCGGCGCTCCTCGACCGTGGCGAGGGCGCGCACCTCGCTGAACAGCTGGCCGGTGTCGATGCGCAGCGCGGCGTCGTCGGCGAGCGTGCTGCGCGCGGCTCCATCGTGCGCTGCGACCAGGGCCCGCCGTCGCGCTCGATCGCCGACGAGCCCGACCCGCCGGTCGCCGAGGCGCAGCGCGAGCACGGCCGAGTGCCCGTGCGTCGGGGTCGGTGAACGTGCCGGTCTGCTGGACCGCGCGGCCGCTGTGCCAGACCTTGTGCCCAGACGCCCTCGTCCGGCGTCGGCAGCCACTCGACGTGGTCGGCACCGGCGTAGGCCAGCGGCATGAGCACGCCGCCCTCGGAGCGCCGTAGAGGCAGCCGCGGTCGAAGTCGACGTCGTCGCTCATCCGGCCGAGCACCTGCTGCGCGAGCGCCACCTCGTCGAGCCCGGTGGGCAGCGCGCGCGCGACGTCCCGCAGGCGCGTGAGCAGCCGGTGCGCCGCGACGTAGGTCGAGTTCGCCTGTCTGCTCCGCGCGTGGCGACCGAGCGCGCCCAGCGCACCGACGAGTCCGGTGGCCACGCCGAGGCCGACCCACTCCGCGATCAGCGTCACCTCCGCCCGCGAGGTGAGGTCGCCGCCGACGGCCGCGGCTCGCCACGAGCACGGCGAGCGAGGCCAGGTGTCGTGAACAGTCGAGGCCATGACGCCGGAGAGCAGGCCGGCGGCCAGAGGGGGGACGACGAGGTAGGGCAGCAGCGGCTCGTGCAGCGGGGTCGACGACCCGATGACCGCCGCCGCCAGCGGCCGCCTCGAGGATCGGCCGGAGCCGGGTGAACCGCGAGTGCGGCATCGGCACGCTCGACACGAGCGCGATCACCAGCAGCAGGGCAAGGTCCCGGCTGGGCACCTCGCGCTCGGTGAGCAGGCTGAGCAGCCCGCACAGCGCCAGCACGCCCGCGCGGACGAGCGACGACCGTCGCCTCGGCGGGGTCCACCGACGCGCGCCAGCGCGTCAGCAGCTGTGGGGTGCTCACGAGGCGACGGTCGCACATCCGGGCCGCCCGTAGCAGCAAGACCCCCGTGCGGCGACGCTCAGCCGCTCGCGACCGTCGCCACCACGGTCGCGCGGACCTGCTCGTCAGCCCAGCGACGCCGGGTGCGCACCCACGACCACGCCGCCCAGCCGAGGACGGCGGCGGTCACGACCACCGGGACGACGACGCTGCGGCCGAACGTCGCTACGGAGAACACGACGCCGACCAGCGTCGTGACCGAGGCGAGCCGGGCGGAGTAGACCGCCATGGCGCCCGGGGGCGCGGGGGTGTCCCGCGCGGTCGCTCAGCTCGGCCCGGTGCGGCCGGGTCACCGACAGGTGCAGGCAGGTCGCGACGACGATCACCAGGCAGCTCACCGTGGCCCCGGCCACGCAGAGCAGGTCGACGAGGGTCGGCGTGCCGCTCGCCCGAGCCGCGGCACCGAGCACGACGAGCAGGACAGCCCCGGCGACGACCTCGAGCGACCACGCGCGCCTTGCTCCGCAGCACCAGCATGGGGTCGTGCGGCAGCGTGGCCACCCAGACCGCGCCGGACCCGTCGAGCGCCAGCGCGTTGACGCCGAACAGCAGCGCGGCACCCGAGGACACGAGCGGCGGCAGCAGCACGATCGAGGACCACGGCAGGCTCACGACGAGCGCGGCGGCGACCGGCAGGACGCCGAGGACGAGCAGGCCGCGGCGCAGCGGCGGGGAGCGCCAGACCGAGGCCCGGTCCATCCGTAGCAGGGCGCGGTAGTCGTCGCCGGGCACGTCCCGACGGCGCAGGGGCCGGGCACTCGGCCCGTCGATGCCGAGGTCGCCGGGACGGCGCAGCGCCCACCCGGCGATCCGGACGGCCACGAGCGTAGCCGAGCAGCGTCGCCGCGACCAGGGCGAGGACGGTCGGGACCCAGCCGGCGAGATCCTGCTCCGCCGCACGCACCTGCGCCTGCACGACGGCCCGCGTGGGCGCTGACTCGAGCAGCTCCGGCAGCCGCCCGGACAGGACGGCCCAGGCCGCCGTCGCGACGAGGGCGACGAGCGCGCCCCACGCGGCGATCCGGCCGCCGCGGGTCCGGCGTATCCCCACGATCGCCCAGCCGATCGCCTGGCCCACGGCGGTGCACGCCGCGAGGAACGCGACGAGCACGGCGAGGGGGAGACCGGGTCCGCCCGGTCCGCGCACGGCGTACGCCGTGGCGGCCGACAGCACGAGCACCTGCAGGTACCAGGCGATGTTCAACGGGGACAGCACGAGGGAGAGGCGCACGAGGGTCGAGACGCGCACCGGGAACGCGACGAGGGCCGACTCCGGGAGCAGCTCGTACCCGCCGCCGGCGGTGAGCGGCGCGACGACGCAGAGCAGGACGAAGGCGAGCAGGGCCGAGGGCAGCAGGGCCGCGATCTCCCCGGTCCGGTCGACGGGGACGGCGTCGAGGAGCTCGCCCGCGGACACGTCGGAGGTGGTGACGCCGCCGAGCGGGGTCGTCGCGCCGCTGAGCACGCCGACCGCGACGAGCGACAGCGCGACGAGGCCGAGACCCGCCAGGCCCCACCGGATGTGGCGGGCCCGCACCATGCGCCAGCGCAACGAGAGCAGCGCGGAGACCTGGCCGCGGCGACCCGCGCCGCTCATGCCAGCAGCTCGCGGTAGCGGGCGGCGCCGGCGTCGCCGGAGAGCTCGGCGGCGGGCGCCGCCGCCACGACGGCACCGGAGCGGAGCACCACCGCCTCGTCGCACGCCGCGACCGCGAGCGGCAGCAGGTGCGTCGAGACGAGGACAGCGGCGCCGCGCAGCCGGGCCCGCCGGATCTCCTCGAGCGTGGCCTCGACCCCGAGCGGGTCGACGCCGTCGAACGGTTCGTCGAGCAGGAGCACGGCCGGCTCGTGGAACGCGGCGAGCACGACGGAGAGCCGCCGTCCCATCCCGTGCGAGAAGCCCGCGGTCACGCGGTCGGCGGCCGCGGCGAGGTCGAAGCGCTCGAGCAGGTCCCGCGCCCGGCCCTCCCATGCCGGGTCGAGCCGGCGCAGCCGTGCGGCGAGCTGGAGGTGCTCCCACGGGGTCGCGCGGGGGACCAGCCCCCCGACGTCGGGGCAGTAGCCCACGACCTCGCGGGCCCGTCGCGGGTCGCGGCCGGCGTCGACGCCGCCCACCAGGACCGATCCGCGCGTGGGTGGCAGGACCCCGCCCAGCACGCGCAGGGTGGTGGACTTGCCGGCCCCGTTGCGGCCCACCAGCGCCACCGACCCGCCGGCGCGGACGCAGAGGTCGACGCCCGTCACGGCGTCGACCCGGCCGAACGACACGGAGAGGTCGCGGACGTCGACCGGCCCGCGCGCCACACCGACCCCGTCCGTCACGAGGATCCAGCCTGCCGCCTCGACGCCCCGATCGCCTGCGCTGGGACGGCCGCGTCACCCGCTCGGGCCAGCGGGGTCGGGGCCGTGCGCTGATTCGCCACGACGTGCGCCGGTCCGCGACCGTGCCAGGATCGCCGCCGTGCCCCTCATCGACCTGGTCGACGAGACCTTCGTCGTCGTGGACCGCGCGCGCCTCGCGGCGCTCGTCGCCGACCCGGCGCGGTGGCTCGAGTGGTGGCCCGCACCTGCGGCTCTCGGTGTTCATGGACCGTGGGCTGGACGGGATCCGCTGGTCGGTGACCGGCGCCTGGGTCGGGTCGCTGGAGGTCTGGCTCGAGGCGGTCGGCGACGGCGTCGTCGTGCACCACTACGCGCGCCTGGACCCGGCCGACGCGACGGGGAGCTCCGCGACCGGCATGCCGGGCGGACCGCCGGGCGGCGCCGGGCGGCCGGGCCCGGCACGCCGCGGGCGTGGAAGCGGTCGTGTGGGCGCTCAAGGACGACCTCGAGCCGCGGACGCCGCCCCGGGCACGCCTCGCGCGACCCGCTGACCAGTCCCCGCACGGCGGGTCAAGGAGCCATCCGGGTGTGCCGATGACCTGAGTCGTGCCGATCCAGACACGCTGCCCCTCGTGCGCCGCCGCGATCAGTCCGACCGCGGCGTGGTGCTCGCTGTGCCACGCCGACCTGCGCCCCCGGCGCGAGGCGAGGTCGTCCGCCACGACCGTCGTCCCCTCGTCCCCGCGGCCCGCTGGGGCGAGCGTGGTGACCCACGACGCACCCGCCTCGGCACTCGAGCCGCCGGCGCCGCCCACGGCGGTGGTCGACGCGGCCGCGATGCCTGGTCTGGTCGAGGTCGACGACCTGGACGACGTGGACCTCGACGAGCCGGAGGAGCCGCGCGGGCGGCACGCCGCGGCGCCGTGCCCGGGCCCGTGGAGGAGCCGGTCCCCGGGCGGCACAGCCACCGCCGGTCCCGGTCGGACGGCTCCGGCGCCAACGGCCGCCGGGCGAGCACCACGCGCCGAGCTGATCGGCTTCGAGGGCGTCGAGATCCCCACCGGGACGAGGTCTCGGCCGAGCAGGTCGACGAGCTGGCCGAGCAGATGCTCACCCGCCTCGAGCTGGCCGAGCCGCGCACGCGTCTGCTCGACCCCGACGACATCCCCGGCGGCAAGTGGGGCATCGTCGCCGCCGGCACCGTGGCCGTGATCGTCGTGCTGCTCATCGATCTTCACGGTCCTCGGCCTGGTCTTCGGCCGCTGACCGGCGCCGTGGCCGGCGCCGACCGCGACCTCTAGGGTCGTGCCGTGCGCCTCCACGTCGTCAGCGACGTCCACGGTCGCGCCGACGCCCTGGCCCGCGCCGCCGACGGCGCCGACGCCCTGATCTGCCTCGGCGACCTCGTGCTCTTCCTCGACTACGAGGACTCCTCGCAGGGCATCTTCGCCGACGCTGTTCGGCGCCGAGAACACCGCGCGCTTCGTCGAGCTGCGCACCGCGGGCCGCTTCGCCGACGCGCGGCGCCTGGACCGCCGGCCTGGTGGGACGAGGTCGAGCGTCGAGGGTCGCGACCGGCACACGCTGCGTCGAGCAGCTGGTGCGGCGCGCAGTACGCCGAGCTGTTCGCCGCGATGCCGACACCGGCGTACCTCACCTACGGCAACGTCGACATCCCGGCGTTCTGGCCGGACTACCTCCGGCCGGGCCACACCGTGCTCGACGGCGAGGTCGTCGAGATCGGCGGCCTGCGGTTCGGCTTCGTCGGCGGCGGCCTGGTGAGCCCGATGCGTACGCCGTACGAGCTCGAGCGAGGAGACGTACGCCGCCAAGGTCGCCGCGCTCGGCGAGGTCGACGTGCTCTGCGCGCACATCCCTCCCGCGCTGCCCGAGCTCTGCTACGACGTCGTCGCCCGGCGGTTCGAGGTCGGCAGCCGCGCGATCCTCGAGCACGTGCGCGCGCACCCAGCCGCGCACGGTGCTGTTCGGGCACGTCCACCAGCCGCTCGTGCGCCGCGCCCGGATCGGCCGCACCGAGTGCGTGAACGTCGGCCACTTCCGCGCGCGGCGCACGCCGTTCTCGCTCTCTGGTGACCTGGCGTCCCGATCCGACCCGGGTAGGGTCCGCGCATGGCTGATCGCACCGAGTCGAGCATCGTCATCAACGCCGCGCCCGCCGACGTCATGGCCGTGATCGCCGACATCCGGCAGCTATCCCGAGTGGAGCGACGGCGTGAAGACGCGTCGAGGTGCTCACCGAGTACGAGGACGGCCGTCCCGCCGACGCCCGCTTCGTCGTCGACGCCGGTGCGATCAAGGACACCTACGAGCTCGAGTACGACTGGGACGACGACGACCGTCGGTCACCTGGACGCTCACAGGGCCAGATGCTCAAGGCGCTCGACGGCGTCCTACGAGCTCACCGACAACGGCGACGGCACCACGACGGTCGTCTACAAGCTCGCGGTCGACGTCAGCATCCCGATGATCGGGCTGATCAAGCGCAAGGCCGAGAAGGTCATCGTCGACACGGCGCTGCGCGGGCCTCAAGGAGCGGGTCGAGGGCTCGGGCTGACCCGGCGGTCGCGCTGGCGGCCCGCGCCGCAGCGCGCGGTAGGTTCGTCCCGTGCGCGTGCTTCTGGTCGCCGGCAAGGGCGGGGTCGGCAAGACGACGCTCGCCGCTGCGACGGCGCTCGCCGCCGCCCGCGACGGTCGCCGCACCCTCGTCGTGAGCACCGACCCGGCGCACTCGCTCACCGACGCGCTCGGCCTGACCGGTCGGTCCGGCCGCGCGGCGCGACTGGCGGCGTCGCCGTCGACGCCGGTGCGCCGTCGCCGCGGCGCCCGGACACCTCGACGTCCTGCAGATCGACACCCGCGCCCGCCTCGACGCGCGTGGACGACGCTGCGCCGTGCGCTCGGCGGCCTGCTCGCCGGCGCCGGGGTCGACCCGCTCGTCGCCGAGGAGATCGCGACCGTCCCCGGCGTCGACGACGTCCTCGCGCTGCTCGAGGTCGGCCGAGCACGCCGCGGACTACGACGCCGTCGTCGATCGACTGCGCGCCCACCGCCGAGACCCTGCGGCTCCTCGCGCTGCCCGAGGCGCTCGACCGGCTGGTGCTCGCGCGGCTTCCCGATCGACCGGCCGCATCGCGCGGCTGCGTGGCCGCGGCCGGGCATGCGCCAGCGACACCGTCGACGCCCTCGACGCGCTCGACGGCGCTGGCGCGCGAGCTGCTGGCCGTGCGCGAGCTGCTGACCGGGCCCGACGCCGGCCGTCCGCCTCGTGACCACGCCCGGAGCGCGTCGTGCTCGCCGAGACCCACCGGGCCCGCACCACGCTCGCGATGCTCGGCCACCACGTCGAGGGCGTCGTGGTCAACCGCGTCGCGGTCGGGCGACGAGTGGCCGCCGGCGCTCGTCGCGCCGGCACCGCGAGGCGCTGCTCGCCGCCCGCGACCGGTTCGCGCGCGCTGCCGGTGCGGCTTCGCGCCGTACACCGACGCAGGAGCCGGTCGGGGTCCGAGGCGCTGCTCGCGCTCGCCGACGTCGTCCTCGGCGCGTCGGACCCGCTCGACCTCGGCGCGGTCCGGCCCCGACGGCGGCCTGCGCGCGCGACGACGACCGCTGGCTGCTCGACGTCGCCGTGCCCGGCGCCGACATCGACGACGTCGACCGTGGCGGTCACCGAGGACGGCGACCTCGTCGTCGACCTCGGTCCGCACCGGCGGGTGATCGCGCTGCCCGCCGGTGCTGCGGCGCTGCGAGGTCGACGGCGCGTCGCTCGACCTCACCGACGCCGGCCAGGTCGTGCGCGTGCAGCTTCCGGCCCGACCTCGACCATGCTGGACCGTCGGCGGCGTCGCCGTGAGCGAGCACGAGCAGCCGCGCCGGGGCCGGAGGCGGCGCGCCTGGTGGCCGCGGCGCAGGACTGGCTGCGGACCTCCGCGCCGCACCTCGCGCCGGTGGACGACGACGGCCAGCCCTGCTCCTGCCCGCTGTGCCGCGGCGGTCGCCGGGCTGCGCGAGGCCGACCCGGACGCCGGTGGGCCGGTGGGTCGACGCCGCCGTCGCCGCGTTCGGCACGCTGGTCGCCCGAGGCCGCGGCGGCGTGGCCGCGCGCTGGCCGCAGCGACCACGGACGGACCCCGACGCCGGACCCGACGACGACCGGACCGGCCGAGCACGGCCGAGTGTCGCCGCAGGCCGAGCGACGCGCGACGGCCGCCGGACGACCCGCGCAGGACGGGACCTCCGCGCCGCGCACGGTCCGCCGCGTCCCGCTCGACCGCGACGACGCCCGTCGCGCCGCGCGCACCGACCACCCGCCCGCAGCACGCGCGACCGCCGGAGGAAGTGCGCCATGACCGTGACCATCGGTGTCGACATCGGCGGCACCAAGATCGCCGGCGGCCTCGTCGACGTCGACGGGCACGATGCTCGCCCGCGCCCGGCGCGACACCCCGGCCCGCTCGTCCGACAGGCGATCGTCGACGCGATCGTGGCGGTCGCGGCGAGCTCGTCCGGGACGGCGACGAGCTCGGGGCTCGGTCCCGTCGGAGGCGGTCGGTCTCGGCGCGGCCGGGCTTCGTCGACGAGACGCGGTCGATCGTGCGCTTCGCGCCCAACCTCGGCTGGGCAGGAGGAGCCGCTCGGCGCCAGGTCGCGGCGCCGGTGCGGCCTGCCCGTGGTCGTGGAGAACGACGCGAACGCCGCCGCCTGGGGGGAGTTCCGCTTCGGCGCCGGCCAGGGGCACGCACGTCGCTCATCGCGGTCACCGTCGGGCACGGGCATCGGCGGCGGCATCGTCCACCGCGACCGCCTCGTCCGCGGCGCCTACGGCATGGCCGCCGAGTTCGGCCACCTGGTCCGCGTGCCGGACGGCCGGCTGTGCGGCTGCGGCAAGCGCGGGTGCTGGGAGCAGTACGCCAGCGGCAACGCCCTGGTGCGCGAGGCGCGCGAGCTCGCGGCCGAGCGGCGTCAGGACGCCGAGATCCTGCTCGGCCTCGGCGACGGCACGCCCGAGGGCGTGAGCGGCAAGCACATGACCGACGCCGCGCGGGCCGGGACCCGGTGGCGCTCGAGGCCTTCGACCGCATCGGGCGCTGGCTCGGCACCGGCCTCGCCGACGTCGCCGCGCTGTTCGACCCGGCGGTGTTCGTCATCGGCGGCGGCGTGTCCGAGGCGGGCGACCTGCTCCTGTCGCCCACCCGCTCGGCGTTCCTGGCGTCGCTCCTGGCGCGGGCGCACCGCCCGGTCGCCGAGGTGCTGGCCGCGACCCTCGGCAACGACGCCGGGGTCGTGGGCGCGGCCGACCTCGCCCGGCGCCTCAAGGACTAGCGCGGGCCCCCTCACGCGCGAGGCGCTAGAGGACGGCGCCGTCGTCCCAGCCGTCGTCCTGCGACGGCCGGTCGCGCATCCGGGCCACGAGGGTGGCGAAGCCGCCGAGGAACGCCGCGCGAGCGACAGCAGTCACGACCCAGCCCTCGAGCCCGATGCCGAGCAGCGCCGCCAGGATGATCAGCGTCGGGCCGCCGATGAGCGCCGCCCAGGCCAGCCGGGTGACGCGGTCGGCCTCGGCGGCAGCGGCGGAGGCGGCTCGGGCACGAAGTGGCCCTCCGGGTCCTCGTCCGGCACGGCGCGCCGGGACCGGGTCGGCGCTGCGGCGGACGAGGCGCGACGACAGCGCGCGGGCGGGACTCGGGCTCGTCCGGATCGTCGGGGCGTCGCCGGGGCGTCCTCGAGCACCGACCAGCGGGGCACGGGGTCGGCGGCGCGGCTCGGCGAAGCCGGCGACGATGTCGGCGAAGAGCGTGTCGACCTCGTCCGGCGCCGAGCTCGTCGCGGCGTGCGCCGCTCCGCGCTCGCGCCGCCTCGGCGTCGCTGCGCCGGGCGGCGTCGGCGTGGAAGTCGGCCGCGCAGCGCGGGCAGGGCCCGCCCCACGACGGCGCGCGCCAGCAGCAGGTGCCCGTGGTCGACGTGGACGCGGTCGGTCGGACGCGTGGGCGGCGGCGTCTCGCGCGGGCGAGCCCGTGGTCGCCCGGCCAGCGGCTCGGCGACGGCGGTGACGCCGGCGTCGCGCAGCAGCTCGAGCACGTGGTCGGCCACCGGCGGGTCGACGTCGACGAGCGCGACGTAGCGGGCAGCCGGTGGCAGCCCGTTGTCGCGCCCGGTCGGTGTCGTCATGGCACCAGTGTCACGCGCCGGAGGACGCGGGCGCGAGCCGGTGCACGAACTCGACGCTCGCGGTCGAAGATCAGCTCGGCGTCGTTGTCGAGCGTGGCCACGTGGTAGCTGTCCTCGAGCCACACCTCGGTGACGTCCGTCGCTCGCGACGTTGGCCAGGATCCACGCGGCGTTGCTGGGCTCGACGACGTGGTCGTCGCGGGAGTGCAGCAGCAGCAGCGGCGCCGGTGACGGCGCGCGATGTCGGCCCGGATCTCGCCCCAGCCCTGCTGCAGGGAGTAGACGCACTGCAGCGGCATCTTGTCGTAGCCGCCCTCGTCCTGGCCCGGGCTTCTTGATGTCGTTGATGATGCCGGGGAACGCCTTGACCACGTGGCGCAGCACGGGCAGCAGGTGGCGGTCCTTGCGCTCGGTGTGCACGGCGGGGTTCACCAGCACGAGCCCGGCGACCTCGTCGGGCCGGCCGCTCGGCGAGGCGCAGCGCCAGCGAGCCGCCCATCGACAGGCCCATCACGAAGACCGTGCTCGCAGCGCTCGCGGAGCGAGGTGAAGGCGCGGTCGACCTCGGCGTACCAGTCCTCCCAGCGGGTGACGGCCATGTCCTGCCAGCGGGTGCCGTGGCCGGGCAGCCGCGGCAGCTCGACGGTGAAGCCCGGCCGCGGCGAGGTGCTCGGCCCAGGGGCGCATCGACTTGGGGGAGCCGGTGAACCCGTGGAGCACGAGCACGCCGACCGGGCCGCCGTCGTGGGAGAAGGGCTCGGCGCCGGGGAGGAGGGGCACGGGTGGCTCCTGGAGGTCGGGCGGCGGACCGCCGGGTCGGACGAGGGCTTCGTGGTGGCCCGGAGCGACCGTCCGCCGGTGTGGACGGTGACTCGTGGGCTGCGTTCCCGGGCGTGACGGTACCGCGCCGCGTACGTTGCTCGTCGGGGATGCCGCGCCGTACTGTCGGCGCGACCGACGAGCGGACGAGGAGGAGGTGGCCGGTGTTCTACTGGGTGTGCAAGTACATCCTCATCGGCCCGTGGCTCCGCCTGCTCTTCCGCCCCCAGGTCGAGGGCCTCGAGAACCTCCCCGACGACGGCGCCGCGATCCTCGCCGAGCAACCACCTGTCGTTCTCCGACTCGATCTTCCTGCCGCTGGTCGTGCCAGCGGCGGATCACGTTCCTGGCCAAGAGCGACTACTTCACCACCCCCGGCATCAAGGGCTGGCTCACCAAGCTGTTCTTCGCCGGCGTCGGCCAGGTGCCGGTCGACCGCTCCGGCGGCCGGGCGTCGGAGGCGGCGCTGCGCACCGGGCTGCGCATCCTCGGCGAGGGCGAGCTGCTCGGCATCTACCCCGAGGGCACCCGCTCGCCCGACGGCCGGCTCTACCGCGGCAAGACCGGCGTGGCCCGGATGGCGCTCGAGGCCGGCGTGCCGGTCATCCCGTGCGCGATGGTCAACACGCACCTGATCCAGCCGCCCGGGACGGGTCCGGCCGAAGATCATGCGCGTCGAAGATCGCGATCGGCGCCGCCGCTGGACTTCTCCCGCTACGAGGGCATGGCCGGCGACCGCTTCGTCCTGCGCTCGATGACCGACGAGATCATGTACGAGCTCATGCAGCTCTCCGGCCAGGAGTACGTCGACATGTACGCCACGAAGGCCAAGTCGCTGACGGCCGACGCCGCGCTCGCTCGTCGAGCAGCTCGACCCGGCCGAGCTGCCGCGCGACCTCGCCTCGGCCCCGGCCGCCTGACCGTCGCGCGCTCACCGCGACGCGGAGCGGTCAGACGACGGCCCAGGACTTCGACCGCTCGACGCGCGACCCGCCACCGGCGGTAGCGCGTGGTCGTCGCGCTCGCCCGGCTCGAACCGGGCGTCGCGGTGCACGATCGCGCGCGATCGCGTCGGTGCCGGCCCAGACACCGGTGCCGAGCCCGGCGAGGAACGCCGCGCCGAGCCCGGTGGTCTCGAGCATCGCCGCGCGCGCGACCGGCACCTGCAGCGCGTCGGCCTGCAGCTGGCAGAGCAGGCCGTTGGCCGAGGCGCCGCCGTCGACCGCGAGCTCGGGCAGCGACGACGCCGCCCTCGCGGACCATGAGGTCGACGACGTCGCTGCACCTCGAACGCGATCGCCTCGAGCGTGGCGCGCGCACGAGGTGGGCGCGGGTGGTGCCGCGGCTGATGCCGAGGATCGTGCCGCGGGCGTGCGGGTCCCAGTCGGGCGCGCCGAGGCCGGTGAGCGCCGGCACGAACACGACGCCGCCGGAGTCGGGCACCGAGCGGGCGAGCGCCTCGGTCTCGGCCGCGGTCGCCGATGATCTCGAGGCCGTCGCGCAGCCACTGGACGGCGGCGCCGGTGACGAAGACCGCGCCCTCGAGCGCGTAGTCGAGGCGGCCGTCGGGGTGCTGCCAGGCGACGGTCGTGAGCAGGCCGGTCGACGAGGCGACCGGGCGGTCGCCGGTGTTGACCAGGACGAACGAGCCGGTGCCGTAGGTGCACTTGCTGGTGCCCGGCGTCGAAGCAGGCCTGGCCGAACAGCGCGGCCTGCTGGTCGCCGGCGATGCCCGGCGATCGGCAGGTCGAGGCCGAGGAACACCGACGGGTCGGTGCGCCCGACGACGCCGTAGGACGGCACGACCTCGGGCAGCGCGTCGATCGGCACGCCGAACAGCGTCGCACAGCTCCGGGCTCCACGCGCCCGGCGTGGATGTCGTAGAGCAGGGTGCGCGAGGCGTTCGAGGCGTCGGTGACGTGGTGCAGGCCGCGGGTCAGGCGGGCGACGAGGTAGGAGTCGACCGTGCCGACGGCGACGCGCCCGCTGGTCACCTGCGCCCAGACGTGCGGCTCGTTCGTGCGCGATCCAGGCCAGCTTCGTCGCCGAGAAGTAGGGGTCGAGGCGCAGGCCGGTGAGCGCGGCGACGCGCGGCTCGTGGCCGTCCGCGCGCAGCTGGTCGCACAGGCCCGCCGTACGCCGGTCCTGCCACACGATCGCGCGGCGCGGGGAGCCGAGCGTCTCGCGGTCCCAGAGCACGACGGTCTCGCGCTGGTTGGTGATGCCGACCGCCGTGGGTCGGTCGCCGTCCGGGCCGAGCGCGTCGAGCGCGGCGCGCACGGCGGCGAGCGTGGCCGCCCAGATCTCGCGCGGGTCGTGCTCGACCCAGCCCTCGGCCGGGAAGTGCTGCGGGAACTCGCGCGTAGCCGCGGGCGATGACGCTGCGCGTCGGCGTCGACGACGAGGGCGGTGACGCCGGTGGTGCCGGCGTCGATGGCGAGGACGCTCATGCGGGCGACTCCTCGGATCGCGTCGTGCTGCACGTGCATGTGCCGGACGTCGCATGGCGGTTCGACGACTCGACCGCGGGGGAGCGTGCGAGCGGTCCGGGTGCGGTTGGATGGGACGTCGGCATGACAGCGCTGTCATGAGCCTCCCAGCCCTGTTCCCAACGGCATGAGGAGAACCATGCGCGTCGGAGTGCTGACCGGCGGCGGCGACTGCCCCGGTCTCAACGCCGTCATCCGCGCCGTCGTCCGCAAGGGCGTGACGGAGTACGGCTACGAGTTCGTCGGCTTCCGCGACGGCTGGAAGGGCCCGCTCGAGGGCCTCACCATGCCGCTCGGCATCCCGCAGGTCCGCGGCATCCTGCCGCGCGGCGGCACGATCCTCGGCTCGTAGCGCACGAACCCGATCAAGATCGAGGGCGGCGTCGACCGGATCAAGGCCAACCTCGCCGAGCTCGGCGTCGACGCGCTGATCGCGATCGGCGGCGAGGACACCCTCGGCGTCGCGACCACAGCTGCACGAGCACGGCGTCCCGGTCGTCGGCGTGCCGAAGACGATCGACAACGACCTCGTCGGCCACCGACTACACCTTCGGCTTCGACACCGCGGTCAACATCGCGACCGAGGCGATCGACCGCCTGCACACCACGGCCGAGTCGCACCACCGCGTGCTCGTCGTCGAGGTCATGGGCCGCCACGCCGGCTGGATCGCGCTGCACGCCGGGATCGCCGGCGGCGCCAACGTGATCCTCATCCCCGAGGTGCCGTTCGACCTCGACGAGGTCGTCGGCTGGGTCGAGCGCCGCTTCGAGACGCACTACTCGCCGATCATCGTCGTCGCCGAGGGCGCGCTGCCCGCGGACGGCGACCTGATCACCAAGGACCAGACGCTCGACGCGTTCGGCCACGTGCGGCTCGCCGGCATCGGCGACTGGCTGGCGTCGGGCATCGAGGCGCGCACCGGCAACGAGGCGCGCACCTCGGTGCTCGGCCACATCCAGCGCGGCGGCACGCCGACGGCGTTCGACCGCGTGCTCGCGACCCGCTTCGGCCTGCAGGCCATCGACGCGGTCGCACGACAAGGCAGTTCGGCGACGATGGTCGCGCTGCGCGGCACCGACATCGTCCGCGTCCCGCTGCTCGAGGCCACCGGCGAGCTCAAGACCGTCCCGCCGGAGCGCTACGACGAGGTCCAGGCCGTTCTTCGGCTGAGCCGTCCGCACGCGCACGACGGGCCCTCATCGCGATGCAGGGCGGCCTTCGTCGCTAGCGCGACGATCCGGCCTCACCGACGCGCGGCGAGGCCTGCGTCGGCGGCCCGGCCCGTAGCCTGGGCGCATGGTGGACGTGATCTCCTGGCCGGACCTGCCCGCTGCGCAGCAGCCCGTGTGGCCCGACGCCGGCGCGCTCGAGGCGGCCGTCGGCGAGCTGCGCACGCTGCCGCCGCTGGTGTTCGCGGGCGAGTGCGACAACCTCACCGCGCGGCTCGGCCGCCGCGTCGCGCGGCGAGGCGTTCGTGCTCATGGGCGGCGACTGCGCCGAGACGTTCGAGACCGCCACCGCCGAGGCGATCCGCGCCAAGCTCAAGACGGTCCTGCAGATGGCGATCGTGCTCACCTACGGCGCGAGCCTGCCGGTCGTGAAGGTCGGCCGGATGGCCGGGCAGTACTTCAAGCCGCGCAGCAAGGCGATCGAGACGCGCGACGGCGTCGAGCATGACGTCGTACTGCGGCGACGGCGTCAACGCGCCTGCCGTTCGAGCGCCGACGGGCCGCGTGCCCGACCCGCAGCGGCTCGTCCGCAGCTACCACACGGCCGAGCGCGACGCTGAACCTCGTCCGCGCGTTCACCCAGGGCGGCTACGCCGACCTGCGCCAGGTCCACGCGTGGAACCAGGACTTCGTCGCCGAGACGCCCGCGGGCGACCGCTACGAGCAGGTCGCGGGCGAGATCGACCGCGCGCTGTCGTTCATGGCGGCGTGCGGCGCCGACCCGGAGGAGTTCAAGCGGGTCGAGTTCTACGCCGGCCACGAGGCGCTGGTGCTCGACTACGAGAAGGCGCTCACCCGCATCGACTCGCGCACCGGCGACCTCTACGACGTCTCCGGCCACTTCGTCTGGATCGGCGAGCGCACCCGCCAGCTCGACGGCGCCCACGTCGACTTCGCCGCGCGCATCCGCAACCCGATCGGCGTGAAGCTCGGCCCGACGACGACGCCCGAGCAGGCGGTCGAGCTGTGCGAGCGGCTCAACCCCGAGCGCGTCCCCGGCCGGCTCACGCTCATCACCCGCATGGGCGCCGGCACGATCCGCGAGGCGCTCCCGCCGATCGTCGAGAAGGTCACCGCGAGCGGCCACCAGGTCGTGTGGGTCTGCGACCCGATGCACGGCAACACGCGCGAGGCGGCCTCCGGTCACAAGACGCGGTCGTTCGACGACGTCGCCGACGAGGTGCAGGGCTTCTTCGAGGTGCACAAGGCGCTCGGCACGGTCCCGGGCGGCATCCACGTCGAGCTCACCGGCGACGACGTCACCGAGTGCGTCGGCGGCACCGAGGGCGTCACCGAGGACCAGCTCGGCGACCGCTACGAGACGGCGTGCGACCCGCGCCTGAACCGCGTGCAGTCCCTCGAGCTCGCGTTCGACGTCGCCGACTGGCTGCTCGACCGCCCCCGCAGCCCCTGACCGCTCGGATGAGCGAGCAGCCGGCGCGCGTCGTGCCGGAGAACCTGGTGCGCTCGTCCGGCGTCGACGCCGCGATGGCGGCGTGGCTGCCGGGCCTGGCCGACGCCGTGCTCGGTTGCGCCGCCCGCTGGTCGCTCGAGCTGGAGCCGCCGTACCAGCCCGGGGGCGACACCGCCTGGGTCGCGCCGGTCCGCACCCGCGACGGCGCCGAGCTCGTCCTCAAGGTGGGCAGGTGGCACGAGGAGGCCGAGCACGAGGCGGACGCGCTGCGCCTCTGGGACGGGTCCGGCGCCGTCCGGCTGCTCCGCTACGAGCGCGACGACGCGACGCTGTTCCTGCTGCTCGAGCGCTGCGACCCGGGCACGCCGCTGCGGGAGCGGCCGGAGCCGGAGCAGGACGAGGTGATCGCCGACGTCGCCCGCCGCATCTGGTCCACCGCGCTCGACTCGACGCCTTTCCGCCCGCTGCGGGAGCTGTGCCGGATCTGGGCCGACGAGACGGTGGAACGCTGGCGGACCGGCCGCGACGTGGTGGACGCCGGGCTCGCCCGCGCGGCGCTCGCCGTGCTCCGCGAGCGGCCGCCCGCCGTGCCCGGACCGGACGCCGTCCTGCTGTGCACCGACCTGCACGCGGGCAACGTCCTCGCCGCGCGCCGGGAGCCGTGGCTGCTCGTCGACCCGAAGCCGTACGTCGGAGAACCGGCGTACGACGTCGTCCAGCACCTGCTCAACTGCCCGGAGCGACTCGTCGCGGACCCGTTCTCCCTCACCGCGCGGATCGCGGCGCTGACCGACCTCGACGTCGAGGACGTGCGCACCTGGACGTTCGCGCGCTGCCTCACCGAGCTGTTCTGGTGGCCGCACCTGCTGCCGGTCGTGCACGCCCTCGCCCCCTGACCCGCAGTTCCGCGGCCTGGGAGCGGCTGGGGTCCGATTTCCGCCAGCCGGTGTCGGTGGCGTGGGGCAGACTTCCCGGCATGAGCACCGCCACCGAGCTGCCGCCGGCGTACGCCGGACCCGCGGGCCTCGACGTCGAGGCGGCCTACCAGGCTCTGGTCGCCCGGGACCGTCGCTTCGACGGCCGCATCTGGTTCGGCGTCACGAGCACCGGGATCTACTGCCGCCCGGTGTGCCCGGCGCAGACGCCGAAGCCGCGAACGT
The DNA here is from genome assembly GCA_963738455.1 of uncultured Actinomycetes bacterium. Taxonomy (GTDB): domain Bacteria; phylum Actinomycetota; class Actinomycetes; order S36-B12; family CAIYMF01; genus Longivirga. Next base: position 364,370 of record CAVTWM010000004.1, read on the forward strand.
CCGCTACTTCGCCGCGCCCGCCGCCGCCGTGAGCGCCGGCTTCCGCGCGTGCAAGCGGTGCCGTCCCGACTCCGCGCCGGGCTCGCGGCACTGGGACTTCCGCGGCGACCTCGCCGGCCGTGCGCTGCGCCTGATCGCCGAGGGCGCGGTCGACGACGACGGCGTCGCGGGCCTCGCCCGCTCGCTGCACGTGAGCGAGCGGCACCTGCACCGCACCCTCGTCGCCGAGGTCGGCGCCGGGCCGCTGCAGCTCGCGGTGTAGCCGCCGCGCGCAGACCGCGCGCCTGCTGATCGAGCAGACCGACCTCGCCGCTCGCCGAGATCGCGTTCGCGTCGGGCTTCGCGAGCGTGCGCCAGTTCAACGACGTGATGCGCCGCGAGTTCGGCGTCGCCGCCGTCGCAGCTCCGCCGCGCCACCCCGGTGCGGCTCGCCGCCGCCGACCCGGCGCTCGTGCTGCGCCTGCGCCTGCGCGCCGCCGTACGACGCCGCCGCGGTGGGCGACTTCCTCGCCGCACCGCGCGGTCGCGGGGCTCGAGGAGCACGAGCCGGCCGCAGCGCTCGTGGGCGCACCGCCGCGTCGTGCCGCTGCCCACCCGCGCCGGCCGTCGCCGAGGTCCGCGTCGTCGGCGACCACGTCGTGGTGCGCAGCGACACCGACCTGCGCGACACCGCGGCGCTCGTCCGCCGGGTCCGCCGCTGGCTCGACCTCGACGCCGACCCCGCCACGATCGACGCCGCGCTCGCCGCCGATCCCGCGCTGGCGCCGCTCGTCGCCGCGCGGCCCGGCCTCCGGGTGCCCACCACGGTCGACCCGTGGGAGACGGTCGTGCGCGCGATCGTGGGGCAGCAGGTGTCGCGTCGCCGGCGCGCGGACGATCCTCGGTCGCCTCGTGGCCGCGTACGGTGCACCCGGTGTCGGGGTCGTTCGTCGCCTTCCCGACCGCGGACCGCCTGGCCGACGTCGACCCGGCCGACATCGCCGCGCTCGGCATGCCCGGCGCGCGCGGCACGCACCGTGCACGCGGTCGCCGTCGCGGTCGGCCGACGGCTCGCGTCGACCTGCGCTCCGGCGACCCCGACGAGGCCGTTGCCGCGGCGCTGCTGGCGCTGCCCGGCGTCGGCCCGTGGACCGTCGACTACGTGCGGCTCCGCGCGCTCGGCGACCCCGACGCGTTCCCCGGCACCGACCTCGGCCTGCGCCATGCCGCCCGCGATCTCGGGCTGCCCGACGGGGCCCGCGAGCTCGCGACCCGCGCCACCGCGTGGAGCCCCTGGCGCTCCTACGCCGCCCAGCACCTCTGGACCCAGCCCCACCCCGACGAAGGAGACGACATGACGCAGCGCGCCCTACGAGACCGTGTCGGTGCCCGTCCCCGGCGGCGACGTCGTCGTCGTGGTCGACCCGGACGACGGCGTGGTCGTCGCGTCCGGGTTCGGCGGCGCTCGAGCTCACGTTCGGCTTCCTCACCGACGCCGAGCAGGCCCGCGGCCACCGCGCGGTGGCCACCTCACCGGCGACCGCCCCGGTGGTGGCCGCGCTGACGGCGTACGCCGCGGGTGACGTCGACGCGCTCGACGACGTCCCGGTCCGCCAGCCGGGCGGGCCGTTCATGCAGCGCGCCTGGGTCGAGCTGCGCACGGTGAAGGCGGGGGAGACCGACACCTATGCCGGCCTCGCCGCACGCGCCGGCTGCCGCGGCCGCGGTGCGCGCCGCGGGACAGGCGTGCGCGCGCAACAAGGTCGCGCCGTTCGTGCCGTGCCACCGCATCGTGCGCACCGACGGCTCGCTCGGCGGCTACGCCTACGGCCTGCCGGTCAAGGCGGCGCTCCTCGCGCACGAGGGCGCGATCCTCGGCTGATCGCACGACGACTCGCCCCCGAGCGGCGTCGTCGCAGCGGACGGCGTCGACGGGCCGCCGTCAGCGCGGGCCGAGGGGGAGCGCCGGGCGCCGGTCGACGAGCGGCGGGAACTGGCGCACCGCGGTGGCGAGCGCGCGCAGGTCGCCGTCGACGAGCGCCTGCGGCCCGTCGCACAGCGCGCTGTCCGGGTGCGGGTGGACGTCGACGATGATGCCGTCGGCACCGATCGCCATCGCCGCCCGCGACAGCGGCACGACGAGGTCGCGGCGCCCGCCGGAGTGCGACGGGTCGACGACGACCGGCAGGTGCGAGAGGTCGTGCGCGACCGGCACGGCGGAGATGTCGAGCGTGTTGCGGGTCGCCTTCTCGAACGTGCGGATGCCGCGCTCGCACAGCACCACGTCGAGGTTGCCGCGCTGCGCGATGTACTCCGCGGCCATCAGCCACTCCTCGATCGTGGAGCTCATGCCGCGCTTGAGCATCACCGGCTTGCCGGCGTCGCCCACGGCCTGCAGCAGCGAGAAGTTCTGCGCGTTGCGCGTGCCGACCTGCAGCATGTCGGCGTACGACGCGACGAGCTCGACGTCGGCCACGTCGACCACCTCGGTCACCACCGGCAGGCCGGTCTCGGCCCGCACGTCGGCGAGGATCTGCAGCCCGCGCTCGCCGAGCCCCTGGAAGGCGTACGGCGAGCGTGCGCGGCTTGAACGCGCCGCCGCGCAGCAGCGTGGCCCCGGCGGCCTTGCGCCATCTGCGCCGCGGCGAGCGTCTGCTCCGGCGTCTCGACCGCGCACGGCCCGGCGATGAGCGTGAACGTGTCCGGGCCGATCGGCACGCGCGTCTCGCCGACGTAGACCGTCGACATCTCGGGGTGGTGCTGGCGCGAGACGAGCTTGAACGGCGTCGAGATGCGCACGACCTCGGCGACGCCCGGGCAGCGCGCGCAGGTTGAGGCCGTGGAACCGGTCGATGTCGCCGACGAGGCCGACGATCGTGCGGGTGTCGCCGCGGCTGACGAACGCCTCGCCGCCCGCGTCGGTGACGCGGGCGACGACGGCGTCGATCTCGCGCGTCGGTCGCTCCGGGGCTCATGACGACGACCATGTGCGGGTCCTTGCCTCTCGGTGTCGTGCGGCGTCCGGCGCAGGGACGAGAAAAGCCCCGGCCGGTGCGGCGCGGGGCTTCTGCGGTGGATGGGCGCGTCAGGCAGCGCGGCCCACCCGGGGAACCCCGGGCCGGTCGCCATAGAACTGCCAGCTGCGCATGGTGCCGAGGATAACGCCGCCATCCAGGGGCTGGACACCGCGTCCACGATGCGGACACGCGGCGCCCCGGCCTCCAGGGCACCGCGCGACGGCGGCACCATGGATGACCGTGACCGACGACGGGGACGCGGGCGGGGGACGGACGGCCGGACCGCGACTGCCCCCGGGCCAGCGCGTCGACCCGGCCTGGCCGGTCATGCACTACGGCAGCGTCCCCGGCGTTCCGCCCCGACACCTGGGACCTCGCGGTCGTGGGCGCCACCGCGAGCGGCGGCCGAGTCACGCTGGACGTACGACGCACCTGATGTCGCTGCCGCAGGTCGACGTCGTCGCCGACTTCCACTGCGTCACGAAGGTCAGCACCCTCGGCATCGTCTGGACCGGGGTTCGGGCGAGCCACGTCCTCGACGCCGCCCCGCCGGCCGCGGACGCCACGCACGTGATGGTCTGGGCCGAGCGCGGCTACACCGCGAACCTGCGCCTCGCCGACCTGCGCGGCCGACCACCCTCCTCGCGCACTCCCGCGACGGCGTGGCGCTGCACCCCCGAGCACGGCTGGCCGCTGCGCCTGGTCGTGCCGCACCTCTACGGCTGGAAGGGGCCGAAGTGGGTGCGCGGCCTCGAGTACCTCGTGGCGGACCGTCGCGGCTTCTGGGAGGAGCGCGGCTACCACAACATCGGCGACCCGTGGCGCGAGCAGCGCTACTCCTACCAGGAGGCCGACGGCGACGGACCCCCGCTGCCCGGTCCCGCCGACCCGACCCGCTGACGCGGATCGCCGCGTCGGGTCAGACGACCTCGAGCGCGACGGTGGAGCCCCACGGGATCTCGGTGCCCGCCTTGACCGACTGGCTTACGACGCGGCCGAACGGCGTGATGCCGATCGGGTAGCTGACCGACGACCTTGAGCCCGAGCGCGGCGAACGCCTTGCGCGCCTCGGCCTCGGACATCCGGTAGACGTCGGGCACGGTGACGAGCGGCGGGCCCTTGCTCACGACCAGCGCGACTGGCGCCGCCCTTCGGCACCGTGACGCCGGCCTTGGGCGTCATCGAGATGACGCACGCCGGTGGCCACCTTCTTGCTGTACTCCTCGGTCGAGCTCGACCTCGAGCCCCAGCTTGGTGAGCGCGGCGGTGGCCGCGGCCTGCGGGCTTGCCGACGACGTTGGGGAGCTTGACCGGCGCCGGGCCCTTGGAGACGACGAGGGCGACGGCCTGGTCGCGCTTGAGCTGCGTGACCGGCCGCGGGTGTCGGTGCGGATGACGAGGCCGACTTGGCGACCTTGTCGTCGAGGCCTTGGTGTCTGCTCGCCGACCGTCAGCGGAGCCGTCGGTGAGCGCGGCGGTGGCCTCGCTCGACGGTCATGCCGGCGACCTGCGGGCACGGCGTAGCGCTCCGGGCCCTTGCGACACGACGGCGCTGACCGTGCTGCCCTCGCGCACCTCGGCGCCGGGCGCCGGGTCGGTCGAGATGATCTCGCCGGCGGGACGGTCTCGCTGAAGCCGGTGGTCGTCGGAGTCGAGCGTGAGCCCGAGCGGGGCGAGCTTCGCCTCGGCCTTCGCGACCGTGAGGCCGACCACGGACGGCACCGGGACCGTGCGGTTCGACGCCGAGGTACCACGCCCGCGCCGGCGACGAGGGCACCCGCGATGAGCAGCGCCAGCACGGGGATCCAGCCGCGGCGCCGACGTCGGCCGGGGCTTCGGCGTTGCTCCGAGGGGCTGGCGCGGCGGCGTCGGCGGTCGCGGCCTGCGCGGCTGCGACGGCGGCCGTCCGCGAGCGGCACGACGAGCGTGGCGGCCTGGTCCTCCGTGACCCCGAACGGGACGAGGCGCGGGCATCGCCGACGCGCGCCGTCGCGGACGTCGGCGAGGAAGGCCGCCGCGTCGGGGTAGCGGTCGTCGGGGTCGCGCGCGGTGGCGCGCGCGACGAGGTCGTCGAGCGCCGGCGACGTACCGGGACGGATCGACGACGGGACGGGCACCGCGGCGTTGACGTGCTGGTAGGCCACCGCGAGCGGGGTCTCGCCCGCGAAGGGCACCGCGCCGGTGACCATCTCGTAGAGCAGGATGCCCGGCGCCGTAGACGTCGCTGCGGGCGTCGGCGATGCCGCGCTCGACCTGCTCGGGGGACAGGTAGGCGACCGTGCCGATGAGCAGGCCCTGGGTCGCCGCGGTGGACGTGGCGGCGGAGATCGCGCGGGCCAGGCCGAAGTCGGCGACCTTCACGCGGCCGTCGTCGGTGAGCAGGACGTTCTCGGGCTTCACGTCGCGGTGCACGAAGCCGGCGCGGTGCGCGGCGTCGAGCGCCTGCAGCACGGGGTCGAGGATCGTGAGCGCCTGCTCGGGCGAGAGCCGGCCGTACTCGGCGCAGGACGTCGCGCACGGTGCGGCCGGGGACGTACTCCATGACGAGGTAGACGATGTCGCCGTCCTCGCCCTGGTCGTAGACGGCGACGACGTGCGGGTCGGACAGCCGCGCGGCCGACTTCGCCTCGCGCACGAAGCGGGACACGAACGCGGCGTCCTCGGCGAGGCCCGGGTGCATGATCTTGAGCGCGACCGTGCGGTCGAGGCGGAGGTCCGTGGCCTCGTACACGGTGGCCATGCCGCCGCGCGCGAGCCGGGGCTCGACGCGGTAGCGCGCGTCGATGACCCGGCCCACGAGGGCGTCGGCCACTCGCGTTCCGGCAGAGGTCTCCACGGTCAGGGAGTCTACGTTCGACACGCCGGAGCGCCGGGGCTGCCGCGCCGGTACCGGACGCGGGCTCCCGGGGGCTGTGACGGGGATCTCGGCCATCCGTGCGTGCGCGGCGCTGCGACGGGCGCGCCCCCGGCGCAGCGGGCAGGATGACGCCGTGGCGGACACGCGCGACCGGATCTCGACGAGCGGGGCAGGGCGGTGAGCCGGCTCGCCTACCTCGGCGTCCTCGCGTTCGTGCTGGTCGGGACCGCCTGGCTCGAGGTGCTGCTGCGCACCCGGGTCTACGCCCGCTGGCGCCGCCTGCTGCTCGCCCTCGTGCCCGTCGTCGCCGTGTTCTGCCTGTGGGACCTCTTCGCGATCGCCTCGGGCCACTGGACGTTCGACCCCGCCCGCACGACCGGGGTCGTCCTCCCAGGCGGGATCCCGCTCGAGGAGCTGCTGTTCTTCGTCGTCGTCCCGATCGCGTCGCTGCTGACGCTCGAGGCGGTGCGCTCGGTGAAGCGCTGGGAGGTCGGCGACGAGCCGGCCGGTTCGTGCGTGGACGGCGTACGCCGGGACGACGGATGAGCTACACGGCGTCGGCGCTGCTCGGGGTGCTCGTGGTCGTGGTGCTCGACCTCGCGGTGCTGCGCACGCGGCTGCTGCGTCGGCGCGCGTTCTGGGTGTCCTACGCGATCGTCGTGTTCTTCCAGCTCGTGACGAACGGTGTGCTCACCGGCCTGCGGATCGTGCGGTACGACGGCGACGCGATCGTGGGGTCGACGACCCCGCTCGACTCCGCACCGCCGTTCCTCGGTGACGGCCGGATCGCGTTCGCGCCGTTCGAGGACCTGCTGTTCGGGTTCGCGCTCGTGGTGCTCACGCAGGTGCTGTGGGTGTGGCTCGGCCGCCGCGGGGTGCAGCGCACGCCGTACTCCGGCCCGCCGCGGGTCCCGATGCCCGGCGCCGCCGAGGACGGGCGCGACTGAGGCCGGGTCGCGGTGCCTGGCGTCCGTCGCTCGTCAGCCCCCGACGACGAGGTGCACGCTGACGGTGGTGCCGTCGTCGATCCGCTCGGCGCGACGCACGGCCGCCTTGACCGGGAGGACGTACGAGCCGGACGCCTTGTCCGGGAACACCGAGGTCGACCACGTGGTGGCACCGACCGTGGCCGTGACGCGCACCGAGCCGAAGCCCGCGGGCTCGACCTCGGAGCGGATCTCGTCCGCGAGATCACCGGGCAGCGTGAGGAAGTACCAGGCCGACTCGCCGGGGTAGCGCCACACCGTCCCGACGACCTCGGCGTCGAATCTGCGTTCCACGTCACCTCCGGTGTCTCCGCGCGCATGGGTCACGACGCCGACTGCGTGCTGCACCGCGCCACGGTAGCGGGCACCGCGGACGGCTGAACGCTCGTCGTGCCGGCTCGGACCAGCGCGCTTTCCGCAGGTCTGCGCAGGGCATCCGCGTCCGACGGCGGATCGATAGCCTGCTCCGATGGACATCCCCTTCGCGCTCCGGGGGACCGCGGGGCGCGTCTCCGTCACGTACTCCCGCAACGACCGACCCGACCTGGTGGGCTCCGGCGCGGAGTCCTTGGGCTTCCCCACGTGCCACGCCACCGTCGGCTACCCGGCTCGGGGGTACGACGCGGTGCTGGGCTGGGTCCAGCTCGTCCGCTCCGACGACAACGACAGCCGGGGTCGAGAGTTCGAGGTCGATCCGCTCGCGTTCCTGGGCGACGTCCCGCATCCGTTCTGCTGGATCGGCCTGAACCCGCAGCTGTTCGACGCCCCGTCGCGCTCGACGAGGCAGGACATGGACTGGGAGGCCCACAGCTTCCTCTGCGTCCCGGACGGGAGCGAGGTCGCAGGGGTCGAGGTGCACGCCCTCCTCGGATTCGCATGGGGATTCCGCATCCGCGACGAGGACATCGAGCTCGTGCCGCCGAGGTTGCTGGGACCTCCCGAGTGGGATCAGCACCTGGAGGTGCTGGCCGCCCGGTATCCGTCCTGGCGGTTCATCAGCGGATTTCGCGACGACGGAACCGGTGCTGCCTAGGTGAGGGATGAACCGGCCCGCCTCCGCCGACATCAGAACCGAGCGCGAGCACGTATCGGCGCGCCGACGGTGTGTCAGGATCCGGTCCCATGTGGCGAACCGAAGACGGCGTCGTGCACACGGCCGCCGTGGCCGACCCCACGGAGTTGTTCACGGTCGATGCGTTGGCTGCCCTCCGGTCGCTCTATGAAGGCATGGACGCCGAGGAGCTGCAGGAGCTCCTCGAATCGTTGATCGTCGAGGTCATCGAGGAGTCGGCCGCGCCGACTTACGTTGCCGAGGACGAGTTGCCGTTCGTGGCGAGCACGCCCATCCGGGTCCTGTTCTCTGCACTGGTGCTGACGAAGGCTGATCTTCGAGCGGCCGTGGCCACCGCGGACTGGCGGTGGCGCCTGGACCTCGTGACTGCCATGGACGATCTGGGCGAGGACTAACGGCGCTTCGGCCCGCACACGCGGGTCCTTATCAGTCGCCGATCTTCCCGGATTGCAGCTCGCGGGCCTTCCCCGTGAACCCACGGTTGAGCAGCGCCGAGCCCAAGACCGATGACGAAATGCCAACGACACCAGCACTTACGGAGTCCGTGATCACAAAACTGACGATCAGGGCCAGTCCCACGGCGCAGAGGACCAAACCTGGAACCAAGGTGCGCATGCGATCGATTCTCCCTCTCGTTCAGGGTCGACACCCGAACGGCCCATCGGCGCGCCCCGCGCAGCACGCCATCAGGCACCTATGCGCGGCTGTGCGTTGCCGTACCAACGCGTCGCTTTGGGGCCTTCACTTGAGGTGCTTCCAGTGCCAAAGTGCACCTCACGGGGTGGACACCTAAGGAGGTCTCATGAGCATCAGCAAGGCGAGTATCGACCATCCGCACGAGGTCCGACCCTTTGCTGCCCACGGTCACATGGATGTTGTCACGCTTGGCGACTTCACCCTCGGTCGCGGCGTGTTCGAACCAGGGTGGAAGTGGTCGGAAGACGTCAAGCCGATCGCCGGGACCGACTCGTGCCAGGCTCGGCACACCGGCATCTGTATCTCTGGTCAGATGGCGGTGCGGGCCAATGACGGATCTGAGATCACGATTGGCCCTGGTGACGTCGTCGTCCTCGAGCCGGGCCACGACGCCTGGACGGTGGGGTCCGAACCGTGCGTCCTTTACGACACCGGGGTAGCGGCGTACGCCAAGCCTGCTGGGTAGACGCAGAGACACGGCGAGGGTAGCGACGCCACCGGGCGTTTCCGCGGGCCCGGAGAGGCGCGCTCTATCTGCATTCGCGCCTGCTTGTTGGCTCACGTCGATGAGGGCCGCCTGAAACACTCCGCGCTGACCATGTCACGGAACTCGGTCTCGGTGAGGTGCCTGCCCTCGTAGAGCACCCCGTCGACCGGAAGGTCTTCGAAGCGAGCCGACGCCGCCCGCGCCGCCTTGCTGGTGACCACCTCGACCATGGCAGGGCTCGTGCCAACGTACGAGCCCTGCACAGCGGTCAATGCCGAGTTCGCGGTCACCAACGTTTGCGATATCGCGCCGACGCCCGAGGCGAACTTTGCCGACCAGATGACACGATCCGCCACGTGGTCGTCACCAGACACAGTGCTGCTCACCGACGCCGATCTCGGACTTTCGCCAGAGCAGAGAGGTGTCCACGCGACGATGTCGTTGCCGGCCCTCGACAGGCCGAGCGGCGGCGTAGCCGGATCGCTCGGGGCACACCCCGCGAGGAACACGATGGGCGCCATCGCCAACCCCGCCAGAGCAACCCGCTGCGTCCCGGGCCGAATGTTGATCATCGTCATCCGTACATAGTGCGGGTTCGACTGAGATGAAGCCGAGCAATAGCGGCGCTTCGCACCCTGATTCGTGATCGCTGGTTCGGCTCGTCATCGCTACCTTGTCGTTGTGCGCATCCGTCCTGCGAACCACGACGACTGGCAGCTCGTCTGGCCGTTCTTCGACACCATCGTTCGTGATGGCCGGACATACGCGTACCCCGAAAACCTGGACTCGGATTCGGGCGAATCGCTGTGGATGGAAGAGCCACCTGGTCTCACCGTCGTGGCAGTCGACGACGATCGAATCGTCGGCAGCGCCAAGATGGGTCCTAATCGCGGAGGACGCGGAGCGCACATCGCAACCGCCAGCTTCATGGTCGATCCTGCCGCGCAGGGTCGGGGAACCGGGCGAGCCCTTGGCATGTTCGCCGTGGACTGGGCGCGGACGGCTGGCTTTCACGGCATGCAGTTCAATGCCGTTGTAGAGACCAACACGACGGCCGTGAGGTTGTGGGAGTCGCTCGGCTTCGAGGTCCTCGCAACCGTTCCGGAAGCGTTCGACCACCCCAACTCAGGACTCGTCGGGCTGCATCTGATGTACCTGCGCCTCTGACAACCGACCCGAGCGAGATCAGGCACCTAGGCACGTGGGTGTCATCGGCCGCCAGACTCATTCCTGGGCGACCACTCCCCGGCTCGGACGGTCGCGACAACACCGCCATGCTTGCTGGACACTTCGTCGGCGTGGTTGTCGCACACCGGCTGGATTAGGAAGTAGTACTTGCCGACGCCCGACAGCTCACCCTCAATCGCATGCGTCGCAGGCTGTCGACACTTCACACAGGTGGAAGCGGGCACCGACAGGAACGCCGTGATGGCGGCCTCCCGATCGTCTCCAGCGCCGTAGTCCCAGTGGCCCACGAACGGTCTCTCGCTCGGCATGGGCGCATCTTCCCAGGACCGGCCGCGGCATGCGTAACGCGCACACGATCGGGTGCAGGCGAGCGAGATCGGCACCTCGGCGCGTCACTCGGCGCGCTGGGCTCCGGCCCGTCCGAACCGTTCCTGGATCTCGCGACGCTGCCGACGACGCTCTCGCAGCCCCCAGGTCAGAATCCCAAGCATCCAGGCGACGGCCACGACGGCGGCTCCCACCAAGACGCGCGAGACAAGGGGAACGGACTGCGGGAGGAGTAGCGCGACAAGGGTCACTCCGAGTATCGAGACGCCCAAGAGGGCGAAGAATCGCAGCACCTCGCGCCGACTCGGGGGACCGCCTCTGCCATAGGCCACGGCATTGACCTCGACCCCCGGGGGGTCTTGCTCGCTCACGGACGACATGCTTGCAGGTTGCCCGGCGACCCGCTCACGCGTCACCGGTCCCAGTACCGAGACGCGAGCGAGATCGGCACACTCGGCATCGGTCTTCGAGTGGGAGCGCGGGCAATCGGACTCAGGTGGGGTCGTCACCCTCGAACCCAATGAGCCAGTGGACGCCAAAACGGTCGATCACCTGCCCGTCGGATGCGCCCCATGGGCGGACCTGCAGGTTGTCCACAACGCGACCCCCGGCCGCCAGCTCCGAGAACCACTGGCGCAGCGTGGAAGCAGACCCAGTGCCCAGCAGCGACAACATGATGCCTTCGCTTCGCAGTGGAGGTTCATCACCGGCCACATCTGAGGCGAAGATCGTCACGGGTCCATCGGCCAAGTAGCCGTGAGCAATCGCATCCGCCAAACCGTCGGTCCTGCCGAACTCGGCGAAGGAGTGAAGCTGAACGCGGCAGCCGAACACAACACCGTAGAAGTTGAGGGCTTCACGAGCAGTACCCGGCAGGTGAAGGTAGGGAATGGGGTCCGTCATGCGTCGATGCTAGGCAGATCGTGTCGTCGCCAGGAACGTTATGGCGGCAGCCGATCGCGGTCATGGGCGAGGCAGAACGGCACGTCGGTTCGGGTGGCATGGCTGCCCGAGCGCCAAGTCCGCATGGAAGAGTGGCGGGATGGGTTCATCACGGTTGTCCATCCGTTCCGAGGACTCGATGCTTTGCATCGGATGCAAAGGGTCGGTCTTGTCCGTCGGCTCCGTCGGCTCGGTGCTTTCGATCGGGTGTGTGGGTTCCGCGCTTTCCGTTCTCTCTGTTGGTTCGTTCGCCAGCCTCGGTTCGATGCTGTCAGGGGCATCGGTCCGGTCGATCATGTCTTGGCGAGCGAAGCGAGGCGTCTTGCAGACGCGACCGTCACGGAGCGCAAGCGTCGTCTGACCCCTCCGAAGCGGTGCGTCATGCATCAGCCCAGATCCGGAACGCGACACAAGTCCTGCGCCACGAAGCGAGCGCGACTGGCACTTCCTTCTCTGTTTGCGCATCTCCGCCCGCCACATTGGCCTCTTCGAGACATCGGTGCACCGTGGGCTGACCGTTCGCCCCTGAGGAGGTTCCAATGTCCGAGTCGACCGTTGTGATGATCCCCGAGCCGATGCCGGCCTTCGGGCAGGTCCACCTGGCAACTGCCGGGTTCCTGGCCCGGTACTCCGGCAAGACCCGGATCGCCTACACCCTGGATCTCAAGACCTACTTCGTCTGGTGCGCTGCCCGTGGAGCTGAAGTCTTCGCGATGACCCGCCCGCACCTCGAGCTCTACGTCCGGTGGATGGAGGAGGACCGTGGCTACGCCCCGGCCACCACAGCTCGGAGGCTGTCCACGGTGGTCGGGTTCTATCGCTTCGCTGTCATCGACGGGTACTTGGATCGCTCCCCGGCGGAGTACGTGCGGCGCCCTCATGTCCCGGAGGAGTCGCAGGTGCTCGGGCTGGACCGCATGCAGCTCGGTGCCCTGGTCGCCACGGCCCGCGCCTCCAGCCCCGACGACGCGGCCCTGATCACCCTGCTTGGGCTGCTCGGACTCCGGGTCAGCGAGGCCTGCCACGTCAACATCGAGGACATGGGCACCGAGCGCGGCCACCGGACCCTCCACGTGATCGGCAAGGGGAACAAGCCCGCCCTGATCCCGCTCCCGGTCCCGGTGGCACGCACCCTGGACCAGGCCGTCGGAGACCGCACCCAGGGACCGCTGATCCGGACCCGGAGCGGGCAGCGGATGGACCGCAACGCCGCGACCCGGATCGTGCACCGCCTGGCCAAGCGGGCCGGCATCGAGCACAAGGTCGGGTGCCACGCCCTCCGGCACGCCTACATCACGGCCGCCTTGGACGCCGGCGTCCCGCTCCGCGACGTCCAGATCGCCGCCCGCCACGCCGATCCCCGGACGACCACCCGGTACGACCGGGCACGAGGGAACCTGGACCGGCACGCCAACTACATCGTCGCCTCCTTCATCGCCGGAGCCGCCTGACGGGTGAAGCGGAAGACACAACAGAGAAAGAACCGGCATATAGTCGCGCGGGTGGCAGACTCTCGCACTCGGCTCGACGCGTGCCATCGGCGTTCACGCAGGGTGAGCTCAGCGATCAACGCCTCGGACGCTGCGAGCGTTCCCGCGGAGTCCGCACCGACAGTCGGTCACCGGAGGCCTCTGCGCCGGCTCCGACGGATGTCGAGGCTCGCCCGGCACCTGCGTCAGAGGACCGTCGCCTGCGAGCGCCGGAACTCTGGTGGCGATCCCGAGCCCTGGCCTGAGCCGATGAGCCGGTCGGCCTGGTCTCGGAGTGTCGTCCTGGGTGCTGCGCGAGCGCGGAGTTCTAGCTCCGTGTTCTCGACCCGACGCTCATGTGGCGGTCATGCCAGGCGGCTCTCGGCAAGCGGTAGACCGCTTACGTGCTCGCTCTGCCGATCGCCTCGCCAGTCGCGGCTTCGACGTGCGTCACAGCCGAGGTCGCCGCCGTGTGCAGACATCGATCCCGGTCACGGGCTGACGCTGCGGCTATCGTCTCGTGACCCGCTGACGATTGCCGCTGACGCGTCAAGAGCGCTCGTGCGTCTATCGGTGGCCACGACGCTCGGAGTCTGTGAGCTCGAGCCTTCGTCCGATCTCGAGGCGACGGATTCGGCGAGTCGCTCCTCGGTCTGGCTCAGTGCTCGAGCCGCAGGGTGACGCGAGCGACCGCGCACCGCGACTGCAGCATCCTGCGCAGGCAGATGCCATGGCGACTTCCACTGGTCGCACGCTGGATCGCGCAAGCGACGCATGGCTCAGCGTCGACTCGTCGAGGCGCGTCCACGTCGACGCCGACAGAGCCACGACTGGTGGCTCACGCCTGTCCTGACTGCCGGTCGCGTGACTCGACCGGCACGCCGATGTGCCGATCTCGCTCGGTGCTGATCAGGGAGACTTGTTCCCGTGAGTAGTCCTCCGTGGGTTGCACCTGAAGTCTGCGACCTGTGCCCACACCCCATCTCCGAGTACGTCCTCTGGGAGCCAGACACGACCTGTGACGGGTGGATGCACTGCGGTGCTCCGGACTGCGACACCTGCTGGCACGACTGGCCCGCGCTGACTGAGTAGCGAGCAAGAGGCTTCGTTCTCACTCGCCTGTTGACGAGACCCGGCAGTATCTCGGGGTGGAATCAGAAGAACTGAAGGGCGATCTGCTCCGCTACCTGCGCGTTGCTCGCGAGGCGCTGCTCTGGAAGTTGGACGGCGTTTCTGAGTACGACGTGCGTCGTCCGCTGGTGCGTACGGGGACCAACCTGCTCGGTCTCGTCAAGCACGTGGCTACCGTCGAGGCTTTCTACCTGGGCGATGTGTTCGGGCGTCCATTCGGCGAGCCACTGCCCTGGTGGGAGGACGGCGCAGAAGCCAACGCAGACATGTGGGCCACGCCCGCCGAGAGCCGCGATGGGGTCCTGGACTTCTACCGGCGAGCCTGGAGCCACTCGGACGCGACTGTGGCTGCGCTGAACCTGAACGCCGTCGGGGAAGTGCGTTGGTGGCAACCGGACGGCAGCGTCACGCTGCACCGCATGCTGATCCACGTCATCGCCGAGACCAATCGCCACGCTGGTCACGCTGACATTGTTCGCGAACTGGTCGACGGGGCGGCAGGGTTCAAGAGCGACAGCGGAAACCTGCCAGCACTCGATGATGTGGGTTGGTCGGCCCACTTCGAGCGGTTGGATCGGGCTGCCAAGCAGGCTGCGCAGAACGCGACGTCCTGACGACGCGAGCCGAAGTGCCTGATGGCGATCTACCTCTCGTTGATCGACCCTGGCTGGGCACGCGCTCGCGTCACGGACGTACGCAAGAGGCAACTGAGCCGGGTAGCGCGGCTTGGCTCGCCTGCTCCAGTCCCGCTGTTCGGTTCATCGCCCACGCCAGAGTTGGACGCAAGATTGCGTGCCGGACAGCCAGCCATGCATGAGGCTCGGACGGCGGCGGCTTGACGCGTCACTTGCATTTTGCAAGCATGGCCGCATGAGCCTTTTCATCACCTGCCCGGTCGAAAGCGTCGAGCGCGCGACCGACTTCTACACCGCCCTCGGCTGGACGCTCAACGCCGAGATGTCCGACCACAACGTGTCGTGCTTCGCGATCGCACCCGAGCAGTACGTGATGCTCGGCAGCCGGCAAATGTATGCGAGTGTTGGTGGCGTCGAGGAAGTCGTCGGCGGACCGGACACCCCCTCGAAGGTCACTGTCTCGTTCGACCTCGGCAGCCGCGAGGCGGTCGACGACCTCGTCGCACGCGCCGGCGCTGCCGGCGGACGGGTTGGCGACACCGACGACTATCCCTTCATGTACCAGCGTCAGTTCGACGACCCCGACGGCTACCACTACTCACCGTTCTGGATGAAGCCGACCACCGATCCCACCGAGTGAACGACCTCGCCGCGGCCCTCGACATCGTCGGAAGCCGGTGGGCCCTGCTCATCGTGGAGCGGCTGCTGGAAGGGCCGCGGCGCTACGGCGACCTGCAGCGTGACCTCGGAGTGCCGACGAACATGCTCGCGACGCGCCTGCGCGAGCTTGAGGCGGCCGGCGTGCTTCAACGCCTACCCCTTCGGCACAACACCCGAGCCTATGCGCTGACCGATCGAGGGCTCGCCCTGCGAGACGCGATCGTCGCCCTCGGACGCTGGGGTGCCGACGAGACCTAACCCGATCTCGTGCCTCTCGCGCTGTACGGCTCCCGCGAAACGCCGGTCGGGGTTGGTGATCCTGGGGTCTACCTAGCGCGAGCCGCTCGCCGCTGCGACGCGTGACCGCGCCGATGTGCCTGATCTGACTCGGGTTCGCGGCCTGCGATCCGTCGGTAGAGGAACCCTCACTAGACAGGAAACCTGTCAGTTCGTGGCCACCCGCTCCGCCGCGCTGCGCAACACGCAGAACTCGTTGCCCTCGGGATCCATGAGCACGGCCCACCCCGTCCCGTCCGGCCGGCGCCGGTCGGCGACGAGAACGGCTCCGAGAGCCAGCACGCGCGCGACCTCGTCGTCACGGCTACGGTCGCTCGGCTCGAGGTCGAGATGCGCCCGGTTCTTCACGGCCTTGGCGTCGGGCACCTGAACGAACAACACGTCACCGTGAGCCGTGCGCAGTAGCGCTTCGGGATCGCCCGGGTTGTCATCCGGTGACATCGGCACGTCCAGGACGTCCGACCACCACAGCGCTTGTGCGTAGGGGTCGAGTGCGTCGACGGTGATCGAGTGAATGTGGGAGGCCATGCCTGGATCGTGCCAGGGCTGGGAGGTGGCCCGCGCATCGCCGGCACCGTGACGTCGTCCCGGACAGATCGACGCCGCAGCAGGATGCGAGCAGCAAACAGTGATCCGGCTCGGCGACGTATCGGTGCTCCGGCCAGGAGGATCTGGCGATCGCGCTCACCTTCACCAGCGTGAACCGGCACCATGCGAGGGTGGAAGACCTGACCGTGGAGGGGACGTCAGCGCGCACGAGCCTGGTCTACCTGCTCGGCAGCCCTGGGGTGGGCAAGCGAACCGTCGCAGAGGCGCTCGCCGCGCGCACCGGAGCGTTCGTGCTCGACAACCACCGGATCAACCTGCCGATCATGTCGCTCTTCAACTGGGACGGCAGCGAGCAGCTCCCACCCGAGGTCTGGGGCTACGTCGACACGATCCGGTCGGCCGTCCTCGACGCGCTGGCTGACATCGCCCCGCGTGATACGAGCTACGTGCTCACCAACGCCCTCGAGGTCGGCTACGAAGCATGGTTCGACCGGATCGCGGGGATCGCACGCGCGCGGGGTTCGGTATTCGTGCCGGTCCTGCTGGAGTGCGAGCTTTCGGAGCAGCTGCGGCGGGTGGCGTCGGCGGACCGCGTCGTACGACTGAAGCTCTCTGACCCGGAGCGTGCACGGGACTTCATCGCGGGAACGGAGTTCTTCCGTCCCACCGGTCCATCTTCGCTCGTGGTCGACACGACCCATCGGAGTCCTGACGAGACAGCCGCCCTCGTCGTCGAGCACGTCCACCGGCTCTCCGCCACGATCTGAGGGCTGTGACCCTGAGCGAGACCGCCGCCTTTCCCATGGTGCTGCTGGGGTTTCGGTGGATATCGTCTTCCACTGTCGGTGGTACAGGTGTACTATTAGTGTCATGAGGGTGGATCCGGGGTCGGTCGCCGAGGTGCGGCTGCTCGGCGAGGTCCGGACCCGGTGGCGGCACTGCCCGCGGGTGGGTCGGCTGATGATCGTGCGCGCCCCGGACCAGCCGATGCATCCTCGACCCCGGCCCGGCGCATGCCGCCGCGGTGGTCGCGTGGCGGTCCGGGCAGGACGCCGTGCTGGCCCGGCTCGAAGCCGCCCTGGCCGCGCCACCCGGGCCGGGCAGCGCGGCGGTGCTGGTCGCGGTCCCGGCGACCGGGCTCGGCTCGCGGGGCCGGCTGCTGCGGGTCCTGCTCGCGGACAAGGTGCTGGCCTGGGCGCAGGCCGGGGCGGCGGCCGCGCTGGCCGACTACGCCGGACCGCGCCCGCGGGCGGCCAGCACGGATGCCCGGGCTCCGCGCCGAGGTCCGGGTCGCGCGGCGCTGCTCGGATGACGCCGCCGGGCGCGACATCGCCGCCGCGCGGGCGCTGGCCGGACCGGCCCGCCCGGTCCGGGACCTGCTCGCCGCCGGCTCGATCTCGCTGCGCCACGTGAGTGCGGTGCTGGACCGCACCGAGCTGGCCGACCCCGCGACCGTGACCGCCGCTTTGGCCCTGGTCGTCCCCCGGCTGCCCACCATGCCCGCCCCCCGGGTCCGGGCCGCGGTGTCCACCGCGCTGATCCGGGTCGACCCGGCCGGGACCGCCACCCGGGCCGCCGTCAAACGCCGCCACGACCCCGGAGTCCGCTACCGCGAACTCGGCGACGGCCTGGCCGAGCTCACCGCGACCCTGCGCACCGAGGACGCCCGCACCTGCCTCGAGCACCTCGACACCCTCGCCGACCGCCACCTGCTCCACCTCCGCCACTGCGACCCCGTGCGCGCAGGTGACCCCGGCCGAGATCGGCCCGGCCCGCGCCGCCGCCCTGGTCGCCCTGCTGCTACGCGGCACCGACCACGACCACAGCCCCGACCCCGTAACCGGCACCGCCACGTCCACGGGTTCAGCGGCGACCGGCACCGCCGACCCGGTGCAGGGATCCCCGACCGGACGCACCCGGCGCCGCCGGCGCGGGTCGCGAGCGGGGCGCGGGTCGCGGCGCGGGGAGCTGCAGGTCGTCCTCGACCTCGCCACCCTGCTCGGCCTGGCCGAGAACCCCGCCCTGCTCAACGGCGCCCCCATCCCCGCGGAGATCGCCCGCGAGCTCGTCACGTCCTGCGGCAGCCTGCGCCGCATGATCACCGACCCCGTCACCGGGCACCTGCTCGACTACGGCACCCGCACCTACCTCCCCGACGCGCTCAAGGACTTCGTCGCCGCCCGCGATCGGACCTGCCGAGCACCCGGCTGCGGACAACCCGCCCTACGTTCGCAGCTCGACCACATCGTGCCGTTCCCCCACGGACCCTCCACCGCGACGAACACCACGATGGAATGCAAACGCGACCACGACCTCAAGACCCGCGGCATCCTCCAACTCCGCGAGAACCCCGACGGCACCCGGAGCTGGACCACCCCGGACGGACAGACCAGCCCGCACGGACCCGACCCCTACCTCCACCACCCCGAGGACCCCATCGGCCCCATCCCCTACTGACGTGCCCGGCGCCGACCCTCGGCGCCGCGGATCACGGCTGGTACAGGGCGTCGTACGCCGTTCGCGCGGAGTCGGTCTGCCGAGCACCGCGTCCGGGCGCCACCTGGCGAGTGGTGCGATCGATGGCGATCGTGGTCCACCCCGAGCCGTCCTCGTCGGCCAGGTGCAGGAGCAGCGTGCTGGCGTCGTGCTCCACGCGGAGGCGGTGCCGGGGGTTGCCCTGCTCGTGGAGGCCGCGCACGGGTCGGTCCGGCTGCTCGGGCGGTGGTGGATCAGCCACGAAGGACGTCCACGCGCGCCCGGACGACGTCGGACGGGGCAGCTTCGCCATCACCCCAGGCTAGGTCGCCGACCGCGCGGGATCGAGACCTCGCCGGCTCCTGAACAGGAGAGCGGCGGTCGGCCACCCGCCGCGCTCGTCATCCACGCCTCGTCGATGCTGGGTCATCTGCTGGCGACGGCGCTGCCCGGGTTCGCAGCGGTTCGGCTACGAGGTGGCCGGCGAGTGCAGGCCGTGCGGGTGGCCCTCGCCGTAACGTCGTCGGGCCGACCGGGCGCTGGTCGCCACGCGGGCAGGGCGACGGCGAGGCGGCGACGCGGTCGACACCGTGGCCCGGCTGGTCGAACACCTGGTAGTCGATCTCCTCGACGGCGTCGACGATGCCGCAGTAGAGGACGCGGGCGGCCTCGATGCACGGCTGCGACGACGGGTGCAGCATCGCGATGCCCGGGACGCGACTCCTCCTCGAGCGCCCGCACGCGCCGCGATCTGGAACTCGAGCGCTGCGCGGATCGTCCGGCGTCACCACTCGCTTCTCGAGGTCGGCGCGGGTGACGCCGAACCGCGCGAGGTCCTCGAGCGGGAGGTAGACGCGGCCGCGCTCGAGGTCCTCGCCGACGTCGCGCACGAAGTTCGCGAGCTGGAACGCGACCCCGAGGTCCTTGGCCCGCTCGTACGCCTCAGGCGCGGTCGGCTCCAGGATCGGCACCATCTGCAGGCCGATCACGGCGGCCGAGCCGTAGACGTACTCGTACAGGTCGTCGTACGTCGCGTACTCGGTGACGGTGAGGTCCATGCGTCATCGAGTGCAGGAACGCCTCGAAGTGCTCGACGGCGATGTCCCACCGCTGCACGGTGTCGACGACGGCCCGGCAGACCGGGTCGTCGCTGCGGCCGCGGCGCAGGTCGGCGAAGAAGCGCTCGCCCCAGCGACCGCAGCCAGTCGGCCTTCTGCTCGCTCGGTGAGCGTCGAGGACGAGGTCGTCGACGATCTCGTCGGCGTAGCGGGCGAAGCCGTAGAGCGCGTGCACGTAGGGACGCTTGGCCGGTGGCAGCAGCAGCGTCGCGAGGTAGTAGGTCTTGCCGTGCTGCGGCGTTGAGCTCGCGGCAGCGCTCGTAGGACGCCGCATCGCCGGGATCGGTGATCCCGGCGCGGTCGAGGTCGCGGCTGACTCATGCGGCGATCCTCCCATCGATGTGCCGCGCACCGCCTCCGCAGGCGTGGAACGATGGGCCTGCCTGACGCCACGCCGTCGTTCTGCCACGTTCGGTCCGTGCTCGGCTCCGCTCCTCCTGACGCGCAGCTCGCCGCGGCGTACGCCGCTGCTGCTCGGCGTGCGCGTCGGCGCCCTCGCCCTCGCGCTGCTGACCGCCTGCGGCGGGCGACGGCGCCGCCGAGCGCTCCTGGCGGGGTCGAGCGGGACTGGCCCCGGTCGCGCCGCCACGACGACGCTCGGCACTGATGACCGTCGCGGAGCTCGACCGCCGCGGGGGCGTCGACACGCTGCGCCTCATCGAGGACGGCGGCCCGTTCCCGTACTCCAAGGACGGCAGCACGTTCCAGAACCGCGAGGGGATCCTGCCGCAGCAGCCGAAGGGCTTCTACGCGGAGTACACCGTGGAGACGCCGGGGTCGGACGACCGCGGTGCGCGCCGCATCATCAGCGGCAAGGACGGCTCGCGCTTCTACACCGACGACCACTACGACTCGTTCCGCGAGATCGTGTCAGGAGAAGGCTCATGAGCGGCGTGCTGCGCCGGCTGTCCGGCGTACGACGGCTCGAGGACGCGCCCTCGAGGAGCTCGAGGCCGCGGCCGAGGAGCTCGGGTGGCGCTGCGTCGTCCTCGACGGCGCGGAGGTCGAGGACAAGGAGCGTTCCTCGAGATGTGCGAGGAGGCGTTCGGGCTGCCCGACTGGTTCGGCATGAACTGGGACGCGCTCGAGGAGTGCCTCGGCGACCTCGACCACGGCGAGCGCCGAGGGCGTCGTCGTGCTGTGGGCCGCGTGGGGCGAGTTCTGGCCGAGGCCGCGCCGCAGGAGTTCGCCACCGCGCTCGACATCCTGGGCGGTGCGGTGCGCGGCTGGGCGCCGGACGGCGTGCGCGGGGGAGTCGCTGCTGCTCGGCGAGGGCCCCGACGTCGACGTGCGAGAGATCTGACCCGATCGCGTCAGGCCGCGGTCGCCGGCTCCACTGGCAGCGCCGCCGTCTCGCGCCAGGCTCGTCGTCCGGCGTAGACCACGAAGCCGATGAGGGCGACGTCGCGGATCGCGAGCAGCATCACGCCGAGCGGGTTGGCCCAGTACACCCCCGAGATCCAGAGGTAGAGGATCGGGTAGATCAGCTGCGTGAGGATGCCGACGCTCAGCAGCAGCACCACGAAGCGGCGTACCCCGGTGTCGGCGCGCGGCGCCACCGCCACCATCGCGATCGCGACCGGCGAGAGCCACAGCAGGTACTGCGGGCTGAAGACCTTGTTGGTGAGGATGAGCAGCCCGGTCGTCGTGAGCATGATCCAGCCGACGGTCTCGGCGCTGATCGTCGCGCCGCGTCGCCACGCGCGCAGCCAGAGGGCGGCCATCACGACGAGAGCGGCGACGGTGGCGAGCGTGGCGAGGTTGATGAGCAGCCGGTCGCCCGGCCCGCTGACCTGCGAGGTGATGAAGCGGGAGAAGTCGACCGTCCATGGGTCGTGCGATGAACGCCCAGGCGACCATGAGCGGGAACGCCGGCAGCGACTCGATCTGCAGGCCGCGGTCGGACTGCCAGGTGAGCGGCGAGAGCAGGCGGTCGACCCCGCCGAGCGCCACGGTCGCGACCACGATCGCGAGCGCCGGAGACCAGGGTCGCGACGACGACCCGCCACCGGGTGCGCGACGGGCGCCGCCAGCGCCGGCAGCAGCACCGCGGGCCACAGCTTGAGTGCGGCGCCGAGGACGACGAACACCGCGGACAGGCGCGGGCGGGTGGCGAGGAGCAGCACGGACGCCCCGGCGAGAACGCCGGGTACGAGGTCGAACCGCGTGACGGCGAGCGGACCCATCATCGGTCCGGCCGCGAGCCACAGCGTGACGGCCGTGGTCTGCCGCGTGACCGCCCGAAGCGGTAGAGGAGCGCGGAGAACGCGGCGTCGATCGCGAGCATCATCGCGACGAAGAGGATCGCGTAGACATGTCGAGCTGCCGAACGAGACCAGCCAGGGCAGGCCGAGGAGCGCGACGACGGGGAGCGGGTACTCGTGCAGCACCGTCGGTCAGCGGCGAGCCCTGCGATGAGCTTGCGAGGTTGTCGGCGTAGTAGAGGACGTCGTTGATGATCGTCTGCTCGGGAGGGCGAGGAGCGCGAGCATGACGAGGCGCGTGACGATCCAGCCGACCGTGACGCGGCGACGCCGGGCGGAGGCGGGCCCACAGGCGCGCCGTGCGCCGACCAGGCGGTCGATCCACGGCGCGACGTGGTCGACGCGTGGGTCAGGACGTACGCGGAGGTCCCGCGGATCCCGGGCCCTGGGTCGGGGAGGCTGTCGACCACCGCGACGAGGTCGTCGAGATCTGCGCCGGCGGGGTGCTGGCCGTCCTCCGGCGGGCGCGCGCTCGTCGGGTCGTCATGCGCTCGCGGCGTGCCGGACGACGAGCCGCTCGCGGCGGGCCGCGGCGGGGGCGTCGTCGGGCACGAGGCCGTGCGCGCACGGGCCCGCCGAAGAGCAGCGCGCGCTCGCGCGGCGAGACGGTGACGGCGATCGCGACGGCGACCGCGGCGGCGACCATCGCGAGCCCGTCGCCGAGCTCGAGTAGGGTGTCGGCGGACGCGCTCGTCTCCCACAGGCCGTAGAGCGTGAAGCCGGCGACGCAGCAGCAGCACCACGCGCAGCTCGCGCGGCCGACAGGCCGGACGCGGCCGCGAGCGGGAGCACCCAGAGGAGGTACCACGGCTGCACGACCGGGCCGAGGGCGACGACGGCGAGGAACGCGAGCATCAGCCCGCGCGGCGCGCGTGCGCCCCTCGGGCTTCAGGCAGCAGCGTAGGCGACGATGACGACCGCGCAGATCATGCCGACGATCGCGGAACGATGCCGACCGTGAGGTCGTGGTGGTCGCCGAGACCGAACCAGCGACAGCACGTTGCCGCTGCGCCATGCCGAGCGCCGTCGCGCGGCGAGAGCCACGTGCGCACCTCGCCGGGCGTGGTGAGGGCGCGGATCCAGCCGAGGCTCGACGCCGACCGACGGCGCGAAGAGCCGTACGTCAGCACGACGACCGCCGAGCGACCTTGACCCACGCGACGAGCCGGGCGCGGCAGTCCTGGCGTGCGTGCCGGCCCAGATGAGCGCCGACGAACGGGATCGCGAGCAGCGCGATCGGCTTGACCATCGCGGCCGATCGTGACGAGCACGATGCCGGTGACGCCGCCGCCCTCGATCGCGAGGCACGAGGCCCGCGACGATGAGGCCGACCATGAGCGCGTCGTTGTGGGCGCCGGCCACGAAGTGCATGAGCACCAGCGGGTTCATCACGCCGAGCCACAGGGCCTTCGACCCGTCGATGCCGCAGTGGAAGGCGAGGCGCGGGACGTAGTACGCCATGCAGCGCGACGCCGGCGAGCGGCGAGCAGCCGGAAGACGACGACCGCGAGGTAGGGGTTGTCGCCGACGAGCGCGGCCACGCCGCGCGACAGCGCGAGGAAGAGCGGGCCGTACGGGGTCGGGGTGTCGCGCCACATCGGGTCGACGCCGTCGTGGAACCAGCCGGGGATCGACGCGACGCCGCTCGGTGTACGGGTCGCCGCCGGTGAGGACGAGCTTGCCCTGCACGAAGTAGGAGTACGCGTCGCGGCTGAACAGCGGCGGCGCGAGCAGCAGCGGCGCGACCACAGCGCGAGCACGTCCCAGAGCCGGCGCACGTCGCGCACGTGGCCGGCGAGGACGTCGGCCGCCGACGCACGAGCCAGGCCTGCAGCAGGAGCGCACCGCCGAGGATCACCGAGGCGCGCGAGACGAGCTGGCCGACGTCGTCGGTGCCGCAGCGTGTGCGACGAGCGGGACGTCGACGAGCGCCGTCGAGGGGGAGCCAGCCGACCCCGAGCGACCCGATCGCGAGGACCGCCGTGCCGACGAGGCCGGGGAGGGCGTAGCGCAGGGTGAAGGCCAGGCCCGGAGTCCGCCGCGCGAGCCCGTCGTCGACGGGATCGACGGAGGCCACGAGTCACGAGGGTACCGGCGCCCGCGGCGGCGATCCGAACCCGAGCGTCCGGTCCGGGGGTGATCCGCGTCGCTCGTCGTCGTGACGTCCCGCACGCGGTCCGATGTCACGCACGGTGTGCGTGCCGCGAGCGACGCGTCAGTGCAGGTAGGTCGGGGCGGTAGGACGGGTCCGGGCCGGTGATCCGCTCGGCGGCGAGCCGCCCGGAGACCAGCACCATCGGGACGCCGACGCCGGGCTGCGTGCCCGAGCCGGTGAACACGACGTTCTCGCCGTACAGGTTCGACGGGCGGAACGGTCCGGTCTGCGAGAACGAGTGCGCGGCGGCGAACGGCGCACCGCGCTCCATGCCCGCGCGCCTGCCCAGTCGAGCGGCGTCGTGACGTGCTCGACCTCGATGCGCGTCGCCGAACCCGACGTAGCCGCGCTCCTCGAGCGTGCGCACGACCTCGTCGCGGTAGCGCGGGCCCTCGGTGCGCCAGTCGATGTCGGCGTCGAGGTTCGGGCGTCGGGAACAGCACGTAGTAGATCTGCTTGCCGTCGGGCGCGAGGCCGGGGTCGGAGTAGGTCGGGTTCGTGACGAGGATGCTCGGGTCGCTCATGAGCCGCTTCTCGTCGATGAGCTCGCGGAACACGCCGTTCCAGCTGCGGCCGAAGTGGATGTTGTGGTGCGCGGTCTTCGGTGTACGTCGCCGACGAGCCGGCGAGCAGCAGGAAGCACGACGGCGAGTAGGTGAGGCGGCGCGACCGACCACGGCTCCCGGCCGAGCAGCTCGCTTGTAGGCGACCGGGCAGGTCGGGGTTGAGGACGACGACGTCGGCCGGGATGCGCTCGCCGTCGGCGGTGTGCACGGCGACCGCGCGGCCGCCGCGCATCTCGACGCGCGTGACCTCGGTGGAGTAGCGGAACGTCGACGCCGTGCTTCTCCGCCGCGCCGGCCATGGCCGCGGGGCAGCGCGTGCATGCCGCCCTTGGGGAAGTAGACCCCGGCGACGGAGTCCATGTAGGCGATGATCGCGTAGATCGCGAGCGCGTCCTGCGGCGAGAGCCCGGCGTACATCGCCTGGAAGCTGAAGAGCCGCTCGGTGCGCGGGTCGTTGAGGTACTGGCGCACCTTCGGCGTGAGCTTGCGGAAGCCGCCGATCGCGACGAGCTTGCGCGAGGTTCTCGGTGAGCAGGTCGACCGGGGAGTCGATGTTGGTGTCGATGAAGTCGCGCATCTCGTAGCGGTAGAGCTTCGAGACGAAGTCGACGTAGCGGCGGTAGCCCGTCGGCCTCGGCGGGGGAGATGACGCGCTCGATCTCGGCGGCCATGGCGTCGACGTCGGAGTGCACGTCGAGCTGCGAGCCGTCCGGGTAGAAGGCGCGGTAGAGCGGCTCGACCGGCACGAGGTCGAGCCAGTCGTCCATGTCCTCGCCGACGGCGTCGAACGCGTCGTGGATGAGGTCGGGCATGGTGAGCACGGTCGGGCCCGGTGTCGAAGCGGAAGCCCTGAGTCCTCGATCAGGCCGGCGCGGCCGCCGGGGACCGCCTCGCGCTCGAGAACCGTGACCTGGCGGCCGGCGCCCGCGAGGCGCAGCGCGCACGAGAGCCCCGCGAGACCGGCCCCGACGATGACACGTGGTCGGTGGGGCCGGTGACGGTGCGGGGCGTGCGGCTGAGGAGGGACATGGCCCCAGCCTAGGGACGACAGCGCGGATCGGCCTCCCGAGCGATGACGCCGACCGTTCGGCAGGCCACGATCCCGGTGGCTTCCCTCGACACTTCCCCCAGGGGCCGTGGAAGGGGGCCGCCGCGCCGTCATCGTCCGTGCCCTGCTCGAGCCTCGCCGACGAGACGGGCCTCGGCGTGGTGGCCCAGGGAGTGGAGACCGAGCAGCAGCGGCTCGCCCTGGAACGACAGGGTGCCGCCGTCCGGCGCGGAGCATCCTCGTCCGGCTCGTCACGGACGCTGCCGGAGGCCGGAACGCGGCGAGCTCGCGGCGTCCGGACGCCGAGCGCCACGCGAGCGCGCAGCGTGTCGTCGTCATGCAGCCCGGATCGCGGGCGTCGCGACCAGGTAGGCGGCGTCGAGCGCGCGTGGCTCAGACCGAGCGGGACGTGGCGGCGACGGCGAGGCCGCGCAGCACGTCCGGGCCTGCGCTCGACGTCGGCGGCTCGAGCGCCCGGAAGGCCTGGTCGGTGAGGGCGTCGATGAGCGCCTCGACGTGGGCGAGGGCGCCGGTCTCGGTGATGACCTCGCGCAGCGCGGCCACGCCCGCGGCGTCGAGGGCGGGGTCGCCGAGGTGGCGCCGCAGCAGCGCCGCCTGGGCGGGGCGACGCCGCCTCGACCGCGGTCGCGACGAGCACGGTGCGCTTGCCCTCGCGCAGGTCGTCGCCCGCCGGCTTGCCGGTCTGGGCCGGGTCGCCGAACACGCCGAGCACGTCGTCGCGCAGCTGGAACGCCTCGCCGAGGGGCAGGCCGTAGCCGGAGTAGGCGACGACGAGCTCGGTCGGGCGCGCCGGCGAGGGCGGCGCCGAGGTGCAGCGGTCGCTCGATCGTGTACTTCGCGGACTTGAAGCGCACGACGCGCATGGCGCGCGCCGCCGAGCCGCCGCCCATCGCCTGCTCGAGCAGGTCGAGGTACTGGCCGGCCATGAGCTCGGTGCGCATCACGTCGTAGACCGGCTTGCCGCGCAGCACGGCGTCGGTCGGGAGGCCGCACGACATGAGCAGCTCGTCGGCCCACGACAGGCAGAGGTCGCCGAGCAGGATCGCGGCGCCGACGCCGAACGCCCTCGGGCGAGCCGAGCCACTCGTTGCCGCGGTGCAGCGTCGCGAAGCGCCGGTGCGCCGCGGGCATGCCGCGACGCGTGTCGCTGCCGTCCATGACGTCGTCGTGGATGAGCGCGCAGGCCTGCAGCAGCTCGAGCGCGGTCGCCGCGGCCACCGCCTCCTCGCAGTCGGCGCCGCCGGCGCCGCGCCAGCCCCAGTAGGCGAACGCCGGGCGCAGGCGCTTGCCGCCGCGCAGGAGGTCGGTGAGCGCCTCGGCGAGCGGCGCGAGGTCGGGGCTGACGTCGTCGAGGACCGGCACCTGCTGCGCGAGGAAGTCGTCGAGGCGCTTCTGCACGCGGACGCGCAGGTCCTCCGCGTCGAGCGGCGAGCGGTGCCCCCGTGGCGGTCATGCCCGGAAGCGTAGGGTGCGAGCGGCGCGGCGTCCGGCATTCCGCGAGCGGTCGCCGGTCCGGCGGCCGGCACGGCGCGTCTCGAGCAGCATCCTGGACCGACGGCACGCGTCCGACGCATCGGGCACGCCGTACCCTCGTCGC
Source organism: uncultured Actinomycetes bacterium (assembly GCA_963738455.1). Taxonomy (GTDB): domain Bacteria; phylum Actinomycetota; class Actinomycetes; order S36-B12; family CAIYMF01; genus Longivirga. The sequence continues at coordinate 391,906 of CAVTWM010000004.1, forward strand.
CATGTCCGCCGTCGACCCCCGGTACGCCGTCGCCCCCGACCGTCGGCGCGCTGCTGGCGTGCGGGCGGCCACTCGTTCTCCTTCGAGTTCTTCCCGCCGAAGACCGACGAGGGCGAGCGCCTGCTCTGGCAGGCGATCCGCGAGCTCGAGGCGCTGCAGCCCACGTTCGTGTCGGTGACCTACGGCGCCGGCGGCTCCACCCGCGACCGCACCGTGCGCGTGACGCAGCGCATCGCCGAGGAGACGACCCTGCTCCCGATGGCGCACCTCACCTGCGTGGGGTCCAGCGTGGCCGAGCTGCGCTCGGTGATCGGGCCTACGCCGACGCCGGGCTGCGCAACGTGCTCGCCCTGCGCGGCGACCCGCCCGGCGGGCCCGGATCGGCCGTGGGTGCAGCACCCCGGCGGCCTCGCGCACGCCGACGAGCTCGTGCGCGCTCGTGCGCTCGCTCGGCGACTTCTCGGTCGGCGTCGCGGCGTTCCCCGAGGGGCACCCGGAGTCGGCGTCGCTCGACCACGACGCGCGCGTGCTGCGCGCCAAGCAGGAGGCCGGCGCGGAGTTCGCCGTCACGCAGCTGTTCTTCCGAGGCCGAGGACTACTTCGCGCTCGTCGAGCGCGCCCGAGCCGCTCGGCTGCACGATCCCGATCCTGCCCGGGATCATGCCGCTCACGAACATCAGCCAGATCGAGCGGTTCGCCGTCGCTGTCGGGCACGGCGTTCCCGGACGAGCCTCGCCGCGCGGTTCCGCGCCGTCGCCGACGACGCCGACGCGGTGCACGCGCTCGGCGTCGAGGCGGCCGTCGGCGCTTGCCACGGAGCTGCTCGACGGCGGCGCGCCCGGCCTGCACTTCTACACGCTCAACCGCTCCACCTCGACCCGCGAGATCTACACCGGCCTCGGCCTCGCCGCCTACGCCTGACTCGAGTGACTGCCCGGAGCCCGCGATTCGCACGGCTGCACGGCGGGTTTCGGGCAGAGCCGCGCGATGCACGCGGCAGGTGCGGCAGGATCGGCGCCATGGGGCGATCAGTCACGGTCACCGGGCGCGGACGCGCGCGCGCGGCGTACGACGAGGCGACCCTCCGGCTCGCCGCGTCCGCGCGCGCGGCGAACCCGACCGACGCCACCGCGCGCGCCACGTACGCGATGGCGGCGATGCGCGACGCCGTCGCTCGCGGCGGCGTCGACGAGCGCGCGCTGTCGACCACCAACGTCTCGCTCATCCCGGTGCACGACCCGTGGCCGACCGTGGTCGCGTACGAGGCCTCGCTGGCGCTGTCGGTGCGGCTCGCCGACCTCGACGCAGGTCGGCTCGATGCTCGTCGCCGCGGTCGAGGCCGGCGGCGACGGCGCGCGGGTCGACGGCATCTCGTTCAGCCACCGCGATGCCGCCGGGCTCGAGCGCGCAGGCGCGCGACGCCGCGTACGCCGACGCCCGCGCCAAGGCCGAGCAGTACGCCGGGCTCGCGGGCCAGGCGCTCGGCGAGGTGCGGCACGTCGTGGAGGCCGAGATCGGCGGCGGCGTGCTCGCCGCGCGCGGATGATGGCGGTCGCCGCGGACGCCGGCGGCGGCGTGCCGATCGACGCCGGCGAGGGCACCGTCGCCGCCGTCGTCACGGTGACCTGGGCGCTCGGCCCCGCGGTCTGAGCCCCCTCCCGATGCCTCCTTCGCGCGCCGTACCGCGACCCGGCGCGAGGTGCGCGATGACGCGCGCCGTGCCCGGGCGCGACGAGTACCTCGACCGGTGGCAGACGCTGCACGGCGGCTACGACCCGCGCACCTCCCGGCTCGTCGGGCCGTGGCTCTCGCTCGTGCACGCGTGCGCCCGACCGTTCGCGCGGATCGGCGTGCCGCCGGACGTCGGTGACCCTGCTCGGCGCCGTGGTGTCGGCGCTCGTCGTGTGGCTGTGCTGGCTCGGCGGCCGGTGGGTGCTCGCTGGCGGCGTTCGTGGTCGCGGCGTCGGGCCTGCTCGACTCCCTCGACGGCGCGGTCGCCGTGCTCACCGACCGCGCGACGCGGTGGGGCGCGGTGCTCGACTCCGTCGTCGACCGGGTCAGCGACGCGCTCTACCTCGTCGCGCTGTGGCTGGTCGGCGCCCCGGCGTGGGCGTGCGTCGTCGGCCGGCGTGCTGCTGCTCGGCTGCAGGAGTACGCGCGCGCCCGTGCGACGGCGGTCGGGATGTCGACGACGTCGGCGTCGTGACGATCGGCGAGCGCCCGACCCGCGTCATCGTCGTCGCGATGTTCCTTCTCGCCGCCGGGATCTACGTCGACGCCGCTGCGTGGTGGGCGACCGCCGGTGCCGCTGTCTCGCTCGCCCTCGGAGTCGTCGCGATCCTCCAGCTCCTCGTCGTGGTCAACCGCCGCCTGCGCTGACGCGGGCACCGCGGCGCCCAACGACGGCACGCGGCCAGGGTCAGGCGCGGCCGACGAGGTTGGCGACGATCTCGGCCGACATGCCCGACCAGCGGCAGCCCGCCGCCGGGGTGCGACGAGCCGCCGACGAGGTAGAGGCCCGGGACCGGCGAGCGCGTTGGCGGGGCGCAGGAACGCGGCGCGCGCGCCGTTGCTCGACGTGCCGTAGATGGAGCCGCCGGGCGCGCGGGTGTCGCGCTCGAGGTCGGCCGGCGTGCGGATCTCGCGTCCACAGCAGGCGGTCGCGGACGTCGTACCCGCGCGCGGCCATCACGCGCGAGCACGCGGTCGCGGTAGCGACTCGGCCAGGCCGGGCGCGGTCCAGTCGACCGTGCCGCGCTCGCCGGTGGTCGAGTGGCGCGGCGCGTTGACGAGGACGAACCACGACTCGTGGTCGGCGTCCGGGCGCATCGCGGCGTCGTCCGGGGCGCAGACGTAGACGGTCGGGTCGTCGACCGGCTGTGCGCGTCGCGGCCGAAGATCGCGTCGAACTCGGCGTCGTAGTCGCGCGGGGAACCACACGTTGTGGTGCCGCAGCCCGGGCGTGCGGCCGCGCACCGCGAGCAGCAGCACGAAGCCCGACAGCGACGGGGTGGCGCGGCGCAGGCGCCTGAGCGGCTCGGCGCGGCGCGCGGGTCGTGCAGCAGGTCGCGGTAGAGGTGGGTGGCATCGGCGTTGGCGACGACGACGTCGGCGTCGACGCGCTCGCCGTCGGCGAGGCGCACGCCGGTGACGCCGCGCGGCGTCGGTGAGCACCTCCGCGACGTCGGTCGCCGAACCGGTACGTCACGCCGCGCTCGAGCGTGCGCTCGTGCAGCGCGTCGGCGAGCCGGCGTACGCCGCCGGCCACGTGCTACGCGCCGAAGGTCTGCTCGACGTACGGCACGGTGGCGAGCGCCGCCGGTGCCTTGCGCGGGTCGGAGCCGGTGTACGTCGCGTAGCGGTCGAGCAGCATGCGCAGCCGCGGGTCGTGCAGGTAGCTGCTTGCCGAGGCCGCGCAGCGACGTGAACGGCGCGACGGTGCGGACGTCGCAGAGGCCTTGCGCGCCAAGGGCAGCAGGTCGCGCGCGCCGGTGAGCGGCGACTCGAGGAACGGGCGCCGCGTGACCTGCCACATCGTCCGCGGCGCGCGCCATGAACGCGCGCCAGTCCTGCCTCGGCGCGTGCCGCCGAGCGCCGTCGCCGAGCGCCGCCGCGCACAGGCCGGGGTCGACGCCGGGCATGTCGACGCGTGACTGCCGTCGGGGAAGCGGTAGCCGAACGCCGGGCTCGAGGTCGACGAGCTCGACCGCGTCCTCGAGCGGGCCGCCGGTCTTGATGAACAGGTCGCGGTAGACCGCGGGGAGCGTGAGCAGCGACGGGCCGGTGTCGAAGACGAAGCCGTCGCGCTCGAACGCGGCCGAGCTTGCCGCCGTACGTCGCGGCCTGCTCGAGGACGGTGACGTCGTGGCGCTTCACCGCGAGCCGCGCGGCGACGGCCATGCCGCCCATGCCTGCGCCGATCACCACCACCCGTGCCACGACCGCGAGCCTAGGCCGTGACTCAGGTCAGGCGAGCGGGCGGCCGCGCCAGGTGAGGGTGCCCGCGCGGCGGCGGCGCCAGGACTCGGCGACGAGGGCGCCGAGCACGGCGACCGACGCCGGGTGCGCCAGCGGCGTCCGGCAGGACGCGGCCGCCGGTGCGCCGCGCCACGAGGACCCGGCCGGTGACGCCCGCGGCGTAGCCGAGCGCGCCGCAGCGCGCGCGCGGTCGCGGTCGGGCCCGACGACGGCGGCGACCGGCGGGCACGACGTACAGCCAGCGACAGCAGCGCGACCACGCCCGGCGCGCGCCCGCCGGCGAGCCGAACGCCGACCACAGCGACTTGGTGTAGCCCTCGACGAGCGCGCCGTCGTCGTCGTACATCCGGCAGGTGGCGACGTCGGTGCCGTCGACGACGACGCCGCGCCCGCCGGCGCGCTTCACCGCGCGCAGCAGCGCGACGTCGTCGAGCACCTCGCCGCGCACCGCCCCGTGACCCGCCGGCCGCGCGCGTAGGCGTCGGCGTCGACCGCGAGCAGCTGGCCGTTGGCCGCCGACAGCGACTCGCGCGGCGACGTCTCGGCGAGCGCGCAGCGGCAGCAGCGTGGCCCACGACCACTGCAGCAGCGGCTGGACCAGCCGCGGCGAGCGCGCCGTCGGCGAGCTGGCGCGGGTACGGCGAGACGAGGTCGAGGCCGGCCGTGCGCAGCAGCGCCACCGACGCCGCGACGCGCGTGCGGCGCGAGCGACGACGTCGGCGTCGACGAACACGCAGCACCGAACCGGTCGCGGCAGCTGCGCGAGCCGGTGGCACGCCCAGGTCTTGCCGAGCCAGCCCTCCGGCAGCGGCGCGTCGCCGCCGTCGAGCAGCGCGGACGCGCGGGTCGCCGCGGCCGGCGACGCGCTGCACGAGCGTCGGCGGTGCCGTCGGTCGGAGCCGTCGTCGAGCACCAGGACCTCGAGGTCGCGACGCCCGTCGCGAGCGAGCAGCGCCGACGAGGCAGGCGCCGATCCGCGCTGCCTCGTCGCGCGCCGGGACGAGCACGCTGACCCGCTCCGGCGACGGCGGGCGGGTCGGCGGAGGGCGTGCGCAGGAGGCGCAGGTTGTACGCCGTGTGCGCGGTGGCCAGCGCACGCGCCGAGCGCGCTCCGGCGGCGACGAGCGCCTCGGCGGCCGCGGGTCAGTCGCGTCCGGTCCACAGCGCGCAGGCGTAGGGGATCGCGACGAGGCCCATGACGATGCCGCCCCAGATCGCGACGCCGGGCCGGTGCACGAAGAACGCGTTGAGCAGCACGGAGGAGACGTAGGTCCACAGGAACAGCAGCGCGGGCACGCCGTCGCCGCTCGGCGCCGTCGGTGCGCCGGCGCGGGAGCCGGTCGAGCAGCAGCATGAGGACGAGGGACGACGAGGCAGCCAGCCGACGAAGTTCTGCAGCGGGGATGCCGGGATGCCGAGCAGCACCGGGCCGTCTGAAGCTCCAGGTCCAGTGGCCCTCGCCGACCATCTGCGGGTCGAGGAACAGGTCCCACGCCGCGAGGGCGATCGCGCCGACGACGGCGGTGGCCAGCGGGCCGTGCACGAGGCGGCGGGCGGCGAGCAGGGCCGGGTAGCTCATCATCGCCCAGGCCAGCGGGATGACCACGGGCACGCCGGCGATCGTCGGGCCCGAGGCGGTCGGAGTAGGCGTAGTCGCCGAACGGGAGGCCCGTGCGCGTGCCGAGCGACCTCGGCCAGGAAGCCGATGCCCGGCGCTGATGACGAACCAGCCGAGGGCCCAGAGGAGCCCGCGCGACGACGAGCGCGTGCGTGGCGCTCGCGAGGAAGAACAGGACCACGGTGGCGACGGTGAGCGCGTCGCGGGTGCTGCCCGAGGTCAGCGGCCAGGCGATCTGCGCGGCGATGGTGGCGAGCGCGAACAGCCACGGCAGCGCGCGCAGGACACCGCCCGATCCGCCTCGCCGGCGGTCGGCGTGGGGGCCGGAGTACACACGCACGCTCATCGCGTGCGTCGACCTTACGTGGTCGACGCCCCGAACCTCACGATCACCGTCCCCGCCGGGGTCAGCGCGGCACGGGTCAGCGGGTCAGCCCGCGGACGACGGCAGCTCGACCGACCGCCCGTCGTAGCGACCGCGTGCCTCGACGAGCGCGAAGCGGGCGAAGAGCTCCTCGGCGTACCACTGCATCTCGCGGGTGCGCCGCATCACCTCGACGTGCGCCGGGCGCCGGTGGGCGAACTCGGTGAGCGCGGCGCCGGACTCCCACAGGCTGAAGGTGCCCTGCAGCCCGACGGGCGCCTCGCCGATCCCGAGCGCGAGCCGCAGGCCCTCGACCGCGCGCAGGTCGCCGGACACCGGCGGCACCGATGACCAGAACGCGCGCCACCGCGACGGCCTGATGCGCGCGCGCGTGAGCGCGGCGACCGGGCCGTCCCAGGGGTGGGGCTGCGGGTCGCCGAACGGGGTGCGCCCGACCCAGGTGCCGCGGGATGCCAACGGCCGCACGCAGGAAGCGGGCCTGCTCGTGGGCCATGCCGCTCCACGCCGCGTGGCTGCGCGAGGCCTCGTAGCGGGCCGGCCCGTCGACGTCGGACCAGCAGGCGAGCACGCCCCAGTGGTGCGGGTCGGCGTCGCGCGGGGTGAAGGTGCGGCCCGAGCCGGTGCCGAGCAGCTTGACGAACGTGGCTCCGCGCAGCGCCCGGACCGGACGCCGGTCGAGCCCCATCCGGCCGAGCGCGCGGACGACGTCGAGCCCCGCGACGCCGTACAGGTGCAGGCTCACCACCGCGGGGGTGCCCTCGGGACTCCCTCCGCCCCGCGTCACTCCGGCTCCTCGCCGACCTCCGCGGCCTCGCCCGCGGTGACGCGCAGGAGCTCGTCGTAGGTCGTGGGGAACACGTAGTGCGGGTGGCCGCCCGCCGCCCACACGACGGGGAAGCGGGCGAGCTCGACGTCGACGACCGTGCGCAGCGGCTTCGGGTGCCCGACCGGGGCGACGCCGCCGATGGGCTGCCCGGTGGCGTCGCGGACGAACTCGGGCGTGGCCCGGCGGACCCGGGAGGCGCCGACCAGGCTGGCGAGCGTGACGACGTCGGCGCGGTGGGCGCCCGAGGTGAGCACGAGCAGCGGGGCGCCGTCGGAGTCGAAGACCAGCGAGTTGGCGATGGCGCCGACCTCGACGCCGAGCTGCGCCGCCGCGGTGGCCGCGGTGGGGGCGGCCTCGGGCAGCGCACGCACGACTCCGGGGACGCCGAGCCGGGCGAGCGCCTGGGCGACCCGGGCGGCGTTGGGGTGCAGGCCGGTGAGGTCCGGCGCGGCGGTCGCGAGGGTGCCGTCGGCGTTGACCGTCCCGTGGTCGGGCGCCGGGCTCGCGAACTGGTCGGGGGACTCCATGCGCGAAGAGTAGGGCCGCGCGCGCCGGCGGGCCTCGTGATCCGGCCTCTCGATCCGGCATCGGGACCGGGGCTTGACGCGCTGTCGGGGGTGGGGGCTACGGTGGGCAGTAGTTCGAACAGGTGTTCGAACATCCCGATCGATCGGTGTCGGCAGCGGTCTCGCGGTCGTCGTCGGCAGCGGAGGTCGGGCGTCGGGCGGGCCGGTGGGTCCGTGGGGTTCTCGCGGTCCCCACGGTCCCACCGCCCACCGTCCGCCGGCTCGGGCCGGTGGGGTCGTCGGCGTGGGGAAGCGCCGCGGCCGCACCGGCCGGCCGGACCGGATCGACGAGCACGACCAGGCGAGCACGACGAGCACCACACGATCACCGGCACCACCGACGACGAGGGGGAGGAACCCGCACCGTGCGCACCTACGGCGAGGCCATCGACGTCCGCACCTCCCTGGCCGAGGGCAGCGCGGGGTCCGACGCCCCCGCCCAGTTCCTCTGGCGCGGTCGGCTCTACCTCGTCCGCGACGTGCTCGCGCACTGGGTCGAGCTCGGCACCTGGTGGTCCCCGCGCGGCGCGGCCCGCGGCCGTCCCGGGGGTGCGTCCCCGGCGCCACGACCGGGACGAGCCCCGCTCGGTCGCGGTCGACGTCGGTGCGGTCGAGCGCGAGGTGTGGCGGGTCGAGGCGGCAGCAGGTCGCAGCGCCAGCTCCGGCGTCTACGACCTCGTGCGCGACGTCCCCGCCCACGACTCCGGTGCCCCCGTCCCCGACCACTGGCGCCTGGCCCGCGCCCTGGACTGACCCGCCCCCGATCCAGCCCCACCGAGAGGAGCCCGCCATGTCCGTGAGCACCCTGGCACCCACCCCGCCCACGCCGGCGCACAGCCGTGACCTGCTGGCCGGCGCGGCGCGCGAGCTGATCGCGGCCGCGACGGCCGACGACGGCGGGACCCGCTACGCCCACGCCCACCTCGCCGCGCTGCGCGCGGCCGCCGCCGTCCTGGCCGCGCGGGCCCGGCCGCGGTCCCGGCGGGCCGGTCGGCTGCGCAGCGCCTGGGTCGCTGCTCGCCGAGGTCGCGCCCGAGCTCGGCCGAGTGGGCGGCGTTCTTCGCCGCCGGCGCGGGCAAGCGGGCCGCGGCCGAGGCCGGGGTGCGCGGTGTCGTCACCGATCGCGAGGCCGACGACCTCGTCCGCGAGGCCGAGGCCTTCCTCGCCCTCGTCGCCCGCACGCTCGGCGTCGTCCACCAGCCCGCTGCTCGGCACCCGCGCCTCCTGATCCGTCCGCCCGCGCCGCTCCTCGCCTGCCTGCGTCCCCGTGCCCGCCGATCCCTTCGTCCACCTCCACGTCGCCTCCGGCTACTCCCTGCGCCACGGCGCGAGCAGCCCGGCGGCGCTGGCGGCGCGGGCCGCCGACCTCGGCCAGGACGCGCTCGCGCTCACCGACCGCGACGGGCTCTACGGCGCGGTGCGCTTCGTGCTCGCCTGCCGCGACGCCGGCATCGCCCCGATCCTCGGGCTCGACCTCGCGGTGCACCCGGTCGAGCCGCACGCTGGTCCGGCGCGGCGGGCGTTCGGGCTCGCGGGTGCAGCGCACCCCCGCCGGGCGGCTCGGCTCCGGGCCCACCCTCGCCGAGCGCACCGGAGCCGTCCCGCGCGGCTCCGCGCCCGCCCGCCGCACCCCGGCACGCGGCGGCAGCGAGGTCGACCCCCGGCACGCGCGCGTGGTGCTGCTGGCCCGCGGCCGGGTCGGCTGGGCGTCGCTGTGCCGGCTGGTGTCCGCCGCGCACCTCGGGCTGCGTCCCGAGGGGCCGCACGTCGACGACCCGCGCGCCCGCGTGCCCGAGGCGCAGCGCGGCTCGCCGGTCACCACCCTCGACGTCGTCGCGCAGCACTCCGACGGGCTCGTGCTGCTGCTCGGCCCGGAGTCCGAGGTGGGCCGGGCGCTCGCCCGGCGTCGGCCCGATCTCGCCGCCGCCGCGCTGGCGCCCTGGCGCGAGGTGTTCGGCCGGCGCCTCGCGATCGAGGTGGTGAGCCACCGCGCCCGCGACTCCGCGCTGGCCGCCAGCGACCTGTCCGGCGCCCCGACGCCGCGGCCTGCCCTACTCCTCCACCGCGGCCGCGCGGATGCTCGGCTTCGCCCGCGAGCGCGACCTCCCGGCGGTGCTCACCAACTCCGTGCGGCACGCCGAGCGCGACCAGGCTCCGGTGGTCGACGTCCTCGACGCCATCCGCCGCCTCGTCCCGCTCGACTCCCGCCACCTCGACCGGGCCAACGGCGAGGGCCACCTCGCGGAGGGCGAGCGGATGCGCCGGGTGGCCCACGAGGTCGTGCGCCTGTCGGGGCTCGCGGCGGGGGAGCAGCGGGGAGCGGCGCGAGGTGGCCCGGCTGCTCGCCGACACCCGCGCGCTCGCCGACGCGTGCCGCCTCGACCCGGTCGCCGACCTCGGCATCGGCGAGGTCCACGTCCCCGAGCTCGACCTCCTCCTGCCCGCCCGCGCCGCGGGGCGCAGCAGCGCCGTCCGCGACCGCGGTCCGGCCGCCCTCGCCGCCGAGGCGGTCGAGGCCGACCGCCACCTGCGCGCCCGCTGCGAGTCCGCGCTCACCGCCTACCTCGACCGCACCCGGCACCGAGCCGCACGACGTCCACGAGCGGCTCGACGCCGAGCTCGCCACCATCGCCACGCTCGGGTTCGCCGGCTACTTCCTCACCGTCGGGGAGGTCGTCGACCTCATCCAGCGCGATGTCGGTGCGGGTCGCCGCGCGCGGGTCGGGCGCGGGCAGCCTGGTCAACCACCTGCTCGGCATCTCCGGCGTCGACCCGCTCGCGCACGGCCTGCTCATGGAGCGGTTCCTCTCGCCGCTGCGCCGCGCCCTGCCCGACATCGACATCGACGTCGAGTCCGCCCGGCGCACCGAGGTCTACGACCGCGATCCTCGAGCGCTTCGGCGGCGAGCGGTGCGCGTGCGTCTCGATGCGCGACACCTACCGCGTGCGGCACGCGGTCCGCGACGTCGGTGCCGCGCTCGGCATGCCGCCCGGCGAGATCGACGCGTTCGCCAAGGCCTTCCCGCACATCCGCGCGCGCGACGCGCGGCAGCGCGCTCGAGGAGCTGCCCGAGCTGCGCTCCTCGGGCCTCGGCCGGCTCGCCGCGCGCGGCGAGCTCGACGGCTTCCTCACCCTCGTCGAGGCGCTCGACGGCCTGCCGCGCCACATCGCGCTGCACCCGTGCGGCGTCCTGCTCTCCGACACCACGCTGCTCGACCGCACCCCGGTCGAGGCCAGCTGGATGGGCTTCCCGATGAGCCAGTTCGACAAGGACGACGTCGAGGAGCTCGGCCTGCTCAAGCTCGACGTCCTCGGCATCCGCATGCAGTCGTCGATGGCGTACGCCCTCACCGAGATCGAGCGGGTCGACGGCGACGACGTCGACCTCGACGCCGTGCCGCTCGACGACGCGCCCACCTACGCGCTCGTGCAGTCCGCGCACACCCTGGGCTGCTTCCAGATCGAGTCGCCCGGCCAGCGCGAGCTCGTCGGCAAGTTCGCGCCCGGAGACCTTCGGCGACCTCATCACCGACATCTCGCTGTTCCGCCCCGGGCCGGTGAAGTCCGACATGGTCACGCCGTTCCTGCGCGCGCGGCAGGGCTGGAACGACCCGGTCTACCTGCATCCCGACCTGCGCCCCGCGCTCGAGGAGACCTACGGCGTCGTGGTGTTCCACGAGCAGGTGCTGCGCATCGTCGCGGTGATGACCGGCTGCTCGCTGGCCGAGGCCGACGAGGTGCGCCGCAGCCTCGGGCTCGCCCGAGGGCCAGCAGGAGGTGCGCGCGTGGTTCTACCCCGCGGCCCGCGCGCGCGGGCTACGACCTCGTCGACCATCGAGCAGGTGTGGGAGGTGCTGCGCGCGTTCGCGTCGTTCGGCTTCTGCAAGGCGCACGCCGCCGCGTTCGCGCTGCCCACCTACCAGTCGGCGTGGCTCAAGGCCCACCACCCGGCGGCGTTCCTCGCCGGCGTGCTCACCCACGACCCGGGCATGTACCCCAAGCGGCTGATCCTCGACGACGCGCGCAACCTCGGCATCGCGGTGCTCGGCCTCGACGTCAACGCCTCCGACGGCGTCTACCGCGTCGAGCGGGTCTCGCCCTACGACGAGCCGCCGCCGGAGATCCTCGACGAGCGCCCGCGCCGCCCCGTCGCGGTGCCCGGGCCTGCCCGACGGCTCGGCGTACGGCATCCGGCTCTCGCTCGCCGACGTCAAGGGCATCAGCGACGCCGAGGTCGAGCGCGATCGTCGCCGGCCGGCCCTACGGCTCGCTGTCGGACTTCTGGCACCGCGCGCGGGTCGTCGCGGCCCGGTGGTCGAGCGGCTCGTCGTGGCCGGGCGGGTTCGACGCCCTCTACGGCATCGGCGCTGTCGAGCCCGGTGCGCCGCCGCGGCCGGGTGACCCGGCGCGACCTGCTGCTGCAGGTCGCCGACCTCGACCGGCACACCCGGGCCACCACGCGCGCGGCCGCGGGCTCGGCCCCGCGGCGGCCGCGCGCGACTCCCGCTCAGCCCCAGCGGCATCCCGCTCGGCGTCACCGTGGCGCCGACCGCGACATCGTGCGCCGCGGCGCGGCGCCAGGCGCAGGTCCCGGCCGCCGCGACCGCTGCCGCCGACCTCGACATGCAGCTCGCCCTCGACCTCGGCGACGCCCCGGGCGAGGTGGCGGCCAGCGGGCTGCCGGAGATGACCGACGCCGAGCGGGTGCGCGCCGAGCTCGAGGTGCTCGGCCTCGACGCGAGCCGGCACGTCGTCGACTTCTACGCCCCGATGCTCGACGCCCTCGGCGTCACGCCGCTCGCGCGACCTGCTGCGCGCGGCGCAACCAGTCCGAGGTGCTCGTCGCCGGGGTGAAGGTCGCCACCCAGACCCCGCCGGTGCGCTCGGGCCGCCGCGTCGTGTTCCTCACCCTCGACGACTCCACCGGCCCGGTCGACGCCACCTTCTTCGAGGACGTCCAGGGCCCGTACGCCGCCACGGTGTTCGGGTCCTGGCTGCTGCTCGTGCGCGGGGTGATCCGGCGCACCGGACCGCGCGGCATCTCGATCCGGGCCACCGGCGCCTGGGAGCTCGGCGTGGTGCACGAGGCCTGGCGCCGCGGGCGGCGTGCCGGCCGTCGCCGCGCTCCTCGACGCCGACGCCGGCACCCGCGACGACGCCGACGACGGCGGCCGTCGCCGGCCGCGCCGGCAGCCGTTCGACCCGCCCGGTCGCGATGAGCCAGCCGCCGCCCGGGCGCGCAGTACGGCGGCTACGGCGTCTCGGCGCGGCAGCGTCGTCGGGCCGGCGCCGGCCCGGCCGCCGGCGGCATGGGCCAGCGCGGCTCGGAGCTCGCCGGCGAGGAGCGGGTGCGCCGGGTGCTCGTGCACGCCAGCGGCTTCCGGCAGTCGCCGTACGCCGACATCAAGCCGCAGGGCGTCGACGCCGCCGACACCCGCGGCCAGGCCGGCGCGGCGAGGCCGCGCGAGCAGCCGAGGAGCCCCGAGCCCGACGAGCACCGCACTCCGTGCGGCAGCACCCCGCCGAGCAGCTGTGGCACTCGAGCCCCGGGAGCTGGGGATGGTGAGCCTGCGCAGCCGGCGCCGTCGCGGAGGATGAGGTCCGCGTGAGCCGCAGCCAGATCCGCCGAGGCGCGCGCCTGACCCAGGCCGACGTCTCGGCCAGCGGCGGCTCCGGTCACGGCAGCCGTCGCCGCGACGACGACGGCTGCCCGATCCTGCACGTCGACATGGACGCCTTCTACGCCTCCTGCGAGCTGCGCGCGCCGGCCCGAGCTGCGCGGCACTGCCGGTCATCGTCGGCGGCGACGGCTCGCGCGGCGTCGTCACCGCCGCCACCTACGAGGCCCGCGAAGTTCGGCATCCACTCGGCGATGCCGATGTCGCGCGCCAAGCGGCTCTGCCCGCAGGCTGGTCGATCCTCGCCGCCGGACTTCGCGCTCTACACCGAGGTCTCCGCCGGCGTCATGGCGGTGTTCCGCGACATCACCCCGCTCGTCGAGCCGCTCAGCCTCGACGAGGCGTTCCTCGACGTCTCCGGCGCGATCCGCCGGCTCGGCCGCCCGCGGTCATCGCCGAGCAGATCCGCGCGCGGGTGCACGACGAGCAGGGCATCACCTGCTCGCGTCGGCGTCGCCTCGACCAAGTTCGTCGCCAAGCTCGCCTCGACCCGGGCCAAGCCCGACGGCCTGCTCGTCGTGCCCGCCGACCGGGTCGTCGCCTTCCTGCACCCGCTGCCGGTCGGCGCGCTGTGGGGCGTGGGGGAGAAGACCGAGGAGCAGCTCACCCGGCTCGGGCTGCGCACGGTCGGCGACATCGCCCACACCCCGCTCGACACCCTCGTCGCGGGCGCTCGGCCAGGCCGCCGGGCACGCACCTCGCCGCGCTGGCCTGGGGCCGCGACCCGCGTCGCGTGCAGGCCGCCCGAGGGCGAGAAGAGCATCGGCAACGAGGAGACCTTCCCGCGCGACGTCGACGACCCGGAGGTGATCCACCGCGAGCTGCTGCGCCTGTCGGAGAAGGTCGCCGTCGCGGCTGCGCCGGCACGGCTACGCCGGGCGCACGGTCGTCGCTCAAGGTGCGCTTCGCCGACTTCACCACCATCACCCGGTCGCGCACCCTGCGCTCGCCCACCGACGTCGGCACGCGACATCTACGCCACCGCCCGCGAGCTCTACGACGCCCTCGGGCTGCAGCGGGCCCGGCTGCGCCTGGTCGGGGTGCGGGTCGAGGGGCTGCTCGACGCCGACCGACGCCCCGCGGCAGCTGCTGCTCGACGAGCCCGAGCTCGGCTGGCGCGAGGCCGAGCAGGCGGTCGACCGCGCCTGCGCCCGGTTCGGACGCGGATCGGTGCGCCCGGCCCGGCTCGGCTCGGCACCGGGCGACGACGACGGTGGGCTTCGGCGGTGCTCCGGCCCGTCGCTGCCCCGGCCCGGCCGGGGCTGAGCGGACGCCGCGGACGAACGCCGGGACGGTCCGGTTCGTCGTGCTCAGGTGGATCCGTTCGGCCGGTCCTGTTCGTCCGGTGGCCCGGGACGGGCCGATGGACCCAGTCAGGACAGCACCGGCACGCGCCGATCGACATCGGGACCACTTGGGGACTCTGGGTTTCCACATCGGCCGATCGCTGCCTATCCTCAGACTGTAGACGACGACGGCGCGACGACCACGTGCCCGACACACCGAGGAGGAGCCGTGCCGCTCTCCGAGCACGAGCAGCGACTGCTCGAGCAGATGGAGCGGGCCCTCTACGCCGAGGACCCGAAGTTCGCCTCGAGCCTGCGCTCGGCCGGTCCGCGCCCGGGCAGCCGCCGCAAGGCCGCGATCGGCGTCCTCGCCGCGCTCGTCGGCGTGGCGCTGCTGATCGCCGGTGCCGCCACCTCGATCATCCTCGCTCGGCGTCGTCGGCTTCCTCGTCATGCTCGTCGGCACGTTCGTGGTGATCCCGACGATGCGCGCCGAGCCCCCGAGGCCGCCGCCGGGCCTGCCGGACCAGCCGCCGCATCGCGCCCCGAGCCGGCCAAGGCCCAGAGCCGCAGGCGGCTTCATGGACCGGATCGAGGAGCGCTTCCGCAAGCGTCGCGAGGGCGACGGCTCCTAGCAGCCGCCCGCACACCACCGGCCGCGGACCCGAGGGCCGCGGCCGCCGCGTTCCTGACGGCCGGGCGGCCGGACTCGTGCCGTCAGCGGCAGCTCGCGCGGTGCGCAGCGAGCCGGTGCGCAGCGTCACCCGGGCCCGCGCCGCACGGTCCACCCGGTGCGAGCAGCGCCGCCGCGCACCGTCTCGACGTCTCGGCACGCCTCCGGTCGACGGGCGGGGTCGGGGCGTAGCGCGCGCTGCTCGACCGCCCGGCCGAGCCGGGTGGCGCCGTCGGCCGTCGTCCCCGGCCAGGCGCTGGCGTCGCGATGACGCCGGCCGCGGCCTGGCGCGGCGTGTCGGGCGTCCGACCACGGCATGCCGAGGTCGCGCGGCGTGTCGCGCAGCTCGGCCCAGGCGTCCTCGACGCCGGCCTGCGCCGAGGTGCGCCGCCGGCGTCGCCGCCACCGGACGCGCAGCCGGGACGAGCGGCCAGCGAGCAGCGCCACGACGACGAGCACGCAGCAGCGCGCGCTGCGCCACGCGTCGGCGGCGGTCGGCCGACGGGTGGACACGTCGACGACGGCGCACCTCGTCGGTGTCCGGTCCTGCCGGCGCGGTCGCCCCGGGTCGAGGAAGCGCGGGCTCGCGCGAGCCGGGCGTCGGCGTGGACGACGGGCCGGGGTCGTCGGCCTCGGTGCGGTCCACGCCGGCGTCGTGGAACGCCGTGCCGCCGCCCGACGGCGGTGTCGGCTCGAAGCGCACCCAGCCGACGCCGGTGAAGTACAGCTCGGGCCAGGCGTGCGCGTCGCTTGCGCCGAGACGCGCCAGTCGCCCGTGGCTCGCGTACCTCGGTGCCCCGGAGTGAAGCCGACGACGACGCGCGACCGGGATGCCCAGTCGAGGTCGCCATCAGCGCCATCGTCGCGGCGAACTGCTCGCAGTAGCCGACTTGCGGTCGCGCGAGGAACTGCGTCGAGGTAGTCGACGACTGGCGGCGCTTCGACGCCCGTCGGTGCTGTAGGTGAACTCCGGCTGGAACCAGCGCTGGATCGCCACGCGCGGAGTCGTACTTCGGTCGTCGTCTCGGCGGTCACGGTGCCGGGCCGTGCTCGGCGAGGGTCGCCGGGATCGTGAGTGCGGCCTTGACGCCGGCCCTGGTCCGCCCGGCGAGATGTCGGCGCCGCCCGCAGCTGCGCCGGAGTCGGCGGCTCGACGGCTCCAGGCGCCCACCGGCGCCCGGTCGTGCTCGGGGACCGTCGCGCGCTCGGAGAACACCGTGCCCGTCGCGTGGTCGACGTACCAGTCGCCGTCGAGCCCGACCGACGATGGCGTGCTCGGGCACCGGCAGGCACGACGTGCTGGAGGGCGTTGGACGTGACGAGGTACTGCTAGCGGGACGCCGGTGACGGTGGTCGGCCACCGACGGGTCGGCGAACGCTCCGTCGGCCGTGGCGGACGGCGTTGTCGGGGGAGAACTCGCGCGGGCGTCCACGTCTCGCCGTCGAACTCCTCGAGCACCACCGAGCTCGCAGGTAGCGACGGGGTCCCGGACGACGTGTGCGGTAGGTGAGCACCGTGACGTCGGCTGTTGTCGAGAAGGTCGCGGCGCAGCGAGACGAACGGGTCGACCCCGACCGACGTCGGGCTCGCCCGCCCGCGACCGCGTCCCGGTTCCGTCGCCGCCCGCCGACCCGTGGCCCGGCCGAGCACGGCGTCGGCGAGGCCCGGGATGATCACCGGCAGCGCGAGCGCGAGCGACGACGGCGACCGCCCCGAGCCGCAGCGCGGCCGAGGACAGCCTGCTGAGCGGCGACGCGCCGAGCGAGTCGTCGCTGCGCCGCAGCAGCCGGCCCCAGCCCTCGAGGCTCACCCGCTCGTCGGTGACGAGCAGCAGCAGCCACCCGGCGACCACGACGACGAAGGCCCACCACGGCGAACCGTCGTCGAGCACGCGCGGAGGGGACGACGTAGAGCGCGAACAGCGGGAGCGCCCGCGAGCGCGGGCAGGCGCAGGCTCGACCTGCAGCACGAACACCACGAGGGCGACGCAGCCGATGCCCAGCGCGATGACGGCCGAGAGCCCTCGGTCACGGGCACGGGCGGGGCGTAGCGGTCCATCGTCGGTCGGTGCCGTCGCGGAAGCACGTCGCGCAGCGCGCGCCAGGGCGTCGGGCGACGGCACGAAGTCCCAGCGGCGCCTCGGTCGTGAACGCGGCTGACGAGCGTCGACAGCAGCGCCACCGCCTGGAGCAGCGGGATGAGGACCACCGGGACGCGCAGCGCAGGTGGCGAGCCCGCCGACCACCGTCGACCACGAGGATCACCAGGAGCGTGGCGGCGGTACCAGGCCAGGCTGTCGAGACAGCGGCGCGAGGGCGAGCGAGGCGAGCGCGACGGCCACCCCGGCCGCGACGCTCGGGGCCCGCACGCCGGCGCCGCGCACGCGCGACGGGGACTCGGCGGGCCGAGTCGGGGGTCGGGGACGCGGCGCGGCGCGGGAGCGGAGATCGGTGGCGGTCATCGGGCGCCTCCCGCCGTCGATGCCGGAGCCGGCAGCGTGCGCCAGGCGTGGGCGAGGTCGGTCTGCGGTCCGCACACGGCCACGCGCCAGCCCGCCGCCGGCGAGCAGCGCCGCGGTCCGGGTCGTCCGGCCGTCCTCGGGCGTGGTGGAGCGGGAGGCCCAGCCGCGCGGTGTCGAGCACGAGGGCCGAGGGCGCTGGCGTTGCCGGTGGCGCAGCGCCGCGACGGACTCGGCGTGGTCGAGGTCGAGGTCGCCGAGGACCGCGACGAGCAGGCCGTCGCGCACCCGGGCACGCGCCCGCGGCGTCGGCCGACCCCGGGGGCAGCGCCCTCGGTGATGCGTGACGAGCGCGAACGTGTCGAGCAGCGGGCCTCGGCCTCGGCGCCCGAGAGCCCGTCGGCCGCACGGTCGCCCCGGGCGAAGCGAGTTGCCGTCGGAGTCGACGACGCGGACGGCGTAGCCCGCGACGGGCGAGGTGGCACGGCGACGCTCGCAGCCGCCGAGACCGCCCACTCGAACGACGACGTCGGAGCCTCGCCTCGGTGCGCGACCGCGCGGGTGTCGAGGAACACGGTCGCGCGGGTGCGCCAGGGCTGCTCCTCGCGCCGCACCATGAGCTCGCCGCTGCGGGCCGTGGACTTCCAGTGCACGCGGCGCAGCTCGTCGCCGGTGCGGTACTCGCGCGGGATGACGTCGTCCTCGCCGGCCGAGGAGACCGCGCGGGCCCGGGCCTCGCCGAGGCCGGACCAGTCGCCGCCGAGCGGGATGGCCGGGAGCGGGACGGTCGCAGGGCACGACGGTGAGGGTGTCGGTGGTGGTGAACTGGCGGGTGGCCCGGCACAGCCCGAACGGGTCGACGAGCTGCACCGACACGGGTCCGATCGTGTAGCGGCCGCGGGTCAGCCCGCGCAGCTCGTAGCGCACGTCGCGCCGACCGCCCGGCTCGAGCCGGTCGAGCACGAAGCGCTGCGAGCGTCCGAGCTGCCACGGCACCGCGTCCTCGACGAGCAGCAGCCCGCTGGGCAGCCGTGAGACGTTCTCGACGCGCACGACGCTGCGTCGAGGCCTGGTCGACCGCCACGCGGGTCGGGCGCAGGCCGCGGGCGGAGGCGAGGCGGTAGCGCGTGCGGGCGACGAGCAGGGCCGACAGCAGCGGCAGGGCGACCAGCAGGACGCCGACACGCAGGAGGTCGCGCTGCCCGAGCGACCACCGACACGACGACGCCGGCGATGCCGGCCCCGAGGAGCCAGGCGACCGCGCCGGGTGAGCTGCTGCAGTGCCGTCCGCACCGGGTCGTCCCCCTCCGCTCAGTCCCGCGCCGACGGCGGGCACGGCGACGCGCCGCAGGACGTCGGCGACGACCGTCGCCGTCGTGCGGCCGGCGATCTGGGCGTCGGCCGTGAGGATCAGCCGGTGCGCGAGCACGTAGGGCGGCGAGGTTCTGCAGGTCGTCGGGCAGCACGTGGTCGCGGTCGTCGAGCGCCGCCGGCGGCCTTGGCGGCCCGGACCAGGTGCAGCGTCGCGCGCGGCGAGGCGCCGAGCCGTACGTCGGGGTGCTGCGCGGGTCGCGTTGCGAGATGTCGACGGCGTACTGGCGGATCGGCGCCGCGACGTGGATGGTGCGCACGACGTCGACGAGCCGCGAGACGAGCGCGGCGTCCGCGACCGGCGTGATGTCGTCGAGCGGGTTCGCCGCGGCGTGCTCGGCCAGCATCGTCCATCTCGGACGCGCGTGTCCGGGTAGCCCATCGACACGCGCGCCATGAACCGGTCGCGCTGCGCCTCGGGCAGCGGGTAGGTGCCCTCCATCTCGACCGGGTTCTGCGTCGCGATCACCATGAACGGGGACGGCGAGCTCGTAAGTCGTGCCGTCGACGGTGACCTGCCGCTCCTCCATGCACTCGAGCAGCGCCGACTGCGTCTTCGGCGAGGCGCGGTTGATCTCGTCGCCGAGCACGATGTTGGCGAACACGGCGCCGGGCCGGAACTCGAAGTCGCGCGTCTCCTGGTTGAACACGCTCACGCCGGTGACGTCGCCGGGCAGCAGGTCGGGCGTGAACTGGATGCGCCGCACCGAGCAGTCGAGCGACTTGGCCAGGGTCTTGGCGAGCATGGTCTTGCCCGGTGCCGGGGACGTCCTCGATGAGCAGGTGCCCCTCGGCGAGCAGCACGGTGAGGGCCGAGCGCACCACGTCGGTCTTGCCCTCGATGACGGTCTCGATCGACGCCCGGATGCGGGCGGCTGCGTGCACCAGCTCGGTGATGTCGCCGGCATCGGGCGTGGGAGCGGCCGCGTCCACGATCGGGGCGGCGCCGGATTGGTCGGTCGTCACGCGGTCTCCTCGTGTCGGCGGGGGCATGCGTGGTCGATTGTCACCCGGCGCGGCCGTCAGCGCAGCGCCTCATCCTGATCGGTAGGACGCCTGTGGCGCGCCGTGCGTTCCCCCGCGCTGCCAGGATGGCGCCATGGACGGCTCCCCGGTAGCCCTCGCGCACCTGCTGCCGCAGCCCACGGCGTTCGTGCTCGGGGGCGGTGGGTCCTACGGCGCGGTCCAGATGGGGATGATCCGGGCGCTGGCGGAGACCGACCTGCGCCCGTCCCTGGTGGTGGGCACCAGCGTGGGGGCACTCAACGGGGTCCTGGTGGCAGCGAACCCCGAGACCGGCCCCACCGCCCTCGCGGCCGTCTGGCCGCAGATCGAGCGCAAGCAGGTGTTCCCGGGCAACGTCGTGAGCCACGCCCTGGCGGTCGGCTCGTCCCGGCCGTGGCTGTTCAACCCGGGACCGCTCTCGGACCTGGTCGCGGCCCACCTACCGGTCACGCACGTCGAGGACCTGGCCGTGCCGTTCGTGGCGGTGGCTACCGACCTCGACACCGGGGTGCGGGTCGAGATCGACAGCGGTGACCTGCGCAGCGCGCTGCTGGCGTCGTCGGCCATCCCGGGGGTCTTCCCGTGGGTCGAGCGGGACGGCCGCCGCCTCGTCGACGGCGGGCTCGTGGCGAACGTCCCGGTCGGAGGCGGTCTAGCGCGCGGCGCGAAGTCGGTCGTCGTGCTCGACTGCGGCCGCTTCGGCACGGACGGTCGGTGGGCCCAGGGTCTGATCGCGGTGATGTGCAGGCCGTCACCATCACCACGCGCCAGCAGGTCGTCACGCGACCTCGCGGTGGCCGGGACGTCCCGTGGTCTACCTGCCCACGCCCACCGGGATCCCGTCGTCCCTGTTCGACTTCCGCCACACCGAGCAGCTCGCCGCGGACGCCTACGACGAGTCCAGCCAGCTCCTGGCCGCGCTGGCGCTGCACACGCGAGCAGCTGCCCCCGGCCTGTACGGCGATGCCGCCTGTGGCCGAGCGGATCCGGTCGTCTCCGGGCTCCGCCGCTGGTGACCGCCTGGGTCGCGTACACCGTCGCCCCGTCCGGTCACTACGCTCGAAACGGCGCCAGCGACGCGACGAGAGGGCACCCCATGACCGTGCACACCGCCAGCTCGGCCGGTTCTTCGACGACTTCGACGGTCGGCGACGTCTACCAGCACCCGTTCGGCCGGACCATCTCCGAGGCCGACTCCACCTGGTTCACCCAGCTCACGTGCAACACGAACCAGAACCACTTCAACGCGCACCTGGCGCAGTCCAACCCGATCACCGGCGGCCGCATCATCGTCAACTCGGGCCTGACGGTGGCGCTCGTGCTCGGGCTGTCGGTCATCGACATGAGCCAGAACGCCGTCGCCAACCTCGGCTGGACCGACATCAAGCTCACGCACCCCGTCTACATCGGCGACACGATCTACGCCGAGAGCATCTGCACGGACAAGCGCGAGAGCTCGTCGCGGCCGGACGATGGGCATCATCACGATGATCACCCGCGGCCTCAACCAGGACGGCGACGTGATCGTGTCGTGGATCCGCTCGGTCATGGTGCCCAAGCGGGAGAGCGGCATCGGCCAGGACTACTTCCCGCAGGCCACGGTCGGGCCGCTCACGTACCCCACCCACGGCTGACCCCACCGCGGTCGTCGCGCGTTTCCGTCGATCCCGGCACGGGAGGCAGCGCACGGCCCTACCCTGGCGCCATCGCGCGTCGAGTGGAGGTACGCATGGGCAGCCCGGAGCTCGTCACGGCGCTGAGCGGTATCGACCTGTTCCGCGGTCTGTCGACGCGGGTCCTGACCCGTATCGCCGACTCCGGGCACGAGGCGCACTACGACGCGGGCACGGCCGTCGTTCTGCAGGGGCAGTCGGTCGAGGGCTTCAAGGCCTTCTCCCCGACCGGGGTCGAGATGCACGTGATCCTCGACGGGGCTGCTCGGGTCGACGTCAACGGCGCCACCATGAACCGGCTCGGCCCGGGTCAGTACTTCGGTGAGCTCTCGCTCATCGACGGGGGTCCGCGGTCCGCCGACGTCGTGGCCGACGACGGCGGTCTCACGACCTTCGCGCTGACCAAGTGGACGTTCGAGGACATGCTCGACAAGCACCCCGAGATCGCGGTGCCCATGCTGCGCGTGATGTGCGCGCGGCTCAGGGCGCGGGAGTCGGCACCGTCCGACACGATCTAGGGATGGCCGACGCCGCCTCCGCCCGCCGCGCACGCGCGGCCCCCAGCGCGAGCAGCGTCCTCGACCCGTACGTCCCGAGGCTCGTCGTCGACTGGCTGCGCGACACCCCCGACGCCATCGTCCGCGAGATCGAGGGGTCGCTCGCCTTCGTCGACATCTCCGGCTTCACGACGCTGACCGAACGCCTGGCCCGCAAGGGCAAGGTCGGCGCGGAGGAGATGAGCGACATCCTCGACTCGACCTTCGCCGAGCTGCTCGAGGTCGCCTACCTCGACGGCGCCGGGCTCGTGAAGTGGGGTGGCGACGCCGTCCTCCTGCTCTTCCAGGGACGCGGACCACGCAGCGCGCGCCTGCCGTGCGGCGCACGGGATGCGGGCCCGGATGCGCAGCATCGGACGCCTCGACACCTCGCGCGGGCCGAGTCGTGCTGCGCATGTCGGTCGGCGTGCACAGCGGCGACGTTCCACTTCTTCCTGGTCGGCGACCCGGCGATCCACCGCGAGCTGCTGATCAGCGGTCCGGCCGCGAGCCGGTGTGCCGAGCTCGAGGCGCTCGCCGACGCCGGGCAGATCGCGATCAGCCGGGAGACGGCGTCGCTCGTGCCCCGGCGCGTCGTGGGGCCGGCGAAGGACGACGGCTTCCTGCTCCGCGGGCGCCCGACGGCTCGACGACCTCGTCATCGTCCCGCGCCGGCCGTCGGACGGCCTCGACATCGGGTCCACCCTGCCGGTCTCGATCCGCGAGCACCTGCAGCAGGCGGCCGGCGACGCCGAGCACCGGCAGATCGCCGTGGCGTTCGTGCAGTTCTCCGGGACGGACGCGCTGCTGGCGGAGCAGGGTCCGGACGCCCTCGCGGCCGCCCTCGACGAGGCGGTCCGCAACGTGCAGGAGGCGACGTCGTGGCACGACGTGACGTTCTTCGAGACCGACATCAACCGCGACGGCGGCAAGATCATGCTCACCGCCGGCGCGCCGCGCAGCGCGGACCACGACGAGGAGCGGATGCTCCGTGCGGCCCGGCGCATCATGGACCGCGTCGGCGTCCTGCCGCTGCGCATCGGGATCAACCGGGGCGCCGTGTTCGCCGGTGACTTCGGCCCGTCGTTCCGCCGGACGTTCAGCGTCAAGGGCGACGCGGTCAACCTCGCCGCCCGGGTCATGGGCAAGGCCCAGCCCGGCCAGGTCCTCGCGACGACGGCCGTGACTGGACCGCTCGCGCACCGTCTTCGACGTCGAGGTGCTCGAGCCGTTCCTGGTCAAGGGGAAGTCGCAGCCGGTGGCCGCGGTGAGCGTCGGCGCGCTCGCGGGCGAGCGCATCGAGCGCGAGACGGCGTCGCCGCTCGTCGGCCGCGAGGCCGAGATGGCCGCGCTCACGAGCGCGCTCGACTCCGCGCGGGCCCGACACGGCTCCGTCGTCGAGCTCGTCGGAGAGCCGGGCATCGGCAAGTCGCGCCTCGTCGAGCGAGCTGCGCGCCACCGCCGCCGACGTCACGGTGGTCGCGGCGACGTGCGACGAGTACGAGTCGTCGACCGCCTACTTCCCGTTCCGCGGGCTCCTCCGCGACGCGCTCGGGCTCCCGCGTCACGTCAGCGACGCCGCCGCGGTGCAGCGCGCTGCTCGACCGGGCCTCGGCCAACGCACCCGGGCTCGTCCCGTGGCTGCCGCTCGTCGCCGTGGTGCTCGACGTCGAGATGCCGACGCCCACGGAGGCCGCCGAGAACCTCGACGAGAAGTTCCGCAAGGCTCGCCTCGAGCAGGTCGACGGCGGAGTTCCTCGGGCTGGTGCTGCCGACGACCGCCCTGCTCGTCTTCGACGACGTGCACCTGATGGACGACGCGTCAGCGCCGAGCTGCTCGGCCACCTCACCGCCGGCATCGCGGCGCACCCGTGGCTGGTCCTCGTCACGCGCCGGGACCAGCCGAGCGGGTTCGTGCCGTCCGTCGGGTCCGGTGCCGTGTCCGCTGCGACCAGCGCCGCTCGATCCGACGCAGGCGCTCGGGCTCGTCGCGGACGCGCTCGCCGGCAGCCCGCTGCCGCCGCACCAGATGGCGGCGCTCACCGAGCGCGCCGGTGGCAACCCGCTGTTCCTGCGCGGGCTGGTGCTCGCCGCGCAGACCGGCGCCTCCCTCGACGCCCTCCCGGACTCCGTCGAGGCGCTGATCACGAGCCAGATCGACCGGCTGCCGCCCGACGAGCGCACGGTGCTGCGCTACGCCTCCGTCCTCGGCGTGCAGTTCCAGGAGGCCGACCTCCGCGCGATCCTGCACGGGCACCATCTGCCCGACCGGCAGCGTCCGCCCTCGCCCGGCTGGCTCACTTCCTCCGACCCGCGGGGCACGGGCGGTTCCGCTTCGAGCACGCGCTCATCCGGGACGCGGCGTACGAGGGGCTGCCCTACCGCAGGCGCCGAGAGCTGCACGGGCGGGTCGGCGAGCACGTCGAGGCCAGCGCGGCCGACCCCGACGACGTGTCGGAGCTGCTATCGCTGCACTACTTCCACGCGGGTCGGTCCGACAAGGCCTGGCTCTACTCACGCGTCGCGGGTGAGCGCGCACGAGAGAAGTTCGCGGCGGTCGAGGCCGTGCAGTTCTTCCGGCGAGCCGTGGAGGTCTCGCGCCGGCTCTCGGACGTGTCGGCGTCCGAGCGCGCCGACGTGCTCGAGGCTCTCGGCGACGCCGAGACGAGCGTGGGCGAGTTCGCGCAGGCGCTCGACGCCTACCGCTCGGCGCGCCGATTCCTTCCGGGAGAACGACTCCGCGGCGCCGCCCTCCTGCAGAAGGAGGCCCTCGTCGACCAGCGGCTCGACCGGCTGCCCCAGTCCATGCGCACGCTCACCCGCGGCATCCGGATGCTCGACGGTGAGGTGGCGGGCTCGGACCCGGCCGCGGTGCTGGGTCGTCGCTCGCAGCTCGAGGTCTGGTACGCCTGGTGCCGCTACAAGCAGGGCAAGTTCAAGGACACGATCCGCTGGGCGACCAGAGCCGTGTCCGACGCCGAGCTCGCCGGCGACCGGGCCGCGCTCGCGGAGGCCTACGACGCCCTGTTCATCGTCCACCTCATGACGGGCCACACCCCGCCGCTGCCGTACGGCTCGATGGCGCTGTCCCTGTTCGAGGAGCTCGACGACCTGTACCGGCAGGCGCGCGCCCTCAACCACCTCGGCTTCGCCGCGACCGTGGAGGGACGCGGCGACGAGGCGGCCGAGCTCTACCGGCGGGCGCGCGAGTCGTACACCCGGGCGGGCGACGTCATGGGAGCGGCCGCCGCCGAGTACAACATCGCGGACCTGCTGGTCTACCAGGGCCGGCTCGACGAGGCCGAGCAGGTGTTCCGGCGCATCCTCCCGGTGTTCCGGTCCCTGGGCAGCGGGGAGTGGACAGCCGTCGCCCGCCGGGAGCTGGGTCGGATCGCCGTACGCCGCGGTCAGGTCGACGAAGGCGAGGAGCTGCTGCTCCAGGCGCGTGCCGAGCTCGTCGCGCTCGGGCTCGAGAGCGACGTCGTGGAGTCGGACGCCGCGCTCGTGGAGGTCGC
Source organism: uncultured Actinomycetes bacterium (assembly GCA_963738455.1). GTDB lineage: Bacteria > Actinomycetota > Actinomycetes > S36-B12 > CAIYMF01 > Longivirga. Next base: position 417,476 of record CAVTWM010000004.1, read on the forward strand.
CCTCGCGCGCCGGAGCTGGATGCCGGCGCTCGAGCAGGCGGACACGGCGCTCGCCCGGGCTCGCGTGCTGGACGTCGCCACCGCTCTGCGGGCGCTCCTGCGCCACCGGGGGACCGCGCTCGTCGCGCTCGGGCGCCTCGACGAGGCGCGCGAGTCGCTCGAGCAGGGCGTGCTCGCCTGCGAGGAGGAGGGTCAGGTCGACCTCGGCACGTTCCTCGTCGCGCTCGCGGCAGTTGCCCGGATGCAGGGCGACCCAGCCGCCGAGGAGCTCGAGCGGCAGGGTCGCGAGCACCTGTCAGTCCTGGGCTACGTCGGGCGCTGACCCCGCGCCACCCTTCGCCGGTCAGGGGTGGGCGCGCGGGTCACCGATGAAGTACAGCGTGAACGAGAGGTCGCCGTAGTGCGGGCCGGGGACAAACGGGCAGTGGTCGTCGCCCGGGCCGTCGTGGTCGTGGTCGTCGATGCTTCCGGTGTGCTCGGTGTTGCGCACGATCGACGTCACGTCGACGCAGAAGTCCGAGGTGACGGGGATGACGTGCCAGGAGCCCTGCGGGGTGCTGGTGATCGGAGCGGTCTGGCACGCCGGCACCTGGAACCACACCGAGGTGTCGACGCCCGGGCCGGACGGCTGGGCGAACAGCGGGTAGTCGAGGAAGTCCTCGACCGACTCGTGCCAGTCGGGGTACGTCACGTCCTCGACGCCGGTGAAGCTCTCGTCCTGGTGCGGGCACACGGCGTTGAGGCAGGTGATCACGACCGACGCGGGCGCGGTCCGGGTGTAGAGGTCCGTCGCCGTCCCGTCGGTGAAGTCGCCCTTGAGGTAGGTGATGATCGGCAGGTTCGGATGCGTGGCGCACACGCCGTTGACAGTGTCGAGGCCGACGCACACCTGCTGGGTCAGGTCCACGTGCCCGTTCGCACCCTCGGGGAGGTTCGCGAACGAGCAGACCGGGTCCGTCGGCGTGAGGTCGCAGTTCGACGACCCGTCGCCGTTGGGCGCCACGAAGTTCGTCGTACCTAGCGTGCCTGCCGTGCCCGGGGTGAACACCGCCGAGGCACCCACGGTGTCGACTGGCGACGTCCTGACGTCGGTGTCGGTCGAGCCGAGACTCAGCGTGAACAGGACGCTGGGCGAGTACTCCGAGTACACCCCGAGGACCGTGCCGGGGGTGGTGGGGTCTGCGCCCGACGCGGGCTGCGTGGTCAGGGTGCCCGGACCGCCGGCCGTCAGGGTGACGATGCCGGGACCGACCGTGGCGAAGTTGCCGTAGACGTCCTCGACGTGGAAGGTCGCGACGAGGTCCTGCGTCTTCGCCGGGTTCGGCAGCAGCCGGGTCGGTCGGTCCGGTTGATGCGTCGGCGATCGACTCGAACACGATCGTCGTGGGCGCCGCGGCGCCGACGACGAATCCGGCCGAGGTGCCGGTGGCGTTCGGCTCGGGCTTCGTCTCCGTCACCGACACGGTCTGCGCGGTCGCGGACCGGGTGAACCCGATGGTGATCGGGATGGGGGCCGTGCCGACGGAGGGCGGGAGGGTGACTACCGCGATCGACTTGGTGCCGCTCGGGAGGACCGGGGTCGCGACGAACGGCACGGTCGTGGCCCCGACGGTCAGAGACGCGCCCGTGTCGTCGGACCCGAGCTCGACCTTGACCTGGCCACCGGCGTACGCGGCAGGTGCGTCGAGCAGGTTGAGCGCCTGGACGCCGAACGAGCCGGTGCCGCCCGCGGTGACCGCGCTCCCGGGACCCGAGACCAGGAACGACTTGGCGTCGCCGGAGATCACGTTGATGGTGGGCGTGTCGGTCGTGGTGAAAATGCCACCGCCGATCCCGATCATGCGGAACGCGATCGGCCCGGGCGTCGCCGAGGTCGTGAAGCGGATCGACGTCAGGACCGACTGTCCCGGACGGATCAACGAGGTGCGCAGGGGCAGCGTGCCGAAGACGACGACCAGCGACGAGCACGAGGTCACGGAGCCGCAGGGGACCACAGTCTGCGCCCAGTTCCCCGGCCCGCTGACGCCGGCGGACGTGATCCGGCCGACTCCCGGCGGCACCACGAGGGTGAAGGCCGCCAGCGACGCGCCGTTGGTAGCGCGGTTCGTCACGACGAAGTCCGCCTTGATCGCGGTCGAGGTGTAGGCCTGCCCGCCGACGACGGAGACGCTGACCCCGGCCGGCTGCAGCAGCGCCGCACCGGCAGCGGGCGCCGTGATGGTGGCCACACCGACCGCGGCCAGGGTCGTGGCGGCGACGGCTGCGAGCGCGCGGGCGAACGGACGTCGAGAGTCGAGTGATGTCATGTCGGGATGCCCTCCGCTTGGTGCGGGCCCGCCCCGACGGGCTCTCCGCTCCTCCGTCGGAGGATCCCCGTCACTCCCAGTGCGCGCAACCAGTTCGACGGTTCTGGGCTCGTTTTCGATCATTGTTCACACGCGGCGTGGTGCGTGGGGCGGCTGGGGCGGGTGGGGTCGTGACAGGACGGTGCGACCGACCCCTGGTCCGGTGAGAGGTGCTACGCCGTCCGGATAGGCGCGAGCACGGAGAGTGGTCGTCGTCGAGCTCGCGATCGAGCCCGGAACACGCGTGCGGGGCGTGCGGGGCGGCCGCGTACGTGAAGATGTGCCTGTGACCGGACCGGACGACAGCGCAGCGGGCTCGTCCGACGACGGGCGCGCCATGGTCCCCGTGGTGCGTCGAGGCGGACCGCAGCTCCCGGCCTCGGTCGAAGGGCCGCTCGACGTCGCGGTCGGGGCCGCGGTCACCGTGGCCCGCCCCGTCGTCGCGACCGGCGTCGTCGTGGCCCGGGCCGTGTCGCCGCTCGCCCGGGGTCTGCTCGGCGTGCTCAGCCGTCCGCCGCTCGTGCCCGAGGCCTGGGCCCCGGCCGAGATCGCGCAGCGGTTCGCCGCGCGCGGCCGGCAGGTGCGCTTCGCGGCGGGGGAGGACCTCACCGTCGTCAGCGGCCAGACCCTCGACGTGCTGGTGCCGTCGGTGCGTCGAGCCGGTCCTCGACCGCATCGACGTGACCGCGCTCGTGCTGCAGCGGGTCGACCTCGAGCGACTGGTCGGCGCCGTCCTCGACACCATGGACCTGACCGACCTCGTGCTCGAGCGGGTCGATCTCAAGCGGCTCGTGGAGACCGCGATCGCGAGCATCGACCTCAACGAGATCGTCCGCACGCAGGTCGACCTCGCCGGCATCGCGGAGGAGGTCATCGACGAGGTCGAACCTGCCCGAGATCATCCGCGAGTCGTCCACCGGAGTGGCCAGCGAGGTCGTCGACGTCGCGCGCATCTCGGCGGTGGCCGGCGACGAGCTCGTCAACCGCTGGATCGACCGGTTCCTTCTGCGCCGCAACGCACGGCGCACCGCCGTCGCCCGGGCGACCGGCTGACGTCGACGAGGGAGGTGCCGCGGATGCCTGATGGGAAGGCCGAACGCCACATCAACCCGCTGCCGCCGAAAGCCCGTGCGTTCCAGGGGCTTCGGGCTGGCGTCGTGTCGCGCACGATCGCGGGGGCGATCGACTACGGGCTCGTCGCGGCCATCACGATCGGTTCGTGGCTCGCCTACGTCGTGCTCCTGTTCCTGCTCGACCCGCGCGGCTTCGTGGTCCCGACGTGGCCGTTCTTCGCCTACCTCGCCATCGGCTTCGTCCTCCTCTTCTGCTATCTCACGGTCAGCTTCGCGACGAGCGGGCGCACCCTGGGGGCACGCCTCATGGGGCTGCGCGTCGTCGGGCGCAAGGGCGACCGCATGCGGTGGTTGGGCGCCGTGCTGCGCGCCGGCTTCTGCGCGGTCTTCCCCGTCGGCCTGTTCTGGTGCGCGGTGAGCCGGGAGAACCGCTCGGTGCAGGACGTCGTGCTCCGGACCTCGGTGATCCACGAGTGGCCGGTGCCCGGGGAGCTCCCCGATCTGGTCGACGTCGACAAGCGCTCCGACCTCTCCTAGCCCGCTCCACTCCGCTCCACCCCGACGCGCGCGACGGCTCGCCCACGCGAGCACGCGGCCGCTGCCGGACGTCGCAGGCCGCGTGACACGCCGTAGGTCGACCGCCACTGTGCTCCACGGGTCCCTGGCTGCGGATTCCCCTCCACCTCCCCCCACCGCTCTGACCTGCGGTGATGTCGGACGGTGCCGAGAACACCCGCAGGCGTTCAGCCGTTCGGGGGAGTGCGGGTGGTTGACGGTGGAGTGAAGTGGAGTATGTTGGCGCGCACCGGAGGGACTGGCCCGCTCCGGGGGAGCTCGCGGGAGGTGGTGGTCGGTGTTCCTCGGGACCCACACGCCGCGCCTCGACGAGAAGAACCGGGTGATCCTCCCGGCCAAGTTCCGCGAGGCGCTCGCCGACGGCCTGGTCATGACCAAGGGCCAGGACCGCTGCCTCGTCGTGTGGACGCGCGAGGGCTTCGCGCGAGTACGCCGCCACCCTGCGCAACGCCCCGCAGACCACGCGAGAAGACGCGCGCCTACACCCGCGTCCTGTTCGCGAGCGCCTACGACGACATCCCCGACAAGCAGGGGCGCATCACGATCCCGCCGTCCCTGCGCGAGTACGCCGGCCTCACCCGCGAGTGCGTCGTCGTCGGCGCCGACACCCGCATCGAGATCTGGGACACGGCGGCGTGGGAGACCTACCTGACGGGCACCGAGCAGTCCTTCGCCGAGCTCGACGGGGAGGTGGTGCCGCCCGGCGTGAGCGTCGTGGCACGAGGTCTCCGGTCCGTCACCGGCCTCCTGGCGCACCTTCCCCGGTGCCAGGCGGATCCCACCCCCGAGTGACGGACGGGGACCTGGTCCCACGAACGCACGCCCCACCCGCCGCACCAGACCGACCACGACCCGCACCGACCGGCACGGACGAGACCCCCACCGCGAGCGCCCACCCGGGCGAGGAGGACACCGTCACCATGGACTCTCACGCTGCACCGGCGCCCCGAGCGCCGCGCTCGGCGTGCGCCGCGCCGGCGGTCGCCGGTCCCGTCGGGGTCGCTGGCCGTGGCCGCGCCTGCTCTCGCGCCGCCTTCCTCGTCGGCGCTGTCCGACCTCGTGACGCGGCTCGGCTGATCCCATGTCGACCCCCACCGATCCCGACGGACTCGGGGACGGCCGCGCCGCGCGCGCCGCGACCGTCCGGCCACGTGCCGGTGCTGCTCGAGCGCTGCCTCACCCTGCTCGCTCCGGCGCTCGAGCCGCCCCGGCGCCGTCGTCGTCGACGCGACGCTCGGCCTCGGCGGGCACAGCGAGGCGCTGCTGCGGCGCTTCCCCGACGTGCGCCTCGTCGGTCTCGACCGCGACCCGGACGCGCTCGAGCTCTCCGGCCGCCGGCTGGCGGCGTACGCCGACCGCACGCGTCCTCGTGCACGCGGTCTACGACGAGATGCCGCAGGTGCTCGCACGAGGCCGGCTGCCCGCGCATCGACGGCATCCTGTTCGACCTCGGCGTCTCCTCGATGCAGCTCGACGAGGCGGCGCGCGGCTTCGCCTACTCCCAGGACGCGCCGCTCGACATGCGGATGGATCCCACGCGCGGGATCACCGCCGCCGACGTCCTCAACACCTACGAGCCGCAGGAGCTCGCGCGCGTGCTGCGCGAGTACGGCGAGGAGAAGTTCGCGCGTCGCATCGCCGACTCCGTCGTCCGCGAGCGCGGCCGCGGCAGCCGTTCGACACCAGCGCGCGCCTCGTCGAGCTCATCCGCGACTCGATCCCGGCGCCGGCGCGCCGCACCGGCGGCAACCCGGCGAAGCGCACCTTCCAGGCGCTGCGCATCGAGGTCAACGGCGAGCTCGAGGTCGCTCGAGCGCGCGCATCCCCGCCGCGATCGACGCGCTCTCCGTCGGCGGTCGCATCGTCGTCATGTCCTACCAGTCGCTCGAGGACCGGATCATCAAGCGCGCGTTGGTGTCCCGCGCCACGAGCGACGTGCCGGTCGACCTGCCCGTTCGTGCCCGAGGGTCACGAGCCCGAGCTGCGCCTGATCACGCGCGGCTCGGAGAAGGCCTCGGACGTCCGAGATCGCGGAGAACCCGCGCGCCGCCTCGGTGCGGCTGCGCGCGGCCGAGCGGATGCGGGAGGCGGCATGAGCGCCACCGCCCGCGCCGCGCGACGACGCGTCCCGGCGTCGCCCGCGGCCCACGCGCGCCCGAAGGCCGCCGCGCGCCGCGCCGTCCGCCGCTGCAGGAGGTGCCGCCGCCCGGCGCCCGTCCGTGGCCGGCAACGGCGTCTTCGCGCTCGTCGTCGTCGGGCATGCTCGTCGGCGGGATGCTGCTGCTCCTCGTGCTCAACACCTCGCTCGCCCAGGGCGCGTTCGAGATCGGCGCGCTCTCACCGCAGCCCAGCGCGACCTCGCCGTGCAGGAGCAGCGGCTCGTGCAGCAGGTCGCGCTCGCGGAGGCGCCGGAGTCGCTGCAGCAGCGGGCCGAGCGCGCTCGGCATGGTGCCCGGCGCAGCGCCCCGGTGTTCCTGCGCCTCGCCGACGGCGTGGTCCTCGGCCGCCCCACGCCCGGCCCAGGCGGCGGCCACGCATCGCGGATCGCCGCGACGCGCGACCACCGCCGGCACCGCGCCCGTCGCGGACGCCCGCCGACGACGGCCGTGCGCGCCGCCGCGTCACCGGCAGCACGGCGCCGTCGGCGGCCGCGAGCCGCGTCGCGACGCCGCCGTGGCCGACGCCCCGCCGCAGACCGACGGCGCCGTCCCGACGCTCCCGCCGAGCCCACCGGGAACGAGCCGTGACGACGCTCGCGCCCGCCGCCCGCGGCCGTCCGGCCATCGCGCCCGCCGCGTCCGACCCGGCCGCGTCGTACCGGCCACCGGTCGTCGAGCGCTTCCGCCGCGGCGACCACGTCCGCCGGCTGCGGGTCTGGCAGGTCGGCCTGCTCATCGTCGTTCACCATCGTGGCCGGCCGGGTCGTCGACCTGCAGGCCGTCCAGGGGCCCGACCCTCGCCGCGTCCGCGACCAAGGACCGGCATGCGCACGGTCGTCCTCCCGGCCACGCGCGGCGACATCACCGACGCCAACGGCGTGCCGCTCGCCACCACGGTGGCGGCGCGCAACGTCACCGTCGACCAGACGCTGGTCAAGGACGCCGCGGCGGAGTCGCGGCAGCCCTCGCGACCGTGCTCGGCGGCGACGCCGAGGCGTACGCGCCAGCGCATGACGGGCGACGCGCCGGTTCGTCTACCTCGCCAAGAACGTCACGCCCGACGTGTGGGCGAAGGTCGCCGACCTCAAGCTCGCCGGGCGTCTTCAGCGAGGCCACCACGACGCGCGTCTACCCGGCGGGCGAGGTCGCGGCGAACGTCGTCGGCTACGTGCGCGCCGACGGCACACGGCGGCTCCGGGCCTCGAGTACGGCTTCGACGAGCAGCTCGCCGGCGTCGCCGGCACGCAGGTCTTCGAGAGCTCGGCGCGCGGCACCGAGATCCCGACGGTCGCGCTCGTCGGGCACCGACGCCGTCCCGGGCACCGGCGTGCGGCTCACGATCGACCGCGACATGCAGTGGGTGGCGCAGGAGGCGATCGCGCAAGCAGGTCGACGGCGGCGAAGGCCGACAGCGGCACGGTCGTCGTGATGGACCCGCGGACCGGCCAGATCCTCGCGCTCGCCACCGTGCCCACGTTCGACCCGAACCGGCCGGCCGAGGCCGCGCCAGGCCGACATCCGCAACCGCGCGGTCTCCGACGTCTTCGAGCCCGGCTCGACGAGCAAGGTCATGACGATGGCGGCGGTGATCGAGGAGAAGAAGGCCACGCCCGCTCACCCGCTGGTGATCCCGCCGGTGCTCGATGCGGCCCGCGAAGACGTGGCACGACCACAACCCGCACGGCACGCTCAAGCTCACGCTCAACGGCGTGCTCGCCAAGTCGAGCAACATCGGCACGATCATGGCGGCCGAGAAGATCGGCGGCGACGACGCTGTACCGCTACCTGAAGAAGTTCGGCATCGGCGAGCCGACCGGCCTCCGCTTCCCCGGCGAGAGCAAGGGCTTCGTGCCGCGCGCCGTCGCAAGTGGTCGGACACCACGTTCGGCACGCTCGCCTTCGGCCAGGGCCTGTCGGTCAACGCCGTCCAGGCGGCGTCGGTCTACGCGACCATCGCCAACGACGGCGTGCGCGTCGACGCCCACGCCTGGTCGCCGGCTACACGCTGCCCGACGGCACCTACCAGGCCGCGCGCCGACGCCGAGCCTCGACCCGCGTGGTGAGCGCCACGACCGCGCAGACCGGTCCGCTCGATGCTCGAGTCGGTCGTCTCCGAGCCGACGGCACGGCGCCGAAGGCCGCGATCCCCGGCTACCGCGTCGCGGGCAAGACCGGCACGGCGAACCGCATCGACGACAGCTGCGGCTGCTACCGCGGCTACACGGCCTCGTTCATCGGCATGGCGCCCGCGGACAACCCGACGCCTCGTCGTCGCGGTCTTCCTGCAGAACCCGCGCAACGGCCACTTCGGCGGCGTGCTCGCCGGCCCGGTGTTCAAGACGCGTCATGACCTTCGCGCTCGAGCACGAGCGCATCCCGCCGACCGGCACCGCGCGTCCGCGCATCCCGGTCACCTGGTGAGCGCGGGATAGGGTCGCGACGTGCCCGCAGGACCTCGACCGAGCACGCCGCCGCGTCCCGCTCGGCGGAGGTCGCCGCGGTCGCCGGGCGCCGACGTCGACCCGCCGACCCGCCGCGGTCGCTCGTCACCGGCGTCACCCACGACTCCCGCGCCGTGCGTCCCGGGGACCTGTACGCCGCCCTGCCCGGGCTTCCGCACGCACGGCGCCGAGTTCGTCGCCCAGGCCGTCGACGCCGGCGCCGTCGCCGTCCTCACCGACCCGTCCGGGGCGCGAGCGCTGCGCCGCCACGGGGCTGCCGGTGCTCGTGGTCGACGACCCGCGCGCGGTCCTCGGCGCGGTCGCCGTCGCGCGTCTACGGCCGACCCGTCGCACGACCTCGTCGTCGTCGGCATCACCGGCACCAACGGCAAGACGACCACGAGCGTACCTCGTCGACGCCGGGTTCCGCGCGGCGGGGCACGTCACCGGGCGTCATCGGCACCGTCGGCACGCGGATCGGCGACGACGTCGTCGCCGACCGCAGCGCACCACCCCGGAGGCCACCGACGTGCACGCGCTGCTCGCGGTGATGCGCGAGCGCGGCGTCACCGCCGTGACGATGGAGGTGTCGAGCCACGCGCTGCGCCTCGGCCGCGTCGACGGCGTGCGCTTCGACGTCGCCGGCTTCACCAACCTGAGCCCAGGACCACCTCGACTTCCACGCGCGACATGGACGACTACTTCGACGGCCAAGGCGTCGCTGTTCACCGCGCGCGCGCACGCGGCCGCGCGGTCGTGTGCGTCGACGACGAGTGGGGCGCGCGCATCGGCGGGCGGCTGCGGCCGCAGGGCCTCGCGGTGACGACGTACGCCGATCGGCGGCGCGCGGCGGACTGGATGCGTCGACGGCGTGCGTGGCCGTGCCGGGCGGCTCGGTGCATGCGCGGCGCTCGGCCCCGACGGCGTCGACGTCCCGCTCGAGGTGCGGCTGCCGGGGGAGTTCAACGTCGCCAACGCGATCGGGGCGCTGGCGCTCCTCGCCGCCGCGGGCGTCGACCCGCTGACGGCGGCCGACGGCATCGCGGCGTGCGACGGCGTGCCCGGCCGCATGGAGCGCGTGCCCGACCCGGACCTCGAGCGCGGCCTGCTCGCCTTCGTCGACTACGCGCACACGCCCGACGCCGTCGAGCGCGCGCTCGCGGCGCCGCGCGAGATCGGCGCGCGCCGGGCGCGTCGTGCACTCGTCGTGCTCGGCGCGGGCGGCGACCGCGACCCGCACAAGCGCTTCGACATGGGGCGAGGCGGCCGCGCGCGGCGCCGACGTCGTGATCGTGACCGACGACAACCCGCGCTCGCGAGGACCCGGCCGCCATCCGCGCGCGCGGTCCTGCGCGGGGTCACGCACGCGTCGCCGGCAGCGCGCGGCGATCGAGGTGGCCGACCGGCGGCGCGCGATCGCGCATGGCGGTGGCGCTCGCCGGCGCGGGTGACGTAGTTCTCGTCCTGGGCAAGGGCCACGAGCAGGGCCAGGAGGTCGCGGGTACGGTCACGCCGTTCGACGACCGGGTCGTGCTCGCCGAGGCGCTGGCAGCCCGGCGGTCGTGCCCGCCGACGTGCCGACCGACGCGAGGACGCCACGTGATCGCGCTGACGCTCGGCGAGGTCGCCGACGCCGTCGGCGGGCGCCTCGCCGGCGGCGCCGACCCCGCGACGCGCGGTCACCGGCGTCACCACCGACTCGCGCACGCGTCGCACGCCGGCGACCTGTTCGTGGCGGTCGTGGGGGAGCACCACGACGCGCACGACTTCGCCGCGGCAGGCCGATCGCGGCGGGGCGCCGTGGCCGTGCTCGCCGTCGCGCGAGCTCGACGTGCCCGTGCGTCGTCGTCGACGACACCGTGCTCGCCCTCGGGCGCCTCGCGCGCTCGGTCGTCGACCGGATGCCCGACGCTCGTCGTCGTCGGCGATCACCGGCTCGTCGCGGCAAGACCAGCACCAAGGACCTGCATGGCCCAGGTGCTCGTCGAGCTCGGGCCCGTGGTGGCGCCGCAGGGCTCGTTCAACACCGAGGTCGGCCTGCCGGTCACCGCGCTCGGCGTCGACGCGCGCACGCGCGTGCTCGTCTCGGAGATGGGCGCCCGCGGCGCTCGGGCACATCGCGCTACCTCTGCGGCATCACGCCGCCGCGCATCGGCGTCGTGCTCAACGTCGGGTCCGCGCACCTCGGCGAGTTCGGCTCGCGCGAGAACGTCGCCGCGACCAAGGGCGAGCTGGTCGAGGCCGCTGCCGCCGGCCGCCGACGGCGGCGTCGCCGTCCTCAACGCCGACGACCCGCTCGTCGCCGCGATGGCGTCGCGCACCCGCGGCGCGGGTCGTCACTCTACGGCCGGTCCGCGCGACGCCGACGTCCGTGCCGAGGACGAGACGCTCGACGACGACGGGCGCGCCGCGCTTCACGCCTCGTGCGCCGCAGGGAGTCGCGCGCCGGTCTCGCTGCAGCTGCACGGCGCGCACCAGGTGTCCAACGCCCTCGCCGTCGCCGCCGCGGCGCTCGCGCTCGGGCTCGCCCGTCGACGCGGTCGCCGCGCCGGCTCTCGTCGGCGCACCGCCGGCGAGCCGCTGGCGCATGGAGGTGTCGACGACCGCCGCCGGCGTCACCGTGGTCAACGACGCCTACAACGCCAACCCCGAGTCCGATGCGCGCCGCGCTCGACGCGCTCGTGGCCATGGCGCGGCGCCACCGACGCGGCCCGGCCGCGCGGCACGTGGGCCGTGCTGGGCGAGATGCGCGAGCTCGGCGCCGAGCGCGGAGTCCGCGCACGAGGAGGTCGGCCGCGACGGCCGCCGAGCGTGGGCATCGACCGTCGTCGTCGCGGTCGGTGCGGGTGCCGGCGTCCGGCGTGGCGCGAGGCGCGCGAGGCGGCTCGGAGGTGCCACCGTCGTCATGGCCGTGCCGGACGTCGACGCGGCGGTCGCGCTGCTGCGCGCGCGAGATGTCGCGCCGGGCGACGTCGTCCTGGTGAAGGCCTCGCGCGGCGTCGGCCTCGAGCGCGTCGCCGCGGGCCCTGACGGAGGTGACGCGCATGAGGCTCGTGCTCATCGCCGCCGGCCTCGGCCTCGTTCGTGTCGCTGCTCGGCACCCCGCTGCTCATCCGCTTCCTGCGCCGGCACGGCTACGCGCAGGCGATCCGCGTGTCGACCGACGGCGAGCCCTACCCCGAGCACGAGGGCAAGCGCGGCACCCCGTCGATGGGCGGCCTCGCGATCCTCGGCGGGCTGCTCATCGGCTACTTCGGCGCGCACCTGCGTCGCCGTGGCGGCCGCCCACGGTCTCGGGCCTGCTCGCGCTCTACCTCACGGTCGGGCTCGGGCTCGTCGGCATCGCCGACGACTACCTCAAGATCTTCAAGCAGCGCAGCACCGGCGTGCGCGCGCGCACCAAGCTGCTCGGCCAGGCGGCCGTCGCGCTGTCGCTTCGCCTGGCTGTCGGCTGCAGTTCCCGGACGCCGACGGGCTGCACGCCCGGCGTCGCACGCGATCTCGTTCCTGCGCAACACCGGGATCGTCCTGCCCACCGCGCTGTTCATGCTGTGGATCTGGTTCCTCGTCACGGCGACCACGAACGCGGTCAACCTCACCGACGGGCTCGACGGCCTGGCCGCCGGCGCGGCGATGATGACGCTCGGCGCCTACACGCTGCTGTCGGTGTGGCAGTACGGCCAGAACTGCTCGTTCGGCGAGTTCGCCCGCTGCTACGACGTCCGAGACCCGCTCGACCTCGCGATCTTCGCCGGCGGCGGCCGCCGGCGCGACGCTTCGGGTTCCTGTGGTGGAACACCGCGCCGGCCGAGCATCTTCATGGGCGACACCGGATCGCTGTCGCTCGGCGGCGCGATCGCGGCGCTCGCGATCCTGTCGCGCACCGAGCTGCTGCTGCCGATGCTCGCCGGCCTGTTCCTCATCGTCGCGCTCTCGGTGATCGGCCAGGTGGGCAGCTTCAAGCTCACCGGCAGACGCATGTTCCGCATGGCCCCGCTGCACCACCACTTCGAGATGCTCGGCTGGCCGGAGATCCAGATCGTCGTGCGGTTCTGGATCATCCACGGGCCTGTTCGTCGCGCTCGGCCTCGGCCTGTTCTACGCCGAGTGGGTCCGCGCAGTGAGCCGCACGCGACGTCACCTCGCTACGCCGCGGTCGTCGGACTGGTCGGCGCGTGCACGCGGTGGTCGCCGGCATCGGCGTCGCCGGGCTTCGCCGCCGCCGACCACCTCGTCCAGCTCGGCGCGCGGGTCACGGTCATCGACGCGCGCCGACGGCGAGCGCGCAGCGCGAGCGCGCCGACGATCCTCGAGGTCGTCGGTGCCACCGTGCGGCTCGGCGACGGCGACACGCTGCCCGGACGACGCCGGACGTGCTCGTCGTGTCGCCGGGCCTGCCGCCCGACGGCCCCGGTGATCGCGCGCCGCGCAGGAGCGCGGCGTGCCGGTGTGGGGCGAGCTCGAGCTCGCGTGGCGGCTGCGCGGCCCGGACGCCGCGCCGCTGGCTCGTGCGTCACCGGGCACGAACGGCAAGACGACGACGACGCTCATGCTCGAGTCGATGCTGCGCGCCGCCGGCCGGCGCACCGCCGCCGTCGGCAACATCGGCGTCTCGCTCGTCGACGCGGTGATGGACCCGGACGGCTTCGACGTGCTCGCCGTCGAGGTCGGCGCGCCGCAGCTGCCGTTCCTGCACACCGCGAGCCCGCTCGCCTCGGTGTGCCTCAACGTCGCCGCCGACCACGTCGACCTCTTCGGGTCGTTCGAGGCCTACCGCGCGGCGAAGGCGCCGGATCTACGCCAACACCCAGGTGGCCGCGGTCTACAACGTCGCGGACGCCGACGACCGAGCGGCATGGTCGAGGAGGCCGACGTCGTCGAGGGCTGCCGCGCGATCGGCTTCACCCTGGGCGTGCCCGGCGCTGTCGATGCTCGGCGTCGTCGACGACCTGCTCGTCGACCGCGCCTTCGTCGAGAACCGCGCGCGAGCACGCGCAGGAGCTCGCGTCGGTGCACGACGTGCACCCGTTCGCGCCGCACAACGTCGCCAACGCGCTCGCCGCCGCGGCGCTGGCCCGGGCCTACGGCGTCCCGGCCGCGGCGGTGCGCGACGGGCCTGCGCGTCGTTCGAGCCGGCCGGGCACCGCATCGCCGACGTGGCGCACGGTCGACGGCGTCGCGCTGCGTCGACGACTCGAAGGCGACCAACGGCCACGCGGCGCGAGACGTCGCTGCTCGCCTACGAGTCCGTCGTGTGGATCGCCGGCGGCATGGCCAAGGGCCAGGAGTTCGACGAGCTCGTGCAGCGCACGCGCGACCGCATGCGCGGCGCCGTGCTGCTCGGCGTGGACCGCGCGACGGATCCGCGAGGCGCTCGCGCGACACGCGCCCGATGTCCCCGTGGTCGAGGTCGACCGCACCGACACTGGAGCCATGGACGACGTCGTGCGCGCCGCCGCCGCGCTCGCGCGCCCCGGCGACACCGTCCTGCTCGCGCCCGGGCTGCGCGTCGTGGGACATGTTCCGCGACTACGCCCACCGCGGCGACGAGTTCGCCGCGTCCGTCGCGCGCTGGCCGCCTCGTGCGGCGGTGACCGACGTGAGCCAGGCACGGCGATCCGGCGCGTCGGTCGTCGACCGGCCGCGCCGCGGTCCGAGCACCCGCTCGCGACCTACCACGTGCTGCTCGGCGCGACCCTGCTGCTGCTCGTGCTCGGCGTCGCCATGGTGCTGTCGGCGTCGACCGTCGAGAGCTACCGCGTCTTCGGCTCGGCGTACACGCTGTGGCCGCGGCAGGTGCTGTTCGCGGTCGTCGGGCTGGTCGCTCATGGTCCTGGCCTCGCGGATGCCGGTGCGTGTTCTGCCGCCGGATGGCCTACCCGATGCTCATCTTCGCGCTCGTCGCCCTCGTCGCCGTCCTCGTCATCGGGCGCGACGTCGCCGGCCAGCGCAACTGGATCGAGCTCGGCGGCCCGTTCCGCTTCCAGCCCAGCGAGTTCGCGAAGCTGGCGCTCGTGCTGTGGGCGAGCGACCTGCTCGCGCGCAAGCAGGGGCTGCTCGACCAGTGGAAGCACCTGCTCGTGCCGCTGATGCCCGTGGCGGTCGCGATGATCGGGCTCGTCCTGCTCGAGGGCGACGTCGGCACCGCGCTCATCCTCGTGCCGATGGTCGCCGCGATGCTCTACGTCAACGGCGCCCCGCTGCGGCTGTTCGTCGGCGGCGCGGTCGTGGTCCTCGCCGGCGTCGCCGCTGCTCAGCCTCGCGCCAGGCCTACCGCTCGACCGCTTCACCGTCCTGGCTCGACCCCGAGAGCCGACCCGCTCGGCACCGGCTGGCAGCTCCTCCGCGGCAAGAACGCGCTGGGCGGCGGCGGCTGGTTCGGCGTCGGGCTCGGCGCGAGCCGGGAGAAGTGGGACTGGCTGCCCGAGGCGCACACCGACTTCATCTACGCCGTCGTCGGCGAGGAGCTCGGCATCCTCGGCTCGCTGCTCGTCCTCGTGCTGTTCGCCGCGATCGGCATCGCCGGGCTGCGGCTCGCCCGCACGACGCGGACCCGTTCGTGCGCACGGCGTCCGCGGCCGTCGTCGCGTGGATCCTCACCCAGGCGCTGCTCAACATCGGCGCGGTGCTCCAGCTCATCCCGATCACCGGCGTGCCGCTGCCGCTCGTGTCCTACGGCGGCTCGTCGCTCGATGCCCACGCTCGTGGCCCTGGGCATGCTCATGTCGTTCGCGCGGGCCGAGGCCGGACGCGCCCGGCGCCGTCCGGCGCGCGCGCACGCGCGGTCGCGCGCACGGAGGCGGTGAGCCGGTGCACGTCGTCCTCGCCGGCGGGCGGCACGGCCGGGCACATCGAGCCGGCGCTCAACCTCGCCGACTGCCTGCGTCGCCACGACCCCGACGTCGGCATCACCGCCCTCGGCACCGAGCGCGGCCTCGAGACCCGGCTCGTGCCCGAGCGCGGCTACGACCTCGCGGCTCATCACCGCCGACCCCGATGCCGCGACGCCCCACCATCGACCTGGTGCGGCTGCCCGCCGCGGGTGCGCGGCGCCGGTCGCGCGAGGTGCGCGACGATCCTCGACGAGCACCGGCGCCGACGTCGTGGTCGGCTTCGGCGGCTACGTCGCGCTGCCGGCCTACCTCGGCGCCCGCGGCCGCGTGCCGCATCGTGATCCACGAGGCCAACGCCCGTCCCGGGCCTGGCGAACAGGGTCGGCGCGCGGTTCACGCCGCTACGTCGGATGCGCCGTCCCGGAAGCGATCCCGGGCTCGCGTCACATCGGCGATGCCGCTGCGCCGCACGATCGCCGACGCTCGACCGCGCGGCGCTGCGGGCCGAGGCGCGCGCGTCGTTCGGCCTCGACCCGGACCGGCCCGACGCTGCTCGTGTTCGGCGGGTCGCAGGGCGCCCGTCGGCTCAACGACGCCGCCGTCGACGCCGCGGCCGGCGCTCACCGCCCAGGGCATCCAGGTGCTGCACGCCGTCGGGCTAGCGCAACGACGACCAGCGGCCCACCGGCCGGCTCGGCCCGGCGCCGTACGTCGCGGTGCCCTACCTCGACCGCATGGACCTCGCCTACGCCGCGGCCGACGTCGCGCTCTGCCGCGCCGGTGCGATGACCTGCGCGGAGCTCGCCGCGGTCGGGCTGCCCGCGGTCTACGTGCCCGCTGCCGATCGGCAACGGCGAGCAGCGGCTCAACGCGCTGCCCGTCGTCGACGCCGGGGGCGGGCTCCTCGTCGACGACGCGGCGCTCGACGCCGAGCGGGTCGCTCGCACGTGCGTGGCGCCGCTCCTGCTCGACGTCGACCAGCGACGCGAGATGGAATCGGCGGCCGCCTCCCACGGTCAGCGCGACGCGGACGAGAGACTGAGGACCTGGTGCTCGAGGCCGTCTCGAGCGCGGGGGCAGCGCACGACCGCAGGAGGACCCCGATGACCGCCGAGCACGCCGACCTCACCGCTCTCGGGCGCGTGCACGTCATCGGCATCGGCGGCGCCGGCATGTCCGGCATCGCGCGCATCCTCGTCGCGCGGGGCGTGACCGTCAGCGGCAGCGACGCCAAGGACTCCCGGCGCATCGCCGCCCTGCGCGCTCTCGGCGTCGACGGCCCACGTCGGCCACGACGCGAGCCACCGTCGACGGCGTCGACACCGTCATCGTCTCCACCGCCATCAAGCCGGGGAACGCCGAGCTGCTGGCGGCGCACGCAGCGCGGTCTGCGCGTCATGGGCCGCGCCGAGGCGCTCGCCACGATCATGGCGGGCTACCGCGGCGATCGCCGTCGCCGGGCACGCACGGCAAGACCACCACCACGTCGATGCTGACGGTCGCGCTGCAGCACTGCGGCGCCGACCCGTCGTTCGCGATCGGCAGCGAGCTCAACGAGAGCGGCAGCAACGCGCACCATCGGCACCGGCGTCGACTTCGTCGCCGAGGCCGACGAGAGCGACGGCGCGTTCCTCGCGCTGCCCGCGTACGCCGGCATCGTCACCAACGTCGAGCCCGACCACCTCGACCACTGGGGCACGTTCGAGGCCATCGAGGCAGCGTTCCTCGAGTTCGCCGTCGGGTATCCGCGACCGCGGCGGCTTCGTCGTCGTGTGCGCCGACGACCCCGGGGCCGCCCGGCTGGCCGGGCGGCCGCGCGCCGGCGGGGGTCGACGTCCGCACCTACGGCGAGCCCGAGTCCGCCGACTACCGCGTCGAGCTGCATCGAGCCGGGCGAGAACGGGCTGGCGCTTCGACGTCCTCGAGCACGGGGTCCGCCTCGGCGTGACCGAGCTCGCGCGTCCCCGGCCGCCACAACGTCCTCGAACGCCACGGCCGCGCTCGTCACCGGCATGGGGCTCGGCCAGTCGTCGACCGACCTGCGCGAGGGGCTCGAGTCCTTCAGCGGCACGCGTCGCCGGTTCGACTTCAAGGGCACGGCCGACGGCGTGCGGGTCTACGACGACTACGCGCACCACCCCACCGAGATCGCGGCGACGCTGTGCGGCGATGCGCGACCTCGTCGGCGACGGCCGGCTCGTCGTCGCGTTCCAGGCCCACCACTACTACCGCACCGCGATGTTCGTGACGGAGTTCGGCGAGGCGCTCGGGCTGGCCGACGAGGTCGTCGTGCTCGAGGTCTTCGCGCCGGGAGAGGACCCGATCCCCGGCGCGTCCGGCGTGGCCATGGCCTCGCACGTGCCGCTGCCCCCCGAGCAGGTCGTGTTCGAGCCGTCGTGGAGCCGCGTCGCGGAGCACCTCGTCGAGCGCGCGCGCCCCGGCGACGTCGTCATGACCCTCGGCGCCGGCGACATCGCGATGATCGGCACCGAGGTGCTCGACCTGCTGCGCGCCCGCGAGGCGCCGCGCACGTGAGCGCGCGAGGTCCGGCATGACGGTCGTCGAGGCCGAGCAGCGGTTCGCCGCCGGCACGCACCGCTCGCACCGGCGGCGGTGGGTCGCTGCTCGCCGCGTGCGCCGCGCTCGTGGCGCTCGCCGTCTGGCTCGTGTGGTTCTCGTCGGTGCTCACCGCGCGCGAGGTGCGAGTCCTCGGCGCCGTCACCGTGAGCGCCGACTCGGTCCGCCAGGCCGCCGCCGTGCCGCCCGGCCAGCCGCTCGCCCGCGTCGACGTCGCCGGGATCACGGCGCGGGTCGGGGCGATGCCCCGGGTCGGGTCCGTCGAGGTGCGCCGCGGCTGGCCGGACGTGCTCGTCGTCGTCGTGACCGAGCGCACCCCGCTCGTCGTCGTCCGCGACGGCTCGGACTACGCCTACCTCGACGCGTCCGGCGCACGCTTCGGCTCGGTGGCCGCACCGCCGCGCGGCATGCCGACCGTCGTCTCCTTCAACGAGCCCGCGCTCGCCACGGCGCTCGCGGTCGTCTCGGCCCTGCCGGCCGACGTGCGCGCCGCGGTGCCGAAGGTCGTGGCCCGGACCCGCGACGACGTCGTGCTCTCGCTGCCCGGCGGTGCCACGGTGCAGTGGGGGAGCGCCGAGGAGTCGGCGCGCAAGCTCGAGGTGCTGCGCGCGCTGCTGCGGGTGGGCGCGAGGCACTACGACGTGAGCGCACCCGACCTCCCGACCACGGCCGGGACCCTCGCGCCGAGCCCCGCCGGCACACCGTAGAACCGTTGCGCCGCAAGCGTCCTCGCCGGCTGACGGCGGTTCGTGCCGGACGGACCGGGACTGCGTCTTGCGCCGGGGGCAGGGCTCGGCCTAAGTTCGACCCCGACTACAGGATGACATAACTCTACGCCTCTACCTGAGGGTGAGAGTTCGGTCCATGTCCAGGCGGAAGGTCAGTGCCGTGGCGGCTCCCCAGAACTATCTCGCGGTGATCAAGGTCGTCGGCATCGGCGGCGGCGGCGTCAACGCCGTCAACCGGATGATCGAGGTCGGCCTCAAGGGCGTCGAGTTCATCGCCGTCAACACCGACGCGCAGGCGCTGCTGATGAGCGACGCCGACGTCAAGCTCGACATCGGTCGCGAGCTCACGCGCGGGCTCGGCGCGGGCGCCGACCCCGAGGTCGGCCGGCAGCGCCGCCGAGGACCACACCGAGGACATCGAAGAGGTGCTGCAGCGGCGCCGACATGGTCTTCGTGACCGCGGGCGAGGGCGGCGGCACCGGCACCGGCGGCGCTCCGGTCGTCGCCAAGATCGCCCGCCAGCTGGGCGCTCTCACCATCGGCGTGGTCACCCGCCCGTTCGGCTTCGAGGGCAAGCGTCGCGGCGTCCAGGCCGACACCGGCGTCGACGCGCTGCGCGCCGAGGTCGACACCCTCATCGTCATCCCGAACGACCGGCTGCTCTCGCTGGCCGACCGCAACATCTCCATGCTCGACGCGTTCCGCCAGGCCGACCAGGTGCTGCTGCAGGGCGTCAGCGGGATCACCGACCTCATCACCACGCCCGGCCTGATCAACCTCGACTTCGCCGACGTGAAGAGCATCATGGCCGGCGCCGGCAGCGCCCTCATGGGCATCGGCTCGGCCCGCGGCGACGACCGTGCCGTGGCCGCGGCCGAGAGCGCGATCTCCAGCCCGCTGCTCGAGGCCAGCATCGACGGCGCACACGGCGTCCTGCTGTCCATCTCCGGCGGCTCGGACCTCGGCCTGTTCGAGATCAACGAGGCGGCGCGTCTCGTCGCCGACGCCGCGCACCCGGAGGCCAACATCATCTTCGGCGCGGTCATCGACGACACCCTCGGCGACGAGGTGCGCGTCACCGTCATCGCCGCCGGCTTCGACGGCGGTCTCCCGCCCGCGCGCCGCACCGGCACGAAGGTCGGTCACCAAGGGCGACTTCGACGAGACCCCGCTCGCGGTCGACACGGCTCGCGCCGCCGCGGAGCCCGGCCAGGCCGCGGTCATCCCGGTGTCGCAGGAGGACGAGCCGCGTCGCGAGCCGCGCCGGATCGTGTTCGACGACGCCGCGGACGACGACGACCTCGACGTCCCCGACTTCCTCAAGTAGCCCCGCCGGCCGCCGGTCGACCCGCCACCACCCGGCGGCGATGGGCAGAGAAGCCGCCGCCGGATGGCGTCGCGTCGCCCGGCTCGCTCCGGGGTCGGCGCCGGGACGAGGGGACCTGAGAGGGTGGCGGGGTGAGCATCGCCTCGGGAAGCCTCGGGCCGCGCGTGCGCTGGGCGTTCGCCGACCGCACGCAGGGCGTGAGCCTCCCGCCGTACGACTCGGGCAACCTGGCCGACCACGTCGGCGACGACATCACGCACGTGCTGGCCAACCGGGCCGCGCTCGCCGCGGTGGTGGGGGTCGACGGTGGGCACGTGGTGTCGATGGCGCCGGTCCACGGCAACGACGTCGCGCAGGTCGGTGGCCGCCGCGGCGGAGCCGGTCCCCGAGGTCGACGCCCTGGTGACGACCGTGCCGGGCATCGCGCTGCTGGTGCTCGCGGCGGACTGCGTGCCGGTGCTGCTCGGCGACGGGGCCGCCGGGGTGGTGGGCGTGGTGCACGCCGGCTGGCGCGGGGTGCTCTCCGACGTCGTCGGGTCGACCCTCACGGTCGATGGCCGAGCTCGGTGCGACGCCGGGGCGGATGCGGGCGGTGGTCGGACCGGCGATCTGCGGTGCGTGCTACGACGTTCCGCGCGAGCGGTTCGACGCCGTCGTCGCGGTGGCGCCCACCGCGGCCGCCGTGGCCCGGGGCGGGCGTCCCGGGCTCGACCTGCGCGCTGCGGTGGTCGAGCGGCTGCGCGGATCGGGTGTCGCGTCGTCGCTGCACGGCGGGTGCACGCAGGAGTCGGCCGAGCTCTACTCGTTCCGCCGCGACGGCGTCACCGGGCCGGCACGGCGGCGTCGTCACGCTGGATCTCGCGTGACGCGGGCCGACCCGGCGCGACGAGCTGGCGGCGAACCTCGCCGAGGTGCGCGGGCGGATCGCCGCGGCCGCGCGTGGCCGCCGGCCGCGAGCCCGGGTCGGTGACGCTGGTCGTGGTCACGAAGACCTGGCCCGCCTCCGACGTCCGGCTGCTCGCGAGCCTCGGGGTGACCGAGCTGGCCGAGAACCGCGACCAGGAGGCGCGGCCGAAGGCGGCCGAGGTGCGCCGACCTGGCGCTGCGCTGGCACTTCGTCGGGCAGCTGCAGCGCAACAAGGCGCGATCGGTCGCGTCGTACGCCGACGTCGTCGAGTCGGTCGATCGGGCGGAGCTGGTCGTCGCCCTCGCGCGGGCCGTGCAGGACTCGGGGCGGCCGCTCGAGGTGCTGCTCCAGGTGGATCTCGCCGACCCGCCCGAGCCGCACCGGGGCGGCGCCCGCCCGCACGACCTCCCCGGCCTCGCCGACCTGGTGGCCGGGTCCGAGGGGCTCGCGCTGACCGGGGTGATGGCGGTCGCCCCGCTCGGGGAGCCTCCCCGACCGGCCTTCGACCGCCTCGCGGCCGTCGCCGCCGACCTGCGCGCGACGCATCCCGGTGCCATCGTGATCTCGGCGGGCATGTCCCACGACCTCGAGGAGGCCGTGGCCGCAGGTGCGACACACGTACGGGTCGGCACGGCGGTGCTCGGTGGGAGGCCCGCTCTCGGGTAGCGTTTCCGCGACGGCACGTGCCACCTGGAGCCGCGACGCCAGTCGCGACCACCCCGGGGGAGCTCGGCCCCACGGAGAACGGACGAGGAGCAGGCATGGGCGCGATGCGCAAGATGGCGGTCTATCTCGGCCTGGTCGAGGACGACGCCCTCGAGTACGCCGAGCACGACGACTATGTCGAGCCGCGTGCGCGCTACGAGGAGCCCCGCGGCTACTCCTCCGTGCGCGAGGTCCGGCCCGAGCCGCGGGCCGACGTGCGGACCGCGACCCGGACCGCCGACGTCCCGGTCCGCTCGTCCTCGGCGCGCGCGAGCTCCACGGCCACGGCACTCGCGCTCGACCCGATGAGCAACACGGTGCTCGACCCCGAGCTCGAGGTGCCGGCGAGCGACTCGTACCGCATCACCACGCTGCACCCGCGCACCTACAACGACGCGCGGCGCATCGGCGAGGAGTTCCGCGAGGGCATCCCGGTGATCATGAACCTCACCGAGATGGACGACACCGACGCCAAGCGCATCGTGGACTTCGCCGCAGGGCTCGTCTTCGGCTGCCGCGGCACGATCGAGCGGGTCACCAACAAGGTGTTCCTGCTCTCGCCGAACAACGTCGACGTCGCGGCCGAGGCCCGCCGGCTCGCGCAGGACGGGTTCTTCAACCAGAGCTGATCGTCGTCCGGGCACGGCCGCCGGACGACCCATGGACGACGCGAGCGAGGACGGACGACGACGTGACCGTGGTGGGGCGGACGCTCGTCGGCATCCTCCAGATCTACGTCCTGGTGCTGCTCGCCCGCATCGTCTTCGACTACGTGTTCATGCTGTCGCGCGAATGGCGCCCCCGAGGGGTCATGCTCGTGGTGATCGAGGGCATCTACACCGTCACCGATCCGCCCATCCGGTTCCTGCGCCGGTTCATCCCACCCGTCCGCATCGGCCGGGTTTCCTTCGACATCGCGATCCTCGTACTGTTCCTCCTGCTCCAGCTGCTCATCCTGGTGGCCGCCCGCTTCTAGGCCCGTCCTGCACCGCACCGAACCATCCCGCTGACCGAGGTGAATCCGATGGCCTTGACCCCTGAAGACGTGCGCAACAAGCAGTTCTCGACTGCCAAGCGCAAGGGCTACGAGATGGACGAGGTGGACGCCTTCCTCGACCAGGTCGAGCTCGAGATCGGCGCGCTCGGCCGCGAGAACGCCGAGCTCAAGGGGCGGCTCGCCGCGGCGGAGCAGGCGGCCGCGGCCGCGTCGTCGGCACCGCAGGCTCCGGCTCCCGCGCCGGTCCCGGTCGCCGCTCCCGAGCCCACGCCGGCCGCGCCGAGCCCGGCGCCCGCCGAGGCGGCCGTCGCCATGCTGGCCATGGCGCAGAAGACCGCCGACGAGCACACGGCGAAGGCCAAGTGCCGAGGCCGACGCCCTGCGTGGCGAACGCCAAGGCGAAGGCGGCCGAGCTCGAGCGCACCAGCGCCGCCGAGCGGGTCAGCCTCGAGCGTCGGGTGGAGGAGCTGCGCGCGTTCGAGCGCGAGTACCGCACCCGGCTGCGCCAGCACCACGAGGCGGCGCTCAAGGACCTCGACCACCGCGGGGTCGACCCGGTCCCCGCGCCGGAGCGCCGCGCCGCGGCTCCACGGCACCCGCGGCACCTCCCACTCCGCCGCCGCCGGCAGTGCCGGTCGCGACCCCGCCCGCTCCGCCCGTCCCCGCGGCAGCGCCGACCCCGCAGCTCGCACCGACCGCCCCGCACGCGGCACCGCCGCTGGCGCCTCCGTCGGCACCGTGGCACCGCCGGCCGCCCCCATGCCGCCGCCGTCCGCACCCCCGACCTCGCCGCCGACGTCGCCCTTCGCAGTCCCCACCGAGGACGCGCCGCCGCACCAGGCCTGAGCACGGCGAGAGGGGCCCGACCTCGGTCGGGCCCCTCGTCGCGCGTCCGGGGTCAGACCTTGCGCACCCAGAAGCGTGAGCCCGAGCTCGGGGTCCTCGCCGCGGACGGCGTCGGCGTCGGGCTCGCCCTCGCACGAACGTGGTCGCGAGCACCTCGTCGGCCACCGTGGCGCCGTGCTCGCGCAGCGCCTCGGCGAGCTCGGCGTCGGACGCCTGCCACCACAGCGCGATCCGGTCGCTCACCGCGAACCCGGCCGCCTTGCGCGCGTCCTGCACGAGGCGCACGGTCTCGCGGGCCAGACCGGCGCGGCGCAGCTCGGGCGTGAGCTCGAGGTCGAGCGCGACCGTCTCGCCGCCGTCGCTGGCGACGGCCCAGCCCGCCCGCGGCGTCTCGGTGATCACGACGTCGTCCTCGGTGAGCGTCGACCGTCTGCGCCGTCGACGCCGACCTCGCGCCGTGCCTGTCGCGCGCAGCGCCGCCACGAGCGCGGCCGCGTCGGCGGCGGCGATCGGCCTCGGCCACCGGGGGAGTGCCCTTGCCGAAGCGCTTGCCGAGCGCGCGGAAGTTCGCCTTCACGCTGACGTCGACGAGGTGCGCCGGCCATCTCGCCCGAGCGGCAGCAGCGTCGCCGCAGTTGAGCTCCTCGGACACCTCCGCCGCGCAGGTCGTCGGGCAGCGCCGTCCCACCCGGCGGCGGCGACGAGCGCGCGACCGAGCGGCTGACGGGTGCGGACGCCGGAGGTCGCCCGCGCGGCGCGGCCGAGCTCGACCAGTCGCCGCACCGAGCGCCATCTGGTCGGCCAGGTCGTCGTCGACGAGCGAGCCGTCGACGTCCGGCCACGCGGCGAGGTGCACCGAGTCGGGCAGCTCGTCGCTGGTCGAGGCGAACAGGTCCTGCCACACCCGCTCGGTGATGAACGGCGTGAACGGCGCCATGAGCAGCGTGACGACGTAGCAGGCACTCGTGCAGGGTCGCGAGCGCGGCCGGGTCGCCCGGCCCAGAACCGGCGGCGCGAGCGGCGCACGTACCAGTTCGACAGGTCGTCGACGTACGCCGACAGCAGCCGACCGGCCCGCTGGGTGTCGTAGGCCGTCGAGCGCCTCGTCGACGTCGCGCGCGAGCCGGTGCGCCTCGGACAGCGCCCAGCGGTCGAGCGCCGGGCGCTCGGCGACCGGAGGAGCGCGGCGTGGTGCGTCGGCTCGAAGCCCGACTCGCGTGCGTAGAGCGCCTGGAACGACACCGTGTTCCAGTAGGTGAGCAGCGTCTTGCGCACGACCTCCTGGATGGTGCCGTGCCCGACGCGCCGTGCCTGCCACGGGGATCCGCCCGCGAGCATGAACCAGCGCACCGCGTCGGCGCCGTGCTCGTCCATCAGCGGGATCGGCTCGAGGACGTTGCCGAGGTGCTTGCTCATCTTGCGGCCCTCCTCGTCGAGGATGTGGCCGAGGCAGAGCACGGTCTTGTACGACGACCGGTCGAACACGAGCGTGCCGACCGCCATGAGCGTGTAGAACCAGCCGCGCGTCTGGTCGATCGCCTCGCAGATGAAGTCGGCCGGGTAGCGCGTCGGCGAACTCCTCGGCTGCCCGCGGTGCGGGTAGCCGAACTGCGCGAAGGGCATCGCGCCGCTGTCGTACCAGGCGTCGATGACCTCGGGCACGCGCGTGGCGACGCCGCCGCACTCGGCGCACGGGAACGTGACGTCGTCGACGAAGGGGCGGTGCGGGTCGAGGGTCGGACAGGTCCTGCCCCGCGCGCGCTCCGAGGTCGGCGAGCGACTCGACGCACGTGAGGTGGCCGGCCTCGCAGCGCCAGATCGGCAGCGGCGTGCCCCAGTAGCGGCTGCGCGAGAGCGCCCAGTCGATGTTGTTGTTGAGCCAGTCGCCGTAGCGGCCCCACTGGATCGTCGTCGGGGTGCCAGTCGGTGCCCTCGTTCTCGCGCGAGCAGCGCGTCCTTGACCGCGGTGGTGCGGATGTACCAGGACGGCTGCGCGTAGTAGACGAGCGGCGTGTGGCAGCGCCAGCAGTGCGGGTAGGTGTGCTCGTACGGGCACGTGCTTGAACAGCAGGCCGCGCTGCCTGCAGGTCGGCGACGAGCGCGGCGTCGGCCTTCTTGAAGAACATGCCGCCGACGAGCGGCACGCTCGGCTCGAACGTGCCGTCCGGGCGCACCGGGTTGACGACCGGCAGGCCGTAGGCGCGGCACAGCGCGAGGTCGTCGGCGCCGAACGCCGGCGCCTGGTGCACGAGCCCGGAGCCGTCCTCGGTGGTGACGAAGTCGGCGGCGAGCACGGTGTGCAGCGGGCCGTCGGTCCGGGGATGTCGACGAGGTCGAACGGGCGGGCGTACGGCGTGCCCGACGAGCGTCGCTGCCGGGCAGCGTCTCGAGCACCTCGGCGTCCGTCGCCGAGCACCGGCGCGCGCAGCGCCTCGGCGACGACGAGCGTCTCGCCGTCGGCCGTGCGCGCCGACGACGTAGTCGACGTCGGGGTTCACCGCGACGCGGTGTTGGACACGAGGGTCCACGGCGTCGTCGTCCAGACCAGCAGCGCTGCGCCCGGGTGCCGCGTCGAGCGAGCGGACCGCCGGTGACGGGGAACCGCACGTAGACCGACGGGTCGACGACGGTCTCGTAGCCCTGCGCGAGCTCGTGGTCGGACAGCCCGGTGCCGCAGCGCGGGCAGTACGGCGAGACGCGGTGGTCCTGCACGAGCAGGCCCTTGTCGAAGATCTGCTTGAGCGACCACCAGACGCTCTCGACGTAGTGCGGGTCCATCGTCCAGTAGGCGTCGCCCATGTCGACCCAGTAGCCCATGCGCTCGGTGAGGTCGGCGAACGCGCCGACGTGGCGCAGCACCGACTCGCGGCACCTCGCGTTGAACTCCGCGATCGCCGTACGCCTCGATGTCCTTCTTGCCGGTGAAGCCGAGCTCCTTCTCCACCGCGAGCTCGACCGGCAGGCCGTGGCAGTCCCAGCCGGCCTTGCGCGGGACGTGGTAGCCCTTCATCGTCCGGTAGCGCGGGAACACGTCCTTGAAGACGCGCGCCTCGACGTGGTGGGTGCCGGGCATGCCGTTGGCGGTGGGCGGGCCCTCGTTGAACACCCACAGCGGGCGGCCCTCGGTCTGCGGCGAGGGAGCGCGTCGAAGACGTCGTGCGTCGCGCCAGAAGGCGAGCACCTCGTGGTCGACCGCGGGCAGGTCGACCTGCGGCGGCACCGGGCGGTACATGGCGTCCTCCGTCGTCGTCGTGCCCGAGGGCTCGGGACGGTCTCGACGAAGGGACGAGGCTCGCGACCGTCGTGCGGCCGGCGACCCCGCGGTACCACCCTCCTTGGCCCGATCGGCGTCTGCACGTCGGCCGGGCCCTCTCGCGCTGGTCCGGGCTGCCGGTTCTACCCCGCGGTCTCCCGCGGCTCCTCCGGCAGCTGTGGGGTGATCTTCACCCCGCGCACACCCCCGGGCTCGCACCGTCCCCGGGTCGCTCGTGGCTGCGTGCGGGACTACTCGTCCCCGTCGTCGCCGTGCCTGGACTCGAGGTGCCAGGGTAACGGGCCTGGGCGGTGGCAGGCTTGCGCGTATGCGACGCCCGAGCCGCGTCACGCCTCGCCGTCCGGGTGCGGCCCGGGGCGTCGCGCACCCGGGTCGGCGGCCGGCTACGGCGACGGCGCCGACGCCCGCGCTCGTGGTGGCGGTCGCGCGCCCGGGCGGTCGACGGCGCGGCCACCGAGGCGGTGCTGCGCGCCGTCGCGGACGCGCTCGGGCGTGCGCCCGCACCAGGTGACGCTCGTCCGCGGTGCGACAAGTCGGGACAAACTGCTCGAAATCAGCGACCCGCCCGACGGACCTCGCCGCCCGGATCGCTGCGCTCTGGGCGCGAGGAACGGCCCGCTGACCTGCGACGTTGCCACCGTGCGGGTCCGAACGGCGCGCCTTGTTGATCATCGTCCGGCACGCACCTATCCTCGCGTGACTCGTCCGGACGGCGAGGCCGGCCGATGCGCTGCACCGGCGACGACGCGTGACGCCGGCGACGTCGCTCCGGCACCGAACGAGGCGGCCATGGCTGCGCCCGCGAAGAAGGCTGCCGCGACCAAGGCTGCCGCCGACGACGCCGCGCCCGCGAGGTCCACCGCAGGCAGCGCCCGCGAAGAAGGCCGCCGCTGCGAAGGCTGCCCCGGCGCGAGGAAGGCGCACCCGCGACGAAGGCCGCGCCGCGCCGAAGGCTGCGCCCGCGAAGAAGGCTGCACCGGCGAAGGCTGCGCCCGCGAAGAAGGCCGCACCCGCACGAAGGCTGCGCCGCGCGAAGGCGCACCAAGGCTGCGCCCGCGAAGAAGGCCAGGCGGCCCCGGCGAAGGCTGCGCCCGCGAAGAAGGCCGCACCCACGAAGGCTGCGCCCGCCAAGGCTGCACCCGCGAAGGCGGCCAAGGCCGCACCCGCGAAGGCGCGCCGCAGCCGCGCCCGAAGAAGGCCGCACCCGCACGAAGGCCGCGCCCGCCAAGGCCGCTCCCGCGAAGGCAGCGCCGCGCCAACGAAGGCCGCGCCCGCCACGGCGGCGGCGCCGCGGCCGCCGAGCCGACGCCGCCGCCGGCCAAGGCGACCCCGGCCCGAAGGCTGCGGCCAAGGCCGCGCCACCAAGGCGGCCCGGATCCCGTCGCGCTCAAGCTCGCGCCGCGCGTGCCGAGCAGCCCACCGAGCCCAGCCGGCACCCAGGCTCGCCGTCCGCGAGGACGAGTCGCCGTGGACCAAGTCCGAGCTGGCCGAGGTCCGCACCGAGCTCGAGCTCGAGGTCGGACGGCTCGATCCACCAGATCTCCGACGCCGAGGAGGGCATCGCCGACCTGCTGCGCGACTCCGGCGACGGCGCCGGCGACGACCAGGCCGACGCCGGCACCAAGACCTTCGAGCGCGAGCACGAGATGTCGCTGGCCAACAACGCCCGCGAGCTGCTGCTGCAGAACCAGCGCGCGCTCGCCCGGCTCGCCGACGGCACCTACGGCGTCTGCGAGCGCTGCGGCAAGCCGATCGGCAAGCTGCGGCTGCAGGCCTTCCCGCGCGCGACCCTCTGCGTGTCCTGCAAGCAGCTCGAGGAGCGTCGCTGAGCGATCGTCCGGTTCGTCCGGCGATTCGTCCGTGGACCTGCGCGCCACATACCCTCGCGTCCTCGTGACCGACGATCAGCAGCCCGCACTCCGCACTCGAGGTGCGAGGTCCGACGTCGTCACCCGGCGCACGCCCGTCGCCGCGCCAGGGCCACCTCGCCGGCCTGACGTTCGGCGATCGCGGCGGCCGTCGTCTGCTCGACCAGGTCACCAAGCTGCTCGCGATCCGCTACCTCGAGGGGCAGGACCCGATCGAGCTGCTCGGCGGGCTCGCTGCACGCTGACCTTCCTGCGCAACTCGGGCGCGGCGTTCAGCATCGGCACCGGCTACACCTTCATCTTCACCGCCATCGCGATCGCGGTCGCGGTGGTGATCGTCCGGACGTCGCGCCAGCTCGGCAGCGTCGGGCTGGGCGATCGCCCTCGGCGGGCTGCTCGGCGGCGCCGTCGGCAACCTGATCGACCGCGTGTTCCGCGAGCCCGGGCTTCTTCCAGGGCCACGTCGTCGACTGGATCACGTTCCCGAACTTCGCCGTCTTCAACCTCGCCGACTCCGCCATCGTCTGCTCGGGCGTCGCTCATGGTGCTGCTCGCGCTGCGCGGCATCGAGCTCGACGGCCGGCGGGCCTGACCGTGGGAGAGCTGCGCAGCCTGCCCGTGCCCGAGGGGCTCGAGGGCGAGCGGGTCGACGCCGCGCTCGGCCCGGCTGTTCGGCCTCTCCCGCACCAAGGCGGCCGACCTCGCGGCCGACGGTCAGGTCACCCTCGACGGCGAGGTCGTCGGCAAGTCCGCGCGCGTCACCGACGGGCGCCTGGCTCGAGGTCGAGCTGCCCGACCCGCCGGCGCCGGTGCACGCGTCGTCGCCGAGACGGTCGAGGGCCTGCGGATCGTGCACGACGACGACGACGTCGTGGTCGTCGACAAGCCGGTCGGGCGTGGCCGCGCACCCGTCGCCCGGCTGGAACGGACCCACCGTCGTCGGCGGACTGGCCGGCGCCGGCTACCGCATCTCCACCTCGGGTGCCGCCGAGCGCCAGGGCGTCGTGCACCGGCTCGACGTCGGCACCACCGGGCTGATGGTCGTGGCCAAGAGCGAGCGCGCCTACACGCTGCTCAAGCGGCAGTTCAAGGACCGCACGGTCGAGAAGGTCTACCACGCGCTCGTGCAGGGCGTGATGGACCCGCTCGCGCGGCACGATCGACGCGCCGATCGACCGGCACCCGCAGCACGAGTACCGCTGGGCGGTCGTCGACCGGCGGCAAGCCGAGCGTCACGCACTACGAGACGCTCGAGGCCTTCCGGCACGCGTCGCTGCTCGAGATCCACCTCGAGACCGGGCGCACGCACCAGATCCGCGTGCACACCTCGGCGATGCGGCACCCGTGCGTCGGCGACCTGACCTACGGCGCGGATCCCGTGCTGGCCAAGCGGTCGGCGCTCTACCGCCAGTGGCTGCACGCGACGCGGCTGGCGTTCGAGCACCCCGGCTCCGGCGAGCGGGTCGAGTTCACCTCGCCGTACCCCGCCGACCTGCAGCACGCGCTCGACGTCGTCTCCTCCGGCTGAACCGTCGGGCGCGGTGGCACACTCGGCCGATGGATCCCGCGCACGTCGCCCCGATCGTCGAGCAGCACCTCGCCGAGTTCCGCACGTCGCCGAGGTTCCCGGGCTGTCCTACGCCCTGGTCCGGGACGGTGCGGTCGTGCACTCGGCGGTGTCGGGGAGGCCGAGGTCGGACGCGGGTCGCGCCCGGACCGGACACGGTCTTCCGCATCGCGTCGATGACCAAGAGCGTCACGGCGTCGGCCGTGCTGCTGCTGCGCGACCGCGGCGTCCTGCGGCTCGACGACAGGTCGCCGAGCACCTGCCCTGGACCCACGCGCTCGCGTCCCCCGACGGCGGCCACCCGGTCGCCGTCCGGGACCTGCTCACCATGACGGCGGGCTTCCCGACCGACGACCCGTGGGGCGACCGTCAGGAGGGCTTGCCGATCCGCGACTTCGACGCCCTCGTGGCCGGCGGGCTGTCGTTCTCCCGGGTGCCGCGCACCGGCATGGGAGTACTCCAACCTCGGCTACGCCCTGCTCGGCCGGGTCATCCGGCCGCCAGCTGGCACCGACTACCGCGAGTCGTGCGCGCGGAGCTGCTCGAGCCGCTGGGCATGGGAGCCACGTGGTACGACGTCGCCGACGTGCCCGCCGAGCGGCTGGCGCAGGGGTACGCGCCCCGTCGACGAGGGTCTCGTCCCCGAGCCGGTCAGCGGTCCCGGGGCGTTCAGCCCGATGGGCGGCCTGTTCAGCACCGTCGCGCGACCTCGCGCACGTGGGTCGCCGGGTTCCAGCGCCTGAGCCACCGCGGGGACGACCGCCCACCCGCTCGACCGGTGGAGCCGACGCGAGATGCAGGAGCCGCAGCGCCTCATCGGCACGACGCTCAGCGTCGACGACGGCGGCGGCGCCCGTGCCGTCACGGCGTCCTACGGCTTCGGCCTCGTCGTCGAGGAGGACTCGCGGCTCGGTCGGACCGTGTCGCACAGCGGGGGCTACCCCGGGTTCGGGTCGCACATGCGCTGGCACCCGACGTCGGGCTGGGGCGTGATCGTGCTCGGCCAACCGCACCTACGCCCCGGCCTTCCGGGTCGGCCACCGCCGTCCTCGCCGTCGCTGGTGACGCGACAGCTGGAGCAGGCGGTCGCCGGCCGGTCGAGCCCGAGCTGTGGCCGCGGACGCGCGAGGCGATGGACGTCGTCGAGCGGCTGCTCGAGGCGTGGGACGACGCGCTGGCCGACGCCTGGTTCGCCGTCAACGTCGACCTCGACCGGCCCCGCGCGGAGCGGCGTGCCGCCTTCGCCCAGGCGCGCTCGGAGCTCGGCGGCGTTCCGCGCCGTCGAGGGCTCCGTCCGCTCGTCCTCGCCCTCGCGGGCGATGTGGCTCGTGGCCGGCGACGGCGGGCCGGGCTACGCTCGAGGTGCTGCTGACGCCCGAGTCGCCGCCGCTGATCCAGAGCCCTCGCGGTGGGGGTCGGGGCGCCTCCCGCCGAGCGCGGCTGAGGGCCATGGCCGGATCACGGCTCGTCGGGTTTGATGGAGCCATGACGACGTCGAGCAGCCCGTCCATCGCGTCCGGCACCTTCAGCTTCGGCGGCGACCTCACCGTGCACCGCCTCGGCTACGGCGCCATGCAGATCACCGGCCCCGGGATCTGGGGCGAGCCGGCCGACCGCGACACCTGCCATCGCGGTGCTGCGCCGCGCCGTCGAGCTCGGCGTCGACTTCATCGACACCGCCGACTCCTACGGCCCCGTTCGTGTCCGAGGACCTCATCCGCGAGGCGCTGCACCCCTACGGCCACGTCCTGGTCGCCACCAAGGCGGGCTTCACCCGGCAGGGCCCGGCGCTGTGGGCGGTCGTCGGGCACCCGGCCTACCTGCGCCAGTGCGCCGAGATGTCGCTGCGCCGCCTCGGCGTCGAGACCATCGACCTGTACCAGCTGCACCGCATCGACCCGCACTTCCCGCTCGAGGACCAGCTCGGCGTCTTCGCCGACCTCGTGCGACGAGGGCAAGGTGCGCCACGTCGGCCTCTCGGAGGTGACGCGTCGACGAGCTGCGCGCGGCGCAGGAGATCGTGCCGATCGCCAGCGTGCAGAACCTCTACAACGTGGCCAACCGGCAGAGCGAGGCGCTGCTCGAGCACTGCACGGAGCACGGCATCGGCTTCATCCCGTGGTTCCCGGTCGCCACCGGCCAGCTCGCCGGGCCCGGACGGCCCGCTGGCGGCATCGCCGCGCGCACCGGGCCACCCCCGCCCAGCTCGCGCTGGCGTGGCTGCTGCGCCGCTGCCGGTCATGCTCCCGATCCCCGGCACGAAGTCGCTCGCCCACCTCGAGGAGAACTGCGCGGCCGCCGGCGGTCGTCCTCGACGACGCGACCTACGCCGAGCTCGACGCCCTCGCGCACCCGAGTCGAGCGAGACCACCGCCACCGGCTGAGCGCGGACCGGGAGTCCGACCAAGATCACCGACACGCCGAGCGACCTGCGACCGTCCGGGAGAGGTCCGGGACGGTCGGTGCCGGGCGTTAGGGTGAAGCCCTCCGACCCGCCGCCTTCCCCCGGTACGTCGGCGGGTGACCTGATCCGTCTCGGCCGGGCGGCCGTGATCTGCATCGGAGGGCGACACCGTGTCGAGCGACTCGTTCGTGCACCTGCACGTGCACACCGAGTACTCCATGCTCGACGGCGCCGCCCGGCTCGGCGACCTGTTCGCCGAGGCCGCGCGCCTGGGGATGCCGGCGCTCGCGATGACCGACCACGGCAACCTCTACGGCGCCTACGACTTCTACAAGCGCGGCAAGGCCGCCGGCGTGAAGCCGATCATCGGCATCGAGGGCTACTACGCCCCGCAGGGCCGCTTCGAGCGCTCGCCGTTCGACTTCGGCGGCGGCTACGACGAGGGCACCGGCGAGGACGGCGAGAGCACGGGCAAGGGCCGGCAGGCCTACACCCACATGACGCTGTGGGCCGAGAACACCGAGGGCCTGCACAACCTGTTCCGGCTCTCCAGCCTGTCCAGCCTCGAGGGCTTCTACCGCAAGCCGCGCATGGACCGCGACCTGCTCGCAGACCTACGGCAAGGGGATCATCGGCACCACCGGCTGCCCGTCCGGCGAGGTCAACCGCTGGCTGCAGGCCGGGCAACTACGACCGCGCGCTCGCCGCCGCCGCCGACTACCGCGACATCCTCGGCCCGGACAACTACTTCTGCGAGCTGATGGACCACGGGCTCGGCATCGAGCGCAAGCACCGCGAGGACCTGCTGCGCATCGCGCGCACGCCTCGACCTCCCGCTGGTCGCCACCAACGACCTGCACTACGTCTACCCGAGCGACGCCGAGACGCACGACGTGCTGCTGTGCATCGGCACCCGCACGACGATGGACGACCCGAAGCGGTTCCGGTTCGACGCCCGCGACTTCTACCTCAAGTCCGCCGACGAGATGCGCGCGCGTGTGGTCCGAGCTGCCCGAGGCCTGCGACAACACCCTGCTCATCGCCGAGCGCTGCAACGTCGCGTTCAACGAGGGCGCCAACCTCATGCCGCGGTTCCCGGTGCCCGACGGGCGAGACCGAGGAGTCCTGGCTGGTCAAGGAGGTCGAGCGCGGCCTCGCGCTGCGCTTCCCGGACGGCGTCCCCGACGACGCACCGCGCGCAGGCCGCGTACGAGGTCGGCGTCATCATCCAGATGGGCTTCCCCGGCTACTTCCTCGTCACCGCCGACCTCGTGCGCCACGCGAAGGAGAACGGCATCCGGGTCGGCCCGGGCCGCGGCTCGGCGGCCGGCGCGCTCATCGCCTACGCGCTGGGCATCACCGAGCTCGACCCGATCAAGCACGGCCTGCTGTTCGAGCGGTTCCTCAACCCCGAGCGCATCTCGATGCCCGACATCGACATGGACTTCGACGAGCGCCGGCGCGGCGACATGATCCGCTACGCCACCGAGAAGTACGGCGAGGAGCGCGTCGCGCAGATCATCACCTACGGCTCGATCAAGGCGAAGGCGGCGATCAAGGACTCCGCCCGCGTGCTCGGCTACCCGTTCGCGCTCGGCGACCGCATCACCAAGGCGATGCCGCCGGCGGTCATGGGCAAGGACATCCCGCTCGCCGGGCATCTTCGACCCGAAGCACTCGCGCTACAGCGAGGCCGCGGAGTTCCGCGCGCTGTACGAGGCCGACGCCGACGTGCGCAAGGTCGTCGACACCGCGAAGGGCCTCGAGGGCCTCAAGCGCCAGCCGGGCGTGCACGCCGCCGGGCGTGATCCTGTGCCGCGAGCCGCTGCTCGACGTCATCCCGATCTGGCGCCGCGACCAGGACGGCGCGATCATCACGCAGTTCGACATGGGCGCGTGCGAGACGCTCGGCCTGCTCAAGATGGACTTCCTCGGCCTGCGCAACCTCACCGTCCTCGACGACTGCCTGACGCACATCGAGGCCAACCGCGGCGAGACCGTCGTGCTCGAGGACCCTGCCGCTCGACGACCGGCCCACCTACGAGCTGCTCGCCGCGCGGCGACACCCTCGGCGTCTTCCAGCTCGACGGCGGCCCGATGCGCGCGCTGCTGCGCTCGATGCCGCCGGACAACTTCGAGGACATCTCCGCCGTCCTCGCGCTCTACCGGCCCGGGCCCGATGGGCGCCAACGCGCACAACGACTACGCCGACCGCAAGAACGGCCGCAAGCCGGTCGAGCCGATCCACCCCGAGCTCGCCGAGCCGCTGGCCGAGATCCTGGGCGACACCTACGGGCTGATCGTCTACCAGGAGCAGGTCATGGCGATCGCCCAGAAGCTCGCGGGCTACTCGCCTCGGCAGCGCCGACCTGCTGCGCCGCGCGATGGGCAAGAAGAAGAAGGAGATCCTCGACAAGGAGTACGTGCCGTTCCGCGACGGCATGCAGGCCAACGGCTACTCCGACGACGCGATCAAGACGCTGTGGGACGATCCTCGTCCCGTTCTCCGACTACGCGTTCAACAAGGCGCACACCGCGGGCTACGGCCTGGTCTCGTACTGGACCGGCGTACCTCAAGGCCAACTACCCGGCCGAGTACATGGCCGGCGCTGCTCACCTGCGTCAAGGACGACAAGGACAAGTCGGCGGTCTACCTCAACGAGTGCCGGCGCGATGGGCATCAAGGTGCTGCCGCCCGACGTCAACGACTCCGACTTCGACTTCACCCCGCGCGGCACCGACATCCGCTTCGGGCTCTCGGCCGTGCGCAACGTCGGCGGCAACGTCGTCGACGTCGCTCATCGAGGCCCGCGCGGGCAAGGGCCGCTTCGGCGGCTTCGACGACTTCCTCGAGAAGGTGCCGATCGCGGTCGTGCAACAAGCGCGTCGTCGAGTCGCTGATCAAGGCCGGCGCGTTCGACTCGCTCGGGCGAGAGCCGCAAGGGCCTGCTCGCGGTCCACGAGCAGCGCATCGACTCCATCCTCGACATCAAGCGCAACGAGGCGATCGGCCAGGATTCGCCTGTTCGGCGGCCTCGACGACGACTCCGGACGCCGTCGACCTGGGCGCCGCCGCCGATCCCGACCGGGGAGTGGGAGAAGGCCACGCTGCTCGGCTACGAGCGCGAGATGCTCGGCCTCTACGTCTCCGACCACCCGCTCAACGGCGTCGAGCACGTGCTCGTCGGCGGCATCGGACGTGCCCGATCTCGGCGCTGCACACCGACGACGTCGCCGACGGACGCATCGTCACGGTCGGCGGCCTCGTCACGAGCGTGCAGCGCAAGGTCACCAAGCAGGGCAACGTCTGGGCGATCGCACGCTCGAGGACCTCGAGGCCTCGATCGACGTCATGGTCTTCCCGCAGACCTACCAGCTCGTCGGCCCGCACGTGGTCGCCCGACGCCGTGCTGCTCGTCAAGGGCCGCGCTCGACAAGCAGCGAGGAGGAGGCGCCCAAGCTCATCGCGATGGAGGTCACCGTCCCCGACCTGTCGACCGGGGAGTCAGCGGCCCGGTGCGTCGTGACCATCCCGGCGTCGCGCTGCATCCCGCCGGTGATCGACCGGTTCAAGGAGGTGCTCGCCGCGCATCCCGGGCGTCACCGAGGTGCGCCTCGCGCTGCAGAACGGTCCGCGCACCACGGTGGTGCGGCTCGACGACCGGCTGCGCGTCACGCCGTCGCCGGCGCTCTACGGCGACCTCAAGGCGCTGCTCGGCCCGTCCTGCCTGCAGTGACGAGCCGTCGAGCAGGGGAGTGAGCGACGTCTCCCTGCTCGCGTGCGACACGGTCCGGCGCCACGCGCGGAGTAGCGTGAAGCCGACATGACCAGACTGCCGACCTGCTGGCGGACAACCCGCTCCTCCTGCTGTGCCTGCTGCTCGCCGTCGGCAGCATGATCGGCGCCCTGTCGTTCCGGCGCTTCTCGCTCGGCCCGGCGGCCGTGCTGTTCCTCGCGCTGGCGCTCTCGGCGTACGACGAGCGGCTCAAGCTGCCCGCGATCATCGGCACGCTCGGCCTCGTGCTGTTCGCCTACACGATCGGCGTCTCGGCCGGTCCGTCGTTCTTCTCCTCGCTGCGCACCGGCGGCCGCGCGATCGTCGGCGTCGTGTCTGCTGCTCGCGGCCGCCGCGGGCGTCACCGTCGCTGCGTCGGCCACCTCGTCGGGCTCTCGGGCCCGGTGCTGTCCGGCGTCTACGCCGGTGCGCTCACCAACACCCCGGCGCTGGCCGCGAGCCTCGAGCAGCTCGAGTCCGAGCAGCCCGTGGTCGGCTACTCGGTCACCTACCTCGGCGGCGTGCTCGGCATGCTCATCGCCGCCGGGCTTCGCCGTGAAGGTCGCGGCGCCCGCCGGCGTGACCGACCCGCAGCGAGACGCCCGCCGCAAGCTCGAGCGCGGCACGGTGCGCATCGACGTCGACGACCTGCCGGACCTCGACGAGCTCGCCGAGCGCTACGACAACCGCGTGGTGTTCTCCCGGCTCATGACCGGCGACGAGCCGGGGCACCCCGGCACCCTCGACCTGCCCTCGGCCGGCGACGCGGCCGCAGCGCGGCGACATCCTCACCGTGATCGGCGACGCCGAGACCGTGCGCGACGCGTCATCGACGACCTCGGCCACCCCTCGACCGTGCGGCTCGTGCTCGACCGCTCGCAGCTGGACTTCCGCCGCATCGCGGTGTCGAACCGCGAGGTGGCCGGCCGCGCCCTCGGCGAGCTCGACCTGCCGGACCGCTTCGGCGCCACGGCCACGCGCGTGCGCCGCGGCGACGTCGACCTGCTCGCCACCGACGACCTCGTGCTCGCCCTCGGCGACCGGGTCCGCGTCGTCGTCGTCGCCGCGAGAAGCCTCGCGAAGGTGGCGACCTACCTCGGCGACTCCGAGCGCGGCGCCACCGACATCAACCCGATCGGGCTGTTCCTCGGCCTCGGCCTCGGCGTGCTCGTCGGCCTCGTCGCGCTCCCGCTGCCCGGCGGCGCGAAGATCTCGCTCGGCGTCGCCGGCGGCCCGCTGCTCGTCGGGCTCGTCGTCGGGCGGCTGCAGCGCACCGGCCGGTGCTGTGGTCGCTGCCGCACTCGGTGTCCTCGACGCTCGGCCAGTTCGGGATGCTCTGCTTCCTCGCCACCGCGGGCTCGAGCGCGGGCGCCGCGCTGGCCGACGCGCTCGCCAGCGACCTCGGACCGCGCCTGCTCGTCGCCGGCGCCGTGGTCACGGTCGCTCACCGCCGCCGGCCTGCTGGTCGGCGCCGCGGTTCATGCGCGCCTTCGGCCCCACGCTCGCCGGCGTGCATGGCCGGCACCCAGACCCAGCCCGCGGTGCTGGCCTACGCCAACGACGTGACGAGGGCCGACCCGCGGGTCAACCTCGGCTACGCGCTCGTCTACCCGGTCGCGATGATCGTCAAGGTCGTCCTCGCGCCGATCCTCGGCCGGTTCTGAGAGTGGGGCACCCGATGAGCCGCTTCGGCTGGCCGCGACCGCAGGCCGAGGGCATCACCGACGAGCTCGCCGCGCTGCAGGCTGCCGCAGGGCAAGCTCCCCGGCGCTGCGCCGGACGGGCTGCCGCCGGGCGTGCGTGCCGGCGGCGCGTTCCCGAAGGCCGCCGGGCAAGGGCTACGACACCGCCCAGGTCGACGAGTTCCTGCGCGCACGCCGCGAGTGCGACGGTCGAGGAGATCCGCGCCGCTCGCCTTCGGCACGGTGCGCAAGGGCGGCTACGACCTGGACGCCGTCGACGACGCGCTCGACCGCCTCGAGCACGACGCCCGCCGCGCCGGCCGCTAGCTCTCGATGGTCAGTCGCGGGCGATCGGCGGCGGTGATCGCGCGGGTCAGCGACACCAGGTCGGCGGGGGACAGGCCCAGGTCGAAGCCGCGCCTGCCGCCGCTGACGTAGACGCGTCGGGTGCGCCAGCGCGCTGTCGTCGAGCACGGTGCGCAGCGCCTTCCTCTGCCCCAGCGGGCTGATGCCGCCGACGACGTAGCCGGTGGTGCGCTCGGCGACGCGCGGGTCGGCCATCGCCGCCTTCTTGCCGCCGACCGCGGCGGCGAGCGCCTTGAGGTCGAGCTTGCGCGCCACCGGCACGATGCCGACCACGAGCGCGCCGTCGACGTCGGCGAGCAGGGTCTTGAACACCTGCTCGTGCGGGAGCCCGAGCACCTCGCGCCGCCTCCAGCCCGTACGACGCGGCCGCGGGGTCGTGCTCGTAGGCGTGCGTCGTGAACGCGACGCCGGCGCGCGTCAGCGCCACGGTGGCCGGCGTACCGCCGGAGGAGGATGCGAAGCCACGCGCGCATCCTGCCAAGCCCGCGCAGCGCGATGAGGGCGCCCGTCGAGGTCGCCGCCGATCGCGCATCGACGGTGGTACGAGCTTCAGTTGACGCCGATGGGGGTGCGGGCGAGGTCGACGGCGGGCAGCGAGGGAGCTCGCGCAGCATCGCGGTCTCGCGCGACGAGCAGCGGCGCTCTCGATGGCGCAGCCGGTCGCGCGTGGTCGCCGCCTCGAGCAGCGAGCTGGCGGTCGCGCAGGTCGAGCACCATCGCGGCGGCGACGAGGTAGGACAGCACCCGCGGGTCGTGCGGGCAGCTCGAGCATCTGGGCCGCCTCGACCGCCCCGGCGCCCGCGACCGCGGCGCGGTAGACGTCGAACTTGCGGTGCACCGACTCGGCCACGAGCGGCGCGGCGTCGCCGTCGCCCGTCCGTCCTCGCCGAGCCACTCGACCTCGGCCGGAGAGGTACGGCGTACCCGCGTCGACGAGCCGGTGCAGGCGGAAGCGCGCGTCGCCGTTGGTGATGACGTCGGCGCGGCCGTCGGGGTAGCGGTCGACCGTCGCGCAGCCAGCGCCAGCGTGCCCACCTCGTACATCGCCGTGACGCCGTCGGCTCCCGACCTCGCGGCCCTCGCGGATGGCGACGACGCCGAAGCCGCGGTCGCCCTCGGGACGGGCCTCGCAGGTCGGCGAGCAGCTGCCGGTAGCGCGGCTCGAAGATGTGCAGGGGCAGCACGCAGGCCGGGCACGAGCACCGTGCCCGAGCGGGAACAGGGGGATGACCGCCCGCGCCCCCACCCGCCTGCGCGCTCACGCCCGCCAGCGTGGCCGATGGGCCGCCCGCGCACGCATCCCGGATGGGCCCGACGGGCGTCGTCGATCCCTAGACTGGAGCGCGTGATCCGCCGCCTCGACCTCCGTGGGTCGGACGCCGACCCCCGCGACGTGCTGCCCCGCGCCGCCGTCGACGTCGAGAGCGTGCTCGCGACCGTGACGCCCATCGTCGAGGACGTCCGCGACCGCGGCGCCGAGGCCGTGCTCGCGTGGGGCGAGCGCCTCGACGGCGTACGACCGCCCGAGCCTGCGCGTGCCGCAGGAGGCGCTCGACGCCGCGCTCGCCGCGCTCGACCCGGCCGTGCGCGCGGCGCTCGAGGAGTCGATCCGCCGGGCCCGGCTCGTGCACGAGGACCAGCGGCGCACCGACGTCACCACCCACGTGGTGCCCGGCGGCATCGGTCACCGAGCGGTGGCTGCCCGGTCGACCGCGTCGGGCTCTACGTCCCCGGCGGGCGCGCGGTCTACCCGAGCTCGGTCGTGATGAACGTCGTGCCCGGCGCAGGTGGCCGGCGTCGCCGTCGTTCGCGGTCGCCAGCCCGCCGCAGCGCGACCACGGCGGCCTGCCGCACCCGACGATCCTCGCCGCGTGCGCGCTGCTCGGCGTCGCACGAGGTGTACGCCGCCGGCGGCGCCCAGGCGGTCGCGATGTTCGCCTACGGCACGGGCACGGTCCCGACGACTGCCGGCCCACGGTCATGGTCACCGGCCCGGGCAACATCTACGTCACCGCGGCCAAGCGCCTGCTCAAGGGCCGCATCGGCATCGACTCCGAGGCCGGCCCCACCGAGATCGCGATCCTCGCCGACGACACCGCCGACGCCGCGTTCGTCGCCGCCGACCTGATCAGCCAGGCCGAGCACGACGTCATCGCCGCCTCGCGTGCTCGTCACCACCGAGCGTCGAGCTCGCCGACGCCGTCGAGGCCGAGCTCGCCGTGCAGGTGCCGGCCACCAAGCACAGCGAGCGCATCGCCGAGGCGCTCGCCGGGCCGCAGAGCGGCATCGTGCTCGTCGACGACCTCGACGCCGGGCTCGCGCGTCGTCGACGCGTACGCCGCCGAGCACCTCGAGATCCACACGCGCGACGCCCGCGAGGTGCGCGATGCGCGTGCGCAACGCCGGCGCGATCTTCGTCGGCCCGTACGCCCCGGTGTCGCTCGGCGACTACGCCGCCGGCTCCAACCACGTGCTGCCCACCGGCGGGTGCGCCTGCCACTCCTCGGGCCTGTCGGTGCAGACGTTCCTGCGCGGCATCCACGTCGATCGACTACGACGAGGCCGCGCTGCGCGACGTCGCGCACGCACGTCGACGCGCTCGCCGACGCCGAGGACCTGCCCGGCCACGCCGCCGCGGTCGAGGTGCGCGTCCACCGGCCCGCGGGCGGCTGACGTGACCCGACCTCGACGACCTCCCGGTGCGCGACGACCTGCGGGGTCAGGTCCCGTACGGCGCGCCGCAGCTCGACGTGCCGGTGCGGCTCAACGTCAACGAGAACCCGTACCCGCCGTCGCGAGTCGCTCGTCGCCGACGTCGCGCGCCGCCGTGGCCGAGGCCACGCGCGGCGCTCAACCGCTACCCCGACCGCGACGCGGTCGCGCTGCGCGCGGACCTCGCCGCCTACCTCGGCCGCGAGCCGGCGTCGCGCTCACGGCGCGACCAGGTGTGGGCGGCCAACGGCTCCAACGAGGTCATGCAGCAGCTGCTGCAGGCGTTCGGCGGCCCGGGCCGCGTCGGCGCTCGGCTTCGACGCCGACGTACTCGATGTACCCGGAGTACTGCCGCGACACGTTCACCGCGCTACGTCACCGTGCCGCGCGCCGACGACTTCGGCGTCGACGTCGACGTCGCCGCTCGCCGCGATCGCGCGAGCACCGCCCCGACGTCGTGCTGCTCGCGTCGCCGAACAACCCCACGGGCACCGCGCTGCCGCTCGACATCGTCGCGCGCGGTGCTCGACGCCGCGCCCGGCATGGTCGTCGTCGACGAGGCCTACGCCGAGTTCCGCCACGCGGCGACGCCGAGCGCGCTCGAGCTGCTCGCCGACCACCCGCGCCTCGTCGTCACCCGCACGATGAGCAAGGCGTTCGCGCCTCGCCGGCGCGCGGCTCGGCTACCTCGCCGCGCGCCCGCGGTCGTCGACGCCCTGCAGCTGGTGCGGCTGCCGTACCACCTGTCCGCGGTCACCCAGGCGGTCGCGCGCGCGGCGCTCGCGCACGCCGACGAGCTGCAGGCGCAGGTGGCGCTGCTGCGCGCCGAGCGCGACGCGCTCGTCGCCTGGCTGCGCGGCCGCGGGCTACGACGTCGCCGACAGCGACGCGAACTTCGTCCTGTTCGGGCGGTTCGCCGACCGCGCACGCGGTCTGGCAGGGGCTGCTCGACCGCGGGCGTGCTGATCCGCGAGACCGGGCCCGACGGCTGGCTGCGGGTGAGCGTCGGGCACGCCCGAGGAGAACGCGGCGTTCCGCGCCGCGCTGGAGGAGGTCACGGCATGAGCAGGTTCGCGCGCGTGGAGCGCACGACCAAGGAGAGCGACGTCCTCGTCGAGCTCGAGCTCGACGGCACCGGCGTCGCCGACGTCGACACCGGCGTGCCGTTCTTCGACCACATGCTCGGCGCAGCTCGGCAAGCACGGCGGGCTCGACCTCACCGTGCGCACCAAGGGCGACCTCGAGGTCGACGCGCACCACACGGTCGAGGACACCTCGCTCGCGCTCGGCCAGGCGCTGCGCGAGGCGCTCGGCGACAAGGCCGGCATCCGCCGCTTCGGCGACGCGCTCGTGCCGCTCGACGAGACGCTCGTCCAGGTGCGCCGTCGACCTGTCCGGCCGCCCGTACCTCGTGCACGACGAGCCGGAGCTCGTCGAGCTGATCGGCAGCTACGACACCACGCTGACCAGGCACATCTTCGAGTCGATCGTCGCCGACGCGCGGATCACCCTGCACGTGCGCGTGCTCGCCGGGCCGCAACGCGCACCACATCGTCGAGGCGCAGTTCAAGGCGGTCGCGCGGGCGCTGCGCGACGCCGTCGCGCTCGACCCGCGCGTGGTCGGGGTGCCGAGCACCAAGGGCACGTTGTAGTCCCGTGTGGCTCGTCATGCTCGTGCTCGCCGGGATCCTGCTCGGCGGCGTCTACTCGTTCGCGCGCCACAAGCAGCTGCTGCCGCGATCGTGCTCGCCTCGCGGCCGCGATCGCTCGCCTTCGCCGTCGCCTGGACGCACGGCGCCGACGATGAGCCGCGCGTCGTCGTCCTCGACTACGGGTCGGGCAACATCCGCTCGGCCGAGCGCGCCCTCGTGCGGGCCGGCGCCGACGTCACCGTCACCGCCGACCGCGACGCCGCGCTCGAGTGCGACGGGCTCGTCGTCCCCGGCGTCGGCGCGTTCGCCGCGTGCATGGCGGGCATCCGCGCGGTCGCGGGGCGACGAGATCGTCGGCCGGCGGCTCGCCGGCGGTCGCCCGGTGCTCGGCATCTGCGTCGGCATGCAGGTGCTGTTCGAGCACGGCGTCGAGCACGGCGTCGACACCGAGGGCCTGGGGGAGTGGCCCGGCGTCGTCGAGGAGCTGCACGCGCCGGTGCTGCCGCACATGGGCTGGAACACCGTCGACGTCGCCCGAGGGCTCGGCGCTGTTCGCCGGCGTCGAGGACGAGCGCTTCTACTTCGTGCACTCCTACGGCGTGCGCCGCTGGGAGCTCGCACGTCGACGGTCGCCAGCCGACGCGCCGCCGCTGGTCACCTGGGCCGACGCACGGCGAGCCGTTCGTCGCGGCCGTCGAGAACGGGCCGCTGTCGGCGACCCAGTTCCACCCCGAGAAGTCCGGCGACGCCGGCGCCCGGCGTGCTCGCGCAACTGGGTCGCGCTCGCTGTGAGCAAGGAGCCGGCGCCCGCCGGCGCGAGCGAGCGCGAGGCCGAGGCGGCAGAGGCGAGGAGCGCGCGCGCCAGGCCAAGTCCGCGCGTGCCGCGCAGCGCGCTGCGGTCGCCGGCGCCGTGTCCGCCCCGCGTCGCGGCGTCGTCGTCGCGGGTCGCGCGCTGGTGGCGGCGCACGTTCCCGCCGGGCGACCCGCTCGCGCCGCGGCGTCGCCGGCGCGCCCTCGTCCTCGTCGCGCATCCTCGTCGTGGTCGCAGCTGGTCGTCTGGTGGCTCGTCCCGTCGTGGGGCGCTCCGGCTTCGGCAT
The DNA here is from genome assembly GCA_963738455.1 of uncultured Actinomycetes bacterium. GTDB lineage: Bacteria > Actinomycetota > Actinomycetes > S36-B12 > CAIYMF01 > Longivirga. The sequence continues at coordinate 461,388 of CAVTWM010000004.1, forward strand.
CCTGCTGCCTGTCGCTGCTGGTCCTGCCCGGTCGTCCGCGTCCTCGCTCTTCGACCGCCGCTCGACGGTAGGGTTTCGCGGCATGACCTCGACCCCGTCCCGCACTCTCGAGCTGCTGCCCGCCGTCGACGTCGCCGACGGCCAGGCCGTGCGCCTCGTCCAGGGCGAGGCCGGCAGCGAGACGTCGTACGGCGACCCGCTCGAGGCGGCGCTGGCCTGGCAGGAGCAGGGCGCCGAGTGGATCCACCTCGTCGACCTCGACGCCGCCTTCGGCCGCGGCTCCAACGCCGCGCTGCTCGCCGAGGTGGTCGGCCGCGCTCGACGTCAAGGTCGAGATGAGCGGCGGCATCCGCGACGACGCGTCGCTGCGGGCGGCGCTCGCCACCGGCTGCACGCGCGTCAACATCGGCACCGCCGCGCTCGAGAACCCGGAGTGGTGCGCGCGGGCCATCGCCGAGTTCGGCGACCGGTCGCGGTCGGCCTCGACGTGCGCGGCACGACGCTCGCCGGCGCGCGGCTGGACCCAGGAGGGCGGCGAGCTCTTCGAGGTGCTCGCGCGGCTCGACTCCGAGGGCTGCGCGCGCTACGTCGTCACCGACGTCGCGCAAGGACGGCACGCTGACCGGCCCGAACCTCGAGCTGCTGCGCGACGTGTGCGCGGCGCACCGACCGCCCGGTCGTCGCCTCCGGCGGCGTCTCCTCGCTCGGCGACCTGCACGCGATCGCCCAGCTCGTGCCGCTCGGCGTCGAGGGCGCGATCGTCGGCAAGGCGCTGTACGCCGGCGCGTTCACCCTGCGCCGAGGCGCTGGCCGCGGTCGCGCCGGTCGCGTCGAGGCGCGCGACCTCGCCGTTCCGCCGCGGCGACGGCATCCCCGGCGTCATGCCGTGACCGCGGACCGGCGGATCTCCTCCGGCGGGCCGTGGGAGGACGTCGTCGGCTACTCCCGCGCGGTCGTCGCCGGTCCCTGGGTGCTCGTGTCCGGGCTCGACGTCGACCGTCGACGGCGAGGTGCGCCACGTCGGCGACGCCTACGCGCAGACCCTCGAGGCGTTCGGCGTCGTACGCCGTGCGCTCGAGCAGGCCGGGCTCGGCCTCGCCGACGTCGTGCGCACCCGGATGTACCTGCCGACATGGCCCACGAGGCCGGACGTCGCCCGCGCGCACTCGGAGCTCTTCGACACGTCCGTCCGGCCGCGACGATGGTCGCGATCGCGGGCTTCGTCGACCCGCGGATGCTCGTCGAGGTCGAGGCCGACGCCTACCGCGCCTGAGCCGCGCGGCGACCCTCGCCACCGGCTTCCTGACGGGTCTTGGCTACGCCGAGCCGCACCAGATAGGTTCTGCCCGAACGTGACCCGACTCGAGGAGGTGAGCCCGATGCCCACGCTGTCCACTCCGGGCGCTCCCTCGATTTCACGATCGCGCGACTGACGTAGCCGTCGCGGGGAGCGCTGCACGCACTCTCAGAAGGCGACGACCATGAATCGTTCACGTCAGCACGACTCCGAGCCGACCTCTCACGACCTCTCGGAGCACCCCTCCCGCACGGCGTTGGTCCTCGGTGGTGGCGGATCGGCCGGCAACGCCTGGCTGATCGGTGTCATCGCCGGCCTGCGTGACGCCGGGGTGGATGTGACCGAGGCCGATGTGATCATCGGGACGTCGGCCGGCTCGACCGCCGCAGCCCAGGTGGCCGGAGCGGCCCCGGCCGACCTGCTCGCCGCCATCCTCGCCGCGGCGCCCCCGCCAGGGAGCGGGTCGGCCGGATCGAACCGTGGACCTGTCCCGACTTCGCCGGCGACGAACCAGCTGGACGCGACGAGTGCCATCATCGCCGCCGCCGAAGACGCGGCCGACATGCGCCGCAGGATCGGCGCGTGGGCACTCGAGGCGGAGGCGTCGTCGCACGACTCTGCGAGCACGCGGTGGCGCGCCACCGTCGCCGCTCGGCTGCCCAGTGAGCTCTGGCCGCAGCGGCGGATCCTCATCACCGCGGTCGATGCCCGTACCGGCGAGCCGGTCGTGTTCGACCGCCACAGCGGGGTGGATGTTGTCGACGCCGTGGCCGCCAGCTGCTCCAGTGGCTTCGCCTATCGCATCGGCGACAGCCGGTACATCGACGGCGGCTACCGGTCCAACGCCGACAACGCCGATCTGGCAGCCGGATACGCACGGGTGCTCGTGCTGTCCCCGTTCGGCGGCAGGTCACGGACTCCGGTGGAGTGGGGTCTGCATCTCGCGACTCAGGTCGACGAGCTGCGGGCACACGGCAGCAGGGTCGAGACGATCTTCCCGGACAGCAGCTCGCGCACCGCATTCGGCGACAACATGATGGACCTGTCGACGCGTCCGCCGGCTGCGCGGGCCGGCTACGACCAAGGCAGAGCGCGCGCCGAGCAGCTCGCCGGATTCTGGCGCTGATGTCCGGTCAGGAATGGGTGCCCCAGTGGCCGCGGTGCACGACCTGGTCGAGTCCGCGACGTCGCTCGTCCACCCGCTCGCTCTGCGGGGGAGTGTCGTCCGCCCGGTGGCCGATCGTGATCCCGCCGATCGGCGCGTACTCCGGCGGGATCCCGAACTCGCCGCGGAACGGCTGCAGCTGCTCGGGCTGGATCCCGAAGAAGCAGGCGTCGAGCCCCTCGTCGACCGCCGTCAGCAGCATCATGAGCGCCGCCATCCCGGTGTCGATGAACCAGTACGGCGCCGGCCATCTCGCCTCGGCGCGGTCCTCCCAGCCCTTGTCGGGCTCGGCGTAGCGCTCGAGGTACGTCGCCTTGTGCGCCAACGGCACGACGACGAGCGGCGCGAGCTGCATCGTGGGCGTGTTCTCGACCCGCGTGGGGACGAACGGCCAGAAGCGCGCCCGGTCTGCGGCGTCGGTGAGCGCGAGGAACGCCCAGCCCTGGGAGAAGCCCGGCGCTCGGGGCGCGCAACGCGTTGGCGAGCACCCTCTCGACCACGTCGGGACCGATCGGGGTGTCGGTGTAGTGACGGATCATGCGACGACGACGGACGACCTCGGCGAACTCCATGCGCGGCAGTCTGTCAGGGGGCGCCTATCGCGCCGGGGTAGTCGCTGTGCGTGGTGGTGTGATCGCGGAAAGTTCTTGCACCGGAACGGGTTTCGGGATTGACACCGAATCGTACAGGTGTATGATGAGGGGGTGAACCGGTCGCACGCACCCGCTGTCGAGGCGGGGCTGCGCGCCGGGCTGGCCCGCCGGTCCCGGGTCGCGGTGTTCCGTCCCCCGGCCGGGGTCGCGGTGCGGTGGAGCCGTGCCCGGGCCACGCCGCGGCCGGCGCGTCGGTCGAGGTGGCCCGCCGGGCGGTGCTGGCCCGGCTCGAGGCGGCGCTGGCCGCGCCGGTGTCCGCGGCCACCGGGGTCGAGCTGGACCGGATCGACCCCGGCCTGCTCGGGCCGCGGGACCTGCTGCGCCGGCTGGTCCTCGCGGACCGGGTCGCGGGGTGGGCCGCGGCCGCGGCGTCCGCGGCGCTGGCGGACTACGTCGGCCCCGACCCCTCGCCACGCCCTCGCCGCCCGCCGACCTCGCCGGCCTCGCTGGCCTCGACGGCCGGCGCGGACGTGGTCGCCGAGGCGGTCCGGGCGGTCCGGCGCGACCTGGCCGGCGGCGACGCCGGGATCGCGGCCGGGGTGGCGGCCGGGGAGCGTCAACGTCGCTTCGAGGTCCGGGTCGCGCGGCAATGCAGCGACGACGCCGCCGGGCGTGACATCGCCGCCGCGCGGCGCCTGGCCGCGGAGCTGCGCCCGGTCCGGGACTCCTGGGCGGCCGGGCGGACCACCGGGCGGCACGCCTGGGTCCTCGCCGAGCGGACCGCGGGCGCTGACCCGGCGGTCACCGCCGCGGTCCTGGACCGGCTTGATCGGCGGTGGGAGACGGTCTCGGCGAACCAGCTCGGCCGGGTCGTGTCCGCGGCGCTGTGCCGCCTGGACCCGGTCGGGGTCGCGGCCCGCGCGCGGCGCGCCCGGCGCCACGACCTCGGCGTCGCGTTCCGGGCGCTGCCCGACGGGCTCGCCCAGCTGATCGCGACGCACCGGGTCGAGGACGCCCGGGCGATGATGGACCGGATCGACTCCGACGCGGACGCCCTGCTCGCCCACCGCCGCGGCTGCGACCCTGCGCGGCCGCGGTCCCGGACGAGATCGGCCCGGCCCGCGCCGCCGCCCACACCGCGCTGGTCCTCGCCCCCGACCCCGACGAGTCCGCGACCACGCTCGCGTCACCCGCGTCGCGGCGTCACCGCGACCCGCTCGGCCGACTCGCCGCGGCGGGCACCGACCCGCGACGGATCGACCACCGCGGCGCACGCACCGGCGGCCGCGCGGTCGCGGCGGTCGCGGCGTGGGGAGCTGCAGGTCGTGATCGACCTCGCCTCGCTGCTCGGCCTCGCGGACAACCCGGCCCTGCTCGGTGGGGAACCCGTCCCGGCGCAGATCGCCCGCGAGCTCGCCACCGCGTGCGGGTCGATGCGCCGCCTGGTCACCGACCCGGTCACCGGGCACCTGCTCGACTACGGCACCCGGGTCTACCTCCCCGACGCCCTGAAGGCCTACGTCGCGGCCCGCGACGGCACCTGCCGCGCCCCCGGCTGCGGCCAGCCCGCCGCCCGCTGCCAGCTCGACCACGTGATCGCGTTCCCGCACGGCCCCTCGACCCCGGCCAACGCCGAGATGCGCTGCAAACGCGACCACGACACCAAGACCGAGCACGGCCTCACCATCACCGAGCACACCGCCGACGGCACCTGCCACTGGCGCACCCGCCACGGCCAGACCGGCGTCACCCCACCGCGCCCCTACCTCCCCGACCACCCACCACCCCCCGAACCGCCCTACTGACGATCCGTCGCCCGGGCGTGGTCGGCTGCCCGGCGGCACAGCGGGCGTGCCTGCGTGCCACGGCGAGGCGGCGTGTGATGCGCACTCGGGATAGGCCGAGCGGGCCGTCGAGGCGAGCGCGGTCGAATCAGCGCGGACTGGCGAGGACGAAGTCGACGAGGTCCGCGGCGACGCGCTCCGGCTGCTCCCAGAGGACGAGGTGGCCCACGCCCTCGTAGGTCCGAAGCGTCGAGCCGGGGATGGCGGCCGCCAGGGCCAGCTGGCCCTCGTACGGCAGGACCTCGTCGCGGTCGCCCCAGACGATGAGTGTGGGCGCCGAGATCGGTCCCGTCTCGATCGGTGCTGGCGAGGTGATCAGTCCGCAGCAGGCTCGCCCGCCAGACGCGGGCGGGGATGCCAGCCGACTCCTGGACCCGGTCGTCGAGATACCAGTCCGGCACCTCGTGGACGCGCGGGAACGTCTCGAGGAATCCCTCACCCAGCCGGGATCGATCGGGTCGGTGAGCCCGTCGACCTCGTCGGCGAACGCCGGGCGCCCGCGAAGGCTCGCCGGAGACCCGAGCAGGACGAGACCGGCGACGCGGTCGGGGCTGCGCACGGCCACCTGCTGGGCCACGTACCCGCCGCTCGAGGAGCCCACCAGCACGGCGGACGGCAGGCCCACCTCATCCAGGAACGCCTCGACGTCGCGGGCCAGCGACTCGAGGTCGTACCCGTCCTCCGGCGCGTCCGCCTGGCCGTGCCCACGCTGGTCCATCGCCAGCACGTGCAGCGACGCAGGCAGCAGCGGCACAAGGCGGTCGAAGGAGCGGAGCGACTCGCCCCAGGCATGCAGCAGCAGCACCGCCGGGCCGGCCCGATCACCCTGCTCGGCGAAGGCGACCCGCACTCCCGTGCGGAGATCGACCAGCCGGACGACGGGTTCCCGGTCCACCTCACGAGCGTAGGCCGGCGCGGCGCGGCTCCCGACCAGGACTGGTCCGGCGTCGCCGGCCGTGTCGGGGGAGGTCCCGCGTCACCCACCGACCCACGGCGGCCGCTGCTCGGACGGCACGGGATCGACCGGTCGCCCGTATCCCACGGCGTCGCGGACGG
>CAVTWM010000005.1:0-4785 GCA_963738455.1 uncultured Actinomycetes bacterium
GTCCGCACAGGTCGGCGCGAAGGGTCGCAACGCGAAGGCGTGCCGCCACTCGTCGGCCGTGAGATCCCTGCCCGCGATCGCGCACGCCACCTCGAGCCAGTGAGCGGTCGAGGTGTCCCAGGTGTACACGGCACCGCTCGCCTGCGCGACGAGGACAGTCCCCGGGTCCCCGAGGACGGTCACGAACGTGTCGTCCGAGGGTGCGCCCGGCTGGACGCTTCCCGCACCACGGCCGGACTCGCTGTCCCACAGCGCGACCCTGCCGTCTCCGCCACCGGTCGCAAAGGTCAGGCCGTCCGGGGAGAACGAGATCGACTCGACACCGGAGCCATGGCCGATCGACACCGACCCCACCCAGCCCGGTCCGGCGAGGTCGAGCACGCGGACCTCCCCGCTGATCCCGCCGACGACGACCCGGTCGCCCCGTGGCGAGTACGCCATCAGCGCGGCGTGGAAGCCCAGGTCGCCCTGGCCGACGACGCGCCCGTCGCGCAGGTCCACGACCAGGTACCGCTTGTCGAGGGTGGTGACCACGGCGGTCTGCCCGTCGGGCGCCAGGACCGCGGCGAGCACCGGGATGCCGACGTCGACCGGATCACCCTGCGGTTCGAGTGAGTCGGGGTCCACCGGCCGGAGCAGGCCGGCCCGCTCGGCCACGAGCAGGTGCCCTCCCGCTCGCGCGTAGTCGAGGCTCGCGACGAAACCGCCGGTCGCCCGACTCTCCCGCACGAGCGCCCCGGTCCGCGGGTCCCAGAGCCGGACCACGCCGTCCTCGCCGGACGTCGCGAGCATCGACGAGTCCGGTCGCCACGCATAGCCCCCGGGCCACCCGTGACCGGGATCGATCACCCGCGCGTGCCGCTGAGCGGGCAGCTCGACGATGTCGACGGGACCGTCACCGGCCAGGAGCTGCAGCGGCCCGTCGCCCTCGTAGGCCACGAAACGCCCGTCGGGCGACGGGAGGGCGCGGACCACCGTCGGTACGGCGGGCTTGACGACCGATGTCCGCGGGACGAAACGCGCTCCGGCCGTGACGTCCCAGCGCAGCAACGACCTGTCGTGCGACGTCGTGAACACGGACCGGTCGTCGGTGGAGAACACCGCGTTGCGGACCACGCCCGCGTGGCCCACGAGGTGCTCCACGGGCAGAAGTGACTCGACGTCCCACACGATCGCCGTCTGGTCGTTCGAGCTCGAGACCAGCCGTGACCCGTCGTGCGAGTAAGTGATCGCACCCAGAGGTCCCGCGTGGCCGGTGAGCCGCCCCGACACGGTCAGCGTCGTGACGTCGACCAGCACGACGCCGCTGCCCTCGACCAGCGCCAGCTGGTCGCCGTCCGGTCGCAGCGTCAGATACGGTCCGCAGCAGACCGTCGCGAGGTAAGGCACGGGCGAGGATCGGATCGGCTTTCCTGAGCCGACGTCGTAGACCGTCAGCGTGCTGGTGTCGTCACCATCCACGACGAACAGCCGACTGCCGTCGGGGCTCAGTGCCACCTGCGGCTCGGGTCCTCCCGGGATTGAGAGCGCCGGGCGGCCGGGGTCCGCCATCGACCACACCACGATCTCCGAGTGGGGGACAGCGCTGCCCGTGCCTTGGTCGAAGCCGATGAAGGTGCCGACGAGGCGCCCGCCATCCGCACTGAACGCGGCCGCCATGGCGATGGTGCCGGCCGGTTCGCCCCCGAGCTGCGTGACCGCGGGCGCGTACGTCGTCGGGTCCACGAGCAGCAGGGGGATCTGAGGTGGGACGGGTGCGGTGGGTGTGGCCGCCACGGAGTTGACGACGACAGCGAGCGTGCGGCCGTCCGGGGCGAAGACCAGCAGCCCTGGCGGCGTCGCGAGGAAGCCGAGCACGTCCATCGACGCCGGGTCGACGAACGTGACGCCGTCGAACGGACCACCCACCGCGAGCGGCCCGCCGGCCGGACTCGTGGCGAGGGAGATCTGCGGCGACCCGAGCCGCAGCGACCCGGTGAGCTGCGGACTCCTCGACAGCGCACCGAGCAGGCTGGACCTCGTGTCGGCCGAGTCGTCGAGGCGCACACCCGCGACGCCCAGCAGGAGGGCGCGGTCGATCGCACTCTCGGTCAGCGCCTCGGCGCCGACTCGGCGCGCATCGGCGGCCCGCGTCTGGTCATCGGCTCGCGACTTCTCGGACCAGGCAACGGATCCGGCGACCAGCGCGGCGGCGAGCAGGGAGGCGACACCACCGAGCAGGATGCGAAGCCGGCGGTTGCTCCGCGCCTCTGCGAGCGCGCGCTGCTCGGCCTCCTGCTGCTCCGCGACCTCGATCGCGTCCGACCGGGCGAGGAAGTCCCGCTCCACCGGATTGAGGTCCGGATCGGACTGGTCACGCCACTGGACGGCCTGGGTCAGCCGCGAGCCACGGTAGAGCTCACTGTCGGGCCGCCCCATCGAGTCCCAGGTCTCAGCCGACACCGACAGGTGCCGCAGGATGCGCTGCCCCTCGACGTCGTCGTCCAGCCACGACCGGAACCGGGGCCAGGCACGCGCCAACGACTCGTGCGCGAGCTCGATGAGGCCCTCGTCGCCCGTCAGCAGCCGCGCGCGTCACGAGCTTCTCGAGCAGCGCCTCGTGCTCCGGGTCGGGAGCCAATGCCGTGCGAGAGACCCGTCCGCCGACGGGTGTCCCGTCCGACGACTGGACGACAAGGCGGAGCAGGAGGTCGCGCATCGCCGTGCGCTGCCACAGCGGCACGGACTCGTACACGGACTCCGCGGTCTGCGCGACGGCGCCGCGGATGCCCCCGCTGCTGCGATACCCCTCGACGGTGAGCACACGACCTTCACGCGCGAGCCACGTCTGCAGGAGGGCGTGCGACAGCAGCGGGAGGGCACCCGGCTCTCCCTCCACCTCGCGCACGAGCAGGTCGATGAGCCCCGGCTCGAGGAGCAGTCCGGCCTGACGTGCCGGCCCCTCGATGGCGCTGCGCAGGTCCGCCTCGTCCATGGGGCCGAGCAGGTGGAGCCCGCGCTCCACGAGCCGCGCCAGCCCTGCGTGCAGCGAGAGGTCGCCGAGCCGGTCCGCCCGGATCGCGACGACGACCGGGGCGTTCGCGGCATGCAGCACGAGCTCGTCGAGGAATCCCTCGACAGCCTGGCGATCCGGCGCCGCGAGGAGGTCCTCGCACTGGTCGACGACGATCACCGCGGCGCGGTCGCACCGCACGATCCGCGACGTCAGGTCCGCCGGCTGCGGTCCGGGGGTGAGCACCACCACGGCATGACCGCGCTCGATCAGGGCGGCCGCGACACCGGCGCGTGTCAGCGAGGACTTGCCGCTCCCGGAGGGCCCGACGATGGCGAGCACACCGGTGTCCGAGAGGACGCCCAGACAGGCCTCGAGCTCGCCTGCGCGACCGAAGAAGCTGTCGGCGTCGGAGACGTCGTACGGGACCAACCCGCGGTAGGGGCAGCTGTCGCCCGACGAGCTGCTGACGGCGTCGACGGCCAGCCCGGGATCCTGCTGGAGGATCGACCGCTCGAGCGCGACGAGCTCCGGGCCTGGGTCGAGGCCCAGCTCCCGCACGAGGAGCGTGCGGGCGCGCTGGAGCGTGCCCAGCGCCTCGGCCTGTCGGCCCGCTTGGTACTGCGCCAGCGCCAGGATCGCCCATCGGTGCTCGCGCAAGGGCTGGGCCGAGACCAGCGACTGAGCGTCCGCGAGGACGTGGGCCGCCCGACCGGCGCGTACGTACGCCTCGACCCGGCCCTCCTCGGCGTCGCGGTGCAACTCCTCGAGGCGCTCGGACTCGATGCGCCCCGGCTCCCACTCCTCGAGGTCCGAGTGCGGGTGGCCGCGCCAGATCGCGAGCGCCTCGTCATAGACGAAGGCGGCGCGCTCGGGCTCCCCGAGCGTGAGCAGCTCGCGGGCGCGAGCCAGCATGCCCTCGAAGCGCCTCGAGTCGACGGAATCCGCCGGGACCGCGAGCCGGTAGCCCTGGGGCACGGTCTCGATGGCGGCGGGGCCGAGCCGCTTGCGCAGCCGGACGACGCAGCCCTGCACGATCTTCTCCCACGAGGCGGGGAGCTCATCGCCCCAGATGGCGTCCGCGAGACGTTCCGCGCTCGACACCTGACCGGGCCGCAGCGCGAGTGCTGAGAGGACCACGCGGTCACGCGGGGAGAGCGCGCCGGCCTGACCGTCCACCTGGAGGGGTCCGAGCACAGCAAGGCTCATGCTTCGAGAGTGTCGACCCGTCCCGAATCGCGGTCAATGCGCCCGATACCGGACCGATACCGCTCACGCGCGACGCCGATACCGCTCCCTGTCACACCTGACCTGACCACGAACCGGTGGCCCCCCCAAGTCAGGAGCTGTCATGACCACCGTCCCGATCCCCAGCCTCAGCCCGACCCGCACCGTCCCGTGGATCGCCATCCTCGCCCTCGTCGTCGGCACGCTCGCCCTCGTCGTCGGCCTGAACGCGCGATCGGCCCTCGACGCGGCTGCCACGGGTGCCGGCACCGGCACGACATCCAACGCGACACTCGCCCTCGGCGAATATGCATCCTCGGTCCCTTCGTCGGAGGCGACCAAGGCCGAGGGCGCCCGCCGGGCGCAGCGGGCCGACCGCGCGGAGTACCGCGCCGCCGACCCGAGCTGGCGCTTCGACGAGGCGACGGAACGCGCCATCCTCCGGGTGCGCAAGGCTGGCTGACCGAGCGCCATCGCGGCGCTACCACCGAGCTGCCGTGGCCGCCCTCCTGGGCGGTCACGGCAGCCGTCTGTCTCCCGGCTCAGGTGGACTGCGGGAGGCGGCG
>CAVTWM010000006.1:0-2500 GCA_963738455.1 uncultured Actinomycetes bacterium
ACATAAACGAAGACGAGGCCGCCCCATACGGGGCGACCTCGTCTCGAAAGAATGTCCGGCGGCGTCCTACTCTCCCACGCAGTCACCCGCGCAGTACCATCGGCGCTGAAGGGCTTAGCTTCCGGGTTCGGAATGGGACCGGGCGTTTCCCCTTCGCCATGGCCGCCGAAACTCTATGGAGATGTTGATCGTTTCCCGACCGTATCTCGGGAACCGCACAGTGGACGCATTTATCTAGTTTGTAAAGTGTAGTCAAGCCCTCGGCCTATTAGTACCGGTCAGCTCCATGCATTGCTGCGCTTCCACCTCCGGCCTATCAACCCAGTGGTCTAGCTGGGGGCCTTACCCGGTTAACCCGGTGAGAGTCCTCATCTTGAAGCAGGCTTCCCGCTTAGATGCTTTCAGCGGTTATCCCTTCCGAACGTAGCCAACCAGCCGTGCCCTTGGCAGGACAACTGGCACACCAGAGGTTCGTCCGTCCCGGTCCTCTCGTACTAGGGACAGCCCTTCTCAAGACTCTTACGCGCGCGGCGGATAGGGACCGAACTGTCTCACGACGTTCTAAACCCAGCTCGCGTACCGCTTTAATGGGCGAACAGCCCAACCCTTGGGACCTACTCCAGCCCCAGGATGCGACGAGCCGACATCGAGGTGCCAAACCATCCCGTCGATATGGACTCTTGGGGAAGATCAGCCTGTTATCCCCGGGGTACCTTTTATCCGTTGAGCGACGTCGCTTCCACATGCCGACGCCGGATCACTAGTTCCGACTTTCGTCCCTGCTCGACCCGTCGGTCTCACAGTCAAGCTCCCTTGTGCACTTGCACTCGACACCTGATTGCCAACCAGGCTGAGGGAACCTTTGAGCGCCTCCGTTACTCTTTAGGAGGCAACCGCCCCAGTTAAACTACCCACCAGGCACTGTCCCTGATCCGGATCACGGACCTAGGTTAGACAGCCAGTACGACCAGAGTGGTATTTCAAGATTGACTCCACAGAACTGGCGTCCATGCTTCACAGTCTCCCACCTATCCTACACAAATCGAACCGACCACCAATACCAAGCTATAGTAAAGGTCCCGGGGTCTTTCCGTCCTGCCGCGCGTAACGAGCATCTTTACTCGTAGTGCAATTTCGCCGAGTCCACGGTTGAGACAGCGCTGAAGTCGTTACGCCATTCGTGCAGGTCGGAACTTACCCGACAAGGAATTTCGCTACCTTAGGATGGTTATAGTTACCACCGCCGTTTACTGGCGCTTAAGTTCTGAGCTTCGCGCTTGCGCGCTAACCCGTCCCCTTAACGTTCCAGCACCGGGCAGGCGTCAGTCCATATACATCGTCTTGCGACTTGGCATGGACCTGTGTTTTTAGTAAACAGTCGCTTCAGCCTGGTCTCTGCGGCCGGAGCCAGCTTCAGGAGCAAGTCCTGTCACCAGCCCTGGCCCCCCTTCTCCCGAAGTTACGGGGGCATTTTGCCGAGTTCCTTAACCATGGTTCACTCGATCGCCTTGGTATTCTCTACCTGACCACCTGTGTCGGTTTGGGGTACGGGCGGCGTTATGTCACTCGCTAGAGGCTTTTCTCGGCAGCATAGGATCACTCACTTCGCCTCAATCGGCTCGGCATCAGATCTCAGGCACATGAGACGCGGATTTGCCTACGTCTCGCCCTACATCCTTACCCCGGGACTACCATCGCCCGGGTTGAGCTACCTTCCTGCGTCACCCCATCGCTTGCCTACTACCGGTTCGGGTCGCGCGCTCCAGTCAGGATCAGTCCGAAGACGTCCTCTGACTTTGGGCGCTTAGCATCACCAGGTTCGGCATGGGCGCGACAAAACCGGTACGGGAATATCAACCCGTTGTCCATCGACTACGCCTGTCGGCCTCGCCTTAGGTCCCGACTTACCCAGGGCAGATTAGCTTGACCCTGGAACCCTTGGTCATTCGGCGGAGGAGTTTCTCACTCCTCATTCGCTACTCATGCCTGCATTCTCACTCGTGTGGCCTCCACGGCTGGGTTACCCCGCCGCTTCGCTGGCCACACGACGCTCCCCTACCCATCCACACACCTGGACCGTTGCCGGCCGGGTAATCAGTGTGAATGACACAACTTCGGCGGTGTGCTTGAGCCCCGCTACATTGTCGGCGCGGAATCACTTGACCAGTGAGCTATTACGCACTCTTTCAAGGGTGGCTGCTTCTAAGCCAACCTCCTGGTTGTCTGTGCGACTCCACATCCTTTCCCACTTAGCATACGCTTGGGGGCCTTAGTTGGTGTTCTGGGCTGTTTCCCTCTCGACTACGGAGCTTATCCCCCGCAGTCTCACTGCCACGCTCTCACTTTCCGGCATTCGGAGTTTGGTTGAGTTCAGTAAGCTTGTAGGCCCCCTAGCCCATCCAGTGCTCTACCTCCGGAAAGAAACACGTGACGCTGCACCTAAATGCATTTCGGGGAGAACCAGCTATCACGGAGTTTGATTGGCCTTTCACCCCTATCC
>CAVTWM010000006.1:5000-110010 GCA_963738455.1 uncultured Actinomycetes bacterium
GGCCGTTACCTCACCAACAAGCTGATAGGCCGCGGGCCCATCCCTCACCGAAGTTCTTTCCACCAGACGAGATGTCGCATCCTGGTCGTATCCGGTATTAGCCCCGGTTTCCCGGAGTTATCCCAGAGTGAGGGGCAGGTTGCCCACGTGTTACTCACCCGTTCGCCACTGATCCGGGGGGCAAGCCCTCCTTCACCGTTCGACTTGCATGTGTTAAGCACGCAGCCAGCATTCGTCCTGAGCCAGGATCAAACTCTCCGTTGATGTCTATTGGTACGCCGGCGGAATAGTCCGGCAGTTACCGACTGAAGAGTTCCTGGCATGGATCGAGCTGTGCTCGATCAATACCAAAGGAAATTACGATACCTGTCCGATGGCGCCCTACGACGATTGTCGCGGTGCCGACCCATCTGACGGGGTTTGTTGGCATCGATTGTTGACACGCTGTTGAGTTCTCAAGGAGCGGGCGCGCACCAAGACACACACCGATTTCTCGGCGGGGGTCGTTCGGGGCAACTCGCCTAACTTAGCGGGTCCGGTGTGGCACGGTCAAATCCGTGTCCGGTCCCGTCCCGCACTCCGCCGGAGCGGGCGCTGCCGATGGTCACCGGCCCTTGCGGGGCCTGCGCTTTCGGCTGGGAGTCGGGCCCCGGGACCGGCCACCTGCGGCGGTGTCCGTTCCTCCCTGCGGGCTGACGTCGTGAACATTAGGCGGCGCGTGGAGTGCGGAGTCAAATCGGACCCGGACCCGGCGTCACGCGCCTCGCCACATCGTCGATTCCGCTTGCAGCACAAGCGATCTCGACGTGGCTACGCTGCGGTCGCGCACGACGCGTGCGGCACGGATCAGCGCGGCTCGACGCGGAGGCCGCCGATGTGACGCCGACCACGCCGCAGGAGCACCCACCTGCCGTGGAGCAGGTCGGCGTCGCTCAGGACCGGCGTCCTCGTCGGTGACCCGAACGTTGCCGACGTAGGCGCCGCCCTCGGCGATGGTGCGTCGGCCGGCCGCCTTGCGAGGCCACGAGCCCGCTGCGCGCCAGCGCGTCGGCGACGGTGAGCCCGCCGACCCACTCCCCCGCGGTGACGACCGCGTGCGGCGCCTCGGCCAGCGCGGCGTCGAGCGTGGCGAGGTCGAGGTCGGCGAGGTCGCCCTGGCCGAACAGCGCTCTGGCGGCGGCCTCGACCTTGGCGCGCTCCGCGGCGCCGTGGACGAGGTCGGTGAGCTCCTCGGCGAGCGCCCGCTGCGCCTCGCGGGCCTGCGGGCGCTCGCGCAGGGACTCGCTCGAGCGCCTCGATCTCCTCGTGGATGCGGAAGGAGAACATCCGCAGCAGCGGTGCCGGCGATCGAGTCCTCGGTGTTGAGCCAGAACTGGAAGAAGGCGTACGGCGAGGTCAGGGCGGGGTCGAGCCAGACGGTGCCGGACTCGGTCTTGCCGAACTTCGTGCCGTCGGCCTTCGTGACCAGCGGCGTCGTCAGCGCGTGGACCCGCTCGCCCGGTGACCCGGCGCACGAGGTCGACGCCGGCGACGATGTTGCCCCACTGGTCGGAGCCGCCGGTCTGCAGCGTGCAGCCGTAGCTGCCGGTGCAGCTGGAGGTAGTCGTAGGACTGCAGCAGCTGGTAGCTGAACTCGGTGTAGGAGATGCCGTTGCCGGCGAGCCGGGCCGCGACCGCCTCGCGGTCGAGCATGCGGTTGACGCTGAAGTGCTTGCCGACGTCGCGGAGGAACTCGAGGGTCGACAGCCCCTGGGTCCAGTCGTAGTTGTTGACCATCACGGCCGCGTTGTCCGGCGAGTCGAAGTCGAAGAAGCGCTCGAGCTGGCCGCGGATGCGGCCGACCCACTCCTCGACGACGTCGACGGGGTTGAGGGTGCGCTCCCCCGACTCCTTCGGGTCGCCGATCATCCCGGTGGCGCCGCCGACGAGGGCGAGGGGTCGGTGGCCGGCCAGCTGGAACCGGCGCACGGTCAGGATCTGGACGCAGGTTGCCCATGTGCAGGCTCGGCGCGGTGGGGTCGAAGCCGCAGTAGAGCGTGAGCGGTCCCTCGGCAGCCGCGGCCGCGCAGGGCGTCGAGGTCGGTCGACTGCGCGACGAGCCCCCGCCAGGCGAGGTCGTCGAGGACGCCGATCGCGCGCCCGGGCCGCGTCGTCGAGCGCGTCCGGGTCGAGCCGGGGCGGGGTCGTGGTCTCCTGCGTCGTCACGCCGCTCATCCTCGCGCACGGCGAGGCTCGCTGACGTGCGGGTTGCCGGCGAGGCTGAAGCGCCACAGCACGTCCGTCCCCCGGCTGATGCCGATGCGCGGGCTCGCGAGGACGGCGCAGTCGTCGACCGGTGACCCGGCGCGGAGGCGCAGCGGCGAGTCGGCGCCGGCGTGACGTCGGCCCCCGTGGCCGACCCGGTGAGCCCGAGGCAGGCCGCGAGGTTGGCCGGTCCCGAAGCGAGCCGGGCCGGAAGGGTCGCCGGCGCGCCGTCGGGCTCGGGCCAGCTCCGCTCCGAGAACGACGTCACCCGCACGGAGTAGCACCGCTGCGGCCCGCCCTGACGATGCGCACACGACGTTGGCGCACCAGTGCATCCCGTAGGTGAAGTAGACGTAGGCGTGGCCCGGGCGGCCCGAACATCGACGGCGTTCCGCGGCGTCCGGCCCGCGCCACGCGTGCGACGCGGGGTCGTCCTCGCCGGCGTACGCCTCGACCTCCACGAGCCGGATCGCCACCAGGCCGTCACCGCTGCCGGACTCGACGACGCGACCCAGCAGATCCCTTGCCACGCTTGGGGAATCACGATCGAAGAAGCTCCGCGGCAGGAGCCGGCCCCGTGCGGCCGGACGCCGCGCGGCGGTCGCCGACGACCGAGCCTCGGCGGGGCCGGACCGCTGGGGCGTCGGCTGGATCGAGCTGCTGCCAGGCACCCGGCGACGGTACCGGCCGCCACGGCGCTGGGCAGGACCGCAGCTCCGGTTGACCCGTCAACTACCCACGGCGCCGCTCCGCTGTCAAGACGCCCGGTCCGCCACTCGGTCCTGAGTTAGCCAAGGCTTCCCAAGGTTTTCCTAAGACCTCGCTGTCACCGTCCCGTTCGACCGAGCACGTGCACCGACCAGGGGATGGTTGTTATGACCTCGAACAGCAGCGAGCAGGCAGGAACTCCGCGCATCCGCGCCCGGAGCACGGGCGCTGATGCGCCCGCTGCGGGACCGCCACGACGAGGCCTGCTGCATCGCCCGAAGCGACTGGTCGCGGCAAGCGCCGCGGCCCTTCTCGCCGTGGGCCTCGTCCCGGCCGTGACCGCGACGACCGCCGAGGCGGTCGTGGCACCGGTCGGCCAGGGCTTCACCGTGACGCCGGCGGACCTGGCGTTCATCCTCAAGCAGATCAAGATCGCCGAGCGGCACTCCCGCTCGTGGCAGGGCACCCAGCCGGGCCAGCCGGCGAACCCCAACCCCGCCGGTGACCCGCTCTACTGCCAGTCGCTCGTGGGTTCGGGCGTAGACCAGATCCCCGACCGGCTCACCCCCTGGGGACTGCGCACGGTCGACGGCCAGTGCAACAACCTCTTCGTGGGCCGGGCGACGTACGCGGCGGCGGACGTCCCGTTCCCGCGCCTCACCACTCCGGTGTTCCGTGACGCCGAGGGCGTCGCCGCCGGCTTCTTCGGCCCCGGCAGCCCGGCGGTCGCGGACTCGGACTACGGCCAGAAGCTGGCCGGCAACCAGGTCTTCGACTCGCAGCCGCGCCTCATCAGCAACCTCATCGTGGACCAGACCTCGACGAACCCCGCAGCCGTTGCCGCTGCCGGGGCGCCGCTGCGTTCCCAGGGGAACACGGGCGTCGTGCCCTGCGTCGTCGAGCCGACTGAGACGACCCCGGGCGAGCCCGCGGATTGCGTTCCGGCGTACACGACGCTCGAGATCCCGAACGTCACGACCGACGTCGGCCTCTCGCCGCCCTACAACTCGCTGTTCACCTTCTTCGGCCAGTTCTTCGACCACGGCGTCGACCAGACGGTGAAGAGCGGCGGCTCGGTCTACGTGCCGCTGCGTGCCGACGACCCGCTGATCGCGGGCGACGACCACACGTTCGGTACCGCCGACGACCTGCCGGCGAGCCAGCGGTTCATGGCGATCACGCGTGCGCAGAACCAGCCCGGCCCTGACGGCCAGCTCGGCACGGCCGACGACATCACGGACGCGAACAACACCGACACACCGCTGGTGGACCAGAGCCAGACCTACACCTCGCACGGTTCGCACCAGCTGTTCCTGCGCGAGTACGCGATGAACACGGCGGGTCGGCCCGTCTCCACCGGCAAGCTGCTCGGCGGCCTGAACGCCGGCGAGACCTACACCGGTTCGCCCGACGGTCGCACCGGCATGGCCACGTGGGCCTCGACCAAGAAGCAGGCGCACGACCTGCTCGGCCTCCGGCTGGTCGACACCGACGCGACGAACATCCCGATGATGCTCGTCGACCCGTACGGCAACTTCGTCCCCGGTCCCGCGCGCGGCCTGCCGCAGTACGTGACCGCGACGGGCCTGGTCGAGGGTCAGCTCGACGACCCGGGCACGCCGGCGGACGAGACCGTCGCGGTCCCGGCCAACGTGCGCTACTTCGACACGCCGTTCCTCACCGACATCGCGCACAACGCGGACCCGTCGGCGGCGGACCTCGACCACAACCCGGCCACGGCGAAGACCTTCCCGATCGCCGACGCCGACAACACGCCCTCCGCGGACTTCGCCGCCCAGGTGCCCGGCACCTACGACGACGAGATGCTCAACGCGCACTTCATCGCCGGTGACGGCCGCGTGAACGAGAACATCGCGCTCACGACCGTGCACCAGATCTTCCACTCCGAGCACGACCGCCTCATCGACGACGTCAAGGGCATCCTCGCCAACGACACCAGCGCGACCGGTGTGGCGGCGCTCGCACAATGGCAGTCGACGCTCGGTGCCGGCGGCTGGAACGGCGAGCGCCTGTTCCAGGCGGCACGCTTCATCACCGAGATGGAGTACCAGCACCTGGTGTTCGAGGAGTTCGGTCGCAAGATCCAGCCCGCGATCCGGATCTTCCGCCAGTACCACTCGGACCTGAACCCCGTGGTCCCGGCGGAGTTCGCGCACGCGGTCTACCGCTTCGGGCACTCGATGCTCAACGACGAGGTCGTCCGCGACAACACGAACCCGGTCGGCGGCCAGATGGCCGACAACTCGCTGCCTCTGCTCACGGCGTTCCTCAACCCGCCGGAGTACTTCAACAGCGGTGACCCGGCCAACCCGTACACGCCCGAGCAGGCTGCGGGCGCGGTCATCATGGGTTCGTCGGACCAGATCGGCAACGAGCTCGACGAGTTCGTCGTCGAGACCCTGCGCAACAACCTGCTGGGTCTGCCGCTCGACCTCCCGACGATCAACATGACCCGTGCGCGTGACGCCGGCGTCCCGCCGCTGAACGGCTTCCGCCGTCAGATCTTCAACGCCACCAACGACGGGCAGATGGCCCCGTACACGAGCTGGTCCGACTTCGGGCAGCACCTCAAGCACGCCGAGTCGCTCATCAACTTCGTGGCGGCCTACGGCACGCACCCGAGCATCACCAGCGTCGACTCGATCGACGCCAAGCGTGCCGCGGCGCGGGCGATCGTCAACCCGCTCCCGACCGACCTGCCCCCGACCGACGCTGCCGAGTTCATGTTCGGCACGGACGCCTGGGCCAACGACGCCAACGGCGTCACCAACACGGGCCTCGAGAGCGTGGACCTCTGGGTCGGCGGCCTCGCGGAGATGACCAACGTGTTCGGCGGTCTCCTCGGCAGCTACGTTCAACTACGTGTTCGAGAACACGATGTCGAACCTGCAGGACGGCGACCGGTTCTACTACCTGCTGCGCACGCCGGGCACCAACCTGCGCGCCCAGCTCGAGGGGAACTCGTTCGCCGAGCTCGTCCAGCGCAACACCGACAACACGCACTCGCTCAAGGCTGACGCCTTCTCGACGGCGGACTGCCGGTTCGACCTGGTGAACCTCACCTGGCCGGCCGACACGACGCTGCCCAACAACGCCATCGGCGGTGTCGGTTCGGTCAACGACGACCCGACCTCGGAGTGCAACGAGAACGCGCTGCTCCTCCGCGCGCCCAACGGGCAGATCTCCTACCGCGCAGTACAACTCGGTCGACCCGTCCGGCATCAACGGGCAGGGCGTCTACAACGGCACCGCGAACGCCGACCGCATCGCGGGCGGCAACGACAACGACACCTTCTGGGGTGGCGCAGGCGTGGACCGCATCGAGGGCAACGGCGGCGACGACGTGGCACTCGGCGGCGAGGGCGACGACATCCTCACCGACCTGTCCGGCGCGGACGTCCTCAAGGGCGGCCCGGGCGACGACGCCATCGACATGGGCATGGGCGACGACATCTCAATGGGTGGCGACGGCCAGGACTTCATCAACGGTGGTGCCAACGACAACGAGCCGTTCGCCGGTCCCGGCAACGACTTCGTGATCGGCGGCCAGGGCGGCGACGTCGTGTTCGGTGACGGAGGCGACGACTGGATCCAGGGTGGAACCGGTCAGGACCTGCTCATCGGTGACCACGCCGCGCCGTTCTTCGACGACCCGGGTCAGGCAGCGCCTGGCAACGACATCTTCGTCGGCCAGGTCGGAGAGAACGACTACGACGCCGAGGGCGGCGACGACCTCATGGCACAGAACGAGTTCGTCGACCGCAACGCCGGCTCCGGTGGGTTCGACTGGGCGTTCCACCAGTACGACACCGTCGGCGCCAACGACGACATGGAGATCAACAACAACCTCGACGGGCTCCCCCTGCAGGTGGTTGTGAACCGCGACCGTTGGCAGGAGGTCGAGGGCAACTCCGGGTCCGGCTTCAACGACCTCATCAAGGGCAACCTGCTCGCACCCTCCGGTGTCGGCCGGTGGCGGGTTCTCCGGCTGCAACGCCCTCGACCCCGCGGGCGTGGCACGCATCGCCGGCCTGGACGAGCTTGTCGGGACCTTCCCGTCGGCCCTCCAGCCGATCATCGACAGCTCGGCAGGCGGCTACTGCCCGCTCGTCGGTGCAGGCGCCACCCCGGCCAACGCCGGAACGGTCTGGGCCGAGGGCGACATCCTCATCGGTGGCGGCGGGAGTGACACGCTCGAAGGGCGTGGCGCCGACGACATCATCGACGGCGACCGCTACGTGACGGTGCGCATCAGCGTCCGTGACAGCGCTGGTGTCGAGATCGGGTCCACCGACCTGATGGAGCACACCTACCAGGTCGGCAACACGCACACGCTCCAGCAGGACGTGTTCGCGGGCGTCATCGACCCGGGCAACCTGGTCGCCGTCCGCGAGATCAGGACGCCGACCTCGGTGCCTGCGGACTGCGGCGTCGCGAACCCGCTCAACTGCGACACGGCCGTGTTCTCCGGGCCGCTGTCGAACTACACGATCGAGTCCGTGCCTGCTGCCGGTACCGCCGACGCCTTCGTCCGGGTCACCCAGACCGGCGCCGACGTCGCCACCCAGAAGGTCAGCGACGGCATCGACAGCGTGCGCAACATCGAGCGCCTGCAGTTCTCTGACGGTCCCGTCCTCGTGGCGGCACCGGCAGCGCCTGCGCTGCTCTCGGTCGTGCCGGGCACGCAGTCGGCCACGGTGAACTTCAGCTTCGCCGGCGACACCGCCAGCCTGCAGAGCTTCACCATCGTCGCCACCCCGACCGCGGGACCAGCCGTCACCACGACCGGCATCTCGCGGACGGCGACCAGCCGGGTCGTCACCGGTCTCACGGCCGGCGTCGAGTTCACCTTCCAGGTGTTCGCGGTGAGCATCTTCGGATCCAGCGGCGGCTCGAACACCGCCACCGCCACGCCGACGGCTCCTGTCGTGCTCGTGCCGCCTGCTGCCCCGACCATCGGGACCGCAACGGCCGGGAACGCCCAGGCGACCGTCACGTGGACGCCACCGGCACCCAACGGCGGACCCGCCATCACGAGCTACGAGCTCGTGACGACGCCCGCCACCATCGGACCGATCACCGGCATCGCCTCGGGCGCAACGTCCCGTGTCGTGACCGGACTCACGAACGGTGTCTCGTACACCTTCCGGGTCCGTGCGGTGAACGCTGACGGCACGGGACCGCTCTCCGCGGCCTCCAACGCCGTCACCCCGGTGGCCCCGCTGGCACCGCTCGCCCCGACCATCGGGACGGCCACTCGCGGCAACGCGACTGCGACCGTCACGTGGACCGACGGCGCGCGTCCGGTCACGAACCACAACGTGCAGATCTTCGTCGCCGGTGTCCTCACGGCCACCAGGACGAACGTCGGCGCCGGTTCGAGCGCGGTCATCACCGGACTCACCAACGGCACGACGTACCGCTTCCGGGTGGTCGCCGTGAACGCGGTGGGCCCCAGCCCCGCCTCGGGCGCGTCCAACGCGGTGACACCTGCCACCCTGCCGGGTGCACCCGTGATCGGCCTGGCCGAGCGCGGAGCTCTCGGTGGCAACACGACCGCCCTCGCCCGGTGGGCAGCGCCCGCCAGCAACGGCGGCTCGCCGATCCTGAACTACCGGGTCTCGGCGTACCGGGTGGTCCTTGGGGTGACGTCGGCAACGGCGACCGCTACGACAGTCGTGAGCAGCACGACCCGACAGCGCTCCATGCAGCTGCCGGCCGGTACGTACCGGTTCCGGGTCGTCGCGGTGAACGCACTGGGTCAGAGCCTGCCGTCTGCCCTGTCCAACGCGGTGCTCTCCGCGTAGGACCGAGGTCCTGATCGCAGGACACACCGTGAGTGTGGTGGGAGCAGCCGAGGGCAGCTCCCACCACACTCGCGCGTCCCGGCACCCGTCGGCGGCTCGCGTCGACTCCGGAAGAGAGGGTCCCGGCGGCGGCGCGACCCACGCGCCTCCCCAGGAGTCCCTCACGGGAACGTGAGCGGTCGCCACGGGCACTCGCGCCCATCTCCCGCACCAGGGGGTCGCGAGAACGGAACCCCGTCTGGAAGCCTCAGCAGGGCGTCCGGTCAGCCGCGGGACTGCTCGGCGTGCACCGACGAGTAGCCACTCGCTCGCTGTGGTCCGAGGTGCAGCCGGTGCGGCTCAGTGCGACCTGGCCGACGGCATCACGCGCACCCGCGAGATCCGGCGCCGGGTCTTACGACGACACAACGCGACGATCAGCCGCCGGGTCCGATCACGACGAGCGCGGCCGTCACCGCGAGCACAAGGGCTGCGACGACGACCTCGAGCACGACGCCCGAGCTGAACCGCGCCAGCTCCTCGTCCGTCGGCGGCGGAGGGGCCACCGTGGAAGCCCCACCGGCTCCGACCGGCACGGGAGCCCGGTGGCGCAACCTCCGCTTCACCCACAGCCGTGCCGTGTTTCCCAGCAGGAGGAGCAGAGCGACGGCGGCCAGCTTCGCGAGCAGGACGCGTCCGTAGTCGGTGGCGCCGAGCCCCTCGATCGTCCGGACCTCGCGCCACGCCATCGCGGCGCCGGTCAGCACGAGGACGGCGACGCACCCGAAGGCGAGCCGGGAGAACCTCGGGAGCGCCGCGAGCAGCGCGGCCGCGTGATGCTGCGGGGCGAGGCAGAAGGCGATGAGGACCAGGCCACCGAGCCACAGCGTCATGGCGAACGTATGGAGCAGGTTCGCCACGGTGGTGAGGACCGGCACCTCCCCCACGGCCGCGTGGCTCACGAGGGGCCAAGTCGCCACGAGGGCGACCGTGCTGACGCTGGTGGCCACGAGGAGCTGCCGACGCGAGCGGGTGCCGCTGGCACCACCCCGTCGCGTCAGGGCGTACCCGAGGGCAGCGGCGAACAGCAGCAGGAGATAGGAGCGCCACGCGTACACGACGTCGAACTTGCGCGAGTGGGTGTCGAGGCTGTCGGGATCGGCCCAGATGTCGCTGAACGAGGCGCCGCTCGCCCACACCCCCTGCAGCAGCATCCCGCCGAGCGTGCTCAGCACCAGCAGGCCCACCCCGCCGAGCGCCAGCCGACGCGTCGTGCGGTCCTGCAGCCCGCCCGGCCACAGGAGCAGGGCCACCAGGAGCAACCCAGGACCGAGCACCAGGCCCACGAAGCCGGTCCAGCGCAGCACCCCGAGGAGGAGGCCCGCCGTGTCGTTGCGCCCGGTGGTGGGGACCCCCGCGCCGCCGGCGCTCGGCGCGGTGATGGCGAAGACGAACCTGCCCTGCACGGGGTGGGTGTCGGCGGAGCTCACCGTCCACGCCACCGTGTAGGTGCCGCCCCGCAGGCCGTCGTCGAGCCCGACCTGGATCTGCTCCGGGCCGGCCGGCCCGGGAGCGACCTCGCCGGTGTCGACCCTGAGCCCCGTGTCGTCGAACACCCTGATCGCCGCGTCGCTGACCTCGACGGGTTCGGTGAACGTCAGCGACACCGTGGCGGGTTGCGCGGGGGCGACGGAACCGGCCGCCGGGTCGCTGCTCACGAGCTTGGCGTGGGCGTCGGCCGCGGGCGCACCGACCACCCCGACGGCACCGACGAGGGCCGTCACGAGAAAGACGCGGGCTGCTCGGGTCAGCCGGCCAGTGTGGGACGACACCTCCGCAGGCTACGTGCCGAAGCCCCGACCCGCCGCGAGCCACGCCCGGTCGAGCGCCGTTCCTTCAACGCGCCCAAGGTTTTCCCAAGACGCACCCCCGACCATTCCAGGGTGCACCCGACCGTCACCACGCCTGCCACCAGCAGGATCGCCGTCGCGGGGATGATCGTCGTCCTCGTCGCGGCGATGCTCGGTGCCTGGCGGGTGGCGTCCGCGTTCGCCGTCACACCGTCGCCCAGCTCGCTCGTCGTCGGCGACGTCACCTACACGGTCGTACGGGCCGAACAGGTCACCGGTCTGACCCAGGCCGACATGGCCGGGATGAACCACGGGATCAACAGCCTCGTCACCAGCGACAAGGCGCTCGTCCGGGTCAACGTGCTCATCTCCGCGAACGACGCCGCTGCGTCCTACGACCCGGCGGTGCTCCGCCTCTACGCCGACGGCTCGTCCACCGGCATCGAGCCCGTCGGCGGGACGTTGACCGCCGGAACTCTTCAGCCGCACGGAAACCTCGAGGGCGCAGTGTCCTTCGTGGTGCCACGCGACGGGGCTCGCCTCGTCCTGCGCACAACCGTCGGCGACCGCGAGGTACCGCTCCTCCAGCTCGACGTGGCCGGCCCCGAGGACGAGCCGAGCCACTCGACGACGCACGACCCCAGCACGGCGGACGTCCCCTCGCCGCCGACGATCGAGAAGACGTCGCCATGACCGAAACGCGCTCCACCCAGACCCGAGGCGGCTCCGCCGCTGCCACCACGACGCTCGCACTGGTGCTGGGGGTTGCCGGCTCGTCCTGGCTCGCGTGGACCACGGTCAGCACGTCGACGCCCGTGCCCGCCCGTGGCCTGCTCATCTCGGCCGGGCTCATCGCCGCAGTGGCGCTGCCCGCCGTCCTCGTCGCAGTCCACGTGACCCGCGCCGCCCTGCGACGGGCCTGGGGCAGGGCTCCGGGAGTCCTCGTCGAGTCCTTCGCCGTGGCTCCGGCGGCGGCACTGGCCATCGCCCTCGGACACCAGCTCGGCCAAGTCCTGCTACGCGACGACACGACGTCCTCGCTGCTGCCCGTCCTCGCCATGGTCGCCGACACCGTCACGCTGCTCGTCGTCCTGCTCCCGCTCGCCTGCCTGCTTGTCGCCCTACTCCGCTCCCAGCCGGGTCGCATCCCGATGAGGCTGCGGGCAGCGCTCGTGGCCGCGGTCTGGCTGCTGGTAGCGGCGGTGCCGGCGGGGATGGCGCCGAGCGCGGCCGCACCGGCCGCGGAGAGCCTCGCCTGCCTGGCGGGCGGGCCGGTCGACCGGGCCTACGACGTCACCGCCCTCGACGTCGACATCACCGTCAACCGCTACGGGAACCACGACCCGGTCGGGAAGATGTACGCGCTCACCTCCCGCCTTCCCGACATCGCGGCCGCTGTGGCGTCGCGCACGGTGTCCGTCGGGCTGCCGACGACCCGATCCAGCCGCTGGTCATCCGCGCCAACCAGGGCGAGTGCGTCGAGATCACGTACACGAACACCGCCACGGGCGGCGACTTCGGCCTGCACATCGACGGCCTCGAGTTCGCGACCGCCACGTCCGGCGACGCCCTGGGCGCGAACCCGTCGTCCGCCGTGCCCGCGGGCCAGACCCGGACCTACCGCTTCGCCATCCCGCTGGACAAGGCGCTCGAGGGCGGCCACTACCTGCACCCGGGGCCGGGCTACCGGGCAGCGGTGGGGCACGGACTGTTCGGCGCGCTCGTGGTCGAGCCGCCGGGATCGACGTACTGGAACGCGTCCGTCGCGAACCAGCCGCTGCTGTCCGGCTGGGAGGCGCTCATCAAGCCGATGGACACCAGCATCGCCGTGCATCCCGCGGAGCTACCAGCCGACCTGCGCCTTCCGCGAGGCGGCGCTGCTGCACCACGAGATCGGCAACGACAACGAGTCCATCCTCGACAAGGCCAACCGGCCCGTGCCGCTCGTCGACGACACGACCGGCAGCTACCGCCCCGGCGTCGTTCGCGCTCAACTACCGGTCCGAGCCGTTCCGCAACCGCCTGCTCGCCTTCCCGAACGAGAAGTCGCACGCCTACAGCTCGTACACGTTCGGTGAGCCGTCGACGCCGATGATGCGCGGCTACCTCGCCGACCCGACCAAGATCCGTCTCATGCACGTGGGCTGCGGAGAAGTTCCACGTGTTCCACCTGCACGGCGGCGGCGACCGCTGGCGCTGCGAACCCGCGTCGCCGACAGGTCGAGCGACTACGCGATCACCGGGCTGGCGAAGAACGCGGACGTGGCTGCGTCGCCGTCGCATGCGGCTCGACTCCCAGTCGGTGGGCCCGGGCGAGTCGTTCAACCTGGAGATCGAGGGCGGCGCCGGCGGAGTCCAGCAGTCGGCCGGCGACTTCCTGCTGCCACTGCCACATCTCCAAGCACTACGTGTCGGGCATGTGGGGGCTGTGGCGGGTGTACGACACCCTGCAGCCGGACCTCGTCCCGCTGCGCGACCGGACCGCGCCACCGGCCTCGGTGGAGTCGGCGGGTCTCATCGGCCGGACCATCAACGGCACCACGATCACCCGGGCGAACCTCGACGCCTGGATCCGGCCGCAGCTGCCCGCCCAGGGCATCCCCCGCAACGGGCAGGACGCCACGGTCTGGAACTGGAAGATCGCCGGCACCGCCGCCGCGCCCCGCTACCTGGGGCGCCGGCCGACGCCCGGGTCTTCCCCGGCTCGCCGCAGGTCGTCCCCGGGCAGCCGAACCTGCTCGCGATCGATGTGGGTCACATCGCCGAGAACCGTCCGGCGATCCGGTTCAACCCGGTCAACGGGCGCCCGGCGTACCCGCTCTTCCGCCCGCAGATCGGGAAACGACCACCGTTCACCGGGAACGGCCACTCCGGCACGCCCTGGCTCGGGACCAACGTCGACAAGCCGGCCACCACGGTCGACCCGTACGCCCGCCGCGTCCGACTCGCTGTGCCCGGCGGGGCGGCAGTGGCGCTCGTTCAACGTCGTCTCGATCGGCATGCCCATCCAGCGGACGCCGACGGTCACGGACCCGGACGGCAAGATCTTCGTGCTGGCCAAGAACAAGGCCGCGACCTACGCCGCGCCGGCGAAGGCCACCCCGCTGGCCATCCGGGCCAACCAGGGTGACTGCATCGCCGTGACCCTCACGAACGAGATCCCCGACGCGGCCGCCTTCGACAAGTTCTCGAAGTCGACCATGCACATCCACCACGTGCAGTTCGACGTGCAGGGATCGGACGGCGTCACGGCCGGATTCGCCTACGAGCACTCAGTCCGCCCGTACTCGGTGAGCGACCCCAAGCTGATGGCCACCGTCGCGGCCGGTGCCACGAAGATCCGGTTGTCGGACGTCACGAAGTTCATCGGCAAGGACGCCAACGGCAAGGCGACAAAGCCGTGGATCGCCGTGGGCCTCGGCCTCGAGACGATCGACATCCGCCAGATCGTGGCCGTCGACGCCGTGGCCAAGACCGTCACGCTGGCGAAGGGGCTGTCCTACCGTCACGTCGCCGGCGAGTACGCCGGGACCGAGTTCGTGCAGTACACGTGGTACCCGGACGCGATCCTCGACAACGTGTTCTGGCACGACCACGTCGACGGGATGCACGGCTGGGGCCACGGCCTCATCGGTCAGCTCATCGTCGAGCCGCCTGGCTCCACCTACCACGACCCGGTGACCGGTGCCGAGGTCGACTCGGGAACCCTCGTCGACATCCGTACGACGACGGCGCTCTCGCCCGGTCTCGTCAACGGCAGCTTCCGCGAGCTCGCGCTGTGGACCATCACGGACAACGACAAGGGCGACTACGCGACGCTTCAACCTCAAGGCCAACCCGTTGATCGACCGTCCCGACGAGGCCAACCAGTTCAGCTCATGGAAGTACGGCGACCCGCTCACCCCGCTCCCGACGCTCTACCCCGACGACCCGCTGGTGGTCCGGACGATCGCGGTGACACCGACGCTCGACTCACTGCACGTCGTCGGGGGCCGGACGCTGCTCGAGCATCGCTTGTCCTACAACACGGGCGCGGACAACGAGCCCGCCCGCGGAACCCTGATCGACGCGATCCACTACGGGATCAGCGAGAAGTTCACGCTGGTCTTCAACGGTGACCGGGCCGAGACGCGGATGCCGGCAGGCGACTACCTCTACGCCAACGGTCTCGAACGGCACACGCAAGATGGCGCGTGGGGCATCATGCGGATCCTGCCTGGCCTCGTCGACGACCTGCAGCCGCTGCCGGGCGTCCAGACGCCCACGACGGCCTACACGCCACCGTCGCCCACGGGGCTCGCGCCACCCGCCTCGTCGGGACCGGGTGACCCCTGCCCGGCCACGGCACCGGTGCGACGCTTCGGCGTCACGGCGATGGACCGCTCCGGCACGTTCAACGGCGGTCGTACCGCGTTCGTGCCGAACGAGGACGTCCAGGCGATCCTGCGGCGCACGAAGTCTCCCGTGCCGCTGGTGCTCCACGTCGCCGAGGGCGAGTGCATGCAGGTCGACGTCACGAACAACCTGCTCGCGCCGGTCGGGTTCTCCGTCGGCAAGTTGAACCGCGCTGAGGGCTCAGGCGGAGTCAACGTCGGGTACAGCACCGACCAGAACGTCGCTCCCGGAGCCACCCGCCGGTACATGTACTACGTGGCCACCGACCGCGTGGGCACGGCCGTGATCTCCGACCTCGCGAGCAGCACGACGACGAAGGCCGGCCTGTACGGCATGGTCGTCGTCGCGCCGCCCTCGATGGTGGCGGGTCAGCGGGTCGAGTTCAGCGACCCGGTCACCGGTGCGCGGCGTGACATCGGCGCCCAGGTGCTCGTGCACGTGCCGGGTGCAATGACGCCCGACTACCGCGACTTCACGGTCACGATCGCCGACGACGACCGGCAGCTCGGCCAGGACTTCATGCCGTACCCGACCGACGCGAACGTGGGCCGGACGCTCGTCAACTACCAGGCGGCACCACCGGGTGACGGCCCCGACTCGTTCCGTGACCCCGGCCTCGTGCCGTGGCTCACGGCCTACGCCGGGGACCCGATGAAGGTCCACGTCCTCATGGCGCCGGGCAGCGAGCAGGGCCACGTGTTCAGTCTGGGCGGCCTGCGCTGGGAGGCAGACCCGTTCACCCCGGGGTCGAACTCCGTCTCCGCCCAGGGCATGGCGCCGTGGGAGACGTTCACGATGAACGTCGCCGGTGGCGCCGGCGGCACGGCGTGGCAGACGGGTGACTTCTTCTACGGAGACATCCGACGACCGTTCACCGCAGTCGGAGTGTGGGGGCTGCAGCGGGTCCTGCCGAGGAACACGGGGGTGTGCCCGATCCGGCAGGTGGACGGCAGCACCTGCTGAACCGCCGAGGGCGTCAGCCCGTGGGCCAGTGGTCCACGGGCTGACGGGCGGCCTGGTCGGTGCACGTGCGTCGTCGACGCGGACGGTCGTCGTCGATGAAGACGTCAGACGAGCTCGCCGCGGTCCACCGCGTGGATCGCGGCGAGGAGCGCCGTGTGGTCGGTGTCCTTGAGCAGGTAGCCGGCGGCTCCGGCCGACAGCGCGGACCGGCGTACGTCGACGTCCTCGCTCCACGAGAGCATGAGGACCCGCGTGCCGGGGTGCGCGCTCCTGATCCATCGGGTGGCCTCGATGCCGTCCATGCCGGGCATGGCGACGTCCATCAGCACGACGTCAGGGGCGGACTCGGCCGTCAGCGCGCACGCGGCGGCACCGTCGGCGACGCAGCCGCAGAGGGCGAGGTCGTCCTGCCCGTCGACCATCGCCTGCAGGCCCAGCTGGATGGCCGGATGATCATCTGCGATCAGGACTCGGATCATGGGCACCGTCTCGGGGTCTGGCCGTGCGTCCCATGCTCACCGCGCCGCATTGGGGAAACCTTGATGCGCCGGTCACAGGTCCGCCCCGAAGCTGAGCGGGAAGGAGGCCGCGAGCACGACGCCGCCGTCCGGACGGTCGGCAAGGGTGAGGTGTCCCCCGATGTCGCGCAGGGTCTGCTCGAGCAGCCGCAGGCCGACGTGGCCCTCCTGGTCGAGGTCCGGGACGAGCCCCTTCCCGTCGTCGAGGACGGTGACCAGGACGTCGTGGCCGTCGCGGCGCACCGTGACCCACGCGTGCGACGCCTCGGCGTGCTTCACGACGTTCCGCAGACCTTCCCGGACCACCCGGTAGACGAGCCGGCTCACCTCGAGCGAGATGTCGGCCATCCCGTCGGCGATGTCGCTCTCGACGGTCACGCCCGAGTCCGCAGCCCGGCGTGCCAGGACGCCCACCTCGGTCACGAGACCGCCGCTGGCGAGGTCGGCGGGATAGATGTCGGTGAGCAGCGTGCGGAGCGCGGCCACGTCCTGGCGCAGGACCAGGCCCACCTGGTCGAGCACGCGACGCAGCGAGCCGAGCTCGGGCGGCATCTGCGCCGCCACCGACGGGACGGCGTAGCTGAGCCCGGCGAGGTCCTGGATGACGCCGTCGTGCAGGTCCCGCGCGAGGCGCCCGCGCTCGAGCTCCGAGGCCGCGAGCGCGTCGCGCAGCAGGTTGTTGCGGTCGACCTGCCCGCGCTCGACCCGGCGGGCGAGCGACATCGCGAAGCTGATGATCAGCAGCAGGAACAGGAAGAGCGCCCCCAGCGCGAGCGGTGCGCTGCGGGTGATGATCGCGCTCTGGACCACCTGGATCTGCTCGGCCGGCCAGTAGGCCTCGACGAGGATCGGTTCGCCGTCGAAGTCGAACGTGCCGGCGTAGACCTCGACGAGCGGGCTCTCCTCGGCCTCGAGAGTGTTCTCGGGCTTGCTCAGGTCCGACAGGTCCGACACGACGTTCTCCGTGCCCAGCACGGCCGCCTCGTCCGGCTCGAGCGGGAACACCTGGCCGATGAGGGCCGACTCGTCCGCCCAGATGATGCTGCTGTCGGCAGCCCAGATCTTGATGTGGGCGATGGACCCGTCACCCATGCGACTGCTCATCACCTCGTCGAGCGCGTCGATGCGCTCGGGGTCGCCCTCCCGGGTCTTCGAGTCGACCATCGGCGCCACCACGTTGCGAGCGAATGCCGCAGTGCGGTCCCGGGCCTCCTGCACGGCGGTGCTTTCGGCCAGGCTTCGGCCGACGACCACGGTGACGGCACCTACGGCGACGAGGGCCAGGAGGCTCGCGACCAGGAAGCGGCCGAGCGCCGACCGCACGACCGAGCGCGACGAGCCTGCGGTGTCGGCGTTCTTCACTGGATGTCGGTGCTGCCGACCTGAATCAGCCGTCGTTGCATCGCGATCACGACCGCCTCGAGCTGGGAGTGCGCGCCCAGCTTCACCAGGACGTTCTTGACGTGACCGCGGCAGGTGGCGACCGAGATGCCGAGCTCGCGCGCGATGGTGTGGGCGCCGGCGCCGGAGCCGAGCATCTGCAGCACCTGCTGCTCGCGGGGGGTGAGAACCGCGATGGGCGGCGACGGCGGCAGCCCGGTGCCGGCGAGGTCGGTCAGCAGCCGGGGATGAACCATGAACTGCCCGCGGGGCGCGGTGCGCACCGCCTGCAGCATCTCGGCGAGCGTGCCGTCCTTGGGCAGCAGCGCGCAGGCTCCGGCCTTCGCCGCGCGCTGGACGAGCTCCGCGTTGACGAAGGCCGAGAGGACGACCACGCGCAGGTTGCGGAAGCGCTTGGTGAGCTCGGCCGTCGCGGCGACTCCGTCGCCGTCACCGAGCTGGACGTCCATGACGACGACGTCGGGCAGCAGCTCGTCGGTCATCGACAGTGCCTGGGCGACGTTGGTCGCGATGCCGATGCACTCGAGATCGGGCTCGGCGCCGAGGGCGACCTCGAGGAGGTCCGCGAACGTGCGATGGTCGTCGACGACCAGGATGCTCGTCGGCACGGTCGAGGACCGGTCCGGACGCGCGGTCGTCGTGTACGTACTCATAGCGTTTCCAGCCTCGCTCACCTGCGACCCACCGGGATGCGGTCGTCGGTGACCCCCGGACGAGCAGCGTTCGTCACGTCGTCGCCAAGATCCCCGATGGATCTGAAAGTTACCATCCCACAAACGGGGGATAGCGCAGGCTCGCCTACGCTCAGGCGCTGATCGCCGCGGCGCCGGCAGCGGCCGGCGCGACCTCCACGTCGGGGCGGGGCACGGTCAGGTTGATGACCGGGGCGGTCGGGTTCGTCTCCATCGCCTGGCGCAGGAGCGCCATGAGGATCTCGACCTCCGCGTCGGGTCGCCCGGCCTCGTCGATCCCGCCGGCGTGCGAGTCGCGCAGGATGGCCAGGTAGAGCTCGTGGCTCTCGTAGCCGGGCACGTCCCCGAGCTCGTCGAGCAGGGACTGGCGCAGTGCGGCGTAGGCCCGCAGCGCCTCGCCGCGACGACCGGCGAACCACAACGCGCGCATGAGCTGCTGCCCGGCGTCCTCGGAGAGCGGGTCACCCGCGACGGCGTGGCGGGCCAGGCGGACAGCGGTCTCGTGGTCGCCCGTGGCCGTGGCGAGCAGGGCCGCGCGCACGCAGAACTCGACCCTCGTGCGCAGGAGCGACCCGCGCTCGCGCACCGCCCAGTCGGCGTAGGGCTCGCTGGCGAGCAGCTCCCCGCGCGCCAGCGACAGGGCTGCGTCGGCGCTCGTGAGCGCCTTGGCCGCCGCCTGGCTCATCACCTGGTTGGCCTGACGCCGGAACTGGGCGACATCGACGGTCACCTGGTCCGGGTCGAGCATGTAGCCGTTGGAGGTCGTGGCCAGCGGCGACCGTCGGCCGCCGGGGATCCCGAGGTGCCGACGCAGGACGCACACGTAGCTCTCGAGGGTCCCGACGTACGACGCGGGTGGATCGGTCGGCCAGAGCAGCTCGGCGAGGTGGTCCTTCGCGACCGGGCTGCCGAGCGAGAGCGCGAGGATCTCCAGGATCTGGCGCGGCTTCACGCCACCCATCTCCGAGGGCGGCACGACACGCCCGTCGACCTCACACGACGTCGGCCCGAACAGCCGTATCGTGATAGTCGAGTTCTGCTCTCCCCCAGCTCCCACGGGAAGATGGTCCCGAGAACACGCGCGATGCGCGAACCCTCGGTGAGGTAGATCCACTACGCCATTGTGATCGTGAGCGGTGCGTACTGACCCGCACACGCTACGTATCGGACCTGCTAACCCCTTGTGCACCAAGCGAAATCGGCGTCGACGACGTCGCCGATCGCGGCGAGCTGCTCGCGGACGCGCGTGGGAGCGGTCCCACCGAAAGCCGCCCGCGACTCCAGTGCACCTCGGACGGACAGCACCCCGCGCACCGCCGGCGTGAGGTGGTCGCTGATCGAGCGCAGCTCGTCGTCGGAGAGGTCCCACAGCTCCACGCCGCGTGCCTCGGCCCGCCGCACGCAGCCGCCCGCGACCTCGTGGGCCTCCCGGAACGGCACCCCCTGCCGCACCAACCACTCGGCGATGTCGGTGGCGAGGGCGAAGCCCTGCGGTGCCGACGCCGTCATCCGCTCGACGTCGAAGACCAGGGTGGAGACGCACCCGGCCATGGCCGGCAGGACGAGGAGCAGCGTGTCGATCGCGTCGAAGGCCGGCTCCTTGTCCTCCTGCAGGTCGCGGTTGTAGGCGAAGGGCAGGCCCTTGAGCATGGTCAGCAGGCCGGTGAGCCCGCCGATGAGCCGCCCGGCCTTGCCCCGGGCCAGTTCCGCGACGTCGGGGTTCTTCTTCTGCGGCATGATCGAGCTGCCGGTGGACCACGAGTCGTCGAGCCGCGCCCAGCCGAACTCGCGCGAGGTCCAGAGACAGATCTCCTCGCCGAGGCGGGAGAGGTGGACCCCGATCATCGCGGTGGCGAAGCAGAACTCGGCGACGAAGTCGCGATCGCTCACGGCGTCGATCGAGTTCGCGATGGCGCCGCGGAAGCCGAGCTCGGCGGCCACGGCCTGCGGGTCGAGCGGCAGCGACGACCCGGCGAGCGCACCCGCCCCCATCGGGGAGTAGGCCGCGCGCGCGTCCCAGTCGCGGAGCCGGTCGACATCGCGCGCCAGCGCGTGCACGTGCTTGGCGAGCTCGTGCCCGAACGACACCGGCTGTGCGTGCTGCAGATGGGTGAACCCGGGTGCGGCGGTGTCGACGTGCCGGGTCGGCCTGGGTGATCAGCGCGCGCTGCAGGTCGATCACCGCGACCGCGACGTGGCGGGCGTGGTCGCGCAGGAACAGCCGGAGGTCGGTGGCCACCTGGTCGTTGCGCGAACGACCGGCGCGAAGCTTCCCGCCGAGGACGCCGAGGCGCTCGGTCAGGCCCCGCTCGAGGGCTGTGTGCACGTCCTCGTCGGCGGGGACCGGCAGGAAGGCGCCGGAGCGGACGTCCGCCTCGAGCGAGTCGAGAGCGCCGATCATCTCCCCGAGCTCGTCGTCGGAGAGCAGGCCCGCACCATGGAGCACTCGGGCGTGCGGCCCTGCTCTGCGCGAGGTCGTAGGGCGCGAGCCGCCAGTCGAAGTGGATCGACAGGGACAGCGCCGCCATCGCGTCGGCGGGGCCGCCGTCGAACCGGCCGCCCCACAGCCGCTGCGAGCCTTCCGACGTCGGTCCGGCGTCAGCCAAGGTCGCGGCCCATGCGCTCGTCGCGCTTCGCGGCCATCTTGCTGGGGAGGCCCCAGAGATCGACGAAGCCCTTCGCCAGCGACTGGTCGAACGTGTCGCCCGTGTCGTAGGTGGCGAGCGCGAAGTCGTAGAGCGACTCCTCGCTCCGCCGCCCGCTGACGACCGCACGACCCGCGTGCAGCGTCATGCGGATGTCGCCGGTGACGGTGGAGTTCACGTCGTCGAGCAGGCCGTCGAGCGCCCGCTTCAGCGGGGAGAACCACAGCCCGTCGTAGACCAGCTCGCTCCAGCGCTGCGAGACGCCGCGGGCGAACCGGGCCAGGTCGCGCTCGACCGTGACGTTGGCGAGCTCGGCGCGCGCGGTGAGCAGGGCGATGGCGCCCGGTGCCTCGTAGACCTCGCGGCTCTTGATGCCGACCAGCCGGTCCTCGACCATGTCGAGCCGGCCCACGCCCTGACCGCCCGCGCGGCGGTTGAGCTCCTGGATGGCCTGCGAGCATCGAGACCGGGCGGCCGTCGATCGCGACGGGCGCACCCTGCGATCGAAGCTGATGACGACCTCGTCGGCGCTCGCGCGGTCACGGCCGGGTCCTGCGTGTAGGAGTAGACGTCCTCGATCGGGCCGTTCCAGATGTCCTCGAGGAAGCCGGTCTCGACCGCGCGGCCCCACACGTTCTGGTCGATGGAGTACGGCGACTTCTTCGACTGGTCGATCGGCAGGTCGTTGCGCTCGGCGAACTCGATCGCCTTGTCGCGGGTCATCGCGTAGTCGCGCACGGGGGCGATGCAGGTGAGGTCGGGCGCGAGGTTGGCGATGCCGACCTCGAAGCGCACCTGGTCGTTGCCCTTGCCGGTGCAGCCGTGCGCCACGATCGTCGCGCCGTGCTGGCGGGCGGCGGTGACGAGGTGCTTGACGATGACGGGGCGCGAGAGCGCCGAGACGAGCGGGTAGCGGTCCATGTAGAGCGCGTCCGCCCGCAGCGCGGGGAGGCAGTACTCGTCGGCGAACTCGTCGCGGGCGTCGGCGACGTACGGCCTCGACGGCGCCGCATGCGAGGGCGCGCTTGCGGATGACCTCGAGGTCCTCGCCCTCCTGGCCGACGTCGATCGCGACGGCGACCACCTCGGCCCCGGTCTCCTCGGCGATCCAGCCGATGGCCACGGAGGTGTCCAGTCCGCCGGAGTAGGCGAGTACCACGCGCTCAGTCACGGTCGTTCCTTCTCTCGTTCGTCGGTGCCGCACGGCGTACGGCGATCGTCGGGTTCATCGGCCGTTCTCCGCGAGCCTCAGCATCGCAGCGGCCGACGTCTTCTCCCCCGTGCGGGTCACGGGTCACCAGCAGCACCGTGTCGTCGCCCGCGACGGTGCCGATGACGGACGGCAGCACCGTGTGGTCGATCGCGGAGGCGAGGTACTGCGCGGCGCCGGGAGGGGTGCGCAGGACGACGAGGTTCGCCGAGTGGTCGGCGGAGACGAGCACCTCGCCGGCCACGCGTGCGAGCTTCGCGACGGCAGCGTCGAGCCCGACCGCGGCGACCATCGAGGGGTCGCCGCCCTCGCCGGGGACGGCGTACATCGCTCCCCCGTCGTCGGAGGCCACCTTGACCGCGCCGAGCTCGTCGAGGTCGCGCGAGAGCGTGGCCTGCGTGACCGTCAGCCCGTCGCGCGCGAGCAGCTCGGCGAGCGTGGCCTGGTTCGGCACCGCGTGGTGCTCGAGGAGGTCCACGATGCGCGCGTGCCGGGCGGCCTTCGTCTGCGGTGCCGTCATGACGCGGCGTCCAGGATCGCGGGCAGCGCCGACGTGAACTCGTCGGCCTCCTCGAGGGTGAGGACCAGGGGCGGGGCGAGCCGGATGGAGGTGGGTCGCACGGCGTTGACGAGGAAGCCGGCCTCGCGCGCGGCGAGCTCGACCTGGGGCGCGCGGCTCGGCGCTCAGCTCGAGCGCTCGCCACAGCCCGACGCCGCGGTGGCCGGCGAGCAGGGGGTGGTCGATCGAGTCGAACGCGGCAGCCCAGTGCTGCCCGACCTTGGTGACGTGGGCGAGCAGCCCCTGCGACTCGATCGTGTCCAGGACCGCCAGCGCCGCCGCGCACGAGACGGGGTTGCCGCCGAAGGTCGACCCGTGGTCCCCGGGCGTGAGCACGTCGGCGGCGACACCGGTCGCAAGGACGGCACCGAGCGGGAGCCCTCCGCCGAGCCCCTTCGCGAGCGTGATCACGTCGGGCGTCACGTCCTGCGCGACGCTCATCAGCCACTCACCGGTCCGCCCGATCCCGGACTGGACCTCGTCGACGACGAGGAGCGCCCCGGCTCCGTGCGTGATCTGCCGGACCGACGCGAGGTAGCCGGGCGGCGGCATGATCACGCCGGCCTCCCCCTGCACCGGCTCCACGATGACGGCGGCGGTGCGGTCGGTGACGGCGGCGCGCAGCGCGGCGAGGTCGCCGAAGTCGACGAACGTGACCGGTCCGGGCAGCGGCTCGAACGGCGCGCGCTTGGCGGGGCTGCCGGTGACGGAGAGCGCGCCGAGGGTGCGGCCGTGGAAGCCGCCGTTCGTCGCGACGATCTCGGTGCGCCGGCCCTGCATGTGCTTGCGCACGATCTTGAGCGCCGCCTCGTTGGCGGTGGCGCCGTCCTGGCAGAGGAAGACCCGGCTGCGCCCGGGGACGAGCGCCGCGAGCCGCTCGGCGAGGGCGAGACCCGGCTCGTGCATGGCCAGGTTGCTGGTGTGCGCGAGGGTCGCGACCTGGCGCGACACGGCGTCGACGATCGCCGGGTGCGCGTGCCCGAGCGAGGAGACGGCGATGCCGGCCACCAGGTCGAGGTAGGCCCGCCCGTCGACGTCCCACACCCGGGAGCCCTCGCCGCGCGCGAGCGCGACCGGCGGGACGCCGTAGTTGCGCATCATCACGGCGTCCCAGCGGGCCTGGTAGTCCGCGGTCGTCATGGCTCGACCGGTTCGTCGTCGAAGAGCGCGGCGTCGTCGGGCAGCACCATCGTGCCGACGCCGGCCGAGGTGACGACCTCGAGCAGCACACCGTGCTCGAGGCGGCCGTCGATCACGTGCGCGCGCGGCACTCCCCCGCGCACCGCGCGCACGCAGGCCTCCATCTTGGGGACCATGCCGCTCGACAGGGTCGGGAGCATCTCCTCGAGCGCGCTGACGCCGATCCGGCGGATCACCTCGTCACTGGCGGGCCAGTCGGCGTAGAGGCCCTCGACGTCGGTGAGGACGACGAGCTTGTCCGCGCCGAGGGCGATGGCGAGCGCGGCTGCGGCGGTGTCGGCGTTGACGTTGTAGATCTCGCCGTCCGCGCCGCGCGCGACCGACGACACGACGGGGACCAGCCCGTCGTCGAGCAGCTGCACGACGAGGTCGGGGCGCACCTCGACGACGTCGCCGACCAGACCGATGTCGACGGGCACGCCATCGACGACGACGTCGCGACGCTCGGCCGTGAACAGGTGCGCGTCCTCGCCGGACAGCCCGACGGCGTAGGGGCCGTGCGCGTTGAGCTGACCGACGACCTCGCGCTGCACCTGACCGGTCAGGACCATGCGGACGACGTCCATCGCCTCCGGGCTCGTGACCCGGTAGCCGCCGCGGAACTCGCCGGGGATGCCGAGGCGGTCGAGCATGGAGCTGATCTGCGGTCCGCCGCCGTGCACGACGACCGGGACGGAGGCCGGCCATCCGCAGGAACATGACGTCGGCGGCGAACGCGCGACCGAGCGCTTCGTCGACCATCGCGTTGCCGCCGAACTTGAGCACGACCGTGGCGCCGTGGAACCGCTCGAGCCAGGGCAGCGCCTCGGCGAGGACGGCGGCCTTGGCCAGCGCCTCGACGCGGTCGGTGGGGGCGGTGACGAGCCGCGGCGTGGTCATGTCGAGTACGCCGAGTTCTCGTGGACGTAGGCCGCGGTGAGGTCGTTGGTCCAGATGGTCGCGGCAGCGTCGCCGGCGTCGAGGTCGATGGTGATGGTGACCTCCCGGTCGCTCATGTCGACGAGGTCGCGGTCGTCGCCGGTGGCTCCCCCGCGGCAGACCCAGACGCCGTTGATGGCGACGTCGACCGCATCGGGCTCGAAGGCGGCCGCCGTCATGCCGAGCTCGGCGAGGATGCGCCCCCAGTTGGGGTCCTCGCCGTGGATCGCGCACTTGACCAGGTTGGCGCGTGCCACCGCGCGGCCGGCCTCGACCGCGTCGTCCTCGGTGGCAGCGTGCACGACGTCGATCCGCACGTCCTTGCCGGCGCCCTCGGCGTCGGCGATGAGCTGGCGCGCGAGCGACGCGCACACCGCGGTGACGGCGGCCACGAGCGCGTCGTACGACGGCGTCACCCCGGAGGCGCCGCTCGCGAGCAGGAGGACGGTGTCGTTCGTGGACGTGCAGCCGTCGCTGTCGATGCGATCGAACGTGACGCGGGTCGCCGCGCGGAGTGCGCGGTCGAGGGTCGCGGCATCTGCCGCAGCGTCGGTGGTGACGACGACGAGCATCGTCGCGAGCGAGGGCGCGAGCATGCCGGCGCCCTTGGCCATCCCGCCGACGGTGAAGCCGTCGGCCTCGGTCACGGCGGTCTTGGGGACCGAGTCGGTGGTCATGATCGCGGCTGCGGCGTCGTCGCCTCCGTGCGGGACGAGCGCGGCGTGCGCCTCGCGGACGCCGGCGAAGAGCCGGTCGGTGGGGAGCCGCTGGCCGATCAGGCCGGTGGAGCAGACGGCGACGTCGCCCGCCCCGATCCCGAGCAGCGAGCCCACGAGCTCGGCCGTGCGGTGGGTGTCGAGGAAGCCGTCCGAACCGGTGCAGGCGTTGGCCCCACCGGAGTTGAGGACCACGGCCCGCACGACACCGGCCGTGAGCACCTGTGCGGACCAGAGCACGGGTGCGGCCTTGACCCGGTTGCGGGTGAAAACCGCGGCCGCGGCATGGGAGGGACCGTCGTTGACCACGAGCGCGACGTCGCGAGCCCCGGAGCTCTTGAGGCCGGCGGCCACGCCGGACGCGCGGAAGCCCCGTGCGGCGGTCGACGCTCATGGCGCCACCCCGATCGCGGTGAGGCCGGACGACTCGGGCAGGCCGAGCGCGATGTTGGCGTTCTGGAGCGCCTGCCCGGCGGCGCCCTTGACCAGGTTGTCGATCGCCGAGACCACCACGGCGCGGCCGGAGTGCGGGTCCGCCGCTACCTGGAGGTGCACGGAGTTGGCGCCGAGCGTGGCACCGGTCTGCGGCCACTGCCCGGGAGCGAGGACGGTGACGAACTGCTCCGAGCCGTAGGCGGCGTGCAGTGCCTCGTGCAGGAGCTCGGTCGTGACGCCGGGCGCGAGCCGGGCCGTGCTCGTGGCGAGGATGCCGCGCGGCATCGGGGCGAGCACGGGCGTGAAGGACACGGTGACGGGCTCTCCGGCCGCCTTGCCGAGCGCCTGCTCCATCTCGGGCGTGTGCTGGTGCGTGCCCCCGACCTTGTACGCGGAGAGCTGGCCCATCACGGTGCTCGCGAGCAGGGAGTCGCTGGCCTTGCGGCCCGCCCCCGTCGTCCCGCTCGCGGCGACGACGACGACGTCGACCGGCTCGACGAGCCCGGCCTCGAGGAGCGGAGCGAGCCCCAGGATGACGCC
The DNA here is from genome assembly GCA_963738455.1 of uncultured Actinomycetes bacterium. Taxonomy (GTDB): domain Bacteria; phylum Actinomycetota; class Actinomycetes; order S36-B12; family CAIYMF01; genus Longivirga. The sequence continues at coordinate 31,802 of CAVTWM010000006.1, forward strand.
GGTGGGGTAGCAGCCCGGGTTCGCGATGCGTCGCGAGCCGGCCACGAGCGCCCGCTGGCCGAGCAGCTCGGGCATGCCGTAGACCCAGTGGCCCGCGTGGCGTCCGCCGTAGTACGTGGTCCAGTCGTCGCCGTCCTCGAGCCGGTGGTCGGCCCCGAGGTCGACCACGAGGGTGTCCGGCGGGAGGGCGGCGGCGATCGCCGCCGACTCACCGTGCGGCAGGGCGAGGAACACGACGTCGACCCCCTGGAGCGCATCGGCGTCGGTCGCGACGAAGGTCCGGTCGGCGAGGGCCGTGAGGTGGGGGTGCAGCTCACTGACCCGCGCGCCGGCGTTGCTGCCGGCCGCGAGCGGGCCCACCCGCAGGGTCGGGTGCCCGAGCAGGAGCCGCACGAGCTCGCCCCCGGCATAGCCGGAAGCCCCCACCACAGCAGCCACCCGAGACGTCATGGGACAGGAATATACACATATTCCGATATTCCTCGCCGCGGGGTTCGCGAGTTACTGCCCGAAACCCTCATTTCAGGGCCGCGAAACCGGGGTTTCGGGCAGTAACTCGAGGACCGGGGCGGTCAGGGGGCGTGGGGGTCGTCGGGCCAGGCGGCGGTGAGGCGGAGGGTGCGCGGGCGCGGGTCGGCGGGGTCGATCGCGGCGAGGACCGCGTCCTGGTCGTCGGTGGCGTGGAGGTAGCGCCCGGCGAGCGGGTCGAGGTGACCCGTCGCGATCTCGTCCACGAGTGCGAGGAACCGCTCGACGGGGACGAACGCGTCGGCCGGGATGTCGCCCAGGTGCGGGCGGTGCCGCACGAGCGCCTCCGGGAAGCGGGTCATGTCGGTGGCGACCATGCCCGGGCTGACCAGGAAGCAGTGCACGCCGGTCCCCGCCAGCTCGGCCTCGAGCGACTCCCCGAGCACGGTGACCGCCGCCTTGCTCGCGGCGTACTGCGTCAGGTGCGGCCCGGGCTGGTTGCCGAACCCGCTCGTCATGAGGACGATCCGGCCCCTTCCGGCCGCCAGCATCGCGGGGAGGACGGCGCGGATCGTGAGGTAGACGCCGCGCAGGTTGACCTCGACGCCGCGCCACCACTCCTCGGCGTCGCCCTCCCACACGGCTCCGGTCGCGGTGAGGGCGCCGGCGTTGGCGACGACGAGGTCGTGCGGCCCGGTGGCAGCGACGGCTGCCTCCAGAGCCGCCAGGTCCGTGACGTCGGCGACGCGCGCGGTCAGACCCGGGCCGCACGCAGTGGCGAGCTCATCGAGCGCGGACGGGTCGCGGCCGACCGCCGACACCTGCCAGCCGGACTCGGCGAGGTGGAGGGCCAGCGCCCGGCCGATTCCGCGCGTGGCACCGGTGACGAGAGCGCGCACGACGACCTAGACCCGCTGCACCGCGCCGTGCGCTGCCACAGCGGCGCCCACCGCAGCCGCACGAGCCGCCGTGACCTCGTCGACGGTCAGGGTGCGATCGGGGGCGCGGAAGCGCAGCGCGAAGGCCAGCGACTTCTTCCCGGCCCCGACCTGGTCCCCGGTGTAGACGTCGAAGAGGCGCACGGACTCGAGCAGCGGCCCCGCGCCCGAGGCGAGTGCGCTCTCGACGTCGGAGGACGCCACGGCGTCGTCGACCACCAGCGCGACGTCCTCCTTCGCGACCGGGTACGTCGACAGCGGGGTCGGCGTCACGACACCGCTCGCGTGGCGGATCACCGCCGTGAGGTCGAGCTCCATGACCGAGGTTCGACGCGGGACCCCGGCGTCCTCGCACACGCGGGGTGCGAGCTCGCCGGCGTAGCCGACGACCTCGCCCGCGACGACGAGCTCGGCGCAACGACCAGGGTGCCAGGGCGCCGGAGCGGCGCCGCGACGTACGACGAGAACTGTGCCGACCGCGGCGGCCACGACGCGCGCGGCCTCGACGGCGTCGGCCCAGGTCGCGGGGTCGCCCGGACCCCACCAGCCCTGCGGCGAGCGGAGCCCCGTCAGCGCGACCCCGACGTGCAGCGGCTGGTCGGGCAGCAGGGCCTCGAGGGCCGCGAGGTCGTCGTCCGACGGACGCGTGTCGACGCTCGGCCGCGGCGGGTCGGTGATCCCCCGCGCCGGCTGGCCCTCGCGCAGGTGGAAGACGGAGCCGATCTCGGCGAGGGCGACGTCGCCGGCGCCGCGGCCCACGTTGCGGCGCAGCGCCGCGACGAGTCCCGGCAGCAGGGTCGTGCGCATCCCGGGCTGCTCGTCGGAGATCGGGTTCGCCAGCAGGAGCATCCGCCGGCGCGGGTCGCCGGCCGGGATGCCGAGCGCGTCGAGGTCGGCGTCGCCGACGAAGGGGTAGCTCACCGCCTCGACGTAGCCGGCACCGGCGAGCGCCCGGCCCACCCGGCGTCGCGCGCGCTGGGACTCGGTGAGGCCGAAGCCGGCCCGGGCGGTCGGCAGCGTGGTGGGGACGGCGTCGTAGCCGCCGAGACGCAGGACCTCCTCGACCAGGTCGGCGGGGTCGGTGAGGTCCGGGCGCCACGACGGCACCGTGACGAGCAGGGGGTCCGCGCCCGGGTCGGCGACGGACGCGCCGACGGCCTCGAGCCGGTCGACGACCGTGGCCGCCGGGATCGCGATCCCGGCGACGCGGGAGGGCAGGCCGACGTCGAGCAGCACGGTGGCCGGTTCGCGCGGCCCCTCGACGCCGGTCAGGCCGACGTGCCGACCGCCGCCGTGAGCGATGAGCAGGGCTGCCGCCCGGGCCGAGGCGTACGGCGCGACCGCGAAGTCGACCCCCCGCTCGAACCGGCGCGACGCCTCGCTGGAGAGCTTGTGCCGCCGCGACATGTGGGCGACGGTGCGCGCGCTGAAGTGCGCCGCCTCGAGCGCGATGTCGGTGGTGGACTCGTCCACCTCGGTCTCGAGGCCGCCCATGACGCCGGCGAGCCCGATGGGTCCACGGTCGTCGGTGATGAGGAGGTCGTCGACGTCGAGCGCACGCGTGACGTGGTCGAGGGTGTCGAGGGTCTCCCCCGCGACCGCACGGCGCACGACGATCGGGCCGCGCAGCTTCGCCCGGTCGAACGCGTGCAGCGGCTGGCCCGTCTCGAGCATCACGTAGTTGGTGACGTCGACCGCGAGCGACACCGGTCGCATCCCGCTCATGACGAGCCGCCTGCGCATCCAGTACGGCGAGGGCGCGGCCGGGTCGAAGCCCTCCAGGGTGCGCAGCGTGAACAGGTCGCTGCGCTCGAGATCGTCGACCGCGCAGCCGTGCGGCGTGCCGCCCACGGGTGCGGGCAGGTCGACGAGCTCGGAGCCGGGGTCGCGGAACGGCACCCCGTACTGGTGGGCGAGCTCGCGCGCGATCCCGCGCATGGACAGGCAGAACCCCATGTCCGGTGTCACCGAGACGTCGAGCACGTGGTCGCCGAGGCCGACGACGGGACCGGCGTCGGCGCCCACCTCCGCCGTGCCCTCGGGCAGCACGATGATGCCGTCGTGGTCGTCGCCGAGCCCGAGCTCGCGCTCGGAGGAGATCATGCCGTCGGAGACGTGGCCGTAGGTCTCGCGTGACGCGATCGCGAAGCCGCCGGCCAGGACTGACCCCGGCAGCGCGACGACGACGAGGTCGCCGACCACGAAGTTGCTTGCGCCGCAGACGATCCCGCGGATGCCCGGGGTGTCCGGGTGCCCGTGCGCCGCACCGACCTCGACCTGGCAGAAGCGGATCGGCTTCTTGAACTCGGTGAGCTCCTCGATCTCGAGGACCCGCCCGACCACGAGGGGACCCGAGACGTCGCCACCGACGGTCTCGATCTCCTCGAGCTCGAGCCCGATGCTGACCAGGCGCTCGCCGACGGCGTCGGTGTCCTCGTCAGCCGGGATGTCGACGTACTCGCGCAGCCACGACAGCGGGATGCGCATCAGACCTCCATGCCGAACTGGGACGTGAAGCGGACGTCGCCCTCGAACATGTCGCGCATGTCGGTGACGTCGTGGCGGAACATCAGCGTGCGGTCGATCCCCATGCCGAACGCGAAGCCGCTGTAGCGGTCCGGGTCGAGGCCGCAGGCCCGCAGGACGCGGGGGTTGACCATGCCGCAGCCGCCCCACTCGATCCAGCGCGCGCCTCCCTTGGCCGCCGGGAACCAGAGGTCGAGCTCGGCGGAAGGTTCGGTGAAGGGGAAGTAGGACGGCCGGAGCCGGGTCCTCGCCTCAGGGCCGAACATCGCCGTGGCGAAGTGGTCGAGAGTGCCCTTGAGGTCGGCCATCGTGATGCCCTCGTCGACGACGAGGCCCTCGACCTGGTGGAACACGGGGCTGTGCGTCGCGTCGAGCTCGTCGGTGCGGTAGACCCGGCCCGGGCAGACGATGTAGATCGGGACGGGTCGGTCGAGCATCGACCGGATCTGCACCGGAGAGGTGTGCGTGCGCAGCACCACACCGGACTCCTCGGAGCCGACGAAGAAGGTGTCCTGCATCGTGCGCGCGGGGTGGTCGGGTCCGATGTTCAGCGCGTCGAAGTTGGTCCACTCGGCCTCGACCTCGGGACCTTCGGCGATCTCCCAGCCCATCGCGACGAAGACGTCCTCGATCCGCTCCCGGATCGTGGTGAGCGGGTGCCGGGCGCCGACGGGACGTCGGCCGTAGGGCAGCGTGACGTCGACGCCCTCCTCGACGAGGACGCGCGCGTCGCGCTGCTCCTCGAGCTCGACCTGGCGGGCCTCGAGCGCCTCGCGAACTCGGGCCCGGGCCGCCCCGACCCGCTTGCCGGCCTCGGCCTTCGCCTGCGGCGGCAGCGCGCCGATCTCCCGATTGGCCAGAGCCAGCGGGCTGCGGTCCCCCGCGTGCGTGAGCCGTGCCTCCTTGAGGACGTCGAGGTCCCCGGCCGCCGCGATCGCCGCCAGGGCGTCGTCGACCGCCTGGGCGACGGCCTCCGGCTGCAGCACGGCGACCTCGACAGGATCGAACGACTTGTTCGGCGCGGACATCTCACTCCTTCGACAGACGCGCGAAGTCTAGGCGGGAGCGGCGTCGCAGCCCGAACCGGTTCTCGACCGGCGAGGCGACCGCTGCCGCGGAGCGGTCACCCGGACCGGAACGGACCCGTGGGTTCGCCCGCGAGCAGGTCGGCCAGCGCCCTGAGCCCGGTGCCGTCGCCCCGGTCCCACGACCGCAGCCGGTCCCGCATCGGCTGCGGCAGCCGAGCGTCGACCTCGATCGACACGGGCCAGACGTCGAGCAACCAGTCCCGCGCCACGAGGAGGTCCCAGCCCTGATCGAGCTCCACGACGAGCCGGATGCCGTCGCGCGCGGTCGACTCGTCCCAGGCGTCGACGACCGGGCTGTCGCGACGACGGACGAGACGGTGACCGCGACCCGCACCCGCGGCCTGCTGCTGACGCGACCGGCTGCGGACCTCGTCGAGGATCCGGTAGCCCTCGGCACCGAGCGGCACCTCGGTGATGACGAGTCGGCCACCCTCCGCCCGGATCGTGGAGCGGAGCCGGAGCCGCACCGGCCGGCCGGCGATCAGTCCGTCAAGGTCTCCGTCGACCGTGCCGCCGGTGGGCAGAACTGGGCCGCCGGCGTCCTCCGCAGCCGCCAGCAGGGCGCCGACGACGCGCCGGGGGTCGAACGGGGGCACCTGCCCGCGGCCGCGCAGCGTGCCTTCGACGAGGCCGAGCGGCACCGGTCCGGACTCGCCTCGCTCGGCCGCCAGCGCGAGGGCGCCCACCGGCGCGAGCCGCGCCTCGACCTGGGCGGGATCGGCGGGCGGGTCGCCCAGAGCGGTCCCGCAGTTGCCGTACAGCTCGACGAGCGGCAGGTGCCGACGCCACGGCACGCCCGCGTCAACGAGCTCGGGCCAGGTGGTGCGCGGGTCGACAGCCGTCCGGGCGGCGACGACCGCCAGGACCTCGGAGCACGGCACCGGCTCGCCGTCGGCACCGAGCAGGTCGACGGCGTCGAGCAGGGCCGTCTCCAGCGGGCCGAGCCCGGTCCGCGCGCTCACCCCGACCCCCCGAGCCGCCCAGCACCCCGCCACCCCATCCCAAAACGCTACGCCCCAACCCGCCGCACCGCCCGAAGTCGACCAGCGCGGAGGCCCGGCCGGAAGGATCGGGGTGGAGGCGGAAACGACCGAGCTCCCCGGGTCGCCGGCGACCGCGAAGCGGGAGTCCGCGCCCGCCGGGCGACGGTCCCGGACGCGCACCCCGCAGGGGTGCCGGACGGGACCGTCCGTCGCCCAGGCGACGTCCCGGCCCGCCGACGGCCGATCCGAAGGTCGGCCTTGGAGGCGGGAGAACCACCGCGAAGCGGGAGTCCGCGCCCGCCGGGCGACGGTCCCGGACGCGCACCCCGAAGGGGTGCCGGAGGGAACCGTCCGACGTCGCCGCAGGCGACGTCCCCGGCCCGCCGACGGCCGACCCCGAAGGGTCGGCCTTGGAGGCGGAGAAGATCAGGCCTCGCTCAGCTGCTCCATCTCCATGCCATCCATGCTCGACTCGAGCACGCGCAGGGTGCCGTCGCCGAAGGTCGGGTCCTGTCCGCGCGCGGCGAGGGCAGCCGCGCGCGCGGCGCGCTTCGAGGCCGCGAGCGCCTCCCCCTCGGCGATCTGCTCGGCCGTCATCGCGTACGACTCGACGTAGGACCTGCCGTGGTACTTCTCGATGTAGGACTCGAGCTCGGGACCGGACTCCCACGAGGTGATGAGGCAGTAGCGCGGCTCGTCACCTTGGTGCCAGACGGCGTGGTAGAGCCGCTGCGTGTCGACGATGAGCTGCGCCCCCGCGGGCAGCGCGAGCCGCGTCTCGGTCGACGGGTCGTCCTTGTCGTCGCGCAGCACCATCACCGAGTCGGGGTTGTCGGTGAGGTTGAAGAAGCCGCGCACGATCCAGCCGGTGCCCTCGGGGTTGAGTCGGTTGTTGTCGTCGCGGTGCATGTTGTAGAGCGTCTCGCCGTACTCGTTCGGGAGCAGCTCGATGACGCGGCAGCGACCGATGTTGGCGCCGGGCTCGACGGCCCGCTCGACGAGCCGGGGTGCCTTGTCGGCGTTCGCCGGCACCCAGACGCCGTCCTTGTCGGTCTTCGGCGGGGTGTGGTTCCAGAAGCCGTCGCACTCGAGGTCGCCGTAGGCCGACGCCAGCGGGGCGAACCGGGTCTCGCCGGAGGACTTCCAGTCGACGAACTCGATGTCGCGCCACTCCTGCGGGTCGGCCGCCTGGTCGTAGGCGTCGAGGACGACATAGCCGTTCTCGCGGAAGGCCTCGAGCTTGGTGTAGCCGTTCTCGGTGTACGACATGGATTCCTCACACAGCGGTGGTCCTGGGGCAGGCACCATCATGCCCTAGGAACCCGGCAGGTTAGGTAACCCTAAGTAGGGGTGTGTCCGGACTCACGCCTCGGACATGACCGACGTCGGGTCGTAGCCGTAGTACGCCGTGCGAGCGGCGCGACGCTCCTGCGCGGTGACCTCGCCCGACACCGCCAGGCCCTGGTCGAGGGCCACGCTGTCGACCCGCGTGGTCGGCGAGTTCTCGAAGATCCACTTCTCCAGCTCGGGACCGGACTCGACCGACGTGATGAGGCAGTAGCGCGGCGCCGAGCCCTGGTGCCACACCGAGTGCCACATCCGCTCGGAGTCGACGACGAGCTGCGCGCCCGCCGGGAGCGCGATCCGGGTCTCGGTCGACGGGTCGTCGATGTCCTCGCGCAGCACCATCACGGTGTCCGGGTCGTGCGTGAGCTGCATGAAGCAGCGCAGCACCCAGCCCTCGCCGTCGGGGTTGAGCCGGTTGTTGTCGTCGAGGTGGCTGTTGTAGAGCGCGTCGGCGTAGGAGTTGGGCTGCAGCTCGATGACGCGGCAGCGCCCGACGTTGGCGCCGATCGCCCTGACGCGCGCGGTCAGCGTGGGGGCGATGGCCGTCTGGGAGTCGATCCAGACCCCGTCCTTGTCGGCCTTGGGCGGGTCGAAGTGCCAGAAGCCGTTGCACTCGATGTCGCCGTACGCCGAGGCCAGCGGCGCGAAGCGCGTGTCGCCCGACGACTTCCAGTCGACGTACTCGAGGTTGCGCCACTCCGCCGGGTCGATCGGCTGCTGGTAGCTGTCGAGGACGACGTAGCCGGTCTCCTCGAGGATCGGGAGCGTGAGGTGACTCGCCATGACCTGGACCTCCTGCTGGGTTCGCACCCGGCTGACCGAGGTGCTCGAGCAGATCCAGTGTCCATCATGCGACCCGCTGAAAGCCCTTGTGCGCCTGGGGTTTTCGTCACACGGTCAAGTTAGGAGAGGCTCACCGAACCGCGACAGGGACGGTCGGCCCTCGAGAGCGCGACGGCTCGTCAGCGGCGGCGCTGGGCCCGTGCGGAGGCGTACAGGCAGACGGCCGCTGCGGTGGCGAGGTTGAGGCTCTCGGCGCGCCCGTGGATCGGCACGCGGATCACGTCGTCGCACAGGGAGCGGGTGGCCTCGGGCAGGCCCCAGGCCTCGTTGCCGAAGACCCAGGCGGTGGGCAGCGACAGGCTCCCGTCGTCGGCGAGGTCGTCGAGGTCGCGCTCGCCCGACCCGTCGGCGGCCAGCACGCGGAGGCCGGCAGCTCGCAGCGCGGCGATCAGCGTCTCGACGCTCGGGCCGGTGACGATCGGCAGGTGGAACAGCGATCCGGCGGAGGCGCGCACCGCCTTCGGGTTGAGCGGGTCGACGCTGGCCTCGGACAGCACGACCCCCCCGACTCCGGCGGCGTCGGAGCAGCGGATCACCGTGCCGACGTTCCCCGGGTCGCGCGCGTGCGCGAGCACCGTGACCAGGGTGGGCGCGGTGGCCAGGAGTTCCTCGAGAGTGGCGCCCACACGGGCGCAGATGCCGACCATCCCCTGAGGGGTGACGGTTCCCGACAGCGACCCCACGACCTCGCCGGACGCACGGACGATCTCGGCCCCCGCCGCCACGGCCGCCGCGACGATGTCGGGGTGGCGGTCGGCGGCCTCGGCCGTCACGTACAGCTCGAGCAGCACGCCGGGCGCGGCCGCGGCCTCGCGGCAGGCCTGCGGCCCCTCGGCCAGAAAGCGACCGTCCCGGTCGCGGAAGGCCCGCTTGACCAGACGCCGTGCTGCCGACACCCGCGGTGAGCGGGTGGAGGTCAGCTCGGTGCTGCTCATGGGCCCTCGCGACCGGGACGGTCGGGAAGCGCGTCGATCAGGCGGCCGGGGCCGGCGCGTTGACGTCGGCCGGCAGTGCGGCCTTCGCCGTGGCGACGAGCGACGCGAACGCCGCGGGCTCGTTGACCGCGAGCTCGGCGAGCATGCGGCGGTCGACCTCGACGTTGGCCAGCTTGAGGCCCTGGATGAGGCGGTTGTACGTCATGCCCTGCTGGCGCGCGGCAGCGTTGATGCGCTGGATCCAGAGGCGACGGAAGTCGCCCTTGCGCTTGCGACGGTCGTTGAACGCGTAGACCTCGGAGTGGAGCACCTGCTCCTTGGCCTTGCGGTACAGCCGCGAACGCTGTCCGCGGTAGCCGCTTGCCTGCTCGAGGATCTCGCGGCGCTTCTTGTGGGCATTCACTGCCCGCTTCACGCGTGCCATGGGTCTTCTCCTACTTCAGTGCGTACGGGCCGGACCGGCCCGGCGAGTTGTCGTCGGGTGGTCGGCTGTCAGCGACCGAGAAGCTTCTTGACCTTCTTGAGGTCGGCGGGCGCCACCTCGGCGGTGCCGGCGAGGCGACGGGTACGTCGGCTCGACTTCACCTCGAGGAGGTGACGGCGGTTCACGCGCTCGTGCAGGATCTTGCCCGAGCCCGTCACCTTGAAGCGCTTCTTGGCGCCGCTGTGGGTCTTCTGCTTCGGCATGTCGCCGTTCTCCTCGTACGTCGTTCTAGCTCGGGGTGCTGGGGTCGTGCGTCAGGCGTCGGCGGACTTCGTCGCCTCGGCGAGCTCGACGGGGGTCTCGACCGCCTCGACGGCGATCTCCTCCACGACGGTCTCGGCCGCGGCGGGCTCCACCACGGCGGTCTCCTCGACGGAGACCTCGTCGGCGCCGGCGGAGTCGGAGTCGCTGGACTCCTCGCCCGAGTGCCGACGCTTGGCGGCGTCCTTCTCTGCCTGTGCCTCGGCCATGGCCTCGGCCTTCTTGCGGGTCGGTCCGAGGACCATGATCATGTTGCGGCCGTCCTGCTTCGGGGAGTACTCCACGAAGCCGAACTCGACCACGTCGTCCGCGAGCTTCTTGAGCAGCCGGAACCCCAGCTCGGGGCGGGACTGCTCACGACCGCGGAACATGATCGTGATCTTGACCTTGTCCCCCGCCTTGAGGAAGCGGACGACGTGACCCTTCTTGGTCTCGTAGTCGTGCGCGTCGATCTTGGGGCGGAGCTTCATCTCCTTGATGACGGTGTTGACCTGCTTCTTACGGTCCTCACGCGCCTTCAGGGCCGACTCGTACTTGAACTTGCCGTAGTCCATGAGCTTGCAGACCGGCGGCTTGGACATCGGGGCGACCTCGACCAGGTCGAGATCGGACTCGGCGGCCAGTCGCAGCGCATCCTCGATGCGCACGATGCCGACCTGCTCCCCGTTGGGGCCGACAAGTCGGACCTCGGGGACTCGAATCCGCTCGTTGATGCGGGGCTCGGCGCTGATGGGCTCTCCTTGGGTCGGGCGGGATCGTTCACCGCAGCGGGACCCGGACATGGATCGAGGCCTCGCGCACGCGCACGAGGCCTCGCCAGTCGACGGCGCGCCACCCGCCTCACGGCGGACGCACCGAACAGCTGCCCCCGGGGGACCGCTGTGACCTGGACCCGACGGCCCGAGGGTCGTGGCGGGTGGGAGCGAGAACTCCGCTTGCGTGATCCGCCCCAAAGCGAAGGACGGATCGGTCGGGGTGAAGTGTACCCGGACCGACCCGTCCCCCCAAACCGCGGCGCGTCAGTCGTCGCTGGCGCCCCGGGTGAACGGGTAGACGAGCGCGCCGAGCGCACCACCGATGAGCGGGGCGAGGATGAACAGCCAGACCTGGCTGAGCGCGGTGCCGCCGGCGAACAGGGCCGGACCGAACGACCGGGCCGGGTTGACCGACGTGCCGTCGAGCGGGATGCCGAACGTGTGGATCGCCGTGAGCGCCGCACCGATCGCGAGGCCGGCCGCGGCCGCCGTCGCGAGCTTGTCGGTGACCAGCAGGATCACGAGGACGAACGCGGCGGTGGCCAGCACCTCGAACACGAAGGCGCCGGTGAGGTTGATCGCGCCGTTGTCGTAGGCGTTGGACCCGAGGGCACCGGTCTCGTCGGTCACCCCGCCCGAGCTCACGAGGAACTTGAGCACACCGGCCGCGACGATCGCGCCGAGGAACTGCGCGACCCAGTAGCCGACGGCCTCGACGATCGGCTGCTTGCGGGCGATCACCATCGCGAGGGTGACCGCGGGGTTGACGTGCGCGCCGCTCACGGCACCGAAGGCGTACGCGACGAAGATGAGGACGAAGCCGAAGCGCGACGGCGACGGCGATCACGCCGGCGGACTTCAGGCCGGACACGGCCGCGCCGACCGCGATGAAGACCAGCAGGAACGTGCCGATGAACTCGGCGATCAGCTTGCGCGGTTGCATGACAACCCCTTCGTCGATGACCCCCGTCGCGCCGATGATCCCGAACGAGCGGCGGAATCGCCGCACCGACACGCGGGGCCGTCCGTCGGTGCGCAGGAGCCTCGCGAGAGGTGCGGCTACGCCGGGATCGCCACTCCGACGCCGGAGGGGCAGCGCTCGACGAGCAGCGGCTCCGTCGCGAGACGCGCGGCGACGACGTCGGCCACCCGGTCCAGCGACGCGGACGGGGCCACCTCGATCACGATCACGAGGTCGGGTCCGGACCCGACGGGATGGCTGTGGCTGGGCTGGATCTCGAAGGACGTGAGGCCCTCGACGCCGGCGAGGGCCGAGCCCACAGCGGCGTGCACGTCGGCGTCGTCGAAGGCCGGGTGCCAGGGCTCACCGGCGGCGACGGCCAGCAGGGCGGGGCCGGTGAGGGCGAACCGGACCGGGCCGCCGAGGTCGAGCACGACCGCCTCGGAGCCCTCCTGCAGCGCGGCGGCCGCCACGCGCTCGGCCGGGGCGGGGATGCCGCGGGCGACGGGATCCCACGCGGCCATGCTCGCCACCGACGTGAACGCCAGCAGGGCACGGCGACCGTCGCGGCCCACGAGGCTCACGGTGGCCAGGTGGCTGTCCTTCTCGCGCGGCAGCCCGTCGGCGGGCACGTCGTCGTCCACCGAGTCGAGAACCGCGACGAGGGGGGCCATCAGCCGCGTGCCCCCGAGCGCGGCCACCACGGCCCGGTCCGAGCCGTGACCGGACCCGTAGTCGGCGAGCGCAGCCTCGAGCGCCGGGTCCGCAGAGCCGTCGTCGTCGGCGTACTCCGGGGTGGGCACGCGGGCGCCGAGGAACCGCTCGTCGGGGCGGGGCTGGTCGGTGCTCACCCGGCTGATCCTGCGGCACGTCCGGCTCGTGGTGCCACCCGGGTCCGCGGCACGTGACGCGGGTCGCGCCGGATTGCGCGCAAGCCCGTCGCGCACGCGGCTCGCGCTGCTATAACCGCGAGTGGCGGCACCGGTCGCCGCTCACCGATCGGAGCGTCATGTCCGTCGTCGTCGGATACCTCCAGACCGCCGAGGGCATCGCCGCCCTCGACGCCGCGATCGCCGCGCTGTACGTCGACGAGCTCCTCGTCGTGGTGCACAAGCCGGAGGAGGCCGAGTTCTCCGCCGAGCAGGATGCCGACGGGCTCCGTGAGTCGCTGGCCGAGCGCGGCGTCGACGCGCAGATCGTCGTCCTCTACGAGACCGACGAGCCGGCCGACGTGATCGTCGCGCAGGCGGTTGCGGTCACCGCGCGGCTCGTGGTGATCGGGCTGCGCCGGCGCTCCCCCGTGGGGAAGATGCTGCTCGGCAGCACCGCGCAGGCCGTCCTGTTCAACTCCCCGTGCCCGGTCCTGAGCGTGCGGTCCTCGTAGCGGCCGAGCACTACGGTGGCGACGTGACTGCGTCCTACATCCCCGCCCGCCCCGACGCCGAGGGGTGGCGCACCCGCCTCGATGCGGCGACCGCCGAGCTCGATCCCGTCTTCGCGGTTCTCGACCTCGACGCGTTCGACGCCAACGCCGACGACCTCGTCCGCAGGTCCGGCGAGCTGCCCATCCGGGTGGCCTCGAAGTCGGTGCGGTGCCGCTGGCTGCTGCGCCGGGTGCTCGACCGGCCCGGCTACGCGGGCGTGCTCGCGTTCACGCTGCCCGAGGCGATCTGGCTCGCGACCGACTCCGACGGCTGGGTCGGGCTCGACGACGTCCTGGTCGGGTACCCGACCGCCGACCGCGGGGCGCTGCGCGCACTCGCGGCCGATCCGGTGCTGGCCGAGCGCATCACGATCATGGTCGACGACGTCGCGCAGCTCGACCTGCTCGACTCGGTCGCGGGTGGGCGCAGCACGACCGTGCGGGTGTGCCTGGACCTCGACGCGTCCTACCGGCCGCTCGGCGAGCGCCTGCACCTCGGCGTACGCCGGTCCCCGGTGCACTCGCCCGGGCAGGCGGCCGGGCTCGCCGCCGCGGTCGCGCGCCGCGACGGGGTGCGGCTCGTAGGCCTGATGTCGTACGAGGCGCAGATCGCGGGCGTGGGCGACGCGCCGCCCGGTCGGGCCGCCTTCGGCGCCGCGGTGCGGCAGATGCAGGCGCGCTCGGCCGTCGAGCTGGCCGGTCGTCGTCGCGAGGCGGTGCGGGCCGTGGAGGACGAGCTCGCGGCGGCGGGCGCACCGCCGCTCGAGCTCGTCAACGGCGGCGGCACCGGCTCGCTGGAGGGCACGTCGGCCGAGGGCGTGTGCACCGAGCTCGCGGCGGGCTCCGGACTGCTCGGCCCCACCCTGTTCGACGCGTACCGCGCGTTCACGCCGTGGCCGGCGATGGCGTTCGCCGCGTCGGTCGTACGCCGTCCCGCCCGCGGCTGGGTCACGGTGCTCGGCGGCGGCTACATCGCCTCGGGCGAGGCCGCGGCGTCGCGCCAGCCCACCCCGTGGCTCCCCGCGGGACTGGCGCTCGACCCCACCGAGGGGGCGGGCGAGGTGCAGACCCCGCTGTCCGGCACGGCGGCCGACTCGCTCGCGATCGGTGACCGCGTCTGGTTCCGGCACGCGAAGGCGGGCGAGGCGTGCGAGCGCTTCGACTCCCTCGTCGTCGTCGCCGGCGTCACGGGCCCCGGCACGCCGCACACCGTGGCGCACGTGCCGACCTACCGAGGCGACGGCCAGACCTTCCTCTGACCCGCCCCCGCTCAGCGGGTGGGTCAGAGGCGGCAGGCGTGGATGTCGGTGACGAGGATGCCGCGGGCGCCCATGTCGTAGAGCTCGTCCATGATGCGGTGCACGTCGCGCTTGGGGACCATCGCGCGCACTGCGACCCAGCCCTGGTCGTGCAGCGGTGAGACGGTCGGCGACTCGATGCCGGGGGTGACGGCGCAGGCCCGCTCGACCGTCTCCACGCGGATGTCGTAGTCGACCAGCACATAGGCCCGCGCCACGATCACGCCCTGCAGCCGCCGGACGAAGGTGTCGACCGCGACGTCGGACGGCGCTCCCGAGCGCCGCACGAGCAGCGCCTGGCTGACCAGGATCGGGTCGCCGACGACGACGAGCCCGGCCTGCTTGAGGGTGGTGCCGGTGGCCACGACGTCGGCCACCGCGTCGGCGACGCCGAGCCGCACCGCGTTCTCCACGGCACCGTCCAGCTTCACCACGGTCGCGCTGACCCCGAGCGAGTCGAGGTGCGCCTGCAGGACGCCGGCGTACGACGTCGCGACCCGCAGGCCGGCGAGTCCCGCGACGTCGGCGGCGACCCCGGGAGGCGCCGCGAAGCGGAAGGTCGAGGGCGCGAACCCGAGCTCGAGCAGCGTCTCGGCGTCGGACCCGGAGTCGAGCAGCAGGTCGAGGCCGGTGATACCGAGGTCGAGCTGCCCGGTCGCGACGTAGGTGGCGATGTCGCGCGGGCGGAGGAAGAAGAACTCGCAGTCGTTGTCCGGGTCCTGGACGACGAGCTCGCGAGCGCCGTGGGCGGCGGGGTAGCCGGCCTCACGGAGCATCTCGCGGGCGGGGTCGGCGAGCTGTCCCTTGTTGGGCAGGGCGATGCGAAGCACGGATGACTCCTGGAGGCGTGGGGATGGCGTCGGAGGGGTCCGGCGGCCAGCGGCCGCCTACAGGTGTCGGTAGACGTCGGTGAGCGAGACGTCGGCCGCGAGCATGAGCACCTGCGTGTGGTACAGCAGCTGCGCGATCTCCTCAGCGGCGCGGTCCTTGCCCTCGAACTCGGCGGCCATCCAGGCCTCGGCGGCCTCCTCGACGACCTTCTTGCCCGCCTCGTGGACGCCCTTGTCGAGACGCGACACCGTGCCGGAGTTCTCGTCGTGCTGGGCCCACTTGGTCATCAGCTCGGTGTGCAGTTCCTCGAAGCTCTTCACGAGGCGAAGCCTACGGAACCGCGCGTGGTCAGCCCACGCAGGGTCACCGCGGTCGAGACGGCGGCCTCCACCGCCTCGCGGCCCTTGTCCTCGGCCGAGCCCGGCAGGCCGGCCCGCGCGAGGGCCTGCGCCTCGGTGTCGCAGGTGAGCAGCCCGAAGCCGATCGGCACACCCGTGTCGAGGGCGACGCGGCCGAGGCCCTCGGTGGCCGACGAGCAGACGTACTCGAAGTGCGGGGTGCCGCCGCGGATGATCACGCCGAGCGCGACGACGGCGTCGAACCCTGCGGCCACGACGGCCTTCGCCACGATGGGGAGCTCGAACGCTCCGGGGACACGCAGGACCTCGTAGGACACGCCCAGCTCGTCGAGGGCACGGGTGGCGCCGTCGACCAGGCCGGTCATGACCGGCTCGTGCCACGACGAGGCCACCACGGCGACGCGGAGGTTGGACGAGCCGGGGAGTTCGAGCTTGGGGGCGCCGAGGCCGCTCATGACGGGTTCCCTTCGGGGGCTTCGAGGTCGTCGGGCAGGTCGTGCCCCATACGATCCCGCTTGGTCCGCAGGTAGGCCACGTTGTCCTCGTTGGGCGCAATCTCGAGCGACACGCGGTCCGTGATCGCGAGGCCGTAGCCCTCGAGCCCGGCCCGCTTGGCCGGGTTGTTCGTGAGCAGCCGCATCGTGCGGACGCCGAGGTCGGCGAGGATCTGCGCGCCGGTGCCGTAGTCACGCGCGTCGGCCGGGAGCCCGAGATCGAGGTTGGCGTCGACCGTGTCGGCGCCGTCGTCCTGCAGGGCATAGGCCTGCAGCTTGTGCAGCAGCCCGATGCCGCGCCCCTCGTGGCCGCGCATGTAGAGCACGATGCCGCGCCCCTCCGCCGCCACTCGCCGCATCGCGGCGTGCAGCTGCGGGCCGCAGTCGCACCGCCGGGAGGCGAAGACGTCGCCGGTGAGGCACTCGCTGTGGACCCGCACGAGCAGGTCCTCGCCGTCGCCGATCTCCCCGAACACGAGCGCGATGTGCTCGACTCCGTCGAGCTTCGACCGGAAGCCGACCGCGCGGAACTCGCCGTACTCGGTGGGCAGTCGCGTCTCGGCGTCGCGCTCCACCTGGCGCTCGTTGCGGCGGATGTAGGCGATGAGGTCGGCGATCGCGATCATCACGAGGCCGTGCGCGTCGGCGAACTCGCGGCACTGCGGCGCGCGCATCATCGTGCCGTCCTCGTTCACGAGCTCGCAGAGCGCGCCCGCCTCGGACAGGCCGGCGAGACGGGCGAGGTCGACCGCGGCCTCGGTGTGACCGGCGCGGCGAAGCACGCCGCCCTCGAGCGCGCGCAGCGGCACCACGTGCCCGGGACGGGTGAGCTCCCACGGCTCGGTGGCGGAGTCGGAGAGCACCTTGATCGTGCGGGCGCGGTCCTCGGCGGAGATGCCGGTGGACTTCACGTCGCGGGCGTCGACCGTGACGGCGTACGCCGTGCCCTTCTTGTCCTCGTTGACCATCGTCATCGGCGGCAGCCCGAGACGGTCGAGGGTCTTGCCCGGCATCCCGACGCAGATGTAGCCGCTCGTCCAGCGGATCATGAACGCGACGATCTCGGCGCTGGCGCGCTGCGCGGCGAAGATGAGGTCGCCCTCGTTCTCCCGGTCCTCGTCGTCGACGACGACGACGGCGCGGCCCGCGCGCATCGCCTCGATCGCGTCCTCGACCGGGTCGAGGCGCACACCGCCGTCCGGCGAGGAGGGGGTCGGGGTCTCGGTGGTCGTCATCAGGTCCTCCACTGCAGCATGCGCTCGACGTACTTGGCGACGACGTCGACCTCGAGGTTGACGGGGTCGCCGATGGCCTTGGTCCCGAGCGTGGTGAGCTCGAGGGTGGTGGGGATCAGCGAGACGCTGAACCAGTCGCGGGCCGCCTCGACGACGGTGAGCGAGATGCCGTCGACGGTGATCGAGCCCTTCTCGACGACGTAGCGGCCGAGGTCGTCGGGCAGCGAGATCCGCACGATCTCCCAGTGCTCGCTGGGGATGCGCTCGAGGATCTCGCCGGTGCCGTCGACGTGGCCCTGCACGAGGTGCCCGCCGAGGCGGGCCGCGAGGGTGACCGGGCGCTCGAGGTTCACCCGCGAGCCGATGTCGAGCGCGCCGAGCGAGGAGCGCGCGAGCGTCTCCGCCATCACGTCGGCGGTGAACTCCTCGTCGCCGAAGTCGACGACGGTGAGGCAGACGCCGTTCACCGCGATCGAGGCGCCGTGGGTGGCGTCGCTCGTCACGAGCGCGCCGTGGATGCGCAGGCGGGCGGAGTCCGGGAGCTGCTGGAGGGCGACGACGGTGCCGAGCTCCTCGACGATGCCGGTGAACACTCAGTCCTCCTGGGGTGCCCGGGCGACCCGGGCGTCGATACGGACGTCGGCACCGACGCGGGCGACGGCGGTGACGTGCAGACGCAACGCGTCGGCGATCGTGGACATGCCCGAGTCGGCGAGCGCGGCGGCGCCCGAGCCGAGCAGCGCGGGGGCGACGTACCAGCGGACGGCGTCGACGACGCCGGCGCGCACGAACGCCGCGGCGAGGGTGGGGCCGCCCTCGAGGAGCACGTGCTGCACGTCGCGCTCGCGCAGTGCGGCGAGGACCTCGCGCGGGTCGTGCGTACGCAGGTGCAGCGTGGGCGCGGCGTCGTCGAGGACCCGTGCGGCGGCAGGGATGTCACGGTGGCCGACGACGACGCGCAACGGCTGGTGATCGGGGTCGGTCACACCGCTGCGGCGCACGGCCAGGTGCGGGTCGTCGGCCAGCACCGTGCCGGTGCCCACCAGGATCGCGTCGACCCCGGCACGGAGCTCGTGCACGTCCGCGCGAGCCTCGCTCGAGGTGATCCACCGGCTGCTTCCGTCGGCAGCGGCGATGCGTCCGTCGAGCGTCGACGCCGCCTTCCACGTCACGAACGGCCGCCCCTCGGTGACGGCGAACGTCCAGATCTCGTTGAGCGCGATCGCCTCCGCCGCGAGCGCTCCCCCGACGACGACGACCTCGACGCCGGCGGCGCGCAGGGTCCCGGCTCCCCCGGTTGCCACCGGATTGGGGTCGGCCTGCGCGAAGACCACGCGGGCGACCCCGGCTCTGACGAGCGCCTCGGCGCACGGCCCGGTGCGGCCGGTGTGGTTGCACGGCTCGAGCGTGACGACGGCGGTGCACCCGCGAGCCGCGGCACCGGCCCGGGCGAGCGCGTCAGCCTCGGCGTGAGCCGTACCGGCACCGCGGTGGTAGCCCTCCGCGACGACCGAGCCGTCGGGTGCGAGGAGGACGCAGCCGACCCGGGGGTTGGGGCCGAGCGGCACGCCGGGCGTCGCGGCGAGGGCGAGGGCGCGCGTCAGCGCCTCGGTCTCGCGCGCGCTGGCGGTGGCTCGGGCCTTGCTCGTCATGCGTCCGTCCCGGTCTCGGTGCTCACCACGGCCCGAGGGGCGTGGAGGCGGACACGGGACGACGACCTACGCCGAGCCGCGGATCGCGGGCACGGCGTACGGCATCGACCGCGCGCGTCGCCTCCCATCCGGACTTTCACCGTCGGCTCCGGATGGCCTGCGACCGACCGCCGTGAGGCGGATCGGGCGCCGGTTGACCGGATCCACCGGCCACTGGAGGTGGCCGGGTCGCGGGCTGACACCGCCGGTTCGGAATTGCACCGACCCCGGGACGCGCGAGCAGAGTGCACTCGTACGCGTCCGAGTGTAGCCAGGGCCGGCGAGCCGGCCGCTGGCGGCCGCACGGCTTGCCACCTGGTGGGTAGTACTCCGGTAGCAAACAGGTAGCATTGCGCCATGAAGGTCTCGGTCAGCCTCCCCGACTCCGACGTCGACTTCCTCGACACCTACGCCTCGACCCAGGGACTCGCCTCGCGCTCAGCCGCGCTGCACGCTGGCCGTGCGGCTGCTTCGATCGCGTGAGCTCGGTGACGCCTACGCCGCAGCGTGGGAGGAGTGGGACTCCGCCCCGGAGTCGACCGAGTGGCACTCCGTCCTGGGCGACGGGGTCACCCGCTGATGCGCCGAGGCGAGATCCGGATGGTGGACCTGGACCCGTCAGTCGGCGCCGAGGCGAACAAGCGTCGGCCGGCAGTCGTGGTGAGCAACGACGGTGCGAACGTCCGCGCCACACGCACCGGTCGTGGGGTGCTCACGGTGGTGCCGGTGACGTCCCGCACCGACCGTGTGTTCGCGTTCCAGGCGCTGCTCCCGGCCGACGCCACCGGGCTGCCTCGTGACTCCAAGGCCCAGGCGGAGCAGGTGCGAGCGGTCGCGGTCGAACGGCTGGGGGACCTCGTGGGCCACGTGCCTGACTGGCTCATGGCCGAGATCGACGACGCTCTGCGGATCCACCTCGACCTGTAGGCGACACGGGTGCCGTCGGTCCTGGCGCCCTGGCGTCCGATGGCTCGAGCGGTGTGCCCGCGTTCTCGGTCTCGGTCTCGGGCAGCCGCCACGCGGCAACCTCGACGAGGCCGCTGGCCTCGCGCGAGCCGCAGACCGGGGAGGCGCGCCTCGACGCCAGGTTCCCTCGCGCCCGCCCGTGGTCGGCTCCCGTGTGACCCGACGCCCATCTCGGCCGTGTCTTCGATCGTGCCCCCGGCGCGGTTGCGGAGTGCAACCCGGATTCGCTGAAAGTAGTTGTCCCCAGGGGGGTTTGAGGTGGTCGGACTGTCGGTGGGGTCGAGTACTATTCGTACATGAGTACAGCGATCGTCGCTCCGGTGGCACCTGTCCCGGCTCCCGCCGCGGTGATGGCCGGGCTGGTCGGCGAGCTGTGCGACGTGCTCGACCGGGTCGCCGGGCAGGCGGGTGCGGGCACGATCACCGCGGTCCGCGGCCCCGCGCTGGTCGAGCTGACCGCGGCGCTGTGGGCGTGCGTGGACCGGGCCACCGCGGTCGCCGTGCACGCCACCGGTGAGCTGCACGTCTGCGGGGAGCTGCGCGCCGCCGGGTTCGTCACCACCCGGGCGTGGCTGCGCCGCGTGGTCGGCCTCGCCGACCGGGACGCGAAGGCCGCCGTGGCCCGAGCGATGTCGCTGCGCTCGGACCTGACCGCGACCTGGGCGGCGTGGAACACCGGGGCGATCACCGGCGCCGCGGCCCGCGAGATCAGCCTGGGACTGGCCTCGGTCTACCGCGCCCAACCCACCGCGGTCCGCGACGCCGAGACACCGGTCGCCGAGGCGATCCTGCTCGAGGTCGCCAGGGTCGGCACCGTGGCCGACGTGGCGTCGATGGTGGAGAACCTGCGCGCCGCGGTCGACGCCGACGGCACCACCGCCGCCGCCCTGGCCGCCCACGAGGACCAGTCCCTGTCCTGCGCCCCGGTCGGCGCGATGGTCGCGCTGACCGGCTACCTGTCGAAGGAGTCGCACGCGCTGCTCGCGACCGCGCTCGAGGCGATCATCGACGGCTGGTACCGAACCGGGGCGCTGCCCCCCGCCGACCAGCCCACCGGCGAGGACTACCGCGACGCCCGGACCCGGTCGCTGCGCCGCCCGCACCTGTGGGCCCTCGCCCTGACCGAGCTCGCCCGCCGCCAGCTCGAGAACGCCCTGCTCGGGTCCCGCCACGGCGTCAAGCCGCACGTCAGCGTCCTGGTCGACCTCGACCGGCACACCGCCGGACTGCCCAGCCAGCTCCGCGTGCCCGGCCAGCCCGACCCGAGCTGGCTCGGCCGCCGAGTCGACCCGCCGGATCCTGTGCGACGCCGACCTCACCACCGTCGCCGTCACCAGCGCCGGCGAGTCAGCCGGTCCCGGCGAGTCACCCGCGGACGGCAGCGAGTCGAGCGCCACGGCAGGCCCGCCCTCGAGCGCCGACCCGCTCCCCGCCGCGTGGCAGGCGGCCCTGCCCGACCCGGACCAGCGCACCGGTACCGCCCTGACCGCGTGGCTGCGCGACCGGGCCCGCACCGTGCTCTACGTCGGCCGGGAACGGCGCATCGTGCCTCGCCGGCTTCGCGTCGCCCTCGAGATCCGCGACCGGCACTGCGCGTTCCCCGGCTGCACCGTCGACGTCAGCCGCTGCGACGCCCATCACGTCGAGCACTGGGAACACGGCGGCCGCACCGACCTCGACAACCTGCTCCTGCTCTGCCAGGCCCACCACCACCTCGTCCACGAAGGCGGCTGGCAGCTCACCGCCACCGGCACCGACCCCGGCCGCAACGGCTACTGGCAGTTCACCCCACCCCCACGACAACCCCGGCCCTGACCCAGGGCGCACCACCCACCACACGACCGGTCGACCCCGTCGGCGCACCGCGGTAGGCCCTCTCACAGGGTGTGTCACTGCACCTGAGCCGCTTCCGACTGTGTGGGCGCGAGCAATATCCGGCCATTCTGACTCTGGTAAGCGATGGCAAGGGAGACCCGCACCCAGGCGCGAAGGTTGACTGACGGGCTGCCGGACGCCTTGGGCTGTGGAAGGATTCCGGCCAACCGTGAGCGGTCTGGAGGTGCATGCCCGTGGCGGACTCACCCTCCACCGACATCCCGATCGGGATCGGTTTCACGCCGTTCGAAGACCGACTGGACGTGATCGAGCGTGTCACGCAGCACGCCGAGAAGCGCGGCTTGGCGTTCGTCTCCGTGGCCGAGGCCATGAGTCTGGCGGCGCCCCTCGTGCTCGCCCGGCTCGCGGCCTTCACGAGCCACATCGGGCTGACGACGGGAGTGCTATCGGTGTGGGGCCGAACGCCGGCAACCTTGGCCATGACCGCGGCAGAACTGCAGCGGCAGTCGCAGGGACGTTTCGTCCTCGGACTGGGCGCTGGGACAGCCCCCATCGCGGAAGGTTTCCACGGGGAGCGATGGGAGTCCCCGCTGGGGCGACTCCGATCGACGTGCCTTGCTGTCACTGCGCTGCTGCGCGGCGAGCGCCTTCCTGATGCTTCGAGCCACGCACGGCCGCTGGGGCTTGGGAAGCCCCCCGACACGCGAGTGCCGCTCGCGATCGCGGCCATCACCGATCCCAGTATCCGGCTCGCCGGTGAGCTCGCCGACCAGTGGTTGCCCTTCCTGCTGCCGCCAACGGGGCTCGATCGAGGCCGAGAACTGTTGAGCGTCGCCGCCACGGAGCACGAGCGATCGACCGTGCCGACCGTGACCGCCGCCATCCCCGTCGCGATCGCGGAGACCGAGGCCACCGCATCCACCATCGCGGCTCGATGGCTCGTGACGTACTGCACCCGTATGGGCCCGGTGTATCCCCGCGTCCTGCGCGAACATGGCTACGGCTCGGACATCGACGCACTCCTCGAGGCAAGCAGCGATCCTCGCCATCCCGTGCTGCCGGCCGCCGCCGAGCGGCTAGCACGCGACGTGCTCGTCTTCGGAACCCACGACGATGCACACGAGGTCCTTGGCCGCTGGCAGCGGCACACCGACCAACTCGCGCTGGTCGTTCCGTTCGCCACCCAGCTGGACGATCTACTGGCCATCGTCGACTCCACCGTGACGGTGAAGCCCTCGCCCGACGGCCGCGATGCGTGAACCGCGGCGGCTTGGCAGCGTCGCTCGCGACGGGACCAGGCAGGGGATGGGCATACAAGTGTGAGGCGGTGCCCTCGCACGAGATGCGAAGTCCGACCGAACCGAAGTGCCGATCTCGCTCGTCGCGGCTCACGGCTCGCTGGCATCCTGCTTGGCATGCCGGAGATTCGCAGGCAGCCATCCGTGCTCCGTCCGATGACGCCAGCTGACCTCGCCCTCCTGCTCCCGATCCAACGCGAAGCCGCGCAGGTTGCTTTCGCGACTGTGTTCCCGCAAGACGAGTTCCCGTTCCCCACAGAATCCATTCGGCACAGATGGGAGCAGGAGCTGGCCGATCCCGACATCGCGTGTTTCGTCATCGTCGGCGCAGACCGTTCGATGGGGGGCTTCGCTGCCGTCCGGGGGGACCAGTTCCTGCACTTCGGCACTGCACTGGGCTCGTGGGGCAGCGGCCTCGCTGGGGCGGCGCACGCGGAGGTGCTGGACCGCTGGAAGGCCCAGGGGTGTCGCCGAGGTTGGTTGCGGGTACTCGAACAGAATCTCCGTGCCCGTCACTTCTACGAGCGACGCGGGTGGCAGCCGACCGGTGAGCGCGAGAGATCTACCTTCGCGCCGTTCCCAGTCCTCGTGAGATACGAGGTGAATCTCGACTCCGCCTGACCGCGTCCTGCCGCTATCGCTCGTGTGCCTGACCGGCCCGTCCGGTCAGGGGTGGCTGCACCACCACGAGCGCGCCGTCGCGTCGGCGGCGAGCGCGTTAAGGGCGCGCACGGCCGCCGCGGGGTCGTCCCGGCCGTAGACCGAGGAGCCGGCCACGAAGACGTCAGCACCGGCGTCTGCGCAGATCGCGATGTTCTCTTCCGTGACGCCGCCATCGACCTGGATCCAGAGGTCGAGGTCGCGGCCCTTCACGAGCTCGCGGGTGCGGCGGATCTTGGGGACGACGACGTCGAGGAAGCGCTGCCCGCCGAAGCCGGGCTCGACCGTCATCACGAGGAGCATGTCGAGCTCGGGGAGCAGATCGGCGTAGGCGTCGATCGGCGTCGCCGGGCGCAGCGCCATGCCCGCACGAGCGCCAGCAGCGCGGATCTCGCGCGCCAGCTTGATGGGCGCGGTCGCCGCCTCCACGTGGAACGTCACCGAGCCGGCGCCCGCCTCGGCGTACGCAGGGGCCCAACGGTCCGGGTCCTCGATCATCAAGTGGCAGTCGACCGGGGTCGATACCGCCTTGAGGAGTGACTCCACCACGGGCAGTCCGAGAGTGAGGTTGGGGACGAAATGGTTGTCCATGACGTCGACGTGCAGCCAGTCGGCTGCGCCCGCCACGCGCTCGCACTCCGCCGCGAGCTGCGCGAAGTCGGCCGACAGGATGCTCGGGGAGATCTGGACGCCCATGGTGGCGAGGCTAGCGCCCGGGTGCGCGCGGACAGCGTCGAGGCACGGGCATGACCGGCCGGACCACCGCGTGGCGCGACTTCCTGACGGTCGACCACCCGGACACCGAGGTGCGCACGCGCGCGACCAACGCGTTGGTGGTGCTGTACGGCGTCGTCCTCCTCGGTGCGCTCGCCACGATCCCGCTCTGGCTCACGCCTGGCGGAGCGGTCGCCGGCCCGACCTGCCTCGCCGTCACGGCCGTCGCGGCCGTGTCCGCGTACCTCGTTCGTCGGGGCGACGTGGATCTCGGCCTCGGCCTCTTCTTCGTCGTGCTGCTGCTCGGCAACCTCGCCGGCCCGCTGCTCGGCCAGGACGCCCGGCTCACCGCGGTGTACGTCGTCATCCCGGTCGCGATCGCCGGGGTCACCCTCGACGTCGTCGGCTTCACCCTCGTCACGATCGCCTCCATCACGATCGGCGTCGTCGGCACCCTCACGCACCCGCCGACGAACCCGCCCACGACCACGGCCGAGATCGTCACCGCAGGGATCGTGATCTCGCTCGCCGTCGTCGTCACGACGCTGCTCGGCGGGTGGGGCCAGCGACGCGAGGCCCGCAGGGCAGACGTCGAGGCGCGCCGCAACGCCGAGCTCGCGGAGTCGCTGCGCAGCGTCAACGCCGAGCTCGAGCAGCGCGTCGCGGAGCGGACCGAGGAGCTCGAGATCGCGCTCAACCACCAGGAGGCGCTCGTCGAGCAGCTCAACGAGCTGACCCTGCGCGACGCCCTCACCGGCCTCTACAACCGTCGGCACATCGACCACGAGCTGCCTCGCCTCGTCGCCGCCGCCGAGCGCCACGGGCAGCCGCTGACCATGGCCATCGCCGACCTCGACCGCTTCAAGAACGTGAACGACACCACGAGCTACAGCGTCGGCGACGAGGTGCTCCGCCGGTTCGCACGCATCCTCGCCACGACGGCACGCACCACCGACCTCG
Organism: uncultured Actinomycetes bacterium; assembly: GCA_963738455.1. GTDB lineage: Bacteria > Actinomycetota > Actinomycetes > S36-B12 > CAIYMF01 > Longivirga. The sequence goes on from CAVTWM010000006.1 coordinate 57,156, forward strand.
TCGCGCGCTACGGCGGCGAGGAGTTCCTCCTCGTCCTGCCGCAGACGACCGCCGAGCAGGCGCGGGTGTTCTGCGAGCGGTTGCGCGAGGAGGTCGCCGCCTACCCGTGGCACGAGGTCGGCCCCGGGCTCGACGTCACCGTGAGCCTCGGCGTGGCGGACACGGCTGCGGCGGGCGGGCTGCTCACGCTGGTCGCGGCGGCCGACGCCGCGCTGCACCGCGCCAAGCGCGAGGGACGCAACCGCGTCGTCGTCAGCCTGGACTGACCGCTCGGTGCGGCACGACCGAGCGCGGTCCGACCGACCGCGGCACGACCGAGCCTGACCCGACCGACCGCGTCAGCGCACCCGGCGCAGGAGCGCGAGGAACATGCCGTCGGTGCCGTGCAGGTGCGGCCACAGCCGCAGGTCCGGCCCGTCGCCGAGGTCGTCGACCTCCGGCAGCAGCGGACGTACGTCGAGACGCTCGACGCCGCCGCGGCGCACGGCGTCCTCGACCACGACGTCGGTCTCGGCGAGGTGCGGCGAGCACGTCGCGTAGCCGACGACCCCGCCCACGCGCACGGCGTCGAGCGCGGCGGCGAGCAGGTCCGCCTGGAGCGAGGACAGCTGGGCGACGTCGGCCGGCTCCCGGCGCCAGCGCGACTCGGGCCGGCGCCGGAGCACGCCCAGGCCGCTGCAGGGCGCGTCGAGCAGCACCCGGTCGAACGACGCCGGCCGCCACGGACCCGCGGTGGAGTCGGCGGCGCGACGGAGACGTGGTGGCCCGGTGCGCCGGCGAGCGCCTGCGCCACGAGCCCGGCCCGGTGCGGCGCGCGGTCGGCCGCCACCAGCACCGCGCCGCGGTCGAGCCCGAGGCCGGCGAGCAGCGCCGCCTTGCCGCCGGGTCCGGCCGCCATGTCGAGCCACGCGGAGTCGCGGCCCTCGACCGGTGCCCGCGAGAGGGCGAGCGCCACGAGCTGGCTGCCCTCGTCCTGCACGCCGGCGTCGCCCGAGCGCACCTCGCCGAGGTCGCCCGGCGACCCGCCGTCGAGCCGCACGGCGTACGGCGACCACATGCCCGGCTCGGAGCCCGGGAGCTCGAGCAGCTCGTCGACGCTCGACCCGGCCGGGTCGCGCCACGAGCGTGACGGAGCCGGGCTCGTTGTCGGTGACGAGCAGGTCCTCGGTGGCCGACCAGGACGCCTCGCCGCGACCACGACGACAGCGAGTCGTGCAGCGCGTCGACGATCCAGCGCGGGTGCGACTGCGCCACGGCGAGGTGACCGGCCGGGTCGTCCTGCGGCGACGGGCGCCACCTCGGCGACCCACTCGTCGAGGGTCGCGCTCGCCCACCCGGCGCAGGACGGCGTTCGCGAACTTCGACCGCGCCTCGCCACCCACCAGACGGGCGAGCTGCACGGTCTCGCCGACGGCCGCGTGGGGCGGCGTGTGCAGGAAGAGGATCTGGTAGGCGCCGAGGCGCACGACGTCGAGGACACCCGCGTCGATCTGGTCGAGCGGGCGCGTGCTGCAGGCCTCGAGCACGGCGTCGAGGAACCCGCGCCAGCGCAGGGTGCCGTAGGCGAGCGTGGTGGCGAACGCCGCGTCGCGGCCGTGCAGGTCGGCGTCGGCGAGGACCCGCTGGCATCACGAGGTTGGCGTAGGCGGAGTCGACGTCGACCGCGCGCAGGACGTCGTAGGCCGCCAGCCGCGACGGGTCGGTGGACTTGCGGTCGGGGCGCCACTGCACGGGTCGCGTGCGGTGGCCGCGGCCGACGTTGCGCTCTCGGTCCTCGGGCATCAGCCCAGCTTCTCGCCGGGCTCGGGACGGGCGCCGCGCGCCCAGTCGGCCGCGGCCATCGCCTTCTTGCCCTGCGCGCGGACCTCGCCGAGCACGACCGCGTGCGAGGCCGGTGCCGACGCGGACGCGGTTCTTGTCGACGCCGAGCTCGCCGGGCGCGAGCGAGGTGTCGTCGGCCAGCATCGACACCGGCGCGAGCTTGAGCCGCTCGCCGCGGAACGTCGTCCACGCGCCCGGCGCCGGCGTGCAGGCGCGGACCTGGCGGTCGACGCCCATCGCCGGTGCGGTGCAGTCGACCTCGGCGTCGTCGACGGTGATCTTGGGGGCGAGCGACACGCCGTCGGGCGGCTGCGGCGCCCCGACGAGCAGGCCGGCCTCGAGCCCGTCCATCGTCGCCACCAGCAGCCCCGCGCCGGACACGGCGAGCCGGCCGAGCAGGTCGCCGCTCGTGTCCGTGGCCGCGATGGTCTCGGTGACGACGCCGAAGACCGGGCCGGTGTCGAGCCCCTCCTCGAGCAGGAAGGTGGAGGCGCCGGTGACGTCGTCGCCGTGCCACACCGCGTGCTGCACGGGTGCCGCGCCGCGCCAGGCGGGCAGCAGCGAGAAGTGCAGGTTGACCCAGCCGAGGCGCGGGACGTCGAGGGCGGCACGCGGGACCAGCGCGCCGTACGCGACGACCGGGCAGCAGTCGGGTGCGATGCTCGGTGAGGCGTGCGAGGAACTCGGGGTCGCGCGGGTGCGCGGGCTTGAGCACCTCGATGCCGTGCTCGGCGGCGAGCTCGCCGACCGGTGACGCTGCATCGACCGGCCACGGCCGGACGGGCGCGTCCGGGCGCGTGACGACGGCGACGACCTCGTGGCGGGAGCCGAGCAGCGCGCGCAGCGACGGCAGCGCGACCTCGGGGGTGCCGGCGAAGACCAGACGCATACGGGCTACAGCCAGCGCGCCGAGATGCGGTGCGGCGAGAGCCGGACCTGCGGGCGCCGGCTCGCCGAACCACTCCGCCTCGCGGATCGCGCGCATGGCCTCCTTGCGCGTCTCGGTGTCGAGCCGGTCGATGAACATGATGCCGTCGAGGTGGTCGGTCTCGTGCTGCACGCAGCGGGCGAGCAGCTCGGACTGCCCTCGATGACGACGGGCTCGCCGTGCATGTTCATGCCCTTGGCGACGACGCGCATCGCCCGCCGGGTGTTGAAGGCGAGGTTGGGCACCGACAGGCAGCCCTCGTCGCCCTCCTGCACCTCGTCGGAGAGGTCGAGCACCGGGTTGATCAGGTGGCCGATCTCGTCGTCGACGTCGTAGGTGAACACGCGCAGGCCGACACCGAGCTGCGGCGCCGCGAGGCCCGCGCCCGGCGCCTCGAGCATCGTGTCGGTGAGGTCCTTGACGAGCTTGCGCAGCTCCTTGTCGAAGGTCTCGACCGGCGCGGCAGGGGTGCGTGAGCACGGGGTCGCCGAACAGGCGGATGGGCTTGACGGCCACGCGGGGCGCTCCTTGGTCGACGAGCGGGTCGGCCCAGTCTACGGACGCGGGCGCCGGTGCCTCGGCTGACCGCGCGTCAGCCGAGGACGACCGGGTCGATGCGCACCGTGACGGGCGCCGCCGTCCTTGCGGGCGCTGCGGACCGGCGCCGCCGCCTGCAGCGCCGCGGCGAGCGCCGGCCGTCGCCGGCGCGCGACGACGACCAGCGCGCGCACCCGGGCTCGTCGGCACCGGCCGGTGCCGCGTCGAGGGGCACGTCGACCGGCACCGGACCGAGCACGCGTCGCACCCTCCGGCAGCCGGGCGTGAGCGAGGAGGTCGGTCACGTCGTCGGGCTGCCCGGTCAGCTCCGCGAGCCGCCACGCAGGCGGCAGCCGCAGCGCCTCGCGCTCGGCGAGCTCGCGGGCGGCGAACCCGGCCGGGTCGTGGCGCACGACCGCCTGGACCGGGGCCAGCGCCGGGTCGGCGAGCACGACGACGACGCCTCCGTCGGAGGCGGGGCGCACCAGGCTCACGGCCGCGATCCAGCGGCGCACCGCCTCCTCGGACGCGCGCAGGTCGGGGCGGTCGAGCATGAGGCGGCCGTCGAGCAGCAGCGCGGCGGCGTAGCCGCCCTCGGCCCGGGGCTCCGCGCCGGGCGTGGCGACGACGAGCGCCGGGCCGGTCGTCGACCGTGTCGAGGACGCCGCGCCCGGCGGGGTCGCGCCCCGACGTGCGGACCGGCACACCCGGGAACGCCCGGCCGAGCTCCTCCGCCGTACGCCGCTCCCCCACCGACACCGCGCGCAGCCGGACGCCCGCCGCAGCGCGGGCAGACCCAGTCGCCGGCGAGGCGCCCGCACCACGCGCACGAGGGCAGCGCGTGCCCGGTCGTGACGCCGAGCGGGCCGTGGCAGTGCGCGCAGCGCGCGGGCTCGCGGCAGGACTGGCAGGCCAGGGAGGGGACGTAGCCGCGCCGCGGGACCTGCACGAGCACCGGGCCGCGCGCGAGCGCCGCCTTCGCGGTCTCCCACGCGACGTGCGGCAGCCGGGCGCTCTGCGCGGCCGCGTCGCGGGCCAGCTCGGCGTCGGACCCGGACGTGAGGACCCGTGGCGCGCGGCGTCGCACCTCGGCGCGGGGGACGACGACCTCCCGCGCCCAGCCGGTGGCGACGAGCTGCGCCGCCTCGACCGAGCGCGACGGCGGCGCCGAAGACCGCTGCCGCGCCGGTGGCGCCGGCGCGCATCGCGAGCACCTCGCGGGCGTGCCAGTAGGGCGCGTGCGGGTCGGCGAGGGAGTCGTCGCCGTCGTCCCACAGGACGACGAGGCCGAGGTCGCGGACCGGCGCGAACACCGCGGCCCGGGTCCCCACGACCACCGCGACGCGGCCGCGTCGGACCTCGAGGAACGCGCGGTAGCGGGCGGCCGGGCCGAGGTCGGCGCTGAGCACGCGGTGGCCGACCGCGCCGAGGCGGGCGCGCAGCGCGGCGTCGAGCCGCGCGACGTCGCGGGAGTCGGGCGCCACGACGAGCACGCCGCGTCCCCCGGCCACCGCAGCCTGCACGAGATCGGCGATGCGGCGGCGGGGTCGTCGCCCGGTGCCGCGGTCCACACCGCGCGCGGCCCCGGCGCGTCCGCGGCGAAGCGGAGCGACGGGTCGGCCAGGCGGCGCAGCAGCGCCGGTCCCCCGGTGTACGCCGCCCACGCGACCCCCTCGCGGTGCCTCCACGAGCGCGACGCCCGAGGGTCGCCGGCTCGGCGTCGACAGCGGCCTCGCTCGCCGCATGGCGCGGGGGCACCGCGGCCCGCACGACGTCGGCGAAGGTGCCGGCCCAGCGGTCGGCGACCTCGCGCGCCAGCGCGGCGATCTCGGGGGCGAGCACGGGATCGGGGCTCACCACCTTGGCGATGCGCTCGAGCCGCCCGACGTGCTCGGTGGCGGCCACCCGCTCGACGACCCAGCCGTCGACGAGCGCGCCCGCGAACCGCACGCGGACCCGGACACCCGGCACCGCGGACGCGGAGAGCGGCTCCGGCACGAGGTAGTCGAACGGCCGGTCGAGGTGGGGCAGCGGGATGTCGACCACGACCCGGGCGACCGGGTCGACCGCTGCCGGTGGCGGTACGGCTTCACCTTCGCCGTGCGCACCTTGCTCGCCACGAGGGCGAGCTGCTCATGCTCGGGCGAGGCGGTCACGGGTGAGTTCTACCCGATCGCGCGACGCCCGGCAGCGTCGTCCGCAGCGCGCTCGGTAGAGGACGTGCGGTCCCCACCACTCGCCGGGCGCGGCGCGGGGATGGTCGAAGACCCGGTCGTAGCGCATGCCGATGCGCTGCATGACCGCCTGGGAAGGCAGGTTGGGCGGCACGGTGAACGAGACGACCTCGGCGAGGCTCGAGCCGCTCGAACGCGAAGCGCAGCGACGCCGCGGCGCCCTCGGTGGCGATGCCGAGGCCCCACCACGCCGGGTCGAGCCGCCAGCCGACCTCGACGCACGGCTCCGCCGTCGGGAACGGCGGATCGAACGACGGCGTGACGAGCCCGATGAACCCCACGAAGGGTGCCGGTCCGCGCTCGGAGTCGAGCACCTCGACCGCCCAGCAGGTGTAGCCGAGCCGTCGTGGGCGTCGTCGAACCGGTCGACGCCGGCGTCGGACGCGGCCCGGTCCTGGGTGGACGGGAACCAGCGCATCACGCGCGGGTCGGCGTTCATCGCGGCGAACGGCTCGCGGTCCGAGTCGCGCCACGCGCGCAGCGACAGCCGGGGGTGCGCAGCTCGTGACGCGTCATGCGGACTCCCCCGGAGCGGTCGGGCGGACCTCGATCAGACCTGGCCGCGGCGCGCAGCGCGTCGGCGCGGTCGGTGCGCTCCCACGTGAAGTCCGGCAGCTCGCGGCCGAAGTGGCCGTAGGCCGCGGTCTGCGCGTAGATCGGGCGCAGCAGGTCGAGGTCGCGGATGATCGCGGCCGGCCGCAGGTCGAACACCTCGAGCACGGCCGCCTGGATGTCGGCGTCGGGCCGCACCCCGGTGCCGAACGTCTCGACGAACACGCCGACCGGGCTGCGCCTTGCCGATCGCGTAGGCCACCTGCACCTCGCACCGGCGGGCGAGCCCGGCCGCGACGACGTTCTTCGCGACCCAGCGCATCGCGTACGCCGCGGAGCGGTCGACCTTCGACGGGTCCTTGCCGGAGAACGCGCCGCCACCGTGGCGGGCCATGCCGCCGTAGGTGTCGACGATGATCTTGCGACCGGTGAGGCCGGCGTCGCCCATGGGGCCGCCGATCTCGAAGCGGCCGGTCGGGTTGACGAGCAGGCGGAAGCCCTCGGTGTCGATCGAGAGGCCCTCGAGCTCGGGCGCGACGACGAGCTCGGCGATGTCCGGCGTGAGCAGCGTGGCGAGGTCGATGTCGGCCGCGTGCTGCGAGGACACCACGACGGTGTCGAGCCGCACGGCGGTGTCGCCGTCGTACTCGATGGTGACCTGGGTCTTGCCGTCCGGGCGCAGGTAGGGGATCGCGCCGTCCTTGCGCACCTGGGAGAGCCGCTTGGCGAGCCGGTGCGCGAGGTGGATCGGCAGCGGCATGAGCTCGGGGGTGTCGTCGCACGCGTAGCCGAACATCAGGCCCTGGTCGCCGGCGCCCTGCCGGTCGAGCTCGTCGCCCGAGCCGCCCTCGCGCTCCTCGATCGCGTCGTCGACGCCCTGCGCGATGTCGGGGCTCTGCGAGCCGATCGAGACGTAGACGCCGCACGACGCGCCGTCGAAGCCCTTCTTGCTGGAGTCGTAGCCGATCTCGAGGATGCGCTCGCGCACGAGGGTGGGGATGTCGACCTAGCCCGTGGTGGTCACCTCGCCGGCGACGTGGACCTGGCCGGTGGTGATGAGCGTCTCGACGGCGACCCGGCTGCGCGGGTCCTCCTTGAGCATCGCGTCGAGGATGGAGTCGCTGATCTGGTCAGCGATCTTGTCCGGGTGGCCCTCGGTGACGGACTCGGAGGTGAACAGACGACGGGCCAAGGCACACGCTCCTGGTGCAGTGGGTGACAGCGTGCAACGAGCAGTGCCGGTGCAGTGTACTCAGCGCCGACGCGAGCAGCGGGCAGCACGGCGTCCCAGACCGCGGTCGCGATCTGGCTGCTTGGAGCCCTCGGGTACGGCGACGGAGCTGCCGTCGGCGCCGAGCACGACGACCTCGTTGTCGGTCGACCTCGAAACCCTTGCCGGCGCCGACCTCGTTCACGACGAGGAGGTCGCAGCCCTTGCGCGCCAGCTTGGCGCGCGCGTGGTCGAGCACCGACCCCTGCGCGTCGCCGGTCTCCGCCGCGAAGCCGACGACGACCTGGGCGGCTCCCGTGCGCGTCGCGGCGGGCGACGAGCTCGGCGAGGACGTCGGCGGTGCGCTCGAGCGCGATCGGGCGTCGGGCACGCCTCCGGCGTCGTCCTTCTTGATCTTGTGGCCGGCGCTCTCGACCGGTCGGAAGTCGGCCACGGCGGCGGCCATGACGACGACGTCGGCGTCGGAGGCGTGCTCGAGGACCGCGTGCCGGAGGTCCTCGGCGGACACGACGCGCACCACCGTGGCGCCCACCGGGTCGGGCGAGCGAGACGTTGGCCGACACGAGGACCACGTGGGCACCGCGCTCGGCCGCCGCGGCGGCGAGGGCGTAGCCCTGCTTGCCGCTGCTGCGGTTCCCGAGGAAGCGGACCGGGTCGAGGTGCTCGCGCGTGCCGCCCGCGCTCACGAGCACGGTGCGACCCGCGAGGTCGGCCGCCGGGCGACCGCGCTCGAGGATCTCGCGGCAGACCTCGTAGATCGCCTCGGGGTCGGGCAGGCGCCCGGGACCGGAGTCGGCGCCGGTGAGGCGCCCGACCGCCGGGTCGAGCACGATCACGCCGCGGGCGCGCAGGGCGGCGACGTTGGCCTGCGTGGCCGGGTGCTCCCACATCTCGGTGTGCATCGCCGGAGCCATCACGACCGGGCAGCGCGCGGTGAGCAGCACGTTGGCGAGCAGGTCGTCGGCGAGCCCCGCCGCGGCACGCGCGAGGAGGTCGGCCGTGGCCGGCGCGACGACCACGAGGTCGGCCTGCTGCCCGAGGCGCACGTGCGGCACGTCGTGGACGTCGTCCCACACCTCGGCGGAGACCGGCTTGCCCGACAGCGCGGACCAGGTGGCCGCGCCGACGAAGTGCAGGGCGGCCCGGGTGGGGACGACGGTGACGTCGTGGCCGGCCTCGGAGAGCCGGCGCAGCAGCTCGGCCGCCTTGTACGCGGCGATCCCGCCGCCCACGCCGAGCACCACGCGGGCGTGGTGGGTGCCGCGCGCCGCGGTCACGCGACCGGCGTACCGGCGACGGCTGCTTCGGCCTCGGGGTCGTAGGGCTCGGCGGTGAGCATGCCGGCGTTGATCTCGCGCAGCGCGATCGAGAGCGGCTTCTCCTGCACGTGCGTCTCGACGAGCGGGTCCGACGTACTCGAGCAGGCCCTCGCCCAGCTGGGAGTAGTAGGCGTTGATCTGACGGGCCCGCTTGGACGCGTAGATGACCAGCGAGTACTTCGAGTCCGTGGCCTCGAGCAGCTCGTCGATCGGGGGGTTCGTGATGCCCTCGGGAGAGGAGACGGTGCCAGACACGCGGGCGCCCTTCAGCTAGCGGATCGTGGAGGGAACGGGAGGCTCCCCCTCGCCCGTCACTCGTCGGCAGACCCAGATGACCGGGTTCCGGACGTGGACAGGCCCATCAAGCCTACCAAGGCTTCGACCGCCTCCCCGACGGACGCGTTCACCACGGTCGCGTCGAACTCGGTCTCGGCCGCCAGCTCGATGCGGGCCGTCTCCAGCCGGCGGGCGATCACCTCGGCGGTCTCGGTGCCGCGGCCCACGAGCCGGCGGACCAGCTCGTCCCACGACGGAGGCGCCAGGAACACCAGCAGCGCCTCGGGCATGCTCGCGCGCAGCTGCCGGGCGCCCTGCAGCTCGATCTCCAGGAGCACCGGAGTCCCGGCCTCGAGCCGGTCGAGGACGGGGTCGCGGGGGGTGCCGTAGAAGTTGCCGGCGAACTCGGCGTACTCGAGCAGCTCGCCGTTCTCGACCATCGTCGCGAACTCGGCGTGGTCGACGAAGAAGTAGTTGACCCCGTGCGTCTCGCCCGGCCGGGGTCGGCGCGTGGTGGCCGAGACCGACAGCCAGACCTCGGGCCAGGTGGCCACGAGATGGGTGACGACCGTGCTCTTGCCGACCCCGGACGGACCGGACAGCACGGTCAGGCGCGCGCTCAGGCGGAGAACTCCTTCTCGAGCGCGGCGATCTGGTGCGTGCCCAGGCCGCGCACGCGACGGTTCTCGGCGATCTGCAGCCGCTCCATGATCTCGGCGGCGCGGACCTTGCCGACGCCCGGCATCGACTCCAGGAGCGCCGACACCTTCATCTTGCCGATGATGTCGTCGCTCTGGCCGACGGCGATGACCTCGCCGATCGACGCTCCCGACCGCTTGAGCCGGTTCTTCACCTCGGCGCGTACTTGCCGGGCGTGCGCTGCCTTCTTCAGCGCGTCGGCGCGCTGCTCGGGAGTCAGGGGCGGCAGGGCCACGATCGGTCCTCTCGTCGGGGTCTCGTCATGACCCTAGCGAGCCGGGCGGACGACGGGAACGCGCACCTGCCCCGGTCCCCCGCCTGCCGCTGGTCGCGACGGCTCGGGACCGGGGCGGTAGCGCGCTCAGGCGGTCGGGACGCGCGTGACGCTGAAGCGGCTCGACGCCGGGTGCGCGTCGTCATCACCGAGGTGGATCGCCGCGGGTGCGACCGGCCTCCCGCCCGCGAACAGCGCGAACGAGACGGTCGCCGAGCAGCCCGCCTTGAGGTCGAACCCGTCGACACCGCCGTAGTTCGTGAGCCGGAACGAGGTCGTCCGCCGGTCCGCGCTGCGCACGAGGCGGTCACGGGACTCCGCGAGCACCCGGTGGCTGGTGGCCGGGTTCGTGGTCCGCACGACGCCGGTGAAGTCGAGCCGTGTCTTCCCGGTGTGCGTCACACGCAGGTGCCAGCCCGCGGAGTCGTGCCAGATCCAGTAGCCGGCGGGCAATCCCGCCCGGAACCCCGCCGGCCGGCCCAGCGACCTGCTCCGGCAGGCGCCCGGTCGAGCAGCCCGTCGTGCCGTCGCCGGTGGGCGGAGCGGGTGTGGTCGCCGACGCCGACGCGGGCGCGACGAGCGCCATGGAGCCGACGAGGGCCAGGGTCGTGAGCCCGGCGAGCGCGCGACGACGGCCGCGGGTGGTGCTGGTCGCGTTCATGGTGGTCCCCTCTGGTGGTGGCACCGGGACCTCCCCGGAGCCGCACCAGCGACCCTGCCGATCCCGCGTTGCCGCGGCATGGGGGAACTGTCAGGGACGGGTAAGGACGCGCGCGCGGATCGGGGTCACCACTTGCCCGCGAGCGTGCCCCCGTCGACGACGTGCTCGTGACCGGTCACGAACGACGCCTCGTCGGAGAGCAGGTACGCCACCATCGAGGCGACCTCGGCGGGACGACCACGGCGCCCGAGCGGGATGGACGACCCCTCGGCGTCGCCGCGGCCGGTCGTCATGTCGGTCTGGATGGTCCCCGGGTGCACGGAGTTGACCCGGATGTTGTCGGGCGCGAGCTCGAGCGCCGCCGACTTCGACATGCCGCGCACGGCGTACTTCGACGCGGAGTAGCCCATGATGTTCTTGTAGCCCTGCATGCCGGCGGTCGACGACAGGTTGACGATCGCCCCACCGCCCGCGCGACGCATCGACGGCACGACCGCCCGCATCCCCAGCCACACCCCGACGAGGTTGATGTCGAGGACGCGACGGAACTCCTCCTCGGTGCTGTCCATCATGGGCTTGAAGATCACGATGCCGGCGTTGTTCGACAGCGCGGTCACGTTGCCGAACAGCTTCTCCGCGCGCTCGACCGCCGCGTCCCAGCCCTCGGCGGAGGTGACGTCGTGGTGGAAGAACGCCGCGCTGTCACCGAGCTCCGCGGCCAGCGCCTCGCCCGGCTCGTCGAGCACGTCGGTGACCAGCACCCGGCCACCGTCCTCGACGAGGCGCCGGACCTGGGCCTCGCCCAGTCCGCGGGCGCCGCCCGTGACGATCGCGACCGTTGCCTCGTGCCGTGCCATCTGGTCCTCCATCGGTGATGTGCGTGGTCAGTGCGGGAGCGCAGCGGTCACGGCGCGGACGATGCCCGCGGCGTCGATCCCGACGACGGCGGCGATCGCGGTCGAGGGGCCGGACCCCGGCACCCCGGTGACGGCCACGCGCACCAGCCGGGTGCCGCTGCCCGCCTCGGCGAGCACCTCGGCGACCGCCGAGCCCAGCCCGCCCTCGGGGTAGTGGTCCTCGGTCGCGACGATCAGCCCGGTGTCCGCAGCGGCGGCGAGGACCGTGGCCGAGTCGATCGGCTTCACCGAGTAGGCGTCGATGACACGCGCCGTGATTCCTTGTGCCGCAAGCAGTTCCGCGGCCGCGAGCGATGCGTGCAGCGTGGTCCCCGACCCGATCAGCGTGACGACGTCGGCAGCGGAGCTGCGCAGCACGTGGCTGCCGCCGACGACGAACTCCGTTCCCGCCGGGTACAGCACGGGGATCGGGTTGCGCGTCGTGCGCAGGTAGGTGAAGCCGGTGAGGTCCGCGGCCAGGGCCGTGAGCGCCGCCGCGGAGGTCGCGTCGGCCGGCTGCAGCACCCGCGAGCCCGGGATCGCCCGAAACGCGGCGATGTCCTCGAGGCCCATGCCGGACGCGCCCGACTCTCCCACCGACAGCCCCGCGTGCGAGCCGCACATCCGCAGCGTCGTGCCGCCGATCGCGGCCATCCGGACGAACTCGAAGGCGCGGGTCGTGAACGAGGCGAACGTCGAGGTGTAGGCGGTCCAGCCGCGCGCCGCGAGGCCGACCGCCGCCCCGACCATCTGCTGCTCGGCGATGAACATCTCGAAGTAGCGGTCCGGGTGCGCCGCCGCGAAGAGCTCGGCGTACGTGGAGTTCTGCGTCTCGGCGTCGAGGACCACGACGTCGTCGCGGGCGTCACCGAGGGCGACGAGCGCCTGGCCGTAGGCAAGCCGAGACGCGACCTGGGTGCCGACCTCGTAGACCGGAAGCTCCACGGGACGACGCGCGGGGACGCCACGAGGGACGTCGTACGGCGCGACGGTCGGGAACCGGGTCACGGTCGGGTCGCCCAGCGCGGCGAGCGCCGCCTGCGGGTCCGGGTGCGGACGCCCGTGCCACCCGAGCAGCCCTTCGACGTCGACGAGGTCCTTGCCCTTCACGGTGCGCGCGACCACCGCGGTAGGGCGGCCGTCGGACCCGGCCGCGCTGAACGCGGCGTCGATCTCCGCGACGTCGTGGCCGTCGACCACGATCGCGGTGACCCCGAACGCCTCGGCCCGACGGGCGAACACCGCGGCCTCCGCACCGACCATCGTGGCGCCGCTCTGACCGAGCCCGTTGACGTCGACGATCACCACGAGGTTGTCGAGGCCGTAGTGGGCGGCGTGCTCGAGGGACTCCCACACCGACCCCTCCGCCATCTCGCTGTCACCGCACAGGACGTAGGTGCGCGCCGGCGAGCCCTCGAGCCGCTTCTGCGACAGCGCGATCCCGACGGCGCAGGCGACGCCCTGCCCGAGCGACCCGGTGGCCACCTCGACCCACGGCAGCAACGGCCGAGGGTGGCCCTCGAGGCGGCTGCCGACCTGGCCGTAGGTGAGCAGCTCGGCGTCGTCGATCGCGCCGAACGCCTTGAGCCACGCGTACTGCAGCGCCGAGGCGTGCCCCTTGGACAGGATGAACCGGTCGTTGCCCGGGTGCGTCGGGTCGTCGACGTCGAGGTGGAAGTGGGCGGTGCCGAGCACCGCCATGAGCTCGGCACCGGACGCCGCCGAGGTCGGGTGCCCCGCGCTCGCCGCCGCCGTGGCGCGCAGGCTGTCGATCCGGAGCGTGCGCCCGAGCTCCCGGGCGAGGTCGAGGGTGCTGAGGTCGGTGGTCGCGGCAGTCATCTCGGATCTCCTCGCACGTCGGGTTCGGCAGTATCTGTATACACAGGTTGCCCTCACCTGTACACGGCGGGTCCAGGTCGTGGACCGGCACAGCGCCTCGGAGAGCCGACTCGAACTCATCGCAAAGAACCCTTTGCAAAGCAGTCTTTGCATTGCTACGCTGCCGGCATGACCCCAGGACAGCCGGACCCGACCGCGGTCCACCTCGACGCCCGGTCGCTGCGCGGCCTGGCGCACCCCATGCGGGTGCGGCTGCTCGGGCTGCTGCGCGAGCACGGCCCCAGCACGGCGACCGCGCTGGCCGCCACGGTCGGCGAGTCGAGCGGCGTCACGAGCTACCACCTGCGCCAGCTCGCGGCCTACGGCTTCGTCGTCGAGGACGAGACGCCGCGCGCGTCGCGGCGCCAGCGCTGGTGGCGCGCCGCCCACCGGATGACCGTGCTCGAGCCGCTCCCCGACCGCGACCCGGACACCGACCTGCTCGTCGACGAGTACCTCCGCTCGATCGCCGCGTCGTACGCCGACCGCATCCTGCGCTTCACCGAGGGCCTGGCCACCACGCGCGACGTGCTCGGCACGGCCTGGGGCGACGTCGCGGAGCTCAGCGACTGGCGGCTCGAGCTGACGCCGGAGCAGGCGGGGGCGCTCGGTCGCGAGATCTCCGAGATCCTCGGCCGCTACCCGGCGGTCGACCCCGCACGACCGCTGGCCGAGGGCACCGAGAGCGTCGTCGTCCAGCTCCAACTCATGCCCACGATCACCAGAACGGCGGTGTCCCCATGACCAGTCCCGCTCCGACCACCGACCGCAGCCGCACCGGCCTCTGGGCGTTCCTCGCGGCCGAGGTGGTGTCGACGACCGGCACCCGGATGTCGATGATCGCGATCCCGTGGTTCGTGCTCACGACCACCGGGAGCCCGGCGCTCACCGGCATCGTCGGGTTCGCCGAGATGCTCCCGTACGTCCTCGTCCTCGGGTTCGGCGGTCCGGTCGTGGACCGCTGGGGCGCGCGCCGGGTGGCGATCTGGTCGGGGGTCGCGGCCGCCGCGCTCGTCGGCCTGGTCCCGGTGCTGCACGAGGCCGACCGGCTGCCGATGTGGGCGCTCGTCGTCCTCGTCGCGCTCGTCGGCGGGGTCCGCGGGTCGGGCTCGGCGACCTACGTCCTGGTGCCCGGCGTCGCTGAGCAGGCGCACATGCCGATCGAGCGGGCGAGCGGGCTGCACGACGGCATGAACCGCGTCGCCGGGATGGTCGGCATCCCGCTGGCCGGCGTGCTCATGGCGGTCTGGTCGGCGCCGGTCGTCCTCGTCCTCGACGCCGTGTCCTTCCTGGTCGCGGCCGTCCTCATCGCGACCCTCGTTCCGCGCTCCGCCGAGCCGCCCCGATCCGCGCCGCGCACCGACGGGCAGTCGGTCCTGTCCGCCTACGTGGGCGAGCTGCGCGAGGGCTTCGGCTTCCTGCGCCGGGACCGCCTGCTCGTCGCCATCGCGGTGCTGCTCGTGGTGACGAACCTGCTCGACCAGGCCTACGCCGCTGTCCTGCTCCCGGTGTGGGTGGAGGAGACCCTCGGCAGCCCGCTCGGGCTCGGCCTCATCGGGGGCGTGTTCGGCGTCGGCGCCGTGCTGGGATCGGCGCTGTTCGCGTGGCTCGGCCCGCGCCTGCCGCGTCGGCAGTCCTTCGCGTGGGGCTTCCTCGTGGGCGGTGCGCCACGCTTCCTCGTCCTCGCGGGCGCCGTGACGCTCCCGCCGGTGCTCGCCGTCGCGCTCCTCGCCGGGGTCGGCGTCGGTGCGATCAACCCCGCGCTCTCCTCGACCGAGTACGAGCGCGTGCCCCGCCACCTGCAGGCCCGTGTCCTCGGCGCCCTCGGCGCGCTGGCCTGGGCCGGGATGCCGATCGGCGCGCTGCTCGCCGGATTCGCCGTCAGCGCGTTCGGCGTCACCGCGAGCCTGCTGGCCTTCGGGATCGCCTACCTGCTCGCGACCCTGGCGCCGTTCGTCCTCCCGGTCTGGCGCGAGATGGACCGCGGCGCCGTCGAGGAGGCGGACTCCGCCGTGCTCCAGGGGTCAGCGCAGGGCTGACGCGATCGCGGACGCCGCCGCGGCGACGTCGACGGCAGCCGTGATCGGGCGACCGATCACGAGCAGGTCCGCACCATCGGCGAGTGCCTGCTCGGGGGTCGCGACACGCGCCTGGTCGCCGGCGTCCGCGCCCGCCGGGCGCACCCCGGGCGTGATGAGGACGACGTCGCGGTCGACCTCGGCTCGGATCGCGGCGACCTCGCGCGGCGAGCACACGATCGCGCGGGCTCCCGCGCCGACGGCGAGCACGGCGAGGCGCCGGGCGGCGTCGAGAGCCGGGCCGAGCAGGCCCACGGCGGCGAGGTCGGACTCGTCGAGCGAGGTGAGGACCGTGACGGCCGTGACCCGCGTGCCCGGCAGGGCGTCGACCGCCGCGCGGATCATGGCCGCTCCCCCGCTGGCGTGCACAGTGAGGTAAGCCGGGGACAGGTGGGCGATCGACCGCGCGGCGCCGGCGACCGTGTTCGGGATGTCGTGCAGCTTGAGGTCGAGGAAGACGTCGCGCCCGCCGGACGCCTCGCGCGCGGCATGGACGGCGGCGTCGCCGTCGCGCAGGTAGGTCTCGAGGCCCACCTTCATCGTGGAGACGAACGGGCCGGCCGCGGCGGCCCAGCCCCGCACGGTGTCGAGGTCGGGTCCGTCGAGGGCGACCGCGATCGGTGCCGCCGTCACCCCTCGACCCCGGCCTCGAGCTCGTCGTCGGCGGGCTCGGCGGCCTCGTGGCCGGCGACGGAGACCGGACCGCCCGGCGCGGGGACGGGGTCGGGCGCGCGGTGGGCGTGGCCGACGGCCTCGGCGAAGCTGTCGAACCCGCGCTCGGCCAGGGCCACGGCCAGCTCGCGCGCCACGCGGGCGGGCGCGGAAGGGTCGTGGAAGGTCACGGTGCCGACGCTGACGGCGCTCGCGCCGGCGAGCACGAACTCGAGGGCGTCCAGGCCGGTGCGGATGCCGCCCATGCCGAGGATCGGCACGTCGGGCAGGGCCGCGTGCACCTGGTAGACGCAGCGCACCGCGACGGGGCGGATCGCCGGACCGGAGAGCCCGCCGGTGATCCCGGCCAGAGCCGGCCGCATCGTGTCGGTGTCGATGACCATGCCGAGCAGCGTGTTGATCATCGAGAGGCCGTCGGCACCGGCGTCGACCACCGAGCGGGCGATCGCGACGATGTCCGTGACGTCGGGCGACAGCTTCGCCAGCACCGGCACGCCGGGCGCGGTGTTGCGGCGGACGGCCGCGATCACGTCGGCGGCGGACGCGGCGTCGCAGGCGAAGACCTGGCCGCGGCTCTCGACGTTGGGGCAGGAGATGTTGACCTCGATCGCCGCGATGTCGCTCGACGTGCCGCAGCTTCGAGGCCAGCCGCGTGTACTCGTCGACCGAGCCGCCGGCGATGGACACCACCGCGCGTGCGCCGCGGACCCGCAACCAGGCGAGGTCGTGGTCGAGGAACGCCTCGATGCCCGGGCCCTGCAGGCCGATGGAGTTGAGCATGCCGCTCGGCGTCTCGGCCATCCGCGGTGTGGGACGTCCCGACCGCGGGTTGAGCATGATGCTCTTCGTCACCACGGCGCCGATCTCGGTGACGTCGAAGAACTGGTCGAGCTCGCGGCCCGCGGCCGCGCAGCCCGACGCGGTCAGCACCGGCGAGTGGAGCGCGAGCCCGGCGAGGTCGGTGCTCATGTCGATGTCGGGCACGACGGCGGCGGCATCGGGGCGCGGCCCGTGCGTGATCACGGCGCGGGTCATCAGTGGCCTCCGCTCACGGGTGCTCCGAGGGTGTCCTCGGGGATGGTGCCGACCTCGTCCCAGCGCACGCGGTCGCCGCGGAACACCGGGCCATCGACGCAGGAGCGGAGCATCCGGGTCACGCCGTCGTCGCCGACCACCGGCAGGACGCACGTCATGCAGACGCCGATCCCGCACGCCATCGACTCCTCCACCGCGCACTGGGAGTAGGCGCCGTGCGCGGTGGCCACCTTGGCGACCGCCTGCAGCATCGCCATGGGACCGCAGGCGTAGACGACGTCGGCGTCGGTCCGGATCAGGACGTCGGGCAGGGCGTCGGTGACCCGCCCCCGCTCACCGAGCGAGCCGTCGTCGGTGGTGATGGTGAGCGACGCCGCGATGCGCTTGGCGTCGAGCACGCCGAACAGCTTGGACTCGGTGGAGGCACCGAGGACGACGTCGACGCGGCAGCCGCGGGCGCGCAGCGCGTCGGCGAGCATGAACATCGGCGCCGATCCGTAACCACCGGCGACGAGGACGCACGACACGGGCTGCTTGGGAAGGGCGAACGGGCGGCCCAGCGGCCCGACGATGTCGACCTGGTCGTGGCGGTGCAGCCGCGCGAGCCACTCGGTGCCCTTGCCGTGGGTCGCGAACACGATCTCGAGCGTGCCGCCGTAGACGCCGCGGCTCTGCACCGTGTGGATGGAGAACGCACGTCGCAGCAGCATCGAGGACTCGCGGTCCGCCGACCGAGAGCGCCACGAAGTGGCCCGGCCGGGTCAGCTCCGGGATGCCCGCCGCCGTGAGGGTGAGGACGTGGTAGTCGCCCGCCCTGCGCAGCCCGAGAACCTCACCGGTGACCTGGATCGCACCGGTCTTGCCCTGCACCGTCATCGTCCGCCGTTCCCGTCGTCGTCGCGCGCGTTCGCCGAGGCCTGAGCCGCTCGCAGCGCGACGAGGTCGGCCGCCCACTCCTGCAGGGACCGTACGCCGATCTCACCCGAGATCAACGCCTCGATGCCCTGCACGGTGGCGGCGAGTCCCTGCACCGTGGTGATGCACGGCACGCCCCGGGTGACCGCGGCGGTGCGGATCTCGTAGCCGTCGAGCCGGGGGCCGACGCCGTACGGCGTGTTGACGATGAGGTCGATCTCGCCCGCGAGGATCGCGTCGACCGTGGTGGGCTCGCCGTGCGCCCCCCGGCCGTCGTGCTGCTTGCGCAGCACCGTGGCCTTGAGGCCGTTGCGGCGCAGCACCTCCGCCGTGCCCTCGGTGGCCAGGATCTCGAAGCCGAGGTCGGCCAGCCGCTTCACCGGGAAGATCATCGACCGCTTGTCGCGGTTGGCCACGGAGACGAAGGCGCGCCCGCTGGTGGGCAGCCCGGACGAGTAGGCCGCGGTCTGCGACTTCGCGAAGGCGGTGCCGAACACGGAGTCGATGCCCATCACCTCGCCGGTCGACTTCATCTCCGGACCGAGCACGGTGTCGACGCCGTGGAAGCGCCCGAACGGGAGCACGGCCTCCTTCACCGAGATCGGCGCGCCGATCGGGAGCGTGCCGCCGTCGCCGAACGCCGGCAGCACGCCCTCCGCGCGCAGCTGCGCGACGGTGGCGCCCATGGTCACGCGCGCGGCCGCCCTGGCGAGCGGTACGCCGGTGGCCTTGGCCACGAACGGCACGGTGCGCGAGGCGCGCGGGTTGGCCTCGAGGACGTAGAGCACGTCGCCGGCGAGCGCGTACTGCACGTTGATCAGCCCGTGGACGCCGACGCCGCGCGCGATGGCCTCGGTGGACCTGCGGATCCGGTCGATCTCCTGGTGCCCCAAGGTGATCGGGGGCAGCGCGCAAGCCGAGTCGCCGGAGTGGATGCCGGCCTCCTCGATGTGCTCCATCACCCCGGCGAGGTAGAGCTCCTCGCCGTCGTAGAGCGCGTCGACGTCGATCTCCACGGCGTCGTCGAGGAAGCGGTCGACGAGCACCGGGTGCTCGGGCGTGGCCTCCGTGGCGCGCTCGATGTAGTCGTGCAGCATCGCCTCGTCGTAGACGATCTCCATGCCGCGGCCGCCGAGGACGTACGACGGGCGCACGAGGACGGGATAGCCCACGCGCTCGGCGACCTCGACGACCTCCTCGTAGCTCGTCGCGATCCCGTGCGCCGGGGCGGGGAGGTTCGCGGCGGCGAGCACGCGACCGAACGCGCCGCGCTCCTCGGCGAGGTGGATCGCCTCGGGGCTCGTGCCCACGATCGGCACGCCGGCGTCCTTGAGGGCCTGCGCGAGGCCCAGCGGGGTCTGGCCACCGAGCTGCACGATCACGCCGGCGATCGGACCGACCGCGAGCTCCGCGTGGTAGACCTCGAGGACGTCCTCGAGCGTGAGCGGCTCGAAGTACAGCCGGCTCGACGTGTCGTAGTCGGTGGACACCGTCTCCGGGTTGCAGTTGATCATGATCGTGTCGTAGCCGGCGTCGCGCAGGGTGAGGCTGGCGTGGACGCACGAGTAGTCGAACTCGATGCCCTGCCCGATGCGGTTGGGACCCGACCCGAGGATGATCACGGCCGGTGTCGCGCGCGGCTCGACCTCGGTCTCCTCGTCGTAGGACGAGTAGTGGTAGGGCGTCTTCGCCGCGAACTCCGCGGCGCAGGTGTCGACGGTCTTGTAGACGGGACGGATCGAGAGCGCGTGCCGCACCCCGCGCACGACGTCCTCGGGCAGCCCGCGGACCGCGCCGATCTGGGAGTCGGAGAAGCCGTGCCGCTTGGCCAGGCGAAGCAGGTCCGGCGAGAGCTCCGGGGCGGCGACCAGCTCCTCGCCGATCTCGTTGAGCAGCGCGATCTGGTCGAGGAACCACGGGTCGATGTCGGTGGCCTCGTGCAGCGCCTCGGCGCTCGCACCGGCCCACATCGCCTGCTGCACCTTGCGGAGCCGGCCGTCGTGCGGCACGCGCACCTCGGCGAGCAGCGTGTCGACGTCGACGGCGGACCGGTCGCCGGACCAGGAGAAGGGCGCGTCCTTGCGCTCGATCGAGCGCAGCGCCTTCTGCAGCGCCTCGGTGAAGTTGCGGCCGATCGCCATCGCCTCGCCGACGCTCTTCATCGTGGTGGTGAGGGTGGGGTCGGCCTGCGGGAACTTCTCGAACGCGAACCGCGGGACCTTGACCACGACGTAGTCGAGGGCCGGCTCGAAGCTCGCCGGGGTCTCGCGCGTGATGTCGTTGGGGATCTCGTCGAGGGTGTAGCCGACCGCGAGCTTGGCCGCGATCTTCGCGATCGGGAAGCCGGTGGCCTTCGAGGCGAGCGCGGAGGACCGGGAGACCCGCGGGTTCATCTCGATGACGACCATGCGACCGTCGTCGGGGTTGATCGCGAACTGGATGTTGCAGCCGCCGGTGTCGACGCCGACCGCGCGGATCACGGCGATGCCGACGTCGCGCAGGTGCTGGTACTCGCGATCGGTGAGGGTGAGCGCGGGCGCGACCGTGATGGAGTCGCCGGTGTGCACTCCCATCGGGTCGACGTTCTCGATCGAGCAGATGACGACGACGTTGTCCTTCACGTCGCGCATCAGCTCGAGCTCGTACTCCTTCCATCCGAGGATCGACTCCTCGAGCAGCACCTCGGTGGTCGGCGAGGCGAGGAGCCCGGCACCCGCGATGCGGCGCAGGTCCTTCTCGTCGTAGGCGATGCCGGACCCGGCGCCGCCCATCGTGAACGAGGGGCGCACGACCATGGGGTAGCCGAGCTGGTCGACCGCCGCGAGGCAGTCCTCGATCGAGTGGCAGACGACGCTGTCGGCGGACTCCGCGGCGAGGCCCGTCGCGTTGATCGCCGCGACGATCTCCTTGAACTTCTCGCGGTTCTCGCCGGCCTCGATCGCCTCGACGTTCGCGCCGATGAGCTCGACGCCGTAGCGCTCGAGGACGCCGGACGCGTGCAGGGCCATCGCGCAGTTGAGCGCGGTCTGGCCGCCGAGGGTGGCGAGCAGCGCGTCGGGGCGCTCCTTGGCGATGATCTTCTCGACGTACTCCGGGGTGATCGGCTCGACGTAGGTGGCGTCGGCGAACTCGGGGTCGGTCATGATCGTGGCGGGGTTGCTGTTGACGAGCACCACCCGCAGTCCCTCGGCGCGCAGCACCCGGCAGGCCTGCGTGCCGGAGTAGTCGAACTCGCAGGCCTGGCCGATGACGATCGGGCCGGAGCCGATCACCATGACCGAGCGCAGATCCTCACGCCTGGGCACGGGCGGCCTCCATCAGGTCGCAGAACCGGTCGAACAGGTACGCCGAGTCGTGCGGGCCGGCCGCCGCCTCGGGGTGGTACTGCACCGAGAAGGCGGGCACGTCGAGGCAGCGCAGCCCCTCGACGACGTCGTCGTTGAGGCAGACGTGGCTCACCTCGACGCGGCCGAACGCAGTGTCGCTCACGCGGTCGAGCGGCGCGTCGACCGCGAAGCCGTGGTTCTGCGCGGTGATCTCGACGGTGCCGGTGAGCCGGTCGAGCACCGGGACGTTGATGCCGCGGTGCCCGTAGCGCAGCTTGTAGGTGCCGAAGCCGAGCGCGCGGCCGAGCACCTGGTTGCCGAAGCAGATGCCGAACAGCGGCCGACGTGCGGCGAGCGCGGCGCGCGCCAGCGCCACGGCGTGGTCGGCCGTGGCCGGGTCGCCCGGGCCGTTGCTGAAGAAGACGCCGTCGACACCGACCTCGAGCATGCGCTCGGGCGTGGTGGTCGAGGGCAGCACGTGCACCTCGATGCCGCGCTCGGCCATGTGCCGCGGGGTGGCGCCCTTGATGCCGAGGTCGACCGCGGCCACCGTGAACCGCTTCTCCCCCACCGCCGCCACGACGTACTCGGCGTCGACGCTGACCTCGTCGGCGAGCGACGGCGCCCACCATCTGCGGGCTGGCGAGCACGCGGGCGAGCAGCTCGCTCACCGGTGTGCCGCGGCGTCGCCGCTGAAGACGCCGACCCGCATCGCCCCGCGCTCGCGCAGGTGGCGGGTGAGCGCGCGGGTGTCGACGTCGCAGATGCCGACGATCCCCTGCTCGATCAGGTCGTCGTCGAGGCTGCGCTGCGCGCGCCAGTTCGAGGTGACGCGCGACGGGTCCCGCACGACGTAGCCGGCGACCCAGATCCGGCGCGACTCGGCGTCGTCGTCGTTGACGCCGTAGTTGCCGATGTGCGGCGCGGTCTGGACCACGACCTGCCGGTGGTACGACGGGTCGGTGAGGGTCTCCTGGTAGCCGGACATCCCGGTGGTGAACACGGCCTCGCCGAACGTCTCGCCGACCGCGCCGTAGGACCGGCCGCGGAAGACCCGGCCGTCCTCGAGCACGAGCACCGCGGGTGCGACGGTCATGCGCCCACCACCCGGCCGTCGAGCAGGGTCGCGCGGCCGCGCAGGAAGGTGGCGACCACCGTGGCCGGGAGGGTGAGCCCGGCGTAGGGCGTGTTGCGGCTCTTGCTCTGCAGCGCCGCGGGTTCGACCACGCGGTCGCGCGACGGGTCGACGAGCACGAGGTTGGCCGGCTCGCCCACGGCGAGCGGACGGCCGTGGCCGGCCGAGGCGGCCGATGCGCGCGGGCCGCACGGACATGCGGTCGGCGACGCCGGCCCAGTCGAGCAGCCCGGTCTCGACCATCGCCTTCGCGACGACGCCCACCGCCGTCTCGAGCCCGAGCATCCCCATCGCCGCGACGCCCCACTCGCAGTCCTTGTCCTCCACCGAGTGCGGCGCGTGGTCGGTGGCGACGGCGTCGATGGTGCCGTCGGCGAGCGCCTCGCGCAGCGCCGTGACGTCGCGCTCGGAGCGCAGCGGCGGGTTGACCTTGTAGACCGGGTCGTAGGAGCTCACCAGCTGCTCGGTGAGCAGCAGGTGGTGCGGCGTGACCTCGGCGGTGACGTCGATACCGCGCGCCTTCGCCGTGCGGATGAGCTCGACCGAGCCCGCCGTGGACACGTGGCAGACGTGGAGCCGCGACCCGACGTGCTCGGCGAGCAGCACGTCGCGCGCGATGATCGCCTCCTCGGCGACGGCGGGCCACCCGCGCAGGCCGAGGACGCCGGAGAGGGCGCCCTCGTTCATCTGCGCGTCCTCGGTGAGGCGCGGCTCCTGCGCGTGCTGCGCGACGACGCCGTCGAACGCCTTCACGTACTCGAGCGCGCGACGCATGATCACGGCGTCGTGGACGCACTTGCCGTCGTCGCTGAACACGCGCACGCGGGCCGCGCTGTCGGCCATCGCCCCGAGCTCGGCGAGGTTCTGCCCGGCGAGCCCGAGCGTGACGGCGCCGACGGGCTGGACGTCGACGTAGCCGGCCTCGTGCCCGAGCCGCCAGACCTGCTCGACGGTGCCGGCGGTGTCGGCCACCGGGTCGGTGTTGGCCATCGCGAAGACGGCGGTGAAGCCGCCGGCGGCGGCGGCGCGCGAGCCGGTCTCGACGGTCTCGGCGTCCTCCCGACCCGGCTCGCGCAGGTGCGTGTGCAGGTCGACGAGGCCTGGCAGGGCGACGAGCCCGGTGGCGTCGACCTCGACCGCGCCATCGACGGAAGCCGTTCCGGCGGAGACGATCTCGCGGATCACGCCGTCGGCCAGGACGAGGTCGGCGGGCTCCCCGCCCAGCACCCGGGCGTGACGGATCAGGTAGGTGGTGTCGGTCATGTCAGGCCTCCGAGCCGGCGTCGCTGGGGATGCCCTCGGCGCCGAGCTGGGCGCCCCCGAGCAGCAGGTAGAGCACGGCCATCCGCACGCTGACGCCGTTGGCGACCTGCTCGACGATCACCGAGCGCGGTGCGTCCGCGACCTCGGCGGCGATCTCCATGCCGCGGTTCATCGGTCCGGGGTGCATGACGATGGCGTGGTCGGGGAGCAGCCCCATGCGGCGCACGTCGAGGCCGTAGCGGCGGCTGTACTCGCGCGCGCTCGGGAAGAACGCCGCGTTCATCCGCTCGCGCTGGACGCGCAGCATCATGACGGCGTCGGCGCCCGGCAGGTTCGGGTCGAGGTCGTAGGACACGGCGCACGGCCAGGTCTCGACGCCCACCGGAAGCAGCGTGGGCGGCGCGACGAGCGTGACCTCGGCACCGAGCGTGGCGAGCAGGAGCACGTTGCTGCGTGCGACGCGGCTGTGCAGCACGTCGCCCACGATCGTGACGCGACGTCCCGAGAGGTCCCCGGTGCCGCCGGCCAGGTGACGGCGCATCGTGAACGCGTCGAGCAGCGCCTGCGTGGGGTGCTCGTGCGTGCCGTCGCCGGCGTTGACCACCGAGCCGCCGATCCAGCCCGAGTGCGCGAGCCGGTGCGGGGCGCCGCTGGCGCCGTGGCGGATGACGACGGCGTCGGCACCCATCGCCTCGAGGGTGAGCGCGGTGTCCTTGAGGCTCTCGCCCTTCGACACGCTCGACCCCTTGGCGGAGAAGTTGATGACGTCGGCCGAGAGGCGCTTGGCCGCCGCCTCGAACGAGATGCGCGTGCGGGTGGAGTCCTCGAAGAACAGGTTGACCACGGTGCGGCCGCGCAGCGTGGGCAGCTTCTTCACGGCGCGGTCGGTGAGGGTCGCGAGCTCGGCCGCGGTGTCGAGGACGAGCAGGGCGTCGTCGCGGTCGAGGTCGGCCGCCGAGAGCAGGTGCCGCTTCACAGCTCCTCCCCCGCGCCGTTGTGCCCGCTGATCTGGACGGCGTCCTCGCCGTCGTGCTCCGCCACCAGCACGTGCACCTTCTCGAGGTGGGAGGTCGGGATGTTCTTGCCGACGTAGTCCGCGCGGATGGGCAGCTCGCGATGGCCCCGGTCGACGAGCACGGCGAGCTGCACCGCGCGCGGCCGGCCGATGTCGTTCATGGCGTCGAGCGCCGCGCGGATGGTGCGGCCGCTGTAGAGGACGTCGTCGACGAGCACCACGACCTTGTCGTCGATCCCGCCCGGCGGGATCTCGGTGGGGAGCAGCGCACGCGCGGGGGCGCGGCGCAGGTCGTCGCGGTACATCGTGACGTCGAGCGAGCCGACGGGGACCGCACGGCCCTCGATGGCCCGGATGCGCTCGGCGACCCGGCGGGCGAGGAAGACCCCTCGCGTGGGGATCCCGAGCAGGACGATGTCGTCGGCGCCCTTGGCGCGCTCGACGATCTCGTGGGCGACGCGCGTCAACGCGCGGGCGATCTCTGCACCGTCGAGGACGGTGCGCGTGTCGTCAGGAGTCCGTGCAGCGGACATCTCTGCGACCCCCTTCCCCGCCTCACAGGACGGATTTAAAGGACGTCGGGCGTCACCGACCCTACCCGACCCGCGGGACGGCCTCGGACACGCCCGACACGTCCGGTATCCACCGAATGGCCCAATGAGGCGGGGAGCGAACGTAGGGTCACGCTCCGTAACATCTACTGTGAGACTGGAGTTCCGGACGGCGTCCGTCGGGCGGGGTCCAGGGACTAGTGGGAGGGTCACCATGGCCAGCGACTACGCGCGCGCACTCGGTGCGCGGCTGCGCGCGATCCGCCAGCAGCAGGGGCTGTCGCTGCACGGGGTCGAGGAGAAGTCGCAGGGCCGCTGGAAGGCGGTCGTGGTGGGCTCCTACGAGCGTGGCGACCGCGCGATCACGGTCCAGAAGCTCGCCGAGCTCGCCGACTTCTACACCGTCCCCGTCTCCGAGCTGCTGCCCGACGCGTCACCCTCCGCAGCCGCGGAACCGCCGCAGAAGCTCATCATCGACCTCGAGCGGCTCGGCCAGGTGCCCGCGGAGAAGGCCGGCCCGCTGGCCCGCTACGCCGCCGCGATCCAGGCCCAGCGCGGCGACTACAACGGCCGCGTGCTCTCGATCCGCCAGGACGACCTGCGCACCCTCGCGGTGATCTACGACGAGGCGCCGAGCGCCCTCGCCGAGCAGCTCATCGGCTGGGGCGTGCTCAACCCCGAAGCCCGTCGCGCGCTCGACTGAGCGTGCGACCGTACGGCGTCGTGACGGTCCTCGCCGTCACTCTGTGCGCCTGCTCGACCCCAGCCGTACCAACGGCGGCACCGTCGACGGGGTCCTCGGCCGCCCCGGTCACCTCCCCCGCACCGGCGTCAGCGTCGACCTCCGCCCCGCCCTGCACCAACGCCCGGATGCTCGTCCGACTGGTCGGCCCAGCGGCTCGCCGCGCAGACCGTGGTCGCGCCGGTCACCATGACGGATCTCGACGCCGTGCGGACCGCGGTCCGGTCCGGCGTCGGCGGGATCATCCTGTTCGGGTCCACGGTCCCGGACGACCTGGCCGACCAGCTCGCCGAGCTCACCGCGCTGGCCCCCGGCGGGGTCCCGCCGCTCGTGTCCACCGACGAGGAGGGCGGCAGCGTGCAGCGCATGCGCGGCCTCGTGGGCGACGTCCCGTCGGCCCGGACCATGGGCGCGACGATGACGCCCGCGGAGATCCGGTCGCTCGCGGCCCGCATCGGCGCCGAGATGGCCGACGCCGGGATCACGGTCGACCTCGCGCCGGTCCTCGACCTCGACGACACCCGCGGACCGAGCACCCGCAACCCGGTCGGCACGCGCTCGTTCTCCGTCGACGCACGCACGGCCTCCGCGGCGGGGCTGGCGTTCGCGGCCGGGCTGCAGGAGGCGGGGGTCGTGCCCAGCGTGAAGCACTTCCCCGGGCTCGGCGGCGCCACCGGCAACACGGACGACGAACCGGCGACGACCCTGCCCTGGTCGCAGCTGCGCACGGCGGCGCTGATCCCGTTCCGGGACGCGGTCGCGGCGGGCGTCCCGGTGATCATGGTGGCCAACGCCGTCGTACCGGGACTGACGACGCGGCCGGCCAGCGTCGCGCCCGAGGTGATCACGGGCGTGCTGCGGGACGAGCTCGGGTTCGACGGCGTCGTCGTCACCGACTCGTTGTCGGCACGAGCGCTCAGCGACGCCGGCTACACCGTGCCCGAGGCCGCGGTGGCCGCTCTCCGGGCCGGTGCGGACCTCGTGCTCTTCTCGACGAGCCCGGACAGCGACGCGGTCACCACGCGCACGATCGCCGCGATCGCGAAGGCCGTCGACCGGCGGCTGCTCGAGGTCGCGGCGGGACGCGTCCTCGCTGTCAAGGGCGTCGATCTCTGCCCGGCGGCGTGACCCGACGTCAGATGCCGCTCGGGATCGCCGATCCCATGCGGTGCACCCGCATGCCGTTCGTGGTGCCGGGGACGCCCGGCGGGACGCCGGCGATGATGACGAGCAGCTCCCCCACGGTCGCGCGGCCGATGTCCTGCAGCGCGGCGTCGACCTGACGCACCATCTCGTCGGTGCTGGTGGCCTTCGGGACGAGGAACGTCTCGACCCCCCAGCAGAGCGCGAGCTGGCTGCGCACCCGCGGGTTGGGGGTGAACGCCATGAGCGGCACGAACGGGCGGTAGCGGGCGACGAGCCGCGCGGAGCGGCCCGTCTCGGTGAACGCGATCACCGCGGAGGCACCGACGTCGGCGGCGATGGTGACGGCGGCCCGGGTGATCGAGCGCGACGTGGAGTCGTTGCGGTCGACGATCTGCGGCAGCTGGTCGAGGGCCTGGCTCTCGACCTCCTCGATGATGCGCGCCATCGTCCGCACGACGTGTGCGGGATGCGCGCCGACCGACGTCTCGCCCGAGAGCATGAGGGCGTCGGCGCCGTCGAGCACGGCGTTGGCGACGTCGCTGGCCTCGGCGCGCGTGGGGCGCGTCATCGAGACCATGGAGTCGAGCATCTGGGTCGCCACGATGACCGGCTTGGCGCGACGCCGGGCGAGCGTGACGGCGCGCTTCTGCACGAGCGGCACCTGCTCGAGCGGGAGCTCCACGCCGAGGTCGCCGCGCGCGACCATGATGCCGTCGAAGGCGTCGACGATGGACTCGAGGTTCTCGACCGCCTGCGGCTTCTCGATCTTGGCGAGGACGGGGAGCCGCACGCCCTCGTCGTCCATGATGCGCTGCACGTCGAGCAGGTCGTCGGCGCTGCGCACGAACGAGAGCGCGATCATGTCGACGCCGAGGCGCAGAGCCCAGCGCAGGTCGGCGATGTCCTTCTCCGACATGGCCGGCACGCTCACCGCCACGCCGGGCAGGTTGATGCCCTTGTGGTCGCTCACGCGACCGCCCTCGACGACGCGCGTGACGACGTAGGTGTCGGTCACCTCGATCGCCTCGAGCGCCACCTTGCCGTCGTCGACGAGGATCGCGTCGCCGACCTTCACGTCGCCGGGGAGGCCCTTGTAGGTCGTGGAGCAGATCACGGCGTCGCCGGGGACGTCCTCGGTCGTGATCGTGAACTCGGCGCCGACGTCGAGCACGGCGGGTCCGTCGGCGAAGGTGCCGAGCCGGATCTTCGGCCCCTGCAGGTCGACGAGGATGCCCGACGCCACGGCCGCACGCGTCGGCGGCGGCCCGGACCCACCCGTAGACCCGCTCGTGGTCGGCGTAGGAGCCGTGCGAGAGGTTCATCCGGGCGACGTCCATGCCGGCGTCGATGAGCGATTGGATGCCCTCGGGGCTGGCGACAGCCGGTCCGAGGGTGCAGACGATCTTGGCGCGGCGCACGGCGCTCACCCTATCCCTGGTGCGGAGTCATGGAAACGCTTGCAGGAACGCCGCGCGGGTCGGCCGACCCGGTGGCGCGGGTCCTCACACCACGAGCGGTCGAGCCGTCGGCGGGATCGGCGCGGGGAGCGTCGTGCTCCCCGAGAGCCACCGGTCGACACCGGCCGCCGCGGAGCGGCCCTCGGCGATCGCCCACACGATGAGCGACTGCCCGCGGCCCGCGTCACCGGCGACGAACACGCCGTCGACGTCGGTCATGTAGTGCTGGTCGCGCGCGACGTTGCCCCGCTCGTCGAGCTCGACGTCGAGCTGCTCGAGGAGCGGGCCGCGCTCGGGACCGGTGAAGCCCATCGCGAGGAACACGAGGTCGGCGGGCAGCTCGCGCTCGGTGCCCTCGACCGCCTCGAAGCGACCGGCCACCAGCTCCACCTCGACGATCTCGAGCGCGCGCACGCGCCCCGAGCCGTCGTCGAGGAACCGGACTGGTGTTGACCGCGAAGACGCGCTCGCCGCCCTCCTCGTGGGCGCTCGTGACCCGGTAGGTCATCGGGTACGTCGGCCACGGCTGCGAGTCCGGACGAGCGGTCGGGCGGCAGCGGCAGGATCTCGAGCTGCGTCACCGACGCGGCCCCCTGACGGTGCGCGGTGCCGAGGCAGTCCGCGCCGGTGTCGCCGCCGCCGATGATGACGACGTGCTT
Organism: uncultured Actinomycetes bacterium; assembly: GCA_963738455.1. Lineage (GTDB taxonomy): Bacteria > Actinomycetota > Actinomycetes > S36-B12 > CAIYMF01 > Longivirga. Next base: position 86,456 of record CAVTWM010000006.1, read on the forward strand.
GCCGGCCGCGTCGATCGGCGCGGTGTCGAGGTCGCCCTGCTGCACGCGGTTGGCACCGGGCAGGTACTCCATCGCCTGGTGCACGCCCGCGAGCTCGCGACCCGGGACGGGGAGGTCGCGCCACTGGGTGGCCCCGACCGCGACGACCACGGCGTCGTAGCGACGGCGCAGGTCGGTGCCGGTGACGTCGGTGCCGACGTCGACCCCCGCCCGGAACTTCACGCCCTCGGCCGGTCATCTGCTCGAGCCGGCGGTCGAGGTGGCGCTTCTCCATCTTGAACTCGGGGATGCCGTAGCGCAGGAGCCCGCCGATGCGGTCGGCGCGCTCGAAGACCGCGACGGTGTGCCCGGCGCGCGCGAGCTGCTGCGCGGCCGCGAGCCCGGCCGGGCCCGACCCGATGACGGCGACGGTCTTGCCGGACTGGCGGGGAGCCGGCTGCGGGGTGACCCAGCCCTCGTCCCAGGCGCGGTCGACGATCTCGACCTCGACCTGCTTGATGGTGACCGGGTCCTGGTTGATCCCGAGGACGCAGGCGGTCTCGCAGGGCGCCGGGCACAGCCGCCCGGTGAACTCCGGGAAGTTGTTCGTGGCGTGCAGCCGCTCGCTCGCCCCGCGCCAGTCCTGGCGCCAGACGAGGTCGTTCCACTCGGGGATGAGGTTCCCGAGCGGGCAGCCGTTGTGGCAGAACGGGATGCCGCAGTCCATGCAGCGACCGGCCTGCTTCTCGAGGTGGTCCGCGGGGAAGTCCTCGTAGACCTCCTGCCAGTCGCGGATCCGGACGTCGACCGGACGACGCGTGGGCGTCTCGCGACCGGTGGTCAGGAAGCCCTTGGGGTCAGCCATGGTTCGCCTCCATCACGGCGAGGAGGACGTCGCGCCCCTCGCGCTCGGCCGCGGCCTGCAGCCGCCAGCACGCGCGCGTAGTCACGGGGCATGACCTTGGTGAACCGCGCGGCGAGCGTCGTCGGCGAGCAGCGCTGCTGCCACCGGGGAGTCCGTCTCCTCGTGGTGTCGGGCGAGCACGTCGCGCAGGATCTCGACGTCGTCGTCGTCGAGGGCCAGCAGGTCGACCATCTCGGTGTTGACCCGGCCCTGCCTCGACGTCGAGCAGGTAGGCGACGCCGCCGGACATGCCGGCCGCGAAGTTGCGGCCCGTGCTGCCGAGCACGACGACACGCCCCCCGGTCATGTACTCGCAGCCGTGGTCGCCGACACCCTCGACCACCGCGGTCGCGCCGGAGTTGCGCACGCAGAACCGCTCGCCGACCACGCCGCGCACGAAGATCTCGCCCGAGGTGGCGCCGTAGCCGATGACGTTGCCGGCGATGACGTTCTCCTCGGCCACGAGGACAGCGTCGCGGTGCGGCCGGACGATCACGCGGCCGCCGGAGAGGCCCTTGCCGACGTAGTCGTTGCTGTCGCCCTCGAGGCGCAGCGTGATGCCCTGCGGCAGGAAGGCGCCGAACGACTGACCCGCCGACCCGGTGAACGTGATGTCGATGGTGCCGTCGGGCAGGCCGTCGCCGCCGTAGCGGCTGCGTGATCTCCGAGCCGAGCATCGTGCCGACCGTGCGGTTCACGTTGCGGATCGCGCAGCTGCGCGCGCACCGGCTCGCCGCGCTCGAGCGCGTCGGCGGACAGCGCGATGAGCTCGTTGTCGAGCGCCTTGTCCAGGCCGTGGTCCTGGACCGTGGTCTGGCGCCGCGGCGCGCCCTCGGCCAGCTCGGGGACGTGCAGGATCGGGGTGAGGTCGAGGCCGTCGGCCTTCCAGTGCTCGACGGCGTTGGTCGCGTCGAGGACCTCGGCGTGGCCGACGGCCTCGGCGATCGAGCGGAAGCCCAGCGCCGCGAGGTGCTCGCGCACCTCCTCGGCGAGGAACGTGAAGAAGTTCTCCACGAACTCGGGCTCGCCGGCGAAGCGCTCGCGCAGCACCGGGTTCTGCGTCGCGACGCCGACCGGGCAGGTGTCGAGGTGGCAGACCCGCATCATCACGCAGCCCATGACGACGAGCGGCGCGGTGGCGAAGCCGAACTCCTCCGCGCCGAGCAGCGCGGCGATGACGACGTCGCGACCGGTCTTGAGCTGGCCGTCGGTCTGGACCACGACGCGGTCGCGCAACCCGTTGAGCAGCAAGGTCTGCTGGGTCTCGGCGAGGCCGAGCTCCCACGGTCCGCCCGCGTGCTTGAGCGAGGTGAGCGGCGACGCGCCGGTGCCGCCGTCGTGGCCGGAGATCAGGATGACGTCGGCGTGCGCCTTCGCCACGCCCGCCGCGACCGTGCCGACGCCGACCTCGGCCACGAGCTTCACGTGCACGCGGGCACGCGGGTTCGAGTTCTTGAGGTCGTGGATGAGCTGGGCGAGGTCCTCGATCGAGTAGATGTCGTGGTGCGGCGGCGGCGAGATGAGCCCGACGCCCGGGGTCGAGTGACGCGTCTTCGCGATCCACGGGTAGACCTTGTGACCGGGCAGCTGCCCGCCCTCGCCGGGCTTCGCACCCTGCGCCATCTTGATCTGGATGTCGTCGGCGTTGACCAGGTAGTGGCTCGTGACACCGAACCGGCCGGACGCGACCTGCTTGATCGCGGAGCGCTTCGAGTCGCCGTCGGGCAGCCGCTCGAACCGCTCCGGGTCCTCGCCGCCCTCGCCCGTGTTGGACTTCGCGCCGAGGCGGTTCATCGCGATCGCGAGGGTCTCGTGCGCCTCGCCGGAGATCGAGCCGTAGGACATCGCGCCGGTGGAGAACCGCTTCACGATCTCGCTGACCGGCTCGACCTCGTCGATCGGCACCGCGCTCGCGGTCGGTGAACCGGAACAGGCCGCGCAGCGTCATGAGCCGCTCGGACTGCTCGTCGACGCGCGGCGGTGTACTGCTTGAAGATGTCGTAGCGACCCTCGCGCGTGGCGTGCTGGAGGCGGAACACGGTCTCCGGGTCGAACAGGTGCGGCTCGCCCTCGCGGCGCCACTGGTACTCGCCGCCGACGTTGAGCCGGCGGTGCGCCGGGGAGATCCCGCTCTGCGGGTAGGCCACGGCGTGGCGCCGCGCGACCTCCTCGGCGATCACGTCGAGCCCGACGCCGCCGAGGCGTGACGTCGTGCCGGTGAACCAGGCGTCGACGACGTCGTGCGACAGGCCGACGGCCTCGAACACCTGCGCGCCGCGGTAGGACGCGACGGTCGAGATGCCCATCTTGCTCATGACCTTGAGGACGCCCTTGCCGAGCGCCTTCACCAGGTTGCGCACGGCCTTCTCGGGCGCGAGGCCGGTGACGACGCCCTGGCGGACGAGGTCCTCGACGGTCTCCATGGCGAGGTACGGGTTCACCGCGGCCGCGCCGTAGCCGATGAGCAGCGCGACGTGGTGGACCTCGCGGACGTCGCCGGCCTCGACGATGAGCCCCACCTTGGTGCGCTCCTTCTCGCGCACGAGGTGGTGGTGGACGGCCGAGGTCAGCAGCAGCGACGGGATCGGGGCGAGGTCGGCGTCGCTGTCGCGGTCGGACAGCACGACGAAGCGCTTGCCCTCGGCGATGAGCGCCGAGACCTCGGCGCAGATCTCGCGGAGCCGCGCCTCGAGCGCCTCGCCGCCGCCGTCGACCTCGTAGAGGCCGGAGACCTTCGCGGCGCCGAACCCGGGGAGGTCGCCGTCGGCGTTGATGTGCAGGATCTTCGCGAGCTCGTCGTTGTCGATCACCGGGAACGGCAGCACGAGCTGGCGGCAGTGGGCCGGGCTCGAGGTGAGGATGTTGACCTCGGGGCCGATGAGGCTCGACAGCGAGGTGACGAGCTCCTCGCGGATCGCGTCGAGCGGCGGGTTCGTCACCTGCGCGAAGAGCTGCGCGAAGTAGTCGAAGAGCAGGCGCGGGCGCTCGCTCAGCACCGCGATCGGGGTGTCGGTGCCCATCGAGCCGATCGCCTCGGCGCCGGAGCGTCGCCATCGGCGCGATGAGGATGCGCAGCTCCTCCTCGGTGTAGCCGAAGGTCTGCTGGCGGCGCAGGACGCTCTCGTGCGTGTGCACGATGTGCTCGCGCTCGGGCAGCGTGTCGAGGTTCATGACACCGGCGTGCAGCCACTCGTCGTAGGGCGCGTCGGCGGCGAGCTCGGCCTTGATCTCGTCGTCCTCGATGATGCGGTGCTGCTCGGTGTCGACGAGGAACATCCGGCCGGGCTGGAGCCGGCCCTTGCGCACGACGCGCTCGGGAGCGATGTCGAGCACGCCGACCTCGGAGGCGAGCACGACCAGGCCGTCGTCGGTCACCCAGTAGCGCCCGGGGCGCAGGCCGTTGCGGTCGAGCACCGCGCCGATCACGGTGCCGTCGGTGAAGGCGACGTCGGCGGGGCCGTCCCACGGCTCCATGAGCGTGGCGTGGAACTCGTAGAACGCCCGCCGGGCCGGGTCCATCTCGGTGTGGTTCTGCCACGCCTCGGGGATCATCATGAGCACGGCGTGCGGCAGGCTGCGACCGGCCGAGGTGCAGCAGCTCGAGCACCTCGTCGAACGAGGCGGAGTCGCTGCCGCCCTCGGTGCAGATGGGGAACAGCCGGGACAGGTCGCCGGGGATGACGTCGCTGGCGAGCTGCGCCTCGCGCGCGCGCCATCCAGTTGCGGTTGCCCTTGACGGTGTTGATCTCGCCGTTGTGCGCGATGAGCCGGTAGGGGTGCGCCAGCGGCCAGCTCGGGAACGTGTTCGTCGAGAAGCGCGAGTGCACGAGCGCGAGCGCGGAGGTGAAGCGCTCGTCGGTGAGGTCGGGGAAGAAGGTGGTCACCTGACCGGTGGTGAGCATCCCCTTGTAGACGATCGTGCGCACCGACAGCGACGGGAAGTAGACGTCGGCCTCGTGCTCGGCGCGCTTGCGCAGGCAGAACGCCATCCGCTCCAGCGCCATGCCCATGACGTTCTGGCCGGCGGAGTGCACGAACAGCTGCTTGAACCGGGGCATGACGCCGCGGGCGGTCGCGCCGACGCCGGTCGGGTCGACCGGCAGGTCGCGCCAGGCGAGGACCGCGAGGCCCTCCTCGGCGGCGAGGGCCTCGATCGCCTTGATGGCGCTCTGCTCCTCCTCGTCGTCGTCCGGGAGGAAGGCGATGCCGACGGCGTAGGAACGCCGAGGCGGCAGCACGACACCCTGCTCGGCCAGCACGGCGCGGAGGAACTCGTCCGGGACCTGCATGAGGATGCCCGCGCCGTCGCCGGAGTCGGGCTCGGCGCCCGAGGCGCCGCGGTGCTCGAGGTTCTCCAGCGCGGTGATGGCCTGCCGCACGACGTCGTGGGACTTCTCCCCCGAGAGCTGGGCGACGAAGGCCGACGCCGCAGGCGTCCTTCTCGTGCTCCGGGTGGTAGAGGCCCTGAGGGGCGGGGATGGCCGACCGCATGGGTCACTCCCGTCGTCGTGCTCGCCTGGACCGGGCCGAGGGCTCCGGGGTGGTCGAGCAGGGGACGACGTTGGCCGCACTGCTCCGGGGAGGGTATCGGACGCCGAGGGGGTCATTCCACCTGGTAGCGGGCGCGCCTACGCGAGGGTCGTGCCGACGAGCGTGCCGATGCCGTAGGTGACCGCCGGCCGCGAGCACGCCCACGAGGAGCTGGCGCAGGCCGGAGAACCACCACGAGCGCGCGGTGACCCGGGAGACGAGCGCTCCCGCGCCGAACAGGCCGATCACGGCGAAGACCGCCGACCAGAGCAGGGTCTGCGCGCCGAACAGGTAGGGCAGCACCGGGATGAGCGCGCCGACGGCGAAGGCGGCGAACGACGAGCCGGCGGCGAGCCAGGGGTCGGGCAGGTCCCCCGGGGCCATCCCGAGCTCCTCGCGGGCGTGGACCTCGAGCGCCGCCTCGGGGTTGCGCCCGAGCTGCGCGGCGACCTGCTCGGCGAGACCGCGGTCGACGCCGCGCGCCACCCAGATCTCGGCGAACTCCCGCGCCTCGGCCTCGGGGTTGCGCCGCAGCTCGATCCGCTCGTTCTCGAACTCGGCCTCGGCGAGCTCGGACTGGGTCGCGACCGAGGTGTACTCCCCCGCCGCCATCGAGAACGCGCCGGCCGCGAGACCGGCCAGGCCGGCGAGCACGATCGCCGAGCGCCCCTCCGCCGCGGCCGCCGCGGTGCCACCCGCGACACCGGCCATGAGGGCGAAGTTGGAGACGAGGCCGTCCATCGCGCCGAACACGGCGGGGCGGAGCCAGCCGCCGGTGACGTCGCGGTGGTGGTCGTCCGGGATCGGTGCTGGGGTGCTCACGGGTCGACAGTAGTGCTGGACCCGTCCGGTCGCGCTTCCTCGACCGCCGCCGTACGCGGGTCGACGACCTGCTCACGACCCGGCCGGAGCCGGGCGCTCACGACGATGTAGCCGAGCGCGGCGACCGCGACGAGCACCGCGGTGAACACGTTGAGCCGGACGCCGAAGAAGTGGTGCGCGTCGTCGATGCGCAGCGCTCTCGATGCCCGCGCGGCCGAGCGAGTAGAGCAGCACGTAGAGCGCGAACACCCGGCCGTGGCCCATCGTGAAGCGACGGTCGGCCCAGACCACGATGCCCGCGACGCGCGACGCACCACAGCGACTCGTAGAGGAAGGTCGGGTGGAAGGTCGCGTACTTCTCGTAGCCCGCCGGCCGGTTGCTCGAGCGTCGATCTCGAGCCCCCACGGCAGGTCGGTGGGGCGGCCGAAGAGCTCCTGGTTGAACCAGTTGCCGAAGCGGCCCATCGCCTGCGCGAGCGCGATGCCGGGCGCGATCGCGTCGCCGAACGGCGGCAGCGGGATCCCGCGACGGCGGCAGCCGATCCAGGCGCCGACGCCGCCGAGCAGCGACCGCGCCCCAGATGCCCAGGCCGCCGTCCCAGATGCGCAGCGCCTCGAGCACGCCACCACCGTCGGCGCCGAAGTAGAGCTGCCAGTCGGTGATGACGTGGTAGAGCCGGCCGCCGACGATGCCGAACGGCACCGCCCACACCGCGACGTCGGCGATCGTCGCCGGGCTGCCCGCCGCGGGCGATCCAGCGGCGGTTGCCGACGAGGATCGCCACGACGATCCCGCGAGGATCGCCAGCGCGTAGGCCCGGACCGGCAGCGGTCCGAGGTTCCAGACCCCCTGCGACGGGCTGGGGATCGAGGCGAGGACGTGCAGCGGCGAGGCCGTCATCGGTGCGCCGACCGCACGACGACGACGCCGTACCCTGCCGGGATCACTTGCCGGTGGCCTCGGTGATCAGCTTCTCCAGCGCCGCGATGTCGCGCAGCGTGGCGGCGGGGACCTCGGTGCCGTTGAGGTACGCCGTCGGCGTGCCGGGGACGGCGCTGTCGGTGAACACGTTCTGCGAGTTCACGACCCACTGCGGCGTAGGTCTTGTCGTTGAAGCAGGTCTCGAAGGTCGTGTACGCCTCGCCGGTGAGACCGGCCTGCTTGCCGAACTCGAGCAGCTGCTCGTCGGTCCAGCCGTCGCCCTCGGTGGCGGGCTGGTTCGCGAAGACCGTCTTGTGGTACTCGGCCGACTTGCCGGCGTCGATCGCGCAGCCCCAGGCCGCCGCCGCGCGCTGGGAGGAGTTCGGGTTCGGGCTCACGCTGGCGAAGTGCGGGTCGAGGAAGGTCGCCGGACGCCACACGAGGTTGACCTTGCCGGCCTCGGCGAGCTGCTCGATCTGGTCGCCCATGGTGGCCTCGAGCTGCGCGCAGCCGGGCACTGGAAGTCCTCCCAGATCGCCAGCGTCGGCATGCCGGCCGCCTGGTTGAACGGGACGCCCCAGGCGTAGTCGCCGCCGCCGGTGTTGACGCCGGTGGGCACCTTGGCGTCGGCCACGGTGGCCCCGCCGGCGCTGGCGCTGTCGCCCTGCTTGGACCCCCAGATGCCGAGGCCGATGATGATCGAGACGGCGGCCAGATGGCCACTCCGCCGATGATCCGGATGCGGTTGTCGCGACGGCGCTGCTCGGCCTCGGCCGCGGCGCGGGCTGCGGCGGCCTTCTCCTTCAGCGAGCGCTGGCTCTCCGGGGGGCGTTGCTCATCGGGTCGGCTCCTCGAACGTTTCGGTGTCAGTGTCGTTGCTGTCGTTGCTGTCGTCGTCGAGCTCGTCGTCGTCGCTGTCGTCGAGCTCGTCGTGCTGCGGGTCGAGCAGGGGGCGGTCGAGCGAGAGCTTGGTGTGGGGCCACGCGACGAGCCAGACCGCCATGCCGGTGAACAGCAGGTCGCGGAGCAGCTCGGTGGTGTAGCGCCAGGCCTTGCCCGCCTCGCTCACGTCGCCGCCGCCGCCGAAGCAGCCGCAGTCGATGGAGTAGCCGCGGATCCACACGCTGGAGATGCCGATGATGAAGCCGACCATGAGGATCGCCGTGCCGAGCGCCGCCCAGCGGGTGAACAGCCCCACGAGCAGCAGGGCAGCCGAGCACGACCTCGACGGCGGGCAGGGCCCAGCCCAGGAAGTCGACCGAGCCCGCGGGGAAGACGCGGTAGGCCAGGATCGCGGCGCGGGCGCCGTCGGGCTCGAGGAGCTTGACGAGCCCGGCCCAGAAGAGCATCCCGGCGAGGGCGAGGCGGATGACCGTGCCGATCCAGGCACGTGCCTCGACTGCTCACTGCGTCATCATCCCTCATGGTGGCTGGCGTCCCCCGGTGCGACGTGCGTCGCGGCGCGTCCGGAGTTCCCGGTCAGACGCGCGTCGCCGCGCGCACGCCCCGGCGAGGTCGGCGGCGAGCTTGCCCACGGCGGCGACGCCGGCCGTCGGCGTCTCGGCGTCGAGCAGCAGCCGGACGAAGGCCGAGCCGACGATCACGCCGTCGGCGTAGGCCGCGACCTCGGCCGCCTGGGCCGCGGTGGAGACGCCGAGCCCGACGGCGACCGGGATGCGGTGTGCGGTCGGGTGCGCTCGACGAGGGCGGGTGCGGCCGCGGACGACGGACTGCGACGCCGGTGACGCCCATGAGCGAGGCGGCGTAGACGAAGCCGGTCGAGATGCCGCACACGACGGCGATGCGCTCGGCGGTGGAGCTCGGCGCGACGAGGAACACGCGGTCGAGCCCGGCCGCGTCCGTGGCCGCGATCCAGGGCCCGGCCTCCTCGGGCGTGAGGTCGGGCGTGATGACGCCCGCGCCGCCGGCCGCGGCGAGGTCGGCGCGAACCGGTCGACGCCGTAGCGCTCGATCGGGTTCCAGTAGGTCATGACCAGGGTCGGCGCGCCGGTCGCGGCGACGGCCTCGACGGTGGCGATGACGTCGCGGGTCGTGGTGCCGGCCCGCGAGCGACGCCTCGACCGCGGCCTGGATCGTGGGGCCGTCCATGAGCGGGTCGGAGTACGGCAGCCCGACCTCGACGATGTCGACGCCGCCCTCGACCATCGACGCGGATGGCGTCGACCGCGCCGTCGACGGTCGGGAAGCCCGCGGGCAGGTAGCCGATGAGCGCGGCGCGGTCCTCGGCCCTCGCCGCCGCGAAGGCCTCGTGCGAGGCGGCTCATGCCCGTCCCTCCGGGGCGCGCTCGCCGTCGAGGATGCCGAACCAGCGGCTCGCCGTCTCGACGTCCTTGTCGCCGCGGCCCGAGCAGGTTGACGAGGATCACGGCGTCGGGCCCGAGCTCGCGGCCGAGCCGCAGCGCGCCGGCGAGGGCGTGCGCGGTCTCGATCGCCGGGATGATCCCCTCGGTGCGGCAGAGCAGCCGGAACGCGTCCATCGCCTCGGCGTCGGTGACCGGCTGCGTAGGTGCGCGCGGCCGGTGTCGTGCGAGCCAGGCGTGCTCCGGCCCGACGCCGGGGTAGTCGAGGCCGGCGGAGATCGAGTGCGACTCGATGGTCTGGCCGTCGCTCGTCCTGCAGGACGTAGGAGCGCGTGCCGTGCAGCACGCCCGACCGCGCCGCCGGTGATCGTCGCGGCGTGCCGGCCGGTCTCGACGCCGTCGCCGCCGGCCTCGTAGCCGTGCAGCGCGACGCCGGGGTCGTCGAGGAACGCCGGGGAAGATGCCGATCGCGTTCGAGCCGCCGCCGACGCACGCGGCGACGGCGTCGGGCAGCCGGCCGGTGAGGTCGAGCACCTGCTCGCGCGCCTCGACGCCCGATGACCTGCTGGAAGTCGCGGACCATCTCCGGGAACGGGGGCGGCCCGGCGACGGTGCCGAGCAGGTAGTGCGTGCGGTCGACGTTGGTGACCCAGTCGCGCATGGCCTCGTTGATCGCGTCCTTGAGCGTGCGGCTGCCGGTGGTGACCGGGACGACCTCGGCGCCGAGCAGCTTCATGCGCGCGACGTTGAGCGCCTGGCGGCGGGTGTCCTCCTCGCCCATGTAGACGACGCACTCGAGGCCGAGCAGCGCGGCCGCCGTGGCGGTGGCGACGCCGTGCTGGCCGGCGCCGGTCTCGGCGATCACGCGCGTCTTGCCCATGCGGACGGTGAGCAGCGCCTGGCCGAGCACGTTGTTGATCTTGTGCGAGCCGGTGTGGTTGAGGTCCTCGCGCTTGAGCAGGATGCGCGCGCCGCCGCACGGCTCGCCGAAGCGGCGGCGCTCGGTGAGCGGGCTCGGCCGGCCGGTGTAGGTCGCGCAGCAGGTGCGTCGAGCTCGGCCGTGGAACGCCGGGTCGACGATGCGCGGCGCGGAAGGCGGCGTCGAGCTCGTCGAGCGCGGCGATCAGCGCCTCGGGCACGAAGCGGCCGCCGTACGGGCCGAAGTGGCCGAGGGCGTCCGGGACGGCGCCGGGACCGTCGGGTGTGTCGGTGGTCATGCGGTCTCGGGCCTCCGTCAGCCGCGGCCGTGCTTGAGCGCCGGGTGCGCGCCCGGCGGTGACGAGGTCGTGCACCGCGGTGCGCGGGTCCCTGCCCGTGACCAGGCTCTCGCCGACGAGCACGGCGTCGGCACCGGCGTTCGGCGTAGGCGATGAGGTCGTGCGGGCCGCGGACGCCGGACTCGGCGATCTGCACGCACGGCGTCGGGGATCGACGGCGCGACCCGGGCGAAGGTGTCGCGGTCGACCTCGAGGGTCTTGAGGTTGCGGGCGTTGACGCCGATGACGGTGGCGCCGGCGTCGACCGCCCGCGCGACCTCCTCGTCGTCGTGCACCTCGACGAGCGGCGGTGAGCCCGAGGCTCGGCCCGCTCGACGAGCGAGACGAGCGCGGGCTGCTCGAGCGCCGCCACGATGAGCAGCACGAGGTCGGCGCCGTAGGCCCGCGCCTCCCACAGCTGGTAGCTGGTGACGATGAAGTCCTTGCGCAGCACCGGGACGTCGACCGCCGCGCGGACGGCGGCGAGGTCGTCGAGCGAGCCGCCGAAGCGGCGCTGCTCGGTGAGGACGCTGATGCAGTGCGCGCCGCCGGCCTCGTAGTCGCGCGGCGAGCGCGGCCGGGTCGGCGATCGCGGCGAGCGCGCCCTTGCTCGGGCTGGACCGCTTGACCTCGGCGATGACCGACGACGCCGTCGCCGCGCAGGACCGCCACGGCGTCGCGGGCGGCGGGCCGCGCGGCGGCGCGCGTCCTTGAGCTCGTCGAGGCGTGACGCGCGCCTGGCGCTCGGCGAGGTCCTCGCGGACGCCGTCGATGATGTCGTCGAGCACTGTCATCCCGCCAGGCTATCCGGGTCCGCGCACGCCGCGGCTGCCGCGGGTCAGCCGGGGGCGGCGCCGAGCCACGGACAGGGCGGGCACGGCGGACGAGGTTGCGCACGACGGTGAACACCACCATGACGGCCAGGAGCGTCCACACCGGGACGGGTCGCTGCAGCAGCGGGTCGCCGAGGTGCCGCGGCGGTGGCGTCGGGGACCTGTGGACCGCGCCACTCGCGGGCGAGCCAGCGCGACCCACAGCGCGACGACCACGGGCAGCACCAGAGCGACGACGAAGGCGTTGTGGTCGAGCGCCCCGACGACGTCGCCGGTGCAGCGAGGTCGTGGATCGCGCGCAGCCCGCCGCACCCGGGGCAGTCGAGGCCGGTGAGCGCCTTGGTCGGGCAGAGCGGGTAGTGGCCCGGCTCGTTCGGGTCGACGAGCGCCGACGTACGCCGCGAGCGCGAGTGAGCCCGACGCCGACCGGCGCCAGCGGTGCCACGCAGGCGTCGGCGGGCGCGTGGCGACATGCGTGGTCGAGACGTAGGCGCCGGGGCTGCGCACGCGTCGCGGGGCAGGCGACCACGCGGATGAACCGTGAACGGCGCCGCCCTCGGGCGCGCTGCCCGGCCTCCGCCCGACCGCCGAGCCGGTGCGGCCAGGCGGCCGACGAGCGCGAGGCCGACGCCCGGTGCCGACCTGGCGCACGCCGCGGTAGCGCTCGTACAGCGCGGCGGGCTCGAAGGCGACCGCGACGTCGTCGGCGGTCAGACCCGGACCGGCGTCGCGCACCTCGACGCACCGCCCCGACGGCTCCGGCCGAACGGCGAGGACGAGCGGACGCGCCCGCCGGGGTGACCCGCAGCGCGTTCTCGGCGAGGTTGTCGATGATCTGCCGCACGCGGATCGGGTCGGTGCGCACCACCACCGGGTCGTCGGGCAGCTCGGCGCGCGAACAGCGACGCCCTCGCGCTCGCGCGCGGCGCCCACACCTGCGCCGCCTCCGCGCCGAGCGCGGCGAGGTCGACGTCGACCGGGGCGAGGCGGAGGTCCGCCGCGCCGAGCCGGGCGAGGTCGAGCAGGTCGCGTGACGAGCCGGTCGAGGCGGTCGGCCTCGGCTGCGCACGCGTGGCGCCGGTGGCGCCGCACGTCGCTCGCGGTGCGACGACGCCGTCGGCCAGCGCCTCGGCGTAGCCCTTGATGCCGGTCAGCGGCGTGCGCAGCTCGTGCGACACCGACAGCAGGAAGTCGCGCTGCCGGCCCTCGCTCGTCGCGAGCGCCGCGCTGAGCCGGTTGAGCGACTCGGCGACGCTCGGCGACCTCGCGCCGGCCTTCGGGCTCGAGCGCGACGTCGCGCGCCCCGGTCGGCGAGCCGCTCGGCGGCTCCGGCCGCATGGCGCAGCGGCCGCACGACCCGTCGCGCGCGCGAGCGCAGCCCGACGACGACGGCGACGACCAGGCCGAGGAGCAGGGCGAGCGACGAGCCGGCGCAGCGCCAGTCCGGCCTGCGACCCGGCGACCGCGGCGTCCTGGACGCAGGAACACCGACGTGCGACGGGCAGGCCTGCCGGCCCTCGACGAGACCGCGCCCGGACGCCGACGGTCGCGGACGTCGCTCACCGGTCCCGCCGCGACGAGGTCACAGCGACGTCGGCGGCGGTGACGGCGGCACGGGCGGCTCGACGGCGCACGACCTCGACCGTCGATGCTCCTGCGCCGCGAGCAGCGTGCGCAGGCGCGGCGAGCCCGCTGGTGCGGTCGCCGGACTCCTCGGCGCGCCGCGGCATCGCGCGACGAGGTCGGCCTGGCCGCGAGCTGCTCGCGCGCCTGCGCCTCCGCGGCGTTGACGACCAGCGGGTAGGACACGAGCCCCGTCGACGATCACGGCGAGGGCGGCGACCGCCGCGGCGACGAGCGCGAACTGCGCGGTCAGCGTCCGTCGCCGGCGCTGCCTCGCCGGCGCGGGCGGGGCGAGCTGCTGCGTCACGCGCCGGGCCGGGCCTCGGCGCTGTAGCCGACGCCGCGCACCGTGCGGATCGGGCTGGCGTCGCCGAGCTTGCGCGCGCACCTGCGCGACGTGGACGTCGACGGTGCGGGTGCCGACGACGGCGGCGTACCCCCACACCTCGGTGAGCAGCTGCTCGCGGCGTGAACACCCGACCGGGCGCGCGCATGAGGTGCTCGAGCAGGTCGAACTCCGTGGCGGTGAGCTCGACCGGGTCGTCGTCGACCGTGACCCGGCGGGTCGACGCGGTCGACGCGTGACGCGGCCGAGGACGAGCGGGGCCGTGCGTCGAGCGGTGGACCGTCGGCGCGGCGCAGCGACCGACTTCACCCGGGCGACGACCTCGCGCGGGCTAGAACGGCTTGGTGATGTAGTCGTCGGCGCCGAGCTCGAGGCCGAGGACGCGGTCGATCTCGTCGTCGCGCGCGGTGCAGAACAGCACCGGGATCCAGTCGTCCTCGGCGCGCAGCCGCGGCACACCTCGGTGCCGTCCATGCTCGGGCAGTCCGACGTCGAGGACGATCGCGACCGGCTTCAGGGCGCGGGCGGCGGCGAGGCCGCCGCGGCCGTCGCGCTCGACGTGGACGCCGAAGCCCTCGCGGGTCAGGTACAGGCGCAGCAGGTCGGCGATGGGCGCCTCGTCCTCGACGACGAGCACGAGTCCCCGCTCGCCGCGCTCACCGCGTCACGGGCCCAGCGTGGCAGAGCGACGCCGGACGATCCGGCGACGCCGATGTTCGGGTCGTGCAAGGACGGCCGGTGCCGAGGCCGGCTGCAGTGGTCAGGCGGCCTCGGGCTGCCTGCCCATGCCCATCATCGCCATGACCTTGCCGACGATGCCGCCGACGATGACGAGGCCGACGCCGCCGACCCAGAACAGCGGCCAGTTGGCGGTGAGGACGGCGACGGCGCCGATGACGAACGCGATCGATGATGATCGTCGACGGCCGTCCAGGCGGCCGGGGTGTTGCCGTGGTCCTCGTGCTCGGCGGTCATCGCGGGCTCCTCCTCGGCGGGCTGTCGGCGGTCATTGTGTCAGGCCGGCGCCGCCGGCGCGCAGCGTCGGGTCGCCGGTCGTGTCGTCGGCGCGTCGCCGGGTCCGCGCCGGTCGGTCGGGTCGACTCCCGCGTCGAGCTGGCTCCCACGGCGGACTCGGCCGGCGTCGGCGCGCCGGCCCGGCCGCGCTCGCCGGCGTCGCCGCTCGTAGCGGCGGCCCATGCCGCGGCCAGCGTGCCGGCTGCGCGACGCAGCGCGAGCACCGCCCGCGAGCGCGACGAGCAGCCCGCCGACGGCGGCCGACCAGCCACCACGGCGCTGACCGTGGCGTGGCCGCGGCGAGCCGTCGACGCCGGCCCGCTCGACGCGAGGCCGTCGATCGTCGCCCGCGACCGCGAGCCGCTGCCGCCACGTCGCGCCGAAGCGCACGGCGACGCTCGCGACGCCGAGCGCCGGCGACGACGAGCACGGCACCGACGACGACGCCGACCGACCCGTCGCGTGCGCGACGAGGCCGGCGATCCCGGCGAGCGCGAGCAGCGCCGAGCGGCCGCGCCACGGGCTGCAGGTCGCGGCCGGTGAGCGTCGACGGTGACCGCCGGCAGGCCGCGGGTCGTCGCACGGCACCGACGCGCGCCCAGGTGCAGAGCCGTAGGCCGACCAGCGAGCAGCACGCGCGCCGACGGCGAGCAGCGGTCAGCGGCCGCGACGTCGCCGCGGCGGCTCGCGGAGCCGACGGCTCACGAGCCCGGCCGAGCGCATCGTGGCGGCCATGCGCCACGGCGCGCAGCACGGCGGCCGCCTTGTTGCGCGCACTCCTCGTCCTCGGTCTCGGGCACCGAGTCGGCGACGAGCCCGGCGCCGGCCTGCACGTGGGCGACGCCGTCCTTGATCACGGCGGTGCGGATCGCGATCGCGGTGTCGAGGTCGCCGGCGAAGTCGAGGTAGCCGACGCCGCCGGCGTAGACGCCGCGACGGACCGGCTCGAGCTCGTCGATGATCTCCATCGCCCGCGGCTTCGGGCGCGCCGGAGAGCGTGCCCGCCGGGAAGGTCGCGGCGAGCACGTCGTAGGCGGTGCGGCCCTCGGCCAGCCGTGCCGACCACGGTCGAGACGATGTGCATGATGTGGCTGTAGCGCTCGACCGACATGAAGTCGACGACCTCGACGCGTGCCCGGCGCGCACACCCGGCCGAGGTCGTTGCGGCCGAGGTCGACGAGCATGAGGTGCTCGGCGCGCTCCTTCTCGTCGGCGAGCAGCTCGTCGGCGAGCGCGTTGTCCTCCTCCGGCGTCGCGCCGCGCGGCCGCGAGCCGGCGATCGGGTGCAGCAGCGCGCGACCGCCGTCGACCTTGACCAGCGCCTCGGGCGAGGAGCCGACGACGTCGAACGCGACCTCGTCGGACAGCGACGCCGTCGTGGCGGTCGGTCGACCGGGCACGCGCAGCAGGTACATGTACGGGCTCGGGTTGGTGACGCGCAGCACGCGGTAGACGTCGAGCGCCGACGCGGCGCACGGCGCCGAGAACCGCTGCGACAGCACGATCTGGAACGCGTCGCCCGCGCGGATGTACTCCTTGCACGTCTCGACGCCGGCGAGGTAGTCGGCCCGCTCGGTGCGCGACGCTGACCTCGACCGGCGCGCCGGCGTCGTACGTCGAGCCGCGCAGGCGGCGGAGTGCGTCGGCGAGGTCGGCCTGCATCGCGTCGAGCCGCGCGACGGCGTCGGCCCAGGCGTCGTCGACGCGCTCGTCGGTGGCGTCGTAGTTGATCGCGTTGGCGATCAGCAGCACCGAGCCGTCGTGGTGGTCGAGCACGGCGAGGTCGGTGGCGAGCAGCATGCGCGAGCTCGGGCACGCCGAGCTCGTCCGGGTTCGCGTCGGGCAGCCGCTCCCAGCGGCGCACGGCGTCGTAGGACAGGTAGCCGACCATGCCGCCGGTGAGCGGCGGGAGCCCGGGCAAGCGCTCGGTGTGCAGCGCGGCGATGGTGTCGCGCAGCGCGGCGAGCGGGTCGCCGCCGGTGGGCAGCCCGACCGGCGCGTTGCCGAGCCACGCGCGTGCGCCGTCGACCTCGGTGAGCATCGCCGCGCAGCGCACGCCGACGAACGAGTAGCGCGACCAGGCGCGGCCGTGCTCGGCCGACTCGAGCAGGAACGTGCCCGCCCGCTCGCCGGCGAGCTTGCGGTAGAGGCCGATCGGCGTCTCGCCGTCGGCGAGGAGCCGGCGTACGACGGGGATCACCCGACGGTCGCGAGCGAGCGCGCGGAACGTCTCGAGGTCCGGCGCGGCGGCGCCGCCGTAGGTCAGGGAGTACGGCGCTTCGCGGCGCGCTGCGCGGTCATGCGCGGTGCTCGCCGCCGAGGACGAGGTCGGCGTCGAAGCAGGTGCGGTCGCCGGTGTGGCAGGCGCCGCCGACCTGGTCGACCTTGAGGAGGACGGCGTCGCCGTCGCAGTCGAGGCGGACCTCGCGCACGTGCTGGGTGTGGCCGGACGTGTCGCCCTTGACCCAGTACTCCTGGCGCGACCGCGACCAGTACGTGGCACGCCGGTGTCGAGCGTGCGGCGCAGCGCCTCGGCGTCCATCCACGCGAGCATGAGCACCTCGCCGGTGTCCCACTGCTGGGCGACCGCGGCCACGAGGCCGGTGCCGTCCGGCCGCAGCCGGGCGAGGACGGCGTCGCCAGGTCGCTCTGGTCCGGCTGGCCGGTCGGGCCGGTCTGGTCGGTAGGTTCCTGCTGCCACGTCGGTCATTCTGCCGTGCGGCGGCCAGCGGGTTTCGGGAGGCCGGGGCCGTAGCATGGGCGGCCGATCACGGGGGGCGAGGACATGAGCGACGAGAACGGCTGGCAGCGACCGGATCCCACCCCGGAGCCGCCGCCGTATCCGGGGCTGCCGCCGCACGCGGCGCCCGCCCCGCCCTCGGCCTTCGGCCAGCATCCCTACGCCGCTCCGCACGATCCCTGGCAGTCCGCGCCGCCGAGGCGGATGAGCACCGGCCGCCGTGCGCTCGTCGTCGGCGGGGTGCTCCTCGCCGTCGTCGGGCTCGGTGCCGTCGCCGTGGCGGGCGTCCGCGCGATGAGCGCGTTCGGGACGGCGGTCGCCTCCGGGGACCCGTTCGGTGAGGCGCCGTCCGGCTCCGGCGAGGTGGCCTACCCGGGTGAGCTCGCCGTCGGCGACTGCTACCGGATGCGTCCCGAGGACAGGGTTGCCGAGACTGTCGGGCTGGTCCGGGTCGTGGCCTGCTCGGTCCCCCACGACGGCGAGGTCTACGCGATCCCGCTGCTCGACTTCGACCGCTACCCGGGCGAGGACGCGATCAGCTCGTCCGCGGAGAGCTCCTGCGACGAGCGCGCCGAGGCGGTGCTCGATCAGGCCGTGTTCGAGGACGAGGCGACGTACATCGCCTGGTTCGTCCCGCTCGGCGAGGACTGGGTCCCGGGGCCGAACACAGCCTCGTGCGTCGTGGAGACCGACACCGCCGACGGGCTCACGAGGTCCTGGGTCACGTCCTCGCGCGCGGTGTAGTGCGCGATCCGCGCGGCGTCACGGTCCGGTGCGGCGCAGCCAGCTCCAGGACCCGCGCGTCACGATGAGCACCACCACGAGCAGGGCGATCAGCAGGGCGACGATGTCGCCGAGACCGGTTCGCGTCCCGCCGAGGAAGCCGAACGCCCCGTAGACGACATTGAGGGCGGACACGACGAGCAGGGTCCACGCACCCCAGCGCCGTCCGCGTACGGCGGCGATGCCCGCGAGCAGGTAGAGCAGCCCGATCACGAGCGTGACGAGGATCGCCAGCAGCAGGATCGTGCTGACGCCGGCGACGAGCTCGCCCGCGCCCTCGAACCCGGCCTGCGCCTCGAGCGCGGCGACCTGGCTCTGCAGCGCGACGTACCCGGCGACGCCGAACAGCGCGATGACCAGGAGCAGCACGCCCTCGACGATGCCGATGATCCCGGCCGCGAGGACCCCGCCGGGGCGGACGTCGTAGGCGGCGGGACGAGCGCGCCCGTGCTGGCCGGCGACGGGTGGGCCGCCCCATGTGGTGAGCAGGCCGGGAGCCTCGACCGGAGCGGCGCCGATGCCGGGAGCGGCGTAGGGGCCGGTGGGGACCCGCACCTCGTCCAGCGGCGTGCCGAACTGGTTGACGTTCCCCGGCTGGTAGCCCGAGATCGGTGGGATGGCGAACGCGGCGGGCTCGACCGATGGCGGCTCGACCGGAGCGGCAGCGGCGGCGGGCGCCGCCACCATCGGTGTGCCGAACCGGCTCGCCGGCTCCGGCGCGGCGGCCGGCCGGCCGGTCGCGAAGAAGTCGTAGCCCGGATCGCCCACGTGCAGTCCCTCCACCTGTCGAGCGCCCCTCGCGGGCGCCCGTCCTACCGTGGGTTCGACACGAAACGGAACCGGCTTGACCTCGCGTGCCGTCGGTACCCCTGGATGGCCGGGCGTGCGGCCTCGTGCAGCGCGCCTAGGGTGGGCAGGTGACCACGTCGAGCCCTGCCCACAACGCCGTCGCCCAGGCCGAGCGCAGAGCCCTGTGCGACCTGCTCCTCGAGGTGGGACCCGACGCGCCGACGTTGAGCGGCGACTGGACCGCTCGCGACCTCGCGGCGCACCTGTACGTCCGCGAGAACCGGCCCGACGCCGCGGCCGGCATCATCGCGTCGCCGCTGGCCGGCTGGACCGCGAAGGTGCAGGCCGACGTCGCGTCACGTGACTACGCCGACCTCGTGGCCGACGTCCGCAACGGGCCGCCGCGCTGGTCCTTCCAGGCCCTGCCGCCGGTCGACGGCGAGACGAACACCATCGAGTACTTCGTGCACCACGAGGACGTGATCCGGGCGCAGCCCGGCTGGACCCCGCGCACCCTGGACGACGCGACGACCGCCGCGCTCTGGGCCCGTCTGGGGAAGACGCGGGCGCTTCTTCGTCCGCCGCTGCCCGGTGGGCGTGGGTGCCGTGCCGACCGACGGTCCGGCCGCGGGCACGGAGCTGCGGCTGCGCAGCAGCGACCGCTGCGGTGATCCTCGACGGGCCGGTGGGCGAGATCGTGCTCGCGATCTACGGCCGGGTGACGCGCGGCCTCGACGTTCGCGGCGAGCCCGACGACGTCGAGGCCTTCCGCACCTTCCGCCGCTGACCCGCTCGCCGCTCCCGCGGTCAGGTCAGCCGGCAGCGCTCGCGGTGGTCGTGCGCACGGGGAACCCTGACCCGGCCAGGGCTGCCTTGACCTCGCCGATGGTCAGCTCGCCGAAGTGGAAGACGCTCGCGGCGAGCACGGCGTCGGCCCCCGCCTCGACCGCCGGGGCGAAGTGCTCGAGCGCCCCCGCCCCACCGCTCGCGATCACGGGCACCGTCACCTCGGCGCGCACGCCCCGGATGAGGGCGAGGTCGTAGCCGTCCTTGGTGCCGTCGGCGTCCATCGAGTTCAGCAGGATCTCGCCGGCCCCGAGCTCGGCCGCGCGCACCGCCCAGGCGAGCGCGTCGATCCCCGTGGACCGGCGGCCGCCGTGCGTGGTGACCTCCCAGCCGGAGTCGGTGGCGACGCCGTCCGGGCACCGACGCGCGTCGATCGAGAGGACGACGCACTGGGCGCCGAAGCGTTCGGCCGCCTCGCGCAGCAGCTCGGGCCGCGCGAGCGCGGCGGTGTTGACGCCGACCTTGTCCGCGCCCGCGCGCAGCAGCCGGTCGATGTCGTCGACCGTCCGCACGCCTCCGCCGACCGTCAGCGGGATGAACACCTGCTCGGCCGTGCGCCGCACCACGTCGTACGTCGTGGCGCGGTCCCCGCTGCTCGCGGTGATGTCGAGGAACACGAGCTCGTCGGCGCCCTGCAGGTCGTAGGCGCGGGCGAGCTCGACCGGGTCGCCGGCGTCGCGCAGGTCGACGAAGTTGACGCCCTTGACCACCCGGCCGGCGTCGACGTCGAGGCACGGGATCACGCGGACGGCGACGGACATGCGACCAGCCTAGGGAGTCGCCTCGACATGCCACTCCCGGGTCGCGGACGTAGCGTGGCGGCATGAACGCCGCGACCAATCCCGAGGTGGAGCGCCTCGCCGCCGGCCCGTACGTCTCGCTGACGACGTACAAGAAGGACGGCACCGCCGTCCCCACCCCGGTCTGGGTGAGCACCGAGGCAGGCAAGCTCTACGTCTGGACCGAGGCGAACTCCGGCAAGGCCAAGCGCATCCGCCACCGTGGCCACGTCCTCGTGGCGCCGTGCGACTCGCGAGGTCGCCCGCAGGGCACGCCGGTCGACGCGGCGGCGCAGGTGCTGGACGACCCGGCCGAGCTGGCGCGGGTCGAGAAGCTGCACACGGCCAAGTACCGCAGCCAGTTCCGCCTGTTCAGCGCGTTCGCGAAGGTGTTCCGGCGCCACAGCGGCGGACACGTCGCCGTCGTGCTCACCCTGCCCTGAGACATCGCTGAGCCTGCGCGGCCGGCGCCCGCCCGCGCGCTACTGCGAGGTGACCATCCGGCCGATGACGACGCCGGCGAGGGCGGCGACGCCGGCGATGGACATCGTCTGCACCGCGCTGCGCCAGATGTTCACGCCACCGATGCGGCCGCGCGCGATGCCCAGCAGCGCCATCCAGAGCCCCGTGATGACCAGCGAGACGACGGCGGCGGGCTTGAGCGGCAGGAACACGAACGGGATGACCGGGACGCTGGCGGCGATCAGGTCGGCGACGAACATCCACACCGCGTGGAAGAGCGGCGAGCCCTGGGTCTGCACGGCGACGCCGACCTCGTAGGCGGCGACGTGGTGGAGCAGCGCGCGGGGGTTGCGTTCGAGGATCTGCACCACGGTGCTCGCCTCGTCCGGGGTGAAGCCCGCCGTGCGGAGCCGGTGGCCGGCTCGATCCAGGTACGGCCCCGGTGCCTGCGCGATGCGCTCCTGCGTCGAGGCGAGCAGCGCCTCCCCGCGGTGGCCCACGGACTGCACGTCCAGGTAGCGCCCGGCCATCATCGAGACTGCGCCGGCGACGGCCCCGGTCGCTCCCGCGAGGACCACGACGCGAGAGTCGTTCGTGCTCGCAGCCACACCGAACACCAGGCCCGAGACCGAGACCGCGCCGTCCTCCATCCCGAACGTGATGTCGCCGATCGCGAGGCGTGACTGGGCCACCAGCCGCCGCCGCGTCGCAGTGACGCCCTCGACCAGACGGGACCACCGGTCGAGCGCTCGGGAGCCACGCCTCACGACCGGCCCCGGCAGTCCCGCGCAGCGTTGCGGTGCGTGCTCACGCGACCCTGCTGACGTGGCTCGTGCTGTCGGACCCGCGACGCGGCGCTCCGGCCCAGCGGATGAGGGCGCCCGACCCGACGAGGAGCGTGATCGCGGCGGCGGCGTTGAGCGGGATGCCGGCGTAGCTGACGACGCGCGCCGGGAACCCGGCGAGCCCGGTCGCCGAGAGCATGAGGCTGGCGACGCCCACCCCCGCCGTGCCGAGGCCGGCGACCCACGACGCCGCTCGTGGCCGAAGCACCGGTGCCGTCGTCGGGGAGTCCCACCAGGGCAGCGGCAGGTGCTCGAACGGCCACATCAGCCGGACGACGGCCCAGACGCCGATGCCGTAGACCGCCCAGAAGACGAGGCTGCCCCAGCCGTAGCCCCAGCCGTCCGGGATCGGCCACCCGAACGCGTCCAGCGCCACCGGTCGGTCGAGGTGCAGGAGGTGACCGGCCGTCGTGACGGCGATGAGGACCGGCAGGTGCCAGAGGTAGAGGGTCATCGCGACGAGGTTCACCGCGGTGACCGGGCGCCAGACCGCGGGCCGCTCGAGGAGCCCGGCGCAGTGGTGAGTCGAACAACGTGAGCAGGCACACGAGCACGGCCGAGTGGATCGCGAGCACGACGGTCGGCGGAGCCATGTTGCTCACGGGCTCACCCGGCATGCCGACCATCGAGACCGGGAACGGGCCGTACTTGATGAGGACGGCGTTGAGCGCGATGCCGGCCGAGAGCGCGACGACGAGGGACTGCCAGCGGTAGCGGCCGAGGGTGCCGTGGGCGCGCAGCGAGCCGAGATAGGCGGGCACGGTCCAGACGAGCACGAAGTTGAGCAGTCCCACCGCCTCCGGCCAGCCCCACGCGAACCGCGCCACATCGACGAGGCCGCACACGGCGAGCAGCCCCACGGCGGTGACGGCGCCGCGCACCGGCGTCGTCGGGCGGAACAGCGGCGTGAGCGCGGTGACGAGCAGGTAGGCGCCGAGGAACCAGAGCAGCTGCGTGGTCAGCAGCATGAGCGGTTCCGCGGCGTCGGACGGCGCGACGAGCGTGACGATCGTCGCGACGACGCTCATCACCAGGAGGTAGACCCACGCCGGACGCAGCAGCCGCGCGGCTCGCGCCCACAGCCACGCGGCGTAGGTCTCGCCCCTCGCGGAGTGCTTGCTCCCACGAGATGCGCGCTGGCGGCGCCGCCGGCGAAGAAGAACAGCGGCATGATCTGGAGGACCCACGTGAGCGCCTGGGTCCAGGGGAACGCGGCGAGCAGGTTGCCGAGGCGCGGGATGCCCTCCGGCCACGCCACGACCGCCATGACGCCGTGGCCGATGACGACGACCAGGAGGCGCGACGGCCCGAGCAGCGTCGACGACTCGGTCGCGGTCCGCCGGGGTCGCCTCGACCGCGCGCTGCGCCGGCACCGGCGCGAACACCCGGATCCCGGACACGGCGACTCCCCTCGTCAGCGCGACTGTGGCACAGCCGCAGCACCGGAGGCCCGACGACGCGCACGCGGAATGCGCGCGCACGTCGACCCTTGTCGGCTTTCGATCGGCGCGCTCATGATGAGCGCCATGTTCCTTCGCGAGCCGCCGGTCGACGACGCTGTCCGAGCGATGTACGACGAGGACCTGGACGAGAACGGCTACATCAGCAACCTGACCCGGCTCTGGGCCTGGCGACCCGATGTGTGGGCCGCGTTCTCCGACACCCGCGCCACCAACGGAGGCGCGATCTCGCTCACCGCGTCGGAGGTGGCCGTTGTGATCGCCGCCGCGGTGGCGCAGCGCTCCGACTCGTACTGCTCCC
>CAVTWM010000007.1:0-341657 GCA_963738455.1 uncultured Actinomycetes bacterium
CCACAGGCGAGTTGGTGCACGACGCGTCGCGGGAGAACCGCGGACGTGACTGAAGGAGCAGAAGATGGCACAGGGACCTCGTCGCGGCAGCGGTGATTCGAGCAAGCCTCGCGGAGGCTCGAGCGGTGGCTACAGTCGGCCGTCGAGCGGCGGTCGTCCCGCCTCCGGTGGAGGACGCCCCACTGGCGGTTCCGGCCAAGGTGGGTCCGGCGGCCGCAGCTCTGCTGGATCCCAGGGTGGCGGGTCGCGCTCCTACGGCGACCGCCCGCAGGGTGATCGTCCGCAGGGCGGTGGGTCCCGCTCCTACGGTGACCGCCCGCAGGGTGACCGTCCCCAGCGTTCCTACGGCGACCGCCCCCAGGGTGACCGTCCGCAGCGTTCCTACGGCGACCGTCCCCAGGGCGACCGTCCCCAGCGTTCCTACGGCGACCGTCCCCAGGGTGACCGCCCCCAGCGTTCCTACGACGACCGCCCCAGGGCGACCGCCCGCAGCGTTCCTACGGCGACCGTCCGCAGGGTGACCGTCCCACGGGTGGTGGATCCCGCTCGTACGGTGACCGTCCCCAGCGTTCCTACGGTGACCGTCCCCAGGGCGACCGTCCCCAGCGTTCCTACGGCGACCGTCCGCAGGGCGACCGCCCCAGCGTTCCTACGGCGACCGTCCCCAGGGCGACCGCCCGCAGCGTTCCTACGGTGACCGTCCCCAGGGCGACCGTCCGCAGCGCTCCTACGGTGACCGTCCGCAGGGCGACCGCCCGCAGCGCTCCTACGGTGACCGTCCCCAGGGCGACCGTCCGCAGCGCTCGTACGGTGACCGTCCGCAGGGCGACCGTCCCGCAGCGCTCGTACGGTGACCGTCCCAGGGCGACCGCCCGCAGCGCTCGTACGGCGACCGTCCCCAGGGCGACCGCCCGCAGCGCTCGTACGGCGACCGTCCCCAGGGCGACCGCCCGCAGCGCTCGTACGGTGACCGCCCCCAGGGCGACCGTCCCCAGCGCTCGTACGGTGACCGCCCCCAGGGCGACCGTCCCGCAGCGCTCGTACGGTGACCGCCCCCAGGGTGACCGCCCGCAGCGCTCGTACGGTGACCGCCCCCAAGGTGACCGCCCGCAGGGCGACCGCCCGCAGCGCTCGTACGGCGACCGTCCTCAGGGTGACCGCCCGCAGCGCTCGTACGGCGACCGTCCCCAGGGCGACCGCCCGCAGCGCTCGTACGGCGACCGTCCTCAGGGCGACCGCCCGCAGCGCTCGTACGGCGACCGTCCCCAGGGCGACCGTCCGCAGCGTTCCTACGGCGACCGTCCTCAGGGCGACCGCCCGCAGCGCTCGTACGGCGACCGTCCCCAGGGCGACCGTCCGCAGCGCTCGTACGGCGACCGCCGCCGCCTCGGGCGCGTGGCGCAGCGGTCTCGGCCGCGACGAGCGTCGGGACATGCGCCCGGCTCGTCCGGTCGGCCCGTCGATCCCGGACGACGTCACGGGTCAGGAGCTCGACAAGGACATCCGCGGCGACCTGCGCACCATGTCGCGTCGAGTCGGCCGAGATCGTGTCGCGGCACCTGGTCATGGCGGCAGCGCCTGCTCGACGACCGCCCCGATCTCGCGTGGGAGCACGCCAAGGCGGCGGTCGCCCGCGGAGGCCGGCTGGCCGTCGTGCGTGAGGCTGCGGGCGTCGCGGCGTACACCGCCGGCGAGTACGCCGATGCGCTCGCGCAGTTCCGCGCGGCTCGTCGGATCTCGGGCTCGGACAGCTACTGGCCGATCATGGCCGACTGCGAGCGCGGCCTCGGCCGCCCCGAGCGGGCGATCACCATGGCCGGCGCTCCCGAGGTCGACCGGCTCGACAAGGCGGGTCGCGTCGAGATGCGCATCGTCGCGTCCGGGCGCGCGTCGCGATCTCGGCCAGCTCGACGCGGCCGTGGTCACCCTGCAGTGCCCCGAGCTCCAGTCGACGGCCCGCGAGTCGTGGTCGGCGCGGCTGAAGTTCGCCTACGCCGACGCGCTGCTGGCCGCCGGCCGTGAGGACGAGGCCCGCGAGTGGTTCGCCAAGGCGGTCGAGGCCGACGCCGACGACGAGACCGACGCGGCCGAGCGCCTCGCCGACCTCGACGGCATCGTCTGGGTCGACGCGCTCGACGGCGACGACGACGGACGAGACGACGAGGACGACGAGCGACGAGGACGACGACGCGCTCGTCGAGCTCGTCGCCGCACCGGGCTCGGAGTGGGACGACTAGGTCGACGCCGAGACGGCGCTCGCCTTCGTCGCCGCCCCGACCGCGGCGTCGGACGACGACGAGTTCGAGGACGAGGACGACGACGACGACCTGCTGTTCGCCGGACCGAGGACCGAGGACGTCGAGGACGTCGAGGATGCTCCGGCGGAGGTGCACAGCCCTGCCCAGATCGGCTCCGACCTCGACGACGACGCGGACGACGACAGCCGCGAGGACCCGCTCGCGGGCCTGAGCATCGAGGACCTCGCCGATTCGAGCCGGACGAGCACGCTCGCGTCTCGGCGCTGGCTCAGGACGGGCCGGACTCCAGCGACGACTGAGCGTCGAGCCAGCGCCAGATGCCGGCGACGTCGGCCTCGGTGCTGGAGAGCACCTCGATCTTGTGCTCGATCTCGGGAACGGACCGCAGGGCATAGCGCTCTGCGGTCCGTTCGCGTACCCGGGCCACGGCGTGGTCGACGTCGAGGCCGTCCGACCGCGCCTCGCGCACCAGCTCGACCCACAGGCGCAGCTCCTCGACCGACCGGTCCAGGGTCACGTCGACGTCGGTCACCGGTCCGAAATGGCTGAACAGCAGGCGTTTCGGCCGACGCTCGCGCATCCGTTCGAGCGATGCCAGGGCGGCGTCGAGGTCGAACTCGGGTGGTGGCGTGGCCGGGCGCAGGTCGCCCGTCTCCGGCGTCCACACGCCCGCCGCGTCGCCGGTGTAGAGGTCGCCGGTCAGCGAGTCGAGCAGGCCGACGTGGTGTCGCGCATGGCCGGGGGAGTCGAAGGACTCGAGCCGCCGCCCGTCGCCGAGGTCGACGTAGGACTCGCCGTCGTGAGCACCGTGATCCGCTCGGCGTCGGTGGGTCGCAGCTGCCCGAACAGCTCGTCGAGCACGCTGCCGAACACGCGGGCCGCGCTGGCCATGAGGCGGGACGGGTCCGCGATGTGACGCGCACCCGCCTCGTGCACGACGACCTCGGCGTTCGGGAACGCGGCCGCGATGTCGCCGACCCCGCCGGCGTGGTCGAGGTGGATGTGCGTGACGACGATCGTGGCGAGGTCGTCCGCACCGATGCCCGAGCCCCTCGAGCGCCGCGACGACCTCCGCGGCCGAGGTCGCCGCGCCGGTCTCGACGAGGCACGGGCGCGTCCCGCGGATGAGGTAGCCGGCCGTGATGCCGTCGTAGCCGCCCATCTGGGTGTCGATCAGCCAGACCTCGTCACCGAGGTCGACGGGCGGGTGACTGTCGTGCGGGATCCACAGCGACCTCCTGCAGCGTGTCGTCCTCAGGGCTGTCGACCCAGAACGCTCCCGGCGTCGTGGTCGCCTCGCAGCATACGGCGCGAGCGGTGCGCCACCCCGGCGGCACCGGGGACGGAGCGGACCATGGCCAGCGAGCGGGCGACACCGACGCAGCACGAGCGACGGCTCGAGGCCCGGTGAACCAGGTGCGGCTGCGCGGCCGGCTCGCTGCGGCCGCGGTCGAACGAGACGCTCCCCTCCGGCGACGTGGTGGCCACCTTCCGGCTCGTCGTCGACCGCACCGGCACGCAGCGGTTCGGGGTCGAGCGCGCGGGTCGACACCCTCGACTGCGCGGTCTTCACCTCGACCTGCGCCGCGGCGCATCGCCCGGTGGCACCCCGGCGACGTCATCGAGGTCGAGGGCTCGCTGCGCCGGCGGTTCTTCCGGACCGGGGGCGGCCCGGCCTCGCGGTACGAGGTCGAGGTGTCGGCGCTGACGCGGGTCGCCCGAGCGCCGTCGGCCGTGCCACCATGGCGGGGTGACCTCTGGTGCCGCCGCGCCCGGGCCGCCGGCCGGTGACGCGTACGACTGGTTCCGGCGCGGCACCGCACTGCTCGAGCAGGGCAACTCGGCGGCGGCCGGCCGAGCTGCTCGCCTGGGCGGCGACCAGGAGCCCGACGCCCGGTCGATCCGCGAGACGTGGGCCCGCGCCCTGTTCGACTCCCGACGCTTCGAGGAGTCTGCGCGCGAGTTCCGGGTCATCGTCGACCTCGCACCCGGACGACGACTACGCCCACTTCGGGCTCGGGCTCTCGCTGTGGCGGCTGCGCAGGTTCCCCGAGGCCGCGGAGCACCTGGCGATGGCCGCGGTGATGCGGCCGGACCGCCCGGAGTACGCCGCCGCGCTGCGCCAGGTCCGCGCGACCTCGCGGCCCGCGAGGACGCGGGGCTGGACCCGCTCGGTGGTCCCGACGAGCGCCTGCCGTGTCCGACATGACCACGGCGCTCCCGCTCACGCGGCACGTCCGAATCCTGCTCGACGACTACGACGCGCTGCTGCTCGACCTCGACGGCGTCGTCTACGTCGGACCGGATGCGGTCGCGCACGCGGTCGCGTCGCTGCGAACCGCGCGCGAGCGCGGGGTGGCCACGGCGTACGTCACCAACAACGCGTCCCGGCCACCCGGCGTGGTCGCCGAGCACCTGCGCCGCGCTCGGGCTCGATGTCGCCGAGCACGACGTCGTCACGTCGGCCCAGGCCGGGGCGCGCGAGGTCGCGGCCCGGGTGCCGGCGGGGAGCCGGGTTCTCGCGGTCGGCGGTCCCGGGCGTCGCGGAGGCGCTGCACCGCACGCGGGCTCGTGCCCGTGCACGAGGCGGCGGCGGCCCCGGCCGCCGTGCTCATGGGATACGGGCCGGACGTCTCCTGGCGCGACCTGGCGCGAGGCGTCGTACGCCGTCGGCGCGCGGCGCGCTGTTCGTCGCCACCAACACCGACACCAGCATCCCCACCGCCGAGGGCATCGCGCCCGGGAACGGCACGCTGGTCGGCCGCGGTCAGCGCGGCGACGGGACGGACGCCGATCGTCGCGGGGAAGCCGTTCGCCCCGCTGATGGTCGAGTCGGTCGAGCGGGTCGGCGCGCGGCGCCCGCTCATCGTGGGCGACCGGCTCGACACCGACATCGAGGCCGGGCACCGCTGCGGGATCGACCGTCCTGCTCGTGCTCACGGGTGTCACCGACGTCGACGCGCTGCTCGATGCCGAGCCCGAGCGACGGCCGACCTACGTCGCGGCCGACCTGCGCGGGTCTGCTCGCTGCCCGGCGTCGGTCCTGCGCATCGCGGCCACCGGGTCCGGCGACGAGCTGTCCGGGCTCCGTGCCGTGTGCGCCGCTGTCTGGCGGGCGCGCGACGGCGGGGGGCCGGACACCGTCGGCCCAGAGGTCAGCGGCAGGACTCTCGGGCGCGGTCCGGCGCGCACTGGCGCGCTGACCCGCCCGACGGCGGTCAGAGGAAGCGTGCGGAGCTCGAACACGTCGCGGAGCCGGGCGTCGACCTTGATCCGGCCCTTGGCCCAGCCGCTCGCGAAGTTGAGTCGGCCGGCGACCAGCTCGAGGAGGTCGTCCGGAGCTCAACCCGAGGCGCAGGTGCGACGCGTGCGCGTCGACCGGATCGACCTCGGTGACCTCGACGAGGTAGCCGTCGGCGAAGCGGCCGGCGTAGGCGACGTCGAGGTCGAGGATCCGAGCGGACACCGAGCGGTCCGGGATCCGGCGTCGGGTGTCCTCGTCGAGGTCCTCGACGAAGGCGACCACCTCGTCGATGGCCGCGCGGACCTCGTCGATCTCGGCCATGGACTGCGGTGTCCCTTCGTGTCGTGACTCGCCGCGACGCTATCGCAGGCGACCGCGATAGCGTGGGGATCGATGGCGCGCGGGACACCGCGCGCCCGGCGAGAGCGAGGTGGCGAGCGTGCTCGACGCGCTGCGGGGATATGTCCAGCTGGCCAGCGGCCTGACCGAGGTGACGGTCGCCAAGGCTCGCGAGGCGGTGGCGGCACTGCTGACCCAGGGTCTCGACCTCGACAACGTCCCTGACGTGCCGGGCAAGGACTCCGCCGTCGACGCGGCGAAGGTGGCCGCGAGCCAGGTCCAGGGCCTGGCCGACGAGCTGCTCGAGACCAGCAAGCAGAATCGCGAGCTGCTCACCGGGCTCGTGCGCACCGAGGTCGACCGGGCCGCGGGGCGGCTCGGCTTCGTCCGCGAGGAGGAGCTGGCGGCGGTCCGTCGTCACGTGTCGCGCCTGGAGACCCAGCTCGCCGAGATCCGCGCCGAGGTCGCCGCCGGCGGCGCGGCCCCGGCGGCCGCCGCGCCCGAGTGCTGCGGCCACCGCCCGCCAAGAAGAAGGGCCCGAGAAGAAGAAGGTCGCGCGTCGCCCCGCCGGCGGCACGAGCCCGTCCGGGTCATGCCCGAGCCCGCCGACGTCGCGCCGCGGCTCCGGTGACGCGCTGCGTGGAGCCGAGGCGGATCGAGCATCGACTCCGTCCGGTTCGGAGCTGCACCATCGACGACGAGCGGCCGACGCGACCGTTCGCAGGTCGATCGCCGAGCACGACGCCGGACGGCGACGACGACCAGGGCGAGACCGATCTCGAGCCGGACGCCGGACGCCGTGGTCGACGCCGACCCCGACGCCGCGACCGGTTCGGCGCGGGAGCCGCGCGTCCGGGCGCCCTCCCGTTCGCGCTCTCGGCGCGCGAGCAGTTCTCGGCGCTCGACGACTCGCCCGTCACGGGCGAGGCCCGGGTCGACGCCGCCACCGCGCGGCTCGGCGAGATCGCCGACCTGCCGACGCCGGACCACGTCGCCGTCTACGACGACGTGCACCGCCGGCTGCAGGACGCGCTCGCCGACGCCGACGCGCACTGAGCGCGTCGTGGCGCGTCGTCGACTCGACGCCGAGCTCGTGCACCGCGGGCTGGCCCGATCGCGCGAGCAGGCCCGCGCGCTCATCGAGGAGGGCCGGGTGCAGGTCAACGGCGTCGTCGGCGACCAAGCCGGCCACGCAGGTCGAGCCGACCGCCAGCGTCGCCGTGCGTGAGAGCCGGCCGACGGACCCGGACTACGTCTCGCGCGGCGCGCACAAGCTCGTCGGGGCGCTCGACGCGTTCGGGCTCGACGTCGCGGGCGGCGCGCGCTCGACGCCGGCGCCAGCACCGGCGGCTTCACCGACGTGCTGCTGCGCCGCGGCATCGCCGCGGTGGTCGCCGTCGACGTCGGCTACGGGCAGCTCGCCTGGCCGATCCGGTCCGACGACCGGGTGACCGTGCTGGAGCGCACCAACGTCCGCGACCTGACGCCCGAGCTGCTGCCGTTCGTCCCGGACCTCGTCGTCGCCGACCTCTCGTTCATCTCGCTCGCCCTCGTGCTGCCGCCGCTCGTGCGCGTCGTGTCACCGACCGACGCCGACCTCGTGCTGATGGTCAAGCCGCAGTTCGAGGTGGGGAAGGACCGGGTCGGAGCGGTGGCGTGGTGCGGGACCCCGGCGCTGCGGGCCGACGCCGTCCGTAGGATCGCTGCGACGGCGCGGGACCTCGGTCTCGGCGCCGCCGGCGTCGTCGCCTGCCCGCTGCCCGGGGCCCGAGCGGCAACGTCGAGTACTTCCTGCACCTGCGGCGAGGGGCCGACGCCGCTCGACGAGCCCGATCTGGCCCGCACGCGATCGAGGAGGGACCTCAGTGACGACGAGCCCGGGCCGACGCGTCCTGCTCGTCACGCACGGCGGCCGCGCCGACGCCGTCACGCTGGCCCGGCGCGGTCGCCGCAGCGAGCTGCTGCGACGCCGGCATCGAGGTGCGTGGCCGAGACCGAGGAGGCGGTCGACGCTGGTGCCGTGCGGCGTCGTCGCGGTCGACGCCGAGCGTCGCGGCCGAGGGCTGCGAGCTCGTCGTCGTGCTCGGCGGCGACGGCACGATCCTGCGCGGCGCCGAGCTGGCCCGGCCGTACGGCGTCCCGCTGCTCGGCGTGAACCTCGGCCACGTCGGGTTCCTCGCCGAGGCCGAGGTCGACGAGGTGAGCACCGTCGTGCGGGCCGTGGTCGACCGACGCTGGACGGTCGAGGAGCGCATGACGCTCGAGGTCGTCGTCACCCTCGACGGCGCCGAGCTCGCGCGCACCTGGGCGCTGAACGAGGCCTCGGTGGAGAAGGCGAGCCGCGAGCGGATGCTCGAGGTGCTCGTCGAGGTCGACGGCCGGCCGCTGTCGCGCTGGGGCTGCGACGGTGTCGTCGCGCGACCCCGACGGCTCGACCGCCTACGCGTTCTCGGCCGGCGGGCCGGTGGTGTGGCCCGAGGTGGAGGCGCTGCTCGATGGTGCCGATCAGCGCGCACGCGCTGTTCGCCCGGCCGCTGGTCGTGTCGCCGTCGAGCACCATCGCGATCGAGGTGCTGCCGCGGACACGTGCGGCGGCGTGCTGTGGTGCGACGGCGGCGGCTGGTCGAGCTGCCGCCCGGCGCCCGGGTCGAGATCCGTCGCCACCCCGAGCCCGTGCGGCTGGCGCGCCTGCACGACGCGCCGTTCACCGATCGGCTCGTCGCGAAGTTCGACCTGCCGGTCGACGGCTGGCGCGGGATCCGTCGCCGTGGCGAGAACGGGGCCTCCGCGTGATCGAGGAGATCCGCATCCGCGGGCTCGGCGTCATCGAGGACGCCGTGGTCGAGCCGCACCCGGGGTTCACCGCGCTCACCGGCGAGACCGGCGCCGGGAAGACGATGGTGCTGACCGGGCTCGGCGCTGCTGCTCGGCGGTCGCGCCGACGCCGGCGTCGTCCGGGCCGGCGACGGCAGGGCCGAGGTCGAGGGGCGGGTCCGCGTCGACTCGCGACAGGTGCTCGACCGGGTGCTCGACGCCGGCGGCGACCTCGACGACGGCGTGCTCGTGCTGGCTCGCACGCTGGCTCGCCGAGGGCCGCAGCCGGGCGTTCCTCGGCGGGCGGTCGGTTCCCGCATCGGTGCTCGCCGAGCTCGCCGACCAGCTGGTCGCGGTCCACGGGCAGAGCGACCAGCAGCGGCTGCTCGCGCCGGCTCGCCAGCGCGCCGCGCTCGACCGGTTCGCCGGCGACGCCGTCGCGGGTCCGCTCGGCCGCTACCGCGCTGGCCTTCGACCGCCTGCGCGAGCTCGAGCGCGAGCTGGACGAGATCACGGCCCACGGCGCGCGAGCGGGCGCAGGAGGCCGACCTGCTGCGCCACGGGCTCGACGAGATCGAGGCGGTCGCCCCGACGCCGGGGGAGGACCTCGCGCTCGGCGCGGAGTCCGAGCGGCTCGGCCACGCCGAGCAGCTCCGCGAGGCGGCCGCCGTGGCCCACGACGCCCTGCGCGCCGACTCGGACTCCGCGCGCGACGACGACGCCCTGACGCTCGTCGTCGCGGCGCGCCGAGCGCTCGAGGCGCAGCGCGAGCACGACGCCGAGCTCGGGGCGCTGGCGGACCGGCTGGCCGACGCCAGCGCCGCGCTCGGCGACATCGCCGGCGAGCTGGCGTCCTACGCCGCAGGGATCGAGTCCGACCCCGCACGCCTCGCCGCGGTCGAGGAGCGCCGCGCGGCGCTCGGGGCACTCACCCGCAAGTACGGCGACTCGGTCGACGCCGTGCTCGCGTGGGCCGACACCGCGTCGCGCCGGCTGCTCGACCTCGAGGACGACGACGACCGTCGCGAGACGCTCGCGCAGGAGCGGGTCGCGCTCCGCGCCGACCTGGGCCGTCTCGCCGGCGAGGTGAGCGCGGCGAGATCCGAGGCGGCACAACGCTTCTCCGCCGCGGTCACGGCCGAGCTGGTCGAGCTGGCGATGCCGCACGCGCGCATCGGCGTCGACCTGCGTCAGCAGGAGTCCGCCACGGGCCTCGAGGTCCGGACCGGCGACGGCACGCGGGTGCTCGCGTTCGGTCCGAGCGGTGTCGACGAGGTCGGAGATCCTGCTCACGCCGCACACCGGGGCACCCGCCCGACCCATCGCGAAGGGTGCGTCCGGCGGCGAGCTGTCCCGGGTGATGCTCGCCGTCGAGGTGGTCTTCGCCGGCACCGACCCGGTGCCCACGCTCGTGTTCGACGAGGTCGACGCCGGCGTCGGCGGCAAGGCGGCCGTCGAGGTCGGACGCCGGCTCGCCCGGCTCTCGCGCACCAGCCAGGTGCTCGTCGTCACGCACCTGCCGCAGGTCGCGGCGTTCGCGGACCGTCATGTCGTGGTGGAGAAGAGCGACGACGGGCGGATCACCACCTCCGGGCTGCGCGTGCTCGGCGAGGCGGACCGCGTCCGCGAGCTGGCCCGGATGCTGGCCGGCCTCGAGGGGTCCGAGTCCGCGGCCGCCCACGCCCAGGAGCTGCTCGACCTGGCGGCCGCGGAGCGGGAGCCGCAGCCGCCCACGACACGCCGACGCCGGGGCTGACGCGGGCAGACAGGCCCGTCGCCACCTCCTAGTCTCTCCAGGGTGAACTCAGCAGCCGGCCGAGCGGCAGTCGCGGTAACCGTGTGCGCGATCGTGGCCACCGCCCTCCCGGTGGCCGCCAGCCGGGCGGTGAGCGAGGCCGCGACCACTCCGACCGCGGTCGTGGCGCCGGCGGCGTACCTGCCCGTCACCGCGTCGACCCGGTTCTGGCGGGCGCACACGCCGACGCGGGTGGTTCTCGGGCGCTCGGTGCGCGGTCGGCTGATCGTGGCGACTCGTCAGGGCCCGGCGATGGCGCCGTACGCCGTGCTCGTCCTGGGACAGATGCACGGCAGCGAGCCCAAGGGCATCGACGTCGTGCGCGAGGTACGGCGCCTCGCACCGCCCACCGGCGTGCAGGTGTGGACGATCAGCACGATGAACCCGGACGGCTCGGGGCTCGGCACCCGGCGCAACGCCAGGGGCGTCGACCTGAACCGCAACTTCCCCGACCGGTGGCTGCGCAGCTACACCAGCATCAGCTTCTACCCGGGTCCGCGCGCGGCCAGCGAGCCCGAGACGCGCGCGATGATGGCGTTCCTCGACCACCTGCGGCCGAACCTGGTGGTCTCGCTGCACCAGGCGTTCCGGTCGGTCGACATCGGCAACCCGAAGACGCGGCT
The DNA here is from genome assembly GCA_963738455.1 of uncultured Actinomycetes bacterium. Taxonomy (GTDB): domain Bacteria; phylum Actinomycetota; class Actinomycetes; order S36-B12; family CAIYMF01; genus Longivirga. Next base: position 11,074 of record CAVTWM010000007.1, read on the forward strand.
CTGGTCGCAGCGGCTGGCCACGGCGTTCGGGCTGCCCACCACGGCCGTCCCGTGCCGTGGCCCGTGCGCGGGCACCATGACGGGCTTCTACAACCGTCGCTACGCCGGGTACGCCGTCACGGTGGAGCTCCCCGCCCGGGTGTCGCTCACGCAGGCGCGGGTCTACGCGCGGGGGACCCTGAACGTCGCGCGGATGCTGGTGCCGCGGCGTCCGCCCGCACCTTCCCGACGCCGACACCCACCCCGACCCCCACTCCGACGGTCACGGTCACCCCGACGCCGACGGACACGCCGTCGCCGACTCCGCCGTCCCCGACCTCGCCGACCCCCTGATAGCCTGGTCACCCGTGAACCCCCAGACGACCAAGCACCTGTTCGTCACCGGAGGCGTCGCCTCCTCCCTGGGCAAGGGGCTCACGGCCTCCTCGCTCGGCAACCTGCTGAAGGCCCGCGGCCTGCGGGTCACGATGCAGAAGCTGGATCCGTACCTCAACGTCGATCCGGGCACGATGAACCCGTTCCAGCACGGCGAGGTCTTCGTCACCGACGACGGCGCCGAGACCGACCTCGACGTCGGCCACTACGAGCGCTTCCTCGACGTCGACCTGCACGGCTCGGCCAACGTCACGACCGGTCAGGTCTACTCGCACGGTGATCGCCAAGGAGCGCCGCGGCGAGTACCTCGGCGACACCGTGCAGGTCATCCCGCACATCACCAACGAGATCAAGGCGCGCATCCGCCGGATGGCCGAGCCCGGACGTCGACGTCGTGATCACCGAGGTCGGCGGCACCGTCGGCGACATCGAGTCGCTGCCGTTCCTCGAGGCGATCCGCCAGGTCCGCCACGAGGTCGGCCGCGACAACGTGTTCTTCCTGCACGTGTCGCTGCTGCCCTACATCGGGCCGTCCGGCGAGCTGAAGACCAAGCCCACCCAGCACTCGGTCGCGGCGCTGCGCAACATCGGCATCCAGCCCGACGCGATCGTGCTGCGCGCCGACCGCGAGGTGCCCACGAGCATCAAGCGCAAGATCTCGCTGATGTGCGACGTCGACGTCGAGGCCGTCGTGGCCGCCGTCGACGCGCCGAGCATCTACGACATCCCGAAGGTGCTGCACAGCGAGGGCCTCGACGCCTACGTCGTGCGCCGCCTCGACCTGCCGTTCCGCGACGTCGACTGGACCGCGTGGGACGACCTGCTGCGCCGGGTGCACCACCCGGCGCACGAGGTCACCGTCGCGCTGGTCGGCAAGTACATCGACCTGCCCGACGCCTACCTGTCGGTGACCGAGGCGCTGCGCGCCGGCGGGTTCGCCAACGACTGCCGGGTCAACATCCGCTGGGTCACCTCCGACGACTGCGCGACGCCCGAGGGCGCCGAGCGCCTGCTCGGCGACGTCGACGCGGTCTGCGTCCCGGGCGGGTTCGGCGTACGCGGCATCGAGGGCAAGCTCGGCGCGCTGCGCTTCGCGCGCGAGCACGGGATCCCGACCCTCGGCCTCTGCCTCGGGCCTGCAGTGCATGGTCATCGAGTACGCGCGCACCGTCGCCGGGCTCGAGGGCGCGAACTCGGCCGAGTTCGACGAGGCCACGCCCGCACCCGGTGATCGCCACGATGGCCGACCAGCGCGACGTCGTCGCGGGCGAGCGCGACATGGGCGGCACGATGCGCCTCGGGCTCTACCCGGCCAAGCTCGCCGAGGGCTCGCTGGTGCGCGAGGTCTACGGCGAGACCTACGTCGACGAGCGTCACCGCCACCGCTACGAGGTCAACAACGCCTACCGCGCCCAGCTCGAGAGGCCGGGCTGTGGTTCTCCGGCACCTCGCCGGACGGCCGGCTCGTCGAGTTCGTCGAGCTGCCGCGCGACGTGCACCCGTACTACGTCGCCACCCAGGCGCACCCCGAGCTGCGCTCGCGCCCGACCCGGGCGCACCCGCTGTTCCGCGGGCTGATCGAGCCGCTGGCGCTCGGCGCGCGCGGCGTCGAGCACGTCGACGCTCGCGAACGACCCGAGGCGTGACGGCGTACGTCCTCGAGCCGACGTGGTCCGGGCGACGTCGCGACCGCTCGTCGACGAGATCGACGACCGCGTGGTCGTCGCGCTCGGACGAGCTCGCACCACGGGCGCGATCTGGGACCTGCGCCGCGACACGGTCGAGCTCGGCGACGGCCAGACCGTCGTGCGGGAGTACGTCGCCCACCCCGGGGCCGTCGGCGTCATCGCGCTCGACGACGCCGACCGGGTGCTGCTCATGCGCCAGTACCGCCACCCGGTCGGGCATGTCGCTGTGGGAGCCGCCCGCCGGGCTGCTCGACGTCGCCGGACGAGGCGCCGTGGGACGGTGCGGCGCGCGAGCTGGCCGAGGAGGCCGGCCTGGTCGCCGGCGCGCTGGGACGTGCTCGTCGACGTCGAGCACTCGCCCGGAGGATCGAGCGAGACCATCCGGCTCTACCTCGCGCGCGGCCTCGCCCCGGCGCCCGGCGGTCGACCCGACCGGCACGGCGAGGAGCGCGACATGCCCCGCGCCTGGGTGCCCCTCGACGAGGCGGTCGCAGGAGTGCTCGCCGGACGCCTCACCGCTCCGCTGACCGTCGCCGGGGTCCTCGCTGCCTCCGTGGCGCGAGCGGCCGGCTGGGCCACGCTGCGCCCGGTGGACGCCCGCTGGCCGGCGCGCGCGCACGTGGTGGGCAGCGGTCGCGCCCGGTTGTACGGATCGTCTCGCTCCGCGCCACCCACCTGACACGTTGGCGGGGCGCCGGAGCACCCGGACGGCATAGCGTGTGTGCATCCCGCCGCCCGGCGGGCGGGTCGCCGTGTCGCGACGCCGTTCGCGGGCGCTCCCTCTCGCGGCTCGACGACGCGCCGCGCGCAAGCGAAGGACTCGACGTGAAGGTCGGAATCCCCCGCGAGGTCAAGAACCACGAGTACCGCGTGGCCATCACGCCGGCGGGCGTGTTCGAGCTGGTGCGCCACGGCCACGAGGTCTACGTCGAGCACGACGCCGGTGTCGGCTCGTCGATCACCGACGACGAGTACGTCGCGGCCGGCGCCACGATCCTGCCCACGGCCGACGACGTGTGGGCGACGGGCGACCTGATCCTGAAGGTCAAGGAGCCCATCGCGGAGGAGTACCACCGCATGCGCAAGGGCCAGACGCTGTTCACCTACCTGCACCTCGCCGCCTCGCGGGCAGTGCACCGAGGCGCTGGTCAACGCCGGCGTCACCGCGATCGCGTACGAGACCGTCGAGCTGCCGGACCGCTCGCTGCCGCTGCTGGCCCCGATGTCCGAGGTCGCCGGGCCGGCTCGCCCCGCAGGTCGGCGCGAACGCGCTCATGCGCGCGCACGGCGGCCGCGGCGTGCTCATGGGCGGCGTGTCCGGGACGTACGCGGCGAAGGTCGTCGTCATCGGCGCCGGCGTCTCCGGCCAGAACGCCGCCGCGATCGCGCTGGGCATGCAGGCCGAGGTGCTCCTGCTCGACCTCAACATCGCGCGCCTGCGCCAGGTCGACGCGATCTACCAGGGCCACATGCAGACCGTCGCGTCGAACGCCTACGAGATCGAGCGGGCGGTGCCTCGACGCCGACATGGTGATCGGTGCGGTGCTCGTGCCCGGGCGCCAAGGCGCCCAAGCTCATCACCAACGAGCTGGTCTCGCGGATGAAGCCGGGCTCGGTGCTCGTCGACATCGCCATCGACCAGGGCGGCTGCTTCGAGGACTCGCGTCCGACCACGCACGCCGACCCGACCTACACCGTGCACAACTCGGTGTTCTACTGCGTCGCCAACATGCCCGGCGCCGTGCCGAACACCTCGACGTACGCGCTCACCAACGTGACGCTGCCCTACGCCGTGGCGCTCGCCAACAAGGGCTGGGCCCAGGCGCTGCCGCGACGACCGGGCGCTCGCGCTCGGCCTCAACACCCACGACGGCCAGGTCACCTACGCCGCCGTCGCCGAGGCGTTCGACGACATCGACCAGCGTCGTCGCTGGAGAGCGTGCTCGCCTGACGTCGTCCGCCGTGCGACACCACCGGCGGAGCCGGCGGCCCCACCTGCGGGGAGGCTCCGCCGGCTCCGGTCGTTATGTCAGGTAAGGTCTGGCGCACGTGATCGAGCGACGCCCGTCGCCGCTCGTCGCGGGCGATCCGGCTCTACCTCGACCACCTCGCGGTCGAGCGGGGCCTGGCGGCCAACACGCTGTCGGCCTACCGCCGCGACCTGTCCCGCTACGCCGCGTTCTGCGCCGGCCGCGGCGATCACCGAGCTCGGGCGGTGAGCGAGAACGACGTCGCCGACTTCCTCGTCGCCCTGCGCAGCCGGCGACGACGAGCACCGGCCGCTGGCGGCGTCGTCGGCGGGACGGGCGGTGGTGGCCGTGCGGGGCTTCCACCGGTTCGCCGCGCGGGAGGGGCTCACCGCGAGCCGATCCCGGCGCGCGACGTCCGCCCGCCGACCCTGCCGCAGCGGCTGCCCAAGGCCATCACGGTCGGCGAGGTCGAGGCGATCCTGGACGCCGCGGGCGCCGAGGGCACGCCGCGAGCCCTGCGCGACCGGGCCCTGCTCGAGGTCCTCTACGGCACCGGCGCCCGGATCTCGAGGCGGTCGGCCTCGACGTCGACGACCTCGACCGTCGAGACGGCGTCCGTCCTGCTGCGCGGCAAGGGCAGCAAGGAGCGGATGGTGCCCGGTCGGGCGGCTGGGCCATCGAGGCGGTCGAGGCCTACCTCGTCCGCGGTCGCCCGGCCCTGGCCGCGGACGGGCCGGGGCGGCCCGGCCCTCTTCCTCAACCACCGCGGCGGCCGGCTGACCCGGCAGAGCGCCTGGACGGTGCTGGCCGCGGCCGTGGACCGGTCCGGCGTCACCGCCGACGTCTCGCCGCACACGCTGCGGCACACCTTCGCCACCCACCTGCTCGACGGCGGCGCCGACGTGCGCGTCGTCCAGGAGCTGCTCGGCCACGCCTCGGTCACCACGACGCAGATCTACACGCTGGTGACGGTCGACAGGCTGCGCGAGGTCTACGCCACCGCGCACCCCCGCGCACGCGGCTGACCTGCGGCGATACCGCGCATCTCGACGACGCTCGGCGCGGCGTCACCCGACCGGGTGCGTCCGGGCGCGGACCCGCCTTGCCTCGTGCGGCGCCCGCGGCCTAGGGTGACGCTCCATCGCCAAGGCGATCGGGTTCCCTATCGAGACAGAGGCGAGTCTGCTTGTGAGTAAGTCGACAAATTCGATCTCCGACCTGGACCTGGGGGAGAACCACGAGCGGGCGGCCGACGCCGTCACGGCGACCGTCGCACCGACCGCGTCCGTCGAGCCGATCGAGCCGGCCGAGCCGGCCAGCCGCTGAGGCCGCCGCGGCGGACCCCTCCGCCCTGGAGAGCGTGCCGGACGTCGTCCTGGACGCCACCGGGCGCCCCCAGATCGACTTCCCCGAGCCGCCGCCCCTGCAGACGGCACGGCCCGGCCCGGGTGATCGCCCTGTGCAACCAGAAGGGCGGGGTCGGCAAGACGACCTCGACGATCAACCTCGGCGCCGCGCTGGCCGAGGCCGGACGCCGGGTGCTGCTCGTCGACTTCGACCCGCAGGGCGCGCTGTCGGTCGGTCTCGGGGTGAACCCGCACGAGCTCGACCTGACGATCTACAACCTGCTCATGCAGCGTGACGTCTCCATCGACGAGGTTCTGCTCAAGACCGGCGTGCCGGGGCTCGACCTGCTCCCGGGCAACATCGATCTGTCCGCCGCCGAGGTCCAGCTGGTCTCCGAGGTCGCCCGCGAGCAGACGCTCGCCCGGGTCCTGGCCCCGATGCTGGGGGAGTACGACATCGTCCTCATCGACTGCCAGCCCTCGCTGGGGCTGCTCACGGTCAACGCGCTGGCGGCCTCCGACGGCGTCATCATCCCGCTCGAGTGCGAGTACTTCGCCCTCCGCGGGGTGGCGCTCTTGATGGACACCATCTACCGGGTGCAGGAACGGATTAACCCTCGACTTGAGGTTGAGGGAATCCTAGCCACGATGTACGACTCACGAACTCTGCACGGCCGCGAGGTGCTGGCTCGGGTCGTCGACGCGTTCGGCGACAAGGTCTTCCGCACGGTGATCGCCCGCACCGTCCGCTTCCCCGAGACCACCGTCGCGGGCGAACCCATCACGACGTACGCGTCGAGCTCGGCGGGCGCTGCGGCGTACCGCCAGCTCGCACGGGAGGTGCTGGCCCGATGAGCCGACGAGCAACACTGCCGGGAGCCGACGAGCTGTTCCGCCGGACCTCGGACACCCCGGAGCCCGCCGAGCCTGCGCCGGCGCCGTCCGCGCCGACGGTGACCGCGGTACCGGACCCGGTGCCGGCGGGCGAGACCCTCGCAGCCGGTGGCCGAGGCGCCCGGCGACGCCGGGCGGACGCCCCGCCCCGCACCGCGCCGACGTCCGCGTGCGGGCGACCGGCGCCCGACCGGCCGGGAGAAGCACGAGGAGAAGATCACCGTCTACGTGTCGCCCGAGGAGCTCGTCGACCTCGAGCGGGCCAAGCTGATGCTGCGGGCCCAGCACTCGCTGGCCGTGGACCGGGGGCGGATCGTGCGCGAGGCGATCGCGATGGTGATCGCCGACCTCGAGACGCAGGGCGAGGACAGCCTGCTCGTCCGACGGCTCCGCGGCCTCTGATCGCGCCGCGGCTGCCGGACAGTCATCGCAGGTCAGAACCCTGCATACGGCGGTTTGTCGGTAAAGCGGTTCACCGATTCGGCCACGTCCGGAGCCGGATCGGACTCCCGTGGCCGCGCGGGTCGTCGTGGGGGTCGGGGCGTTCGGCAGGTACCGTGCCGGACGTGATCGACGTCGAGGCCCCCGAGCAGCCCGGACCGTCGCCGGAGGCCGGCGCCGACCAGGGCGGTCCGGTCGCGCCCGACACCTCGTCCGACGCGGTGACCTCGACGCCGGAGCCGACCGACGGCTTCTCGGTGCGCCTCGACGAGTTCGAGGGCCCGTTCGACCTGCTGCTCTCGCTCATCGCCAAGCACCGCCTCGACGTCACCGTGCTCGCGCTGCACACGTCATCGACGACTTCATCGCGCACATCCGCGCCCGTGGCGCCGAGTGGGACCTCGACGAGGCGACCGAGTTCCTGGTCGTCGCCGCGACCCTGCTCGACCTCAAGGCCGCCCGGCTGCTGCCCTCGGGCGAGGTGGAGGACGAGGAGGACCTCGCGCTGCTCGAGGCGCGCGACATCCTGTTCGCCCGGCTCCTGCAGTACCGCGCCTACAAGGACGTGTCGGCGGTGCTGGGCGAGATGCTCCGTGCCGGTTCGCGGCGTCACCCGCGCGAGGTCGGACTCGATCCGGAGTTCGCGAGCCTGCTCCCCGAAGTGCTGATCGGCCTTGGGCCGCATGAGTTTGCGGCGTTGGCAGCGCGTGCGCTGGCGCCGAAACCGGTGCCGACTGTCTCGGTCACCCACGTCCACGCGCCTCGGGTGAGCGTCCGCGAGCAGGCGGCGATCCTGGTCGACCGGCTGCGCAGGCACCCGTCGTCGACCTTCCGCAGCCTCACCTCCGACTGCGACACGACCCTGCTCATCGTGGCCCGCTTCCTCGCCCTGCTCGAGCTCTATCGCGACGGCATCGTGGCGTTCGACCAGATGTCGCCGTTGGGCGAGCTGCACGTCCGCTGGACAGGGTCCGCGGAGGGCGAGGTGAACGTCGAGGTCGAGGAGTACGAGGGCGTCCCCGTCGTCGCAGTCGCGCTCGACCCCGCCGGGATCCCGGCCGACCAGTCCCACGACCCGCTCGAGCCGGCCGAGCCAGGCTCGGACCACGACGTGCCGGACGGCACCGACGACCCTGAGGAGACCGAGTGAGCACACCCGACGAGGCCGATCCGCCGGCCATCAGCGGTGATCAGGCCCTCGATGGCCCGTCAGGTGCCGCGGAGCCGGGCGAGGCGCCAGCAGCCGCCCAGGAGGCCGCTGAGGAGCCCTGGACGCCCCCGGACGAGCCGGACGGCACGCTGGACGACGACGGGCTCGAGCCCTCGCTGGGCGCTCCCAGCCTGGCGGCGGCGCTCGAAGCGGTGCTCCTGGTGACCGATCAGCCGCTGGACGTGGCCACGCTGGCCTCGCTCGTGCGCCGACCGGCTCCCGAGGTCGAGGAGCGGCTGCGCGCCCTCGCGCTCGACTACGACGAGAGCGGTCGCGGGTTCGAGCTGCGCGAGGTCGCCGGAGGCTGGCGGTTCTACACCCGCGCGGACTGCGCCGAGGTGGTCGAGCGCTACGTCCGCGACGGACAGCAGGCGCGGCTCACGCAGGCGGCGCTGGAGACGCTCGCGGTCGTGGCCTACCGCCAGCCGGTGAGCCGGGCTCGCATCTCCGCCGTGCGAGGGGTGAACGTCGACGGGGTGATCCGGACGCTGACCAGCCGCGGCCTCGTGGCCGAGGCCGGCCACGACGACAGCACGGGCGCGATCCTGTACCGGACCACGGAGCTGTTCCTCGATCGACTGGGCTCTGAAGTCGCTGGACGAGATGCCGCCCGTCGCAGAGTACCTACCGGACATCGAGTTGCTTGATGACTTCATCGAGCAAACGTCAAGTTAAGGTTGAGACATAATGGCACAACGATGACGATGAGTCCGGAATCCGGCTTCAGAAGGTCCTGGCCGCGGCCGGAATCGGCAGCCGGCGCGTCTGCGAGGAGATGATCGACGAGGGTCGCGTCGAGGTCGACGGCAGGCTCGTGCTCGAGCAGGGCCTCAGGGTCGATCCGAGCTCCTCGGTCATCAAGGTCGACGGCATGCGCATCCCGACCGCGCCCGGCCACGTCGTGCTCGCGCTGAACAAGCCCCGCGGGGTGCACTCCACGATGAGCGACGACCGCGGTCGCCCGTGCGTGGGGGACTACCTGCAGCGGACGGCGGGAGCGGCTCTTCCACGTCGGTCGGCTCGACGCCGACACCGAGGGGCTGCTGCTGCTCACGAACGACGGCGACCTGGCCCAGCGACTGGCCCACCCGTCGCACGGCGTGCACAAGACGTACCTGGCGCAGGTCAAGGGCTCCATCGAGCGCGACCTCGGCCGGCGCCTGCGCGAGGGGATCGAGCTCGAGGACGGGATCGTCCGGGTCGACCGGTTCAAGGTGGTGACGTCAGCCCCCGGCCGGGCACTCGTCGAGGTGGTCCTGCACGAGGGCCGCAAGCACGTGGTCCGCCGGCTGCTCGCCGCCGTCGGGCACCCGGTCGAAGGGCTGGTCCGGGTCAAGGTCGGACCCGATCGGGCTCGGCGACCTCCGGTCCGGCAAGGTGCGGACCCTGTCGATCGCGGAGGTCGGCGAGCTGTACGCCGCGGTCGGCCTCTGACCGACCGCCGCACGGAGTCGAGGGAGCCGGCTGCCGCGGGGGCAGCGATCCGATGCGGGTTCGTCGGTGTACCACTAGATCGACAAATAGCCTGATTACTTTGTGGCCTGCTGGAAGCGGTATGTCGCAATCACGGTTTGTCGACACGGCCGCAGCCCGCGAGCTGGTCATCCCTGTCTCTTTGTCGATGTGGGCGGTCCGGGTGCGGGCGGGCACGCTTGTCGTCCCCCCAAGAGGTGTCCTCGCAGTTCAGGGGAAGGTCACGGGTCGACAAAGCGGTTCCCCGAGGCCTCGGACAGGCCCGCCGCGGTGGCGCCGCCGTCGGCCGCCTCGGATACCGCGTCGATCGGCGGAGTGGGCGTCGTGGCGGGGCTCGACGCTGTCGAGTCGACGCTCCATCGCTTGTGCGACGTAGCGCCTCACCGCTTCACCTCTTTACCCATGAGACGAGTTAGCGATAAAGATGTATCAGGTTCAGACGATCTAGCGACTAACCGAGGTGCGGACTAGCCGATCAACCGATCAACCTCGTCATCGGTGAGTCGCCATGGCGAGGGATCGGCGGATCGCTAGGGTGAACGCCGACGAGGAAGGGGAGACCAGTGCCGCTGCGTGCTGTCCGGGGTGCGACCAGGCTGTCGGCCGACGACGCCGGCGAGATGACCGACGCGGTCACCGAGCTCGTGTCGGCCATGCTGGAGCGCAACGGCATCGGCACCGACGCCCTGGTCTCCGTGGTCTTCACCTCGACCCCCGATCTCGTGTGCATGTTCCCGGCCGCAGCCGCACGCGGGCTCGGCCTCGGCGACGTCCCCCTGCTGTGCGCCCAGGAGATCGCCGTGCCCGGGGCGCTGTCCCGGGTGGTGCGCGTCCTCGCCCACTGCGAGCTCGACCGGGCGCGATCAGAGGTGGCGCACGTCTACCTGCGCGGCGCCGAGGTGCTTCGGCAGGATCTCGCGCAGTGAGCGTGCCGGAGCTCGCCCCGGCCACGGGGGAGGGGCGACGCCCGGGCCTCCCCGCGACCGTCCTGGTGATCGGATCGGGCCTCATCGGTGCGTCCGTCGGCATGGCACTGGTCGCCCAGGGCGTGCAGGTCTGGCTCCAGGACGCCGACGCCGGCTCCGCTGGCCCTCGCCGCGGAGCGCGGAGCGGGGCGGGTGGGGCTGCCCGAGTCGGATCCGGACCTCGTCCTGGTGGCTGTCCCACCGTCCGCGACCGGCTCAGTCGTCATTAGTTCACTTCGGACGTATCTCACTGCGACGGTTAGCGATGTTTGCAGCACAAAGACTGAACTTCAACGGGAGATTGATAGTACAGGGATCGATTCCTCCCGTTTTGTCCCTGGGCACCCGCTGGCGGGGCGAGAGGTGTCCGGCGCGGGGGCCGCTCGGGCCGATCTGTTCGCGGATCGGGTCTGGGCGCTCACTCCGACCGCACGCACGGATCCGGACCGAACCGCCGCCATGGTCGCTGTGGTGGAGGCGCTCGGCGCGGTCGTCGGTCGTGACCAGCCCGCAGGACCACGACCGGGCCGTGGCGCTGACCTCCCACACCCCGCAGGTCGTCGCCTCGTTGGTCGCGGCGGGGCTGGAGCCGCTCGGGACCGCCGACGTCCGGCTGTCCGGGCAGGGTCTGCGCGACATGACCCGGCTGGCGGCGTCGGACCCCGACCTGTGGACCGAGATCCTCGAGAGCAACGCCGGCCCGGTGGCCAGCGCCCTGGACGGCCTCATCGCGCGGCTCACCGGAGTGCGCGACGGCCTCCGGGCGGGTGACGACGCCGGCTCAGCGCAGGTGCGCGCGGCGCTCGCCGCCGGGGTGGCCGGTCACCGGAAGGTTCCCGGCAAGCACGGGGCCCTGGCCGTGGACTACGCCGTGGTCTCGGTCCTCGTCGCCGACCGTCCGGGCGAGCTGGGGCGGCTGTTCGCCGACGCCGGCAGCACGTCGGTCAACCTCGAGGACGTCCGCATCGAGCACGTCCAGGGTCGCCCGACCGGCCTCGTGGAGCTCGAGGTCAGCCCGACGTCGGCCCCCGCGCTCGTCGAGGGCCTGCTGGCCGCCGGCTGGACGGTCCGGGACTGAGCGGCGGGGTCGAGTCCCGATCGTGCTATCGGTGAATCGGCGAATCGACAATGCCACGCACGGGAGCGGGCTCTCGCCAACTCCACGCACCAGAATTGTCGACTCGACGATTTCTCGCCGCCGGCAGCATCACGCCGCGGGGTCCACGGTGGCCTGCTCGGGGGCTTAGGCTCGTCGTCGATCACCGATCGTCCGGCGCCCCCGCCGCCCCTGCCTGAGATGAGCCCGCGTGCCCCGTGCGACCACCCCCGCGACCGCGGTCGTGGCCGTGGACGGCCCGTCCGGATCAGGGAAGTCCAGCGTCTCGCGTGGCGTCGCCCGCGAGCTCGGGCTGCGCTACCTCGACACCGGGGCCATGTACCGAGCCGTCACGTGGGCCGTCCTGCGCGACGGGATCGACCTGGCTGACGTCGACGCGATCGCGGCGACGGCGCAACGTGTCCACCTCGGGTGGTCGCTCGATCCCGACCGGTCCGTCATCCTGGTCGACGGGCTCGACGTCTCCGACGCGGTGCGCGAGCGGGCGGTGACCTCGGCCGTGAGCGCGGTCGCGGCGGAGCCCCGGACCCGGTCGGTGCTCGTGCAGCGTCAGCGCGAGGCGGTTGCGGAGGCGGTCGCCGGCGGACGAGGGATCGTCGTCGAGGGGCGCGACATCGGCTCCGTGGTCCTGCCCGACGCCGACCTCAAGGTGTGGCTCGTCGCCGATCCGGCCGTGCGTGCCGCCCGTCGGGCCGCCGAGGACGTCGCGGCGGGACGCGTGCCGGCCACCGCGCCGCAGCCGGTGGCGCAGCTGGTCGCCGTCGCCGAGGACCTCGCACGACGCGACACCGCCGACTCCACGCGCGCCGCGTCGCCCACGGCGCAGGCACCCGATGCGGTCGTGGTCGACGCCACCGAGCTGTCCCTGGCCGATGTGATCGCCGCCGTGGTCGCACTCGTGCGTGAGCGGACGACGTCGTGACCGACCCAGGACGGTCCACGCCGCTGACCCTGCCGACCACCGCCTCCGCGGCGACGGGACGCAACATCGCCGCGCTGCTGACCCGTGCCTGGCGACTCCAGGTGACCGCCGCTCATCTGGTGCCCGCGAGCGGCCCGGTGATCCTCGCCGCGAACCACACGGCGTTCCTCGACGGTGTCGTGCTCGCGGCAGCCTCGCCGCGTCCGGCGCACGTCCTCGCCGAGCCCGAGACCTTCCTGGCACCCTTCGCGCGCCTCATGCGGGGGACCGCGCAGGTCCGGTTCGACTACGACGCCCCCGACCGCACCTCGCTGCAGCTCGCCCGCGAGCTGCTGGCGCGCGGCGACGTCGTCGGCATCTTCGCCGAGGGCGTGCGAGGCGCGGGAGATGCTCGCCACGTGCGCCACGAGGCGGCCTATCTCGCCGCGCACAGCGGCGCCGTCGTCGTGCCCGTGGCGATCCTGGGCGCTCGGCCAGCCGGCGCCAGGCGCGACGGACTGCCTCGCCTACGCGGCAGGATCGACGTCGTGTTCGGCGCACCGGTCGACGTCGACGTCGAGGGCGACCCGAACCGCCGCGCCGTCCTTGCCCGGTCGGGGGAGCGCCTGCGCCAGGCGCTGTCCGACCATGTCCGTACCGCCGTGGCCAGAACCGGCCAGGAGCTTCCTGGTCCGCTGCCCGAACCGACGAACGACCACCGGAGTGACGCGTGAGCACCGACGACGAGCACGTGGACCCCTCGCTGGTCGACGCCGAGCTCGGCTACGACGACGACAGCACCGCCTGGGGCGAGGACGAGATCATCGAGGTCGACGACCTCGACGGCGACGCCGCGATCCCCGACCTCGGAGACCTCGCCGACGACGAGGCGTTCGACCCGGCCGCGCTCGCGGCGCTCGGCTTCGACCTCGACGACTCCGACGTCTTCGACGACGAGGACGACGCGCTGCTGCCGGTCGTCGCGATCGTGGGCCGGCCCAACGTCGGCAAGTCGACTCTCGTCAACCGCATCATCGGTCGCCGCGAGGCGGTGGTCGAGGACGTCCCCGGCGTCACACGCGATCGCGTCACCTACGAAGGCGAGTGGGCCGGGCACCGCTTCCTCATGGTCGACACCGGCGGTTGGGAGCGCGAGGCCCAGGGGATGGCCGCGCAGGTGGCCGCGCAGGCCGAGCGCGCCATGTTCGAGGCCGACGTCGTCATGTTCGTCCTCGACACGACGGTGGGTGCCACGGACGCCGACGAGGACGTCGTCAAGCTGCTGCGTCGCACCAAGAAGCCGGTCATCCTCGTCGCCAACAAGGTCGACGACGCCCGCGGCGACGCCGACGCCGCGATGCTGTGGTCGCTCGGCCTCGGCGAGCCGTTCGCGGTGTCGTCGCTGCACGGTCGTGGCACCGGCGAGCTGCTCGACGCGCTCGTCGCCGCGTTCCCCGACGAGGGCTCCCGCACCTCGCAGCCGCGCGGGCCGCGTCGCGTCGCGCTGCTCGGCAAGCCCAACGTGGGCAAGTCGAGCCTGCTCAACAAGCTCGCAGGGGAGACGCGCTCGGTCGTCGACTCCGTCGCCGGCACCACTGTCGACCCGGTCGACGAGCTCGTCGAGATCGCCGGTGTCACATGGCGTTTCGTCGACACCGCGGGGATCCGGCGCCGGGTGGCGGAGGCCAGCGGCCACGAGTACTACGCGTCGCTGCGCACTCGGGCTGCCCTCGACAAGGCCGAGGTCGCCGTCGTCCTGCTCGAGGCGCAGGAGCCGTTGGCGGAGCAGGACACCCGCATCCTGTCGATGGTCGTCGAGAGCGGCCGCGCCCTCGTGCTCGCGTTCAACAAGTGGGACCTGATCGACGACGAGCGACGCCGCTACCTCGAGCGCGAGATCGAGCGCGACCTGCACCAGGTGGCGTGGGCACCGCGCGTCAACGTGAGTGCTCGCACCGGTCGCCACATGGAGAAGCTGGTCCCCGCCCTCGACCAGGCGCTCGCCGGCTGGGAGACGCGAGTCTCGACCTCGAAGCTCAACGCGTTCCTCGCCACGCTCGTCGCCTCGCACCCGCACCCGCTGCGCGGGGGCAAGCAGCCGCGCATCCTGTTCGGCACCCAGGCCACCACCAAACCGCCCACGTTCGTGCTGTTCACGACCGGGTTCCTCGAGGCGGGCTACCGCCGCTTCATCGAGCGCCGGCTGCGCGAGGAGTTCGGTTTCGAGGGCACGCCGATCCGCGTGAACCTCCGGGTGCGCACCAAGCGCCCGCGCCGCTGACGGCGGTTTCAGACGAACCCCGGCCGTGGGGTAATCTTCGGGGGCTGTCGCGGGGGAGACCCACGCGGCCGTGGCTCGTCTCGGGCTGTAGCGCAGCTTGGTAGCGCACTTGACTGGGGGTCAAGGGGTCGCAGGTTCAAATCCTGTCAGCCCGACGAACGAACGCCCTGCTGCCGCAAGCGATTGCGGCGGTGGGGCGTTCTGCCTTCCGAGATCGGAGCGGTGAGCTACTCCCGCCGGAAAGGCGGCTCACCGCTGGCAACCGGCAGCGGCCTCGACTCCTCGCCCAGATCCACCCGGATCGACACCGTGTCCTCGGTCGCATCCACGCCGGTGAGCATCTCGACCATGAGGCGGACATGCTGCTCGGCCGACTCGATCGTGCGGCAGTGCGTCACGCCGACACCGTCCACGCGCAGTTCCCAGCCCTGCGCCCGGCGGACGGCTCGAACGACGTAGACCCCCATGGGAACCCCCTCCCGGAACGAATCCAAGCACAGAATGCCCCGAGCGCACCGGTGCGTGGTCCGGTTGTGGGGCGCGCGGCGCCGTCCGGGAGTCAGTGATGCAGGGCCCTGCGCAGCGCGTCCATGCGCATCGCCCAGATGCGTTGGGAGAGAGCCGCCGCGGGCGCGAACACCTCCGCACCGTGGTACGCGCCCGGGTTGACGTGGAGCTCCACGGGCACTCCCGCTTGCAGCAGCCGGGTCGCGTACGCGAGGGCCTCGTCCCGGAACAGGTCGAGATCGCCGACGTCGATGAAGGCGGGAGGAAGCCCCGAGAGATCCGTCGCACGTGCGGGTGCGGCGTAGGGCGAGATCTCGTCGCCCCCGTGGGCGTCGCCGAGATACCACTGCCACGCCTCGATGTTGCCGTCGCGGTCCCACAGCCCGATGTCGGTGATCTCCCGGCTCGACGCCGTCGTGTTGGTGTCGTCGATCATGGGGTAGATCGGCATCTGGAAGCACAAGGCGTCGAGCCCGCGGTCCCGTGCCATCAAGGTCAGGGCGCACACGAGCCCGCCTCCCGCGCTGCCCCCGTATGCCGCGATGCGCGCCGGATCGATGCCGAGCTCAGCGGCGCCGGACATCATCCAGACGAGCACGGCGTAGCAGTCCTCGGGCCCGGCCGGGAACGGGTGCTCCGGCGCCAGGCGGTACTCCACCGACACCGTCACGCAGCCGACGCGCTCGGTCACCATCTCGGCGACACCTTCCTCGCCGGCGATGTTCCCGAGAACCATGCCGCCGCCGTGGAGGAAGAGCACGGCGGGGAGCACGCCCGTGACACCGGCAGGGCGGTAGACCCGCACGGGGACGTCGGGGGCCCCGTTCGGTCCCGGGATCAGCCGGTCCTCGCGCGTCACGCGATCGTTCGGCGGTAGATCGGCTGTCGCCGCGGCGAGGACCGCGTCGACAGTCGCGCGGCGGGCCGCGATGTCGGGGATGGCGTTGAAACCACCGGGGAATGCGGCGAGGAGCCCGTCGAGCGGGACCTTGACCTCGGGGTCGATGCGATCGTGCAGCGTCATGGGACCAACTTCCGATCGGTCGACCGCCCGAGCGGACCGACGTGTGGCTCAGTGGCGCGAACCTAGTGCCGCGCCGACGACGCGGCGACACTTTCTGGAGATCGGGTCCAGTTGGGCACCCGCAGCGCTCGCATCGGTGCCCACGACCCACGCGGCGCGTGATGCGCGGCGACGATCAGGAGTCGGCGGTGACCGTGACGGCGACCCGCCTGCCGACGACGCGCTCGATGGAGTCCGTGAGCGCGATGGCGAACTGCGGGCGGCGGGCCCGCTCGAACGTGTGGACCCCGGCGAGCTTCGTGGCGTCGGAGAAGTCCAGCACGAGGGTGGTGTCCGTCAGGGACGCCAGTCGGCCGTCGAACAGGGCGATCCAGGCCGTGCGGTTCGTGGCCTCGAGGTCGTCGAGGACGTCGTTCCAGCGACCTTTGAGGTGCTGCAGGTCCCAGACGTCCACGGCGCAACCGTAGCCACGCCGCCGCACGCGCCGGGCGGCGACCAGCGATGCGGTCCCCGGCGGCGTCACGCCGGTCACGACACGGCAGGGAGTCCGTGCCGTGGGGGAGACACCGTCCGCGACCGCGCTACGGTCGAGGAGTGAGACGGGGACTCTGGCTGGCGCTCGCGATCCTCTGCGTCGTGCTCGGGGTGCTCGCGATCGCGGGCGGGTCGGCTGTCGCGGCCATCTTCGGCTCGGACGGCACCATCGCCAGCGCCCCCACCCGGGTGAGCGGTTCCGGCGTCGCCGTCATCGCGGACGGCCTCGAGGTCGACCCCGGCAGCGTGCCCGTCCCCGACGGCCTGGGGACGCTCACGGTCACGTTCGCCTCGCCCACCCGCGGCTCCGTCTTCGTCGGGACCGCCGGCGCGGCCGACGTCGACACCTACCTCATCGGCGCCCCCTACGACGTGGTCGTCACGCTCGCGCCGGGGGAGACCGCCGAGACCCGAGCGGTCCCGGGCACGCAGCAGCCGGCCGTGCCCGGCGACCAGACCTTCTGGCAGCGCCAGGCGACGGGGTCGCCCGCGACGCTGGCCGCGACGGTCGAGGAGGGCAGCACCCTCGTCGTGATGAACGCGGACGCCACGCCGGGTGTCACCGTCGACGCCGTGGTCACCCTCACCGTGTCGCGGGCCTGGTCCTCGGCGCATGACCGCGATCGGGGTCGGCGTCGTCCTGCTTCTCGTCGCCGTCGCGGCGTTCTGGCGCGCGGCGGTGGCCCGGCGCCGGGCCGAGGCGAGCGCCGGGCGGCACGCGACCCCGGGACCAGCAGGCACGACCGTGCTCCCCGGCGATCCGCCCGGGGCGGCTGAGTCCGCGAGTGCGGCCGCCGTGCCCGCGCCGGCAGTGCCCGCGCCGGCAGTGGCCGTCGATCCGGTGGCCGCGCGGCCGAGCCCGCCCGCCGCGGCCAGCGGGTCGAACGTGAAGGTCGTGGCCGGTGCCGTGCCGCCGGTGGACGATCCCGATCCCGAGCTCGCCCCGTCGGATCCCAGCGACGCCGAGGACGGACTGGCTCCGAGGGTCGGCGACGCACCGTCGAACGGCGGTTAGGGTCGAGCCGTGGACGTGCAGGAGACCGAGGTGCAGACCGATCGCATCCTGACGATCCCCAACATCCTCTCCTTCGCCCGCCTCCTCGGCGTCCCGGTGTTCCTCTGGCTGATCCTCGGGCCGGAGGCCGACGGCTGGGCGCTCGTGCTGCTCGTGGTGGCCGGCATCACCGACTGGCTCGACGGCAAGATCGCCCGCGCCACCGGCCAGATCAGCCGGCTGGGGCAGCTTCTCGACCCGCTCGCCGACCGCCTCTACATCGCCGCCACGCTGGTGGGGTTGGCGATCCGGGGGATCGTGCCGTGGTGGCTGGTGATCCTGCTGCTCTCGCGCGACCTGATCCTGGCGTTCGTGCTCGCCGCCCTCAAGCGCCGCGGCATCGTCGGGCTCCCCGTCCACTTCCTCGGCAAGGCGGCCACGTTCAACCTGCTCTACGCCTTCCCGCTGCTGCTCCTCGGCGACAGCGCGACCGGCACCGGACTCACCTGGGCCGACGCCGCACGCGTGCATCGGCTGGGCGTTCGCGATCTGGGGCACGGCGCTGTACTGGTGGGCGGGTCTGCTCTACATCGAACAGGCGCGACGCATCCTGCGGCGGCCGGTGTCGTGAGCACGCGCTCCACCACCGATCCCGCGTCGTCCATGGCGTTGCTGCGGGACCTGATGCGCGACGACGCCGGGCTCGAGTACGCCGAAGCCGTCCGCCATCGCCGGGACCACGACCACGACCACGACAAGGCTTTCCCGCGATGGATCACCGCGCTCACCTTCGCCGCGGTGGCAGCCGTGCTCGCCCTCGGTCTCGTCCAGCGACAGGCCGAGGAGCCGCAGGCCCTCGCCGCGCGCGAGGCCCTGACCTCCCGCGCGCTCGCCGCAGAGGATCGCGTCACCGCGCTCGAGAACGAGGTGGCGGCGGCTCGCGCCGAGCTGCTCGCCACGCAGGAGGCGCTGCTCGCGCAGTCGGTGGAGGGCGAGGCGCTCAACGCGCGTCTCGACGTCCTCGAGGCCGCGGCCGGCTACACCGCCGTCACGGGACCGGGCATGGTGGTGGTCCTCGACGACGCCGAGGGCGTCGACGCGAACGATCCCGCGGCACCTGGGCGCGTGTTCGACCGCGACGTGCAGGCAGCCGTCAACGGTCTCTGGCAGGCGGGCGCCGAGGGCATCGCGATCAACGGCCGCCGGCTCACCGCGACGACGGCGATCCGCACGGCCGGGGAGGCGATCCTGGTCGACTTCAAGCCGCTCGTCCCGCCGTACCGGGTCGAGGCGATCGGCGACCCGGGCGCGATGCCCGCCGCGTTCGCGGCGACCCGCTCCGCCCAGCTGCTCGACGGCGCTGGTGGAGGCCTACGGCCTGCGCGTCACCAGCGAGACCGCCGACTCGCTCACGCTTCCCGTCGCGACGGCGCTGCTCCCGGTGCGTGCGCGGGTCCCCTCCGTCGACCGGGTTACGGTGGCCCCGTCGGCGTCGACGACGGGAGGGCAGCCGTGATCGCAGCGATCGGCCTGCTCATCGGGGTGATCCTCGGCGTGGTCCTGCAGCCCTCCGTCCCGCTGTGGATGCAGCCCTACCTCCCGATCGCCATCGTGGCCGCGCTCGACGCGATCTTCGGCGCCGGGCGCGCCATGCTCGACGACGTGTTCGACGACCGCGTGTTCGTCGTGTCGTTCCTGTCCAACGTCGTCATCGCCTCGCTCCTCGTGTTCCTCGGCGACCAGCTCGGGGTGGGCGCACAGATCTCCACCGGCGTCGTCGTCGTCCTCGCGATGCGCATCTTCGCCAACGCCGCCGCCATCCGCCGTCACCTGTTCAAGGCGTGACGATGGACGAGCCCACGCCACCTACCGGTGACTCCCGCGACGACGTCGAGCCGATCGCGTCGTCGTCCGGGTCCTCGGCGCGGGCCCGGCTGCGCCACGCCCTCACGCCGCGCGCCTCTCGACGCCAGGTCGTCGTCGGGCTGCTGTTCGTCGCCCTGGGCTTCGCCACGGTGGCCGCGACGCGGGCCAGCGCGAGCACGGGGCTCCTCGTCACGGCACGCGAGGACGAGGTCGTGCGCGTCCTCGACGACCTCACCGAGCGCCAGACCCGGCTCGAGCTCGAGCAGCGGGCGCTCCAGGTCGAGCGGGACCGGCTCCTGTCCGGCAGCGAGGAGGCCGCGTCTCGCCGCGTCCCAGGCCCGTGCGGACGCGCTGGCGATCCTGGCCGGCACCGTCCCGGCGACGGGTCCGGGCATCACCGTGGCGATCACCGACGAGGCCGGGGCGCTCGACTTCGCGATGATGCTCGACGCCGTCCAGGAGCTGCGCGACGCCGGGGCCGAGGCGATCCAGATCGGCCAGGTGCGGGTCGACGGCGTCGACCTGGTTCGACGACGCGCCCGAGGGAGCCGGCATCCTGGTGTCCGGCACCCGGCTCACCCCGCCCTACCGCTTCGCCGTCATCGGCGACTCGAGCACGCTCGCGACCGCGCTCGAGATCCCGGGTGGCGTCGCCGACACCGTGCGCACCGCCGGGGGCCGGATCACGGTGACGCGGCAGGCCACCGTGCTGGTCTCCGCGTTGCAGCCGCTCACCACGCCTCAGTACGCTCGGCCGGCCGCGAGCCCGTCGAGCTCGTGACCCGAACCCCGAGGAAGGCACCCCCATGGCCGGCCAGACACCCGAGAACCTGCGCTACACCCGCGAGCACGAGTGGGTCGACCTCACGCCCGAGGGCCGGGTGCGGTTCGGCATCACCGACCACGCCCAGGACGCGCTCGGCGACATCGTCTTCGTGACGCTGCCCTCCGTCGGTGCCGTCGTCACGGCGGGGGAGCCCTGCGGCGAGGTCGAGTCGACCAAGAGCGTCTCGGACATCTACGCGCCTGTCTCGGGCACGGTCGTCGCCCGCAACGACGCGGTGGAGACCAGCCCGGAGACCCTCAACACCGACCCCTACGGCGACGGCTGGCTGGCCGAGGTCGAGGTGGCCGAGGGCACGACCCTGGACTCCCTGCTCGACGCCGCCGGCTACCTCGCGGTGATCGAGTCCTGACCCGGGGGACCGACGACGACCGCACCCTGGCGTGCGACAGCAGACCCTCAACTCTCGATCATGAGTTGAGGGTCTGTGCCATTGACCGGCGACGCGCAGGTCCGTAGGGTCGTCGATGACTCTCGACTCCGGGTCGAGGGCATGCGGGAGGTGGACGTCATGGGTCGTCAGTGCCCGAGGTGTGGGCACCTCGCTGACGAGTTCGACCACTTCTGCGCTGCCTGCGGCTCGGAGCTCCCACCGCTCGAGGACCTGAGCCAGCCGACCGGGGTCTTCCAGACCGGCGTGCTCGGGATCCGGGTGGCCACGGAGGGCGACTCCGCACCGATGCCCATCGTCGACCCCACGAGCGTGGGCGGCCTCGGCGCCGGCTACGCCGTCCTCGTCGTCCTGCGCGGCCCCCAGGAGGGCGTGCGCTACGACCTCGACCCCGCGTCGGGCACCGTCGTGGTCGGCCGCTCGCCCGACTGCCGGGCTCTTCCTCGACGACGTCACGGTGTCGCGCCACCACGCCGAGCTGCACGCCGTCGACGGCGGCTGGGAGCTCGCGGACTCGGGCAGCCTCAACGGCAGCTACGTCAACCGTCGTCGCATCGACCGCCAGGCCCTCACCGGCGGCGACGAGGTGCAGATCGGCAAGTACCGCTTCGTCTACCTGCAGGCCACGCCCGGAGGTGAGGGCGCGTGACCGCCGTCGCAGCCCGCGGGTCTCATGGGCATCGGCGACGTCCTGGGCGTCCTGCGCCCGGAGTTCCCCGACGTCACGATCTCGAAGATCCGGTTCCTCGAGTCGGAGGGCCTCGTGCAGCCGCAGCGGACCTCGAGCGGCTACCGGAAGTTCAGCCACGCCGACGTCGAGCGGCTGCGCTACGTCCTGGCCTGCCAGCGCGACCAGTACCTCCCGCTCAAGGTGATCCGCGACCACCTCGAGGCGATCGACCGCGGCCTCGAGCCGTCCGACATCTCCGGTGAGGGGCCGCGCGTGCCGCGCGCGCTGGTGTCCACCGACGGCATGCCGTCGCCCGAGTCCTTCCGGCCCTCGGCGGCCGACGTCCGCCTCTCACGCGGCGAGCTGCTCGAGTCCAGCGGTCTCGACCCGCCGCTGCTCACCGAGCTCGAGGGCTACGGCCTGATCTCCAAGCGCGGCTCGCACTACGACGGCGAGGCGCTCGCGATCGCACGCACCATCTCCGAGATGGCGGCGTTCGGCATCGAGGCCCGGCACCTGCGCACGTTCAAGGTGGCCGCCGACCGCGAGGTCGGTCTCGTCGAGCAGGTCGTCACACCCCTTCTGCGCCAGCGCGATCCCGAAGGACAGCAGCGCGCGGAGGACGCCGTCCGTCAGCTGTCCGCGCTGTCGGTGCGCCTGCACGCGTCGCTGGTGAAGGCCGGGCTCTCGACCGAGCTGCGGCGCTAGCCGCCCCGGCGTCCCCGAGCAGTCCCGCCGCGAGGGGTCGCGCTGACCGCCTGCGTGGTTAGGGTGGTCGCATGCGCCAGATGGACGTCGTGGGAGTCCGCGTCGAGATGCCCTCGAACCAGCCGATCGTCCTGCTGCGCGAGGTCGAGGGTGAGCGCTACCTCCCGATCTGGATCGGCGCGGTCGAGGCCACGGCGATCGCCTTCGCCCAGCAGGGCGTCGTGCCGGCCCGCCCGCTCACGCACGACCTGCTGCGCGACGTCCTCGGCGCCCTGGGACACACCGCTCGAGGCGGTGCGCATCACCGAGCTCACCGACGGCGTCTTCTACGCCGTGCTCGCCTTCGACGGGGGAGTCGAGGTCAGCGCCCGCCCGTCGGACGCGATCGCCCTCGCCCTGCGCACGGGGACCGCGATCCACTGCGCCGAGGCCGTGCTGGACGAGGCCGGCATCGCCGTGCCCGACGAGCAGGAGGACGAGGTCGAGAAGTTCCGCGAGTTCCTCGACCAGATCTCGCCCGGACGACTTCCTCGGCGGGACGACGGCCCCCGAGCCAGGAATGACCGCGTCGTCAAGTCTCAACCTCCACCTGAGGGTTCTCATCCGTCCGGCCGGCGCACGGCGTGTCGCACCCCTCAGCGTTGACCCTGCCCGGCTCGAGGCCTAGCGTTCGATGCAGAACGTCGACGGTGTAACTCTCGCGGTGTGTTTCCCCCATCCCGCGGCATCGATGGCGATGGCGGAGGCTCTGATGAGCGGTGTGGACGAGGGTCGCGAGGCCACCTCGACAGGTTCGGCAGCGGAGTCCGACACCCTGCGCGCCGCGGCCGCCGCCGATGCCGGCCGTCAGGGTCTGCTCTTCGGCGACGACGTGCGCTCGATGCCGGCCGACGTCGGCTTCCGCGGCCCGATCGCGTGCTCCGCGGCCGGGATCACCTACCGCCAGCTCGACTACTGGGCGCGCACGGGACTGGTCGAGCCGGGCGTGCGCACCGCGCACGGGTCGGGCAGCCAGCGCCTGTACAGCTTCCGCGACATCCTGGTCCTCAAGGTCATCAAGCGCCTGCTCGACACCGGCGTCTCGCTGCAGAACATCCGCACCGCCGTCGAGCACCTGCGCGACAGCGGCGTCGACGACCTGGCGCAGGTCACGCTGATGAGCGACGGCGCCAGCGTCTACGAGTGCCGCAGCCAGGACGAGGTCATCGACCTCGTGCAGGGCGGTCAGGGCGTGTTCGGCATCGCCGTCGGGCGGGTCTGGCGCGAGGTCGAGGGCAGTCTGGCCGAGCTCCCGAGCGAGCGGGTCGACGGCACCTCGCCGTCCACCGGCACGGTCGAGGGCGACGAGCTCGCGGCCCGCCGCGCCGCGCGCAGCGCGGGCTGACCCCCGCGCGTCCAGCGGGTAGGCTCGGCTCACGCCGACCACCCGTGCGGGAGAGATCCGTCGCAGCCAGCGACGGGCGCCGAAGGAGCAACTCCCCGTCAACCTCTCAGGCATCCCGGACCGTGCGGGCTGGCGTCTCTGGAAAGTGGGACCTCCCGAGGTCTCCGCCGACGGTGCAAGCCGCCCTGGTGGTGAAGCTCTCAGGCGCGCGGATCCGCGCGAAAACAGAGGGGGATCGACGTCCACGCGCCTCGCGTGGCCTCGACCCTCTGAGAGCCCGGAGACCGCCGTGACCGACACCCTCGACCCGCTCCTGTCCTCGCTGGACGCCGACGTCCCCTTCGCCGACCGGCACATCGGGCCGCGCTCCGACGCGGTGGCCCGGATGCTCGAGGTCGTGGGCTACGCCTCCCTCGACGAGCTGACCGAGGCCGCCGTGCCCGAGACCATCCGCTGGGCCGACGGTCTCGACCTGCCCCCGGCGGCGTCCGAGGCGGCCGTCGCCGCCGAGCTGCGAGCGCTCGCCGCCCGCAACACCGTGGCGCGCTCGATGATCGGGCTGGGCTACCACGACACCCACACGCCGGCGGTGATCCGCCGCAACGTCATCGAGAGCCCCGCCTGGTACACCGCCTACACGCCGTACCAGCCCGAGATCAGCCAGGGCCGCCTCGAGGCCCTGCTCGCGTTCCAGACCGTCGTCTCGGACCTCACCGCGCTGCCGGTGGCGGGGGCGAGCCTGCTCGACGAGTCCACCGCTGCGGCCGAGGCCATGACTCTCGCCCGCCGCGCGGGGAAGTCCGCCTCGCACCGGTTCGTCGTCGACGCGGACACCCATCCGCAGACCCTGGCCGTCCTCGCGACCCGGGCCCAGCCGCTGGGGATCGAGATCGTGCTCGCCGACGCCGACGCCGACCTGCCGGACGGCGACTTCTTCGGCCTCCTGCTCTCCTACCCGGGATCCTCCGGGCGGGTCCGCGACATCGCCCCGCTCGTCGCCGCGGCGCACGAGCGCGGCGCGATCGTGGCCGTGGCGTCCGACCTGCTGGCGCTGACCCTGCTCACCCCGCCCGGCGAGCTCGGTGCCGACGTCGTCGTCGGGTCGGCCCAGCGGTTCGGCGTCCCCCTCGGGTTCGGCGGACCGCACGCCGGCTTCATGTCGGTACGGACCGGGCTCGAGCGCGCGATGCCCGGCCGCCTCGTCGGGGTGAGCGTCGACGCCGACGGTCACCCGGCCTACCGCCTCGCGCTCCAGACGCGCGAGCAGCACATCCGCCGGGAGAAGGCGACGAGCAACATCTGCACCGCCCAGGTGCTGCTCGCCGTGACGGCCTCGTTGTACGCCGCCTACCACGGCCCGGACGGGCTGACCCGGATCGCCGAGCGCACGCACCGCCACGCGGCCGTCCTGGCGACGGGTCTGCGTCGTCTCGGTGCCGAGGTCGCCGACGACCCGTTCTTCGACACGATCGCGGTGAGCGTTCCCGGACGCGCCGCCGAGGTCGTCACGGCCGCGGAGCGGCTCGGCGTCAACCTGCGACCGGTCGACGCCGACACGGTCGGCATCAGCACCGACGAGACCACGACCCGTGCCGACCTCCTGGCGGTGTGGGAGGCGTTCGCCGAGGTGCTCGGAGTCGCCCGCCTCGTGGAGCGCGACGTCGACGTTCTCGACGCCGTCACCGACGCCGTGATCCCGCCCGCGATGCGCCGTACGAGCGACTTCCTCACGCATCCGACCTTCCACGACCATCGCAGCGAGACCGCGATGCTGCGCTACCTGCGCGCGCTGTCCGACAAGGACATCGCCCTCGACCGCGCGATGATCCCGCTGGGCTCGTGCACGATGAAGCTCAACGCCACCACGGAGATGGAGCCGATCACCCAGCCCGGGTGGGCGGGCATCCACCCGTTCGCGCCGCTGCACCAGGTGGCCGGCTACCTCGAGCTCATCCGCTCGCTCGAGGCCTACCTCGTCGAGATCACCGGCTACGACGCGGTGTCCCTGCAGCCGAACGCGGGCAGCCAGGGGGAGTTCTCCGGGCTCCTCGCCATCCGCGGCTACCACCACGGTCGCGGCGACGTCGGGCGCGACGTGTGCCTGATCCCGAGCAGCGCCCACGGCACCAACGCGGCGAGCGCGGTGATGGCCGGCATGCGCGTCGTGGTCGTGGCGTGCACCGAGGCGGGCGACGTCGACCTGGACGACCTCCGCGCGAAGATCGCCGAGCACGGCGACCGGCTCGCGGCGCTGATGATCACCTACCCGTCGACGTTCGGCGTCTACGAGGAGACCGTCAGCGAGATCTGCGCGCTCGTCCACGACGCGGGCGGTCAGGTCTACGTCGACGGCGCCAACCTCAACGCGCTCGTCGGGCTCGCCAAGCCGGGCAAGTTCGGTGCCGACGTGTCGCACCTGAACCTGCACAAGACCTTCTGCATCCCGCACGGCGGCGGCGGTCCGGGTGTCGGCCCGGTCGGCGTGCGGGCCCACCTCGCGCCGTACCTGCCCGGACACCCGCTGCGGCCCGAGGCCGGTCCCACCGGCCGAGGCCACGAGGACGGCGGCACCGGTCCGGTCAGCGGCGCTCCCTGGGGCAGCGCGGGGATCCTGCCGATCCCGTGGGCCTACATCCGGCTGATGGGCGGCGACGGCCTCACGCGCGCCACGCAGGTCGCCGTGCTGTCGGCGAACTACGTCGCCGCACGCCTGCGCGACCGCTACCCCGTGCTCTACACCGGGCGGCACGGCCTCGTCGCGCACGAGTGCATCGTCGACCTGCGCGAGATCACCAAGCAGACGGGGGTGACCGTCGACGACGTCGCGAAGCGGCTCATCGACTACGGCTTCCACGCGCCGACCATGTCGTTCCCTGTCGCGGGCACGCTCATGATCGAGCCGACCGAGAGCGAGGACCTCGGCGAGCTCGACCGCTTCTGCGACGCCATGCTCGCGATCCGAGCCGAGATCGACGAGGTCGCGGCCGGGCGGTGGGCGGTCGAGGACTCGCCGCTGCGCGGGGCGCCGCACACCGCGGCGTCGCTGCTCGGCGAGTGGGACAAGGCCTACACCCGCGAGGTCGCCGCCTTCCCGGTCGACTCGCTCCGAGTGCAGAAGTACTGGCCGCCGGTACGTCGGATCGACGGCGCGTACGGCGACCGCCACCTGGTGTGCTCCTGCCCGAGCCCGGAGGCCTTCGCCGAGTAGTGGGCGCGCGGTCATGCGGCAGCGTGGTGCGCTGGGGGAGTGCCGGGCGGTTCGGCCGGGAGACCGCGTCGTAGTCGTTCGGCGAGCAGGGCACCATCGCGCCCGACGTAGCCGGTGTCCGGAGCGGAGAACCGCCACCGGTCCGGATGCCCGGGATCCAGTGCAGGGTCGGCGGCCAGGCGCCATCGGCCTTCGTGCAGGAGGTGGTGGTGCCGGGAGCACAGCAAGATCAAGTTTGACAGGCAGGTCGCTCCGCCGCGTTCCCACTCTCGCACGTGGTGCGCCTCGCAGCGGGACGAGTCGACCCGGCAGCCGGGGAACCGGCAGTGCCGATCCCGCACCGCCAGTGCGGCGCGCTGGTCACGGGTCGCGGTGCGGGAACGTCGGGCGACGCAGTGCACGTGGGCGCACCGCCCGGTGAGGTCGTGCGGGTCACCGAGGTTGTCGGCCGTGGTGTCGTGGGGAGCGAGCTCGTCGAGGTGGACGCGTGCGGCGGCGTCGCGCACGCGGCGATCGCTGCGGGCGATCTGCCCGAGGCTGGAGCGTTCGGCGACGAGGCCGTGCACGTGGATCTCGGTGACCTCGGCGTCGCACAGGGCCCGCTCGACGGTCTCGGCCGGCACGGGCACGGGGTCTCGGCCCGGGATGAGGATCTCGCCCGGCCCGCCCTCGCGGTGGATGTCCGCGGAGACGAGCATGGACACGTTCAGGGGCGCGCCGTGCTTCGAGCCGGAGTCGACCCGGTCGAGGAGCTCTCGGACGATCTCCGCGAACGCGTCCGCCAGCAGCCGTGGGCGAACCAGGGCCTGGCGCCGGGCGTCGAGGGCCTCATCACCCGACGGCGCCAGATCCTCGGGCAACGACCCCGTGCGGTACCACTGGTCCACCCGCGCCTCGAGCACGGTCACGAGCTGGGCTGCGGTCATCGTGTCCAGCACCATCCGCACCACCGCGGTCGGGCCGACCGTGCCGACGCAGACCTCGCGGCGCTCCATGGCGTCGAGTGCGCGGCGAGCGGCGGACTCGGGGTCGAGGTGGAAGATCAACGATGCGGCGACCTTCTCCACCTCCGCGACCGTGCCCCGCTCGCAGACGGGCGCGATGATCGACTCACCCGTCGCCCGAGCGACGTCACGCGCAGCCCCGCGCAGGTCGGCTGCCGCGCTGGAGATTCCCTCGGCCGCGGCTCGGACCGAGTCCGGGTGCATCCGGCCCGACAGGGCACCCTCGCGCAGGCGGGGGAAGTGCTCCAGCGCGACGCCGAGCCGGCTGACCCGGTTGGCCGCGCCGGTGCTCACCCCGACTCCGTTGGCGAGGAAGCCCTTGACGCTGAAGAAGCCGGACGCGCGCAGATCACCCGAGACGTGCGCGGCACGGACCGCCGCCGCGGCACACGCCTCACCGACAGCACCGGCCTGGAGCAGTGCGGCCGCCAGCCCGGCCTGCGACACACCGTCGAGCTCCAGGTGCTCACCGGCGGCGACCCGCGCACCGACCCGCGCGGTCACCTCGAGCAGGAGCGCGACGTCCTGACCCAACGACGCACCCGCGAGGGTGGGGGACTGGGTGGGGCACATGGGAAGATAGTACAGGTGTACGAATCGCCGCGCAACTCCACACATGAACAATGCCAACGACTTTCGAGCTTTTCATCCACAGCCTGTGGATGACGGCCTGAGTCCAAACTCCCTTGCGCCCGGTGCGGGATGGGGAGACGTTGTGCACATGGGTTCGCTGCGCGCCGCACTCGACCGGGAGGCCGAGCGGACGCAGTTCTCCGGCGCCGTGCGGGTCGACCGCGGCGGAACGATCGAGGTGCTCGCGGCGTACGGCTTCGCCGATCGCGCTCACGGCGTCGCGATGACCACCGGCCACCAGCTCGGGTCGGCGAGCGTGACCAAGGGCTTCACCGCTCTGACGATCCTCAGCATCATCTCCGACGGCGTGCTCGACCTGGCGACGCCGGCGCGGGCGGTGCTCGGCGACGACCTGCCGCTCATCGACGACGGGGTGACCGTCGAGCATCTGCTGAGCCACCGGTCGGGCATCGGCGACTACCTCGACGAGTCAGCGATCGAGAGCAGTGACGACTACGTGATGCCGGTGCCGGTGCACCGGCTCGCGACCAGCGACGACTACCTGCCTCTCCTCGATGCACGCCCGGCAGTTTCGGCGCCCGGGAGCACGTTCGAGTACAACAACGGGGGCTTCGTCGTCCTCGCCCTCATCGCGGAGCGCGTGGCGCAGCTGCCGTTCCACGACCTGGTCGCCGCGCGTGTCTGGGAGCTTGCCGGCATGGTGGACACCGCCTTCCTGCGATCCGACGAGCTGCCTGGAACGGCCGCCGTGGGGTACCTCCACGCCGACGGACTGCGCACCAACGTGCTGCACCTGCCGGTGCGCGGGGGCGGCGACGGCGGAGCATTCACGACCGTCAGCGACCTGAGCGCGTTCTGGACGGCGCTCCTCGCAGGCCGCATCATCCCGGAACGGTGGGTGGCCGACATGCTCAGGCCGCGTCATGCGCCGGTGGGCGACAAGCTCGGCTACGGCCTCGGCGTCTGGCTGCACGCCAGCGGCATCCTGGAGCTGCACGGGTACGACTCAGGCGTGTCGTTCCGGTCGATGCATGACCCTGCCAGTGCCAGCACGTGGACGGTCGGGTCCACCACGAGCGACGGGTCCTTCCCGATGGAGCGGGTCCTCGTGGCCGACCTCCCGCAGTGAGCGCCGCGGCTCACCCTTCCCGCAGCTGACACCCGGCTCGGCTGCCACGGAGTCGGTTCGCCGGACGATACGACGGGTCGCCACCTGTCCAGTAGTGCGGGCGTCAGCAGCCTGGCCGCTCTAGATTCCCGGCATGGGCATGGAATGGGAGCAAGTCGTCGTGGACGCCGCGGATCCGGTCATGCTGGGCCGGTGGTGGGCGGACGCGCTCGGCTGGGTCGTGGTGAATGACGCGCCGGACGAGTTCGAGATACGGCCCACGGCGGATCGGCTGCCGGGACTGCTCTTCGCGCAGGGAGGACAGGGAAAGGCCGGCAAGAACCGCCTCCACCTGGACTTTCGGCCCGATGACCAGCAGGCCGACGTCGCGCGCCTGCTGAGCCTGGGAGCTCGGCATGCGGACGTGGGCCAAGGGGAGCAGTCCTGGGTCGTGCTGGCGGATCCCGAGGGGAACGAGTTCTGCGTGCTGTCCGCGAGGCGCACGTAGCCGCCTCGCTCGGCTCTCCGTCGTCGCCGATGCACGTCCGCCGGTGACTACCGCGGGCGCCAGCGCTTCCAGTGCGCGGTGGCAGCGGCACGGACCTTGCCGTCCCACCAGAGCTCCACCTCCGCGGTCATCTCGGACTCCTCGGCCGACGTCACGAGCGCGGTGAGCTGCGTCGTCTCGCGGAGCGGGCTCGGCCGCAGGTAGCGCACGTCGAGACCGGCGGTGACATACGCGAGCGCGGCGCCCGGCAGGGCCGGCCAGCCGCGCTGCTCGGCCTCCCACATGACCGCAGCCGCGCTGTGGCAGTCCAGGACGGTCGAGATGATCCCGCCGTTGAGGTAGCCGAGCCCGTTGTCGTGCTGCGGCCAGGGCAGGAACTCCGCGGTCACGACGCCGTCGCCCGGGTAGCTGCGCAGCTGGAGCCCGTCCGGGTTGCCGGGGCCGCAACCGAAGCAGGGGAGGTCCGGGTACAGCTGCTCCTGGATGCTCGCGCCGCTCATGGCGCCCAGTCTGGCCGCCGCCGGGGCTTCGCGGGATCAGGAGCGGCCGTCGACCTCCTGCGCGTCGAAGAGGGACTGCTGCTCGTCGGCGTCCTTCGTCATCCACGTGGCGTGGATCGTCGGCCAGCCGTCGCGGCGCAGCACCTCGACGACCGCGTCGTCGTCGTCGACCACGGCGACGATCCGGGCTCGCTCCGAGAGCCGCTGCAGGGCCTGCGGCTTGAACTGCCGGGCGGGCCGCCGGTCGTGGTCGGGGCGCATGACCAGACGACCCTCGGGCACGTCGTGACGGGCCATCCAGTCGAGGGTGAGCGCCCGGTAGGACTCGTTGCGCCCGGTGAGGTACACGACGCGATGGCCGGCGCGCAGCTGCTCGCGCACGAGCGCGATCCCGTCCTCGAGCGGCGCGTCGTCGTCCATGGCGTCGAAGAACGCGTCCCAGTCCTTGGGCTTGCGCTCGACGTGGCGGAGGCGGTGCCGGACGTCGGCGATCACGCCGTCGACGTCGAACACCACGATGGTGGGCATCTCGTCAGGCACGAGGCAGACGCTACGCCGTAGGCTCCGGCCCCATGGCACTCGACCTCGACGCCGTGCGCGTCGCCCTCCCCGCATCCGTCCCGATGGTCGCCACGCTGGAGCTCGAGTTCGTCGAGCTCGCGTACGACCGCGCCGTGCTGCGCCTGCCCGACCAGGCGCCCTACCGCAACCACATCGGCGGCCCGCACGTCGGGGCGATGTTCACGCTCGCCGAGTCCGCCACCGGCGCGCTCGTCCTGGCGAACTTCGGCGACCTGATGGCCGAGGTGACGCCGCTCGCCGTCGATGCGACGATCCGCTGCCTGAAGGTGGCGCTCGGGCCGGTCACGGCGACGGCCACCATGGCCTCGACGGCCGCCGAGGTCCTGGGCGTGCTGCAGACCGGCGAGCGTCCCGAGTTCCCGATCAGCGTGGAGCTCACCACCGGCGAGGGCGACGAGCGGGTCGTCACCGGCGAGATGACCGTGCTCTGGACCCTGCGACCCATCCGCCGCTGACGTGCTCGGGGCTTCGGCCCTGGGTCAGCGGGCGACGACGTGCAGTGCGCGTCGCTCGATCACCGTGTGCCGGATGGCCAGGTTGCCCGCCGCCGCCACCAGGAAGAGCACCGCGCACAGCGACCAGAGCCAGGCAGCGCCGAGGCCCTCGTAGATCGACGGGCCGAGCAGCGGCGCGAGGAAGCCGGCGACCCCGAACGCGAGGCCGAACAGTCCCATGTAGCGCCCGCGCGCCGCCGGGTCGGCGAGGTCGCTGACGATCGCCGTGGCATGACCCGACACGCCGATCTCACCGAGCGTCCAGATCACGGTGCACGCGATGAACGCGGGCAGTGTGGTGGCGAACGTCGTGAGCCAGAAGCCCAGCGCGGTGATCGCGAGGGACACCGCGATGGTGCGGGACGGATCGAGCCGGGTGGTCCACCGGATCGCGAGCGGCTGGAGCAGCACGATGACGAGCCCGTTCATGCCGGCGATGAGCCCGTAGGCCGACGGCGGCAGTCCGGCGTCGTGCACCGCGAGGGGAAGCACGAGGAAGTTCTGGAAGTACGCGACGGCCTGGGCCGTCCAGCACAGCACCAGGATCATGAACGTGCGGTCGCGCAGCGCGGTGCCGTAGCCCGGCTCGGGGAGCCCGGAGCGCGGGTCGTGCACGACGCGCGGCGGGTCGTGGCGGATGCCCACGAGCACGACGACGGCGTAGGCGGCGCACGTCGCGGCGTCGACCGCGAACAGCAGCCAGTAGCCGCGCTCGGCGAGGATCCCCGCGGTCACACCGGCGATGGCGAAGCCGAGGTTGACCGCCCAGAAGATGAGGGCGAAGGCGTACGGCCGGCGCTCCGGCGGGATGACGTCGGCGATGAGCGCCTGCGAGGCCGGTCGGTACATGTCGCCGAACAGCCCGACGAGGAACGCCGCGCTCGCGATGGCCAGGCTGCCGCTCGCGGCGCCGAGGAGCACGCAGCGCGCACGCGGAGGCGAGCAGCGAGCCGGCGAGCGTGGCCCGGCGGCCGACCCGGTCGGTGAGCCAGCCGCCGATGAGCTGGCTCATCAGCCCGCCGACGCCGTAGCAGACGAGGATGGCGCCCGCGCCGGCCGGCGAGTACCCGCGCTGGGTCGTGAGGTAGAGGATCAGGAACGGTTCGACGAACGTGCCGACCCGGTTGATCAGGGTGCCGGCGAAGACGACGTGGAACTCGCGGGGGAGCGGTTCACGGCGCGACGACACGCGCCGATGCTCCCAGCCACCGCCGACGACCCGCGACCACGTTGCGGGTGTCGGTGCCGTCATGGGGCGGGCCGCAGAGCGCGCCGCTCGGGAAGATGCGTGGGGCGCGAGCGGGTCAGGACTTGCGCGGGCGCACCAGCGCCTCGAGCGAGATGCGCGCGACCGGTGCGTACGTCAGCACGGCCGCGGCAGGGCCGTCGACGATGAGCGCGGTGCTGGTGCCACCGCCGATGCGCGACTCGCTGCGGTGGTCGAGGTGCATGCGCACCCGACCGGCGACGACGTCCCATGCCCAGCGGTGGTCGTCCTCGAAGAACTCCACGACCTCGAACCTCGCCCCGAGGTTGGGGACGACGCCGAACACCGTCCCGGTGACGCCGACATCGAGCCGTTCGGCCGAGCAGTCGACGCGCCGGATCTGCGGTGCCCAGCGTCGACCAGAGCTGCGGGTTCGCGTAGCGCTCCCAGACCGGGTCGAGATCGGCGGTGCCGTCGGCTCGCAGGGTCAGGCGCATGGGCTGAATCCTGCCTCCTGCCCGGTCCGCAGCGGCGCACGAGGGGGTGCGACACGTCGACCGCGTCACAGGCTCCCGATCCGGGGGCTCATCCCCGTACGGTGGGCGGGTGAGCGAAGCGACTGATACCCGCGCCGGCTGGATGTCCCGCGAGGACCTGGAGTCCGCGCGCGAGCGCCTCCCCCTCGTCTACGTCGACGCCGTCCCCGTGCGGGTGGACGAGCGCGGGGTGGTCCGCTCGATCGGGCTCCTCCTGCGTGCCATGCCCGACGGCAGCATCAGCCGTGCCCCCGTGTCGGGTCGCGTCTTCTACGGCGAGCGCATCCGCGACGCGCTGCTGAGGCATCTCGAGAAGGACCTCGGGCCGATGGCCCTGCCGCAGGTGCCGCCGTCGCCGCAGCCGTTCACGGTCGTGGAGTACTTCCCCGACCCCGAGGTCTCCGGCTTCCACGACCCTCGCCAGCACGCCGTGTCGCTCGCGTTCGTCGTGCCGGTGGCCGGCGACTGCGTGCCGTCGACCTCCGCCCTCGACCTGCAGTGGATGACGCCGGAGGAGGTCGCGAGCGACGTCGTCGGCGACGAGATGACCGGCGGTCAGCACCGCCTCCTGCGCCTGGCCCTGGCGCACGTCGGCGTCCTTCCGTGACGCGGATCGACACCGACCGACTGATCCTCGAGACCCTCACGCGCGACGAGGCCGCCGCGATCCGCGACGGTGATCGCGCATCCCGAGCCTGGTCGCACGACTACCCGTCCGACGGCGACCGCGTCGTCGCGCAGGTCGTCGGTGAGGCGGGCGAGTTCTACGACGAGGCCGCCGACCTACGGCCCGATGCAGATCCGGCTCCGGTCGTCCGGCGCGGCCGTCGGCGGCGTCGGGTTCCTCTCCGCGCCGGACGTCGACGGCGTCGCCGAGATCGGCTACGGCCTCGCCGAGTCGGCCCGCGGCCTCGGCTACGCGAGCGAGGCGGTGGGCGCCGTGCTGACGTGGGCGGCCACCACCGGGCTCGCCGCGATCGAGGCGATGACGCGGCCCGACAACGTCGCGTCGCAGCGCGTCCTCGAGCGGTGCGGGTTCCAGTACGTCGACCTCGTCGACGGCGGCGCCGACGACGGCGAGCTCCAGCGCTGGGTGCGCCGCCCGCCGGCCTGAGGTCAGGGCGTACGCCGCTTGAGCGTCGCGGCTCCCGCGGCGAGCAGCCCGACGGCCATCGCCGCGATCACGACGAGGTCCACCCAGAACCGCAGGTCGGGCGTCGGTTCCTGCGCGACATGCGTCATCGCGTTGATCGCGTAGGTGAGCGGCAGCAGCCAGGAGAGCCACTCGAGCACCGTGGGCAGCTGGTCGGTCGGCACGATCAGCCCGCAGATGAGCAGCTGCGGCAGCAGCGCCACCGGCATGAACTGCACGGCCTGGAACTCGGTCTGCGCGAAGGCGCTCACGAACAGCCCGAGCGCGGTGCCGGTGAGCCCGTCGACCAGCGCGACGAGGACGACGAGCCACGACGAGCCGGACACCTCGAGGCCGAGCAGCCCGAACGACGTCCCGGCCACGACGAGCGCCTGCACGATCGCGAGCAGGCTGAACGCGAGGGCGTAGCCGAACACGAAGTCGCCCTTGCCCATCGGCATCGAGAGCAGCCGCTCGAGCGTGCCGCTCGTGCGCTCGCGCAGGGTCGCCACCGAGGTCACGAGGAACATCACCAGCATCGGGAAGACGCCGAGCAGCGGAGGGGCCCACTGCTGCCAGCTCTCGTCGGGCAGGATCCACCACAGCAGCACCATGAGCATGGTCGGGACGACGATGATGAGCGCGACCGTGCGGTGGTCGTGCCGGAGCTGGTCGAGCACGCGGCGCGCGGTCGCCACCGTGCGGGTCGCGGTCATGCCGCGTCGCCCTCGACGAGCGCGAGGAACGCCCGCTCGATGTCGGGCTGGGCGGTCCGGGCCAGCAGCTGGTCCGGCGTCCCGTCCGCGAGCAGGTGGCCGTCGCGCATGAGCAGCAGGCGCTGGCAGCGCGACGCCTCCTCCATCACGTGGCTGGACACGAGCAGCGTGACGCCGCTGTCGGCGAGCCGGTGGAACAGGTCCCACAGGTCGCGGCGCAGGACCGGGTCGAGCCCCACCGTCGGCTCGTCGAGCACGAGCACCTCGGGGGCGCCGAGCAGCGCGCTGGCGAGCGAGACGCGACCGCGCTGCCCGCCGGAGAGCCGGTTGACCAGGCGGTCGGCCTCGGCCCGGAGATCGACGTCGTCGATGGCGCGCTCGACCGCGACGTCGTCGGCGCCGAGGATGCGCGCGAAGTAGGTCAGGTTGCCGCGCACGGTGAGGTCGCCGTACACCGACGGCGCCTGGGTGACGTAGCCGACCCGCGCCCGCAGCGATGCCGACCCCGCCGGCTCGCCGAGGACGGTGACGGCGCCGCTCTGCACGATCTGCACCCCGACGATCGCGCGCATGAGCGTGGACTTGCCGCACCCGCTCGGGCCGAGCAGGCCCGTGACCTCGCCCGCGGGGACGGCGAACGAGACGGAGTCGAGCGCGGTCACCCCGCCGCGCACCACGGTCAGCGCCTCGGCGACGACGGCGGCGGGGAGGGCACCTGGCGGCTCGGACATGCCCCCGACGCTAGTGCTCGTGGCCGTGGTGCACGGGGTGAACGGACGCGGCGACGGAGGGCCGTGCGGGGCTCCGGATCGTGACCGTGTCGAGCAGCACGGCGGTGGATCGCGCGATGTCCGCCACAGCGCGGTCGAACGCGTCCCGGTTCGCGGTCGACGGCGCACGCATCCCGACGACCTTGCGCACGTACTGCAGCGCGGCCGCGTGGATGTCGTCGTCGGTCACGTCGTCGAGGTACGGGGGTCGCAGGGTCTTGATGCTTCGGCACATCTCAGGCCTCCGGGCTCTCCAGGCTGGACTTCAGGGCGGCGAGCGTCTCCCGCATCGTGCGCTCGTTGTGCTCGCGCCGGTGCACCACGCCGGTGCCCACGGCACCGAGGGTCGTCATCACCCAACCGCGATGGTCCCACCACTGTTCCTCGACGTGCGCCCCGGTGGGGCAGGCGCTCACGGCATAGCGCCACCGGGCGACCGACATCCCGAGATAGCTGACGTCGAAGGCGAAGGCGTCGGGCGCGCGCGACTCGACCACCCGGCACGACGTCGACCAGCGGAAGAACCCGTTGCGGTTCGAGCCGCGGAACGTGTCGCCCGCGCGCATCGCGCCGGAGCCCTCGGCGCGCACCCCGGACGACTCCGGTGAGAGCGAGACGAGGCGGCGCGGATCCGCGACCGCCTGCCACACACGCTCGGGCGGGCACGCGATGTCGACGTCGACCATGAGGTCGGGTGGACGGGCTCGGTCACGGGTGCCTCCTCACGCGGTCGCGGGGCGGGAGTGCGGCTTGGGCCTGAGCCCGACGTCGGCGAGGGCCGCGGAGACCAACGCGTCGTAGCGGCCCGAGGCGAGATCGCCGAACGGATCCTTCGTGTAGGGCAGCAGCTCACGGAACGGCAGCCCGAACGCGGCGCGCATCGCCAGGAGCCGACGTCGCTCCGGGTCGTCGAGGTCGATGCCGGACACCGCGCGGGCCGAGCTCATCTCGCGGATCACCCGGATGCGGCGGGGGAGCACCACGGCGAGCAGGACGAAGGTCGGCAGCAGGGCGGTGGTGAGACCGAGGCCGAGGGCGAGCATGTGCACGGCGTCCTCACCGGACTGGCCGAACTCGGCCAGGTTGCCGCCCGTGCCCTCGCCGGCGCCGGTGAGGGCTCCGGAGATGGCTTCGCCCACCACCGGGATGCCCGACACGGCGTCGGCGGCCGAGGTGAAGCCGCCCTGCACGGACGTCCCCGCCTCGCGCACACCCGTCCCGAGCACGGCGAGCGCGTCCACGAGGGCGTGCACGGTGACGCCGCACCAGACGAAGAACGCGAGCAGGGCGAGGACGACGACGTCGCGCACGATGGCCCGACCCCTCGGGCCGGGCAGGTCGGGATAGAGCGTCAGGTGGTTCCACATGGCCGCGAGGCTACGCACCGCCCGCGAGTAACAGCCCAGATGCACGCAAAACGCGGTCCATCTACGTGCATATGGGCTGTTACTCGCAGGTCGTCACCACACGAGGGCGGCGAGGAGCGCGAGCAGGGGGAGCAGGCCCTGGACGGCCGCCGCGCGTGCCATGGAGGGACGCTTGGTGACCAGGACGACGGCGGCGGCGACCATGCACAGGCAGCAGAACACCACGAGCGTCGTGCCCTGCGGCTCCCAGTCGCGAGCGACGCCGACCACGCCGACGAGCGTCCCGATCGCGAGGAACAGGTTGTAGAAGCCCTGGTTGTACATCGGGAACGCGAGGGTCTCGACCTCGGCCGGATCGCGCACGCCGAACGTCCGATGCGCCATCGGGCGTCGGAACAGCACGCTCTCCAGCACGAAGAACCACACGTGGAGCAGCGCCGCCAGGGACGCGAGGACGAGCGAGACGGTGGGCATCCGCCCACGGTAGGGCGCGGGCCTGTCCGGTGCGGACGCTTCCGACGCGCAGACGCGCCGGCGTGCCGCTGCTCAGTCCGCGAGGATCTCGGTGACGCGTCCCGAGTCGACGTGCCAGCGACGCGTGATCCGCACGGTGTCGAGCATGCGGCGGTCGTGGGTGACGAGCAGGACCGTGCCGTCGAAGGACTCCAGCGCCTCCTCGAGCTGCTCGATCGCCGGGAGGTCGAGGTGGTTGGTCGGCTCGTCGAGCACGAGCAGGTTGACGCCACGCGCCTGCAGCAGCGCGAGGGCGGCGCGCGTGCGCTCACCGGGCGACAGGGACGACGCCGTTCGGTTCACGTGGTGCGTGCCGAGCCCGAACTTCGCGAGCAGGGTGCGCACGTCGGCGGTGGGCCAGTCCGGCACCTGGCGCGAGAAGGCGTCGACGAGGGAGTCGTCGCCCTCGAACACCGCCCGAGCCTGGTCCACCTCACCGACGACGACCCCGGAGCCCAGGCTCACGAGCCCGCTGGACGGCGGGGTGCGGCCGAGGAGCAGCGCGAGCAGGGTCGTCTTGCCGGCGCCGTTGGGGCCGGTGACGGCGACGCGGTCGCGCAGGTCGAGCTGCACGTCGACCGGGCCGAGCACGAAGTCGCCCCGGGCCACCGTGGCCGCCCGCGCCGTGGCCACGACGTCGCCGGAGCGCGGCGCCGCCGCGATCTCGAACTGCAGCTGCCACTCCTTGCGCGGCTCGTCGACGACCACCATGCGCTCGATGAGCCGGTCGGTCTGACGCGCCTTCGCCGCCTGCTTCTCGGTCGCCTCGGTGCGGAACTTGCGGCCGATCTTGTCGTTGTCCCGCGCCTTGCGCCGCGCGTTCTTGACGCCCTTCTCCATCCACGCCCGCTGCCGCTGCGCGCGCGACTCGAGGTCGGAGCGCTTCTCGGCGTAGTCCTCGTAGGCCTGGCGCGCCTTGCGTCGTGCGACGGAGCGCTCGTCGAGGTAGGCCTCGTAGCCGCCGCCGTACGTCGTGACGCGCTGCAGGCTGCGGTCGATCTCGACCACGGTCGTCACCGTGCGCGCGAGGAACTCGCGGTCGTGGCTGACGACGACCACGGGCGCCTCGAGGCCGGCCACGAACTCCTCGAGCAGGTCGAGGCCATCGGCGTCGAGGTCGTTGGTGGGCTCGTCGAGCAGGTAGGCGTCGTAGCGCGAGAGGAGCAGGGCGGCGAGGCCGACGCGGGCGGCCTGACCGCCGGACAGGGCGGTCATCTCCAGGTCGAGGTCGACGCCGAGGCCGATGTCGGCGACGACGACGTCGAGCCGCTCGTCGAAGTCGGCCGCGCCGAGGGCGAGCCACGACTCGAGGGCGTCGGAGTAGCGGTCGTCGGACCGAGGGGCGGACGTCGGCGAGCGCGTGCGCCGCGGCGTCGAGGACGTGCTGCGCCTCCGTGACCCCGGTGCGCCGCGCGAGGTGCGCTCGAACGGTCTCGCCGGGCAGGGAGTCGGGCTCCTGGGTGAGGTAGCCGATGTGGGCCGATGCCGGCGAGACGGTGACCGATCCGGAGTCGGGCGCGTCGGGCGCCGGCCAGGATGCGCAGCAGCGTCGTCTTGCCCGCCCCGTTGGGGCCGACGAGCCCGACCACGTCACCCGGTGCCACGACGAGGTCGAGCCCGCTGAACAGGTCACGGTCACCGTGCCCGGCGGAGACCCCCTTGGCCTGCAACGTGGCGCTCATGGCGCCCATCCTCTCCCGTGCCACGGTCCGGCCCCGCGCGGGTTTTCGGTGGCGTCGCTCACGCCGGCGCGGCTGCTGCCTCGTCGTCCGGCGCGGGCGATCGCGTGGCCCAGTAGGACCCGAGGAGCACGAGCGGGAACCCTACGAGCGTGCCGACCGTGAGCGGCTCCGAGAGCACGATCACGCCGAGCAAGATCGCGACGGCCGGGTTGACGAACGTGATGACCGTGGCGCGCACCGGCCCGGCGACGGCGATCAGCCGGAAGAACAGGACGAACGCGAGCGCGGTGCACACCAGCGCCAGGACGAGGACCGACGCGATGACCGGCCCTGACGGCAGTCCGCCCCCGAGCCCGGTGACCGTCCACGGCAGGTAGATCACGGCGGCGATGGCGAGCGACACCGAGATGACCCCGGTCGAGGGCACATCGGAGAGCCACCGGTCCGCGATGGCAGGGGCGACGGCGTAGCAGGTGGAGATGAGCAGCAGCTCGATCACGCTCACGGGGTCGATGTGACCGCTCAGCGAGTCGAGCCCGACGAGGGCCACGACGCCGAGCACCCCGGTGGCCAGCCCGAGGATGCGGATGCGGGCGAGCGCGTGGTGGTCGCCGCGCAGCCACGAGACGACGGTGCCGACGATGGGGACGGCGGCGAGCATCAGCCCGGCGAACCCGCTGCTGATCCGCTGCTCCGCGTGCCCGAGCATCACCCACGGGATCGCCATCTCGAGGATGCCGAACGCGGCCACCCAGGGCCAGAGCCGCAGGGCGGGGCGCAGCGCTCCGGCGCGCGCCGCCAGCGGGAGCAGGATCGCCGCGGCGATGAGCGTGCGCAGCCCGGCGAGGGTGGCCGGCGAGAGCTCCTCGACCGCGATCTTGATGAACAGGTAGGGGATGCCCCAGATGACGGCCATCGCCGCGAAGAGCAGCCACGCGGTGCGCGTCATGCTCGCGGAGGCGCGGTCCGCCCGCACCTGTGGCTCGGTCACCCGCGGAGCCTACGGCCGCGCGCCGACATCACCCGAGCGGGAATCGGACGCGCGGCCGCCCGAGCGTGGCGACGAGCGCCCAACGGGGTGGCGGGTCAGGCGTCGAGCCGGTCCTGGACGACGCGGTGGAAGTGCGTGATCTTGCACTCGTGGTCGTTGAGCCGGTTGACGGTGTACGCCGACGACTTGCTCGCCGCTGCCCACTCCTGGAAGATCTCGACGTCCTCGAGGACGACGCTCTTGAGCCGCTCCCAGTGGGCGTTGACGCCCTCGACGTACGCCTCGTCGCCCTCCTCGGGCTGGTACTGCAGCTCCCACGTCTCGAACCGCGTCCGGTCCACCGAGATCGGCACCGACCGGAACAGCTGGATGTGGTTCGGGTTGTTGTTGAACGCCGAGGTCGGGAAGATCGTGTAGTGGCAGATCGCCGTGCCCTGGTGGTCGCCGGTCTCCTTGAGCCGGGCCAGCACGTTCTTGAACGGCATGATCATCATCCCGTGCTCGCCGAAGGTGAAGAAGCGACCCTCGCGGCCGTCGATGACGTCCTGCGGCGAGATGGTGTGCAGCGACTGGGCGTGGTAGTTCTCGTTGAACCCGTCGATCACGATCTTCCAGTTGCAGTCGAGCTCCCAGACGAGCTTGTCGACCAGGATCATGTCCTCCATCTTGAACTGGCCGAGGTCGGCGACGATCTCCGGTCCGAGATAGTCGAGGAGCGGGGGAGCGACGCCGGGCCCGGCGAGCACCGCCCACACCCAGCCGCCCCACTCGTCGACCTCGACGGCCGGTGACCGCACTCCCTCGACCTGGTCCTCGGCGAAGTCCTGGCGGTCGGGCATCCCGATGACGCTGCCCTCCATGTCGTAGACCCAGCTGTGCCAGCGGCAGGTGAAGCGACGGGCGCCCTGGCCGCAGCCGCTCGCGATCCGGGCACCGCGGTGCGCACACACGTTGTGGAACGACGCGACACCGCCGTCGCGCCGTCGCGTGACGATGATGGTCTCGCCGTGGCCCTCCCACACGAGCCAGTCGCCGGCCGCGGGGATCTCCGAGCTGCGGCAGATGATCTGCCAGCTCGTGTTGAGCACCTTCTGCCGCTCGAGCTCGAAGCGTGCGGGGTCCAGGTAGACCGACACGTCGAGGTTCGAGGGACCGATGTCCGGGATGAGCGGGACGTCGGGCCCGAAGCGCAGCGGCGAATCTCCTCGGGTGGGGACGTAGACCACGGCGTACCTCCGCAGGACGTGGCGCGCGACGGCCGCACAACCGGGGTCACCTGTCTATATGTCCTCGGGTCCCGCTGTCTACGGTGTGTCTCGTGGATCCGGAACCGGTCCACCCGCCGCCGGCGGTCAGACGCAGAACTCGTTGCCCTCCGGGTCGGTGAACACGACCCACGAGCTCGGTCCCTGCCGCCCCGATCCGATCGCAGCGGCACCGCGCTCGAGCACCTGGGCGCGCAGCGCCTCGTCCTCGCCGCCGGTGCGGATGTCGAGGTGCACGCGGTTCTTCACCGTCTTCGGCTCCGGCACCTGCTGGAAGAGGATGCGCGGCGAAGCGGCGTCGGGCGCCTGGATGGCTGCCCCGGCTCGCCAGACGAGCGAGCCCCGGTGGACGGTGGTCTCGTCCTGCGTGGCATGGCCCTCGGCCACCATGCGCCGGATGAAGTCCTCGTCCTGCACCTCGACGACCCACCCGAGGGTCTCTGCCCACCAGTCGGCGAGCACGTGCGGCTCGCGGGAGTCGATGGTCACCTGCACCGAGTACGCCATGCGACAACGCTACCCAGGGGCCACGACAGTCGGTTCGTGCCGAGTGACGGTGGCGCAAGACCGGGACACCGGTGCCGTCGGTGACTAGCGTGGTCACGTACCTCGGCCTGGGAGGGCTCATGAGGACGCGCTCTCGCTGCCTGCGCGCGATGGTCGTGGCCCTCGTGCTGGCCTCCGCTGCGCTGCCGACCTCGGTCGCGTCGGCCCTCGAGCCGCCGCCGGACCGGGGGAGCGTGCCCGCTCGCGTGGTGCTGCACGTCACCGGCCCGGGCTACGTCATCGGCGACTCCGTGCTGCTCGGCGCGCGAACGTGCGTCGCACCGCTCGGGTACGTCGTCGACGCGAAGGGCTCCCGGCAGGCGCCGGCCGCAGCCGACGTCCTCGCGGCGAGGCGGGCGACGCTGCCGCGCCTCGTCGTCGTGCACATGGGCACGAACGGCGGCATGAAGCGCGAGTGGATCGATCGCATCATGCGGATCCTCGGGCCGCAGCGCCTCGTCGTGTGGGTGACCGTGCAGCTTCCGGCGAACGGGCGCTACTCGCACGAGGCCGCGACGAACGCGACCATCCGGGCGGTGGTCACCCGCTATCCCAACGCGAGGGTCGCCGACTGGAACGCCGCGTCCGAGCCGCACCTGCGGCAGTGGACGTGGGGCGACGGGATCCACCTGCAGCCCGCAGGGTGCCGGGCGTTCGCGAGGCTCATCAACTCCGTGGCCCGCGCCTGATCCCTGTGCGCTGTCTGATGTTTCGCGCGTGCAGCGAGACGGCGAGAACGACGAGCGGGACGTGGATGGCGGGCAGGCTGCGCGCGAACCAGCGGGGCAGGTAGATGTCCGTGACCGACCCGCTCTCGGCGCCGAGGTTCTCGGCGACCTGCGTGAGCGGGCAGCGGAAGCCGTTGCCCGCGTAGACCAGGATCTCGCCCGCGACGACGGACGCGGCGATGGCTGCCGAACGGTCCGAGCGTCGGGCGAACCCGGCGTAGAGCACGTATCCCATGCACGACTCGATCGAGAACCAGGCCAGCGTGTGGACGACCTTGACGGCGGTCAGCGCGGTCTTCTGGGTAGGCATCTCGGGGCTTCCGCTCGGACGAGGTGGCTCGGCGCCGCCCGCGTGGTGGACGGTCGCGCGCGTGATCAGCGACGTCGCCAGCCGGTCCGACGTGCGTGCACGGCCAGACCCGCCATCCCCAGTGCCACCGTGCCGAACACCGCCTGGAGAGCGCTCGGCCCGACGAACGGGATCTGCACCGCCAGCTCCACCGCGAGCAGGCCGCTGGCCACGAGGACAGCCGTCGGGGTCGACGGCGATCGCCGCCACGCGAGGACCGCCGCCACGGCCGAGGGCACCGCGACCGAGGAGAAGAGCCACACGCCCGGGAGCACCCAGCTGCTCAGCCCCAGCGGCTCGAGGTCGGCCACGGGCGGCGTGTACGTGCCCGTGACCAGCTGCACCGTGCCCGCCAGCCCGCCGAGAGCCACCAGCGACTCGACGGCGACGAACACCGTCCGGTGCGGCGCGGTGCTCGCCCCGGCGGCGGCGCGTGTCGTGGACGTGTGCAGGTCGGTCATCGCGTCACCCCTCGCCCTGGGATCGTGGGAGCGGCCGGCGCTGTCGCCGGGCCGCGCGGCGCGACGGAGGTCGAGCCGGGAGATCCCAGACGGCTCCACGCTTCCACGTCGGGGACCTCGGATGCGCGCCAGGAGCTCGCGCCGGGCGGATCGGGTGACTCGCACGCGCGTCGCGCGCCGAAGGTGGTGCCAGCGGCGCCCGGACCGCGTAGTTTCGGCCCAGGGTTCGTTGTTGAGGAGGAGCGCCATGCTGGTGTCCGACATCTTGCGAGGCAAGGGGACCGACGTCGTCACGGTCGCACCGCAGCTGACCGTCGCCGAGCTGGTGTCGCTGCTCGCGGAGCACCGCATCGGCGCCGTCGTGGTCTCGTCCGACGGCCGGCACGTCGACGGCATCGTGAGCGAGCGCGACGT
Organism: uncultured Actinomycetes bacterium; assembly: GCA_963738455.1. Classification (GTDB taxonomy): domain Bacteria; phylum Actinomycetota; class Actinomycetes; order S36-B12; family CAIYMF01; genus Longivirga. Next base: position 55,332 of record CAVTWM010000007.1, read on the forward strand.
CGTGGGCGCCCTCGCCGCGCACGGAGCGGGCGCCCTCACCCGGACCGTCGGCGACATCTGCACCCGGGTGGTCGCCCTCGCGGATCCCGGCGACCGGCTCGACCAGGTGATGAGCGTGATGACCGAGCGTCGGTTCCGCCACCTCCCCGTGATCGTCGACGGCGAGCTGCACGGCATCGTGAGCATCGGCGACGTCGTGAAGTCGCGCATGAGCGAGCTCGAGGAGGAGCAGAAGGCGCTCACGAACTACATCACCGGCCAGTAGCGCCGGCCGGCCGGCCGGCGGTGCGTGTGATCGGACCTTTTCGCGACGCGCGCCCCCCGGTCGCTGCAACCGGTTGCGGGCGCTGGCAGGATGATGGCCGAGGGCTACCGGGGCCGACCGTTCGGCCCGCCCGCAATCAAGGAGCACGACGTGGAACTACTGGCAGAGTTCGGAACCGGACAGGTCTTGTGGAGCTTCCTCTGGTTCACCCTGTTCTTCATCTGGATCTGGATCCTCATCACGGTCTTCGCGGACATCTTCCGCAGTGACGACCTGGGCGGCGGCGGCAAGACGCTCTGGATCATCTTCGTGATCTTCCTGCCCTACCTGGGCGTGTTCGTCTACCTCATCGCTCGCGGCAACAAGATGCAGGAACGCAACATGAAGTCCATGGTGGCCCAGGAGGCCGCCCAGCGTGAATACATCCAGAGCGTGGCCGCCACAAGCGGCAGCGTCTCCGAGGAGCTCGCCCGGCTCGCGGACCTGCGCGACAAGGGCGCGATCTCGGAGGACGAGTTCCAGGCGCTCAAGGCCAAGGCGATGGCCTGACCGATCGACGACCGCCCGGTCCGCGAGGTCCGGGCACGACAGCGAGGGCCGCAGGTCACCGACCTGCGGCCCTCGCTGTTCGCCCCGCCGTGACCGGCAGTGCAGCCGCTACTTCGACTCTGCGGCCGCCTCGTCCGCAGCCGCCTTGATGTCCGCGGCGGCGACCTTGTCGATCGCCTTCTCGACGATGGCGTCGGCCTTGTCGAGGGCCTTGCGGATCTCGACCGCCCCCGGGTCGGAGACGAGCGCGAGGAGCCCCGAGTGCCCGGGCGCGATCGCGTCCTGCAGCTCCTCGGCGAGCTCCTTGCGGTGGTGGAGCTCGCGCGCCTTGCCGGTCGCGGCGCCGGCCACGCCGAGAACCGCGGCGCTGCCGAGGATCGACGGCGGGAAGATGACCCCGAGCACCACGCCGCCGACCACGCCCCAGGTGAGGCCACGCCTCGTGCTCTGGTCGGTGGCCTTCTGCACCTCGAGGGTTCCATCGGCGCCGCGCGTGACGACGATGACGCCCTCGATCTCGAGGGTCCGGCCGTCCTCGAGCCCCTTGAGGTACTCGTAGGCCTCCCAGGCGGTGCCCGTGTCGGCGAAGTCGGCCACGAACAGGGTGTAGGCACCGTCGGTCACCGCGCGGCGGCGGCGATCACGTCCGGCTGGTCCGAGGTGTTCTGGTCGTCTGTCATGAAGTGCTCCCTTGCAGGTGATGGTTCGTGCTTTCGACCGTAGCCCTGCCGGGTGACCCTGTGCAGGCGTGCTGACGATCACGTCCGGACCGGCATCTCTCTGACGACAAGTCCTGACGCGATGGGTCGTCCCTGGAAGACTCGCGCCGACGACCGATCGGGCTGCGACGCGGCTCGGCGACGTGGACAGGAGACGACCATGGGACTACGGGACAGGCTCGGCCGCGACGACGACTCGGGCCTGCAGCGCTTCCAGATGCGCGAGCAGCTGCTCAGCATCGGTGACGACTTCTGGATCGAGGACGGCTCCGGGAACCGTGCGTTCAAGGTCGACGGCAAGGCGGTGCGGGTGCGCGACACGTTCGTCCTGCGCGACGCCGCCGGTAACGAGGTCGCGAAGATCCAGGAGCGCAAGCTCCGGGTCCGCGACAGCATGGAGATCGAGCGGCCCGGCGGGAACGTCACCGTGCACAAGGCTCTGGTCGGCATCCGGGACAGGTTCTCGATCGACGTCGACGGCGGCTCCGGCATGAGCGCGCACGGCAACCTCGTCGACCACGAGTACGAGATCGAACGGGACGGCGCCACCGTGGCCACCGTCTCGAAGAAGTGGTTCCGGGTCCGGGACAGCTACGGGGTCGAGATCGCGCCCGGGGAGGACGCCGCGACCCTGCTCGCCGTGACGGTCTGCATCGACGCGCTGACCCGCGGCTGACGCGGGTTCACGCGGGCGAGGCGACGGCCTCGGGCGACCGCATCGACCCTGGTCCGACCCGGCACGCGCGGCTACCCTCGTGACGTCGACGGGTCTCGCGGCGACGAGACCACCGGCGCGTCAGGGGAGGTCCCCGTGGTCGGTCTCGCGAGCGCGTCGCCCCGTCCCGTGATCCTGGTCTGCTCCGGCTCGGCGGCTGTGCGCGGCGAGGTCACCCGCCAGCTCGAGGAGCGGTACTCCGCGACGTACGACGTGCGGGCCGCCGACTCGGTCGGGAGCGCGACCGAGACCCTGGCGGCGGAGGCGGATCGTGGTGGGCAGGTGGCGATCCTGCTCGCCGACGACGCGGCGGAGTCCTCGGATGGCAGCAGCGTGTTCCAGCGCGCTCGCGAGTGCTTCCCCGACATCCGTCGCGGCCTTCTCGTGGAGTGGGGTGCCTGGGGCGACCGCGCGGCGGCCGACTCGATCCTCGCCCTGATGGCCGGCGGCCACATCGACTACTACGTCATCCGGCCCTGGTACTCGCCCGACGAGTACTTCCACCGCACGATCACCGAGTTCCTGGTCGAGTGGGACCGCGCGGTGGGCCTCCGCCCGCGCGAGGTGAGCGTGGTCGCGGACCCGCTGACCGCGCGGTCGCACGAGCTGCGCAGCCTGCTCGCGCGCGGCGGGATCCCGCACACCTTCCACCCGAGCGGATCGAGTGAGGCACGCGACCTCCTCAGTGCAGCCGGTGCGGATCCGGGCCTTCAGACCGCGGTGCTGCTGCACGACGGTCGCGTGCTGATCGACCCCGACAACGTCGAGCTCGCCCGCTCGTACGGCCTGCAGGTCGCGGTGGACGACGACGCGGCGTTCGACCTGGTCGTGGTGGGTGCCGGGCCGGCCGGGCTCGCGTGCGCGGTGTACGCCGCCTCCGAGGGGCTGCGGACGCTGGTGGTCGAGCGCGAGGTGATCGGCGGGCAGGCCGGGTCGAGCTCGCTCATCCGCAACTACCTGGGCTTCTCCCGAGGGATCTCGGGCGCGGAGCTCGCGCAGCGTGCCTACCAGCAGGCATGGGTGTTCGGCTGCTCGTTCGCGCACGCCCGCGAGGCGGTGAGCCTGGGCCAGGACGCGGGTGCGCTCGTCGTCGGCATCCAGCCCGGTCAGCGGGTGCGGGCCGGCGCCGTCGTCCTCGCCACCGGGGTCTCCTACCGCCGCCTCGGCGTGCCCGAGCTGGAGCACCTCGAGTCGGCCGGCATCTTCTACGGGGCATCCGTCTTCGAGGCGAAGGGCCTCGCGGGCGGCCGCGCGCACGTCGTGGGCGGCGGCAACTCCGCCGGCCAGGCGGCGATGCACCTGTCTCGCTACGCGGAGCACGTGTCGCTCCTGGTGCGCGGCACCTCGCTGGCCGAGAGCATGTCGCAGTACCTCATCGACTCCCTCGCCGCCGCCGGTGTCGAGATCCGGCTGCAGAGCGAGATCGTCGGAGGTGGTGGGAGCGGCCACCTCGACCACGTCGTGGTGCGCGACCTCGGCACCGGCGCCGAGGTGACCGAGCCGAGCGACGGCGTCTTCGTCCTCATCGGTGCGCTGCCGCGCACCGGGTGGCTGCCGGACGACGTGCTCCGCGACCGGTGGGGCTACGTCCTCACCGGCGAGGACGTGCTGCGCGAGGGCGGGCGACGCGCCTGGTCGCTCGACCGTCCGCCGCAGCCGCTCGAGACGTCGGTGGCCGGCGTCTTCGCCGTGGGCGACGTACGACGCGGGTCGGTGAAGCGCGTGGCGTCCGCGGTCGGCGAGGGGTCCGTCGTCGTCTCCGCCGTGCACGCGCACCTGGGCCGCCAGGTCGTCCAGGGTGCGCCGGGGCGATGACCGGCATGGACCCGGTCGTCGACGTCGCCGCCACCGGGCCGCGGGCGGAACCGCTGGACCGCGGGCGGTTCGCGCTCGTCGGCGCCGCGCTCCTGCTCCCGCTCCTGGGTCTCGGCCTGCTCATCGCGCGTCCCGCGCTCGACGTGATGTGGCAGCACCAGCCGTCGCACTTCTGGCTGGTCCTCGCGGCCGGCGGGGTCAACGCGGTGCTCGCCTACGCGACGGGTTCCGCGGCCCGGCTGCGCGGCGACGCCCGGGTCTTCCTGGTGTCGTTGGCCTTCCTGTCGGCCGCCGGGTTCCTGGGCCTGCACGCCCTCGCCACCCCGGGAGTCCTTCTCGCCACGACGAACACCGGGTTCGCGCTCGCGACGCCCGTCGGGCTGCTGGTCGCCGCCGCCTTCGCTGCCGCGTCGAGCCTCGACCTCTCCGACGAGCGGGCGTACCGGATCGTGTCCCGGGGGCCGTGGCTGCTGTGGGCTCTCGTCGTCGCGATGGTCTCGTGGGGTGTTGTGTCGGTGGCCGCGCTGCCGCCGTTCGACGAGGGCCGCGCCGTCGAGCAAGCGTCGGGACCGCTGGTCGTCGCTCTCGGTCGCCGGGCTCTGCCTGTACGCCGTGGCGGTGGTGCGTTACCTGCGGCTGCCCCGCCACCCGGCCTCGACGCTGCCGCTCGCGATGGCGGCGGCGTTCACGCTGCTGGCCGAGGCCGAGGTGGCCATCGCCTGGGGACGCAACTGGCACGCCTCGTGGTGGGAGTGGCACCTGCTCATGCTCGCGGCCTTCGTGCTCATCGCGGTGGCCGCCCAGCGGTCGTGGCGCGAGGAGCGGTGGGTGGGGCTCTACCGGGAGGGCACGGCGTCGTCCGAGCGCGAGATCTCGGTGGTGTTCGCCGACATCGCAGGGCTTCACCAGCTTCTCCGAGGTCCACGAGCCGCAGCAGGTGACGGCCATGCTCAACAGCTACTTCAGCACCGCCATCCCGCCGGTGGTGCAGCGTTTCGGCGGCCAGATCGACCGGATCGTCGGCGACGCGATCATGGTGACGTTCAACGCGCGCGGCGACCAGCCCGATCACGCCGAGCGGGCAGTCGGTGCTGCGCTGGCGATCCAGGAGACGACCGGCATCGTCGCCGACGAGCATGCCGGCTGGCCGCGGTTCCGCGCGGGCGTGAACACCGGGCTGGCTGCAGTCGGTGTTCTCGGTACCGGCGGCGGGCGGACCTACACCGTGATCGGCGACGTCGTGAACGTCGCCGCCCGGCTCGAGGGGAAGGCGCCGGTGGGCGGCGTCGCGATCGGCGGCGAGACGAGGCGGCGCGTGCCCGGGCGTGCGGACCGAACCGCTCGGCGAGCTCGAGGTGAAGGGTCGGCGCCAGCCGGTGGAGGCCCACCGCGTGATCGGAGTGGACCCGACGGTCCCGGGCTGAGGTGCGGGTGGCCGTGTGCGACGGCGGCGGTGGGTCAGGGCCTGGGGTGGATTTCTGGTGGCTTGTGCGCCCGACGCTGCTCGAGCGCGAGCTGGTCCTCGTACCAGCCGTCGATCACGCTGAACACCGGTGCTATGACGGCGTCGCGCGCCCGAGTCTGCGCAGCTCGCGCGGAACGGAAGGCGAGCTCACCGATGACGCCCGACAGGACCACCGCCGCGACGAAGACCAGGTAGTAGATGCCGGTCCAGCTCTGCCCCACCCACACGGTCGAGATCGCGATCACGTAGGCCAACGTGCCGCCCAACCAGAGAAACAGCGCCTTCGACGTTCCCCACCTCTGCTTCGGCGCGGTCGGGAGGACAGACCCCAGGACGAGGCTGGCCGCGGCGGTCGACGCCCACCGGCGCGTGGAGGCTCCTAGATCCGGGTACTCGTCCCAGGCGGTGCGCGCATCGAGGAGAGCTCGCTCGGTGAGAGTGCCCTTTCGACCAGCCGACCAGGTCGAGGCGCGTGGTTCCGGTCGCACCGGGGGGAGCCGGAGCGCCGCTCCGCAACGGGCGCACCGGGTCGGATGGCTGCGGGGCGTCGTCGGTGCTGCGCAGGCCGGGCAGTTCCGGCTCGGGGACTCGGCGCTCACCTGCGCAACGGTAGCGGGGCGGTACGACGAAGGCAGCGGTCAGCGGCGGCGACGTCCCGGGCAGAACGATGTGGGACCGGTGAAAGCCTTGGGATCGATGGAGGAAGTCCGGCCACGGGACGCGTGGGGCAGCGGCTACTGTCCGACGATGGACACCACCCCGGGAAGTCTGGCCGGCGCTCTCGCGGACTTCGACTCGTTGCGCCGCCGCCTCGAGTCGAGCGTCGTCGCCGGCGCCACGTCGGTGGACGGTCGCACCTTCAGCTACCAGGCACCCATCGGGTCGCAGGTCGTGTCGCCGGGCGGTTTCGTCAGCCTCGTCGACGGCGACCGGCGGGCGTTGGGTCAGGTCCTCGACCAGGTGCTCGCCGTGCGCGAGGGTCCGGCCACGGGAGCCACGCTCGACGAGGCCGGGCTCGGCGGCGCCGATCGTCTCGCGCTGACCACCCATGTGCGCCTGCGCGTCATCGAGGGCAGCGGGCGCATCCTGCGCGGTGACGGGCTGCCGTTCGTCGACGCTGCGATCGAGTCCTCGCCCGCCGGTGAGGTCGAGGCGTTCTTCACCGAGGCGAACGTCGATGCTGCTCGGCTGCCGGTGGGTGGCCTCGCCCTCGTCCACGACCCGGTGACCGCCAACCTCGACGCGTCCGGGTTCGACCGGCACACCTTCCTGTGCGGACAGTCCGGGTCCGGCAAGACCTACTCACTCGGCGTCGTCCTCGAGCGACTCCTGCTCGACACCGACCTGCGGATCATCGTCATCGACCCCAACTCCGACTTCGTCCACCTCGACACCCCCCGCCCCGGCGCCGACGCTGCCCTGGCGGCCAGGCTCGCGGACCTCGCACCGAGGATCCACGTCCGGCGACCCTCGACGGACGCCACGGAGGGTCGGCTGCGGCTGAGGTTCGACGAGCTCACCGAGGCCGCCTGGGGTGCCCTGCTGCGGCTCGACCCGATCACCGACGCGGACGACTACGCCACTCTGCGCGAGGTGCTGGACGGTCACCAGGGAATGGCCGCGATGACGCGGCTGGAGGCCGACGCCGCCGACGAGACGTCCGGTGGCCCGGCGCGCAGCCTGATCCGCCGCGTCCGCAACCTCGGCTCCGACCGGTGGGACATCTGGGCCAAGGGCCAGGCCGGCTCGATCCTGGAGGAGCTCGACGACGACGACTGGCGTGCGCTGATCATCGACATCGGCACCCTGGGAAACCCGGAGGAGAAGTCGCTCGTTGCCCAAGCGGTCCTCGAGCACCTGTGGGCGCGCCGCAACGACCGCCGCCCCGTCCTCATCGTCATCGACGAGGCGCACAACATCTGCCCGCAGCTCCCGGACACCGCACTCCAGGCGATGGCCACGGAGTACGCCGTGCGCATCGCCGCCGAGGGCCGGAAGTTCGGTCTGTACCTGCTGATCTCCACGCAGCGCCCGCAGAAGGTGCACGAGAACGTCGTGTCTCAGTGCGACAACCTCATGCTCATGCGGATGAACTCGGTCGCCGACGTCGCCAGCCTCTCCGGGCTGTTCTCCTTCGTCCCGCCGGCACTGCTGGAACAGGCCACCGGGTTCCGCCAGGGTCAGGCGCTCGTCGCGGGGAAGGTCGTGCCCATCCCCACCTTCGTCCGCTTCGGCGCGCGTGTCAGCGTCGAGGGCGGCTCCGACGTCGCCACGGACTGGGCCCGGTCCCGGTAGCGGAGTGCTGCCGTCCCGGCCGGGCCTTCCGGGACGAGCAATGCTGTGGCGGCCAGGCCGCTGTCGGCGGCTACATGCCTTCATGGTGATCGGCCGTGGGCATGCCGGCGTCCCGCCATGCGGTGAACCCGCCGGTCAGGTTGGCGACGTCGGTGTAGCCCAGGTTCTTCAGGGTCGCTCCGGCGAGGGTGGCCCGAACACCCGAACGGCAGAACACGATCACCCGCTTGCCGGGGTCGAGTGCGGCGTTGTGCCGAGGGCTCGCCGGGTCGGCCTGGAACTCGAGCAGGCCGCGCGGGACCTGGATGGACCCCGCGATGTACTGCTCCCACTCCACCGGCTCCCGGACGTCGAGGAGCACCGCCGAACCTCGATCGAGCTCCTCGGCCGCGGCCTGCGGTGAGACGGCATCGATCAAGGCTGCCGCGTCGGCCACCATCTGTGCTGCTGTCGTTGACATGTGGCGCTCCTCCTCATGGGTGTCGGGTCGCGCTCAGCCGAGCCGGGCATGCTCGAGGCCGAGCGTCTCCTGGGTGCCGACCTTGGCCATCGTCACTCGCGCCCACTCCGCTTCCAGGAGCTGCTTGGCGGCCTCCTCGAGAAACTCGGGAGCGGCCCATTCGTGGACGTCGAAGTCGTGCTCGATGTATCCGTGGGACATCATGAAGTCCTTGCCGATCTCGATCGAGGCGAGGTTCTTCGGCGACAAGTTGGGGACCATGTCGATGTGCTTGATGCCCTCGTAGGTGTCCTCGACGTCGCGGTAGAACGTCTGCCGGTTCAGGATCGCGGCGGCGGCGCGCTTGTGCTCGTTCGACCAGCGACCGACCTTGATCATGCCCTTCATGAAGGCAACCACCAGCTCGGGGTGCTGCTCGGCCATCTCCACGGTGCAGGTGATCACCGCGGGGATGTTGGCGACCTGCAGGGTCCAGTCCGGGTAGCGCGAGAGGTCCTCGATCGCCTTGAACTTGCCGGTGTCCTCCTGCAGGTGCTGGAAGGGCTTGCTCTGGGTGTAGATGGCGTCGACGGTGCCGTTCTCCAGCGCGGTCTCGAGCGGTCGGAACGCGAGGTCGTGCTTGTGGTCGCGCTTGAGCCACAACTCGGAGGGGTTGTTCATCGGGTCGAGCATCTCGGGCTTGTCGTACCAGTCGTCCGGGTAGGGGAACTCGACGATCTCGACATCGTCACGGGTCATCCCGTTGATGCGGAGCATCAGCTCGATGCCCTGGTCCTCCTGGATGCGCCACCAGTCGTTCTTGATGGTGTTCAGGCTCTTGGTGAGGCCGATCTTCTTCCCGCGCAGCTCGGTCATCCGGTAGATGTCATCCCGGGCGCGGACCAGCATGCACCCGCCTTCCGTCGGCGCGTGGGTCGCGCCCAGCAGCTTGGTGCGGCGAAGGTCGGCGTGGACGTGGACGGGCGGGAACAGGCCCCCGAAACGGATGAGGTTGTCCATGTTGTGGATGTAGTGCGGGTACCAGTTGTTCTCCCGGCGGGAGCGGAGGAAGGCGTACTCCACACCGATCTTCTTGAACTCCTCCTTCGTCCACCCCAGTTCCTGGTCCACGTTGCTGGCCGAGACGAGCGGGCAGTTCGTGTAGTACACCTCGCTCCAGTCGAGGGGCACGGTGCTCGAGACCTTCTCAGCCATGGGGTTCTCCATCCCGGCGCGAGTCACCCGGAGCGTGCGCACGTGCACCGTGCGACGGCACGACCACCAGATGTCTACGATCGTCTACATCACCGTAGACCGGCCAGAACGCGGGTTGCAGGTCGAGAGTCGACCCATCGTCAGCGGCGTGGCGCGTCGCGGACCGGCGGATCTGGCGGAGAGGGCCAGGGCGTCGCACCGAGGCGGCGGGCCGAGTGCACCAGGTCGGCGCGCAGCTCCGCGAGCGGGATCTCGCCCAGCCCTCCGGCGTCGAGGAGGTACGACTCGAAGATGCGCCAACCGAGCGCGGTCGCCACGATCTGGGCCGCCCGCACGCGCGCCGCGTCGTCCGCCAGCCCGTAGCCGGTCCGCAAGGTCTCCGACATCGCCAGGACCGGGTTGACCTCGTCGCCGGGCTCGAGCCGGCGACCGGAGATGGCCAGCGACGCGGCGATCCGCACCCACTGACCCATGACGGTGTCCGGGCTGAATCCCTGTCCCTCCAGCGGATGGGACTCCACCGCCTCGGCCAGCTGTTCGGAGACGTGGTGGAACACCGTGACGACCAGGTCGTCGCGCGTTCCGACGTAGCGCCGGATCAGCGACAGATTGACACCCGCGGCCGCCGCCACGTCACGCAATGACACCGCGTCTACGCCGCGTGCCGCGAAGAGTTCGGCCGCGGCGTCGAGCACGGCGCGCCGGACCTCGTCGGGCCCCGCCGGCATACCCGCCGCGCGGCGAGGTCCTGGTCGAGTGGGACCCGGAGAAGCGCTCACGTGCTGATCATCCCCGACGAGCAGGTCGAACTCGACGCGACGCGGGCTACCGGGGAGCCCACGTCTGCACCGGCCCGCAGCACGGCGCACGGCGACACGAGCAACGCCCCAGGTCGGGGACCTGGGGCGTTGCTGTCGAGCAGTGGTGTCCGAGGGGGGACTTGAACCCCCATGCCCTTTCGGGCACTAGCACCTCAAGCTAGCGCGTCTGCCTATTCCGCCACCCGGACACGTGCGGCACGCGGACCAAGGTCCTCGCGTCGCGACCCGGCGACTATACAACCGCTCGCGGCCCACCACGAAACGCGCCCGTGGGGGAGGATGGCCGGGTGACCGAGACCACGTCGCCCGTCCTGCCCCTGCCACTGCCCGACGCGGAGGCAGAGGTTGTCGAGCTGGCATCCGACCTGATCCGGATCGACACCAGCAACTACGGCGACGGCACCGGGCCGGGCGAGGCCGAGGCCGCCGAGTACGTCGAGGCACGGCTGCGCGAGGTCGGGCTCGACCCGGAGCGTTACTCGTGCGGCCCGCGGCGCGACGGCGTCGTCGTCCGCATCCCGGGACGCGGCAGCACGCGCGGCGCGCTCCTGGTGCACGGGCACCTCGACGTCGTGCCGGTCCGGGCGGAGGACTGGTCGCACCCGCCGTTCGGTGCGGTGGTCGACGACGACCTCGGCGTCCCGATGCTGTGGGGCCGCGGCGCGGTCGACATGAAGGACATGTGCGCGATGACGCTCGCGACGGTGCGGTCGTGGGCTCGCGCAGGAGTGCAGCCCGACCGCGACGTCGTCCTCAACTTCCTGCCGGACGAGGAGGCCGGCGGTCACATCGGCTCGCACTGGCTCGACCGAGCACCGGCCGGACATGTTCGAGGGCGTCACGGAGGCCGTGGGCGAGGTCGGCGGCTTCTCGCTCACCGTGCGCGACGACCTGCGCCTCTACCTCGTCCAGACCGCCGAGAAGGGGATCGGCTGGCTGCGCCTGACGGCGCACGGGCGCGCGGGTCACGGCTCGATGCTCAACGACGACAACGCGGTCACCGCGCTGTGCGACGCGGTGGCCCGGCTCGGGAGGCTGACGTTCCCGGTGCACGTCACGCCGGCCGTGCGCGAGTTCCTCGCGGTGCTGTCGGAGGTGACAGGTGAGGACCTCGACCCGGACGACATCGACGCCACTCTCGCGAAGCTCGGTCCGATGGCCACCCTCGTCGGTGCGACGCTGACCAACACGGTCAACCCGACCATGCTGGCGTCGGGCTACAAGGTGAACGTGATCCCGGGCGAGGCGCAGGCGCACGTCGACACGCGGTTCCTGCCCGGATACGAGGACGAGATGCTCGCCGCGATCGACGCGGTCCTCGGCGACCGCATCACGCGCGAGTTCGTCAACCACGACATCGCGGTCGAGACGACCTTCGACGGCCCGAGCATCGACCTCATGGCGGCGGCGCTGCGCGCCGAGGACCCGCACGCGGTCGCCGTCCCGTACATGCTCTCCGGCGGCACCGACGCGAAAGCCTTCTCCCAGCTGGGGATCCGCTGCTACGGGTTCGCGCCGCTGCAGCTCCCGCCGGCGCTCAACTTCGGCGCGCTCTTCCACGGGGTCGACGAGCGCGTCCCGCTCGACGCGCTGCGCTTCGGCACGCGCGTCCTCGGCCGCTTCCTCCGCGCCGCCTGAGCCCCCTCCGTTCGCGAGTTACTGCCGGAAACCCCGATTTCAGGTGCCTGAAACCGGGGTTTCGGGCAGTTACTCGAGGACCCGGGCGGGTCAGGCGGTGCGGACGGCGCGGAGGACGCGGCGGCGGAGCCAGACCCGGCGGCGGCCGTCGGGGTAGAGGCGCAGCCGCGCGAGCTCCCAGGTGCCGTGCTCGGCCAGCTCGACGAGTGCAGCACGCGCGGCGTCGCGCGGAGTGCCACGGGGCAGGACGATCTCGCGGTACTCCCACGTCATCCGCGACATGGCGACATTCTGCTCCCGTACCAGCACATCCGCGGCCAAGGTGCGAGCCGTGTCCTCGGCATCGGCGAGCGGTGGGCGGTCCGGAGGATCGGTCGTGCGGCCTGGGCTGGCAGGATCGAGCCCGCGCGCTGGGACCAGGAGGATCGGCCGGGCCACCGCTGGCCGCGACCGAAAACCGGCGGATCGAACCCGCCGGGCGGGTCTACCGTGGGTCGGCCGCGACGAGGAGGAGTCATGGCGCGAGACGGGAGCTGCCACCGCTCGTCACGCTGCGCGAGATCACCGAGGAGAACCGGGCCGCTGTCGAGGCGCTCAGCGTCACGGCGGAGCAGAGCCGCTACGTCGCAGGCGTCGCCGAGTCGATCGTCGAGGCGGCGGACACGCCGGACGCGAAGCCGTGGTACCGCGCGGTGTACGCCGGAGACGAGCCGGTCGGTTTCGTCATGATCAGCGACGGCATCACGGTCGAGAACCCCGACTTCGTCGGCCCGTACTACCTCTGGCGGCTGCTCATCGACCACCGCCACCAGCAGCGCGGCTACGGCACCGCCACGCTCGACCTCGTGGTCGATCACGTCCGCGCGCGGCCCGATGCCCGCGTGCTGCTCGTCTCGCACGTGGTCGGGCCGGACTCGCCCGTCACCTTCTACCAGCGCTACGGGTTCCGGCTCACCGGCGAGGTGCACCAGGACGAACCGCTGCTCGAGCTCGAGCTCCGCTGACGGCTGGCTCAGCCGGCGGTGAGCAGCTCGGCGAGGCGGGTGCGGCGCGGCCGGTCGGTCGTGGTGGCGACGGTCCGGGCCAGTTCGGCGGCATCCGGGCCGAACCCGTGGACGAGCGAGACGTGCTGGGCGCCGGCACACAGCCCGGCGTAGACGGCCGACCGGGTCAGCGCGGGCGTCACCACCCCCGGAAGCACGACGACCGCCGCGGCCCACGTGCGGTCGAGCGCATGGGGGAGCACGACCACCTCGCTCGCCCCGGCCGACCCCAGCGCGCGCGAGAGCGCCTCCGTCCCGATCGGACCCGAGGCGTCGAGGGTGACGACGACGACGGAGGAGCCGACGGCGCCGAAGGCGCGCGGGATCGACGTGGACACCAGCTGGGAGACCCGCACGAGCGCCTCGTCGGGAGACCCCACCGGGACGAGCACGAGCGAGCGGTCGGCTCGGGTCGACGGCCGGCCAGCGACCCGCCGCGACGTCGATGCGCGCGCGCTCCAACGCCGAGGTGGGACGCGGTACGTCGGCCCGCAGCACCGGGCAGGCGCCCGAGGCAGCGACGTCGAGCGCGACCGCGCCGGCGACCTCGCCGAGCGGCAGGGCGTTGTCGAGGCAGATCGCGAGCACGGCGTCCTCGGGCAGGTCCTCCACCGCGGCGAGGGCGGCGTCGACGCCGAGCAGGTGGGCGTCGTCGAGCACCACCGAGGGGACGCCCGCACCCAGCGCCTTCGTCAGCGCAGCAGCCCGACTCGCCGCGTCGGATCCCACGACGACCGCGAGGCGGTTCTCCGTCGCCAGCGCCAGCAACCCGTCGGCGAGCAGCTCCTCGGCCTCGGCGACCTCGACGAGCGCCCACGCCTGGTCGCCGCGCCAGCGCACCTCGACGACGGTCCCCTCGTCGCGCGCGGCCTCGAGGTCGGCGGCGGTGCACGTGCGCAGGACGACGTCGGTGGGCAGCACCGTGTGACCGGCATGAGCTGCTGCGGTGAGCAGCTCGACGACGGCGTTCAGCGCTGGTTCCAGCCGTCGTCGGGGTAGGTACGCCGCGGCGCCGACACCTCGTCGAGCGCGCTCACGATCTCGTCGGGCAGCGTGAGCTCCTCGACCGTCAGCGCACCGCGCAGCTGAGCGGCCGTGCGCGCCCCCACGATCGGTGCGACGACGCCCGGCTGGTCGCGCACCCAGGCGAGCGCCACCTCGAGCGGCGCCACGCCGAGACCCTCCGCGGCAGTGCAGACCGCGTCGACCACGCGCCGCGACTCGTCGGACAGGTAGGGCGACACGAACGAGGAGAAGTGCGACGACGCGCCACGGGAGTCGGCCGGCGTACCGAACCGGTACTTGCCGGTGAGCACGCCCCGGCCCAGCGGGGACCACGGCAGGATCCCGAGACCCGCGTCGCCCGACGCGGCCACGACCTCGCGCTCGATCCCGCGCTGCAGCAGCGAGTACTCGACCTGGGTGGAGATCGGGCGCGCGGCGCCGGGACGCGCCGACTGCAGCGCGGCCGCCTTCGCCGTCTGCCAGCCGCTGTAGTTGCTGACGCCGACGTAGCGCACCTTGCCCGACGCCACCGCCGAGTCGAGCGCCGAGAGCGTCTCCTCCAGCGGGGTGAAGGGGTCCCACGCGTGCAGCTGCCACAGGTCGATGTGGTCGACGCCGAGCCGCGCCAGGGACGCGTCCAGGGCGCGCAGCAGATGACCGCGCGAGGCGTCGAAGCGCCGCTCTCCCGGCCGGGACACGGCCTTGGTGGCCAGCACGACGGAGTCGCGACCGATGTCCGCGAGCAGCCGCCCGACGATCTGCTCGGACTGCCCGTCGGCGTAGACGTCGGCCGTGTCGACGAACGTGCCGCCCATCTCGACGAACGCGAGCAGCTGGTCGCGGGCCTCGTGCTCGTCGGTGTCGCGACCCCACGTCATCGTGCCGAGGGCCAGGCGCGACACGAGCAGGCCGGAGCGGCCGAGCGGACGGAGTTCCATGTCGCACGACCCTATCCGGGCGGACGACACCAGGAGGGTTAGGCTCCGCGAGGGTCGCGCGGCAGTTCGCCCGCACCCCGTTCCGCGTGAAAGAGGATGGGCGATGCGCCTCGGGATCAACCTCGGCTACTGGGGCGCCGGCAACGACGCCGACAACCTCGCACTGGCCCGTGAGGCCGACCGGCTCGGCTACGCCGTCGCGTGGGCCGCGGAGGCCTACGGGTCCGACGCCGCCACGGTGCTGGCCTGGGTCGCGGCGCAGACCGAGCGGATCGACGTCGGCTCCGCGATCTTCCAGATCCCCGGACGCACCCCGGCGCTCACGGCCATGACGGCGGCCACCCTCGACACGCTCTCCGGCGGCCGGTTCCGCCTCGGCCTCGGCGTGTCCGGTCCGCAGGTGTCCGAGGGCTGGCACGGCGTGCGGTTCGACAAGCCGCTGGCCCGCACGCGCGAGTACGTCGCCATCGTGCGCAAGGCGCTCGCCCGCGAGCGCGTGCAGTTCGACGGCGAGTTCTTCACGCTGCCGCTGCCCGACGGTCCGGGCAAGGCGCTCACCCTCACCGTGCACCCCGTGCGCGAGAACATCCCGATCTACCTCGCCGCGATCGGGCCGAAGAACCTCGAGCTCACCGGCGAGATCGCCGACGGCTGGCTCGCCATCTTCTTCAGCCCCGAGCACGCGCAGGAGCACCTCGCGGCGATCGCGACCGGCCGCGCGAAGGTGGGGAAGACGATGGCGGGGTTCGACGTCGTCCCCACCATGCCGGTGGTGTTCGGCGACGACCTCGAGGCGTGCGCCGCGCCCGTGCGCGCGCTACAGCGCGCTCTACATCGGCGGGATGGGCAGCCGCGACAAGAACTTCTACAACCAGCTCGCGGTGCGCCTCGGCTACGACGCCGAGGCCACCGCTCGTGCAGGAGCGCTACCTGGCCCGCGACTACGCCGGCGCGGCGGCGGCCGTGCCGTTCGAGTTCATCGACCGTACGTCGCTGATCGGTCCGCCGGCGCGCGTGCAGGAGCGGCTCCACGTGCTGGCCGAGGCGGGGGTCACCACGCTGACGATCGCGGCGTACGCCGGATCGCTCGACGACCGCGTCCAGACGCTGCGCACCATGGCCGAGGTGCTCGACGCCTCCGGCCTCGGTGAGTGACGTCGGTGACCTACCTCGAGGCGATCGTCCTGGGCATCGTGCAGGGGCTCACCGAGTTCCTCCCGATCTCCTCCACCGCGCACCTGCGGATCCTGCCCGCCTTCTTCGGCTGGGAGGACCCGGGCGCCGCCTTCACCGCGGTGATCCAGCTCGGCACGATGGCCGCGGTCCTCGTGTTCTTCTGGCGCGACATCGTGCGGATCACCGTGGCGTGGACCCGGTCGCTCTGGACCCCGGACCTGCGCGGCACGCTGGACGCGCGCATGGGGTGGTACATCGCCCTCGGCACCATCCCCATCGGCGTCTTCGGCGTGCTGTTCAGCGACAAGATCGAGACCGGTGCGCGCGACCTGCGCATCATCGGCTGGGTGCTCATCCTGTTCGGCGTCGTGCTGTGGGCGGTCGACCGCGTCGCGCCGCAGGAGAAGACGATCGACGACCTCGGGCTGCGCGACGGGATCCTGTACGGCGTCGCGCAGGCGATGGCGCTCGTCCCCGGCGTCTCGCGCTCCGGCGCCACCATCACCGCGGGTCGAGCGCTCGGCTACACGCGCGAGGCCGCAGCGCGCTTCTCGTTCCTGCTCTCGATCCCGGCGATCGTGCTGTCCGGGCTGTTCGAGGCGCGCAAGCTCGGCGACGCCGGCGGCCCGCAGTGGGGGCCCACCGTCGTGGCGACGATCGTCTCGTTCGTGGTCGGCTACGCCGCGATCGCGTGGCTGCTGCGCTGGCTCACGAACCACTCGATGCTCGTGTTCGCCGTCTACCGCGTGGTCCTCGGCGCGCTCGTCCTCGGTCTCGTCTACGGCGGCACGCTCAGCGCCACCTGACCGGCGGCGGCGCTACAGCCAGCCGCTCTGCTTGAAGGCGCGGAACATGAGTCCCGCAGCGACCGAGCATCACGCCGAGCACCGCGGGATAGCCCCACTGCTGCTGCAGCTCGGGCATGAAGTCGAAGTTCATCCCGTAGATCCCGGCGATCATCGTGGGCACAGCCGCCATCGCCACCCACGCCGAGATCTTGCGCATGTCGTCGTTCTGCTGGACCGCCTGACGCGACCGCGACGCCTCGAGCACCGTGCCGAGCAGGATGTCGTGCTGCGCCGAGAGCTCGGTGACGCGGAGCAGGTGGTCGCCGAGGTCGCGGTAGTGCGGTCGCAGCGGCTCGGGGATCTCGACGAGCGCGTGCCGGATCAGCTGGTCGGCCACCGGCCGCAGCGGGCTCGATGGCCCGTCGGACCTCGAGGTTCTCGCGCTTGAGGTTGTAGATGATCGCGGCGTCGTCGGTGCGCTCGGGGGAGAAGACCCGCTCCTCCACCTGCTCGATGTCGGTGGCGAGCTCGTCGGTGACCCACCCGTAGCCGTCGACGACGACGTCGAGGATGCCGTGCAGCACGGCGAGCGGGCCGCAGCGCAGCAGGTCCTTGTTCGCCTCGAGCCGCCGCCGCAGGTCGGTGAGGTCTCCGGGGGCTCCCTGGCGCACCGAGAGCACGTAGGACGGGCCGACGAACACGGAGATCTGACCGGTCTCGACGTCGGAGGTCGCGTCGACGTAGCCCAGGACCTTGAACACGGCGGACAGGCGGTCGCCCTCGACCTCAAGACGGGCACGTTGCGCGGTGGACAGCGCGTCCTCCACCTGCAGCTCGTCGATGCCGAAGAGGTCTGCGACGAGCTGCAGCTCGTGCGGCCGGACGTCGCGGAGGCCGAGCCAGACGAACCCGCTCGGCCCCGCCTGCTGGGCCTCGTCCCACAGCTTGGCGAGGTAGGGGATGTCGGCGGCGACCAGCCTCGACTCCGGCTCGAGCTGGTCGAGGCCGTCGCGGCGTGCTTCGCCGTTGCAGTAGAGACCGACACCACGGATCACAGCCCCATCGTGACAGGCCGAGCCGCCCGCTGGGCCGTAAGGTCACGGCGTGGCCACCGTGATCCTCGTCCGGCACGGACGCACCGCTGCGAACGCGAGCGGCGTCCTCGCCGGGTGGACGCCGGGCGTCCACCTCGACGACGTCGGTGTCGCGCAGGCCGCTGCCGTGGGGCTGCGGCTCCATCCCGTCCCGCTCGCGGCCGTGGTGAGCAGCCCGTTGGAGCGCACGCGCGAGACGGCGGAGCACCTGCTGGCCGAGCGCGACCCGCGACCGCTGCTGCACGTCGACGATCGCGTGGGGGAGTGCCGCTACGGCGACTGGACGAACCAGCCGCTCAAGACGCTGGCGAAGGACCCGCTGTGGAAGGTGGTGCAGGCGCACCCGAGCGCCGCGACGTTCCCCGGCGACGAGGGCGAGTCGCTCGCCGACATGTCCGCGCGTGCCGTCGGCGCGATCCGCGACTGGAACGCGCGGCTCTCGACCGGCGCGGGCGTCGACGTCACCTACGCCGTCGTCTCGCACGGCGACGTCATCAAGGCGATCGTGGCGGACGCGCTCGGCATGCACCTCGACGCGTTCCAGCGCATCGCGATCGACCCCTGCTCGGTCACCGTCATCCGGTACACGGATCTGCGCCCGTTCGTCCTGCGCCTCAACGACACGGGCGGCGACGTTCTCGGCCTCGTGCCCCAAAGCGGGTCGCAAGCGGCGTTCGCGGGCGTCGTCCGACGCCGCCGTCGGTGGCGGCGCGGGCTCCTGAGTCCCGGGATAGGGTCGCGGGATGGCACGCCTGCTCTTCGTCTTCGACCAGCCGGACCGGTTCGTCGCCGGCACCGTCGGGGAGCCCGGGGAGCGCCAGTTCTACCTCCAGGCCCGCGACGGCACGCGCATCGTGACGGTCGCGCTGGAGAAGCAGCAGGTCCAGATCCTCGCCGAGCGCGTCGACGGCCTGCTCGACGAGGTCGTGCGCCGATCCGGCGGCGAGGCCTCGGTCCCCGCGACCGCGCCGCTCGGCAGCGACGACCTCGACCCGCTCGACCCTCCGGTCACCGAGGAGTTCCGCGTCGGCGCCATGTCGCTCGGCTGGAACGGCGACACCGAGCTCGTCATCATCGAGGCGCACGAGGTCCTCGAGGACGAGGAGGAGGAGGTCCCCGACCTCGAGGAGGATCCCGACGACGGCCCGCCGTGCCTGCGGGTGCGGCTCAGCGGCGCCGCAGGCCCGGGCCTTCGCGAAGCGGGCGCTGTCGGTGGTGTCGGCCGGCCGCCCGCCGTGCCCGTTCTGCAACCTGCCGCTCGAACCCGCCGGTCACATCTGCCCGCGCGCCAACGGATATCGGCGCTGATCCACGTGCTCACGACCGCGTCGCTGCTCGACGTCCTGGCGCGCGGCGAGCTCACGGTCGAGGGCCGGCTGGTCGACGCGAGCAACGCGACGCTGCTGGCGGTCTGCGTGCTCGACGGCGTCGAGATCGCGTGCGTCTACAAGCCCACCGCCGGGGAGCGACCGCTGTGGGACTTCCCGGAGTCGACCCTCGGTCTGCGCGAGGTTGCGGCCTACGAGGTGTCCGCGGCGCTCGGCTGGGACCTCGTTCCGCCCACGGCGTGGCGGGAGGACGGGCCGTTCGGCCAGGGGATGGCCCAGGCGTGGGTGACGGCCACCGACGGTGGCGACATGACGCCGGGCGGCGGTCTCGTCGACGTGGTCGACCAGGGCGCGGCACCCGCGGGGTGGCTCGAGGTGATCGACGCCCACGGCCAGGGCGGGCGGCCGGTCACCCTCGTGCACGCGGACGACGACGACCTGCGCCGGATGTGCGTGCTCGACGCCGTCGTGAACAACGCGGACCGCAAGGGCGGGCACGTGCTGCGCGGCCGGGTGCAGGCCGACGCCGAGCCGGCGACGTACGGCGTCGACCACGGCGTGACGTTCAGCGAGGACGACAAGCTGCGCACGGTGCTGTGGGGCTGGGCGGGCGAGCCGCTCGACGACGCGATCCTCGCCGATCTCGAACGACTCGCGGCCGAGCTCGAGGACGACCTCGGGTCGCGGCTCTCGACGCTGCTGACGCGCCGCGAGCTGGCGCGGACCAAGCAGCGGGTCCGGCGCTGCCTGCGCGAGGCGGCGTACCCGCTCCCGGGCGAGGGATGGCCCTCCTTGCCCTGGCCCGCCTTCTGACCGGCGGTGCCGAGCTGACGTGACGCCGGCCGGCGTGCCCTTCGTGCGCGCCCGCATAGGATCGCGGGCATGCACGCGTGGTCCGCACCCGACGTCCCGTCCCTGCCCGGGCAGGGTCTCCCGCTGCGCCTGCACGACACGTCCGCGGACGAGGTGCGCCCCACGGCGCCGGGAGCCGAGGCGCACATCTACGTCTGCGGGATCACGCCGTACGACGCCACCCACATGGGCCACGCGGCGACCTACGTCGCGTTCGACCTCGTGCAGCGGGTGTGGCTCGACGCCGGACACGACGTGCACTACGTGCAGAACGTCACCGACGTCGACGACCCGCTGCTGGCGCGCGCGCTCGAGACCGGCGACGACTGGATGGCGCTCGCCGACCGCGAGACCCAGCTGTTCCGCGAGGACATGACCGCGCTGCAGGTCCTGCCGCCGAGGCACTACATCGGCGCGGTCGAGTCGATCCCGTCGGTGATCGACCTACATCAGAAGCTGCAGGCCGCGGGCGCGGTCTACGAGGTCGACGGCGACCTCTACTTCTCGGTGCACGCCGACGAGCGCTTCGGCTCGATCGCGAACCTGTCCGCCGAGCGCGATGCTCGAGGTCTTCGCCGAGCGCGGCGGCGACCCCGACCGCCCGGGCAAGCGAGCACCCGCTCGACTGCCTGCTCTGGCATGCTCGAGCGGCCCGGGGAGCCGGCCTGGGACAGCCCGTTCGGGCGCGGCCGTCCCGGCTGGCACATCGAGTGCAGCGCCATCGCGCTCGACCACCTCGGCGCGCCGATCGACGTCCAGGGCGGCGGCAGCGACCTCGCGTTCCCGCACCACGAGATGGGCGCGGCGGAGGCGCAGGTGGCCACGGGCACCTGGCCGTACGCCCGCCACTACACGCACGCCGGGATGGTCCGGCTCGACGGCGAGAAGATGAGCAAGTCGCGCGGCAACCTCGTCTTCGTCTCGCGCCTGCGCGCGGCGGGCGTCGACCCGGCGGCCATCCGGCTCGCGCTCCTCGCGCACCACTACCGCAGCGACTGGGACTGGACCGACACCGGCCTCGCCGAGGCCGTCACCCGTCTCGCGGCCTGGCGCGCCGCCGTCGCAGCACCGGCCGCACCGGACGCCGGGCCGGTCCTCGAGGGCGTGCGCCGCCACCTCGCCGACGACCTCGACGCGCCCGGCGCCCTCGCGGTCGTCGACCGCTGGGCCGAGCAGACCCGGCTGCGCTCCGGCGCCCCGGGCGCCGAGCACGAGGACGCCGGCGCCCTCGTCGCCGCGACCGTCGACGCCCTGCTCGGCGTGAGACCTCTCCCCGGCATCGGTCTCCCCTTAGGGACGATCAAGGAACTTGAGCTGCACGATCTCTGTCCGCAACTCGCGATCTTGGACGGATCCCGGCGGAGCTCCAGCGGGCGGTCCGATCGGCAGTCAGGCCTTCTTCTCGTGGTGGCCGCCGAACTGCTGGCGCATCGCCGAGAGCACCTTGTCGCCGTACGTCGCGGCGCCGCGCGAGGAGAAGCGCTGGTAGAGCGCGGCGGTGAGCACCGGCGCCGGGACGCCCTCCTCGACCGCCGCGATCGCGGTCCAGCGGCCCTCGCCCGAGTCCGAGACGCGACCGGAGAACTCCTCGAGCTGCGGCGACTCGTGCAGCGCCGTGGCGGTGAGGTCGAGCAGCCACGACGCGACGACGGATCCGCGGCGCCACACCTCGGTCACGGCCGGGACGTCGATGTCGTACGAGTAGAACTCGGGGTGCTCGAGCGGTGCCGTCTCCGCGTCCTTGTCGCGCGGGCGGCTGCCCTCGTCGGCGTTCTGCAGGATGTTGAGACCCTCGGCGTACGCCGCCATGAGGCCGTACTCGATGCCGTTGTGCACCATCTTGACGAAGTGGCCGGCCCCGGGCGGGCCGCAGTGCAGCCAGCCCTCCTCCTCGGGGGTGACGTCGCCGACGCGCCCGGCGTGCGTTCGGCAGTGGCCGACTCCCGGCGCGATCGTGCGCCAGATCGGGACGAGCCGGCTCACCGCCTCGTCGTCGCCGCCGATCATGAGGCAGAAGCCGCGCTCGAGCCCGAACACGCCGCCGGACGTCCCGCAGTCGACGTAGTGGATCCCGCGCTCGTGCAGCTCGTTGGCGCGGCGGATGTCGTCGCGGTAGTAGGAGTTGCCGCCGTCGATCACGGTGTCGCCGGGCTCCAGGGACGCCGCGACGCCGGCGACCGTCGTCTCCGTGATCTCGCCCGCGGGGACCATCACCCAGACGCTGCGCGGTGCGGTCATCCGCGCCGCGAGATCGGCGTACGACGTCGCACCGATCGCGCCCTCCGCGACGAGCGTGGCGACGGCCTCGGGGTTCACGTCGTACACGACGCAGGTGTGGCCGTCGCGCATGAGGCGACGGACGAGGTTGGCGCCCATGCGGCCGAGCCCGACCATG
Organism: uncultured Actinomycetes bacterium; assembly: GCA_963738455.1. GTDB lineage: Bacteria > Actinomycetota > Actinomycetes > S36-B12 > CAIYMF01 > Longivirga. Next base: position 77,887 of record CAVTWM010000007.1, read on the forward strand.
CCGAGCTGCTGCGGGGTGTCCGTGGCCATGTGCCGTGCCCTTCGTCGCGCGTCTCCGGATGGCGATCCTCGCTAGGGTCGCACTGCGAGATTAGGGGACGTCGGACGTCCCCGGGCGCATCCGCGAGGAGGACGACGTGACAGGCATGGCCGAGGCGACACCAGGTGGTCGCGGACCCGTCTCCGGCAGCGCCGCGTGGGCGGCGCTCGCGGACCACCACGCGGTGATCGGGCAGCGGACCATCCGCCAGCTCTTCGCCGAGGACCGCGGCCGTGCCGCGCGCCTCGTCGTCGACGCCGCCGGCGTGCATGCCGACCTGTCGAAGCATCGCGTCACCGACGAGACCCTCGGCCTGCTGCGTGGCGCTCGCCGAGGCGCGCGGGCTGCCCGAGCGCATCGACGCGATGTTCACGGGTGCGCGCATCAACTCCACCGAGAACCGCTCGGTCCTGCACACGGCTCTGCGCATCCCGCGCGGCGAGTCGCTCGTGGTCGACGGGGTCGACGTCGCGGTCGAGGTCCACGCCGTGCTCGACCGGATGGCCGCGTTCTGCGACCGGGTGCGTCGGGGGAGTGGGTCGGGTCCACCGGGAAGCCGATCCGCGCCGTGGTCAACATCGGCATCGGTGGCTCCGACCTCGGTCCGGTGATGGCCTACCGCGCCCTGCGGCACCAGTCGCGTCGCGACATCGACTTCCGCTTCGTGTAGCAACGTCGACGGGACCGACGTCGTCGAGGCGACCCTCGACCTCGATCCGGCCGAGACGCTGTTCATCGTGTCTCAGCAAGACGTTCACGACGCAGGAGACGATGACGAACGCGCACACCGCGCGCTCGTGGCTGCTGAGCGGGCTCGGTCCGGACGCGGACGTCGCCAAGCACTTCGTCGCGGTCTCGACCAACGCGGCGGAGGTGGAGAAGTTCGGCATCGACACCACGAGCGATGTTCGGGTTCTGGGAGTGGGTCGGCGGGCGCTACTCGATGGACTCGGCGATCGGGCTCTCGCTCATGCTCGCCATCGGGCCGGACGGGTTCGACGACCTGCTCGCCGGCTTCCACGCGATGGACGAGCACCTGCGCCACACCGACCTCGACCGCAACCTGCCGGTGCTCATGGGGCTGCTCGGCGTCTGGTACCGCGACTTCTTCGACGCGCAGACGCACGTCGTGCTGCCGTACGAGCAGTACCTCGAGCGGTTCCCGGCGTACCTCCAGCAGCTCACGATGGAGAGCAACGGCAAGTCGGTCACGCTCGACGGCGAGCGCGGTCGGGGTCGACACCGGCGCGATCTGGTGGGGGGAGCCCGGCACGAACGGGCAGCACTCGTTCTACCAGCTGCTGCACCAGGGCACGTCGCTCGTGACCGCCGACTTCCTCGCTCTTCGCGCAGCCGATCAACGACGTCGGCGACCACCACGACAAGCTCATCGCGAACGTCCTCGCTCAGGCGCACGTGCTCGCGTTCGGGCGCACGGCCGAGGAGGTGCGCGCCGACGGCGTCGCCGAGCACCTCGTGGCGCACAAGGTGATGCCGGGCAACCGGCCCTCGACGACGCTCATGCTCGACCGCCTCTACGCCGTACGCCCTCGGCTCGCTCGTCGCGCTGTACGAGCACCTCGTCCTCGTGCAGGGCGTGGTGTGGGGCGTGAACCCGTTCGACCAGTGGGGGGTCGAGCTCGGCAAGGTGATGGCCGGGCAGCTGCTCCCGGCGCTCACCGCCGACGACGTACCCGACCTCCCGCACTTCGACTCGAGCACCGCGACCCTCGCCCTGCGCTACCGCAGCCTCCGCGGCCGCTGAGCCCCACACTGGTCCTCGAGTTACTGCCGGAAACCCCGGTTTGAGCGGCGCCGAAATGGGGGTTCGGGCAGTAACTCGCGGAGCAGAGGGGGTCAGGGGGACTTGGGCGGTTCGGCGCTGCGGCGGCGCAGGTAGCGCTCGAACTCGCGTGGCGATCGCGTCGCCGCTCGCCTCGGGCAGCTCGGCGGTGTCGACCGCCTCCTCGAGCTGCGCGACGTACGCCGCGATCTCGTCGTCCTCGCTCGGCGAGCTCGTCGACGCCGATCTGCCAGGCGCGGGACTCCTCCGGCAGGTCGCCGAGCGGCACGGGGACGTCGAGCAGGTCCTCGATCCGCGCGAGCAGCGCGAGCGTGGCCTTGGGGCACGGCGGCTGGGCGACGTAGTGCGGTACGGCGGCCCACAGCGACACCGCCGGGATGCCGGCCGCGGCGCACGCGTCCTGCAGCACGCCGACGATCCCGGTCGGGTCCCTCGTACGGCGACGGCTCGTAGCCGAGCTTCGTCGGCGAGCGCGCTGTCGCTCGACGTGCCGCTGACCGGCACCGGGCGGGTGTGCGGGGTGTCGGCGAGCAGCGCGCCGAGCGTCACGACCATCTCGACGCCGAGGTCGCGTGCGACGTCCGAGCAGCTCGCTGCGAGAACGTGCGCCAGCGCATCGACGGCTCGATGCCGTGCACGAGCACGACGTCGCGGGTGGCGAGCGGGATGCGGGCGACCGAGATGCGCGTGGTGGGCCAGGTGATCGACCGGACGCCGTCCTCGATCACGATCTCGGGGCGGTTGACCTGGAAGTCGTAGTAGTCCTCGGGGTCGAACTCGGCGATCTGGGTGGCCGCCCAGACCTCCTCGAGGTGCAGCACCGCGCCGCTCGCGGCGTCGCCGGCGTCGTTCCAGCCCTCGAAGGCGCAGAGCATCACCGGGTCGACCAGCTCGGGCAGGGACTCGGGCAGACCCTCGAACTCGATCACGGCGCACCCCCGGTCAGTGGGCGGACGGGGTGCGGCGACGCCTCGGGCAGGACTCGAGCTCGCTCACCGGTCACCCCCGGTCGGCGTCGGACTGGCTCGTGCCTGGCCCCCGCTCGGGGATCCCGCCACCGTACGCCCGCCGCGCGGGCCCCGCACAAGCGCCGCGCTGATCGGCCCGTCGGCTGCGCCGTTAGGCTGACCTCATCATGTCGACCACCGGATGCCGCACGCGTCGCCGCGCTCCGCCAGCCCTCGCGACGCGCGTCGTCGTCGCCGACGGCGCCATGGGCACCATGCTGCAGGCGCACGACCTCGGTCCTCGACGACTTCGAGGGCCACGAGGGCTGCAACGAGGTCCTCAACGCGACCCGTCCCGACGTCGTCCGCGCCGTCCACGACGCCTACTTCGCGGTGGGCGTCGACGCCGTGGAGACCAACACCTTCGGCGCCAACCTGGCCAACCTCGGCGAGTACGGCATCTCCGACCGCATCGAGGAGCTCGCCGAGAAGGGTGCTCGCTCGCGCGCGAGGTCGCCGACGGCTACGCCACGCCGGACCGCCCGCGCTGGGTGCTCGGGTCCGTCGGGCCGGGCACCAAGCTGCCCACCTTCGGCCACGCGCCCGTACGCCGCCCTGCGCGACGCCTACCAGGCGCAGGCCCGCGGCATGATCGCCGGCGGCGTCGACGCCATCCTCATCGAGACCGCGCAGGACCTGCTGCAGGCGAAGTCCGCGGTGGTCGGCGCGAAGCGGGCGCTGCGCGCGGCCGGCGCCGACCTCCCGGTGATCGTCCAGGTCACGGTCGAGACCACCGGCACGATGCTCGTCGGCTCCGAGATCGGCGCGGCGCTCACCGCGCTCGAGCCGCTCGGCATCGACATGATCGGCCTCAACTGCGCCACCGGCCCGGCCGAGATGAGCGAGCACCTGCGCCACCTCGCGCGGCACGCCGCAGATCGGCGTCTCGTGCATGCCCAACGCCGGGCTGCCGGTGCTGCGCGGCACCGGCGCGCACTACCCGCTCACGCCCGAGGAGCTCGCCGACGCGCACGACACGTTCACCCGCGAGTACGGCCTCGGCCTCGTCGGCGGCTGCTGCGGCACGACGCCCGAGCACCTGCGCCAGGTGGTCGAGCGCGTCGGCGGCCGCGAGATCGCGCCGCGGCACGCCGCGTCGCGACGCCGGTGCCTCGAGCATGTACCAGCACGTGCCGTTCCGGCAGGACACGTCGTACCTCTCCATCGGCGAGCGCACGAACGCCAACGGCTCCAAGGCGTTCCGCGAGGCGATGCTCGAGCAGCGGTGGGACGACTGCGTGCGCATCGCGAAGGACCAGATCAAGGACGGCGCCCACCTGCTCGACGTGTGCATCGACTACGTCGGCCGCGACGGCGTCGCCGACGTCCGCGAGATCGTCGGGCGGTTCGCCACGGCGTCGACCATCCCGCTCGTCATCGACTCCACCGAGCCGCCCGTCGTCGAGGCGGCGCTCGAGATGCTCGGCGGCCGCGCCGTCGTCAACTCGGTCAACTACGAGGACGGCGACGGCCCCGGCTCGCGCATCGCAGCAGATGATGCCGATCGTCAAGGAGCACGGCGCCGCGGTCGTGGCCCTCACCATCGACGAGGAGGGCCAGGCGCGCACCGCGGAGTGGAAGGTGCGCGTCGCCGACCGCCTCGTCAACGACCTCGTCGACAACTGGGGCATGCGGGTCGAGGACATCCTCGTCGACTGCCTGACCTTCCCGATCGCCACCGGCCAGGAGGAGACGCGCCGCGACGGCATCGAGACCATCGAGGCGATCCGCGAGCTCAAGCGCATCCACCCCGACGGTGCAGACCACGCTCGGCGTCTCCAACGTCTCCTTCGGTCTCAACCCGGCGTCGCGCGTGGTGCTCAACTCGGTGTTCCTGCACGAGTGCGTGCAGGCCGGGCTCGACTCCGCGATCGTGCACGCGTCGAAGATCGTGCCGATGGCGCGCATCCCCGACGAGCAGCGCGAGGCCGCCCTCGACATGGTCTACGACCGGCGCCGCTACGACGCCGAGGGCAACCTCGTGCACGACCCGCTCTCGCGCTTCCTCGAGCTGTTCGAGGGCGTCGACGCCGCCGACCTCGCGAAGGCGCGGGCCGACGAGCTGCTGACGCCTGCCGCTCGTCGAGCGGCTGCGAGCGGCGCATCGTCGACGGCGAGCGCAAGGGCCTCGAGGACGACCTCGACGAGGCGCTGCACGACCCGGCCCGCGCTCGAGATCGTCAACGACACCCTGCTCGAGGGCATGAAGACCGTCGGCGAGCTGTTCGGCTCGCGGCGAGATGCAGCTGCCGTTCGTGCTGCAGAGCGCCGAGGTGATGAAGACCGCCGTCGCCTACCTCGAGCCGCACATGGAGCGCACCGGCGACGAGGGCAAGGGCACGATCGTGCTGGCCACCGTCAAGGGCGACGTCCACGACATCGGCAAGAACCTCGTCGACATCATCCTGAGCAACAACGGCTACACCGTCGTCAACATCGGCATCAAGGTGCCGGTCGCCGACGATCATCGAGCCAGGCCGAGAAGAGCCGACGCCGACGCGATCGGCATGAGCGGCCTGCTGGTGAAGAGCACGCTCGTGATGCGCGAGAACCTCGAGGAGATGCAACCTGCGCGGCGTCGCCGCAGAAGTACCCCGTGCTGCTCGGCGGCGCGGCGCTCACCCGCGCCTACGTCGAGCAGGACCTCGCCGCGGTCTACCAGGGCACGGTCCGCTACGCCCGCGACGCGTTCGAGGGCCTGCGCCTCATGGACGCGATCATGGGCGTCAAGCGCGGCGTGCCCGGGTGCCGAGCTGCCGCCGCTGCGCGGCCGCGCGCGTCACCTCCGCCACCGTCCGCCCGCGACGAGACGCCCGCTCGACGACCTGCCCGGCGCGCTCCGACGTCGCCACCGACAACCCGGTGCCCGACGCCGCCGTTCTGGGGCTCGCGCGTCGTGCGCGGCGTCGCGCTGGCCGACTACGTCAGCTACCTCGACGAGCGCGCGACGTTCCTCGGCCAGTGGGGGCTCAAGCCCGGCCGCGGCGAGGGCGGCGCGTCCTACGAGGAGCTCGTCGAGACCGAGGGGCGCCCGCGGCTGCGGATGTGGCTCGACCGGGTCCACACCGACGGGCTGCTCGAGGCGGCGGTCGTCTACGGCTACTTCCCGTGCTACGCCGACGGCGACGACCTCGTGATCCTGCACCACGAGGGCGACCTCGCGGGCCAGGAGCGGGCGCGCCTCACCTTCCCGCGCCAGCGCCGCGACCGCCACCTGTGCCTGTCGGACTTCTTCCGCCCGAAGGAGTCGGGCGAGACCGACGTCATCGCGTTCCACGTCGTGACGATGGGCAACCGCGTCGCCGAGGCGACCGGCAAGCTGTTCGCCGAGAACGCCTACCGCGACTACCTCGAGCTGCACGGGCTCTCGGTGCAGCTCACCGAGGCGCTCGCCGAGATGTGGCACGCGCGCATCCGCGCCGAGCTCGGGCTTCGGCGCCGAGGACGACGCCGACATGGACGCCCTCATCGCCAAGCAGGGCTACCGCGGCTCGCGCTACTCCTTCGGCTACCCCGCCTGCCCGGACGTCGAGCAGCAGGCCGTGCTCGTCGACCTGCTCGAGCCCGGCGCGCATCGGCGTCGAGCTGTCCGAGGAGTTCCAGCTGCACCCCGAGCAGTCGACGTCGGCGCTGATCGTGCACCACCCCGAGGCGAAGTACTTCAACGCCACATGAGCGAGCCTGCCCGGCCGCCGTCCTGTTCGACATGGACGGGCTCCTCGTCGAGACCGAGGAGCTCTGGTACGCCGCCGAGACCGAGGTCATGACCGAGCTCGGCGGCGACTGGGGCCCGGAGCACCAGGCGACGCTCGTCGGCGGCCCGCTCGAGACGCCGTGTCGTACATGGTCGAGCACGCCGGCGGCGACCACGACCACGACGACGTCATGCGACACCTGCTCGCGACGATGGAGTCGCTGCTGCGGACCGAGCCGGTGCACTGGCGGCCGGGCGCGAAGGAGCTGCTGCTCGCGCTCGAGGACGCCGGCGTGCCGTGCGCGCTGGTGTCGGCGTCGTGGCGCAACCTGGTCGATGCCGTGCGTCGACGCCGTGCTGCACGAGGTCGGGCACGGCGCGTTCGCGACGACGGTCGCCGGCGACGAGGTGGAGCGCACGAAGCCGTTCCCGGACCCCTACCTGCTGGCGGCCGAGCGCATCGGCGTCGACCGCAGGACTGCGTGGTGCTCGAGGACTCGCACACCGGCTCGCGCGCCGGGCTCGGCCTCCGGGCGCGCTCGTCGTCGCCGTGCCGTCGCTCGTCGACATCGAGCCGGCCGAGGGGCTGCGCGTCGTGCGCGTCGCTGGACGGAGCTCACCCCCGCGCTGCTCGGCGCGTGGTCGCACGCGTGGAGCCCGCGCGGCTGACGCGATCGCCCGGTCCGGCGCACGGCGACCACGACCCCGTGGACGTCACTCGGTCGCGATCGCGCGCAGGACGTCGAGGCGGCTCGCGGTGAACGCCGGCCACAGCGCCGCGAGCAGCCGCCGACGACGCGCGAGGGCGAGGAACCAGCCGATCTGCGCCGCCGGGGATCGCCAGCTCGGTGACGCCCTGCGGCTCGAGCACGCGTCTGCAGCAGCGAGCCGTAGACGACGCCGAGCACGACGCCGAGCGCCGCGCCGAACACCGAGATCAGCACCGCCTCGAGCACGACCATCCGGCGGATCTGCGGGCGGCTGGTGCCCACCGCGCGCAGCAGCCCGACCTCGCGCCGGCGCTCGTGCACCGACAGGGCCAGCGTGTTGACGATGCCGATGAACGCGACGATCACGGCGAGCGCGAGCAGGGCGTAGATGAAGCCGAAGACCCGGTCGAACTGCTCGTTGATCTGGTCCTTGAGGCTCGCCTGGTCCTGCAGCGCCACGGTCGGGAAGGCGGCGAGCTCGCGACTCGAGCGCGGCCTGCGACCGTGGTCGGGGTCGGTGCCGTCGGCGACGCGCGACGTAGACGGCGCGTGTCGAGCTCGCGCGAGCCGATGCGGCTCAGGGTCGGGATCGTGGTGATCCAGCCGATGTAGGCGCCGGCCGCGGTGTAGATGCCGCGCAGCACCAGAGGCGTGCCGTGCCGTTGACGAACGTGCCCTCGATCGTGTCGCCGACCTTGAGCGCCGAGGTCCGCTGCCGTCTTGTCGTCGACGATGGCGTCGCCGAGCCCGAGGGAGTCGATCGAGCCCTGACTGCATGGTGAGGTCGACGACCTGCGGGAACTTCTCGGGCTCGACGCCGGTGAGCACGGTCTGCTCGCCCTCGACCTGGATCGGCACCTGCCGGACGAAGGTGACCGCCGACGTGCCCGGGGTGTCCTTGACCGCGTCGTAGACGTCGGGGGTGAACGGCTGGAACTTCGCGCCGAACACGACGAAGTCGGCGCCGATGGTGTCGTCGATGACGGCGGCGACCGACGCCTTGGTGGAGGCCGCGATCACGCCGATCGCGGTCATCAGCGCCAGCCCGATCGCCAGCGCGCTCGCGGTGGCCGCGGTGCGGCGCGGGTTGCGCCGGCCGTTCTCGCGCGCCAGGCGGCCCGACCGCGGTGCCCGAGAACGGCGCGCCCAGCACGCGCAGCACTGCGGCGACCGAGGATCGGCGCGAGCGCGATGACCGCGACCAGCGCGCACAGCGCGGAGACGCCGACGAGGCTGCGCGGCCGCGCTCGCCGTCGTCGACGCTGGCGCAGCCCGGCCGGGCCGTGACGAGCGCGAGCCAGCAGCAGGACGCGCGCCGATCGACCGTGCGCACGCGCAGCGACCGCGCCGGCAGCGTGACCTCGTCGCGCATCGCCGCGACGGGCGGGACGACGCGCGGCGCGGCGGGCCGGGCACGTACGCCGAGATCAGCGTGACGACGACGCCGACGACGCAGCGACACGACGATCGTGCGCGGCTCGATCACGAGCGGGCCCGACGGCAGGTCGGCCCCGAACGCCTTGAGCAGCAGCCGCAGCCCCTGCGAGACGAGCGATGCCGCCGAGCACGCCGAGCACCGCGGCGAGCAGGCCGAGCACCGCCGCCTCGGCGAGCACCGAGCGGCGCACCTGGCCGCGGCTCGCGCCGACCGCGCGCAGCAGCGCGAGCTCGCGGGTGCGCTGGGCGACCAGCATCGAGAACGTGTTGAAGATGAGGAAGACGGCGACGAACAGCGCGATGAACGCGAACGCGAGCAGGAACGTGTTGATGAACTGGAAGCGTCTCGTCGAGCCGGTCGGCGATGTCGGCGCTGCGCTGCGCGCCGGTCTGCGTCGTCGCGGTGCCTCGGGAGCGCGGCATCGATGCGCTGCGGCCAGCGACCTCCTGCGACACGCCCGGCTCGGCGCGGACCGCGATGCCGGTGACCCGCCCGGGCGAGTCGAGCAGCAGCTGCTGGGCGGTGGGGAGGTCGAACACGGCGAGCGTGCTGCCGTCGCTGCCGGAGATGCCGCGCGTGACGATCCCGACGACCGTCGAGGTGACCGTGCCGGCCGGGCGTGTCGAGGCGTGACGGTGTCGCCCGACCCCGAGCCGCCGCGGCGGTCGCGGTGGACTCGAGCAGCGCCACCTGGTCCGGCGCCGGCCGGCGCCGCACCCGACAGCGAGCGAGAGCGAGCTGATCGCGGCGTCCGGGATCCACGTGGTGCCGCGCGCCGGCGGGCCGGTCGCGCCCGACGACCTTGCCGTCGGCGCCGATGACGAGCGCGCCGTCGGCCCCGACCGTGCCGTACGCCGCCGCGACGCCGTCGACGCCTGCGACGGTCGCGACCAGCGACGCCGGGCAGGGTCGGCGCCTGGTCGCCCGCCGGGCGCGCCGCCCTGGCCGGGCTGCGCCGGGTCGACCGCCGTGGCGACGGTGACCGTGACGTCGGGCTGCGGGGCCTCGAACAGCGCGTCGAACGACCGCTTGAGGGAGTCGGTGAAGATGAAGGTGCCCGCGACGAACGCGACGCCGACGACGACGGCGAGCAGCGTCAGCGAGAGCCGCAGCTTGTGCTGCGAGCAGGGACCGGAGGGCGGCGCGGAGCACGTCGATCAGGCCCGTGCCGGCGTCGAACGCCTTCATCCGCTCGAGCACCGGTCGGCGGTCGGCTGCGGCATCTCGTCGACGATCCGGCCGTCGGCGAGGAAGAGCACGCGGTCGGCGTACGACGCGGCGCCGGGGTCGTGGGTGACCATGACGATGGTCTGGCCGAACTCGTCGACGCTGCGGCGCAGGAAGCCCGAGCACCTCGGCGCCGGAGCGGCGAGTCGAGGTTGCCGGTGGGCTCGTCGGCGAACACGATCGTCGGGCCGGCTGGCGAGCGCGCGGGCGCACGCGACGCGCTGCTGCTGGCCGCCGGAGAGCTCGCTGGGCCGGTGCCTGAGCCGGTCGCGCAGGCCGACGGTGTCGATGACGGTGTCGAGCCACTGCTGGTCGGGCTTGCGGCCCGGCGATGTCCAGCGGGAGCGTGATGTTCTCGAGCGCGGTGAGGGTCGGCACCAGGTTGAAGGCCTGGAACACGAAGCCGACGGCGTCGCGGCGCAGCCGGGTGAGCGCCTTGTCCGACAGCGCGGACAGCTCGGTGTCGCCGATCCAGACCTGCCCGCCGGTGATCGAGTCGAGCCCGGCCAGGCAGTGCATGAGGGTGCTCTTGCCCGATCCGGACGGGCCCATGATCGCGGTGAAGCGGCCCGGCCTCGATCTCGACGTCGACGGCGTCGAGCGCGGTCACCCGGGTGTCGCCGGAGCCGTAGACCTTGGTGAGCGCGGTGGCGCGGGCGGCGATGGTCACGCGGTCACGCTAGCCCGCGGCCGCGGGCTCGCCCGCCGCCGGCTCGGGCGGCGCGGCGCGAGCGCCGGCGTCGCGAGGTCGACCGGCGGCGCGGGCAGCGGCGGGGGAGTGCCGCCGAACGCGGGGCAGCAGCGCCTGGTGGTCGCACCAGTCGCACAGCCGCGACGGCGACGGGCGCCAGTCGCCGGTCTCGTGGGCGCGCTGGATCGCCGCCCAGAGCGCCTTGACCTTGCGCTCGGTGGCGAGCAGGTCGGCCTCGTCGGGCTCGTAGCGCAGGACCTGCTCGCTGCCGAGGTAGAGCAGCTGCAGCAGGCGCGGGACGCGTGCCGGTGGCGCGCCACAGGACCAGGGCGTAGAAGCGCATCTGGAACAGCGCCTTCTGCTCGTAGCCCTCGCCCGGCGCCTTGCCGGTCTTGTAGTCGACGACCCGGATGTCGCCGGCGGCGTTGCGGTCGAGCCGGTCGACGTAGCCGCGCAGCACCAGGCCGTCGTCGAGCGTGGTCTCGACCCGCAGCTCGCGCTCGGCCGGCTCGAGCCGGGTGCGGGTCCTCGAGCCGGAAGTAGGTCTCGAGCAGCGGGACCGCCGGTGGCGAGCCACGCCTCCGCCTCCTCCGCGCGTCTCGAACAGCTCGGTGGCCGCGGCCTCGTCCTGCTCGCGCACGGCGTCCCACGCGGCGGGCAGCATCGACGCGCGCGCGGTCGAGGGTGCGCTGCTCGGCGGGCAGGTCGAAGAGGTCCTCGAGCACCTGGTGCACGACGGTGCCGCGCACGGCCTCGCGGCTCGGCTTCTCGGGGAGCCGGTCGATGACCCGGAAGCGGTAGAGCAGCGGGCAGGTCATGAAGTCGCCGGCGCGCGACGGCGAGAGCGACGGGCGCCGTCGGGCGACGGTGTCTCCCACGCCTCGGCCGGGATCGGCCGGCGACGGCACGGTGACGGGGGACGGCCGGGTCGCGGTCATGCGCCGACCCTACGACCCGGGTCCGACCGACCGGGGTCGGCCGACGCGCTGCGCGGGCCGGTGGGGCGCACGCGCGCTTAGGGTGAGGCGGTGAGCGAGCGGCGACGGCGAACGGGCGGAGCGGGCGGGCCTGTCGTTCCGGCTGGGCGTCATCCCGGTGACCATGCCGTGGAGCAGGCTGCTCGGCGTCGGGTCTCATCGCCTACTTCTGGCTCGACAACTTCGCGGCCGGCACGGGTCGACCGCGGTCAGGGCCTGCTGCTCGCCCTCGTGTTCGCGGTCCTGTTCTACGTCTCGATCCTCGGGCACGAGCTGGCCCACGCCTGGGTCGCCGGCGCGCTCGGCTACCCCGTGCACTCGATCACCCTGTGGTTCCTCGGCGGCTACACCTCCTACGACGCGCCGGTCGTCGTCCGCCTGGCGCGAGGGCGTCATCGCGGCGTCCGGGCCCGCTCTCGTCGTTGGCTCATCGGGCTCGCCGCCTGCGCCGTCGCCTACTCCGACGCGGTCACCGACGAGCGGCTCTTCCGGGTCCTGGCTCGCCCTGGCCGTCGGCCAACATCTTCCTCGGCGATCTACAACGCGCTGCCCGGGCTGCCGCTCGACGGCGGCGCGGTGCTCAAGCCGTCGATCTGGGGCATCACGCGCGACGAGCACCGCGGCACCGTCGTGGCCGCCTGGGCCGGCCGCGTCGTGGCGGTGGCCGCCGTCGGCGTGCCGCTCTGCCTCGCGCTCTCCCGCGGCGGCGCAGCCCGACATCACCGACGCTCCTGTTCACCGGGCTCATCGCCTGCGTGGCTGTGGTCCGGTGCGTCGCAGGCGCTGCGCCAGGCCACGGTGCAGGGCCGCGTGCCGGGCCTGACGCGCCCGCTCGCTGACCCGGCCGGCCGTCTACGTGCGCGCACGACGTGCCGCTCGCCGAGGCGCTGCGGCAGCGCGGCGGCCGGCGGCACGGCGGCATGGTCGTCGTCGACGCCGACGGGACGTGCCACCGCCGTCGCCCAGGAGGCGGCGGTCGCGCCGTCCCCGTGGACCGGCGGCCCTGGGTCCCGGTGTCGTCGGTCGCCGCGGCGCTCGACCCGCGTGCCGTGCTCTCCGCCGACCTCTCGGGCGAGGCGCTGCTCGAGGCGATGTCGGTCGCGCCCGCGTCGGACTACCTCGTGCGTCGACACCGGCGGCCAGCTGCTCGGGGTGCTCTCGACCGGCGACGTCGAGGCGAGCGCTCAAGGGCTGACGCCCGTCCCGCCCGTCGCGCGGGGTCGAGGCACGGTCGTCAGCGCCTATCCTTGTCGGCCCATGACCGCGCACCCCGCCCCCACCGGCGCCGACCACCGCCGCGGCGCCGTTCCGTGAGGGCGACCGCGTGCAGCTCACCGACCCCAAGAAGCGGATGCACACGATCACGCTCGGGGAGGGCAAGGCAGTTCCACACCTCGAAGGGCGCTGTCGAGCACGACGCCCTCATCGGGCGGCCCGAGGGCATCGTCGTCACGTCGACGCAGGGGACGCCCGTACCTCGCGCTGCGACCGCTGCTGTCGGACTTCGTGCTCGTCGATGCCGCGCGGCGCCACGATCGTCTACCCGAAGGACGCCGCGGCCATCGTGGGCCTGGCCGACCTCTACCCCGGCGCGCGCGTGATCGAGGCAGGCGTCGGCTCGGGCGCGCTGACCTGCTCGCTGCTGCGCGCGGTCGGCGACCCGGGCTCGGTGTCGTCCTACGAGCGCCGCGAGGACTTCGCCGACGGTCGCCCGCGGCCAACGTCGAGACGTTCTTCGGCGGGCCGCACCCCGCGTGGACGCTGACCGTCGGCGACCTCGTCCCGACCCTGCGAGCCCGCGTGGCCGAGGGGATCGACACCGAGGTCGACCGCGTCGTGCTCGACATGCTCGCGCCCTGGGACTGCGTCGAGGCCGTCGTCGGAGGCGCTGGCGCCGGGCGGGGTGCTCGTCGTCTACGTCGCCACCACCACGCAGCTGTCGCGCACGGTCGAGACGCTGCGCACCGACGGGCGGTGGACCGAGCCGCAGCGCGCAGGAGACCCTGCTGCGGACCTGGCACCTCGAGGGCCTCGCCGTACGCCCCGACCACCGGATGAACGGGCACACCGGGTTCCTGGTCTCGCAGCCGACGCCTCGCCGAGGGCACGGTGCTGCCCGCCGCGCCGCACGCGGCCCGCCAAGGGCGCCTACGGCGAGGACTACGAGCTCCCGACGTCCTGACCCGTCGCGCAGGGAGCGGCTCCGGGTGCCGCGAGCGGACGGCGGCAGGGCGTGATCGACGTGGGTTACGGCTTCGTTGCGACGCGCGGCGCAGGCACTTCACGTGCGCGCGCGAACCGGTCGACGTGGGTAGGGTCGAACTCGAGCGCCCTGCCCAGGAGGTGATCGCCGTGACGTACTCCGACGACCGGACGCCCGACACGCGCGTGTCCGCGCTGCAGGCCGAGCTCGCGGCCGCGACCGCGCAGAACCAGCGCCTCGTCGCCACCCTGCGCGAGGCCCGCGACCAGATCGTCGCGCTCAAGGAGGAGGTCGACCGCCTCGCCGAGCCGCCGAGCGGCTACGGCGTCTTCCTCGAGCCGTTCGACGACGGCAGCCGTCGACGTCTTCACCGCCGGCCGCAAGATGCGCGTGGTCGTGAGCCCCGACGTCGACGCCGAGCGAGCTGCGCCCCGGCCAGGAGGTCATGCTCAACGAGGCGATGAACGTCGTCGCGTGCTCGCGCCTACGAGCGCGCACGGCGAGATCGTGATGCTCAAGGAGATCCTCGAGGACGGCGAGCGCGCGCTCGTCATCGGGCACACCGACGAGGAGCGCGTCGTGCGGCTCGCCGCAGCCGCTGCTCGGCACCGCCGATCCGCGCCGGCGACTCGCTGCTGCTCGAGCCGCGCTCGCAGTACGTCTTCGAGCGCATCCCCAAGGCCGAGGTCGAGGAGCTCGTCCTCGAGGAGGTCCCGGACATCGACTACGCGCGACATCGGCGGGCTCGGCCCGCAGATCGAGGAGATCCGCGACGCCGTCGAGCTGCCGTACCTGCACGCCGACCTGTTCCGCGAGCACAAGCTCGAGCCGCCGAAGGGGATCCTGCTCTACGGCCCGCCCGGGTGCGGCAAGACGCTGATCGCCAAGGCGGTCGCGAACTCGCTGGCCAAGAAGGTCGCCGAGCGTCACCGGCACGCGAGAGGGCCGCTCGTTCTTCCTCAACATCAAGGGCCCCGAGCTGCTCAACAAGTACGTCGGCGAGACCGAGCGCCACATCCGGCTGGTGTTCCAGCGGGCGCGCGAGAAGGCGTCGCGAGGGCATGCCCGTCATCGTGTTCTTCGACGAGATGGACTCGCTGTTCCGCACGCGCGGCTCCGGCGTGTCCAGCGACGTCGAGAACACGATCGTGCCGCAGCTGCTGAGCGAGATCGACGGCGTCGAGGGGCTCGAGAACGTCATCGTCATCGGCGCCTCGAACCGCGAGGACATGATCGACCCGGCGATCCTGCGTCCCGGCCGGCTCGACGTGAAGATCAAGATCGAGCGCCCGGACGCCCAGGGCGCGAGCGACATCTTCTCGAAGTACCTGACCCCGGACCTGCCGCTGCACCCCGACGACCTCGCCGAGCACGGCGGCTCACGCCGAGGCCGCGTGCGCCGGCGATGATCCAGCGCGCCGTCGAGCGGATGTACACCGAGACCGAGGAGAACCGCTTCCTCGAGGTCACCTACGCCAACGGCGACAAGGAGGTCCTGTACTTCAAGGACTTCAACTCCGGCGCGATGATCGAGAACATCGTCGGCGCGCGCGAAGAAGATGGCGATCAAGGACTTCCTCGACCACGGTCAGCGCGGCATCCGCGTGCAGCACCTGCTCGCCGCCTGCGTCGACGAGTTCCGCGAGAACGAGGACCTGCCCAACACCACCAACCCGGACGACTGGGCGCGGATCTCGGGCAAGAAGGGCGAGCGGATCGTCTTCATCCGCACGCTCATCCAGGGCAAGCAGGGCACCGAGGCCGGCCGCTCGATCGACACCGTCGCCAACACCGGCCAGTACCTGTAGCCGCATCTCCCGGACATGGGTCGCGGCATTGCGGCTGCTCGAGCGGGGCACCGTACGCTGGTCACATGAGCGTGCACCGCGTCATGGGGATCGAGACCGAGTACGGCATCTCGGTCCCCGGGCATCCGCACGTCAACTCGATGCTCACCAGCTCGCAGGTCGTCAACGCCTACGCCAACGCGATCGCGGCGACGCGCGCCGCAAGGCGCGCTGGGACTACGACGAGGAGACCCCGCTGCGCGACGCGCGCGGCTTCGACCTCACCCGCGCCGAGGCCGACCCGAGCCAGCTCACCGACGAGGACCTCGGCCTCGCCAACGTCATCCTCACCAACGGCGCGCGGCTCTACGTCGACCACGCGCACCCGGAGTACTCGAGCCCCGAGGTGACGAACCCGCGCGACGCGGTGGTGTGGGACAAGGCCGGCGAGCGGATCATGGCCCGCGCGGCCGAGCTCGTGCGCCCGCATCCCGGGCGCGCAGCCGGTCAACCTCTACAAGAACAACACCGACAACAAGGGCGCGTCGTACGGCACCCACGAGAACTACCTGATGCGCCGCAGCACGCCGTTCGCGGACATCGTGCGCCACCTGACGCCGTTCTTCGTCTCGCGCCAGGTCGTCACCGGCGCGGGCCGGGTCGGGCTCGGCCAGGACGGCCGCCGGCACGGCTTCCAGCTCTCGCCAGCGCGCCGACTTCTTCGAGGTCGAGGTCGGGCTCGAGACCACGCTCAAGCGCCCGATCATCAACACCCGCGACGAGCCGCACGCCGACCCCGAGAAGTACCGGCGGCTGCACGTGATCATCGGCGACGCGAACCTCGCCGAGATCTCGACCTACCTCAAGCTCGGCACCACCTCGCTCGTGCTGCGATGATCGAGGACGGCGCGCTCGACGTCGACCTCGTCATGGACGACCCCGGTCGCGCGAGATGCACCGCGTCTCGCACGACCCGTCGCTCGCGCCACCTGGTCACGCTGCGATCGCGGCCGGCGCATGACCGCGCTGCAGATGCAGCTGCGAGTTCCTCGAGCAGGCGCGCAAGTACGTCGAGGACCGGCTCGGCTCCGACGTCGACGCGCAGACCGCCGACGTGCTCGACCGGTGGGAGTCGGTGCTGACCCGGCTCGAGGTCGACCCGATGACGCTCGCGCCGCGAGCTCGACTGGGTCGCCAAGCTCGCGCGTCCTGCAGGGCTACCGCGACCGCGACGGCCTCGACTGGGACCACGCCGCGGCTGCACCTCGTCGACCTGCAGTACTCCGACGTCCGGCCGGACAAGGGGCTCGCGCACCGGCTGCAGGCGCGCGGCTCGCTGCGAGCGCATCACCACCGACGCCGAGGTCGACGCCGCGGTCACCACGCCGCCCGACGGACACCCGCGCCTGGTTCCGCGGCGAGTGCATGCGCCGCTACGCCGACCACGTCGCCGCGGCGTCGTGGGACTCGGTCATCTTCGACATCCCCGGGCGGGACGTCGCTGCAGCGGGTGCCCACCCTCGAGCCGCTGCGCGGCACCCGCGCCCACGTCGGGGACCTGCTCGACCGCAGCCCGACCGCCCGCGACCTGCTCGCCGCGCTCAACCCCTGAGCCCAGCGGCTCTCGCACCACCGCGACGCGTGCGGCGCGGCGAAGCAGCGTCGCTCGGCACGACGGCGGGCGCGTGGGTAGGGTCGAGCGGTCCCCGGCGGTCGGTCGGGGCAGAGCTCGTGAGGAGGCCGACATGCCCACTCGGGACACCGGCGAGCAGCAGCAGCAGTCACGCGGCAGCGACGCCGACCAGGTCGAGGAGACCACCGCGCCCGAGAGCGACCTCGCGGCGCGCAAGGAGGCCCTCGACGCCGACATCGACGCGATCCTCGACGAGATCGACGAGGCGCTCGAGACCAACGCCGAGGAGTTCGTCCGCGGCTTCGTCCAGAAGGGCGGCCAGTGAACCAGCACGGGCCCGGTGCCTCGCCGTCCTCGGCGTTCCTGCAGACCGGCATCGTCGTCGTTCGCCGAGTTCCTCGCCGCCCACGACCCGTCGCTGCTGCCCGGCCGGCCGGCCGCTGCCTCCCGGCACGTCGATCGAGGCGGCGCACGGCACGACCATCGTGGCGCTCACGTTCGCCGGCGGCGTCGTCATGGCCGGCGACCGTCGCGCGACGATGGGCAACGTCATCGCGCAGAAGGACATCGAGAAGGTGTTCCCGGCCGACGAGTCGAGCTGCGTCGGCATCGCCGGCACCGCGGGCCTCGCCGTCGAGATGGTCAGGCTGTTCCAGGTCGAGCTCGAGCACTACGAGAAGATCGAGGGCGCGCAGCTCTCCGTCGACGGCAAGGCCAACCGCCTCGCCACGCTGCTGCGCGGCAACCTCGGCATGGCGATGCAGGGCCTCGCCGTCGTGCCGCTGTTCGCCGGCTACGACGCCGAGACCGAGGGCGGCCGGATCTTCAGCTACGACGTCACCGGTGGCCGCTACGAGGAGCACCGCCACCACGCGTCGGCTCCGGGCTCGATGTTCGCCCGCGGCGCGCTCAAGAAGCTGTGGCGCGAGGACCTCACGCCGGCCGAGGCGGTCACGCGTCGCCGTCGAGAGCCTCTACGACGCCGCCGACGACGACTCCGCCACCGGCGGGCCCGGACCTCGCGCGCGGCATCTGCCCGGTGGTCGCCGTGGTCGACGTCGACGGCTACCGGCGCGTCGCCGACGCCGAGCTCGAGCCGATCGTGCGCGCCGTCGTCGCCGCGCCGCAACACCCGACCCGACGGCCCCACCGCGCCCCTGACGGCATGACGCCCGACCGCGCCACCCAGCACCTCGAGGAGGGGAACCCGACGTGAGCATGCCGTTCTACGTCTCGCCCGAGCAGGTCATCAAGGACAAGGCGGACTACGCCCGCAAGGGCATCGCCCGCGGCCGCAGCGTGGTGGTGCTGCAGTACGCCGGCGGGCTCCTGTTCGTCGCCGAGAACCCGTCCCGCGCGCTGCACAAGATCTCCGAGATCTACGACCGCATCGCGTTCGCCGCCGTCGGCAAGTACAACGAGTTCGAGAACCTGCGCGTCGCCGGCGTACGCCTGGCCGACCTGCGCGGCTACTCCTACGACCGTCGCGACGTCACCGGCCGCAGCCTGGCCAACGCCTACGCGCAGACCCTCGGCACGATCTTCACCGAGACGCAGAAGCCGTACGAGGTCGAGATCGTCGTGGCCGAGGTCGGGGAGACGGCCGCACGACGACCAGCTCTACCGCCTCACGTTCGACGGCTCGGTCGGCGACGAGCACGGCTTCGTCGCCATGGGCGGCTCGGCCGAGCAGATCACCGCCGCGCTCACGGAGCGCTGGTCGCGAGGGCCTGACGCTCGAGGAGGCGCTGCGGCTCGCGGTCGAGCTGCTCGCCGCGGCTCCGGTCAACGGCGGCGGCCCGGCGGAGCCCGCACGGGTGCTGACGCCCGGCCAGCTCGAGGTGGCCGTGCTCGACCGCGACGCGGCCCCGCCGCACGTTCCGCCGCATCACCGGTCCGCGGCTCGCGGACCTGCTCGGCATCGACGACGACAGCGACGCCGTCGTCGGGCGACCCGCAGTAGCAGTCCGCAGCCAGCAACCCGCGCGTAACCGTCGCGACCTGCGCGGCGTCCTGCGCCGGCGGCGACTCGTGCCTAGGGTGAGGGCGTGGACCGGCGGATCTTCGGGATCGAGACCGAGTACGGCGTCACCTGCACCGTTCCGGGGGCAGCGACGGCTCTCGCCGGACGAGGTCGCCCGCTACCTGTTCCGGCGCGTCGTGTCCTGGGGCCGCAGCAGCAACGTCTTCCTGCGCAACGGCGCGCGGCTCTACCTCGACGTCGGCAGCCACCCGGAGTACGCCACTCCCGAGTGCGACGACCTCGCCCGAGCTCGTCACCCACGACAAGGCGGGGGAGCGCATCCTCGAGGGCCTGCTCGTCGACGCCGAGAAGCGGCTGCAGGAGGAGGGCATCGCCGGCGACGTCTACCTGTTCAAGAACAACACCGACTCCGCCGGCAACTCCTACGGCTGCCACGAGAACTACCTCGTCGGCCGGCACGGCGAGTTCTCCCGGCTCGCCGACACGCTCATCCCGTTCCTCGTCTCGCGCCAGATCATCTGCGGCGCCGGGCAAGGTGCTGCAGACCCCGCGCGGCGCGGTCTACTGCGTGAGCCAGCGCGCCGAGCACATCTGGGAGGGCGTCTCGAGCGCCACGACCCGTTCGCGCCCCATCATCAACACCCGCGACGAGCCGCACGCCGACGCCGAGCGCTACCGCCGCCTGCACGTGATCGTCGGCGACTCGAACATGAGCGAGACGACGACCCTGCTCAAGGTCGGCACCACCGACCTCGTGCTGCGGATGCTCGAGCACGGCGACCGTGCTGCGCGACATGACGCTGGAGAACCCGATCCGCGCGATCCGCGAGATCAGCCACGACCCGACCGGGCGCAAGACCGTGCGCCTCGCCAACGGCCGCGAGCTCTCCGCGCTGCAGATCCAGACCGAGTACCTCGAGCCGCGCGCGCGACTTCGCCCAGCGCCGCGGGCTGCTCGACGACCCCACGAGCGTGCACTCGCGCGTCCTCGACCTCTGGACCCGCACGATCACGGCCGTCGACACGCGGCAACCTCGTCGCTCGTCGAGCGCGAGATCGACTGGGTCATCAAGCTGCGCCTGCTCGAGCGCTACATGGCCAAGCACGACCTGGCGCTGTCGAGCCCGCGCATCGCCCAGCTCGACCTCGCCTACCACGACATCACGCGCACCCGCGGGCTGTTCTACCTGCTCGAGGCGCGCGGCGCGGTCGACCCGGGTCACGCGCGACCTGACGGTGTTCGAGGCCAAGTCCGTGCCCGCCGCAGACCACCCGCGCGAAGCTGCGCGGCGACTTCATCAAGCGGGCCCAGGAGCGGCGCCGCGACTTCACCGTCGACTGGGTGCACCTCAAGCTCAACGACCAGGCCCAGCGCACCGTGCTGTGCAAGGACCCGTTCCGCGTCGGTCGACGAGCGGGTGGAGAAGCTGATCGCCAGCATGTGACCTCGCTGAGAGTCCGCCGGCGCCGCGCGGCGAGGTGTCCGGAGCGCCTCCGGCGCCGGGTTAGGGTCGGGGATCATGAACCGACGTCTGACGCGCCTCGTCGCGCCCGCCGCCCTCGATCCTCACCGCCGCCCTCGCCCTCACCGCCTGCGGCTCGCACCCGCGGCAGGCGGCTCGGCCTCCGTCGCCGCTCGGCACTCCGTCCACCGCCGCCTTCGTCGTCGGCACCGCGGGCGTCACGGTCACCGGCGACGCGGGCACGAAGCCCGTCGGTCACGCTCGGCGCCGACACCTCGAAGGTCACCGAGCTCACCGTGTCGCGACCTCACCGTGGGCGACGGCGCCGAGGTCGAAGGCCGGCGAGTCCGTCACGGCGCACTACGTCGGGATCGGGGCGCTCTCCGGCGAGGAGTTCGACTCCTCCTGGGACCGCGGCAAGCCCGCGACCTTCTCGCTCGACGGCGTCATCGAGGGCTGGTCAGAAGGGCCTCCCCGGCATGAAGCATCGGCGGCCGTCGGCTGCTGGTGATCCCCGGCGGCCCAGGCGTACGGCCCAACCCGCCGAGCGGGTCGGGCATCGAGGCCGACGAGGCCCTCGTGTTCGTCGTCGACCTCGTCGTCGACTCCCACCCCGACCGTCGGCCCGCACGTCGACGGGCACCGGCGGCGTCACGGTCACCGGCGACGGCCGGCACGAGCCGCCACGGTGAAGGTCAGCCCCGCGACGGCCAAGGTCACCGAGCTCACGCTGACCGACCTGGTCGAGGGCACCGGCGACCCGAGGTCGCCCCCGGCGCCACGGTCACGGTCGCACTACGTCGGCGTCGGCGGCATCACCGGCACGAAGTTCGACTCGTCGTGGGACCGCGGCCAGCCGGCCAGCTTCCCGCTCAGCGGCGTGATCACCGGCTGGCAGGACGGCCTCCCGGGCATGAAGGCGGCGGTCGCCGCCTCCTCGTCATCCCGGCGGCCCAGGCGTACGGCGCCCGCCGCCGCCCAGCTCGGGCATCCAGCCGGGCGAGCCGCTCGTGTTCGTCGTCGATCATCGTATCGTCGCCCTGACCGCCGTCGCACTCGCGCACGACCCTGTCCCGGGCCCGACCACGCCGACACACCGCTGGAGCGAACCGATGACCGAGAAGCCCGAGATCGACTTCCCCGGCGGCGAGGCGCCGACCGAGCTCGTCATCGCCGACGTCGTCGTCGGCGACGGTGCCGAGGCCGTCGCCGGCGCGACCGTGCTCGTGCACTACCTCGGCGTCGAGTTCGACGACCGGCGAGGAGTTCGACGCGAGCTGGAACCGCGGCGAGCCCATCGAGTTCCCGCTGCGCGGCCTGATCCAGGGCTGGCAGGACGGCATCCCCGGGCATGAAGGTCGGCGGCCGCCGCCAGCTCACCATCCCGCCGCACCTGGCCTACGGCCCCGCCGGTGGCGGTCACCGCCTCTCGGGCAAGACGCTCGTCTTCGTCATCGACCTGCTCGCGCGTCCGCTGAGCCGTCGCTCGTCGCTCCACGCCCCGCACGTCGCGCACCCGAGCAGAGGCTGAGCCCGTCATGAGCCAGAAGGACCGCACCGAGCGGCTGCTCAACCTGCTGTTCGCCCTCATGGCATCCGCACGCCCGGTGCCGAAGCACGTCCTGCGCGACGCCATCGACGCCTACCGCGAGAGCCCCTCCGACGACGCCTTCGAGCGGATGTTCGAGCGCGACAAGGACGAGCTGCGCAGCATGGGCGTGCCGATCCTCACGGTCGAGGGCTCCGACGGCGTCGGCGGCATCGAGGGCTACCGCGTCGCCGCACGACGACTACGCCCTGCCGGAGGTGCGACTTCACACCGACGAGCTCGCGGTGCTGGGGCTCGCCGCACGGGTCTGGGAGCAGGCCAGCCTCGGCCCGGCGGCGCAGCGCGCGCTGCGCAAGCTCGAGGCGGCCGGCGGCGGCACGGCTCGTGATCGAGGGTCCGGTCGGCATCGAGACCCGGATCGCCACGGCCGAGCCGTCGTTCCCCGTCGCTGCTCGACGCCGTCCGCACCGCGCACGGCCGTCCGCTTCGACTACCGCAAGCCGGGCGACCGACGCGCCCGAGTCGCGCGAGGTGCAGCCGTGGGGCGTCGCCTCGCGCCGCGGCCACTGGTACCTCGTCGGCCACGACACGGCCGCGAGGCGCCGCACGCGTGTTCCGGCTCTCCCGCGTGGTCGGCGCGGTCGACCAGGACCGGGTCGCCCGGGCGCTACGACGTGCCCGAGGGGATCGACGTGGCCGCGCATGATCGCCGCCTCGGCGCCCGACGCCGGGTGCCCTCACCGCCCGGATCCGCGTGGCTGCCGGACCGGGCGCACGGGCTGCGCCGGCGCGCGATCTCGGTGTCCGCCGATGCCGGCGGCGACGTGCTCGAGCTCGCCTACTCCGACGACGAGGTGCTCGCGCCGCGAGCTCGTCGGGCTCGGCGCCGAGCGCGCGTGGTGCTCGCGCCGTCGTCGCTGCGCGACGCCGTCGTGCGCCGGCTGCGCGACGCCGCGGCGGGGAGGGCGCTGCATGAGCGCCCGACCACGCAGCCCCGACACCGCTGCGGCCAGGCTCTCGCGGCTGCTCGCGCTCGTGCCGTGGCTCACGCGCCCACGAGGGCGTGACCATCGACGAGGCGGCCGCGCACTTCGGCGTGACGCCGGAGCAGCTGCAGGAGGACCTCTGGCTGCTCATCTGCACCGGCCGGCCCGGGTCACCAGCACGGCGACCTCGTCGACATCCAGTTCTGGGACGAGGACGGGCGGATCACGCGTCGCTCGACCCGCAGACCCTCGACCGCCCGCTGCGCCTCTCGCCCGACGAGGCGGCGTCGCTGCTGGTCGCGCTGCGCGTGCTGGCGCAGGTGCCCGGGCCGCACGACCGCGACGCGCTCGCCGAGCGCCACGAGCAAGCTCGAGGCGGCCGCGGGGGAGGCCCAGCGCGCGGCCGACGGCGTCTCGGTCGCGGTCGACGCCGCGCGTCGACCCCGCGGTCGACGGCGGCCGTGTCGCCAGGCGCTGTCCGAGGGGCGTCGCCTGCACATCGGCTACGTCGGTGCGCTCGACGAGCGCACCGAGCGCGACGTCGACCCGATGCGGGTGCTCACCCTCGACGGGCGCACCTACCTCGAGGCCTGGTGCCGCCGCGCCGAGGCGATGCGCACGTTCCGGCTCGACCGCATCGACGCTGCCGAGGTGCTCGACCGCCCGGCCGAGGTGCCCACGGACGCCGTTCCCATCGACCTCGGTGCCGGCGCGCTGCGCCCCGAGGGGTCCCGGTCACCCTCGCGCTCGAGCCCGAGCGTGGCCTGGATCGCCGAGGAGCACCCGGTCGACTCCGTGACCGAGCTCGCGGACGGCCGGCTGCGCGTCGTCCTCCCGGTGGCGGACGAGCGCTGGCTCGTGCGCCTGCTGCTGCGCACCGGGTCGTCCGTGGCCGTGCTCGACCGCCCGGACGTCGTCGAGGCGGTCCGGCGCGCGGCGTCTGCGGCGCTCGCGGCGTACGACCTCACCGGCTGACGCGCGCGCCTCGGCCGGCGCCGGCTCGGCCTTCTCGTGCTCCCGGGGTCGGACCAGCCACCGTTCGGCGGTCCCGACGGCCCGTCCGGACCCGGTCCTCGTGCTCAGCGGGGCGCTCCGGGTGTCGATCCGGTCACGGCGCGCAATTGGTCGCCCGTTCGGGCTCAAGAACCCCCGGGGGTCGTGCCGACACCGTTCTGTCGGGCCGGAGAGCCAGCGATCGGGAGGAGGATCACGATGGCCACCATCAAGGCGACCTGTCCGATGTGCGGTGACGTCGACCTCACCCCGCGCCAGGTCCGGGTCCGCGTCGTCGAGGCGATCGACGAGACCGACTCGCGCCGCACGTACAGCTTCGGCTGCCCCGCCTGCCACGAGCGCGTCGAGAAGGCCGCCGACGCCGAGGTCGTGCGGCTGCTGTCGTCCGCCGGGGTCCGCGTCGAGCGCGTGCCCGGTGCCCGCCGGAGGCCCGCGAGGTCCACCAGGCGGACGCCGATCGGCTACGACGACCTGCTCGACCTCGTGCTGTGGCTCGAGTGCCACGACGCGGTCGCCGCAGGAGCATGGCGCCCTCCCTCGGCCGCTGACGGCTCCGTCGGGGTTATCGTGGTCGTCAAGTCGCCCGGAGCCCGTCCCGGCGCTGCAGCGTCATGTGAGGACGCACGATGGGTGCCTTGTTCGAGAGGCCGGCGTTCCTGGTCCTGATCCTGCTCGTGCTGCTGCTGTTCGGCGCCAAGCGCCTTCCGGACCTGGCTCGCGGTGTCGGTCGCTCGCTGCGCATCTTCAAGGCCGAGACCGACGGGCTGCAAGACCGACAGTGCGGCGCCGACGACGACCGAGACCCCCGCGGTCACGGCGCGCGCCCGCCGCACCCGCCGCCCGCGCCGCACCGCGCAGGCCGCCGCCCGACGCTCCCCGCTACCTCGTCGACCCGGTCACGGGCGAGCAGGTGCTCGCGCAGCCGGTGACCCCGCCGGCCGACGGCGCCCCGCGCGCCTGACGGCGAGCAACCCCGTGGTCGCCGGCGACGTGAGCGCCCGGTCGCCAGCGGCAGGTCCCGCCGTCCGCCGCGCAACCCGGACGGCGCGATGACGCTGTTCGAGCACCTGCGCGAGTTCCAGACCCGACTGTTCCGTGCCGTCCTCGGCATCGCCGCCGGGGCGGCGGTCGCGTGGGTCTTCTACGACCAGATCTTCGCCTTCATCCGGGCGCCCTTCGACCAGGTCGTCGCCGAGGCCGAGGCCCAGGGCAAGGCAGATCGTCCTCGCGATCAACGGCGTCACCGACGCCTTCACCCTGCAGCTGCAGATCGTCCTCGTCGCCGGCCTCGTCATCTCCCTGCCGATCTGGCTCTACCAGCTGTGGCGCTTCCTGGCGCCCGGGCCTCAAGGGCAACGAGAAGCAAGTGGGCGTACGGCTTCGTCGTCGCGGCGACGCCGCTGTTCCTGTTCGGCGCCGTGGATCGCCTACAAGGCGATGCCCACGCTGCTCGACCTGCTCCTCGGGCTTCACGCCCGAGAACGTCGCCAACATCATCAACGTCACCACCTACCTCGGCTTCACCATCCAGCTGATGGTGTTCTTCGGCATCGGGGCGCTCATCCCGCTCATCTTCGTGATGCTCAACTTCGCCGGGCTGCTGACCGGGCGCCGCCTGCTGCGTGCCTGGCGCTGGCTGCTCATCGGCTGCCTGACCTTCGCCGCCGTCGCGACGCCCGTCGCCGGACCCGGTCACATGCTCGTCGTCGCGACCCCGTTCATGGGCATCGTGATGCGTCGCGGTGGGCATCATGCTGCTCAACGACCTGCGCCGCGCGCCGGCGCGACAAGCGCGCTCGGCCTCGGCGCGTGGGCCGACGACGAGGCGTCCGAGCTGCCCGAGCAGATCGTCGAGCCCGAGGACCTCGTCCCGAGCCCCCTCGACGACGAGCCCTCCGCCGCAGCCCCGACTCCCGCACCGAGGTCGGCGCCCTCCGCCCCACCCCGCCCCGACGACGACATCACCTGACCCACTCAGAGCTTTCGAGTTACTGCCCGAAACCCCGCTTTCAGCGACCTGAATCCGGGGTTTCGGGCAGTAACTCGCGAAGGGGCGAGGGGTGGGGGATAGAGTCCGGCGCCGTGACTACCCGCGGCCGCGTCGTGCTGCTGGTCAACCCGACCTCGGGCAAGGGGCGAGCGCGGCCACAGGCGCGCGCCGATCGCGGCGAGGCCGGCTGCGCGAGCGCGGCATCGACGTGGTGCAGGTGAGGGCGTCGACGCCGACGACGCGCTGAGCAGCGCTGCGCGAGGCGGTCGCCGAGGCGCCGACGGCCGCGGTCGTGGCGTGCGGGGGAGACGGCACCGTCCACCTGTGCCTGCAGGCGGTCGCGGGCACCGACGTCGCCGCTCGGGATCCTGCCGTTCGGCACGGGCAACGACTCCGCCACGCGGCGTCGGGCGTGCCGAAGGACCCGGTCGACGGCGGCCGACGTCGTGGCCGACGCGCTGAGCGAGGGCCGCACGCCGGGTCGTCGACGCCGGCCGCGCGGTCTCGGCCGACGGCGTCGACCGCTGGTTCCTCGGCGTGCTCTCCAGCGGCTTCGACTCGCTGGTCAACGAGCGGGCCAACGTCATGACGTGGCCCACGGGCCAGGCGCGCTACCTCCGCGCGATCCTCGCCGAGCTCCGCGTCTTCAAGCCCGTGCCTACGTCATGGTCATCGACGAGGGGCTGCCCGACGAGATCCGCCACGAGAAGCGCGGGATGCTCGTCGCGGTCGGCAACGGCACGGTCGTACGGCGGCGGCATGAAGGTCTGCCCCGGCGCGCTCATGGACGACGGGCTGCTGTCCGTCACGTTCCTCGACGAGCTGCCGCACGCCCACCTTCCTGCGCGTGTTCCCGACGCGTCTACAAGGGCACGCACGTCGACGCGCCCCGAGGTGCACGAGCACGCCGCCATCCACGGTGCGGCTCGACGCGCCGGGTCAGGTGGCGTACGCCGACGGCGAGCGCATCGGGCCGCTGCCCGGTCGAGGTCCGCGTCGTTCCCGGCGCCGTGCGCCTCCTGGTGCCGCGGCGACCGGGCCGCCCGGCGACATAGCCTTGGCGGCATGGACTCGCCCGCCGAGCGGTACGCCGCCTCCCGCCGCCGGGCGGCCGACGACCGAGGTCGGCGCTGCACGAGTTCCGCGGCCTCTACGACTTCGAGCTCGACGAGTTCCAGCTCGACGCCTGCCGGGCCCTCGAGGACGGGCGCCGGCGTGCTGGTCGCCGCACCCACCGGCGCCGGCAAGACGATCGTCGGCGAGTTCGCCGTCCACCTCGCCCTGCGCGAGGGCCGCAAGTGCTTCTACACCACGCCGATCAAGGCGCTGTCGAACCAGAAGTTCCACGACCTCGTCGCGCGCTACGGCGCCGACAAGGTCGGCCTGCTCACCGGCGACAACACGGTCAACGGCGAGGCACCGGTGGTCGTGATGACCACCGAGGTCCTGCGCAACATGCTCTACGCCGGGTCGCACACCCTCGAGCGGGCTCGCCTACGTCGTGATGGACGAGGTGCACTACCTCGCCGACCGCTTCCGCGGCGCGGTGTGGGAGGAGGTGATCATCCACCTGCCCGAGCACGTGGCGGTGGTCGCGCTCTCGGCCACCGTGAGCAACGCCGAGGAGTTCGGCGAGTGGCTCTGCGAGGTGCGCGGCGAGACGCAGCATCGTCGTCGAGGAGCACCGGCCGGTGCCGCTGTGGCAGCACGTGATGGCCGGGCAGCGGCTCTACGACCTGTTCGTCGACGACGACCAGACGCAAGGTCAACCCCGAGCTCGTCCGGCTGGCCCGCGAGGACGACCGGCATGGCGAAGATGGCCCGCGAGGCCAAGCGCGACGGCGACTACCGCGCGAGCGGGCCGCGGCCGGGCCGCGGCGGCAAGCGCCCGCGCGGCATCAACGTCCCGCTGCGCTTCGAGATGGTCGAGCGGCTCAACCGCGACGAGCTGCTGCCGGCGATCACGTTCATCTTCAGCCGGGTCGGGTGCGACGGCCGCGGTCGAGCAGTGCCTCGCCGCCGGGCTGCGGCTCACGTCGCAACGAGGAGCGGCTGCGCATCCGCGAGATCGTCGAGGAGCGCTGCGCCGACCTGCCGCAGGAGGACCTCGACGGTGCTCGGCTACGTCGACTGGCTCGACGGTCTCGAGCGCGGCTTCGCCTCGCACCACGCCGGCATGCTGCCCACCTTCAAGGAGACCGTCGAGGAGCTCTTCCAGCAGGGGCTGGTCAAGATGGTCTTCGCCACCGAGACGCTCGCGCTCGGCATCAACATGCCGGCGCGCACGGTGGTGCTCGAGAAGCTGGTGAAGTGGAACGGCGAGACCCACGCCGACGTCACGCCGGGGGAGTACACCCAGCTCACCGGTCGCGCCGGCCGCCGCGGCATCGACATCGAGGGCAACGCCGTCGTCGTGTGGCACCAGGGCTTCGACCCGGCGGCGCTCGCCGGTCTCGCCTCGACCCGCACCTATCCGCTGCGCTCGTCGTTCAAGCCGTCGTACAACATGGCGGTCAACCTCGTCGGCTCGGTCGGCCACCACGCCGCGCGCGAGCTGCTCGAGACGTCGTTCGCGCAGTTCCAGGCCGACCGCGCCGTCGTCGGGCTCGCGCGACAGGTGCGCAAGCACGAGGAGGCGATCGACGGCTACCGCGAGGCGATGACCTGCCACCTCGGCGACTTCGAG
This sequence comes from uncultured Actinomycetes bacterium, assembly GCA_963738455.1. Lineage (GTDB taxonomy): Bacteria > Actinomycetota > Actinomycetes > S36-B12 > CAIYMF01 > Longivirga. The sequence goes on from CAVTWM010000007.1 coordinate 106,769, forward strand.
GAGTACGCCGAGCTGCGCCGCAGGCTCACCGACCGCGAGAAGGAGCTCGCGCGCGACGGCGCGGCGCGGCGTCGAGCGGTCGCCGCCGCGTCGCTCGCCGCGCTGAAGCCCGGCGACGTGATCGTCGTGCCGACCGGCCGGCGCTCCGGGGTCGCCGTCGTCATCGACCCGGGCCTCAGCGAGCGCGACGAGCCGCGGCCCGACCGTGCTCGCTGCTCGACCGGCAGGTGAAGCGGCTCTCCGTGCGTCGACTTCCCGGCACCGGTCGAGCCGCTCGAGCGCGATCCGCATCCCCAAGCTGTTCAACCCGCGCTCGGCGAACTCGCGCCGCGACCTCGCGGACCAAGCTCAAGGACGCGGTCGGCGACATCCGCGTCGACCGGCCGCGCAAGCCGCGCAACGGGCACCGGCGAGGACGACGCGCGTGCTCGAGCTGCGCCGCCGCATCCGCCAGCACCCCTGCCACGGCTGCGACGAGCGCGAGGAGCACGCCCGCTGGGCCGAGCGCTACCACCGGCTCGACGCGCGAGACGCAGCGGCCTCGAGCGCCGCGTCGAGAGCCGCACCAACTCGATCGCGCGCCAGTTCGACCGGGTCTGCGCGATCCTCGCGCGTCTGGGCTACCTCACCGCGGACGACGACTCCGCCACGGTCACCGACGCCGGCCGGATGCTGCAGCGCCTCTACAACGACATGGACCTCGTCGCCGCCGAGTGCCTGCGGCAGGGGCTGTGGGTCGGGCTCACCGCGCCCGAGCTCGCCGCGTGCGCCTCGGTCCTCGTGTTCGAGGCCCGTCAGGCCGACGACGCCATGCCGCCGCGCCTGCCCACGGGGCCGGTGCGCGACGTCCTCGCCGAGACGGTGAAGCTGTGGGGCCAGCTCGCCGAGCTCGAGGCCGAGGAGCGCGTGCAGTTCCTGCGCGAGCCCGACCTCGGCTTCGCCTAGGCGGCCTACCGCTGGGCGTCCGGGCACCGGCTCGAGTCGGTGCTGCGCGAGGCCGACCTCGCGGCCGGCGACTTCGTCCGCTGGTGCAAGCAGCTCGCGGACCTGCTCGGCCAGATCGCCGACGCCGCCGGCTCGCACCAGACCCCGGAGGGTGCTCGCGCTCTCCGCCACGGCGCGTCAGGCCGTCGACGCCGTGAAGCGCGGCGTCGTGTCCTTCTCGTCGGTCTGACCGCTACGCGCTCGGGCCCGCCGCCCTCGTCGTGCCCCGTCCCGCGCCGCGCTTCGCCGGTGCCGTGCCGGCAGCGCGAGCCTTGGCCTGGATCGCGTCGGCGTCGGCGACGTACTCGTCGTAGCGCCGCACTGCCTCCTGCGTGTAGGCAACCACCGCCGCGCGGTCGACCGTCGCGTCGAAGGCGTGGTCCCAGGACATGAGCACCGAGGAGCCCTTGCGCAGCACCTGCAGCGGGTCGTCGAGCAGGACGCCGTAGAGGTAGCGCAGCTGGACGCCCTTGGTCGACGTGCCGACCGCGCAGACCCAGGTGCGCCAGTCGTCGTGCACCGCGTACATGAGCAGGCCGTACTTCACGGCGACGCCGAACTCCGGGTGCGCCGCGCGGATCGCGTCGTCCAGGGCGCGCACGACGGGTGCGGCGACCGGATCCACGCCGGCGAGGTACGACTCGAGCGGGGAGCTCGCGGTCATGTCGGTCACCACTCTCCGGTGTAGTCCGCCGGTCAGGGCTGAGGGAGCGCCGCGACCACGCGCGCGACGGACGAGCGCAGGTTCCAGCGCTCCGCGAGCTCCTCGAGCGCCGCGGGGTCGGCGGGAGCAGACGGCAGCCGGTCGTCGTGGGCGGGCACGGGCGCCGTCGTCACGACGTGCACGACCGACGGCGCCACCGCGAGGTAGGCCCGTGCCGCGAGGATCTTCTGGAGCACGGTGGCGCGCGATCCGGCGTCGCCCGCCTCCGCAGCGGCGAGGACGCCGTCGAGGGTGCCGTACTGGTTGATGAGCGCCGCCGCCGTCTTCTCGCCGATGCCCGGCACCCCCGGCAGCCCGTCGGACGGGTCGCCGCGCAGCGCGGCGAAGTCGGCGTAGGCACGACCGGGGATGCCGTAGCGCTCGGCGATGGCCGCCTCGTCGATCACCTCGGCGCGAGCGACGCCGCCCTTCGCCGTGTAGAGCACGCGCACCCCCCGGGCGTCGTCGACGACCTGGAACAGGTCGCGGTCGCCGGTGACGACGTCGACCGGGACGGTCGCGCGCGCGGCGAGCGTGCCGATGACGTCGTCGGCCTCGAAGCCCGGGATGCCGACGCGGGCGATGCCGAGCGCGGCCAGCACGTCGGCGATGATCGGCACCTGCGGCTCGAGCGTGTCGGGCACCTCCTCCGCGTTGACCGCCGCGTCCGCGACGCGGTGCGCCTTGTACGACGGGATCGCGTCGACTCGGAACGCCGGGCGCCAGTCGTCGTCCCAGCAGCAGACGAGCCGCGTGGGCTCGTGGTCGGTGACGAGGCGGGCGATGAAGTCGAGGAAACCGCGGACGGCGTTCACGGGCGTGCCGTCGGGCGCGTGGACCGCGTCCTTCATCCCGTAGAAGGCGCGGAAGTACAGCGACGCGGAGTCGAGCAGCATCAGCTTCTCGGGTCGTCCAGCCACGTGCCGCATCCTGTCAGGCTTCGCGCTTCGGCGTAGGGTCGGCGCGTGACTGCGATCCAGGACACCCACGACCCCATCCCGCACCACCCGCCGGTGGCCGACCTGGCCGAGCGGCTGGCCCGGGCGCAGGCCGCCGCACGCGCCGCCGGCGTCGACGCGCTGCTGATCAGCCCCGGACCGGACCTGCGCTACCTGACCGGCTACGACGCGATCCCGCTCGAGCGCCTGACCTGCCTCGTGGTGCCCGCGGACCGGCGACCCGCACATCGTGGTGCCCGGTCTGGAGAAGCCGGCCGCGTTCGCGAGCCCCATCGGTGCGCTGGGCCTCGAGGTGCTGACCTGGGGCGAGACCGACGACCCGTACGCCCTGGTCGCGACGTCGCTGCCGCCGGACGGGCACGGCGGCGCTCGACAACCACATGTGGGCCGAGAAGGTGCTGCGGCTGCGCGCCGCGATGCCGGGCGTGCGAGCAGGTGCTGGCCGGTGCCGTGCTGCGCGAGCTGCGGATCCGCAAGACGCCCGACGAGGTCGCAGGCGCTGCGCCGCGCGGGCGCGGCGATCGACCGGGTGCACGCGCGCGTGCCGGACTGGCTGCGCGCCGGACGCACCGAGCGCGAGGTCGGCAAGGACATCGCCGACGCGATCGTCGCCGAGGGCCACGTGCGCGTCGACTTCGTCATCGTCGCGAGCGGGCCGAACGGCGCCAGCCCGCACCACGAGCTCTCCGACCGCGTCATCGAGGCCGGCGACCCGGTCGTCGTCGACATCGGCGGCACGATGCCCGACGGCTACTGCTCCGACGAGACCCGCACCTACTCCGTGGGCGCCCCGCCGCCGGAGTTCGCCGAGTACTACGCCGTCCTGCTCGCGGCGCAGGAGGCGGCGTGCGCGCACGTCGCCCCGGGCGTCACCGCGGAGAGCGTCGACGCCGCGGCCCGCTCGGTCATCGAGGCTGCGGGATACGGCGAGTACTTCGTGCACCGCACCGGTCACGGCATCGGCCTCGAGACGCACGAGGAGCCCTACATCGTGAGCGGGAACGCCGAGGTCCTCGAGCCGGGATGGCGTTCTCGATCGAGCCGGGCATCTACCTCCCCGGTCGCCACGGCGCGCGGATCGAGGACATCGTGGTCTGCGGCGACGTCGACGGCGAGCGCGTCAACCTCCGCCCGCGCGAGCTGGTGGTGGTCTGATGGCGCTCTCGATCACTCCCGCGGACCGGATGCTCCCGAGCGAGGAGGCGGTCGACCTGCTGCACCTCGTGCGCGACATCGCGGACTCCGAGCTCGCTCCCCAAGGTCGACGTCGCCGAGCACGACGGCGTCGTTCCCCCGCGACGTGCTGCGCACGCTCGGGCAAGGCCGGGCTCCTGTCCCTGCCCGTACGCACGAGGAGTTCGGCGGCGGCGGCCAGCCCTACGAGGTCTACCTGCAGGCGCTCGAGGAGCTCGCCGGCGCCTGGCTGTCGGTGGGCATGTCGGTGTCCGTGCACTCGCTCGCCTGCTTCCCGGTCGCGACGTACGGCACCGACGAGCAGAAGCAGCGCTGGCTGCCCGACATGCTCGGCGGCGAGCTGCTCGGCGCCTACTGCCTGTCCGAGCCGTCGTCGGGCTCCGACGCCGCGGCGCTGCAGACCCGCGCCGTGCGCGAGGGCGACGACTACGTCGTCACCGGCACGAAGGCGTGGATCACCCACGGGGGAGTGGCCGACTTCTACAACCTCATGGTGCGCACCTCCGACGACGGCGCCGCGGGGGATCTCGTGCCTGCTCGCCGACGCCGACACCGCCGGGCTCTCCAGCGCGACCGCCCGAGCGCAAGATGGGTGCGAAGGCCTCGCGCACGGCGCAGGTGCATCCTCGACGCCGCGCACGTCCCGCGCGACCGGCTCGTCGGCGTCGAGGGCCAGGGCTTCAAGATCGCGCTCGCCGCTCTCGACGCCGGTCGGCTCGGCATCGCCGCGTGCGCGGTCGGGCTCGCGCAGGCCGCGCTCGACGCCGCAGTGCGCGTACGCCAAGGAGCGACGCCAGTTCGGCCGCGCGATCGGCGAGTTCCAGGGCATCTCGTTCATGCTCGCCGACATGGCGACGGCGGTGTCGGCCGCGCGCGCGCTCGTACCTCGAGGCGGCGCGCCGCAAGGACCGCGGTCTGCCGTTCTCGGTCGAGGCCGCGAAGGCCAAGCTGTTCGCCACCGACGCCGCGATGCGCGTCACCACCGATGCCGTGCAGGTCTTCGGCGGCTACGGCTACGTCGAGGACTTCCCGGTCGAGCGCTACATGCGCGAGGCGAAGGTGCTGCAGATCGTCGAGGGCACCAACCAGATCCAGCGCATGGTCATCGGCCGCTCGCTGACCCAGTAAGCGAGTTACTGCCGGAAACCCCGGTTTCGCGGCCCCGAATTGGGGGTTTCGGGCAGTAACTCGAGCCGCCGGGGGGCGTCACGATTGGGCCCGCGCTCTGCCTCCGCGCAGCCGGACTCGGTAGGTTGGCGCAACGTGCCCGTACGGGCCGCAACGACGAGGGGCGACGCGCGTGGAGGAGCTGGACCAGGCGATCGTGCGGCTGCTCGCCTCCGACGGCCGGATGTCGTACACCGACCTCGGCAAGGCCACCGGGCTGTCGACGTCGGCGGTGCACCAGCGCGTCCGTCGGCTCGAGCAGCGCGGCGTCATCAAGGGCTACACGATCTCGTCGACCACGAGGCGCTCGGGCTGCCGCTCACCGCCCTCATCTCGATCAAGCCGATCGACCCGGCGGCGCCGGACGACGCGCCGGCGCGCCTCGAGGGGGTGGCGGCGATCGAGGCCTGCCACTCCGTCGCCGGCGACGAGTCCTACGTCCTCAAGGTGCGCGTCGCGAGCCCGACCGACCTCGAGCTGCTGCTGGCCGAGATCCGGGCCAAGGCCAACGTGTCGACCCGCACCAGCGTCGTCCTCTCCACGCCGTACGAGAACCGCCCCCCCGCGATCTGACCCCGCACCGCGAGCTCGCGCGTCCGCGCAGCAGAGCGCGCGCTTCCACGAACTCGGCACCCACAGTCGGGCGGGCATCGGCCGGTCCCGCACAGCGACCGGTGCCGGTCCAGGCCGTCGCGGCTCGCCGTTGAGCACGGTCGCGCCATGACCGGACGAACGCAGCCCCCTCGAGACCGCACCCCGAGCTCGCACGGCTGGCTGCCGCGCAGTGCGGGGTCGTGAGTCGAGCCCAGCTGGCGACGCTCGGGATCACGCGCCACCACATCCGGTCCCAGGTCGGTCGCGCAACGATGGCGACCGATCGGACCTCATGCGGTGGTGCTCCACACCGGGCCGATCAGCCGTGCCCAGTGGCGTTGGACCGCCGTCCTGCACGCGGGAACCGGCGCGCGGCTTGCCGGGCTCAGTGCCCTCGAGCAGGACGGGCTGACCGGGTGGGCCCGGGACGAGACCCACGTGCTCGTGGCCTCGGGGCGCAGCGTCCCGCCGCTGGTCGGGCTCATCGTCCATACGACCCGCCTGTCCGACGTGGATTCCGGCTCGTCCGGGCACCGTCCGGCGTCCGCAGGGCCCCAGGTCGGGTGGCCCAAGGTGCGGCAAGGGGGAACGCCGAGGTTCGCGTCGGAGCAGCTCGAGACCGGGCTCCCGGCTTCGTGGGGTGACGCGTCGGTCCCCGGCCGCTGCCCCGCGACGCCGGTCGTGCGGTCAACGGTGGACGCGGCACGCTGGGAAAGCTCCTCGCGGCGAGCGGGCGGCATCGTCCTCGCGGTCGTCCAGCAGCGGCTCGCCACCCCCAGCCAGCTAGGTCGAGTGTGTGCGACAGGCTCGGTCGGGTGCGGAACAGCCGTGCGATCTCCCGAGCTCTCGTCGACGCCGCGGCAGGCGCCGACTCGCTGGCCGAGGCGGACGTCGCACGCCTCGTCCTCCGCGCCGGCCTCCCGGCGCCGCGAGCCCAGGTGGTGGTCGAGACGGCCGACGGTCCGAGGCGCGTCGACCTCGTCGTCGACCTGCCCGACGGCAGGCTGCTCGCGATCGAGGTCGATGGTGTTCACCACGCGCGACGGAGGTGCGTCTCGCGGACGCGTCCAAGGACGCCGCGCTCGTCGCTGCCGGCCACCAGGTGTTGCGGATCCCGGTGCAGGCGTTGCGGATCGATCGCGGTCGAGTTCTCCGCCAACTGGCCATGATCCGGGAGGCGTCCGCCCGACGTCGGCGTAGCACCGGGTGACTCGCCGAATTCGCGTCAGCGCGCAGCAGAGGCCGCGCAGACACGAACTGGGCGGTGGATCGGCCTAGGAGTGGACCTCGCGGCTGGCGGCGTCGGCCTGGGAGACCGAGGAGTCGGCGTGGGCGGTCCACCAGTCCTGGCCGGACGCGGGCAGGGTGTGGATCGGGTCGTAGTACTCGTACGTGCGCGACAGCGCGTCCGCGTCGGTGGTCTCGATGCCGGTGCGGTAGTTCTTGGTCCAGTAGGAGACGCCGCGCTCGCGGTCGTACTCGTGCACCTGGTGCACCCAGCGCTTGCCGACGTAGGGGACGTCGCAGACGATGCGCGGCGTCGCGAACCCGGGCAGGTAGCCCATGATCCCGTGCTGCAGCGCCTGCGCCTCCCACACCGCGAGCCGCCAGTGCTCGGCCGCGGGGATCATGTCGCACATGTAGAAGTAGTACGGCATGATCCCGGCGCCATCGAGCAGCGAGAAGCAGAGGTCGAGCAGGCTGCCGACGGAGTCGTTCACGCCCACGCATGAGCACGCCCTGGTTGCGCACGTCGCGCACGCCGGCCTCGAACATCGCGCGGGTGGCCTCGGCCACGAGCGGCGTCACGGACTGCGCCGCGTTGACGTGCGTGTGGATCGCGAGACCGACCCCGCGGGAGCGGGCGGTGGTGGCGAGCCGCTCCATGCCGGCGCGTACGTCGTCCTGCAGCCAGTGCTGCGGCAGACCCATGAGGGCCTTGGACGCGAGCCGGATGTCGCGGATGTTGTCGATCTCGAGCAGCGCGGCCACGAACGACTCGAGCCGCGCCCACGGCATGTTGGCGACGTCGCCGCCGGAGACCACGACGTCGCGCACGCCGGGGGAGCGCCGCAGGTAGTCGAGCATGTCGCTCAGCCGCGAGTCGGGCTTCGCCACGAACTTCAGCTTCTCCACCGTCGGGGTGGAGTTGCCGACGAGGTCCATGCGGGTGCAGTGGCCGCAGTACTGCGGGCACGTCGGCAGCAGCTCGGCGAGCACCTTGGTGGGGTAGCGGTGGGTCAGGCCCTCGACCGCCCACATCTCGTGCTCGTGCAGCGAGTCACGCGTCGCGTGCGGGTGGCTCGTCCACGTCGGTACGCCGGTCGCGAGAACACGGGCAGCATGTAGCGCCGGACGGCGTCGGCGTAGAACGCGTCGGTGAGCGACCCGGGCGCGGTCGAGCTCCACGGTCGCGGCGCCATCGTGTTGAGCATCTGCGGCGGCAGCAGCATCGACATGGTCGCGGCGCGCGCGATGTCGTCCTCGAGGTCGGCGTAGAACCGGTCGTCGACGAGGTCGCCGAGCACGCCGCGCAGCTGTGCGACGTTCTTCACGCAGTGGCTGCGCTGCCACTGCGCCGAGCGCCACTCGTCCTCGGTGACGTCGACCCAGCCGGGGAAGCGGCGCCAGTCCGGCTCGACGAGCGGGTGGTAGCCGTAGGCGTAGGGCTGCGGCAGGGCACGGCCGTCCGCCGCCTGCACGGCGGCGTCGAGGGTCTCGGTCACGGTGGTCCTCCGGGAGGGACGCGCGGTGTCGGGGTCGGCGCGCGCGTGATCATCGAGCGAGGATACGGGATATCGTTCCCGATCTGGCATCATTGAACCGCAGGATTTCCGTCATTCGTACCATCCGTACGGAATCCGTCTCGTCACGTCCCGTTCGCAGGCGCTCGTGCGTAACCGGTGCGCGCCGGGGCGCAGCAGGGAAGGATCAGTCAGCGTGAGCACTCGCCACTCCGGTGAGCCCCGTGGGGCTGCACCGCGTCCTCGAGCCGTCCGGCGTCCTGCCCCAGGCGCGCGTGGCGCCTCGACCCCAGCCCCGAGCTCGCCACGGGGGAGATCCGCGTCCGGGTGCGAACGGCTCAACCTCGACGCCGCCAGCTTCCGCCAGCTGTCCGACAAGCACGAGGGCGACGGCGACGCGGTGCGCGCCGAGGTGCTCGAGATCGTCCGGACCCGCGGCAAGATGCACAACCCGGTGACCGGCTCCGGCGGCATGCTCGTCGGCGTCGTCGAGGAGATCGGCCCGGACAGCCACCACCACGAGCTCGCGGTGGGCGACCACGTCACCACGCTCGTCTCGCTGACCCTCACCCCGCTCGAGATCGAGGACGAGCTGCGCGACTGGGACGGCCGCAGCGAGCAGGTGCCGTGCGACGGCCACGCCATCCTGTTCGACCGCACGATCGTGGCCAAGGTGCCGCACGACCTCCCCGGGCCGCTCGCCATGGTGGTCATGGACGTCTGCGGCGCCCCGGCGCTCACCGCCCGCGTCGTACGCCGCTACGTCGACGCCGGGCACGCGCCCGACGGTCGCGGTCGATCGGCGGAGCGGGCAAGAGCGGCTCGCTCTCGCTGGCCGCGGCTCGACGCGCGGGTGCCGCCCGCACGGTCGGCGTCGTCCCGGTCGAGCGCGAGGCGGTGGCGCTCCGCGACGCCGGGCTCGCCGACGTCGTGGCTCTCGCCGACGCACGCGACCCGGTGGGACTCTCGACCGCCATCACGCGGGCCCTCGGTGGCACCGCCGACATCGTCGTGGTGTGCGTCGACGTCCCCGGCTGCGAGCACGGCGCGATCCTCTCCGCCGGCGACGGCGGCACGATCATCTTCTTCTCCATGGCGACCTCGTTCGCCACGGCGGCGCTCGGCGCCGAGGGGCTCGCGGCCGACGTCACGATGCTCATCGGCAACGGGTTCACCCCGGGTCACGCCGACATGGCGTTCGACCTGCTGCGCACCGAGCCGGGGGTCACCGCGCTGTTCTCGGCGCGGCTCGCGGCCGAGGGCCACAGGTGACCCCCGCATGACCGCCACCCTGCTCCGCGGCGGCCGCGCCCTGCTCGGGCTCGCGAAGGTCGGCGAGATCGACGAGGCCGAGTTGATCGTCGTCGACGACCGCATCGCTTGGGTCGGGCGTCCGGGCACGGCCCCGTGCGCCGACCTCGTCGTCGATCTCGACGGCGCGCTCGTGCTCCCCGCGTTCGTCGACGGTCACGTGCACGCCACCGACACCGGGCTCACCCTCGCGGGGCTCGACCTCACCGGTGTGCGTTCCAAGGCGGCGCTCCTCGACGCGGTGGCGCGGCGCACGCGCGACCTCCGCGGTCGCCCGATCCTCGGGCACGGCTGGGACGAGTCGACGTGGCTCGACCGGGACGTGCCCAGCGCGACCGAGCTCGACCGGGCGTCGTTCGGCTCGGTCGTCTACCTCTCGCGCGTCGACGTGCACTCCGCGCTCGCGAGCAGCGCCCTCATGGCCGAGGTGCGCGATCTGCCTGGGCTGGAAGGGTTCTCGCCGTCGGGCTGGTTGACCCGAGACGCGCACCACGCCGTGCGCTCGGCGGCGCTCACGTCGATCACACCGTCGCAGCGAAGCGACGCCCAGCTGCTCGCCCTGACTCGCGCCGCGGGCTGTGGGATCGGCGCCGTGCACGAGATGGCGGGGCCGGAGATCTCCGGGGCGGACGACACCGAGGCGCTGCTCGCGCTCGCAGCCGAGATGGCCGTGCCCGACGTCGTCGCCTACTGGGGCCAGACGGCGGCCGACGGCGGGCTGGAGACGATGCGCCGGATCGGCGCCCGCGGCGCGGGTGGCGACCTGTTCGTCGACGGCGCCGTGGGCTCGCGCACCGCGTGCCTGCGGTCGGCGTACGCCGATGCGCCGGACACGTCCGGCGCGCTCTACCTCGATGCCGCCGCCGTGGCCGACCACGTCGTGCAGTGCTCGCTCGCCGGGGTGCAGGCCGGCTTCCACGTGATCGGGGACGCCGCGATGGACGCCGTCGTCGCGGGTCTGCACTCCGCCGCGGCGGAGGCCGGGATCGAGTGCGTGCGCTCGCTGCGGCACCGGCTCGAGCACGCCGAGATGCTCGACGCCGGCCAGATCGCCGCGCTCGCCGAGCTCGGCGTGATCGCGTCCGTCCAGCCGGCGTTCGACGCGGCCTGGGGAGGGGAGCACGGGATGTACGTCGACCGGCTCGGGGCGGATCGCGGGACGCGCCTCAACCCCTACGCCGACCTCGCCGCGAGCCGGCATCCCGCTGGTGCTCGGCTCGGACTCACCGGTCACGCCGCTCGACCCGTGGGCCACCATCCGCGCGGCGGTCGAGCACCGCACGCCGCAGCAGCGCCTCCCGCTCGGCACCGCGATCGACGCGCACACGCGCGCCGGCCACGCCGCCGTGGGCGATCTCGCCTCGGGCAGCCTCGACGTCGGGGCGCCCGCCACGTATGCCGTCTGGACGGCAGACTTCCTGCCGTCGGCTGGCCCGACCTGTCCACCGGAGCCACACCGACCTGCCTGCGCACCGTGGTGCGCGGGCGGACGGTGCACGACTCCGGCGTCACTCGAGGAGGTGGCGGCGTGAGCCGCACCGCACACCGATCCGCGTCGCATGCTCGACCTCGACCCGGTCACCATCCGCAAGGCGCGCTCGCTGGCGCGCAAGGCCGGCGCACCGGTCGTGTCGCTCGCGAAGCGGCACACCACCGTGTCCGTCGAGCGCGCCGTGCTGCGCCTCGCCGGGCTCGAGGGCGCCGACGTCGAGGGCATCCCGTGGGTCAACCGGCTCGTCGACGTCGTCCGCGAGCAGGTCGGGCTCGAGCACGGCGTGTCCCTCCCGGTGTGGGACGCGATGATCCGCACCGGCGACGACCTGCTCGCCGTCGGCGCAGAAGGCGGCGGCCGGCTCGGTGACCTTCCGCTCGCCGGAGGGCAAGGACGCCGCGAAGGCCGCACGCGCCTCGCGCGCCCAGGTCGCGGCAGGCATCCGCCGGATCGACGCGAGCCGTCGGCAGCGCGACAAGCTCATCACGCGGTACGGCAACCCGCCCGCCCCGTGGATCTACCTCATCGTCGCCACCGGCGACATCTACGAGGACATCCCGCAGGCGCAGGCGGCCGCGCGCGAGGGCGCCGACGTCATCGCGGTGATCCGCTCCACCGGCCAGTCGCTGCTCGACTACGTGCCGGAGGGGCCCACCCGCGAGGGGTACGCCGGCACGTACGCCACCCAGGCGAACTTCCGGCTCATGCGCGCCGCCCTCGACGAGACGAGCGAGGAGCTCGGCCGCTACGTGCGCCTGACCAACTACGCGTCGGGGCTCTGCATGCCCGAGATCGCCGCGCTGGCCGGGCTCGAGCGGCTCGACATGATGCTCAACGACTCGATGTACGGGATCCTCTTCCGCGACATCAACCCGATCCGCACGTTCGTCGACCAGCGCTTCAGCCGCCAGATCCACGCGCGCGCGGGCATCATCATCAACACCGGCGAGGACAACTACCTCACCACCGCCGACGCCGTCGACGCCGCGCACACCGTCACGGTCAGCCAGCTGCTCAACGAGTTCTTCGCCAAGGAGGCGGGGCTCGAGGACTGGCAGCTCGGCCTCGGGCACGCGTTCGAGATCAACCCCGACATCCCGGACTCGTTCCGGCTCGAGCTCGCGCACGCGATGCTCGCGCGCGCCCTGTTCCCGGAGGCGCCGCTCAAGTGGATGCCGCCGACCAAGCACATGACCGGCGACGTGTTCCGCGGCTACCTGCTCGACGGCTTCTTCAACCTCGCCGGAGCGCTGACGGGCCAGGGGATCCTGCTCGTCGGCATGATGACCGAGGCCGTCGTGACGCCGTGGCTCTCGGACCGCGACCTCGCCCTGCAGAACGTGCGCTACGTCTTCAACGCGGCGGGCAACCTGCGCGAGGACTTCCGCCCGCGCCCGACGGCTTCATCGCGCAACGCGCGCGCGCCAGGTGCTCGGCGAGGCGGTCGACCTGCTCGAGCGAGATCGTCGACGACACGCTGCTCGACGCGATCGCCGACGGCACCTTCGGTCTCATGAAGCGCCCGGCCGACGCCGGACGCGGCCTCGACGGCGTCGTGCGCAAGGCGTCCGGCTACCTCAACCCCGCGACCGACCTGCTCGAGGAAGGGGCGACGCGATGAACGCGAAGCAAGCACGATCGTGCGTCCGTACGGCGACACCACGGGCGACGGCATGGTGCAGATGTCGTTCACGCTGCCGCTGCCGCACGACAAGCGCGCCGAGGGCGCGGCGCTGCTGCTCGCGAAGCAAGATGGGCATGGACCCGGCGATGGTCGTGCACGCCAAGGCGATGGGTCCTGACTTCACCTTCTTCGTCGTCTACGGCGCGGTGCAGCACCTCGTCGACGTGCGCGACGTGCGTGGTGGTCGAGCGCGACTACCCGCTGCTCTCGCCGAAGGAGATCAACACCGCGATCAAGAAGGGCCTGCGCCGCCCGCTCGTGGTCGTCGGCGCCTGCATCGGCACCGACGCCCACACCGTCGGCATCGACGCGATCCTCAACATCAAGGGCTTCGCCGGGGAGAAGGGCCTGGAGTACTACTCCGAGATCACCGTGGTGAACCTCGGCGCGCAGGTCGTCGGTGCCCGACCTCGTCGAGCAGGCCGCGCGCTGCACAAGGCCGACGCCGTCCTCGTCTCGCAGGTCGTCACCCAGCGCGACGCGCACCTGCACAACACCCGCGAGATGAGCGCGGCGTTCCGCGAGGCGTTCCCCGCCGAGAAGCGGCCGCTGCTCGTCGTCGGCGGCCCGCGCTTCGACGAGTCGATGACGGCCGAGCTCGGCGTCGACCGCATCTTCGGCAAGGGCACCACGCCGGGCGAGGTCGCCTCCTACCTCGTCGCCGCGCTCGTCCCCGCCCACCCACGACCCGGAAGAAGGCCTCGTGAGCGACGACGCCCGCCTCGGCATCTCCGTCACGCACCGCCGCTACGTCCCCTACTCGCACGCGCACTACGGCGGCAACCTCGTCGACGGCGCCTACGTGCTCGGCATGTTCGGCGACGTCGCCACCGAGCTCTGCATCCGCACCGACGGCGACGAGGGTCTCTTCGCCGGCTACGACGACGGTCGCGTTCCGCGCGCCGGTGATGGGCGGCGACGTGCTCGAGGCGACGGCCACCGTGACCCGCGTGGGACGCCGGTCGCGCGGCGTGCCGTTCGAGGCGCGCGTCGTCTGCCGGCCGACGCCCGAGGTCTCGGCCTCGGCCGCCGCGGTGCTCGCCGAGCCGATCGTGGTCACGACCGCGACCGGCACGGTCGTCGTCCCCGGCCTGAGGCGCGCGCTGCCCAACTCGCTGACGCCGGCGGGGCAGCAGGAGCATCATCCGCCCAGGGAGAGGTGGTGCCGTCGTGCGTGCCTGGGCCGTAGCGCGTGAGCAGTGGGGCAGGACGACGTCGATCGCCCTCGTGGTCGCGGCGCTGGCGTGCTCGCTCGTGCTGATCGGCGCGTTCACCGCGCCGGTCTACTCGACCGCGGGCGGTGTCGGGGACGCCTGTCTCCCACGGGCGAGATGGTCGAGGTCGTGTCCGAGGGCACGTCCACGATCGCCGGGACGAACGGTGCCCTCGGCGCTGGTGTCGTCGCGATCCCGCTGGTCGCCACGCTGCTGGTCGCGCTGCTCCTCTGGCCGGCCGGTTCCCGTGGCCTGCGCGTCGGCGGCCTACGCCGTGGTCGCGCCTGCTCGGCGCGTTCACGATCCTGAGCCTCATGAGCATCGGGATCTTCCTGCTGCCGGTGACCGTGGCGCTCCTCGTGGCCTGTGTCGCCCGCGACACCCAGCCTCGTCGGTCCGGCCACTCGCGACATCGCCCGCGCCACCCGGCTGAGCGCATCCGCTCGACCGCCCGCGGGCGGCGCGGGCGCCCGCGTAGTCTCCGGGAATGGCGAAGTACTTCGACGTGCATCCCGAGAACCCGCAGGCGCGCTCGATCACGCAGGCGGCCGCGATCATCCGGGACGGCGGGCTGATCGCGTACCCGACCGACTCCTGCTTCGCGCTCGGCGCGCAGATGGGCAACGTGGCCGGGCTGGACCGGATCCGCAGATCCGTCACCTCGACGAGCGAGCACCACTTCACGCTGGTGTGCAGCCGACTTCGCCCAGCTCGGCCAGTTCGTCCAGGTCAGCAACGCGATGTTCCGCTCGGTGAAGGCCGACACGCCGGGCAGCTACACGTTCATCCTGCCGGCGACGCGGGAGGTACCGCGCCGGATGCAGCACCCGAAGAAGCAGACGGTCGGCGTGCGCATCCCGAAGCACACGTCGTGTCAGGCGCTGCTCGCCGAGCTCGGCGAGCCGCTCGTGTCCAGCACGCTGCTCATGCCGGGCGAGGACGAGCCGATGACCCAGGGCTGGGAGATCAAGGAGCGCCTCGACCACCTGGTCGACGCGGTCATCGACTCCGGCGACTGCGGCATGGAGCCGACACGGTCGTCGACCTCTCGGCGCCGACGAGCCGGAGATCCTGCGTCGCGGGCCGGGGACCCGCCCGGTTCGAGTAGCCGAGCGGAACGGGCCGCGGCATCCGTTGTCGTGCGCGTGCCGCCGGTGACGACCCGCCGCGCGCTCACGTAGCCTGGGCGCGATGCCCGAGCCCGCCCAGTCGCCGGGCACGACCGCCCCGGATCTGGCGGCGTGCTCGGATCGGTCCTCGGCGGCGCGCTCCTGGTGCTGTCCTTCCCGCCCTACGACCTCGTCTGGCTCGCGCCGCCGGCGCTGGCGCTCATGACGCTGAGCTGGCACGGCGTCCGCGCCCGTCGCGGGTTCTGGCTGGGCTACCTGGCCGGGCTCGCGTTCCTCGCTGCTGCACCTCGCCTGGATGCGCGTCATCGGCGACGACGCCTGGCTGCTGCTCGGCCGGGGTCGTTCGCGCTGTTCGTCGGCGCTCGTGGGTGCCGGGGTCGCCGCCACGTCGCGCCTGCGGGTCTGGCCGCTGGCCGTCCCGCTCATGTGGGTGCTCGTCCGAGGCGATGCGCGACCGCGTGCCGCTCGGCGGGTTCCCGTGGGGCCGCCTGGCCTTCGGGCAGACCGACACGACGCTCACGCCGTACGCCGCCCTCGGCGGTGCGCCCGGCGGTCACGTTCGCGATCGCGCTCGTCGGCGCGCTGCTCGCCTTCGCGTGGCTCGAGCGGCGTCGGCCGCGCGCGACCGTCGGCGCGCTCGTCGGCGTCGCCGTGCTCGGCACCGCGGGCGGGCTCGTGCCGCTGCCCACCGAGGGCCAGGACCGTCGGCGGCCGTCGGCAGCGTCACCGCCGCGGTGATCCAGGGCAACGTGCCCGGGCGCGGGCATGGACTTCCTGGGCGAGCGGGAGGCCGGTGCTGCGCAACCACGTCGCCGAGACCGAGCGGCTCGCCGCCGACGTCGCCGCCGGCCGGGTCGCCGCAGCCCGACCTCGTGATCTGGCCGGAGAACTCCAGCGACATCGACCCGCTCGCGCGACCCGGCCGCGCACGCCTGCATCCAGCAGCGCGGTCGACGCCATCGACGTGCCCGGTGCTGGTGGGCGCCGTCGTCGAGAAGCCCGACGACCCGACGCACATCTGGAACACCGGCATCGTGTGGGTGCCCACGTCGACGGGCGCCGCCGGGGCCCGCCGGACTTCTACGTCAAGCAGCACCCGGTGCCGTTCGGCGAGTGGGTCCCGGCCGCGCGGACCTGCTGGCGCAGGCTCATCGGCCGGTTCGACCGCGTGCCGCGCGACTTCGCGCCGGGCGACGACGCACCGGCGTCGCTGCAGGTCGGTCCGGCGCGGCTCGGCGACCTCATCTGCTTCGAGGTGGCGTACGACGAGCTCGGCGCGCGCGGCCGTGCGCGGCGACGGCGTGAAGGGCGAGCTCGACGGGCCAGGGCGCTGCCGGATCCTGGCCGTGCAGACGAACAACGCGACCTACGGCCGCACCGGCCAGCCCGAGCAGCAGCTGGCGATGTCGCGGCTGCGCGCGGTCGAGCACGGCCGCGCGGTCCTCATCGCGGCCACGAGCGGCATCAGCGCGATCGTGCCGCCCGGACGGCACGCTCGCCGGCACGCTCGCGCGAGTTCGCGGCCGGGCTACCTGGTGCGACGAGCGTCCCGCTGCGCGACGACCTCACCGTCGCGCGACCGCGTCGGGCGCGCTGCCCGGAGCTGCTCGCGGCCGCCGGCTGCGATCGGCTGCTCGGTCCTGGCCGCAGTTCGGCCATCGGCGCCGCCGCGACGTAGGCTCGGAGGCGCGCCCAGCCAGCCGAGGAGCCCTAGCGCGTGAGCGAGGCGCACCGCAGCCGCCTTCGCCGACCTCGGTCGCATCGTGGTGATCATCCCGACGTACAACGAGCGGGAGAACCTCGAGCTGATCGTCGGCCGGCGTCCGCGCCGCCGTGCCCGAGGCGCACGTCCTCGTCGCCGACGACAACAGCCCCGACGGCACCGGCGACATCGCCGACCGGCTCGGCGGCCGACGACGACCACGTCCACGTCATGCACCGCGCGGGCAAGGAGGGCCTCGGCGCCGCCTACCTCGCCGGCTTCGACTGGGCGCTCGACGCAGGGCTACGACGTCGTCGTCGAGATGGACGCCGACGGCTCGCACCAGCCCGAGCAGCTGCCCCGGCTGCTCGACCGCGCTGCGCGACGCCGACCTC
Organism: uncultured Actinomycetes bacterium; assembly: GCA_963738455.1. Lineage (GTDB taxonomy): Bacteria > Actinomycetota > Actinomycetes > S36-B12 > CAIYMF01 > Longivirga. Next base: position 124,042 of record CAVTWM010000007.1, read on the forward strand.
GTGCTCGGCTCGCGCTGGGTCCCCGGCGGCTCGGTCGTGAACTGGCCGAAGTCGCGCGAGGTGCTCTCGCCGCGGCGGCAGCCTCTACACGCGCCTCATGCTCGGCGTCCCGCTGCAAGGACGCCACCGGCGGCTACCGCGCCTTCCGCGCCGCCACGCTGCGCGCGCTCGACCTGACCGGCGTCGAGAGCAAGGGCTACTGCTTCCAGGTCGACCTGGGCTGGCGCGCCGTGCAGGCGGGCCTGCGGGTGGCGAGGTGCCGATCGAGTTCGTCGAGCGCGAGCTCGGCGACTCCAAGATGGACCAGCGCATCGTCGTCGAGGCGCTCTGGCGGGTCACCGTCTGGGGCGCGCAGGACAAGACCCCGAAGGCCGAGCGCCTGCTCGCCGGGAAGACGTCACCCGACCACGGAGGCTGGTGACGCATGGGCCCCTGGGTCATCCTCGCGCATCGTCGTCTACGTCGTCGCCGAGTGGTTCGTCGCGTCCTGGCTCGCCGGCGATCATCGGCTGGGCGCGGGGTGTTCCTCGCCGTCGGCGGTCCTGGTGATCGTCGGCATCGCCGTGATGCGCCGGGCCGGCTTCGCCGCCGCGCGGTCGCTGCGCCCGGTGCACCGTCGACGGCGTCACGGTGATGCCCGGCCATGACCAGGAGCGCGTCGGCAGGTGGGCCGCGAGGTCGGCGACGCCGGCATCCTGTTCGTCGCCGGGCTCGCTCATCGCGATCCCGGGCCTCGTCACGAGCGCCGTCGGGCTGCTGCTGCTCGATCCCGCCGCTGCGCACGTTCGTGCGCGCGGGTCATCTCGCGCTCCGTGCGCCGCCGCGCCGAGGCGCGCCGGCGTCGTCTTCACAGCACGACCACCACCACGGTCACCGGCGCGGTCGTGCGCGAGGACGAGCCGCGCCCGGTGCGCGGCGAGATCGTGACCGGCGAGGTCCGCGGGAGATCGTCCGCGACGACGAGCCCGGCACCTGACCCAGCGCCTGACCCAGGCACAGAACTGCCGACGAGCCCGGCATCCGAGGACACCGGGCTGTCGCAGAGGGGGAGCGGGCGTTCGTCGTGCGCGGCGTGGGCCGAGAGGATCGGCGTCAGGCGGTCTTGCTTGGCTCGGGGTGCGGCCTCGCGGAGCAGGTCGAGACGCTCCGCGAGCAGGACCTCGAGGTCCTCGATGCGTGCGGCGCTCGAGGAGCATGTCCCAGTGCGTGCGGACGTGCTTCGTGGGCTTGGCCTCGGGGCGCTCGCCGTCGCGGATGAGGGCCTCGGCGCCGCAGGTGCGGCACTCCCAGATCGCCGGGACCTCGGCCTCGACCGAGAACGGCATGCGAGGTGGTGTGCCCGTGGGGCAGTCGTAGTGGACGACCTGGCGCGGAGCGAGCTCGACGTGGTCGTCGTTCTCGTAGCTCGTCGCGCCGAGGCGGGTGCCGCGGAGGGCGCCGTCGCTCATGTGTATCCTGCCTTGTCGTCTGGCCGGTCGGGGGATCGGTCTTGTGTGCTCTAACGGACGGGACGCAGGCGGTGTTCCCCAGGATCCGCTCTGCGAAACCCGTCCGGATAACCGATCACGACGTGACCGGGCGTCCGGGAGCGGCCGGGGAGGTCGCGCGCTGCCGCGACGGTCTGGGTGCGCCGGCGCGGCGCGTGGTGGGGTGCGGCATGACGGAGATCACCCCGCCGGATCTGGGGAGCAGCCTGCGGCGGTCGGTGCCGGTCCTCGGCGCGTGCGCCTCGGCCTCGCGGCGCTGTGCGCGACGAGACCGGGGGAGACCCGCCTCGTCGGAGCCCGCGAGCTCGCCCTCGGCCTCGGCACGCTCGCGCCCACCGGTCGGGCGCCCGACCTCGGGGTGGGTCGCCGCGATGGCCGTGTCGACGGCGGCGACGCGCTCGCGTTCCTCGTCGAGGCCGCCCGCCCACGCCCGGGCATGGCGAGCGGCAGCCGCAGCAAGGCGCTGTGGCTCGCGGCGTTCGGTGCGTCGGGCTCGTCGCCGAGGGCCTCACGGCGTACGCGCTGCGACGCGCGGGGGAGTAGCCGGCCGGTCAGACCACGGCCGGCATCTCGTTGCCCGCCTCGCGGATGCCGCGCGCACGTCGACCCGGCTGAGCAGGAACCCGCCGACGACGAAGAAGACGACGAGCAGCACGATCGCGATGCGGTACGAGCCGAAGACGGTGAACGCGAGGCCGAAGGCCAGCGTGCCGAGCCACGAGGTGCCGCGCTCCATCGCCTGGTACAGCGAGAAGTACTCGGCCTCGCGGCCGCGGGGGATGAGCTGGGAGAACAGCGACCGCGACAGGGCCTGGGTGCCGCCGAGGACGAGGCCGATCGACGCCGCGAGCAGGATGAACGGCACCATCGCGTTCTCGGGCACGAGGTAGCCGCCCGCGATCACGAACATCCACGCCACGAGGCTGCCGAGCACGACCCGCTTGGCGCCGAACCGACCGGCAAGACGGCCGAGGAGCAGGGCGCCGAAGATCGCGACGATCTGCACGGTGAGGATCGCGATGAAGAGCACGTCGGTCTCGAAGCCGAGCTCCTCGCTGCCGTACACCGACGACGCGTAGATGACCGTCTGCACGCCGTCGTTGAAGAACAGGTAGGCGACGAGGAAGAGCAGGGTCATCGGGTAGGCGCGGGCGTGCTGCAGCGTGTGCCAGAGCTGGCCGAAGCTGCGGCCGAGGGCACCGCCGTCGAGCTTCTCGACGTTGACCGGCGGCCGGTTGCGCAGGCGCACGAACGGCACGAACGTGAACCCGGCCCACCAGGCCGCGGCCATGAGCATGGCAGATGCGCGCGGCGAGCCCTTGCTCGTCCTTCATCAGCGTGAGCAGCGCGAGGTTGATCACGAGCAGGATGGCTCCGCCGACGTAGCCGAGCGCCCAGCCTCGGCTGGAGACGCCGTCACGCTCGTCGGGCGTGGCGATCTCGATGAGGATCGCGTCGTACACGACCAGGCTCGCGCCGAGGCACAGCGAGGCGCCCATCATCGCGAGGACGCCGAGCTGCCAGTTGCCGCCGCTGACGAAGAACAGCAGCGCGGCGAAGAACGAGCCGGCCCAGGCGAATCCGGCGAGCAGCCGCTTCTTCGTGCCGCTGCGGTCGGCGAACGCGCCGACCACCGGCAGGACGAACGCCGAGATGATCGTGGTGATGGTGATCGCGAAGAAGTAGAGGGCGCCCGGGCTCACCGACAGGCCGAGGATCGTAGAGCGGCACGTCGCAGTCGCCCTCGTCGGTGCCGCACGCGGCGGTCTTGGCGACCGCCGTGATGTACGGGCCCGCGAGGACGGTGGCCGTGGTGGTGACGAACGCCGAGTTGGCGAAGTCGTACCAGTACCAGCCCCGTTGCTCCCGACGACGCTCGACCGGGTCGATCTGCGACGCCGTGCTGACTGCGGACATGGGCGACCTCCGGGGCAGATGATGGTGGACCGGAGGGCCGCGCGTCCCGGACTCGCCGAAGCCGTGCCCCGGACTCGGGCGGCGCCGGGGGAGCGCGCGGCAGGATGGGGCCGTGGACCTCCGAGTGCTCGACGACCGACTGTCCGTGTGCAAGCTCCCCGCAGGCTCGCCGTGGCCGGTCCCCGAGCCCGGTGCGCGCTTCTGGTCGGTGACCCGCACCGACTCCGAGCTGTCGATCGTGTGCCCCGAGGACGAGGCGCCGACGGGGGAGCACGTGCGGGTCGAGCCCGACTGGCGCGCGCTCGAGGTGGCCGGGCCGCTCGACTTCTCGATGGTCGGCGTGATGGCAGGGCTCACGCAGCCCCTCGCGGACGTCGACGTCAGCGTCTTCGTGGTGTCGACGTACGACACCGACTACGTGCTCGTGCACGCCGCGGCGCTGGAGAAGGCGGTGGAGGCCCTGCGCGGCGCCGGGCACCAGGTGCACGCGGGCTGACGCTTCGGGCCGAGTGTCGTCCCCCCGCCTCGGCGGGCTACCCTCACCGCGCGCCACCCGGCGCGGGAGGCCGAGTCGGCCGAGCCCGCGGACCGCTGGCCACGACGGGGACAGGGGGGACGACGATGGCCGACGCGCGGCCGCCGGAGGACCTGCCACCCGACATCCCTCGCTCGGCGAGCGGTCGGGTCCCGCAGTGGGTGCTCGACGAGGCGGCGGGCCGGCCGGTCGGGCCGGTGCCGTTCCGTGCAGCCTCGCCGTCGACCTTCCTCGACCCTCCGCCTGCGCGACGGAGGCGACGGTGGGGGAGCACGGCCATCGGCCGTCATGGTCGTCGCCGCGATCGTGGCCGGCGGCATGTACTGGAGCCTCAGCCGGACGCCCACCGGGCCGGCCGCAGCACCCGATACCGGGGAGCGGGCCCGAGCGCCACAGCGACGACCATCCCGCGCATCCCCGGGTTCCCGCCGCAGGGGCTCGAGGAGGGCGCACGTCCCGCGAGCGCGGCGGGTGCGGTGCCGCGCGAGTCGTCGACGTCCGGGTTCCGGCTCATCCGCCACCAGGACGACGGCGTCACGGCCGTCGCGTGGTCGCCGTGCCGCCCCATCCACGTCGTCGTCCGGCGGGCCAACGAGCCCGCGGGCGGTGCCGCGATCCTCACGACGGCGATCGCGACAGTGTCGCGGGCGACCGGGCTGACGTTCGTCGACGACGGCGCCACGGCCGAGCCGCCGGTGGAGGACCGCCGTTCCTACCAGCTGCCGCGCTACGGCGATCGATGGGCACCCGTCCTGATCACCTGGGCGACCGCCGACGAGATCCCGGACATGGGGATCGACGTGATCGGCGAGGCCGGCCCGGTGGGCTACGGCACCGCGAGCGGTGACGACGCCTACGTGTCCGGGGAGCTCCACCTCGACGCGGTCGCGATGGCGGAGGTGCTGCGCGGCGCGAAGGGACGGGAGCTGGCGACCGCGGTGGTGCTGCACGAGCTCGGGCATCTGGTGGGGCTCGCGCACGTCAACGACACCCGCCAGCTCATGTACCCGCGGGCGGAAGCCGGTCGCACGACCTTCGGTCCTGGGGACCTCCGCGGCCTGGCCGCCCTCGGGAAGGGCGCCTGCCAGCCCGACGTCTGACCGGGCGGTCGGTCAGCGGGGCGCGATCTCCTGGAGGTGCACGACGTTGCCCTCGGGGTCGTGGCCGTCGCAGCCCCAGGTCCCCTGCCACAGCCACTCCGTGTCCACCGAGTCGACAATTCCGCCCAGTGCCGGGGCGACGATCCGAGCGGCGGCGAGGCTGGCCACCGGGAGCACGAGCTTGACGGCCGTGTCCTCGCGGCGCTGCGGCGGATCGGTGATCTCGATGTCGGCCGCGATGCCGGGCGGGACGCTCACGAGCGCGAGCTCCAGGGTGCTCGACCTCAGCACGGTGAACCCGTCCTGCACGTCGGCGACCGCCAGGTCGCTGATGGTGGCGTAGAACGGCACGACCCGGGCGACGTCGCAGACGTAGACGACGGCGGCGGCGCGGGCCACCGCACGGGGCAGCTCGGACAACGGACCTCCGACGGGTGGGACGCGGTCAGGTAACGGCGGGCACGGGCTCAGGCCGAGGACGGGATCGTGCGTGGTGACAGACATCCGATAAGGGACATTATGTCAATCAAGCGGAATCCGGCCCGGTTTCACAGGGCGCGCATCTTGGCCTTGCGGTTCTCGATGGTGATCTCGGCCCTCCCCTGGGCGACGAGCGCCGGCGGGATGTAGACGCCGAACCGGCCGCGCATGCCGGTCTTCTGGCCGTACCAGCCGCCGACCGGGTTCGTGGTGAGCCGGGCCCACGCCTCGACGGTTCCCTCGACCGCCGGGCGCTGCTCGTCGGACGCGCCGAGGAACACCCAGTCGCCCTGCTCCAGGAGCCAGGCGTGCAGGTCGTCGAGGGCCCGGGCCAGGTAGGTGAGCCTCGTCTTGCTCACCTGGCACACCAGCAGCTGCGGGTCGGTCTCCGGGTCGATCCACAGGGAGTACTCCGAGCCGCCGCTCGGGGTGTTGAGCACCCAGGGATCCCCCGGTGTTCCTGAACCGCGCGCCATGGCTGGCCCTCCTCGTGGTCGTGACGGGCGCACCCGCGCTCGGTCGTCGGACGTGCATCCGCTCGTGCGCGGCGAGGCGCCCCAGGGCGCAGGTGCGCCGGCTCGTGATCGCTGGGTTAGACGCTAACGCTCCCGGCGCCGCGTTGCCGCCACTCCGGACAACCAAGGACGGCCGCGACGGCCGGGGACGGCCGTGCCGCACGGGTTTCCGGGCGTCCACGAGTCCAGGACGCGGGGAGAACCCGACACCGGACCGCGCGTGGCACCCGGGCGAGTCGCGCGGGTCCGGGGCCCCCCAGAGCCGCCGGGTCCGCCGCGCGGCGGCTCAGTCGCTGACGACGAGGATGCCGAGGCACATCTCGTCGGTGGTGCCCTCGCCCCACACGACGTAGCGCGGCGGCGTCCTGGCAGCGCCGGCAGCGTGCTCGCGGAGCCCGGCGTCGTGGGTGCAGGTGACCGTGACGGTGTCGCCCTTGCGCAGCGCTCACCGGCGCGTCGAGGCGGCGGGTGGACTGGTTGTCGAAGTCCCACGCGGGGATGTCGAGCAGGGTCCGCTCCCGCGGGGTGCCCGCATTGGCCACGATGCTGATCTCGCGCCCGAGCAGGTGCATGTGACCCGCCGCCGCACGCACCGTCATGGGCTCGCGCACGGTGCCGCACGCAGGACTGGGTGGTGCCCGGCCTCGGTGCGAGCGGGTCGCCGTCGCAGAGCAGCTGCAGACCGGCGACGGTGCGGCCGGCGTTGTAGCCGAAGCGTGCCATCACGTCGAGGACGGCTGCCTGGCGGTCGCAGAGGCCCGCCGCGGAGCCGTCGGGGCAGGGCAGCTCCACGGGCGCGGGGAGCAGCATCGTCCGCAGCGGCACGAGGTCCTGGTTCGCCGACAGCCGGAGCCGGATGCTCGTGTCGTCGCGCACCGGGCCGGCGCCGGCGGCCCGCAGGTTGTAGTGCATCTGGATCACGATCCGGCTGCGCGCGGAGATGGGGACGCCGACGCCGCGCTCGAACACGTTCTCGTGCCCCCCGGGCGCCCAGCCGGCCAGCCAGGGGGCGGCGTCGAGCCCGTCGAGCGGGTTCGACGACGGGGACGGGCAGTCCGGGACCGCCGAAGCACTCCCAGCCGGGCCGCGGGTCCGCGGCGTCCTTGGCCTCCGCCGCGGCCAGCTGGGCGGGCTCCACGCGGAACAGGATCGAGTGGTGGACGATGTCGGCGTTCCCGGGCAGGAACTGCACGCCCGTGACGAAGGAGTCGGCCGTCAGGCCGGGATCGGCCAGGAAGCACCGGTAGTCGTCGGTCCCGCCCGAGGGCGCCGCGGGCTCGTAGACCCCGCCCGGCAGGTCGTCGGCCACGCCCACGGTCAGGAAGCTCTCCTGCGACCGCAGCGGCACGGCCGCCTCCGGTGTCGCGGTGTGGCCGTGCCCGGCGCTCGCCGATCCGGACGCGGCCGGCGGCACCGACGGGGACGGCGATGGCGGCGCCGCGGACGGACCCGGCTGGGCGCAGGCCGCGAGCGCGAACGCGAGCAGCGCGGCCAGGACCCCCGATCGACGCATGGCGACAGGGTACGCACGAACTCGGCACCGGTCCCTCCCCCGCGTCGTGTGCCTCGGGCCGGATCGGGTCATGATGGAGCCATGAGTGGCGACGACGAGCTGGAACGACTGCTGCGCGAGGTGGACTCCACCCTGTCCGGGAAGCCGGCACCGAGCCGGTCGTCGGGCGATGTGGCGAAGGCCTCCAGCGGGGACGGCGTGGCCGAGCCGGGCCGCGTCGGACGCGGCCTGCGCACCGGCACCATCGCGGGCGCGGTCTGCGGCGGGTCCGTGACGGTGGCGACGTTCCTGTTCCAGTGGCTGCCGATCGTGGAGAACCCGATCAGCAGCGGGCTCGGCGCGTTCGTCGGCGCGTTCGCGACCGGGTTCGCGCTCACCGCCGCACGGCGCGCCGGGAAGTGATCGTGCGCCGCTAGTTCCACTCGAGCAGCGCCGGGGTGTCGCGCTCGAACCCGAGCACGCCCACCCCAGCCGGCTCGAGGACGAACGAGCGACCGTCCACCGGCGTGAGGCCGAGCCACAGCGCCGTGAGGATGCGCATCAGGTGCGCGTGCCCCACCAGGATCACGGTGCCGCCGGCCCGTACGACGGGGTCGCACAGCGCGGTCACCCGCGACGCGCGACGCCCCACGTCGCCGAGGCTCTCCCCCAGCCCGGCGCGGGTCGTCCACACCGCCCAGGACGGGTCGTGCAGCGACGCGCGGATCTCCGCGGTGGTGCGGCCCTCGTACTCGCCGTAGTCCCACTCCCGCAGGTCCGGATCCACCACGGGGTCGAGCCCGGCGAGCTCGGCGGTGCGGCGGGCGCGGACCAGCGGGCTCGAGAGCACGAGGGAGGCGTGGAAGCCGGCCAGCCGTGGCGCCAGGGCGCGCGCCTCGTCCTCCCCCTCGCGGGTGAGCGCGATGTCGGTGATGCCGGTGTGCCGCCCCGTCTCGCTCCACGCCGTCGGTCCGTGGCGTACGACGACAAGCCGCCCGGCTCCGGCACTCATGGCACCCAGCCTGCCATCCCAGGTCGCACCGGGAGGTCGTCTGCGCAGGGCTCGCGTTCGCCGCTCCGTGGAGCCCGATCAGGGGCGGGAGCCCGGACCGAGCGCGTAGAAGGTCACGGCGCTCGCGGCCGCGACGTTGAGGCTGTCGACCCCGGCCGCCATCGGGATGCGCACGCGACTCGTCGCACGCGCGCCAGCGCCGCGCTCGGTCAGCCCCTCCCCCTCCGTGCCGAGCACCACCGCGACGCGATCGAGACCGGACAGCTCGGGCAGGGAGCGTCCGAGCCGGGTCGGGAGACATGCGCCAGGACCCGAGAACCCTTGGTGCGCAGGCGATCCAGCGCTTCCGGCCACGGTTCGGCGCGGGTCCAGGGCACCGCGAACACGGATCCCATCGACACCTTCACGCTGCGCCGGTAGAGCGGGTCGGCGCACTCGGGGCTGACGAGCACGGCGTCGATGCCGAGGGCCGCGGCGTTGCGGAAGACCGCGCCGACGTTGGTGTGGTCGACGAGGTCCTCGAGCACCACGACGCGGCGCGCACCGGCGAGCACGTCGTCGAGCGAGGGCAGCGGCGCCGGGCATCGACGCGAGCGCGCCGCGGTGCACGCGGTAGCCGGTGACGTCGCTCGAGCACGGCGTCGTCGGCGAGGTAGACCGGGCAGTCGTACGGCGCCGACGAGCGTCGCTCGAGCGCCGGCCACCACTTCGCGGCCATGAGCAGCGAGCGCGGTGCGTAGCCCGGCGTCGAGGGCGCGGCGGATCGACCTTCTCCCCCTCGGCGAGGAACAGGCCCTTCGGCCGGCTCGCGGACGCGGCGCAGCGACGACGTCGGTGAGGCCGGTGTAGTCGCGCAGCCGCGGGTCGCGCGGCGTCGACGACCTCGACGAGCGTGGCCATCGTCACGATCCTCGCGATGCTGACGCCGGCAGCGACGAGGCCGACGACCACGATGAGGCCGCGCAGCGCGGCGTCCGGCAGCCGCCGCGCGAACGGGGCGCCGAGCGAGGCCACCCACCGAGGCACCGACGCCGAGGGCCAGGGCCGCGGGCCAGGCGACGGCACCGGCGACGGCGAACACGACCGCCGCGGCGCCGTTCGAGACGCCTTGCAGCACGTTCTTCACCGCGTTCGACCGCTGCAGGTCGGCGTCGAAGAGCATCGGTCAGCGCCGCGATGAGGATGATGCCCTGCGCGGCGCCGAAGTAGCCGGCGTAGACGCCGACGAGCAACAGCACCGGGACCAGCGCGCGCCGCGGGCAGCGTCGTGGGGTCGATCCCGCGGTCTCGAGCAGCGCGCGTGAACGCGCGGCTGGACGAGCACGAGCACGCACGCGAGCGAGGATGAGCCACGGGACGATGCGCCTCGAACACGCTGCGACGGCAGGGCCAGGACGAGCGTCGCCCCGGCGAGGGCCCCGACCCGACGGCGACGGCGAGCGTCGCGACCCGGCCGCCCCGGCCTGCCATCTCGCGCCGGTATCCCCACGCCGCCGACAGCGTTCCCGGGCGCGAGCCCCGTCGCTGTTGGTGCCGTTCGCGACCACCGGCGGGAGGCCGTACGCCAGCAGCAGCGGGTAGGTGAGCAGGGTGCCGCTGCCGACGGCGGCGTTCACGGCGCCGGCCACGATACCGGCGCCCGACGAGGAGGAGCAGGTTCACGAGTGCGGGTGTCAGGCGCCTTCGGCGGCGTCGTTCTTGGTGAACGCCGAGCCGAGGTTCTCCATGGCCTTGGACAGCTCGGCCGGGATCACCCACACCTTGTTGGCGGTGCCGTTGGCGATCGCGGGCAGCGCCTGGAGGTACTGGTAGGCGAGCACCTTCTCGTCGGCGTCGCCGGCGTGGATGGCGTCGAACACCTTCTGGATGGCCTGGGCCTCGCCCTCGGCCCGCAGGATGCGCGCCTGCGCGTCACCCTCGGCGCGCAGGATCGCGGACTGCTTCTCGCCCTCGGCGGTGAGGATCTGCGACTGCTTGAAGCCCTCGGCGGTGAGGATCGACGCGCGCTTCTCGCGCTCGGCGCGCATCTGCTTCTCCATCGTCTCCTGCACGCTGGCGGGCGGGTCGACCGCCTTGAGCTCGACGCGGTTGACGCGGATGCCCCACTTGCCGGTGGCCTCGTCGAGGACGCCGCGCAGCGCGCTGTTGATCTCCTCGCGCGAGGTCAGCGTGTGCTCGAGGTCCATGCCGCCGATGACGTTGCGCAGCGTCGTCACGGTGAGCTGCTCGATACCGGTGATGGGGCTCGCGATCTCGTACATCGCGGCCTTGGGGTCGGTCACCTGGAAGTAGATGACGGAGTCGATGTTGACGACGAGGTTGTCCTCGGTGATCACCGGCTGCGGCGGGAAGGACACGACCTGCTCGCGCATGTCGACGAGCGGCTTGAGGCGGTCGATGTACGGGCACCAGGAGCGACAGGCCGGGGAGCAGGGTGCGGTTGTAGCGACCGAGCCGCTCGACGATGCCGGCGCGCGCCTGGGGCACGATGCGCACGGCCTTCGCGAGCGTGACGCAGCACGAAGATCACGATCACGAGCAGGGCGATGATCGAGCCCTGCGACGGCGCCGCCCCCGATGTCACCGAACACGTGGATGTCCTTCCCGTCGAGCGTCGATCAGGCGACGAGCGCGGTGGCGCCGGAGATCTCGACGACGCGGACGATGCTGCCCGGCTCGTGCACGCTGTCTGCCGTCGTACGACGCGGGCCGACCAGATCTCGCCGGCCAGCTTGATGCGTCCGTCGCGGCCGGTGACCGGCTCGAGCACCTCGGCCTCGGAGCCGACGAGTGCGGCGACGCCGGTGCGGATGGCGCGGGGGTGCGCAGGTGCCGTCGCGCGATCGGGCGGACGACGAGCGAGAGCGCCAGCGACACGACCGCGAAGGCACCGACCTGCAGGAGCCGGTCCACCGCCCGCCGCGGCGACGATCGCGGCCGTGGCCGCACCGCCGGCGATCATCCCGAACACCAGGCTCGTGGTGAGCATCTCCGCCACGAGCGAGGACGCCCGCCGCGATCAGCCACCACGCCCATGCGTCCATGCAGTGATCGTACGGCGCCCGCAGCCACCGCGTGCGGACGATCTCGCGAGTCGCCCATGTCGGCTGCGCTGGCGGAGGTCAGCGGGCGCGGGCCGCCCAGCGGCCGTCGCGCGTGCTCGACGACGAGCGTCGAGACCGAACGTGGCGCGACAGCGTGCGCGTCGGTGAGGACGTGCGTCGAGCTCGCCCGAGCGCGACGACCGCTCCCGCGCGCAGCAGCATCGCGTGGGTGAACCCGATCGGGATCTCCTCGACGTGGTGGGTGACGAGGACGGTGGTGGGCGCCTCGTCGTCGGCGGCGATGTCGCCGAGACGGCGGACGAGGTCCTCGCGCCCGCCGAGGTCGAGACCCGCCGCCGGCTCGTCGAGCAGCAGCAGCTCGGGGTCGGTCATGAGGGCGCGGGCGACCTGGACGCGCTTGCGCTCGCCCTCGCTCAGCGTGCCGAACGTGCGGTCCGCGAACCCGGCCGACGCCGAGCTGGTCGAGCAGGTGCAGCGCGCGGCCGTGGTCGCCGCCCTCGTAGCCCTCGCGCCAGCGCCCGGTCACGGCGTACGCCGCGGTCACGACGACGTCGGACACGATCTCGTCGGCGGGGATGCGCTCGGCGAGCGCCGCGCTCGCCAGGCCGATGCGGGGACGCAGCTCGAAGACGTCGGTGCGCCCGAGCTTCTCGTCGAGCACCTCGACGGTGCCGCGGGTGGGGTGGATGAGCGTCGCGGCCAGGGCGAGGAGCGTCGTCTTGCCGGCGCCGTTGGGGCCGAGCACGACCCAGCGCTCGCCCTCGGCGACGTCCCAGCGACACCTGCGACGACGATCGCGGTGCCGCCACGGACGACGTCGACGTCGAGGAACCGCAGGACGTCGCTCACCTGCCGAACACTAGTGGCCGGGCGCATCGGGTCGGCCCAGGGCCGGCCCTAGGGTTGAGCGGTGACCGTGTTCCCGCGGGCCGGCGCCCTGACGGCCTGGGGCAACGCCTACCTCGACGGGTCGCGCCAGCCTCGACGAGGCCGACGCTGCGAGCCGTCGGGCGCGGACGCGCTGCACCGGGTGGTCGGCGTGCCGGGCGAGGCCGACCCGGTGTCGCTGTCGGCTGGCGCTCGGCCGCTTGCGCGCGGCCGGGGTGACCGCGCTGCGCGCTCGTGCTGCCCGACCCCGGCGACCTCACGGGACTGCCCGGACCGGCCGTGGTGAACGCGGCCGCGATCGACGCCGGCGAGGCCGTGCTCACCGTGGCACCGCGTCGGGCTGCCGTCGTGGGCGCTCGTGCCGTCCGTCGCGGCGGCCGGGCCCGGCGACGTCGTGCGCTGGGACGTCGTCGAGGTGGCGCTGGTCCGCTGCCCCCGCACGGCCTGCCCACGCTGTCGGAGGCCGACCGGGCGCTGGCCGAGGCGCTCACGCGAGTCCACCGCCGGGCTGCAGGTGCTCGACGTCGCCCGCGGTCGCGACGACGTCGCGCACCGGCTGCGCGGCGTCGACCAGTCGATCTGCACGCATCGTCGCTGCCGCCGTCGCTGCCCGCCCGCGCCCGGCGCGTCGCGGTGCACGGCGGCGCGCCTGCTCGGCATCGTGCTGGCCATCGCGGGCGAGTCCGACGGCGCCGCCGTCACCGCGTCGTCGAGCCGCCGCGCGCGTCGACGCGCTGCGCCCGCTGCAGCCGCGCGGCCCGGCACGCGCTCTGCGCGGCCTGCTCCGCCGCGGCCGAGTCCGTCGCCGGACCCGGCAGCACGCGTCGGTAGGCTCGGCGGACCATGACGACCCGGCGCGAGACGCGATCCCCCCGATGAGCGGCGACGACGTCGACGCACCGCGCACCCTGCTCGTCACCCTCACCGGGCGCGACCGCCCGGGCGTCACCGCGACCCTGACCGCGGCGCTCGCGGCGCACGAGGTGGAGATCCTCGACGTCGAGCAGGTGGTGATCCGCGGGCGGCTCACGCTCGGGGTGCTGCTCGGCCCGGCCGCGTCCTCGAGCACGGTGCGACGCTCGTGCTCGACGCCGCAGCGACCACGGCTCGGGCGGTCGCCGAGCGGCTCGGGATGGAGGCCGAGCTCACCCTCGGCGCCGAGGAGCACGACCCGCGCCGCCGCGGGCGGCTGCTCGTCACGGTGCTCGGCCACCCGCTGCTCCCGCCGGCGCTGTCGGGCATCACCCGTCGCATCTCCGCGCTCGGCGGGCAACATCGACCGGATCGTGCGGACCGCGTCGTACCCCGTCACCGCGATCGAGCTGACGCGTCTCCGGGGCCGACCAGCAGGAGCTGCGCGCCGGCGCTGGCGGCGGAGTCGGCGGCGCTCGGCGTCGACGTCGCCGTGCAGCGGGCGCGGTCTGCGCGGCCGCGGCACCTACCTCGTGGTCATGGACGTCGACTCGACCCTGATCCAGGACGAGGTGATCGAGCTCATCGCCGGCACGCCGGGTGCGAGGCCGAGGTGCGCGAGGTCACCGAGCGGGCGATGCGTGGCGAGCTCGACTTCGCCGAGTCGCTGCACGCCCGGGTGGCACTGCTCGCCGGCGTGCCGAGGTCGGTGCGCTCGACGACGTGCGCCGCGCGGTGCGCCTCACTCCGGGCGCGCGCACCCTGGTGCGCACCCTCACGCGGCTCGGGTTCCGGGTGGCGCTCGTGTCCGGCGGGTTCAGCGCCGTCGTCGACCCGCTGGCCGCGGAGCTCGGCATCGACCACGCCCGCGCCAACGTGCTCGAGGTGGTCGACGGACGGCTCACCGGTCGTGTGCGTCGGACGCGGTGGTCGACCGTGCGGCGAAGGCCTCGGCGCTCGTCGAGTTCGCCGCGATCGAGGGCGTCCCGCTGGACCGGACCGTCGCGATCGGCGACGGCGCCAACGACCTCGACATGCTCGCCGCGGCCGGGCTCGGCATCGCCTTCAACGCCAAGCCGGTGGTGCGCGCGCAGGCAGACACCGGGCTCACCGTCCCGTTCCTCGACCCGGTGCTCTACCTGCTCGGCATCACCCGCGAGGAGATCGAGCAGGCCGACGCCGAGGCCGGCACCCCCACCCCCGCTCCCCCGTGCGCTGAGCGTCAGCCGCGCGGCGCCGCGAACATCGTGAGGTGCGCCGTGCCGGGAGCGAGGTCGGCCCATCGCCGTCGAACTCGAGGACGGCGGTCCCGGATGTCGGGTACTTCACCGACAGCAGCGCTGCTGCCGGCTCGTCGCGCTGCCCGGCGAGCAGGTCGACGAGGTCCTCGCAGCCGGGGTTGTGCCCGACGAGCACGGCGGTCTGCGCCCTCGCCGGCAGCTCGCGCAGCACCGCGAGCAGGGTCCGCACGCTGGCCTCGTAGACGCGCGGGTCGACGGTCAGCGGTCCGGACCCAGGGATGTCGTAGCCGGCGGCGCCGATGTAGCCGAGGCGTCCCGCCGCGAGCGTCCACGTCCCGCGCGCGCGTCGGGCGGTGGAGACGACGACGTGGTCCGGCACGCCGACGTTCTCCAGCATCCACGCGCCGGCGGCGCCCGCGTCGCTGCACGCCCCGCGCGTGCGAGCGGGCGGTCGTGGTCGATCGATGCCCGGCGGGTAGGCGATCTTCGCGTGCCGCAGCACGACCAGGCGGCGCATCAGCCGCGCGCCCGCCATCTGGTGCAGGTCGTCGACCTGCTCGTCGGTGCCGACCACGATGAGCACGTCGCGCGACGGCGAGACGGTGGCGGGTGCCGGGTTCGTGACGAACGTGCCGCCGCGTGCGCAGGGCGAGCAGCACGCGCCGATCCGCCCTCGCGTGCGCGGGTGTCGGCGATGGTGGAGCCGGCGAGCGGCGAGCCGTCGTGCACCTCGATGTCGGCCAGCCGGAACTCGTGCTGGCCCTCGTGCATCACGACGTCGAGGAAGTCGACGACGTCCGGCGACTCGGCGAACGCGGCGATGCGGTTGCCGCCGATGCGCTGCGGGTTCACCACGCGGTTCGGCCCCGGCCCGCAGGAACTTCGGCTCGGCGTCGTCGGTGCGCGAGCGCGCGATCACGAACAGGTCGGGGTTCAGCGCTGCGGGCGCTGAGGACGACGTAGACGCTGCGCCGGCGTCGTTGTCGAGCGAGGCCACGAGCGTCTTCGCCGTGCGCACGCCGGCGGCGCGCAGCACGTCGTCGTCGGTCGCGTCGCCGATCACGTGCGGGTAGCGGGCAGCGACTCGAGCCGGTCTCGTCCATGGTCGACGACGACCACCACCTCGCGCCGGCGCTCGCGAGCTGCTCCGCGGCGGCGCGCCCGACCCGGCCGTAGCCGCAGACGATCGCGTGGCCCTCGAGCCTGTCGATGTCGCGTTGCATGCGTCGCCGTCCCCCACAGGTTGCCGAGCTGGCCCTCGAGGACGAGCTCGAGGGTGAGCGTCGAGGTGTAGAGCACGGTGCCGACGCCGGCGAGGGCGAGGACCATCGTGTAGATCTTCAGGCGTGTCGTCGAACGCACGACCTCGCGGAAGCCGATCGTGGTGACCGTCGTGACGGTCTGGTACAGCCGCGTCGAGCGGCGTCGATGCCGAGCAGCGATGTAGCCGACCGTGCCGACCACGATGACGGCACGACAGCGCGAAGAGCGCGACTGCGAGCCGCCGCGCGTTGCGCGACCGGTAGCGGACCGGACGTGCGACCACGCGGTCGTAGCGGTGCGTCGCGACGACCTCGGCACGACGGCCAGCATGCCGGACAGCGGTCGGCGTCGCGTGCCGACCCGGAGCCGTGCGACCCGTCGGGTCAGGCCGCCCGGTGGCGCCGATGGGACTGCCTGTCGGTCAGGCGCCCATCGCGTGCACGCCGCCGTCGACGTGGATGATCTCGCCGGTCGTCTTCGGGAACCAGTCGGAGAGCAGCGCGACGCAGGCCCGCGCCGCGGGCTCGGGGTCGCCCATGTCCCAGCCGATCGGGGCGCGCGCTGCGTCCCACACGGCCTCGAACTCGTCGAAGCCCGGGATCGACTTCGCGGCCATGGTCTTGATCGGGCCGGCGGCGACGAGGTTGACGCGGACGCCCTGCGGGCCGAGGTCGCGGGCGAGGTAGCGCGAGGTCGACTCGAACGCGGCCTTGGCCACGCCCATCCAGTCGTACTTGGGCCAGGCGACCGTGGCGTCGAAGTCGAGACCGACGACCGACGACGTGCGGCCCGGCCCGACCATCAGCGGCAGGCACGCGACGGCGAGCGACTTGAGCGAGTACGCCGACACGTGCACGGCGGTGGCGACGTCGTCCCACTCGGTGTTGAGGAAGTTGCCGCCGAGCGCCGCCTCGGGCGCGAAGCCGATCGAGTGCAGGACGCCGTCGAGGCCGTCGACGTGCTCGCGCAGGCGGTCGGCCAGCCCGGCGAGGTGCTCGGGGTCGGTGACGTCGAGCTCGACCACCGGCGCCGGGGTCGGCAGGCGACCGGCGATCCGGGTCGTGAGCGACATGGCGCGGCCGAACGACGAGAGCACGACCGTGGCGCCCTCCTGCTGCGCCAGCCGGGCGACGTGGAAGGCGATCGACTGGTCGGTGAGCACGCCGGTGACCAGGAGTCGCTTGCCCTCGAGGATTCCCATGTCGGTCCCTTCCGCGAGCGGTCGCGTGTATCGGTGGTGCTGCGCTCAGGTGGGTTGTGCTGGCGGCGGATCAGTGGCCCATGCCGAGGCCGCCGTCGACGGGGAGGACGGCTCCGGTGATGTAGCCGGCGGCCTCGCCGGCGAGGAACAGCGACGACACCGGCGATCTCGTCCGGTGCGGCATAGCGGCCGAGCGGGACGGAGCCGAGGATCTCCGCGCGGCGCTCCTCGGGGAGCTCGGCGGTCATGTCGGTGTCGACGAACCCGGGCGCGACCACGTTGGCGGTGATGCCGCGGCTGCCGAGCTCGCGCGCGAGCGGAGCGGGCCAGGCCGACGAGGCCGGCCTTGGACGCGGCGTAGTTGGCCTGCCCGGCCGAGCCGGTGCAGTCCCACGACGCTCGAGATGAAGATGATGCGACCCCGACGCAGCCGGAGCATC
The DNA here is from genome assembly GCA_963738455.1 of uncultured Actinomycetes bacterium. GTDB lineage: Bacteria > Actinomycetota > Actinomycetes > S36-B12 > CAIYMF01 > Longivirga. The sequence continues at coordinate 141,590 of CAVTWM010000007.1, forward strand.
CCCTTGGCCGCGCGGCGCGCGACGCGGAGGGCACCGACGAGGTTCGTGTCGATCACGGCGTGCGATGTCGTCGTCGCTCATCCGCATGAGCAGGGTGTCGCGGGTGACGCCGGCGTTGGCGACGACGACCTCCACCGGGCCCAGCTCGGCCTCGATGGCGGTCGAAGGCGGCGTCGATGCTCGCGCGTGTCGGTGACGTCGGCCTGCAGCACCAGGACGTCGGACCCCGCCAGCGCCTCGGGGAGCTCGCCCGAGCGTGCGGTGATCGCGACCCGGTCGCCGGCAGCGACGAACGCCTGCGGCGATGGCCAGCCCGATCCCGCGGTTGCCCCCGGTCACCAGTACGACGCGGCTCACGCCGACCTCCTGTCCACGACTCCTCGCGCCCTGCGGTCTCCGCGGGCGCGCCGGTGCGACGCTAGCCGTTACCGGTCGGTACGACCGCACCGCGACACGGTGCCCGCCGGTCTAGGGTCGGCGCCATGAGAGCGATCCAGGTGCGCAGCGTTCGGCGGACCCGAGGTCCTCGAGCCCGTCGGTCCTCGCCGATCCCGTCCCCGCCCACGGCGAGCTCCTCGTGTCCGTCGACGGGAGCCGGCGTCAACTTCGCCGACACCCATCAGGTGGAGAACACCTACCTGTCGGGCCTCGTCCCTGCCCTTCGTCCCGGGCTCGGAGGTGGTGGGCACGGTCGTCGACCCGGGCGGCTCCGCCGCGTGTGCGGCTTCGTGGCGCGCGGCGGCGGCTACGCCGAGCTCGCCCTCGTCCGGCCGGAGCTGGTCTTCGACGTCCCGACCGGCGTGACCGACGTCCAGGCGCTCTCGCTGCTGGTGCAGGGGCTGACCGCGTGGCACCTCGTCCGCACGAGCGCCCGGGTGCAGCCTACGGCGAGTCCGTGGTGGTCCACGCGGCCGCCGGCGGGGTGGGCAACCTCGCCGTCCAGCTCGCGAAGCAGGCCGGCGCGGGCCGCGTGATCGCGACGGCGTCGTCCCAGGACAAGCTCGACCTCGCGCTCGACCTCGGGGCCGACGTCGGCGTCGTCCTCGACAGCCGGGGTCGTCGGCCCACGACATCGACGCACCGGCTCGTCGAGGCCAACGGCGGTCGCAAGGTCGACGTCGTGCTCGAGATGGTCGGCGGCGCGACGTTCGACGGCAGCCTCGCCGCGCTCGCGCCGTTCGGCCGGCTCGTCACGTTCGGCATGGCGTCGCGCACGGCAGCCGACGCCGGTCCCGCCGGGCAACGCTCATGGTGGGCTCGCACTCGGTCATCGGGTTCTGGCTCGTCGACTGCATGCGCCCCGAGGCGCGCGCGCCGCATGGTCGCCGAGCCGCTCGCCGAGCTCGTCGGCGGTGGTGGCGACGGTACGGCTGCGGCCGCTCGCCGGGCCCACCTACGCGCTGTCGGCGCGCTGCCACGGCGCACGAGGACATGCGCGCCCGACGGACGACGGGCAAGGTCGTCCTCGACCCTCGACTGGACGGAGCACGCGCGTGACGCACGAGGTCGACCCCGAGTTCCTCGCCCTCCCCCTCGACGCCTGCGCCGACGCCGCGCTCGCCGCGCGCGCGCGAGCTGGGCGCGTCGCACGCCGACCTCCGCGTGGTGGCCGCCGCGACGTCCATGACTCAACGTGCGCGACGCCCGGCTGGACGGGTCGATCCGCGACGACGACCAGGGCATGGCGGTCCGCGTCGTCGTGGACGGCTGCTGGGGCTTCGCCGCCGTGCGACGTCATCGACGCGTCGACGGTGCGCGCTACCTCGCCGAGCGGGCCGTGGCGATGGCGCGCATCAGCGCGCCGCTCGACGACGGCGCGGGTGGAGCTCGCGCCCGAGCCGGTGCACGTCGGCACGTGGGTGTCGGCGTACGACGATCGACCCGTTCTCGGTGCGCGGAGGCCGAGCGGGTGGAGCTGCTGACCTCCCGCAGCGCGACCCTGCTCGCGCACGACGCGGTCGCCCACGCGACCGCGTCGCTGCATGCGGTGAAGGAGCGCGTGTTCTACGCCGACCTCGCCGGGCACCCGCACCATGCAGCAGCGCGTGCGGCTGCAGTGCCGAGTGGACCGCGGTCGCCGTCGACGCGGCCACCGGCGCGTTCGAGACGATGACGCACCACCGCTCCCCCGGTCGGCGCGTGGCTGGGAGTACCTCGTCGGCGGCGGCGGCCGACGTCGGCGGGGCGCGGCCGCTGGGACTGGGACGCCGAGCTCGGCCGCAGCTGCCCGACGCACCTCGCCGAGAAGCTCGTCGCGCCGTCGGTCGAGCCGGGCCGCTACGACCTGCGTCATCCACCCGACCAACCTGTGGCTCACGATCCACGAGTCGATCGGGCACGCCACCGAGCTCGACCGCGCGCTCGGCTACGAGGCCAACTACGCCGGCACGTCGTTCGCGACGCCGGACAAGCTCGGCACGCTGCGCTACGGCGTCCGACCTGCATGCACGTCACCGGCGACCGCGTCGCGCAGCACGGCCTGTCGACGGTCGGCTGGGACGACGAGGGCGTCGGCGGCGCAGACCTGGGACATCGTCAAGGACGGCACGCTCGTCGGCTACCAGCTCGACCGGGCGATGGCGCGCGGAGTTCGGCCTCCCGCGGTCGAACGGCTGCGCGTACGCCGACAGCGCCGTGCACACCGCGATCCAGCGCATGCCCAACGTCTCGCTGCAGCCCGATCCCGGACGGCCCGACCTCGACGGGCTGATCGGCGGCGTCGAGGACGGCATCTACGTCGTGGGCGACAAGTCGTGGTCGATCGACATGCAGCGGTTCAACTTCCAGTTCACCGGCCAGCGCTTCCACCGCATCCGCGGCGGCCGGCTCGAGGGCCAGCTCAAGGACGTCGCCTACCAGGCGACCACGACCGACTTCTGGGGCTCGATGAACGGCGGTCGGCAACGCGTCGACGTACCTGCTCGGCCGGAGCCTTCAACTGCGGCAAGGGCCAGCCCGGCCAGGTCGCGCCGGTGTCGCACGGCGCCCGGCTGCGGTGTTCCAGCGGTCAACATCCTCAACAGCGCCCAGGAGGCGGGACGATGAGCACGCCCCAGGCGATCGTCGAGCGGGCGCTGGCAGCATCGACGTCGCGCGACTGCATCGTGCTCGTCCGCAGCCCGCAGCATCGCCAACCTGCGCTGGGCGCGCAACACCCTGACCACGAACGGCGAGACGGTGGCCGCGTCCGTCACGGTGATCGCCGTCGTCGACGTCGAGGGCGGGGTCGCGTCGGGCTCGGTCACCGTGAGCGCGCCGGACGCTCGACGAGTCGAGGCGACTGGTGCGCGCGCGCGGAGGCGCTGGCCGCGTGCAGGACGGGCCCGGCCGAGGACGCCGCCGACCTCGCGTCGGGCCTCGCGGCGTCGGCCGACTGGGACCGACGCCCCCGCTCGTCGCGACGGGCGCCGACTTCGCGCAGCTGGCACCGTCGCTGGGCGAGATGTTCGCGGCCGCGCGCGGCGACGGCATCGAGCAGTTCGGGTACGCCGAGCAGGCGATCGTCACGACGTACCTCGGCACGAGCACCGGGCGTGCGCCTGCGCTTCACCGACCCCGAGGGCCGTCTCGAGATCACCGCGAAGAGCCACGAGCCGCAGCCGGTCGACGTGGGCCGGGCGGGCCGGCCCGCACGCCTGCGACGGCATCGACCTGGCGGAGCCTCGACGCGCGAGCTGCGTCGCGGCCTCGCGTGGCAGGAGCGGCGGGTCGACGTCGCCGGCCGGACGCCACGACGCGGTGCTCACGCCGAGCGCGGTCGCGGACCTGATGATCGACCTGTACTGGTCGTCGGTCGCGCGTGAGGCGCACGAGGGGCAGAGCGTCTGGAGCCGTGCCGGCGGCGGCACCCGGGTCGGCGAGACGGTCGTCGACCCGCGCGTGCACGCTGCACAGCGACCCGACGCTCGCCGGTCTCGAGGCGACGCCGTTCGTCTCGGCCATCGGCTCGTCGTCGTCGTCCAGCGTGTTCGACAACGGGCATGCCCGTCGCGCCGGTGCGGTGGCTGCGGCGACGGCGTCCTGGAGAACCTCATCACCACCCGGCACACCGCCGCCGAGACGGGGCTCGCCGTTCCGGCCCGCCGTCGACAACCTGCGGCTCGACGTCGCCGGCGCGCAGCGGCTCGCTCGACGACCTCGTCGCGCGCACCGAGGACGGCGCTGCTGGTCACGTGCCTCTGGTACAACCGCGTCGTCGACCCGCAGACCCTGCTGCTCACCGGGCTCACGCGCGACGGCGTCTACGTCGTGCGCGGCGGCGAGGTCGTCGGGGCGGCCACCAACTTCCGGTTCAACGACTCCCCCGTCGGCGTGCTCACCCGGGTCGCCGACGCCGGTTCGGCCGTCCCCACTCTGGCGCGCGAGATGGGCGACTACTTCAACCGGGCGGCCATGCCCCCGCTCGCTCGTGCGCGACTTCAACTTCTCGACGGTGTCGCCGGCGAGCTGACCGTCAACGGCTGCCGCGCCACGGGCCGGGTGAGGGTGCGGTGATGTCCCAGTACTCCACCGACGTGCCGCACGGGACGAAGCCGCGGGCCTGGTAGTTCGCGAGGGCGCCCGCGGAGTCGAGCTCGCAGGTGTGCAGCCAGACGCGCGTGGTGCTGGGGCGTCCCACGCACGCTCGACTGCCCGCGAGAGCAGCCAGCCGCCGAGCCCGAGGCCGGTGAACTGCGGCAGCAGGCCGAAGTAGGCGACCTCGCACTGCGTCGGACGCGTCGTCGAGCGGCTGCGGTCGAGCTCGACGTAGCCGGCGGGGACGCCGTCGACCCAGCAGCTCCACAGCTCGTGGCCCGGGGCGGACACCCAGGCGGTCCACTGGTCGAGCGTCCAGTCGAGGCGGTCGAGCCAGTACCAGTCGCCGCCCACCGCGCGGTAGAAGAAGCGCGACAGCTCGGGCGCCGGTCGACCGGCGCGGACGAGCGTGGCCTCGACGTCCGGCGCGCGGCCGGGGACGAGCTGTGCGGGGTCCGTCATCTCGAGGTCGGTCACCCGGACCTCGCGGACGCCCTGCCCCGGGCCGGCGACACGGGTCACGAGTCCTCGAGGCGGAAGCCCACCTTCATGCCGACCTGGACGTGGTCGACCTCTCCCTCGCGGATGTGGCCGCGGATCTCGGTGACCTCGAACCAGTCGAGATGACGCAGGGTCTGCGACGCGCGCGCGATGCCGTTGCGGATGGCGTGCGTCGACGCCCTCGGTCGGACGTGCCGACGATCTCGGTGACGCGGTAGGTGCGGTTGCTCATGGGGCACATCCTGGCGCATCGCCGGCGCGGATCGGGGCCGCACCCGCAGGTGCTGCCCGCCCGCGCCGGACGTACGCGTGGTGCCATGGCCGCCATGCCCGGACCCCGAGGTCCACCGCATCACCGATGCGGGCGTGCCGCTGTCCGCGGACCAGGCCGGCCGGACCCGGCGCTACCTGTGGTCGATGGGCATCCGCACCGTGTGCGTGCTCGGCGCCGTCCTCGCGCCCTCGCCGTGGCGGTGGCTCCTCGTCGTCGGCGCCTTGGGCCTGCCCTACATCGCGGTCGTCATGGCCAACGCCGGGCGCGAGCGCGAGCGACGCCGAGGGCACGCGGGTCATCCCGCTCACGGCGACGAAGCGGGCGCTGGGTCACGACGCCGTGACGCCCGGGTCGGTGCCCAGCGGTGCCGCCCGACCTACCCTGCCTGCATGAGCAGCTACGGGTTCCTGCGCCAGCCGCGGTGGCTGGCGCTCGGGTTCCTGGTGCTCCTCGTCGTGCCGTCGTTCTTCCTGCTCTCCCGCTGGCAGCTCTCCCGGCTCGACGACCGGCGCTACCTCAACGACCTCGTGCACGACCCACGGCCGCGCAGGCGCCGGTCCCGGTCGACCGACGTGATGACCGCGGGCGCACCGCCCGACTCGGTCGGCGACGCGCAGCGTGGCTCCCGGTCACGGCCACGGGTCGCTACGACGCGCTCGCGCGAGGTCCTGGTCCGCAAGCGGCCGCTCGAGGGCGCGAACGGCTTCTGGGTCGTCGACGCCGCTGGTGACGGCCGACGGCGCCGTGCTCGTGGTGAACCGGGGCTGGATCGCGGCGTCCGGCGGCGCCAGCGGCCGTCCAGGAGGTTCCCGCCCCGCCGCACGGGCGAGGTCACCGTGGTCGGCCGGGTGCAGCCCTCGGAGCTGGCGCCCCGCCGCAGCCCGGCGACCTGCCCGCCGGCCAGATCACCGACCTCGACGTCGGCGCTGGTGGCCGGCGCGACCGGGCGCGACGGCCTACCCGGGCTACGTCGAGCTCGACAGCTCGGACCCGGCCCAGGCCGAGGGGCTGCGGCCGCTCCCCCTCCCCGACCTCTCCGACGGCCCGCACCTGTCCTACGCCGTGCAGTGGGTCTTCTTCGCGATCGTCGCGGTCACCGGGTTCGTCCTGCTGGTCCGTCGCGAGCGCGACTACGCCGACACCGCGACCCGGACGACAGCGTACCGCCGACCGGAGTCCGGGACCCGCTACCGTGACGTGGCCCCGTAGCGGCCGCACCAGCGCGCCGGGGCGGGCACAATCGGCGGCATGGACCTGGGCCTGCGCGATCGTGTCTTCGTCGTCACCGGTGGCTCTCGCGGCCTCGGCCTCGCCACCGCCCAGGCCCTGGTCGCCGAGGGCGCGCGCGTCGTGGTCGTCGCCCGCGACCAGGCAGGCGCTCGACGACGCCGTCCGTCAGCTCGGCCCGGGCGTCGGCCGTCGGCCTGCCCGCCGACCTCGCCGACCCCTGCGACGGCCGAGCGCGTCGTCGCTGCCGCGGTCGCCCGGTTCGGCCGGCTCGACGGCGCGCTCATCAGCGTCGGGGGCCCGGCCGGCGGGCACGCCGATGACCACCGACGACGAGACGTGGCGCAACGCGTTCGAGACGGTGTTCCTCGGCGCGCTGCGCGTGGCCCGCGCGGCGGCGAACGCGATGAGCGTGACGCCCGGCGACCTGTCGCGGGACGGGCGGGTCGCTCGTGCTCGTGCTCTCGACCTCGCGCGCGTGAGGTCTTCCCCGGGCTCTCGACCAGCAACGGCCTGCGCCCGGGACTCGCGATGATGGTCAAGGACCTCGCCGACGAGCTCGGCCCGCGCGGCATCCGGGTCAACGGCGTGCTCCCCGGTCGGATCGCGACCGATCGGGTCTTCGCGCTCGACGCCCGGCTACGGCGCGCCGGACATGGTGCGCCGGCGCAACGAGGCCACGATCCCGCTGGGCCGCTACGGCGAGCCGGTGGAGCTCGGCCGCGTCGCGGCGTTCCTGCTCTCCCCCGCGGCGTCCTACGTCACCGGCAGTCCTGTGCCGGTCGACGGCGGGTCCTCGCGCGGCAACTGACTGCCGCTGCACCGGGGTCGCGGGGTCAGAGGGCGGCTGTCTCCTGCTGGCGAACTGCGTGCGGTAGAGGTCCGCGTAGGTGCCGCCGGCGGCGAGCAGCTCGTCGTGCGTGCCGCTGCTGCGCGACGCGGCCGTCGTCGACGACGAGGATCTGGTCGGCCTCGCGGATGGTCGAGAGCCGGTGCGCGATGACGAGCGAGGTGCGGCCCTCGAGCGCGGTGCGCCAGCGCCCGCTGCACGGCGACCTCGGACTCGCTGTCGAGGTGCGCGGTGGCCTCGTCGAGCACGACGACGTCCGGCGCCTTGAGCAGCAGCCGCGCGATCGCCATGCGCTGCTTCTCGCCGCCGGAGAGCCGGTAGCCGCGGTCGCCGACGACGGTGTCGAGGCCGTCGGGCAGGGCCTCGACGAGGTCGAGCACCTGGGCGTCGGCGCAGGGCCGCGTGCAGCTCGTCGTCGGTGGCGTCCGGGGCGCGCGTAGAGCAGGTTGGCGCGGATCGTGTCGTGGAACATGTGCGCGTCCTGCGTCACGACGCCGACGAGCGCGTGCAGCGACTGCCTGCGTGACGTCGCGGACGTCGTGGCCGTTGACCGTGATCGACCCGTCGGTCACGTCGTAGAGGCGGGAGACGAGCGCGGTGATCGTGGTCTTGCCCGCGCCGGACGGCCCGACGAGCGCGACCATCTGGCCCGGCTCGGCGGTGAAGGTGACGTCGCGCAGCACGTCGTCGCGCACCGGTGACGACGTCCGGCACGGGCGACCGACTCCAGCGAGGCGAGCGACACCTCGTCGGCCGACGGGTAGCGGAAGCGCACGTGGTCGAACTCGATCGGTGGTCGGCCGGTCGGGCACGGCGTGCGGCGTCGGGCTTGTCGCTCACCATCGGCTCGAGGTCGAGCACCTCGAAGACCCGCTCGAAGCTGACGAGCGCCGTCATGACGTCGACGCGCACGTTGGACAGCGCGGTGAGCGGGCCGTAGAGCCGGCCGAGCAGCGCGGCGAGCGCGAGCAGCGTGCCGATGGTGAGGGCGCCGGTGATGACCAGGTTGCCGCCGACGCCGTAGACGAGCGCGGTGGCCAGCGCGGCGACGAGGGTGAGCGCGGTGAAGAAGACCCGGTTCGCCATCGCGATCTTGACGCCGATGTCGCGCACGCGGCCGGAGCGGCCGGAGAACGTCGGCCGCCTCCTCGTCCGGGCGGCCGAACAGCTTGACCAGCAGGGCGCCGGCGACGTTGAACCGCTCGGTCATCTGCGTGGACATGTCGGCGTTGAGCTGCATCTGCTCGCGGGTCATGCGCCTGCAGCGTGCGACCCATCCAGCGGGCCGGGACGAGGAAGACCGGCAGCAGGATCAGCGAGGCGAGCGTGATCTGCCAGGACAGGGCCAGCATCGCGATGACGACGGCGACGAGGCTGATCGCGTTGCCGACCACGCCCGACAGCGTGGAGGTGAACGCCTGCTGCGCGCCGATGACGTCGTTGTTGAGCCGCGAGACCAGCGCGCCGGTCTGCGTCCGGGTGAAGAACGCGACCGGCATGCGCTGCACGTGGTCGTACACCTGGGTGCGCAGGTCGTAGATCAGGCCCTCGCCGATGCGCGAGGAGTACCAGCGGCCCGACAGGGTGAGCCCGGCGTCGAGGATGCGCGAGGAGCGCGATGAGGATCGCGGTCGTGCGTGACGACCGGCGCTGTCGCCGGGGGTGACGCCGTGGTCGATGATCCGGCGGAACAGCAGCGGCTGGGCCACCACGAGCACCGCGTCGATGACCAGGGTGATCAGGAACCCGATCACCAGCGACCGGTACGGCCGGGCGTAGCCGAGGATGCGGCGGAACGTGCCCGTCGGCGAGCTTCGTGGCCCTTGACGCTGCTCGTCGCTGCGGTAGCGAGCGCAGCACGCCATGTGGTTGCCGGACATCGACACGCTGGACGACCTCTTCCGGTGCTGGACCGCGACCGGTCCTGAGGCGACGGTCACGCGGTGCTGACGACTCAGTCTCCCTGCCGCCGACGACATCTGCCCAAGGCTGGACGGGACGAGATTGTTCCCGACCGGCCAGGACGGCGCGCGGAGCGGGCCGGTCAGCCGATGAGCGCCCGGAGGAGCGTGATCTGCGCCTCGCGCTCGACCCGCGCTGGTCCTGCGACGATCGCGTGGACCGCGGACCTCAGCACGGCCTTGGTGGCGCGCAGCGGCGGCCTCCGGCGCGGCCAGGAGCGCCGCGACCAGGTCGCCGACCGGCGCGTCGAGGTCGTCGGCTCGCACGACCGTCGTGGCGAGGCCCGAGCGCCAGCGCCTCGTCGGCGCTGACCCAGCGTCCGGTGGCGCAGATCTCGAGCGCACGGGAGTAGCCGACGGCGCGCACCAGCGGGTGCGTGCCGGCGAGGTCGGGCACGAGGCCGAGCGAGGTCTCCCGCATGGCGAACCGGGCGTCGGTGGAGCAGACCCGCAGGTCGCAGGCCAGCGCGAGCTGGAAGCCGGCGCCGACCGCGGCACCCTGCACCGCGGCGACGGTGATGACGTCGTCGCGGTCGTGCCACCAGGTGAAGCCGCGCTGGAAGCCGCGCGATGAGGTCGGACACGCCGGCGTCGTCGAGCGCCGCGATGGTGGCGAGCGACCTCTCGCCGTCGACGCCCTCGGGGGTGAACGTGCGCAGGTCGATGCCCGAGCGAGAACACCGGGCCCGGCGCCGCGCAGGACGACGACGCGGATCGCCGTCGGGCAGGGCGTCGCCGACGCGCGGCGAGCGCGCGCCAGGTCGCGGGGGTCTGGGCGTTGCGCGTCGTCGGGGCGGTCGAGCGTGACCGTGGCGACGGGCTCGCCGGCGACGATCGAGCAGGACGCCGCCGGCCGTCGAGGAGCGTCTGGTCGAGGTCGGGAGCGGTCAGGACTTGCCTTCGCGGCCTTGCCGCGAGTGGCGCCGCCGCGGCCGCGCAGGGTCACGCCGGTCTCGCTGAGCAGCCGGTGGACGAAGCCGTAGGAGCGGCCCGGTGGACTCGCGCGAGCTCGCGGATGCTCGCGCCGGCGGCGTACTTCTTCTTGAGGTCGGTGGCGAGCTTGTCGCGCTCGCCGCCTGAGACCCGTCGACCCTTGCCGAGCTCCGCCACCGCTGCCTCCTGGTCTTCCGCGGCCCTGGCGTCCACCGTCCGCGGCATGATCAACGTTACCGATCAGGCTGCGCCGCGCGTTCCGGACAATCGCGAGACTCAGCGAGCCGCCGCGTGACGCTCGGCGACTCGGCTCAGGCGAGCGCGACGAGGTCGGCGTAGTCGGGGCTCCAGAGGTCCTCGACGCCGTCCGGGAGCAGCAGCACCCGCTCGGGGTCGAGCGCCTCGACCGCACCCTCGTCGTGCGTCACGAGCACGATGGCGCCCTCGTAGGAGCGCAGCGCGCCGAGCACCTCCTCGCGGCTGGCCGGGTCGAGGTTGTTCGTCGGCTCGTCGAGCAGCAGCACGTTGGCCGCCGACACCACGAGCGTCGCGAGCGCGAGCCGGGTCTTCTCGCCGCCGGACAGCGTGCCGGCGGGCTGGTCGACGGTGTCGCCGGAGAACAGGAACGAGCCGAGCACCTTGCGCATCTCGGGCTCGAGCAGGTTCGGCGCCGCCGAGCGCATGTTCTCGAGCACGGTGCGCTTCGGGTCGAGGGTCTCGTGCTCCTGCGCGTAGTAGCCGAGGCGCAGCGCCGTGGCCGGGCTGGACCTCGCCGGTGTCGGGCTTGTCGACCCCGGCGAGGATGCGCAGCAGCGTGGTCTTGCCCGCACCGTTGAGGCCGAGGACGACGACGCGGCTGCCCTTGTCGATCGCGAGGTCGACGTCGGTGAAGATCTCGAGCGAGCCGTACGACTTCGACAGCTCGGCAGCGCGCAGCGGCGTCTTGCCGCACGGGGCGGGCGTGGGGAAGCGCAGCTTGGCGACCTTGTCGTTGCGCCGGGTCTCCTCGAGCCCGCCGAGCAGATGCGCTCGGCGCGCCGGGCCATGTTCTGCGCGGCCTTCGCCTTGGTCGCCTTGGCGCGCATGCGGTCGGCCTGCGTTCTGCAGCTGCGTCGGCCTGCTTCTCGGCGTTGGCCCGCTCGCGCTTGCGGCGGCGCTCGTCGGTCTCGCGCTGGGTGAGGTAGGCCTTCCAGCCCACGTTGTAGACGTCGATCTCGCACGCGGTTCGCGTCGAGGTGGAACACCCGGTTGACCGTGGCCTCGAGCAGGTCGACGTCGTGGCTGATGACGATGAGTCCGCCCTTGTGCGACTTCGAGGAAGTCGCGCAGCCACACGATCGAGTCGGCGTCGAGGTGGTTGGTCGGCTCGTCGAGCAGCAGCGTCTCGGCGCCCGCAGAACAGGATGCGGGCCAGCTCGACGCGACGGCGCTGACCGCCCGACAGCGTGCCGAGCGTGCTGGCCGAGGACCCGGTCGGGCAGGCCGAGGCTCGAGGCGATCGCCGCTGCCTCGGACTCGGCGGCGTAGCCGCCCTGCGACATGAACTCGGCCTCGGCGTTGGCGTAGCGCCGCATGGCCTTGTCGCGGGTCGCGTCGTCGGCGGCCGGCCATCCGCTCCTCGGCGGCGCGCATCCGGCGGACGGCCTCGTCGAGGCCGCGCGCCGACAGGATGCGGTCGCGCGCGAGCCGTCTCGAGGTCGCCGTCGCGCGGGTCCTGCGGCAGGTAGCCGAGCTCGCCGCCGCGTGCGACGGATGCCGGCGGCGGGCTGGCCCTCGCCCGCGAGGACCCGCGTCAGGGTGGTCTTGCCCGGCGCCGTTGCGGCCGACGAGGCCGACCTTGTCGCCCGGGCCGACCGGAAGGTCGCGCCCTCCAGGAGCAGGCGGGCGCCGGCACGCAGGTCGATGCCGGAGGCGGAGATGGTCACAAGAACGGAATTCTACTGGCGATCCCGGCCCGTCCCGACCGCGTTACCTCGGCCGCGCGCGATCCGTCAGGCGGCGACGTGGTCACGCCTGAGGGGCAACGACGGAACACGAGTCGGCGGTTGGGCGCGGAGGCGTGCCGGGCACGCGCGCACGACTGTCCGGTCCCGGCGCGGGGTCAGAAGGGTGGGGTCTGTTCGGGTGGTGGTTGCGGCGGTGGTGGGTCGGGTTCGGGTTCGGGGTCGTCGAGGTAGGCGCGGGGTGGGATGTGGATGGCCTGGCCCCAGGCGGTGCGCCACAGGCAGCTGCCGTCCGGGGTGGTGTCGGTGATGCACACGTGGCCGGTCGGTTTTGAGCTGGTGGCAGGTCGGTGCACGCCCCACCGGTGTTGGTGGTGTTGCTGGGTCCGTGCGGGTAGGGGTCGGCGTGGTCGAGCTGGAGGCGGTGCGGGGCCTTGGTGGTGCAGCCGGGGGCGCGGCAGCCGCCGTCGCGGGCGAGGACGTAGGTGCGCAGCGGTGCGGGCAGGTAGGTGTCGCGGCCGTAGTCGAGCAGGTGCCCGGTGACCGGGTCGGTGATCATGCGCCGCCAGGCGCGGGCGTAGCCGGCCAGGTCGCGCCCGATCGCGGCGGGGACGGGTTGCCCGTCGAGCAGGCACGGGTTCTCGGCCTCGGCGCGGAGGGTGGGCAGGTCGATGACGAGCTGTGACGCTGACCTGGACCTGGTCGCGGTCCCAGGACACCGACCCGTCCGGGTTGATCGTGCCGAGGATGCGGGCGGCGAGCGCGTCCGCCCGACACGCGTCCGCACCCACCTCGTCGACCCCGTCGACCACCGCCACCCCCGGCGCCGCCGTCCGCCGGGGTCGGAGGTGCGGGTGGCGTGCAGGCGTCGGGCGTCGGCGGTGACCGCCGTGTGCGATGGCGTGGATGGTGGCCCAGTCGTGGACCAGGCCGAGGTGTCCGAGGCCGTCCTCGAGCTGGCGCACCGTCATGCGGCGGGTCTCCCGCGCCTTGAGCAGGCGGGCCGCGGCGTCACGGTCGTACCGCGCGACCGCCTTCGCGACGGCGGTGCCGAACTCGCCCGGGGTCGTGCGCCGCGCCTTCGGCAGGACCCGGGCCTCGATGCGCGCGAACGCGGCCTGGTCGGTGACGAACCGGGTCCGGTCCGCCAGCACCGCGACGTGTCCGGCGGAGATCTCCCCGGCGCGCAGCGCGGTCAGGAACGCCGGGAACCGGGTCCGGAGCCCCCGCGCGGTCTCGACCGCCCGCCCGGCGGCGTAGCGGGAGGTGCGCCGGGCCAGCGCGAGCTCGTGCTCGAGGTGGACCTCGTCGAGGTACGCATCCGAACCTCGGTCCCCGGCGATGGCGGCGACGGTGTCGACCTGCTTCGCCGCGACCAGCGCCGCGACCCGGTCCAGCCCCTGCAGATACGCCAGGCGGTCCAACGGATGAGCCAGCGTGGCGGGATCGATCGAGTCCAGCAGCAGCAGATCCACCGCCTCCGCCGGACCGGCCAGCCCCTCGACCAGGTCCGCATCGCTGAGCGGCACGTACCCGTCCGGAACGTCGGACCAGTCACCGTCGGGGTCCGTGTCGGAGCACTCGCCGGCGGCGGCGCTGGCGGCGTCCTCGGCCCGGTCCGCGGCGGCGAGCGCGGCGGCGTAGGCGACCTCCTCCGCCGACGGCCACGGCGACAGGGACCCGTCGTCCCAGCCGTCGTCACCCAACGGTGCACTGGCCATCGACACGGGTCACCTCCCTCCGACTCGATCGAACACATGTCCGATACTACCGAGGCGGTCCGACAACGACCCGCAGCCACGGTCCGTCCACGCCAACGGTTGTGGACGACACGCCGCCGTCCACAGCCACGAACCGCCTCGCACGGGGCATCGCCCGCGATCGGGACGGCCACTCGATGAGCGGGTCGAGCAGCGACCGATCGCGGGACCCGCCGGTCAGGACTCCGGCTCGCCGGTGACGAGCCAGCGCAGGCGCGCGACGACGTCGTCCGGATCCGCCATGTGCCCGGCGGCGTCCTCGACCACGACCGTGGCGTTCGGGACGTGCCGACCGAGCCACGCACCGTGCGCGGCCGGGACGAGCACGTCCTTCGCGCCGTACCGGACCTCCACCGGGACCGAGATCTCGGCGAGATCGAAGCCCCAGGGGCGGGTGAAGGCCAGGTCGTCGTCGACCCAGCCCCAGATGCCACCGCGCACGAGGTCGGCGTGCGACTCCACGATGAGCTTCGCGACGTCCGACCGGCCGAGGATCGCGCGGTCTGCCTCGTCGAGCTGCCAGTCCTCGCCGAGCAGCTTGCTGGGGTCGACGGCGACACGTTCGGTGGCTTCCGCCAGCTCGCGCTCGAGCTCCGGGGCCAGCCGCTCCTCGCCCTCGACCGCCCAGCCGAACTCGGTCACGTTGAGCGGGTCCATGCCGGCGAAGAAGTCCAGCCCGGCCGCGTCGTAGGGCGCCACGCCGACGTCGCACCGGGCCCGCACGACTCGGGCGGGCAGCCGCGCGGCGACAGCCAGGCTGTGCGGCCCGCCGCCGGAGCCGCCCGTGACGGCGAAGCGGTCGATGCCGAGGTGGTCGGCGATCGCCGCGACGTCGCTCACGCAGTCCGCGACGGTGCGACCGCGATGCCGGTTCGAGCTGCCGTAGCCGGGCCGGTCGTAGGTGATGAGGCGGGCGCCTGCCTCCGCGATCCTGCCCTCGTCCGGAGGGCGGTTGAGCCGGCCGCCCGGCGTGCCGTGCAGCGCGATCACCGGGAACCCGCCCAGGTCGCCCCACTCGGCGAAGCACAGCGCCCGCCCGTCCGCCGCCGCGATGATCTGAGCCGTCCGCTCCGCCTCCACCATCCCGAGATGGTGACACCGACCCCCGTCCCCCGCTCCCGTAACGCGAAGCCCACAAGATCCACGGCCGACCGCCGCCGACGCGACGGAGACGAGCCATCCCGAGCGCGACGATCGCGAACGCTTGCCCTACGGCGAAGCCAAAGGGGCGACGGGGGCCGACCGCCGCCGGAGGCGGCGCGAGGCCCCCGTCTGCCGACGCCGAGGGCGTCGGCTCGCCCCGACGCGGAGCCGGCGCCGACGAGCCGATCCGTGAGGATCGGCTCTTGGAGGCGGGAGGGCCCCGACGCGGAGCCGGCGCCGACGAGCCGATCCGCCAGGATCGGCTCTTGGAGGCGGGACGGAACACACCCCGACCGGTACGTTCACCTGGTGGCGCTGCGCATCCGGCCGTTCGAGATCGAGGTGGCGGAGTCGATCCTCGAGGACCTGCACCGGCGGCTGCGCGCGACGCGATGGCCGGAACCGGCGCCAGGGCCGGCGTGGAGCCACGGAACGGATCTCGACTACCTGCGTGGGCTCGTCGGCTACTGGGACGAGGAGTTCGACTGGCGCCGGCAGGAGGCGCGGCTCAACCAGTACGACCACTTCGCGGCGGACATCGACGGAGTCCAGATCCACTACGTCCACCAGCGCTCGGGCAAGCCGCCCCTCGTCCTCACGCACGGCTGGCCCAGCTCGTTCGCCGAGATGCTGCCGGTCGTCGACCGCCTCAGGGAGCACTTCGACCTCGTCGTGCCGTCGTTGCCCGGCTACGCGTTCTCGTCCCGACCGGCACAGGTCGGCGTGGACCGGGAGTACGTCGCTCGGCTGTGGCACCGGCTCATGCAGGGGCTGGGCTACGAGCGGTACGGCGCCTGCGGCGGCGACTTCGGCGCCGGTGTGGCGACGTACATGGCGCTGACGGAGCCCGATCGCATGACGGGCATCCACCTGAGCACCCCCGAGGTGAGCCCCTACCTCGGGCCCGGGTCCGCACCGCTGTCGCCGCTCGAGCAGGCCTACCTCGACCACGTCGCCCGGTGGGACGACACCGAGCGGGGCTACAGCGCGATCCAGTCGACGCGACCGCAGACCGTGGGGTACGGACTGAGCGATTCGCCGGTCGGGTTGGCCGCCTGGCTCGTCGAGAAGTGGCGAGCCTGGAGCGACAGCCACGGCGACCTCGACGCCCACATCGACCGGGACGCCCTGCTCACGACGATCACGCTCTACTGGGTGACGAACTCGATCACGACGTCGATGCGCGACTACTACGACAACCGCTGGCACACGAGGGCGATCGGTCCGAGCGACCGCGTGCGGACACCCACCGCGATGGCCGTGTTCGCGAACGAGTTCGTGCCCGAGGGCGAGCCGCCTCGTGAGCTGTTCGAGCGCCTCTACGCCATCAGCCGGTGGACGGTGTTCCCGCGCGGAGGGCACTTCGCCGCGATCGAGGAACCGGACCTGCTGGCCGCGGACATCCGGGCGCACTTCGAGGCGGTATCGACCCGATAGCGAGACGGCCGGTGCGGGCCGATCCCGGCAGCGCGTGGCGCACCACGAAAGGCGGTGGCTACAGGTTGAAGCCGAGGGCGCGCAGCATCTCGCGGCCGTCGTCGGTGATCTTGTCCGGGCCCCACGGCGGCATCCAGACCCAGTTGATGCGGTAGTCGGCGACGACACCGTCGAGCGCGGCGCGGGTCTGGTCCTCGATCACGTCGGTCAGCGGGCACGCCGCGGACGTGAGGGTGAGGTCGATCGTGGCGATGTTGGAGTCGTCGACGCCGACGCCGTAGACGAGGCCGAGGTCGACGACGTTGATCCCGAGCTCGGGGTCGACGACGTCCTTCAGCGCCTCGATCACGTCGTCGTCGGGCGTGATGCCTCCGCCGCCGGCGATGGGTGCGCTGGTCTCGGTCATCGTCGCTACCTCCGGTGTCTCGCCTGCCACGGCCTGCGAGACCGCGTCCTTCCACGCCATCCACGCCAGCAGCGCGCACTTCACGCGTGCCGGGTACTTCGCCACGCCGGCGAAGGCCACGGCGTCGCCGAGGACGTCCTCGTCGGGCTCGACCTGCCCGCGTCCCTGCATGAGGCGCGAGGAACTCGTCGGTCGTCGCGAGCCCGGTGCTCGACCGACTCGCCCACCAGCTGCTCGAACAGCACGCTGGCCGACGGCCTGGGTGATCGAGCAGCCCTGGCCGTCGTAGGAGACGTCGGTGACGGTGTCGCCGTCGAGCGCCACCCGCAGCGTGATCTCGTCGCCGCAGGTGGGGTTCACGTGGTGCACCTCGGCCGCGAACGGCTCGCGCAGGCCGCGGCCGCGCGGGTGCTTGTAGTGGTCGAGGATGATCTCCTGGTACAGCGACTCGAGGTTCATCGACGCCACCCCGAAGAACGCCTGGGCGTGCCGCGACCGCCGCGACGAGGTCGTCGACGTCGCGCGGGCCGTTGTAGACGTAGAAGGTGGCGCGCGTGGTGGCGGCGACGCCGAAGCGCCGGTGCAGCGGCCACGCGCAGTGGTGCCCCACGCGCACCGCGACCCCGCGGTCGTCGAGCACCTGGCCGACGTCGTGCGCGTGGACGCCGTCGACGACGAACGAGACCGCGGAGCCGCGCGCCTCGGTGTCGGCGGGCCCGACGATCGCGCACGCCGGGCACCGCCGGCGAGCGACTCGAGCGCGTACGCCGTCAGCGCGTGCTCGTGCGCGGCGACGGCCGCCATGCCGTACAGCGAGCCGTCGGCGGAGGTCAGCGCCCGCAGGTAGTCGACGGCGGCGCCGAGCCCGACGGCCTGGGCCGCCATCGGCGACGCCGGCCTCGAAGCGCTGCGGCGGCGGCGCGAAGGTCGAGCCCTCCATGCGGACGATCTCGATCATCGAGCCGCCGGTGAGGAACGGCGGCATCGCCTCGAGCAGGTCGTAGCGGCCCCACAGCACGCCGATGCCCGACGGCCCGAGCATCTTGTGGCCGCTGAACGCGACGAAGTCGACGCCGAGGCTCGTGCACGTCGACCGGCATGTGCGGCACCGACTGGCAGGCGTCGAGCACGACGAGCGCGCCGACGGCGTGCGCCGCGTCGGCGACGCGGCGCACCGGCGTGACGGTGCCGAGGACGTTGGTCTGGTGGGTGAGCGCGACGACCCTGGTGCGCTCGCCGAGGACGGCGTCGAGGCCGTGCTCGGGGTGGTCGAGGTCGAGGCGGCCGTCGTCGTCGACGCCGATCCAGCGCAGCACCGCGCCGGTCTTGTCGCACAGCTCCTGCCACGGCACGAGGTTGGCGTGGTGCTCCATCTCGGTGACGACGATCTCGTCGCCCGGGCGCGAGGACGAAGCGCTCGGCGCCGTCGGGCAGCGGCGCGCCGTGCTGCGCCTTCGCCGTGGCGTTGGAGAACGAGTAGGCGACGAGGTTGAGCGCCTCGGTGGCGTTCTTGGTGAACACCAGCTCGCGCGGCCTGCGCGCCGAGAAGCGCGGCGATGCGCTCGCGCGCGCGACTCGTAGGCGTCGGTGGCCTCCTCGGCGAGCAGGTGCGCGCCGCGGTGCACGGCGGCGTTGTGCCGCGTGTAGAACTCGCGCTCGGCGTCGAGCACGGCGAGCGGCTTCTGCGACGTGGCGCCGGAGTCGAGGTAGACCAGCCGGTTCCCGCCGCGCACGGTGCGCGACAGGATCGGGAAGTCGGCCGCGATCCGCTCGACGTCGAGGAGGCCGAGGCATGCGGCGCGTGCACCGTGGTCATGCCGAGGCCGCCGCCTTCACGTAGGTGTCGTAGCCGTCGGCCTCGAGCTCGTCGGCCAGCTCGGCGCCGCCCTCGGCGACGATGCGGCCGTCGACGAACACGTGGACGAAGTCGGGCTTGATGTAGCGCAGGATCCGCGTGTAGTGCGTGATGAGCAGCGTGCCGACCTCGCCGGACGCCTTCGACGCGGTTGACGCCCTCGGACACGACCTTGAGCGCGTCGACGTCGAGACCGGAGTCGGTCTCGTCGAGGATCGCGATCTTCGGCTGGAGCAGCTCCATCTGCAGGATCTCGTGGCGCTTCTTCTCGCCGCCGGAGAAGCCCTCGTTGACGCTGCGCTCGGCGAACGCCGGGTCCATCGCAGAGCGCGTCCATCGCGGTGCTTCATCTCCTTGACCCAGGTGCGCAGCTTGGGCGCCTCGCCGCGGACGGCGGTGACCGAGGTGCGCAGGAAGTTCGACACCGAGACGCCGGGGACCTCGACCGGGTACTGCATCGCCAGGAACAGCCCGGCGCGGGCGCGCTCGTCGACGCTCATCGCGAGGACGTCCTCGCCGTCGAGCGTGACGGTGCCGCTGCGTGACCGTGTACTTCGGGTGGCCGGCGATCGAGTAGGCCAGGGTCGACTTGCCGGAGCCGTTCGGGCCCATGATCGCGTGGGTCTCGCCCGGCGCGGACGGTGAGGTCGACGCCGCGCAGGATCTCGCGTGCGCCGCCGTCGGTCTCGACGGAGACGTGCAGGTCGCGGATCTCGAGGGTGGCCATGGGTGCTGGTGCTCCTGTGGCCTAGCGGTGCGGCAGTGGGTCGAGCGGTGATGTCGACCAGGACGACGGCGTCGTCGCCCTCGCCCTCGACACTGCACGTGGTAGACGGGGATGGCGGTGATGGCCGGCGGGCCGGTGGGCTTGCCGGTGCGCAGGTCGAAGCGCGAGCCGTGCAGCCAGCACTCGAGCGTGCAGCCGTCGACCTCGCCCTCGGACAGCGCGACGTCGGCGTGCGAGCAGATGTCGCGGACCGCGTGGACGCCGCCCTCGGCGTCGCGCACGACCGCGACGGGCGTGCCGTCGACGACGACCGCCAGCGCGCCGGCGACGGGGACGTCGACGAGCTTGCAGACCTCGACGGCGCTCACTCGGTCGACCTCGCGTCGGCGTCGCTCGCGGCTCGGTCTCCAGACCCGAGCTCGGCGTCGATGCGGTCGACTGCAGGCTGCTGCTCCCACTCGGGCAGGCCGATCCGGGCGATGACGTCGGCGAAGAAGCCGCGCACGACGAGGCGGCGTGGCGACGTCGGCCGGGATGCCGCGCGACTGCAGGTAGAACAGCTGCTCGTCGTCGAAGCGCCCGGTGGCGCTGGCGTGGCCGGCGCCGACGATCTCGCCGGTCTCGATCTCGAGGTTCGGCACCGAGTCGGCGCGGGCGGCCTCGGTGAGCACGCAGGTTGCGGTTGAGCTCGTAGGTGTCGGTGCCCACGGCGGCCGCGCGGATGAGCACGTCGCCGATCCAGACGGTGCGCGCGATGCCGGCCTCGCCCGCCGCCGGGTCGCCCTTGAGCGCGCCCTTGTAGAGCGACGTTGCTGCGGCAGTGCGGCACCGCGTGGTCGACGAACGATGCGGTGCTCGAGGTGCTGGCCGGCGTCGGCGAAGAACACGCCGAGCAGCTCGGCGTCGCCGCCGGGGCCGGCGTACTCGACCGTCGGCACGAGGCGCACGAGCGTCGCCGCCGAGCGTCGCGACTGAACGAGCGGAAGGCGCGCGTCGCGGCCGACGCACGGCGTGCTGACGCGCGCGAGGTGCACGGCGTCGTCGGCCCAGTCCTGCAGCGAGCACGAGCGCGCAGCTCGGCGCCGTCGCCGACGGCGACCTCGACGTTGTCGGCGTACGTCGCCGAGCCGGTGTGCTCGAGCACGACGATCGCCGGCGCGAACGGCGCCGCCTCGATGACGCAGGTGGCCGTACGCGAGGTCGTCGCCGCGCCGGCGCCGGCGAGCGCGCACGACGGTCGGTCGGCTCGACGCGCGCCTCGGCCGGGACGGTGATCACGACGGTCTCCGGCGGCGCCCGCGACGCGCGAGGGCGCTGAGGCCGGTCGACCGGCATCGAGCGTGCGCGTGCAGCGTCGACCGCGTCGACGACCTCGACGGTGACCTCGGGGGCGGCGTCGACGGTCACGACGGGCGCGACCGGATGCTCGGCCGGCTCGCCCGTGAGCAGGCCGCGCAGCGGCGCAGCGGGGTGAACCGCCACTCCTCCTCGCGCCCGGTGGGACGGCGAAGTCGCCGGGTCGCGCGAGCACCGGGACGTGGTCGGCGCTGGCGCAGGGTCGGCTCGGCTCGCGAGCCTCGACGCTGACATGTCAGCCGACCGCTCCTTCCATCTGCAGCTCGATGAGCCGGTTGAGCTCGAGCGCGTACTCCATGGGCAGCTCGCGGGCGATCGGCTCGACGAAGCCGCGCACGATCATCGCCATGGCCTCGTCCTCGGTCATGCCGCGGGACATCAGGTAGAACAGCTGGTCCTCGCTGATCTTCGACACCGTGGCCTCGTGGCCCATCGACACGTCGTCCTCGCGGACGTCGACGTAGGGGTAGGTGTCGGAGCGGCTGATGTCGTCGACGAGCAGCGCGTCGCACTTCACGGTGCTCTTCGAGCCGTGCGCGCCCTCGTGGACCTGGACCAGGCCGCGGTAGGACGTGCGGCCGCCGCCGCGGGCGACCGACTTGGAGATGATCGTCGACGACGTGTTCGGCGCCGCGTGCACCATCTTCGCGCCGGCGTCCTGGTGCTGGCCCTCGCCGGCGAAGGCGATCGAGAGCGTCTCGCCCTTGGCGTGCTCGCCGATCATCCAGACGGCCGGGTACTTCATGGTGACCTTGGAGCCGATGTTGCCGTCGATCCACTCCATCGTGGCGCCGGCGTGCGCGACGGCGCGCTTGGTGACGAGGTTGTAGACGTTGTTCGACCAGTTCTGGATCGTCGTGTAGCGGCAGCGGGCGCCCTTCTTCACGATGATCTCGACGACCGCGGAGTGCAGCGAGTCGCTCGAGTAGATCGGCGCGGTGCAGCCCTCGACGTAGTGCACGTAGGCGCCCTCGTCGACGATGATCAGCGTGCGCTCGAACTGGCCCATGTTCTCGGTGTTGATCCGGAAGTAGGCCTGCAGCGGGATGTCGACGTGCACGCCCTTGGGCACGTAGATGAACGAGCCGCCGGACCACACCGCGGTGTTGAGCGCGGAGAACTTGTTGTCGCCGCGACGGGATCACCGAGCCGAAGTACTCCTTGAACAGGTCCTCGTGCTCGCGCAGGCCGGTGTCGGTGTCGAGGAAGATGACGCCCTGCTCCTCGAGGTCCTCGCGGATCTTGTGGTAGACGACCTCGGACTCGTACTGCGCGGCGACGCCGGACGACGAGGCGCTGCTTCTCGGCCTCGGGGATGCCGAGCCGGTCGTAGGTGTTCTTGATGTCGTCGGGCAGGTCGTCCCACGACGTCGGCCTGCTTCTCGGTGGAGCGCACGAAGTACTTGATGTTGTCGAAGTCGATGCCCGACAGGTCCGAGCCCCAGGTCGGCATCGGCTTCTTGCCGAACAGGCGCAGCGCCTTGAGCCGCATGTCGAGCATCCACTCGGGCTCGTTCTTCTTCGCGGAGATGTCGCGCACGACGTCCTCGTTCAGGCCGCGGCGCGCGTTGGCGCCGGCGGCGTCCGAGTCGGCCCAGCCGAAGTCGTAGCGGCCGAGGCCTTCGAGCTCGTCGTGGACCTCGGTCGTCATCGACGTGACCTCCTGTGCGTGGTGCGGGCGGGGACGTGGCGTCCGCGGCGCGTGCCGTCGGGACGAGGGTGGTGCAGACGCCGTCGCCGTGGGCGAGCGTGGCGAGGCGGGTGACGTGGGTGCCGAGCAGGCGGCCGAACGCCTCGGTCTCGGCCTCGCAGAGCGCGGGGAACTCGGCGGCCACGTGGCCGACCGGGCAGTGGTGCTGGCAGATCTGGACGGCGACGCCGGTCGTCGCTCTCGACGACCGAGGCGGCGTAGCCGTCGGCGCTGAGCGCGTCGGCGAGGGCCTGCGGGCCGCTCGCTCGGGCGCGAGGTCCGCGACGGCGCCGGCGTAGCGGCGCTCGAGCTCGGCGACCCGGTGCCGCGGCGAAGCGCCTCGACCGCGTCCGGCTCCGCCGGTCTGCGCGAGGAAGCGCAGCGCGCCGACCGCGAGGTCGTCGTAGGCCGACTCGAAGGCGTCGCGGCCCGCGGCGGTACGCTGTAGACCGTGGCCGGCCGGCCGCGGCCGCGGCTGACTGGCGTCACGGCTCCGGGGCCGTAGGGCGCCCGCTCCCCCGCCTCGACGTGCCCGGCGTCGACCAGGGCGTCGAGGTGCCGGCGGACGGCGGTGGTGGTGAGACCGAGCCGCTCGGCGAGGGCGGCAGCGGTCTGCGGGCCCCCCTCGAGCAGGGCCCGCGCGACGCGCGCGGGGGCGCCCGTCGGGCCGGCGGTCGATTTCACAACGTCATTGTTGCCTAATTCGCCCGCGAGCCGCGACCCCGGGGTCCGCGGCCGGCGTCCGGATCCCGGTCCGGCGCCCTCCCGGCGCCCTGCCTAGACTCGCTCCGTGACCTCGCCCGACGGTCCGACCGCCGCCGCCGTCGTCGTCGGACCTCGGCGCTCAGCTACGGCGCCACCCGGGCCGCTCGACGGGCTCTCGTTCGAGGTGCCGCGCGGGCGGTCACCGCGGTGCTCGGGCCCGAACGGCGCCGGCAAGACCACCACGGTCGAGGTCTGCGAGGGCTACCGCCGCCCGGACTCCGGGTCGGTCCGGGTCTGGGGCCTCGACCCGCTGCGCGACGCGCGGCCCTGCGGCCCCGGGTCGGCGTCATGCTGCAGGACGGCGGCATCTACGCCACCTCCCGGGCGCTCCCCGATGCTGCGCCACCTGGCGCCGTTCTACGCCGACCCGCTCGACCCGGACGACCTCGCCGAGCGGCTCGGCCTGCACCGGCGTGCGCGCCACGTACCGCCGGATGTCCGGCGGCGAGAAGCAGCGGCTCGCGCTCGCCTGCGCCGTCGTCGGGCCGCCCGGACCTGGTCTTCCTCGACGAGCCGAGCGCCGGGCATGGACCCGCAGGCCCGGCTCGCCGCCTGGGACCTGGTCGAGCAGCTGCGCGGCCGACGGCGTCACCGTGGTGCTCACCACGCACCTGATGGACGAGGCCGAGCGGCTCGCCGACCACGTCGTCGTCGTCGACCACGGCCGCGTCGTCGGCCCGGGCACCGTCGCCGAGCTCACCGGCGGCGGCGAGGTGCTGACCTTCCGCGCCACGCCGGGCCTCGACCTGACCGCGCTGCGCGCGGCGCTCCCGCCGGGCGCGACCGTCGCCGAGGTCGCCCGCCGGCTCCTACCGGCGTCGACGGCGCGGCTGGGCCCCGAGGTGCTCGCCGCGGTGAGCGCCTGGTGCGCCGAGCACGGCGTGCTGCCCGCACGGCCTGTCCAGCGGGCCGCCGCACCCTCGAGGACGTCTTCCTCGAGCTCACCGGCCGGGAGCTGCGCGCATGAGCGACAGCGCCGCACGCCGGCGGGCTGGCGCCCGCGCCCGGGCGCCGCGCCGCGGCGCGCATGGTCGCCGCCGCAGACCGCGTTCGAGGTCCGCATCGACGCTGCGCAACGGGGAGCAGCTGCTGCTCACGCTCGTGATCCCGCTCGTCCTGCTCGTCGGGCTCTCGCGGCTGCCCGTCGACCTGGTCGGCCACTCCCCCGCGGTCGACGCCGTCGACGCCGGGCGTCCTCGCCCTCGCGGTGATGTCCACGGCGTTCACCGGCCAGGCCATCGCCACCGGGTTCGAGCGGCGCTACGGCGTGCTCCGGCTGCTCGGCGCCACGCCGCTCGGGCGCTCGGGCCTGCGTGCTGGCGAAGACCCTCGGCGTGCTCGCGGTCGAGGCCGTGCAGGTCGCTCCTGATCGAGCGCCGTGGCGCTCGCGCTGGGGTGGCGCCCGCCGGCTCCGCCGCGGCGGCCGTCCTCCTGCTCGTGCTCGGCACGGCGCGTTCTCGGCGCTCGGGCTGCTGCTCGCCGGGACGCTGCGCGCGGAGGGGACGCTCGCGGTCGCGAACGGCATCTACCTGCTGCTGCTCGTGGCCGGTGGCGCGGTCATCCCCGCCGACCGCCTGCCCGGCGCCGCTCGCCGCCGGTCGTCGCGCTGCTGCCGTCGTCGGCGCTCGGCCAGGGGCTGCGCGACGTGCTCCTGCGACGGCGAGGCGCTGCCGCTGGGGTCCGTCGCGATCCTCGCGGCCTGGGCCGCGGTGGCCGGGACGCTGGCGGTCCGCACCTTCCGCTGGTCCTGAGCCCGCTCACGCGGCCGCCCGAGAAGGCCACGCGCCGGTGCATCCAGGACCCGTCCCGGGAGCGAAGAGGAGGCAGAAGGCACGTCCGTCCGGGACTGCCGAAGGCCCGAGGAGTCCCCATGAACGCCCTCACCCGTACCCAGGCCAGCGTCCTCATCGCGCTCACCGCCCCGACGGCGCTGCTGCTCGCCGCCAGCCCCGCCTCGGCCGCGGACACGGCGACCGTGAGCGTCCTGCACGCCATCCCGTCCGGCAAGGGTGCCGACGTGGTCGACATCTACGCCGGAGACGCGCTGCTCATCGACAACGCCACGCCTGGGACCCTGAAGACGCTCGAGGTACCGGCTGGCACGTACGACCTCGGCGTCTATGCCGACGGTGACAAGCCGGGCAGCGGCACTGCCGTCCTGACAGCGGCCGGGACGGTCGTCCCTGCGGGCGCCAATGCGACGGTCACCGCCAACCTCACCGCGGACGGAGCGCCCGCCCTCAACGTCTTCGTCAACGACACGAGCGCGATGGCCGCCGGGATGGGCCGGCTCACGGTGCGTCACATCGCCGCGGCACCGGCAGTGGACGTGCGCGCCGACGGCGCGGTCGCCTTCCCGAACCTGGTGAACCCGAAGGAGGCGTCCGCCGACCTCGCGGCCGCGAGCTACAGCGCCGACGTCGTCCTGGCCGGAACCGACACCGTCGTGATCGGCCCGGCGGACGTGGCGCTGACCGAGGGCACGACGACCGTCGTGTACGCATGGGGCAGCGCCGCCGACAGCAGCCTCGAGCTCGCCGTCCAGGTCGTCGACGCGGACTCGTCCGCCCCCGGCGGGGTCCCGGCCGGCGACGGCTCGAGCATCCCGACCGGCGTTCCCGGCTGGGCGCTCGCGCTCGCGGCAGTCTCCGCGCTGGGCATCGCCGGCGCATCGCTCCGACTGCTCGCCACGCGCGCCTGACCCGTCGTCCCGCCGTCGGGCTCGCTCCACGGCCCGACGGCGGGACGCCAGCCGAGGAGGAGGACGACCGATGGTGACCCGCCCGCGCGCAGCTGTGGTGGCACTGGGGCTGTCGAGCGCGCTCCTGGTGGCGACGGTGGCAGCGTCGGGCGTGACGTCGTCGGACAGCGGCATCGACGTAGCGGCGGTCGGCACCCGGCCGCCGCTCGTCAGCGTCGAATCCACGCGCCGGTCACTGAACGGTGACCGCGGTGACGACGCTGGCCGCCCGGGTCCGAGTGGCACGCTCGCGTTCCGCGAGCTGCCGCAGCCGGACGTCACGGCGCCCGTCGCGCCCGTCTCCCTCCGGATCCCTCGGCTGGGGGTGCGTGCCATCGTCGTGCCCACCGGGGTGTCCCCCGCAGGGCAGGCCGAGATCCCGGAGAACGTCGACGTGGTGGGCTGGTACCGGTTCGGCGCCGGCCCGGCTGACGCCCGGGGCTCCACCGTGCTCATCGGGCATCGTGACGGCAGGGGCCAGGGCCGCGGGGTCCTCTATGACCTCGGGTCGGTCGAGGTGGGAGACCCGATCACCGTGACCCTCCCGGGAGGTCGGCTCCGCACCTACGTCGTGGTCGCTCGCGAGTCGTTCCCCAAGCCCGAGCTCCCGGTGGCGGAGCTGTTCTCTCGTGACGGGCCGGCCCGGATCAGCATCATCAGCTGCGGTGGCGCCTACGACGCCGCACGGGGCGGCTACCAGTCCAATGTCGTGGTGACCGCTGTGCCCACGGCCGCGAGATGACGGCGCGAGACCCGGGCTCCCGCGGGCCGGTGCAGCCGGGAGTGGGCCACCTGGGGTTCGGCGGTCCCGTGGGCGCGCGTCCTCCGGTCGCGCACCTCGCCGCATGCGGGTGAGGCTGCATCCGTGACCCACGACGAGAGCCAGGTGATGGCGACGGACGAGACCCTGGGTACGCCCCGCCTGTCGTCGGTGCCCCGTCAGACCAGGCGGCCCGGTCAGCCGGATCCCGACGTCGACGCGCTCGGGCGGCGCTTCGCCGCGGGCGACGCGGAGGCGCTGCCCGAGGCGTACCGCCGGTGGTCCGCCCTGGTGCACACCCTCGCCCTGCGCAGCACCGGGAACGCCGAGGACGCGGCCGACATCACCCAGCAGGTGTTCGTCTCGGCCTGGCGTGGGCAAGCCGGGTTCGACCCGGATCGGGGGTCGCTTCCGGGGTGGCTGGTGTCCATCACCCGCCGACGCATCGCCGACCGGTGGGAGGCGCGCACCCGCGAGCGTCGTACGGTGTCGGCCGTCGAGGTGGTGAGCGGTCGCGAGCCCGCTCGCGGACGCTCCCGAGTCCGCGGTGGCGGACCGCGTGCTCCTGGCCGACGAGTTGGCACGACTCGGCGATCCACAACGGCGGATCCTGGAACTGGCGTTCTTCCACGACCTCACGCACACCCAGATAGCCAGCCTGCTGAGCCTCCCGCTCGGCACGGTGAAGAGCCACATCCGTCGGTCCCTGGACCGGCTTCGCACCCGATTGGAGGTGGACGGTGTCTCAGCATGACCGCCCTCACGCCGACGCCCACCTCGATCCCGAGCTGATCGCACTCATGGCCCTGGGCGAGCGGCCGGGTAGCCCGGAGGATCTCGCGGCCGCCCACCGTCACCTCGGTGCTTGCGGACAGTGCCGCTCGGAGCTCGACGAGCTCAGCGCTGTCGCGCGCAGCGCGCGAACCGTGACGCCCGACGACGTCCTGGTGGCGCCCCCGGACTCGGTCTGGGAGGGGATCACGGCCGAGCTCGCCCCGGATGCCGTCGAGCAGCCGACCGCGCGCCGTCGGCGTCCGTGGCTGGGGCTGGCGGCCGCTGCCTGCCTCGGACTGGTCGTGGGCGGCGCGGGTGTCTTCGCGGCCACCGCGTCGCAGCGCACCGCACCTCAGCGCGACGTCGTGGCCAGCGCGGACCTGGCACCGCTCGATGGCTCCTCGGCGCGCGGGATGGTGCAGGTCGTGACGACGGCCAGCGGTGATCGGGTCGACGTCGACGTGTCCGGTCTCGCCCCGGCCGATGGGTTCTACGAGGTCTGGCTGCTCGACAAGGACGGCACGAAGCTGATCGCGCTCGGCGTTCTCGACGGGGCGTCGCGTGGCGAGTTCGCGATGCCCCCGGGAGTCTCGACGACGGACTACCCCATCGTCGACGTGTCCCTGGAGCCGCCGGACGGCGATCCGGGTCACTCGCACCACAGCCTCGTGCGTGGATCGCTCGGTGCGTGAAGGGACGCGACGGTGTGACCGGGGTCGCTCGCGGTCGGCGATGACGCCCGCCGACGCTCGCCTACGCTGATGCCGTGACGACGCAGCTCCCCACACCCGCGGCGACGTTCGCGCTCGTCCCTGACGGCCGGTCACCCCGGCCGGTCCGCGGGATCTACGTCGCCAACCTGCTCGCGCAGATGGCGATCGTCGTCACCGGCGCCGTCGTCCGCCTCACCGGTTCCGGCCTCGGCTGCCCCACCTGGCCGCGGTGCACCGAGTCGTCCTTCGTCCCGGTCGAGGGACAGGCCGAGGAGTGGCACACCTACGTCGAGTTCGGGAACCGCTCGCTGACCTTCGTCCTCGGCCTGCTCGCGGTCGCCGCCCTCGCCGCCGCGTGGTGGGACGCGCGACGTCGTCGCAGCGCCGGACTCGTCGCGCGCCCCGTGCTCACCTGGCTCGCCGCGGTGCCGCTCCTCGGCACCGTCGCCCAGGCCGTCCTCGGCGGGGTCACGGTGCTCACCGGGCTCAACCCGCTCAGCGTCTCCGCGCACCTCCTGCTCTCGCTGGCGATCGTCGCCCTCCTCACCACGCTGGTGTGGCGCTCCGGCGAGCTCGGCGACGAGCCCCGGACCGTGGTGGTACGCCGCGAGATCCGCGCGGGGGTGCTCGCGCTCGCGGCGGTCATGGCCGGGGTGGTCGTCGTCGGCACGCTCGTGACGGCCAGCGGCCCGCACGCCGGCGACGAGCGCACGCCGCGGCTCGGCCTCGACCCGCAGACCGTGAGCTGGCTGCACGCGGACCTGGTGCTGCTCGCGATCGGCCTGCTGCTCGGGCTGCAGGTCGCGCTGCGGGCCACCGCCGCGCCGGACCGGGTCCGGCAGCTGGCCGTGGTGGCGCTGCTCGTCTTCCTCGCCCAGGGCGCGCTGGGCTACGTGCAGTACTTCACCGGCCTGCCGTGGGCAGTGGTCGCGGTGCACGTGCTCGGGGCAGTGGTGGTGTGGTGGTGCACGGTGCGTCTCGTGCTGTCCACGCGGACTCGCGGCGTGGGACCGGTGGAGCACACCGTCGCCTGACGCTCGAGGCACCGGCGGCGCGGGCGGCGCTCAGCGCAGGCGGGCGGCGACACCCGCGGCGAGCGCGACGGCCGCGTGCGGTGCGAGGTCGAGGAACAGTGACGGCTCCGCCAGCTCGAGCTCCATGAGCGCGAGCCGGCCCTCGGCGTCGCGGACGAGGTCGACCCGGGCATAGAGCAGGCCGTCGGCCCCAGCCGTGGCGAGCACGGACTCGGCCGCGCCGCGCAGCTCGGGCGTGAGCTCGACGAGGCCGGAGGCGTCTCCGCCACCACCTAGCGTCAGGGCCGGCACCTTGCGGACGGCATGGGTGAGGCGGCCGTCGACCACGAGGACGCTCGTCTCCCCCTCGGCGTCGACGGCGTCGAGGTAGGGCTGCACCATCGCCACCCGACCCGACGCGACGACGGCCCTGGCATGGGCCACTGCGGTGTCGACGTCGTCGGTGCGGATCGTGTCGCGTGCGCCTGCGGAGACCGTGGGCTTCACGACGAGCCAGGGTCCGTGGGTGCCGCGCACCGCGGCGACGACGGAGTCGGCGTCGTGCGGATCGGCCACCCAGCCCGTGGGCACGGTGTGCACGCCGCGGTCGGACAGCTCGCGCAGGTAGGCCTTGTTCGTGTTGTGCTCGAGGACGTCGTAGGGGTTCTCGAGCCGGGTGAGCGCCGAGACGTCGTGCGCCCACTGCAGGAACTGCCGGCGCCGGGGCACGTAGTCCCACGGGCTGCGCACCACCACGACGCCCACCGACGACCAGTCGTAGCCCCGGTCGTCCCAGGCCACGACGTCCCACGAGAGGCCGGCGTCCGCGAACGCGTCCACGGCCACCGGGATGTCGAGGTCGACGTCGAACACGGGGAGGTCGGGGTCGGAGTAATAGGTGACGTAGGCGACGTCGATCACCGGTGCTGCTCCCCGGGACGCGACGCCAGCGGGTCACCACGGGAGCAGGGTGTCGATCGCGACCGCCAGGAACAGCAGCGCCAGGTAGCTGATCGAGCCGTGGAACAGCCGCATCGGCCTTCACGTCGCGTGTCGCCGCGACGGACCCGGTCGCAGCAGCGCCGTGCGCCTCGTAGAGGAACGCAGCCGCCGAGGAGGACGGCGGCGACGGCGTAGAACGGCGACATGCGCGCCGGCCGGGACGAGCAGGAGCGAGGTGAGCACCATCGCCCAGGAGTAGCCGATGATCTCGCGAGCGACGGTGGACAGCGGACGCGACGACGGGGAGCATCGGCACGCCCGCCGCGGCGTAGTCGTCCTTGAACCGCAGCGACAGCGGCCAGTAGTGCGGCGGCGTCCAGAAGAACACGACGCCGAACAGCACGACCGGCGCCCACGACAGCGAGCCCGGTGACGGCGGCCCAGCCGATGAGGATCTGCATGCAGCCGGCGGCGCCGCCCCACACGATGTTCTGCGGGGTGCGGCGCTTGAGCAGCAGCGTGTAGCCCACGACGTACATGAGGATCGCCGCCGCGGTCAGCGCCGCGGCGAGCAGGTTCGTCGTGAGGCGCGAACCAGACGACCGACGAGCACGGCGAGCGTCAGGCCGAAGACGAGCGCCGCCGCGCGGGCTGACCTCGCCGGTGACGAGCGGGCGGTGCCCCGTGCGCACCATGAGCCGGTCGATGTCGCGGTCGATGTACATGTTGAGCGCGTTGGCGCCGCCGGCGGCGAGGAACCCGCCGACGAGGGTGGCGGCGACGAGCCGCAGCGAGGGCAGGCCCTGCGCGGCGAGGATCATCGTGGGGACGGTGGTGACGAGCAGCAGCTCGATGATGCGCGGCTTGGTCAGCGCGACGTAGGCCGCCGACCTTGGAGCGGCGGCGCACCGGACCGGCATTCCTCGACGGGACCTGCTCGAGAGCGCCTCGGTCACCGGCCACGACGGTGCCGGGGGTCGACGGCGGTCACGCGCACGCTCCAGGGAGTCGGCGGATGGACCCGGGCGGCCGACGTCCGCCGCGGAGTCTACCGGCCCGCCGATCGCGTCCGCGTGCCGCCGGTAGGCTCCTGCCTCGTGACGAGCGCCAGCGCACTCCCCCGCGCCCCGTTCGACCCCGCCACCGTGGACCGACCTGGACACGCCGTGCGGTCGACACCGCCCGCGTCCTCGCGGCCGACTCCGTGCAGAAGGTCGGCAACGGCCACCCGGGCACGGCGATGAGCCTGGCGCCCGCGGCCTACCTGCTCTTCCAGCGCTTCCTGCGCCACGACCCGGCCGACCCCGAGCTGGCTCGGGCCGCGACCGGTTCGTGCTCTCCTGCGGGCACTCCTCGCTCACGCTCTACATCCAGCTCTTCCTGTCCGGGCTACGGCCTCGAGCTGTCGGACCTCCAGTCGTTCCGCACCTGGGGCTCGCTCACGCCGGGCCACCCGGAGCGGCACCACACCGCGGGCGTCGAGACCACCACCGGTCCGCTCGGCCAGGGACTCGCCACCGCCGTCGGCATGGCGATGGGCGCCGCGCTACGAGCGCGGACTGCTCGACCCCGACGCGGCCGCGGGCACGAGCCCGTTCGACCACCACGTCTGGGTGCATCGCCTCCGACGGCGACCTCGAGGAGGGCGTCACCTCCGAGGCGTCGTCGCTCGCCGGCACGCAGAAGCTCGGCAACCTCACCGTGGTCTGGGACGACAACAAGATCTCGATCGAGGACGACACCGCCGTCGCGTTCAGCGAGGACGTCGCTCGCGCGCTACGCCGCGTACGGCTGGCACGTGCAGAGCGTCGACGTGCTGCCCGACGGCGACGTCGACGTCGTCGGCCTCGCTGCGCGCGCTCGACGCGGCGCGCGCCGAGACCGAGCCGCCCGTCGTTCATCCGGCTGCAGACCGTCATCGGCTGGCCGGCGCCGACGCTGCGCAACACCTTCAAGGCGCACGGCTCTGCCCTCGGCGCCGCCGAGGTCGCCGCCACCAAGGAGCTCCTCGGCTTCGACCCGGAGCAGTCCTTCGAGGTCGCCGACGACGTCCTCGCCCACGCCCGCGCCGTCGGCGCCCGCGGCGCCGCGCTGCGCGCCGACTGGGACGTCGCGGTACGCCGCCTGGCGCGCCGCGCAGCCGGACCGCGCCGCCCTGCTCGACCGGCTCGTCGCCGGCACGCTGCCCGCCGACCTCACGCTGCCGGAGTTCCCGGCCGGCAAGGACGTCGCCACCCGCAAGGCCAGCGGCGAGGTCATCCAGGCGATCGCCGCCGCGCTGCCCGAGCTCGTCGGCGGCAGCGCCGACCTCGCCGAGAGCAACAACACCACCATCGAGGGCGCACCGTCGTTCCTGCCCGAGGGCACGGTCGTCTCCGCCGACGTCGCCGTTCGGCAAGAGCCAGTCGCCGTACGGCCGGATCCTGCACTTCGGCATCCGCGAGCACGCGATGGGCTCGGCCCTGAACGGGCATGTCGCTCTCCGACCTGCTGCGCCCGTTCGGCGGCACGTTCCTCGTGTTCAGCGACTACATGCGCGGCGCGGTGCGCGTCGCCGCGATCATGCAGGCCAACGTCACCTACGTCTGGACGCACGACTCCATCGGCCTCGGCGAGGACGGCCCGACCCACCAGCCGGTCGAGCACCTGTGGGCGCTGCGCGCGATCCCCGGCCTCGACATGGTCCGCCCGGCCGACGCCAACGAGACCTCGGCGGTGTGGGGCGAGATCCTCCGCCGCCGTCAGCCGACCGGCCTCGTCGCTGACCCGGCAGAACCTGCCCACCCTCGACCGCACCGTGGCTGGCGCCCGCGTCGGGCGCAGCCCGCGGCGGCTACGTGCTGGCCGAGGCCAGTCGGCGGCGCGCCCCGCGTGCTGCTGCTGGCGACCGGCTCCGAGGTGCAGCTCGCCCTCGCCGCGCGCGACACGCTCGAGGCCGACGGCGTCGCCGACCCGCGTCGTGTCGATGCCGTGCCTGGAGTGGTTCGAGGAGCAGGACGCGGACTACCGCGAGTCGGTGCTGCCGTCGTCGGTCCGCGCCCGTGTGTCGGTCGAGGCCGGGCATCGCGCAGGGCTGGTGGAAGTACCTCGGCACCGACGGCCGCGCCGTCTCGCTCGAGCACTTCGGCGCCTCGGCGGACTGCCAGCGACTCTGTTCCGCGAGTTCGGCATCACGGCCGACGCCGTCGTCGCCGCGGCGCACGACTCGCTGGCCGCGGCCGCGCACTGATCGCGCGCACTGCGCCGTCGGACGTCCGGCCACGACTGGGCCGCGACGCGGGCGCGCGGCGCCGTCTAGGGTCGGTGCATGTCTGACGACCGTCTCGCCGCCCTGTCCGCCGCCGGAGTCTCGATCTGGCTCGACGACCTCGACCGCGCGCGCCTGGCCGCGGGCGGGCTGGCCGCGCTCGTCGACCGGGTCGCACGTCGTCGGGCGTCACGACGAACCCGTCGATCTTCGAGAAGGCGATCGTGCGGCGATGCCGCGGCGTACGCCGACCAGGTGCACGACCTCGCGATCCGCGGCGTCGACCTCGGCGAGGCGGTGCGGGCGCTGACGACGTACGACGTGCGCTGGGCCTGCGACGTGCTCGCGCCGGTCTACACCGCGTCGCGGCGGCGTCGACGGCCGGGTGAGCATCGAGGTCGACCCGCGGCTCGCGCGCGACACCGAGGCGACGATCGCCGAGGCCAAGGCGCTGCACTGGTCGGTCGACCGGCCCAACGTGCTCATCAAGATCCCGGCCACCGTCGAGGGCCTGCCCGCGATCACCGGCCGTGCTCGGCGCCGGGCATCAGCGTCAACGTCACGCTGATCTTCTCCGTCGACCGCTACCGCGGCCGTGCTCGACGCCTGGCTCGCCGGGCTCGAGCAGGCGCAGGCCAACGGGCACGACCTCGCGACGATCGAGTCGGTCGCGTCGTTCTTCGTCAGCCGCGTCGACTCCGAGGTCGACAAGCGGCTCTCGGCGCGGACTCGCCGCTGCGCGGCACGGCCGCGATCGCCAACGCCCGCGTCGCGCACGAGGCGTTCGCCGCGGTGCTCGCGGCGCGAGCGCTGGAAGGCGCTGGCCGCGGCGGGCGCGCACGTGCAGCGCCCGCTGTGGGCCTCGACCGGCGTGAAGGACCCGGCGTACAACGACACCCGCTACGTCGATCGACCTGGTCACCGCCGACGTCGTCAACACGATGCCCGAGGCCACGCTCGACGCGGTCCGCGACCACGGCGAGGTCACCGGCGACACGATCGTGCCGGAGTACGCCGCGGCGCACGCCGCCCTCGACGCGCTCGCCGCCGCCGGCGTCGACCTCGACGACGTCGTGCGAGGTGCTCGAGGACGAGGGCGTCGAGAAGTTCGTCGCGTCGTGGGAGCAGCTGCTCGCGAGCGTGACCAGGCCGCGCTCGGCGCGGCACGCGCCGCGCGGCCGCTGACGGCACCGTCGTGCGCACCCGCATCTGGACCCCGTCCGACAACCCGCTGCGCGACCCGCGCGACCGGCGGCTGCCCGAGATCGCCGGGCCGTGCAGCCTGGTCATCTTCGGCGTCACCGGCGACCTGGCGCGCAAGAAGCTCATGCCGGCGGTCTACGACCTCGCCAACCGCGGCCTGCTGCCACCGGGCTTCGCGCTCGTCGGCTTCGCCCGCCGCGACTGGGCCGACCAGGACTTCGCGCAGATCGTGCACGACTCGGTGCGCGAGCACGCCCGCACCGAGTTCCGCGAGGACGTCTGGCAGGAGCTCTGCAAGGGCATCCGGTTCGTCGCCGGCGACTTCGCCGACGACGGGCGCCTTCGACACAGCTCGTCGAGACCGTCGCTCGACCTCGACCGCGTGCGCGGCACGCAGGGCAACCACGCGTTCTACCTGTCGATCCCGCCCAAGTTCTTCGGCGACGTCGTGCAGCAGCTCAAGCGCAGCGGCCTGTCGGTGTCCGCCGACGGCGCCTGGCGCCGGGTGGTGATCGAGAAGCCGTTCGGCCACGACCTCGCGAGCGCGCGCGAGCTCAACGCCACGATCGGCGAGGTCTTCCCCTCGGGCTCGGTCTTCCGCATCGACCACTACCTCGGCAAGGAGACGGTCCAGAACCTGCTGGCGCTGCGCTTCGCCAACACGATGTTCGAGCCGATCTGGAACGCCAACTACGTCGACCACGTGCAGATCACGATGGCCGAGGACATCGGCATCGGCGGCCGGGCCGGCTACTACGACGGCATCGGCGCTGCGCGCGACGTCATCCAGAACCACCTGCTGCAGCTGCTCGCCCTGACCGCGATGGAGGAGCCGCTGTCCTTCGCGGCCAAGCGACGTGCGCATCGAGAAGGAGAAGGTGCTCGCCGCGCTCATGCTCCCGAAGGACCTCGACGCGGCCACCGCGCGCGGGCAGTACGCCGCCGGGTGGCAGGGCGGCGCCCCGGTCATCGGGTTCCTCGAGGAGGACGGCATCTCGCCGCGACGTCGACCACCGAGACGTTCGCCGCCGTCCGGCTCGAGGTCGACACCCGCCGCTGGGCCGGGGTGCCGTTCTACCTGCGCACCGGCAAGCGGCTCGGCCGACGGGTGACCGAGCTCGCCGTCGTGTTCAAGCGCGCACCGCACCTGCCGTTCAGCGCCACCGACACCGAGGAGCTCGGCCAGAACGCGTTCGTCGTGCGCATCCAGCCGGACGAGGGCGTCACGATGCGCTTCGGCTCCAAGGTGCCGGGCACCCAGATGGAGGTGCGCGACGTCAACATGGACTTCGCGTACGGCGACTCGTTCACCGAGTCGAGCCCCGAGGCCTACGAGCGGCTGATCCTCGACGTGCTGCTCGGCGACCCGCCGCTGTTCCCGCGGCACGAGGAGGTCGAGCTCGGCTGGAAGCGTGCTCGACCCGATCCTCGAGCACTGGGCCGGCCAGCGGCCAGCCCGACCAGTACGAGTCGGGCACCTGGGGACCGCAGTCGGCCGTACGACATGCTCGCCCGTGACGGACGCACCTGGAGGCGGCCATGAGCGTCCGGCTCGACGACACCACCGCCGGCGCAGGTCAGCCGGCGCATCGCCGCCGAGCGCTTCCGGCAGGGCTCCAGCGCCGTCGGCCGGGTGCTGACCCTCGTGATCATCGCCGACGAGGCGACCCAGGCCGACGCCGTCCGCGCGGCCGCCGAGGCGGCCCGCGAGCACCCGTGCCGCATCCTCACCGCCATCCCCCGGCCCGGGACGCGGCCCGGCCCGGCTCGACGCCGAGATCACGGTCGGCGGCGTCGACGGGCTCGGCGAGCTCGCCGAGCTGCGCCTGCGCGGGCCGCTGGCGCACCACGTCGACTCGGTCGTCCTGCCGCTGCTCGTGCCCGACGCGCCGGTCGTCGTGTGGTGGCCCGGCAAGGCGCCCGGACGTCCCGGCCGAGGACCCGGTCGGCCGCCTGGCGCAGCGCCGCATCACCGACTCGCCGCGGCCGCGACGCGCCGCTCAAGGCGCTCGAGGTGCGCCGCGCCGGCTACCGGCGCCGGCGACACCGACCTGGCCTGGACCCGGCTCACGCCCGTGGCGCGCGCTGCTGGCCTCGGCGCTCGACCAGCCGTACGAGCCGATCACCTCGGCGCACGTGTCACGTGCCAGCGCAGCAACCCGTCGGGCATGCTGCTCGCCGCCTGGCTGCAGCGCTGCCTCGGCGTCCCCGTCGAGCGTGCGGGCCAGCCGCGGCCCCGGCATCACCGCGGTGACGCTGCACACCACCCGCGGCGACATCGCGATCAGCCGGCCCGACGGCCGGCGTCGCCACCATGTCGCGGCCGGGCTTCCCGGACCGCGAGGCGGCGCTGCAGCCGGCGTACGACCGAGGGACTCATCGCCGAGGAGCTGCGCCGGCTCGACCCCGACGAGGTCTACGGCGAGACGCTGCGACGCCCTCGCGACGCTCGTCGCGCCGGCCGCACCCTCGAAGGCAGCCGCGAAGGCAGCAGCCAGCGAAGGCAGCGCCCGCGAAGGCGACCCGGAAGCCGTCGGCGGCCACGAAGGCGGCTCGCGCCGACGTCACGCGGCCTCGACGTCCGCTCATCGACGGCGGCGACACCGAGACGGAGGTCCGGCGGATGAGCACCCCCGAGGTCCTCGTCCACCGCGACGCCGCGGCCCTGGCGGACGCGATCGCCGCCCGGCTGGTCACGCGCGATCGTCGAGGCGCAGGCGGCGGCGGCCACGCCCACGTCTGCCTCACCGGCGGCACGCATCGGCATCGCCGTGCCTGGCGGCGCTGGCCGCCTCGCCGTCGCGCGACGCCGTCGACTGGCCGGCGCCTGCACGTCTGGTGGGGCGACGAGCGGTTCCTGCCCGCGCGGCGACCCCGACCGCAACGAGACGCAGGCCCGCGCGGCGCTGCTCGACCACGTGCCGCTCGACCCGGCCCACGTGCACCCGATGCCGTGCCCCGACGAGTTCCCGGGCTCGACGTCGACGCGGCCGCCGCGCGCGTACGCCGACGACGCTGCGCGCCGAGCCTCGCGCCCGGAGGACCACGCCGCGCTGCCGTCCTTCGACGTGTGCCTGCTCGGGATCGGCCCGGACGCGCACGTGGCGAGCCTGTTCCCGCAGCGGCCGGGCGTGCACGAGACCGAGCGCACGCGTCGTCGGCGTGCACGGCTCCCCGAAGCCGCCGCCCGATGCGCGTGTCGCTGACCATGCCGGCGCTGCAGGCGTCGCAGCGAGGTCTGGCTCATCGCCGGCGGCGTCGGGCAAGGCCGACGCGTGCGGCTGGCGCTGTCCGACGCCGGCGCGGTCCAGGTGCCGGCCGCCGGCGCGCGCGGGCGCGAGCGCACGCTCGTTCCTGCTCGACGAGGACGCGGCGTCCGCAGCTGCCCGCCGGACATGCGCCGGCTCGCCAGCCCCTGAGGGCAGCGGTCGAGCCGTCGGCCCGGAGCCCGTGGTCGGGCCTCGGTGGCGGGTGGCTACTTGTCGCGGAGCTTCGCGAGGGCCTCGTTGAGGATGGCCTCGCCGTCGGCGTCGGTGCGCCGCTCCTTCACGTAGGCCAGGTGGGTCTTGTACGGCTCGATCTTCGGCGGCCGCCGGGGGGTTCTCCTTGTCCGGCCCGGCGGGCAGGCCGCAGCGCGGGCAGTCCCACGTCTCCGGGACGGCGGCCTCGGTGGCGAAGCTCGGGCGGGTCTCGTGCCCGTTCGCGCAGTAGAACGCCACGCGATGGCGGGGTGCGGCGTCGCCTCGCTCGGCCTCGCCCATGGGTCCGGCGCCGACACGGCTGCCGCGGATCGCACTGCCACTGGCCACAGATCGAGCCTTTCGTCGCGAGGCGGAGGGGTCGGTCAGGCTGGCCTTGAGCAGCAGGCCCAGACCGATGATGAGCGCGGACCACACGAGGAGCCAGGCCGATCGTGATGCGGTCGAGGTTGCGC
This sequence comes from uncultured Actinomycetes bacterium, assembly GCA_963738455.1. GTDB lineage: Bacteria > Actinomycetota > Actinomycetes > S36-B12 > CAIYMF01 > Longivirga. The sequence goes on from CAVTWM010000007.1 coordinate 180,259, forward strand.
TCGGCCGCGCTGGACCCGCCGAGGGACGAGGAGATGCCGCCGCCGAACAGGTCGGACAGGCCGCCGCCCTTGCCCTTGTGCAGCAGCACCAGGACGATGAGCAGGGCGCTGATGATCATCAGCAGGATCTCGAAGACGAGGACCATGACCGATGCAGACTCCCCTCGGGGCGTGCCGGACGCCCGGCACGTCCGGATCAGGATACGTGACGACGGGCGGAGCGCCGCTGCTCACGCCACCCGGTAGCGGCTCGGATCAGGCCTCGTCGGCCGGGTGCAGGCGGAACCGCGCGATCGCGACGAACTCGTCGGGGTCGAGGCTGGCACCGCCGATGAGGGCGCCGTCGACGTCGGGCTTGGCCATGATCGCCGCGACGTTGGACGGCCTTGACCGAGCCGCCGTAGAGCACGCGGACGCCGTCGGCCAGGTCGGCGGAGTACAGCTCGCCGAGCCGGGTCCGGATCGCCCCGCAGACCTCCTGCGCGTCCTCCGGGGTGGCGACCTCGCCCGTGCCGATGGCCCAGACGGGCTCGTAGGCGACGACGATCGAGGCCACCTGCGCGGCCGGGATGCCGGCGAGCGCGCCGTCGAGCTGGGCGAGCGTGTGCGCGACGTGCGTGCCCGCCTGCCGGATCTCGAGCCCCTCGCCGACGCACAGGATCGGCGTGAGCCCGTGGCGGTAGGCGGCCTGCGACCTTCGCGTTGACGACCGCGTCGGTCTCGCGCGTGGTACTCGCGGCGCTCGCTGTGCCCGACCACGACGTAGGTCGCAGCCGAGCTTGGCGAGCATCGCGCCGCTGATCTCGCCGGTGTAGGCGCCCTTGTCGAACGCCGAGAGGTCCTGCGCGCCGTACTTGAGGTCGAGCTTGTCGGCGTCGACCAGCGTCTGCACCGAGCGGATGTCGGTGAACGGCGGGAGCACCGCGACCTCGCACGCCTGCGAGGTCCGCCTCGTTGAGCGCGAAGGCCAGCTTCTGCACCACCGCGATCGCCTCGAGGTGGTTGAGGTTCATCTTCCAGTTGCCCGCCATGAGCGGGAGCCGGCCGTGCCATGAGTGCTCAGTCCTCCAGGACCGCGATGCCGGGGAGGATGCGGCCCTCGAGGAACTCCAGGGACGCACCTCCGCCGGTGGAGATGTGGGAGAAGCCGGACTCGTCGATGCCGAGGAGGCGCACGGCGGCGGCGGAGTCGCCGCCTCCGACGACCGTGAGGCCGTCGACCCGGGTGATCGCCTCGGCCACCGCGCGGGTGCCCTCGGCGTACGGCGCCATCTCGAACACGCCCATCGGGCCGTTCCAGACGACCGTCTGGCGTCGGCGAGCTGCGCGGCGAACAGCGCGCGGCTGTTGGGGCCGATGTCGAGGCCCATCCAGCCGTCCTCGATGGCGTCGACCGCGACGATCTTGTGCTCGGCGTCGGCCGAGAACGCGGTGGCGACGACGACGTCGACGGGCAGCACGAGCTCGACCCCGCGCGTCTCGGCCGTCGGCGATGAGGCCCTTCACGGTCTCGATCTGGTCGGCCTCGAGCAGCGAGGAGCCGACGCCGTGCCCGAGGGCGGCGAGGAACGTGAAGCACATGCCGCCGCCGACGAGGAGCCGGTCGACGCGACGTGAGCAGGTTCTCGATGACGCCGAGCTTGTCGCTGACCTTCGAGCCGCCGAGCACGACGGCGTAGGGGCGGTCCGGGTCGCCGAGCACCTTGCGGAAGACCTCGACCTCGGCGAGCACGAGGCGGCCGGCGGCGTGCGGCAGCAGCCGCGCGACGTCGGTGACGCTGGCCTGCTCGCGGTGCACGACGCCGAAGCCGTCGCTGACGAACGACGTCGGCGAGCGCCGCGAGCTCGGCCGCGAGGGCTCGGCGCGCTCGGCCGGGTCCTTGCTGGTCTCGCGGGCGTCGTAGCGGACGTTCTCGAGCAGGGCGACGTCGCCGTCGGCCGAGCCCGGCGACGACGGCACGCGCCGACGGCCCGGTGACGTCGGTGGCGAAGGCGACGGGGGCGCCGAGGAGGTCGGCGAGGCGGGCGGCGACCGGCGCGAGCGACGAGCTCGGGCTTGGCCTCGCCCTTGGGACGGCCGAGGTGCGCCACGAGGACGACCCGCGCACCGCGCGCAGCGCAGGGCCTCGATCGTCGGCAGCGCCGCGCGGATGCGGCCGTCGTCGGTGATGCGACGCGTGCCGTCGCCGGCGTCCTCGAGCGGGACGTTGAAGTCCGCCCGCACGAGGACCCGGCGACCGGCGACGTCGAGGTCGTCGATCGTCTGCACGAGGTAGTCCCGCTACAGGGACTTGCCGACGTACACGGTCGAGGTCGACGAGGCGGTTGCTGTAGCCCCACTCGTTGTCGTACCAGCCGAGGACCTTGGCGGTGTTGCCGAGGACCTTGGTGATGCCGGCGTCGAAGATGCACGAGGCCGGGTTGGTGACGATGTCGGTGGAGACGATCGGGTCCTCGGTGTACTCGAGGATGCCCGCGAGCGGGCCCTCGGCCGCGGCCTTGATCGCGGCGTTGATCTCCTCGGCGGTGGCCTCGCGGGCCAGCGTCACGGTGAGGTCGGTGGCCGAGCCGGTCGGGACCGGGACGCGCATGGCGTAGCCGTCGAGCTTGCCCTTGAGCTCGGGCAGCGCGAGGCCGATCGCCTTCGCGGCACCGGTGCTGGTCGGGATCATGTTGATCGCGGCGGCACGCGCACGACGCAGGTCCTTGTGCGGGTAGTCGAGGATGACCTGGTCGTTGGTGTAGGCGTGGATCGTGGTCATGAGGCCGTTGACGATGCCGAACTCGTCGTTGATGACCTTGGCCATCGGCGCGAGGCAGTTCGTGGTGCACGACGCGTTGCTGATGATGTGGTGCGTCGCCGGGTCGTAGATGTCCTGGTTGACGCCCATGACGATCGTGGCGTCCTCGCCCTTGGCGGGCGCGGAGATGATGACCTTCTTGGCGCCGCCGGCGATGTGGCCCGCGGCCTTGGTCGGCGTCGGTGAAGAAGCCGGTCGACTCGATCGACGATGTCGACGCCGAGGTCGCCCCACGGGAGAGCTTCGACGGGTCGCGCTCGGCGAGGGCGACGATCTTCTTGTCGCCGACGAGGATCGCGTCGTCGGTGGCCTTCACGTCCTGGCCGAGGCGGCCCAGGATGCTGTCGTACTTGAGCAGGTGCGCCAGGGTGGCGTTGTCGGTCAGGTCGTTCACGGCGACGATCTCGACGTCGGCGCCCTGCGCCGCGAGCGCGCGGTAGAAGTTGCGGCCGATGCGGCCGAAGCCGTTGATGCCCACACGAACAGTCACGGTCAGCAGTCCTCGTCTGACTCGAGAGACGACAGCCGGCGTCGTTGCCGGCTCTTCGGTCACGCGGCACGTCTCGTGCCCGCGTGGCGTCACCGACCCTATCGGAATCATGCAAGCGGTTGCGGGCCCGCTCGGACTACCCGACGGGTAGAGCGCGACCGTCCACGCGGAGGCGGACTGACCCGGGACCGCGCGATCAGTCGGCGTCGACGAGGTCGGCCGGGATGCCGGCCTCGGTGTCGGGGATCCCGAGCTCGCGGGCGCGCTTGTCGGCCAGGGCCAGCAGGCGGCGGATGCGGCCCGCGATGGCGTCCTTGGTCATGGGCGGGTCGGCCAGGGCGCCGAGCTCCTCGAGCGAGGCCTGCTGGTGCTCCATGCGCAGTCGCCGGCCTCGGCGAGGTGGTCGGGCACCTCGTCGCCGAGGATCTCCAGCGCGCGCTGCGACGCGCGCGCCGGCGGCGACGGCGGCCCGGGCGGAGCGGCGAAGGTTGGCGTCGTCGAAGTTGGCCAGGCGGTTCGCGGTGGCGCGGACCTCGCGGCGCATCCGCCGCTCCTCCCAGGCCATGCACCGACTCGTGCGCGCCGAGCCGGGTGAGCAGCGCGGCGATGGCGTCGCCGTCGCGGATGACCACCCGGTCGACGCCGCGCACCTCGCGGGGCTTGGCGACGATGCCCGAGCCGACGGGCCGCGCCGGACAGCGCGAGCGCCGCCTCGGGGCCGGGGCAGGTCACCTCGAGAGCCGAGGAGCGGCCGGGCTCGGTGAGCGAGCCGTGGGCGAGGAACGCACCACGCCAGGCCGCCTCGGAGTCGCAGAGCGAGCCGTTGACGATCGCCGTGGGCAGACCGCGCGCGGGGCGACCGCTGGCGTCGACGAGGCCGGTCTGGCGGGCGAGCTGCTCGCCGTCGGCGTGCACGCGCACGAGGTAGCGGTTGCCCTTGCGCAGGCCGCCCGGGTGCACGACGGCCATCTCGCTCGAGTGGCCGAAGACCTCCGCGATGTCCTTGCGCAGCCGACGCGCGGCGAAGGCGGTGTCGAGGTCGGCCTCGATGACGATCTTGCCGCCGACGATGTGCAGACCGGATGCGAAGCGCAGGATCGCGGAGACCTCGGCCTTGCGGCAGCAGGGCTTCGTGACCTTGAGGCGCGAGAGCTCGTCCTTGACCGCCGCCGTCATCGCCATGCCGCGCATCCTGCCACCGGAGTCAACAACCCCCGACGCCGGTGCCGGGTGGGCCGAGCCGGCGACGCTGCGGGGCGCATACTCGTGTCGATTTCGCCTCGCGCCGTTCGTTCTAGAGGTGAAGGCGGACACCTGGTCCGCTCAGGGCAGGAGGAGCAGCCATGGCCGAGTACCTCATCTTCTTCAACCAGCAGTGGGTGGGCGACCACACCGAGGACTGGTTCCGCGGACGCGGGCCGCTGGCCAGGGCGGTCGTCGAGGAGATGAAGGCTGCGGGTGTGCACGTGTTCGCCGGAGGGCTGGAGGAGGAGATCGACACGGCGTTCAGCGCCGACGCGACCAGCGGCACGCTGATGTTCACCGACGGACCCTTCATCGAGACCAAGGAGTTCCTGGGCGGGCTCACCGTGGTGGACGTGGCCGACGATGACGCCGCCAAGATGTGGGCCGGCAAGATCGCCGAGGCCTGCGGCTGGCCCCAGGAGGTGCGCCGCTTCAAGCCGCGGCGGCCGAGCTGAGCTGCAGCATCGCCGTCGGTGTCGGCGTAAGAGCTGCTCCCCGGCTCAGGAGCACCACGACCGGCGGACGACCGGATCGTCGGCTGGCGGCGGTGGCTCGTCGACGGGCTCGTCGACGGGGTAGTGCTGCTGCGGCTGGCGGTTGCCGCTGCTGTGCCGCTCGCGGGCGGACGCGCGAGATGTGCCTTGTCGGCGGGGTGCCACGCTTCCCGGTGGCGTCGCGCGTCCGACGTCCGGTCAGCCGATCCGCTCGGCCAGCGACACGATGATCCCCTCCGGGCCGCGGACGTAGGCCATCCGCCAGATGCTGCTCGTACTGGCCGATGCCGCCGACCAGCCCGTAGCCCTCGGCCGCCAGCCGGTCGACGATCGCCTGGAGGTCGTCCACCTCGAAGGCCACGTTGCGCAGCCCCAGCTCGTTGGCCATCGCGGTGGGCGATCCGGGCTCGTGGTCCGGCCGGACGAAGCTCGAGAGCTCGAGGAGGGTGCCTCCGTCGGGCGCCCGCAGCATGACGATCTCGGTGCGGGAGCCGGGTATGCCGATGACCGTGTCCAGGAACTCGCCCTCCACGAACATCGGCGTGCCGTGGACCTCGAGACCCAGCCCGACGAAGAACGCGGTCACGTTGGGCAGGTCCGCAACGGTGATCCCGACATGATCGAAACGTCGTATCCCTGACATGGGAACCATCATGCGGCCTTCGCCAGGTGAGCCGTCATGCGGGCTTGGATCTCGGATCTGAGTGATCGGCCTGTCCGGAGTCGCGTTCCGGAGCGGTACGGCGACGGGCGCTCGCTGATGTCGATCCAGGTCGCGCAGGTGCCCGCCCGATGTCGCTGTCCGTGTCGTTGGGATCGCTGAAAGTAGTTGTCCACCATAGGGTTTCAGCCCCGGTCCACTGTCAGAGGTGGTCCGTAGGGTCTGTCCCATGAACTCCACCGCAGCCACCGCGACCGCCGCGACCGCGCCGGCACCGGCGCCGCCCGCGGCACCGGCGCTGGCTTCGGTTCCGGCGGCCCGGCGCCGGGGTTCGGTGCGCTGGTCGCGACGCTGCGTGACCTGGCCGCGGTGCTGGCTGACGGGGTCGACGCGGGTGGGTGGACCGCGCTGCCGGTCGCGGTCGCCCCCGCGGTCCTCGCCGAGCTGTTCACCGTCCGCGACGTCCTCGCCGCGGTCGCCTCCGCGGGAGTGTCGGTGGTGCACGCCAGCGGGGCGCTGCCCGACGGGCACGTCTCCACCAAGCAGTGGCTGATCCGCGGCACCGGGCTGTCCCCCACCTCCGCCAGCGCCGAACTCGGCCGGGCCGCCGCGCTGCGCGACGGGTTCGCCACCACCCGCGCCGCGGCACTGGCCGGGGAGCTGTCGCAGGACAAGGTCCGCGCCATCACCACCGGCCTGACCACCGCGGTCACCGCGCTGCACCCGGCCGCCCGCGCCGCGGCGCTGGACGCGACCGAGGCGCCGCTGGTCGACTACGCCCGCACCGCCACCGTCGAGCAGGTCCGCCGCAAGATCACCCGGCTCCGGTTCACCCTGGACCCCGACGGCGCCGACGCCCGCGCGCTGGCCGCCCACGACGAGCAGCACCTGCGCTTCACCCCCGTCGGGGACGGCGTCGCCATCGACGGCTGGCTCACGAAGCAGTCCGCCGCGACCATCCTGACCTGCCTGGACCAGACCGTCGACGCCTGGTACCGCACCCCCACCCCGACCGGGACCGACACCGGTGCGGGCATGGCGGCCGGCAGCGGCGACGGCGCAAACGCCGGCGGTGGCGGGCGCGGGCCGGTCGCGGACGGGCCGGGCGCGGTGCGGCGGCGGGCGTCGCGGGCGCACCTGAACGCGCTCGCCCTCAGCGAGCTCGCCGCCCTGCTCCTCTCCGGTGCGGCGCTCGGGCACCAAGCACCGGCAGCGCCCGCACCTGACCGTCACCGTGGACCTGGCCGACTACGTCGCCGGGCTCGGCGGGGACCTGCGCCTGCCCGGCTACGGCGACACCCCCATCGCCGGGGCCAGCATCGACCGGATCCGCTGCGACGCCGACCTCACCACCGTCATCACCCGCACCACCACCGCCGGCAGAGCCAGCACCGCCTCCAGGACGACGGCGCCGGCCACGCGACGGCGGCACGCCGACCGAACCGGCGACGGGAGCAGCGCCGAGCTGGACCGGGTCGCGGACTGGCTGCGCGAGCAGAGCCGCGAGGTGCCTCTACCTCGGCCGCGCCGAACGCACCGCACCTCCACGACTGCGCCGCGCCCTCGAGCTCCGCGACGGCGGCTGCGTCGCCCCCGGCTGCACCGCCGACCCGTCGCGTTGCGAGGCCCACCACGTCAACGAGTGGAGCCACGGCGGCGGCACCGACCTCGACGACATGGCCCTGGTCTGCACCCGCCACCACCACCTCGTCCACGAAGGCCGCTGGACCCTGGTCCGCACCCCCGGACACCGACCCGGCCAGACCGGCTACTGGCAGCTCCGCCCACCACCACGACCCCAGCCCTGACCGCACCACGGCCAGGGCGCACCACCATCACTGCCTGGTGGAGGACCTCAGCCGGAGAGGATGCCGCCGAGGGCGCTGGCGAGCAGGTCGACGTCGTGCCGTGCGCTGCCGTCGCGCGAGGCCACCGGCGCGAGCGCGAGCCGGCGCGCCGATGTCGGCGGCGGCGGAGGCGAGCGCGTCGACGTCGGTGACGCGCTCGGGATCGGCGAGCACGGTGTCGATCCGCAGGCTCGGGCAGCTGCGCGGCCAGCACCTCGAGGTGGCGCTGCGGCGAGAACCCGCTGGTCTCGCCCGGCTGCGGCGTCGAGGTTGAGGATGACGACCACGCGGCCCTCGGCCGAGCACACGGCGTCGTGCGATGCCCCGCACCTGCAGGGGCGCGAGGACGCTGGTGAACCACGAGCCCGGGACCGAGCACGATGGCCTCGGCGGCCGCGATGGCCTCGACCGCGGCGGGGCAGGCCTCGGCGTCGGCCGGCTCGATGTGCAGGCCCACGACCTCGCCCGGCGTCGTGGCGACCTGCGACCTGGCCGACGATCCGCTCGACGATCGACGGGTCCTCGGGGTGCAGGCCGGCGACGTCGGCGACGACCTGCAGCGGCACGGTGGCCACGGGCAGCACCCGGCCGTGGGCGCCGAGCAGCGCGCCGACCCAGTCGAGACCCGTGACGATGTCGCCGGTCTCCTCCCACAGGGCGGTGATCAGCAGGTTGCCGAGCGAGTGCCCCGCGAGCTCGCCCTGGCCGGCGAACCGGTGCTGGACCACGCGGCTCCAGGTGCGGCCCCAGGTGTCGTCGCCGCAGAGCGCGGCCAGCGCCATCCGCAGGTCGCCGGGCGGCACGACGTCGAACTCGCGCCGCAGCCGGCCGCTGGAACCGCCGTCGTCGGAGACGCCGACGACGGCCGTCACGTCGTCGGTGACTCGGCGCAGGGCGCGCAGGGTCGCGGCGAGACCGTGCCCGCCGCCGAGCGCGACGACGCGGCGACCCGACGTGTCTCGGGTCCGCGGCGCCGACGGGCCGGGCGGCGGCTCACTCGCGACCCAGGTCGCGGTGCACGACGAGGACCTCGACGCCCACCTTCACCAGCCGCGCGGCGAGGTTCTCGGCCATCGCCACGCTGCGGTGCTTGCCGCCGGTGCAGCCGATCGCGACGGTGACGTAGCGCTTGCCCTCGCGCAGGTAGCCGTCGGAGACGAGGTCGATCATCCCGGCCATCCGGTCGAGGAACTCGCGGGCCTCCGGCAGGTCGGTGACGTAGTCGCTGACGTCGGCGTCGAGGCCGGTGAGCTCGCGCAGCTCCGCGGACCCAGTACGGGTTGGGCAGGAACCGGACGTCGTCGACGATGTCGGCGTCGAGCGGCAGGCCGTACTTGAAGCCGAACGACATGACCGTGGCGCGGAGCGCGACGCGGTCGTCGCCGCCGAACGCGGCGTCGACCTTGCGCCGCAGGTCGTGGACGTTGAGGTCGGACGTGTCGATGACGAGGTCGGCGCGGGCACGCAGGTCGCCGAGCAGGGTCCGCTCGCGCTGACGAGCCCGTCGAGGATCCCGCCGGCACCCTGCAGCGGGTGCGGCCGGCGGCTGCTCTCGAAGCGCCGGACGAGCTCGTTGTCGCCCGCCTCGAGGAACAGCACGCGCAGGTCGATCCCGCGGCGAGCACGTCGTCGAGCGCGCGGGCGAGGTCGTCGAACATACGGACCGCCGCGGACGTCGACGACGACCGCGAGCCGGGTGTCGTCCGACGCCGCGATGTGCTCGACGAGCTGCGGCCAGCAGCGACCGGCGGGAGGTTGTCGACGACGAACCAGCCCTGGTCCTCGAGGGCGCGCGCCGCGGTGGACCGCCCGGCGCCGGACATGCCCGTGACCAGCACCAGCTCGAACGAGTCGTCACCCACGCGTCACAGTCTCCTCCGATCCGGCGGCGAACCACCCGCGCGACATCGCGCGACGGCGCGGCTACTCGATGATCTCGCCGGTGCCCACGTTGACAGCGGGAGCCGGTGTCGACGCGGCGAGCGCGTCGACGACGGACTGCCGCGATCGTGGGACCGATGCCGGGCACGGTGGCGATCTCGTCGACCGAGGCGGCACGCAACCGCTTGAGCGACCCGAACTGCCGCAGCAGCGCCTTCTTGCGCGCCTCGCCCAGCCCCGGCACGTCGTCGAGCAGGCTCTCGACCATCCGCTTGCCGCGCTTCTGCCGCTGGTAGCTGATGGCGAAGCGGTGCGCCTCGTCGCGCACGCGCTGCAGCAGGTAGAGCCCCTCGCTGGTGCGCGGCAGGATCACCGGGTCAGGGTCGCCCGGGCAGCCACACCTCCTCGAGCCGCTTGGCCAGGCCGACGATGGCGACGTCGCGTGACGCCGAGGTCGGACAGAGCGGCCTGCGCCGCCTCCACCTGCGGCTGTCCGCCGTCGACCACGAACAGCTGGGGCGGGTAGGCGAACTTGCGCGGCCGGCCGGTGACGGGGTCGATGCCGGGGTTGGGGTCGTCGGGGTCCGGCCGCTCCTCGAGGAGCCGCTTGAACCGGCGGGTGACGACCTCCGCGATCGAGCGCGTGTCGTCGCTGACGCCGTCGGCGCCCCCGGATCGAGAACCGGCGGTACTCCGACTTGCGGGCGAGGCCGTCCTCGAAGACGACGAGGCTCGCGACGACGTCGGTGCCCTGCAGGTGGCTGACGTCGACGCACTCGATCCGCAGCGGCGCCTCGGGCAGCCCGAGCGCCTCCTGCAGCTCCTCGAGAGCCTGGCTGCGCGCGGTGAGGTCGCCGGCCCGGCGCATCTTGTGCAGGGCGAGCGCCTGGGCGGCGTTGCGGTGTCACGGTCTCGAGCAGGTCGTGCTTGTCGCCGCGCTGCGGCACCCGGATGTCGACCGTCGCTCCCGCGCAGCTCGCGAGAGCCAGGTGACCGCGGCCTCGACGTCGGTCGGGAGCGCCGGGCACGAGCACCTCGCGCGGGACGGCGTCGGACGGCTGGTCGCCGTAGAGCTGCTGGAGCAGGTGCTCGACGAGGTCCGCCGCGGTCGAGCGTCCTCGACCTTCTCGACGACGAAGCCGCGCTGGCCGCGGATGCGCCCGCCGCGCACGTGGAACACCTGCACGGCGGCCTCGAGCTCGTCGTCGGCGATCCCGACGACGTCGGCGTCGGTGCCGTCGCCGAGCACGACGGCGTTCTTCTCCAGCGCGCGCTCGAGCGCCCGCAGGTCGTCGCGCAGCCGGGCGGCGCGCTCGTAGTCGAGCTCGGCGGCGGCCGCCTTCATCTCGCGCTCGATGCGGCGGGTGTAGGCGGCGGTCTGGCCCGAGAGGAAGGCGCAGAAGTCCTCGACGATGCGCCGGTGCTCCTGCCGCGTCGACACGACCGACGCACGGCGCCGAGCACTTGCCGATGTAGCCGAGCAGGCACGGCCGCCCGATCTGGCCGTGCCGCTTGAACACGCCGGTGCTGCAGGTGCGCGCCGGGAACACGCGCAGCAGCAGGTCGACGGTCTCGCGGATCGCCCAGGCGTGGGCGTAGGGGCCGAAGTAGCGCACGCCCTTGCGCTTCGCGCCGCGCATCACCGTGATGCGCGGGAACTCCTCGTCGAGGGTCACGGCGAGGTAGGGGTAGCTCTTGTCGTCGCGGTAGCGCACGTTGTAGCGCGGGTCGTACTCCTTGATCCAGGAGTACTCGAGCTGCAGCGCCTCGACCTCGGTGTCGACGGTGACCCAGTCGACCGACGGCCGCGGTGGTGACCATCGCCTGGGTGCGCACGTGCAGCGCGCAGAGGTCCTGGAAGTACGACGCCAGCCGGCTGCGCAGGCTCTTGGCCTTGCCGACGTAGACGACGCGGCCGTGCTGGTCGCGGAAGCGGTAGACCCCGGGCGAGTCGGGCACCTCGCCCGGTGCCGGCCGGTAGGTCGCGGGGTCTGCCACAGGCGCTCAGGCTACCCGTCAGGCCAGCGTGATCTGGTCGCCGGTGACGGTCACCGCGACGGGAGCGAGACCGGCGGTGGCCGGGCCCTTGGTCACGGAGCCGTCGGCCGCGGAGAAGGTGCTGCCGTGGCACGGGCACAGATGCTCGTGCCGTCGACCTTGGCGACACGATGCAGCCCTGGTGGGTGCAGACGGCGGTGTAGCGCCATGAACGTGCCGGCCGCGGCTGGGTGACGACGACCTTCTGGTCGGCGAGGATCAGCGCCGCCGCCGACGGGGACGTCGGCCGTGGTGGCCAGGCGCCGCCGCCTCCGCTGGGCGACGCGGTGTCGTCGTCGGTCGAGCCGGCCGCCGGCGTCGTCGCGGCCGAGCCGCCGTCGCTCGACCCGCACGCGGCGGTGACGGCGACCGCGGCGGCAACGACGCCGGCGGTGGTGAGGAGCACGACGCCGGGACGGGCGCCCGGGCTCGTCGGTGTCGGTCGTGGCGGTCTCGCTGGGCGTGATCGGTGCAAAAGTCATGGGAACACTCCAGATTGAGCGGACACGATGGGGGCTACGCCGCCCCGCGACCCCCGCGACGGGGCGACGCCGTCGTCGCGGGACGACGAACGGCGCCCGGGGCTTAGGTTCCCGTGCGATCCCTCAGGATCTCCGCGAGGAACACCCGGTGTGGCTGCCCTCCGCGCGCGCGATGTCCTCCGGCGTGCCGGTGGCCACGACGGTGCCGCCGCGCGGTGCCGCCCTCGGGGCCCATGTCGACGACCCAGTCGGCCGTCTTGATGACGTCGAGGTTGTGCTCGATGACGAGCACGGAGTTGCCCTTGTCGACGAGCGACTGCAGGACGCCGAGCAGCTTGCGGATGTCCTCGAAGTGCAGACCGGTCGTCGGCTCGTCGAGGACGTAGACGGTGCGTCCGGTGGAGCGCTTCTGCAGCTCGCTCGCGAGCTTCACCCGCTGCGCCTCGCCGCCGGAGAGCGTGGGCGCCGGCTGGCCGAGGCGGACGTAGCCGAGGCCGACCTCGACGAGGGTGCGCAGGTGGCGCGCGATCGGCGGCACGGCCTCGAAGAACTCGAGCCCCTCCTCGATCGGCATGTCGAGCACCTCGGCGATGGTCTTGCCCTTGAAGTGCACCTCGAGCGTCTCGCGGTTGTAGCGCGCGCCGTGGCACACCTCGCACGGGCACGTAGACGTCGGGCAGGAAGTTCATCTCGATCTTGATGGTGCCGTCGCCGGCGCACGCCTCGCAGCGGCCGCCCTTGACGTTGAACGAGAAGCGGCCCTGGAGGTAGCCGCGCATCTTCGCCTCGGGCGTCTCGGCGAACAGCTTGCGGACGTGGTCGAACACGCCGGTGTAGGTCGCGGGGTTCGAGCGCGGGGTGCGACCGATCGGGCTCTGGTCGACGTGGACGACCTTGTCGAGGTGCTCGAGCCCGCGGACGCGACGGTGCCGGCCGGCGCACCGAGCGCGCGCCGTTGAGCTCGCGCGCGAGGGTCGTGTAGAGGATGTCGTTGACGAGGGTCGACTTGCCCGAGCCGCTCACGCCCGTGATCGCGACGAAGCAGCCGAGCGGGAAGGTGACGTCGACGTCCTTGAGGTTGTGCTCGCGGGCGCCCTCGACGGCGAGCTCGCGCCCCGGGGTGACGGGACGGCGTACGGCCGGGACCTCGATCCGGCGCCGCCCGGACAGGTAGGCGCCGGTCATGGAGTCGGGATGGTCGAGGAGGTCCTGCACCGATGCCGGACACCACGACCTGGCCGCCGTGCTCGCCGGCGCCGGGGCCGATGTCGACGACCCAGTCGGCCTGCCGGATCGTGTCCTCGTCGTGCTCGACGACGATGAGCGTGTTGCCGAGGTCGCGCAGCCGCACGAGCGTCTCGATGAGCCGGCGGTTGTCGCGCTGGTGCAGGCCGATGCTCGGCTCGTCGAGGACGTAGAGGACGCCCACGAGCCCGGAGCCGATCTGGGTGGCGAGCCGGATGCGCTGGGCCTCGCCGCCCGCGAGGGTGGCCGCAGCGCGGTCGAGGCTGAGGTAGTCGAGGCCGACGTCGACGAGGAAGCGCAGCCGCTCGTTGACCTCCTTGAGCACGCGCTCGGCGATCTGCTTCTCGCGCGGGGAGAGGTCGAGGTCGCGCAGGAACTCGGCGCAGTCGCCGATCGGCAGCGCCGGCGACCTCGGCGATGGACTTGCTCGCCGAGCGTGACGCGCGAGGCTGATCGGCTTGAGCCGGGCGCCGTTGCACGTGGGGCACGGCACCTCGCGCATGTAGCCCTCGAACCGCTCGCGGCTGGTGTCGGTGTCGGCCTCGGCGTGGCGGCGCTGGACGTACGGGATCACGCCCTCGAACGCGGTGTGGTAGCTGCGCTCGCGGCCGTAGCGGTTCTTGTACCGCACGTGGACCTGCCCGCCGCTGCCGTGCAGGATCGCCTTCTTCGCCTTGGCCGACAGCGACTCCCAGCGTGTCGTCGAGGGTGAAGCCCGAGCTCCTCGCCCAGCGCGCCCGAGCAGCCGCTCGAAGTAGTCGCTGATGTGGCCGCTCGACCACGGCCCGATCGCGCCCTCGGCGAGGGTCATGCGACGGGTCGGACACGATGAGCTCCGGGTCGACCTCCATGCGGGTGCCCAGGCCGGTGCACTCCGGGCACGCGCCGAACGGGGAGTTGAACGAGAACGAGCGCGGCTCGAGCTCCTCGAACGAGAGGTCGTCGTAGAGGCAGGCCAGGTGCTCGGAGAACATCCGCTCGCGGTGCGGGTCGTCGTCGGGCAGGTCGACGAAGTCGAGGGTCACGAGGCCGCCGACGAGAGCCGGAGCGCGGTCTCGATGGAGTCGGTGAGTCGGCGCTTGGCGTCGGGCTTCACCGCGAGGCGGTCGACGACGACCTCGATGGTGTGCTTCTCCTGCTTCTTCAGCGTGGGCGGCTCGGCCAGGGAGTGCACGACGCCGTCGACCCGGGCGCGCGAGAAGCCCTGGGTCTGCAGCTGGCGGAAGAGCTCGGCGTACTCGCCCTTGCGCTCGCGGATCACCGGCGCGAGCACCTGGAACCGGCTGCCGGCGTCGAGCTCGAGGATGCGGTCGACGATCTGCTGCGGGGTCTGCCGGGCGATGTCGCGGCCGCAGACCGGGCAGTGCGGGCGGCCGGCGCGCGCGTAGAGCAGGCGGAGGTAGTCGTAGACCTCGGTGATCGTGCCGACGGTGGAGCGCGGGTTGCGGCTCGTCGACTTCTGGTCGATCGACACGGCCGGCGAGAGGCCCTCGATGAAGTCGACGTCGGGCTTGTCCATCTGGCCGAGGAACTGGCGGGCGTACGCCGACAGGCTCTCGACGTAGCGGCGCTGCCCCTCGGCGAAGATCGTGTCGAACGCGAGCGAGGACTTGCCCGAGCCGGACAGCCCGGTGAACACGATCAGCGCGTCGCGCGGCAGGTCGAGCGAGACGTCCTTGAGGTTGTGCTCGCGGGCGCCGCGCACGACGAGTCGATCAGCCACTCTGGATCCTGTTCTCGCGAGGCGGTCGTCCCGCTGGTCTGTCGGTCTGGGTGGTGCCTCGGCGGCTGGCGTCCGAGCAGGGCAGGTGCGGCCACCGCCGATGGTGGGGGCCGCGGACCAGGCTAACCAGAGGATCCGACAGCCACATTCCCACGCCCGGACCGATCCGCCTCACGTAGCGTTCGGACGTGACCCATCCCATGCTCTCCGAGGACCTCCAGGCCATCGACGAGGCGACGTCCCGGGTCGTCCGGGTAGCCGCGTCCCTGGAGGCCGCCCAGGTGCGACAGCCGTCCCTGCTGCCCGGCTGGAGCGTGGGGCACGTCCTCACGCACATCGCCCGCAACGCCGACGGACTGCTGCGGCTGGTGTACTGGGCGGAGACAGGGCTCGTCACCCCGATGTACGCGTCGGTGGAGGCGCGGGCGGCCGACATCGAGGCCGGCAGCGGGCGCCCGGCCGCCGAGATCGCCGACGACGTCCGCACGAGCGCCGCGTTCCTCCGGTCCGGCCTGGGCCGCCTGGCGACCGCCCCGGACGAGGTCGTGGACCGGCTCGTGCTGTTCGGGGCGCCCCGCCCCGGGTCCGAGGCGGACATGCCCGGCCTGGGCGGTCATCTACGCCCGGCTGCGCGAGGTGGAGATCCACCACGTCGACCTCGGGCTGCCCTCGTACACCCCGCACGACTGGCCAGCGGCATTCGTGTCGCGGACCTCTGCCTTCCTCGACTCGCGCTCGGGCCCCGCCGCGGTCACGGGCGACCCGGCCGAGGTGCTGGCCTGGCGGCTGGGCCGGGGTGCGGGTCCCACCGTCTCCGGGCCCGACGGGTCGGCACCGGGAGAGCCACCCCCGTGGTGACCCTGGGGCGACGCGCGCGACTGCGGGGAGGGAGGATCGAACCGTGACCTACACCGGAAACGTGAGCGTGGGCGGTCGCGCCGACGTCCACGAGCTCACGCACCTGATCGTGTCCAAGCTCGCCGTCGGCCCGTACGACAACAACGCCTACCTGCTGCGCTGCGCCGCCACGGGCGCCCAGGTCCTCGTCGACGCCGCGGCCGAGCCGGACCGGCTCCTCGAGCTCGTGGGCGAGGACGGGCTCGACGCCGTCGTGACCACGCACGGGCACGGCGACCACTGGGCCGCGCTCGCCGCCGTGGTGGCCGGCACCGGGGCCACGACCCTGGCGCACGCCGACGACGCACCCGACATCGGCGCGCCGATCGACGTGCTCGTGCCCGACGGCGGCACCGTGCGCGTCGGTGAGGTCGAGCTGACCGCCATCCACCTCGTCGGGCACACGCCGGGATCGATCGCGCTGCTCTACGACGACCCCACCGGTCCCCCACACCTCTTCACCGGGGACTGCCTCTTCCCTGGTGGGGTCGGGAACACGTGGGGAGACCCCGAGCGGTTCGCGTCGCTGTACGAGGGACGTGCGGACCCGGCTCTTCGACGTCCTGCCGGACGAGACCTGGGTGTATCCCGGGCACGGCAAGGACACCACCATCGGCGCGGAGCGCCCGAAGCTCGAGGAGTGGCGCGCCCGCGGCTGGTAGGTCCGGCGTCGGTCGCGCGGTGATGCGTGACGGCGAGGTGGCGACCCGAGCGCCGTGTCAGTGCCCGGTTCGCGCCTGGACGAGGCGTGCGGCCAGCTCGCGGAGGAGGACCAGGGCGAACGAGGGCTCGGTCTCGAGAAGGCGGTCGAACGTCTGCCTCGGCACGGCGAGGATGCGGGCGTCGGTGCTGGCGCGGACGCGAGCGATGCGCGGCGAGTCGGGGACGAGGAGCGAGAGCTCGCCGAAGAACCCGTCCCGCTCGATCTCGATGTGCAGATCGCCGCGCTCGACCACGACCGAGCCGTCGAGCACCACGAACATGCCGGCGCCGCGGTCACCCGCCTGGGCGAGGACCTGGCCGGCGGGTACGTCGGTCACGCCCCCGGCGGCCACGAGCGCGGCAGCGTCGGGCGTGATCGAGGCGAAGAGCGGAAGCCGTGCGATCTCGGTCTCGACCATGGCGCCGTTGTACCAGACTTCCGCGACCGCCGACACGGGCGTCGGCTCAGCGAACGACGCGGCGGTGGACCGGATCTCCGCGACCGCCCGCCGGTCGCGACGGGGCCCGCGAGGCTGTGGCACCGTCGGCATGGCGCCGACGGCCCGGGAGGAGGACCATCGCGACCATGCTCCGCCCAGTGGAGGTCCTGCACGAAGGCCGATGGGTGCCTGGCTACATGATGGCCACCCGGTTGGACGCCGACGGCTGGCACGGGCTCGTCGGGTACACCGATCCGCTGACCCGCGCGGGCTACTACCGCTGGTGCCCCGAGGCGCAGCTGCGCGACGCACCGGACCCCGCCACCGCGAACGTCTAGACGACCGAGTCTTGGGCGAGCATCGCTACGCCGGATCCACGACCGTGCTGCTCGAGTACTGCACCGACCGGCTGGACATGGCCTCGAGCTGGTCGAGCACTGCCTCTGCTGTGACGCCGGTCGCGTTGGCCAGCATGACGGTCAGCGCCGCGGCGACGGTCGTGCTCGCGAACAGGGTCTCCCGGTAGCCGACCAGGTCGCCGAGCCCGCGCCACCGCGCCTCGGCCTCGACGTCCGGCTCGCTTCCCGCGACGCGTGCCCGGAGCAGTGCGATCGCGTCCTGGGGGTTGTCCCGGAGTCCCATGGGTGCAGTGTGGGGGCGGCGGCCTGTCGCAGGGCGACGTGGCGGATTCCTGCCACCTCGTCGTGCTCAGTCGCGGGCGACGAGGCTGCGCCAGGTGGCGGCCGACTGCTCGACGGCCCAGGTGCGGGAGGCGGACGGCGACCCGAGCAGCACCTCCATGGCGACGCCGTCCATGAAACGGCAGTAGCGGAACGCGGTGTCGGACCGCGACACGTCACGGAACTCCCCCGACACCACGCCGGCGACGATGATCGACGACAGCGCCGTGCTCCACTCGTCGACGGCGGCCCGCAGGCTCTCGCGGGTCGCGGTGTCAGCCGGCGGCCGTGCCACCACCTGGGCCCACAGCGTCCAGCGGATGTCGCGCGCGCTGGTCGGCAGGTAGAGCCGGCTGAGCTTGTCGACGGCGACCCACGGATCCGCGGCCCGCGCCACGGCACGATCCCGACGGTCGGCGAGGTCGGACTCGCTGAGCAGCAACGTGTCGACCAGGATCCGGTCGCGGTCGCCGAAGTAGTACAGGACGTGCCCCGCGCTCATGTCCGCCCGCTCGGCGATGTCCTTGACGCGCACGCGGTCCGGCCCGAGCTCCTCGATGGCCGCCAGCGCGGCCCGCAGCACCTTCGAGCGGATCGACTGCTGCGACTTGCCCGCCGCATCGGCCACCATGGCGACACCTCCTCGTCATACCCACCCTAGGTGAACAAGATCTTGGAACCACATACTAGAACGCGGTTCTAATCTGCGCTACTGTCCTGCCACCCAGTCGTGGAGGAACCCATGAACGAGTACGGCACCCAGGTCGCGACGACGGCCGGACAGCAGGCGCACGACGCGCACGGAGTCGAGCAGCACGGCGTCGACACGATCCCGGACGTGGAGCGCACGGCCCGGCCCCGCGACGTCACCGCCGTCCTCTGGGGCGGCAACCTGTCGCTGTCGGTGATGGTGTTCGGCTGGCTCGCGATCCTCTACGGGCTCAGCTGGTGGGCGGCCGTGAGCGCGATCGTGGTCGGCACCCTGGCCGGCAGCCTCGTCGTGGCTCCCCTGTCCCTGCTCGGCTACCGATCCGGCACCAACAACTCCGTGACCAGCGGCGCCTACTTCGGGGTCCGCGGGCGGCTGATCGCGTCGGTCATCGGCCTGCTGCTCTGCCTCGGCTACGTCGCCCTCACCGTCTGGACCGGGGGCGAGGCCATCGTCGCCGTCCTCGACCGGGCGCTCGGGACGGAGGGCTCCGACACGCAGTACGCCCTGGGCTACGTCGTGGTCGCCGCCTCGATCGCGATCGTCGCGGTGTACGGGTTCCGCTGGCTCGTGGTCATCAACAAGGCGATCGTCCCGGTGGTGCTCGTGACGATGCTGCTCGCCGTGGCCGCGCTCGCCGGGACGTTCGACTCGTCGTACGCAGGCGTCCCCGAGGAGTACGCGCTCGGCAGCTTCTGGCCGACCTGGCTGCTCGCCGCGCTCACGGCCGGCGTGGCCGGTCCGGTCTCCTACGTCACGCTCACCGGTGACTGGACGCGCTACGTCTCCCCCGCCCGGCACAGCCCGCGCGCGGTCGTGGCGTGGACGTTCCTCGGCCTCTCGGTCGGCCTGCTCGTGCCCACGCTGTTCGGCGCGTTCGTCGGTGTCGCGGCCTTCGACGCCGACAGCTTCGTGCTCGGCCCGATCACGGTCGCGCCGGGGTGGCTGCTCGTCCCGATCCTCGTCACGGCCGTGCTCGGCAGCCTCGGCCAGGGCGGCCTGAACCTCTACAGCATGGGGCTCGACCTCGACGCGATCCTGCCGCGGCTCACCCGGACGCAGGCCACGCTCACCGTCGCGGCCATCGCCACCGCCCTCGTGTTCCTCGGCACGTTCGTCTGGAGCGCCGAGAGCGCCGTCACGACGTTCGTGGTGGTGCTGACCTCGCTCGCGACGCCGTGGGCCGTCATCACGATGATGGGCTACTCGCGGACCGGCGGGACGTTCGACGAGCCGTCGCTGCAGGTCTTCAACCGTCGGGCGCGCGGCGGCTCCTACTGGTTCACCCACGGGTGGAACGCGGACGCCGTGATCGCGTGGGTCGTCGGCAGCGCTGTCGGCGTGCTGTCGAACTCCACCGACAGCTACGAGGGGCCGATCGCGAGCTGGGTGGGCGGTGTCGACACGAGCGTGCTCACCTCCGCCCTGGTGGCCGGCGTCGTCTACGCTGCGCTGGTCCGGCTCCGCCCGGCGGCGCACGCCACCGCCCCGCAGCCCAGCATCACGGTCGCCGAAGGGGCGGTGTCGCGTTGAGCACGACAATGCCGCCCGAGTGGGACGCGCACGAGCGCACCTGGATGGCGTTCCCGCCGGCCGGTCCCACCACCGACGACCTCGACGACGAGGGGCTCCGCCTCGTGCGCGCGGCGTGGGCCGCCGTCGCCGACGCGGTCGTCCGGTTCGAGCCCGTCACGATGCTCGTCGACCCGCGCGACGTCGAGACCGCGCGAGCGATGCTCGACGACCGGGTCGAGCTCATGGTCGCCGCGCTCGACGACGCGTGGATGCGCGACATCGGCCCGACCTTCGTCCACGACGAGACCGGCGAGGTCCACGCGGTCGACTGGGTCTTCAACGGTTGGGGCGCCCAGTCCTGGGCAGCGTGGGAGCACGACTCCCTCGTCGCCTCCCAGGTCGCCGGCCGGGCCGACGCCCCCGTGCTGCACTCCCCCTCGTGAACGAGGGCGGCGGGATCCACGTCGACGGTCGCGGCACGGTGCTCGTGACCGAGACCGTGCAGCTCGACCCCGGACGCAACCCGACATGGACGAAGGACGAGGTCGAGAACGAGCTACGCCGGACCCTGGGCGTCTCGCGCGTGGTGTGGCTGCGGCGCGGGCTCACCCGCGACTACGAGCCGTTCGGCACCCGCGGGCACGTCGACATCGTCGCGGCGTTCGCCGGTCCGGACACGATCCTGTTCCACGACCAGCAGAACCCGGCGCACCCGGACCACGCGGTGAGCGCCGAGGTGCGCGAGATCCTGGCCGCGGCCGGCGACTGGCGGCTCGTCCCGGTGCCGGCACCGGACGAGCTGCACGACGAGCACGGGTTCGTCGACCACTCCTACATCAACCACTACGTCGTCAACGGCGGCGTCATCCTCTGCGCGTTCGACGACCCGGGCGACCAGCGTGCGGCGGAGATCCTCCGCGGCGTCTATCCCGGTCGCGAGGTGGTCCTGGTGGACGCCCGGCAGATCTTCGGCCGAGGCGGCGGCATCCACTGCATCACGCAGCAGCAGCCGAGGCCGCGCGGCTGAGCATCAGCTCTCAGACGTCGTCCTTCGTGCGAAGCAGCACGACCGCCACGCCGACGAGCAGCACGAGGAAGAGGCTCGCGACGAGGAGCACCCGGCCGCTGGCGGCACCCTCGTCGGTGGAGCTGCGGGTGATCATGACGACGCCGGAGACGATCCCGATGCCGGCCAGCGCCGAGCCGAAGTAGGCGGCGATCCGCAGGCCCGGGTCCGGCCCGGACGACGCGGCCGCGCGCCGAGAGTCCGGTCGGCCGAGCTCGCCGTCGGGTTCGGTCATCGGGGCAACCCTCCTCGGGGGTGGCGGTGCGCGCGGGCAGACCTAGTCGGTGCTGGCCCGGTCCGCGCGGGCGGTGGCCCTCAGGCTGGCCACTGCGGTCACCGTGAGGACGCCGATGATCACCGCGAGGCTGAAGCCGGTGGAGGGCACCCACACGTCGACGGGCTCGCCGCCGTTGATGAACGGCACCGAGTTGGTGTGCAGCGCCTCGAGCACCAGCTTCACGCCGATGAAGCCGAGGACGATCGCGAGCCCCAGCGAGAGGTAGATGAGGCGGTTGAGCAGGTCGCCGAGCAGGAAGTACAGCTGGCGCAGACCGAGCAGCGCGAACACGTTCGCCGCGAAGACGATGTAGGGCTCCTGGGTGAGCCCGAAGATCGCGGGGATCGAGTCGAGCGCGAAGACGAGGTCGGTGGTGCCGAGCGAGATCAGGACCACGAGCATCGGCGTCCAGACCCACTTCGACTCCACGAGGGTCCGCAGGTGGGTGCCGTGGAAGTCCGGCGTCGACGGCAGGACGCGGGCGACCCAGCGCACGATCCCGTTCTCGTGGTACTCGTCGTCGTCGGTCTCGCCCTCGCGCGCGAGCTTGATGGCGGTGAGGACGAGGAACAGCGCCGAAGATGTAGAACACCCAGCTGTACCGGGCGATGACCGCGGCACCGAGGGCGATGAACACCGCCCGCAGGATCAGCGCGATGATGATGCCGAACATGAGCACGGCCTGCTGGAGCTCGCGGGGCACGTAGAAGCGGGCCATGATCAGCAGGAAGACGAACAGGTTGTCGACCGACAGGCTGTACTCGGTGATCCAGCCGGCGTAGAACTCGACGGCGTGCTCGCGCCCGGCCCAGGCCCACAGGCCGAGGCCGAACACGACGCGCGATGCCGATGTAGAGGCCGAGCCAGCGCACGCACTCCGCGGTGCTGGGGATGTGCGGCCGCCGGCCCACGACGAGCAGGTCGACGATGAAGAGGACGGCGTAGAGCGCCAGGGTGGCGCGCCCAGATCCAACCGGGGATGGTCACGGGCGGAGGAGTCCTAACGTCGAGGGGCTCCGGTCATCCTCCCATGTCGGCGCCGACCGGCACCCCGGGTCAGGCGTGGCCGGCCGCCTGCATCCCGCGCAGCTCCTTCTTGAGGTCGTGCACCTCGTCGCGGATCCGGGCGGCCACCTCGAACTGGAGCTCGGCGGCCGCGGCGTGCATCTGGTCGGTCAGCTGGCCGATGAGCTCGGCGAGCTCGCGGGCCGGCAGACCCGCGACGTCGAGGGCTCCCCCGGTGCCGCCGAAGGATCCCATGCCCGGCACGGGAGCCTTGCCGCGCGACTGGGTGCGCCCGGAGCCGCCGAGCAGCTCCTCGGTGTCGGCGTCCTCGCGGGTGATCAGGTCGGTGATGTCGGCGATCTTCTTGCGCAACGGGGTGGGGTCGACCCCGTGGGCGACGTTGTAGGCCACCTGCTTCGCGCGGCGCCGGTTCGTCTCGTCGATCGCCTTCGCCATCGAGGCGGTGATCGTGTCGGCGTACATGTGCACCTCGCCGCTGACGTTGCGCGCCGCCCGGCCGATCGTCTGGATGAGCGAGGTGCCGGACCGGAGGAAGCCCTCCTTGTCGGCGTCGAGGATGGCCACGAGCGACACCTCGGGGAGGTCGAGGCCCTCGCGCAGCAGGTTGATGCCGACGAGGACGTCGAAGAGCCCGAGCCGCAGCTCGCGCAGCAGCTCGATGCGGCGCAGGGTGTCGACCTCGGAGTGCAGGTAGCGCACCCGGATGCCCTGGTCGAGGAGGTAGTCGGTGAGGTCCTCGGCCATCTTCTTCGTGAGGGTCGTGACGAGCACCCGCTCGTCGCGCTCGGTGCGCAGTGCGGATCTCGCCCATGAGGTCGTCGATCTGGCCCTTCGTGGGCTTGACGACCACCTCGGGGTCGACCAGCCCGGTCGGGCCGGATGACCTGCTCGACGACGTCGCCGCCGACCCGGTTGAGCTCGTAGGGGCCGGGGGTGGCGGAGAGGTAGACGGTCTGCCCGATCCGCTCGACGAACTCCTCCCAGCGCAGCGGTCGGTTGTCCATCGCGCTGGGCAGCCGGAAGCCGTGCTCGACGAGGTTGCGCTTGCGGCTCATGTCGCCCTCGTACATGCCGCCGATCTGCGGCACGGTCACGTGGGACTCGTCGATGACGAGCAGGAAGTCCTCGGGGAAGTAGTCGATGCAGCGTGTTCGGCGCGCGTGCCGGGATCGCGGCCGTCGATGTGCCGGGAGTAGTTCTCGATCCCGGAGCAGAAGCCCGACCTGGCGCATCATCTCCAGGTCGTAGGTGGTGCGCATGCGCAGCCGCTGGGCCTCGAGCAGCTTGCCCTGGCGCTCCATCTCCGCGAGCCGCTCCTCGAGCTCGGCCTCGATGCCGGCGATCGCGCGCTCCATCCGCTCCGGGACCGGCGACGTAGTGCGTGGCCGGGAAGATGTAGAGCTCGGTGTCCTCGGTGAGGATCTCGCCGGTGACCGGGTGCAGGGTCATGAGGCGCTCGACCTCGTCGCCGAACATCTCGATCCGCACCGGGTGCTCCTCGTAGACGGGGAACACCTCGATCGTGTCGCCGCGGACCCGGAACGTGCCGCGGGTGAAGGCGAGGTCGTTGCGGGTGTACTGGATCGAGACGAGGCGGCGCAGCAGGTCGTCGCGGTCCCACTCCTGGCCGACCTTGAGCCGCGCCATGCGGTCGACGTACTCCTGCGGGGTGCCGAGGCCGTAGATGCAGGACACGCGACGCCACCACGATGACGTCGCGCCGGGTGAGCAGCGAGTTGGTCGCCGAGTGCCGCAGCCGCTCGACCTCCTCGTTGACCGAGGAGTCCTTCTCGATGTAGGTGTCGGTCTGCGGGATGTAGGCCTCGGGCTGGTAGTAGTCGTAGTAGCTCACGAAGTACTCGACCGCGTTGTTGGGCAGCAGCTCGCGGAACTCGTTGGCCAGCTGCGCGGCGAGGGTCTTGTTGGGCGCCATCACGAGCGTGGGCCGCTGCAGCTTCTCGACCAGCCAGGCGGTGGTGGCGGACTTGCCGGTGCCGGTGGCGCCGAGCAGCACGACGTCCTGCTCCCCCGCCTCGATCCGGCGGGCGAGATCGGCGATCGCGGTGGGCTGGTCGCCCGAGGGGACGAAGTCGCTGATCACCTCGAACGGGGCGACCGTGCGCTGCAGATCGGTGATGGGACGGACCATGCCCCCACCGTACGACCGGGGACCGACAGCGGCCTCAGGAGCGGCGACGGCGGCCCCCGTGCGTACCGGTGGTCCACGGTTGGTGCCGGCTCCTACGATCGCGGCATGGCCACCCACTGGACGCTCGGCTGCGACGCCGCGGACCCCCACCGGCTCGCGGCGTTCTGGGCGCTCGCGCTCGGCTACGTCGCGGAACCGGGCTACGACGAGCCCGACGGTGCCTCGATCGTCGACCCCGACGGCGCGGGGCCGGCCATCGGCTTCCTCCGGGTTCCCGAGGGCAAGACCGCCAAGAACCGGGTGCACATCGACATCCGCGTCGCGGGCGAGCGCCCGGTCGACCCGGCCGTGCGCGAGCAGTGGATCCGGGCGCAAGGTCGCCGAGCTCGTCGCGGCCGGCGCCACGGAGGTCCGCGAGGAGTCCTACGGCCCCGAGCTCGGCCACATCGTGATGCTCGACCCCGAGGGCAACGAGTTCTGCGTCGCCTGACGGCTCGGCCGGCTCATGCGGTCAGCGCGGTCCAGACCTCGTCCACCTGCGTCCTGCAGGTCGGCGAGGGTGCCGTCGTTGGTGATGACGTGGTCGGCGAGGGCGCGGCGCTCCTCGTCGCTGGCCTGCGAGGCGATCCTGGCCTCGGCGTCCCAGTCGGGCACGCCGCGCGCCACGAGCCGCCGGACGCGAACCGCGCGGGGTGCCTCCACCACCACGACGGCGTCGAAGTCGTGGCCTCCGAGCCGGGTGGTGTGCATGGTCTCGGCCAGCAGCGGGACGTCGTAGACGACGACGGCGCCCTCCGGCGCGGCCTCGATCAGGGCGTGCGAGCGGGCACCGACGAGCGGGTGCACGATGCGCTCGAGCGCGGCGCGGCGCTCCGGGTCGGAGAAGACGATCTTCGCCATCGCGGCCCGGTCGAGGGCGCCGTCGGGCTGGAGCACCTCGGTGCCGAACTCGTCGACGATCGCCGCGAGGCCCGGCGTTCCCGACGGCGACGACCTCGCGGGAGAGCGCGTCGGCGTCGACGACGACGGCGCCGAGCTCGGCCATCCGCGCGGCTACCGCGCTCTTGCCCGCCCCGATGCCGCCGGTCAGTCCGATCCTCATGGGCGCAATGTAGCGCCGGGGACGACGATGCCCCCGAGCCATGGGCTCGGGGGCATCGTGTCGTGCGGGTCGTGCGGGTGCCTGGATCAGGCGCCGGTGAGCTTGTCGCGCAGCGCCTGGAGCGCCTCGTCGGTCGCGAGCGTGCCCGCGGCCTCGGGGGACGGCGAGGCGTAGGACTGGGTCCCGGCCTCGGCGTTCTCGGAGATGCCGGCCTCGGCGTCAGCCTTGCGCTGCTCGTCGACCTGCTTCTTGTGCGACTCCCAGCGCGAGTGCGCCTCGGCGTACTGGCGCTCCCACTCGGCCTGCGCGGCCTCGTGGCCGGGGAGCCACTCGCCGGTCGCCGGGTCGAAGCCGTCCGGGTAGACGTACTGGCCGGCGTCGTCGTAGGTGGCGGCCATGCCGTAGAGCGCCGGGTCGAAGTGCTCGTCGTCGATGCCCGAGATTCCCTCGGACGCCTGCTTGAGCGAGAGCGAGATGCGGCGACGGTCGAGGTCGATGTCGATGACCTTGACGAAGATGTCGCTGCCCACGGTGACGACCTGCTCCGGCAGCTCGACGTGGCGCTCGGCCAGCTCCGAGATGTGGACCAGGCCCTCGATGCCCTCGTCGACGCGGACGAACGCACCGAACGGGACCAGCTTCGTGACCTTGCCGGGCACGACCTGACCGATCTGGTGCGTGCGGGCGAACTGCTGCCACGGGTCTTCCTGGGTGGCCTTGAGCGACAGGGACACGCGCTCGCGGTCCATGTCGACGTCGAGGACCTCGACCGTGACCTCGGTGCCGACCTCGACGACCTCGGACGGGTGGTCGATGTGCTTCCAGGAGAGCTCGGAGACGTGGACGAGACCGTCGACGCCACCGAGGTCGACGAACGCCCCGAAGTTGACGATGGACGAGACGACGCCGGAGCGGATCTGGCCCTTCTGCAGCTGGGTGAGGAACGTCTGGCGGACCTCGCTCTGCGTCTGCTCGAGCCAGGCGCGACGCGACAGCACGACGTTGTTGCGGTTCTTGTCGAGCTCGATGATCTTGGCCTCGAGCTCCTTGCCGACGTACGGCTGGAGGTCGCGGACGCGACGCATCTCGACCAGGGAGGCGGGGAGGAAGCCGCGGAGACCGATGTCGAGGATCAGGCCGCCCTTGACGACCTCGATGACGGTGCCGGTGACGACGCCGTCCTCTTCCTTGACCTTCTCGATGGTGCCCCAGGCGCGCTCGTACTGTGCGCGCTTCTTGGACAGGATCAGTCGGCCTTCCTTGTCCTCCTTCTGGAGGACCAGGGCCTCGACGACGTCGCCGAGCTTGACGACCTCGTTGGGGTCGACGTCGTGCTTGATGGAGAGCTCGCGGGACGGGATCACGCCCTCGGTCTTGTAACCGATGTCGAGGAGGACCTCGTCGCGGTCGACCTTGACGATGATGCCCTCGACGATGTCGCCGTCGTTGAAGTACTTGATGGTCTCGTCGACTGCGGCAGCGAACGCCTCAGCGTCGCCGATGTCGTTGACGGCGATCTGGCTGACCGCAGGGGTGTCGATGGTGGATGTCATGGAGTGAAAGGCTCCGGCGGATTGGTGTCGTGACGGATGCGACGGCGGGCCCTGATCATGCGGCGCTTTCCTGGCGGCGGGCTGGTGGGCTCACGGCGTGGTCACGACGAACGACATGCGCGTGCCTGCTCGGTCTGAGACGTGCGCAGGCCCGCGACGCACCCGTCAGGATACGGATGTGGCAGATGAGGGGTCAAACCGCGTCGGGCGCAGCTCCCTCGACGCCGAGTCGAGCGTGCGGGCGTCGCGGCGATGGTGGGACGCCGAGGCCGGCGACTATGCCCGCGAGCACGCGTCGTTCCTGGGCGACGACCGCGACGGGGGCGCCCTCGTGTGGGGCCCGGAGGGCTGGACCGAGGCGGAGCTCGGGCTGCTCGGTCCGCTGAGCGGACGCCGGGTCCTCGAGATCGGCGCCGGCGGTGCCCAGGGCGCGCGCTGGCTGGCCGGCCAGGGCGCGGTCCCGGTCGCCCTCGACATCAGCCACGCGATGCTGAGGCACGCCGCGGGCCGCTCCCCCGCCGTCCCGCTGGTCCAGGCCGACGCCGCGCGGCTCCCGTTCGGGGACGCGGCCTTCGACCTGGCGTGCTCGGCGTACGGCGCCGTCCCGTTCGTCGCGGACGCGCGAGCGGTGTTCGCCGAGGTGGCGAGGGTGCTGCGCCCCGGAGGGCGCTGGGTCTTCTCGGTCACGCACCCGATCCGGTGGGCCTTCCCGGACGCGCCCGGTGCGGAGGGGCTGGTCGCGGACCGCTCGTACTTCGACCGCACGCCCTACGTGGAGCGCGACGAGTCCGGGGTCGCGACGTACGTCGAGCACCACCGCACCCTCGGGGACCTCGTGCGCGACCTGGTGGCCGCGGGACTCGTGGTGCGCGACCTCGTGGAGCCCGAGTGGCCGGAGCGCAACGACGCGGTGTGGGGAGGCTGGTCCCCCACCCGCGGCCGCATCCTGCCCGGCACCGCCATCTGCGTCTGCGATCGCGGCTGAGCGACCCCGGAGCTACCCTCGGCGGGCCTCCCAGGGACTCGGGTATGCCGGAGGGGACGGCCGGTGGCCGTCCCCTCCGGTTGTGCTGGTCAGGCGCTGTGGCTCGCGGGGACGTCGGAGTCGGGGTCACGGCGGCGCAGCAGCAGCAACGAGACCGTGAGGGCAGCGAGACCGAGGATGAGGCACGCCATCGGGAGCGTGCTGTTGAGCAGCTTCAGCTTCGCGGAGTTGGTCTTCGCCTCGGAGACGGACTCGGCCACCTCCTCGTCGGTGAAACCGATCTTGCCCTCGATGATCGTGATCTTGTCGCTGCCGTCCGGCCCGCGCAGCGTCTGCTTCTGGTCCTCGAAGCCGTTGACCACCTGGCCGGTGAGCGGCTCCACCCAGACGACGCGGTGGTTGGCGTAGTACCGCGGGGCGTCGGCCTCGGTCGATCCCACCAGCGACCCGGCACCCTTCACGACGCCGATCTGGACGGGCTCGATGGTGGCCTCGTACATGTACACGGTCAGGCCGTCGATCGACGTCTCCTCCGTGAAGGTGACGGGGTAGCCCTTGCCCAGGGTCGTGTCGTAGTAGTTGTAGGCCTTCGTCTTGTCGACGAAGAACGGCAGCTTGAGCGGCATGATCGCGTCGTCGGCGATGTTCTCGGCGGTCAGCGGAACCTCGTCGACCACGGAGCACGTGTTGCTGACCGGGGTGGCGGCGGGGTCGCAGGTCGACGGGATGACGAGCAGGTTGTTCGTGCGCTCGAAGGTGTAGCGCTCGGTGCCTGCCGTGATCAGCAGCCCGTCGGCGTCGTTGACCCGGCTGAAGCTGTCGTAGACGGCGGTGTTGCCGCCGGCCGCCGCAGCGGCCACGTCGTCGGCCTTCGTGAAGCGCAGCGACGTCAGGGGAACGTTCTCCCGCTCGGTGAGCGTCTCGAAGTCGAGCAGCTTGACCGCGATGCCCGAGCTCCGGCTCGGCGACTCCGGGTCGAGGTTCATCGGCGCCACCGCCAGCTTGGGCACGGCCACGTACTTGATGAGCGGTGCGAGCGCGAGCAGGAAGATCCCCAACCCGAGCAGGACGAGACCGAAGACGCGGCGCACGAGAACCTCCGATGGACAGCGTGTGACGCCGCAGAACGTAGCGCAGGATGGTCCACTGTGTTACCGGCCGGTAAAAAGACGCGCCGAGCCTTTACGGAGATGAGAGGGACAGGGACGTGACAGCGAGCCACGCGGCGCGGACGCAGACGGATGTCCCGTCGGGTCCGACCACGTCTGTCACCCCGGACGACGTCGACCTGGTGGACCTCGTCCCCGAGTCCGTTCGGCGCCGCTGGCAGGCCCTGCGAGCCGCCTGGACGCGCATCGACTCGGTCGCCGTGCTCCTCGTCCTGGCCCAGATCGCGGTCGTCGGCCCGGTCATCTGGACCGGCAGCTTCTACATCGACGACTGGCGCGCGCAGTCCTACGCCGCCGACCAGCCCTTCTGGCCCTGGATCGTGGAGTCGAACGGCACGCACTTCGCCCCCGCTGCCCGCACCATCGACTGGTTGCAGACCGCCTTCTTCCCCCTCGACCACCCGCCGGCCGTGGCGATCACCCTCGTGGTCCGGCTCATCCTCGGGCTCGCGTTCTGGCGCCTGGTCCGTCATCTCGTGGGTCCGAGGCCGCTCGCACTCGTGGCCCTGCTCGTCGCCGTAACCACGGCGTCGCTGCTGCCTGCGACCGCCTGGTACCGGCAGTCGATCACCGAGCTACCAGTGATCATCGCGATGCTGCTGGCCACCTACAGCCACATTCGCTTCATCAGGCACCCCACGCGGGGAAGCCTGATCGCCGTGGTGCTCTGGCTGGCGGTCGGGCTCTGCTTCCTGGAGAAGGCGCTGGTCCTCGTGCCCTGGCTCGCTGGGCTGTCGCTGTTCCTGCTGCCGCGGCTTCTGGGCATGCCCTTGCGCCTCGTGCTCACCCGGGCGCTCCTGCCGGTGCTGGCAAGCACTGTCGTGGTGCTCGGATTCCTGGTGTTCTACTTCAGCGCTGACTCCTTCGACGAGGGGTCTGCCGGGCAGGTGCGCGCGGGCGACGTCGTCGAGATGCTCCGGCTCAACATCACGCGAGCCCTTGGCCCCGCGCTGCTCGGAGGGCCGTGGGACTGGTTCTACCCGTCGCCTTACTACGGGCGTCGGCAACCCTCCGCTGTGGCTCCAAGCAACTGCGGGGGTTGTCCTCGGAGCCATGGCGGTCGTCGTGCTGCTCAGGGCTCCAGGCAGGCTGTTCGGCGCCGTCGCTGCCTTCGCCTCCTTCTACGTCCCGTGCGCCGCCATCATCGCTGTGGGACGCATGACCCGGCTGGGTCCGGTGGCCGGATTGGATCTCCGGATCTGGGCGGACGCCTTGGTGTTCATGGTGTTGATCGCCGCCCTCGCCGTCCTTGGTGGACGGGAGGAACGGACCCAGTCGCAACCGGCCGAGTCAGCCGCCGATCCGGCGCCGACTCACTCGTCGCGCCGACGGCGGCTGTTCCGAATTGTCGGCGTCGTCGGCGCCGCGAGCCTGTCCACGCTCTACGTCGTCAACGTCGGTCATTCCACCGTGGTCTTCGGCCGAGAGTGGGCGAAGAACCCGAGCGGCGCCTTCGTCGCGCAGCTGCGTCGCGAGATCGATGCGATCGAGGGCACACCACGGCTGGTGGCCACCGAGGTGCCTCAAGTGGTTCCATTCATCGATCCGTACTACGACGTCGGTGACCTCCTGGCACCGCTCAAACGACCGGTGGACGTCAACACCGAGTCGCCCTCGACCCAGATCGTCGACGACGACGCGCTACTCCAGACCGTGTTGTGGACGTCGGTGGCCACGTTGCCCCGAGGCCCGGTCGAGGACTGCGGGTGGGCGATTGCGCCAGGTGCCGAGCCCTTGACGCTCGCCTTCGCGGCGCCCGTGCCCTACTACGACGACAACCAGTTCCGGCTGAGTCTCCTCGTCTCAGGCACCACGGGGCTCGACGTCAACCTCGTCGACGCCGACGGACAGTCGCTGATCGACCTGCGAGCCCCGCTGACGTTCGAGCGTGGCATCTATCGGCTCAACCTGCGCATCGTGCGCGGTGGTCGACCTGTGTCCGTGACCATCGCGCCGGTGAATCCGAACGTGGGCGTCTGCGTCACGGGAGCCGCCGTGTCCTCCCCCCGCCCGCTCGGCGCACCCCTCGAGGACGGAGCGTGATGACTGCCGTCGACAACGTCTCCGACCTGGTGGCGGAGCACGTTCCGCACTCCCCCGGGCGGCTCGAGGCGCTCGACGGGTTTCGCGCCCTGGCCGCCACGTTCGTGGTCCTCACGCACGTCGGGTTCCAGACGGGTGCGGCCATCAACGGCCCCTACGCCGGCATCCTGTCGCGGCTCGACATCGGCGTCACGATCTTCTTCCTGCTCAGCGGGTTCCTCCTCTTCCGGCCGTATGTCAGCCGGCACCACGACGGCGGCGACCCGCAGCCGATGCGCGTCTACGCCTGGCACCGGTTCCTGCGGATCATGCCCGCCTACTGGGTCGCCGTCGTCGGCGGCATGGTGCTCATCGAGAGCAACCACGGTCGGCCGGTCAGCGACTGGTTGATCCAGCTCTTCGCCGTGCAGACCTATGTCACGGGCGGGCTCATCCTCGGGCTGAGCCAGATGTGGAGCCTCGGGACCGAGATCGCGTTCTACGTCGCGCTCCCGTTCATCGGCCGGTGGCTGCTGCTCAAGCGATCGGACGACCCCTTCGGGCGCTGGCGTCGGCAGTGGCTGATGGTCGGCGTCCTCGTCCTGGTGTCCCAGGTCTGGCGGGCCGGTGCCTTCGCCGTTCCCGATGGCCCGGGCCTCTCGCTCTACTGGCTGCCGAACTACCTCGACTGGTTCGCGCTCGGCATGGCGCTGGCGATCCTGCGCCAGCGCCCACCGGGCGTCGCCCGGCGCGTCGCCATGACGATGGTCGGGCTCGCCGAGCTCCCGGGCGTGTGCTGGACCCTGGCGATCTCCGCGTTCTGGGTGTCGACCACGTCGCTGGGCGGGCCGTACAACCTGGCTGACTCCTCGCTGTCGCAGACCTTCACCAAGCACCTGCTCTACGCCGTGGCCGGCTTCTTCGTGCTCCTGCCGGCGGCGGTCGGCAGCGGTCGGGACAGGTCGACGCGCTTCTTCGGGTCTCGGGTCATGACCTGGCTGGGGAGCGTGTCGTACGGGATCTTCCTCTGGAACATGGCGCTGCTCTTCGTGGCCTTCGCCCTGACCCGCATCGACTACTTCTCGGGCCAGTTCTGGCGGATCTTCGCCGTCGAGGCCGCTCTCACCGTCTCGGTCGCCGCGATCAGCTGGTACGTCGTCGAGCGACCGGCGCTACGCCTGCGCCGACTCGTCCGCTGAATCGCCAGCGGCCGACGCCGCGGCGCGACGCCGGGTCACCGAGCCCGAGGCCACCACGGCGCATAGTCCGGCGACGGCCAGCGCCTGCGCGGCGAGGCTGAACGCGCCGGGGTTGGGCTGCGGCCACGGCCGCGCGGCCGCCACGACTCCCGCCAGGACGAGGCAGGTCCCGGCGACGAGCGCCATCGTCGCCCTCGAGGACCGTCGAGCCAGCACCCGCATGGCCACACCCAGCAGGAGGCCGATCGGGCCCGACAGGAGGAGCCCCAGTACTGGGGCCGCCACGTCGGCGGCCCACCCCGGCACCGACCACGACGCTGTCGGGGCGGCGACCGCGGCGCGCGGACGACGGAGCGCGAGCAGCACGACCAGGAGCGCGCACGCGAGCCCGACGGCGAGGCCGATCCGGTAGGGCTGGTCCGGCGCGAACTCGAGCACGACGGAACCCGTTGCGGCGGCGGGGATGCGCCACCCCTGCTGCCAGCCGTCGACCCGCACCGGGACGAGCCGCTCGGCGCCGATCGTCGCCACCCATCCGGCGTTCGCGTTCTCGTGCACGACCAGGATGGTCTCGGTGGGCAACGGCTCGAGGTCGACGACGCGGTGAGTCGGGTCCCACGTCCGGACAGCCGGGGTGGTCGCGGGCTCGATCGTTCCAGCGGCCGCGCCGACAGGGGTGAGCACCAGCCGGTCCGGGATGAAGCCGGCCGAGGCCGCCAGGGTGATGTCGTGGTCCCCCGGGTGCCACGTCAGGGTCGACTGCTCGCACAGCACGACCCGTATCGGGGTCGCGCGCAGCAGGTCACGGATCCGTCCCTCCACGAGGGTGGGGCGCACCACGCCGTCGACGACAAGGTCGGGACCGAAGCCGCACGCCGTCCCAGTGACGGCCTCGGGATCGATTCCGCGGCGGAACCCGTCGGCGCCGGAGACGACGACCTCCGAGACCCCCCACGGCAGGATCCGGTCGGTCAGCGCGACGGCGTTCAGGGTGGACCGCTCGTCGGTCTCCACAGCGGTGACCGCCACCGACGACGCGAGCACGTCGGGCACGGTGATCCGTCCGTCCACCCCGACGACAGCCGTCAGCGTCGTCCCGGTGTCGAAGGTCAGGCGCACCCGGCGGGCAGCGCTCGCCGCGAGCCCCGGATCCGTGACGAGCTCCAGCTCGCTGACCGGGACCTGCTGCGGCCACGACAGCCGCAATGTCGGTTCGCTGTCCGACGTTCCCGCGATCCAGCCCGTGAGTGGGTCACGGTCGACCGCGGCCTGCGGCCGGTTGGCCGGATCGGGCACGAGCACGCTCGACGCGTCCGCGAGCATGGACGGCCCGAGGGGATTGAGGAGCTGGTTCACGGCTGGTCCGCCGGCCGCCCGAGCGGTGGCGGCGACATCGTAGGTCTGCTGCTCGATGACGGTAACGCGGCGCGCCAGAGCGGCGTCCTCCTCGCCCGGTCGAGGCAGGTCCGAGCTGCACAGCGGCCGCTCCTCGAGGAACACGCACCCGTCGCGCCGGTCCCCCGGCACGGACGCGTGCAGCTCGGCGCCCGCGGCGAGCGTCGCGGCCGGCACCACGAACCGACGCGTCGCGACGCCCGCGTCCACCTCGGAGATGCCGACGGTCCGGGTCTCGTCGCCCGGGAGGACGGCGCTGACCGTGACGGTGAGCGTGTCTGTCACCAGCCCGTTCAGCGAGCCGACGGCCAGGCCGGACGGGTCGACCTCGAGCTCGGTCGACACGTCACCGGCCGAGACCGTCAGCCGCTGCACACGGGCCAGACCGGCCGCCGTGTCCACCTGGACGCGGACGGGCGTCACCGCCTGCGGCGCGAAGCCGGCGAGTGTCACTGCCTGACCGACGGCGGAGGTGGCGGACGAGCGCCACGCCGTCCGCAGGTCGCCGTCGAAGGCCTGATAGGGCCCGAAGCCGTTGGAACGGTTGCGCTGCGCACCGGCCGCCGCCCCGCTCGAGGTCGCCGACGGAACCCCGTTCGTGAAGACCGCCAGCGACTGGCGGCCGGCCGGCGCGATCGGCCAGTAGTCGTGGACCCGCCGCGGTGCGCGGAACGGCTCGTCGGCCGTCATCGTCGCGGACGAGTTGGCGCGCGGGTTGCCGAAGTTCACCTCGCGACGCCGGTAGCCGTCGGTGACCACCGACGGTGGCACGTCACCGGCGTCGCCGGAGAGGATGACTGCGGTGCCTGCGAGCGCTCCGCCCGCGCCGAGACCCAGCACGTCCTCGGGTCCACCGGAGGCGACCGTGAGGTCGGTCATCCGCGTGACGACGGGACCCGCGCCGGGCACCCGCCAGACCTCCACCGACGGGAGGTCCACGCCGAGGCCGCCGTCGACGACCGTGGCCCCGCCGAGGCCGCCGCCGATGAGCGGCCCGAACTGGGCGACCCGCGTCAGGCCCGACTGCTCCAGCGCGGTGTGTACCAACGTGGGTCGCGTGACGCCGACGCGGGCCCAGTCGATGTCGTTGCGCTCCACGACATAGGTCACGCCAGAGCGGGCCAGGTAGCTCGCGAGCTCGTCGGAACCGCGCCCGGTGCCGAGGGCGAGCTCCACGGCATCGAGCATCCGGGTATTGCCCGCGGAACCGAGCGGCACCCCGTCGCGCACGGTCCAGGGCTGTGCCAGGAGCGGCTGCAGGATGTCGTCGTTGGTGGCGCCCCAGTAGTAGACGGCCGGGCGCGCCCCGGGCACGACGAGGCTGCGGGAACCCGCCGCGTTGGCGTCGAGCCAGCTCGCCGCCTGGCGCCAGTAGTCGGGCACCGCGGCGTACCCGGGCGACGCCCCGACGTCTCCGACGACGAGCGGCGTGACCGCGCCGAGCAGGGCGAAGCAGGCGACGATCGGCACTGTGTTGCGCAGCCAGCGCGCCTGCCGCACGGGCTTGATCCGGACGGTCGAGACGAGGTGGGTGAGGCCCACGACGAGGACGATGCGCAGCATCGGGTCGAACTTGTGGATGTTGCGCAGCGGCGACCCGGAGCCGTCGAGGAACGTGCGGACGAGGCCCGAGACCGGCGAGGAGAACGGTCCGTCCCATGCGATCGAGAGCACGACGACGCCCACGAGCGCGCCGGCGATGAGGAACGCCCGCTCGCGTAGCCCGCGCCACACGAGCCCTGCGGCACCCAGGGCGGCGAGGACGGCCGTGTCGAGGATGACGAACGGCTGCACGACCAGGGTCCAGCCCGCCGGCCACGTGGGCCCGCGGGTACCGGCCAGGTAGGCGAGCCACGCCGTGGTGCCGCGCGCGGAGCTCGGGACCGACGCGGTCGAGGTGTGACCGCGCTCGACTCGATCCAGTCGAGGAAGGGCGGCGAGTACTTGCCGAGCAGCACCAGCGCGACGAACCACCACAGCGACACGAGCCCGATGGCGAGGGCCCACCACAGCGCCAGGCGCAGAGCCGCGCGACTGCGACGACGGGTGAGCAGGTAGATGACGGGCAGCAGCAGGACCGCGATGCTGGCCACCGCGTTGACCGCGCCGACGCAGAGGAACGCGACCCCCGAGCGCGCCGCGGCCCGGCGCGGGTCGCCGCCCTCCATGCCCTGCTTCACCAGCGGCACGAGCACCCAGGGGGCCATCGCCATCGGCCAGATCTCGCTCGAGACCTCGCCCATGGCCGAGATGATGCGCGGCGACAGGGCGTAGACGATGCCGCCGACGAGGCGCGCGTTCGGGGAGCCGACCCGCAAGGCAGTGAGCAGGGCGACGGCGCCGTTGAACGCGACGACGAGGACGAGGGCCCACCAGAGCCGCTGCACGACCCACGGCGGCAGACCGGCGGACGTGAGGACGCCGTAGAACGGACCTTGCGGGAAGAGGTAGCCGAAGGCCTGGTTCTGCAGCGAACCCGAGGCGGTCGCCGGGTCCCACAGGTGCAGCGCGCGACCCAGCAGCCCCCACGGGTTCTCGTACAGGTCGACCTTCGTGTCCGCCGCGATCCAGCCGGGCGCCTGGACGAAGGCGGCGGCCGTCAGCGCGACCGAGATCGCGATGCGGCGGGCAGCGTGCGGCGACGGACCACGAGGCGGAGCGGGCGGCGGACGGAGGTTGACGCGGGGGTGGACGGCTGTGCTCATCGGCGCCGCAGCACGAGCAGCAGGTTCCAGGACGCCACCTCGCGGACCCCGGGGACCCGCATGAGCCAGTGCGACCACCAGGGGTGGTAGCGCGGGATCGCGGCGAGGACCTCGACGTCCGGGTGCGAGCGGGCCCAGGCGAGCATCCGGGCCGCGGAGACGGGGAACAGCGACTCGCCGTAGACGTTCTTCGGCGGGTGCCCGTGGCGCCGTTCGTAGCGCCGCGCGGCACGGCGA
The DNA here is from genome assembly GCA_963738455.1 of uncultured Actinomycetes bacterium. Lineage (GTDB taxonomy): Bacteria > Actinomycetota > Actinomycetes > S36-B12 > CAIYMF01 > Longivirga. Next base: position 216,993 of record CAVTWM010000007.1, read on the forward strand.
CCCCCGACGTAGTGCCAGGGCGAGGTCTCGTGCCCGCCCCACGGGGAGAGCCAGAGCGTGTAGGACAGGAAGACGATCCCGCCGTGCTTCGCCACCCGCACCATCTCGTCGCCCATGCGCTCGGGGTGCGGCACGTGCTCAAGGACGTTGCTGCTGAACACGACGTCGACCGACCCGGTGCGGATCGGCAGGGCCATCGCGTCACCGAGGCCGGTCGCGTCCGACGGGAGCGCGGCGGCCGACATCTCGCCCGCGTCGGCGTCGAGCCCGAGGTAGCGTGCGCCGGCGCCGGTGAAGGCACGACGGAACCAGCCCGGGCCGGCGCCGACGTCGAGGACGATCGACCCGTCGAGGTCCGCGTACTGCCGCACCTGGGCCACCGCGTCGCGTGCCAGAGCGGAGTAGAAGACCTCGGGCTGGGTCTGCTCGAGGCGGAAGGAGGAGAAGAGATCGACCGACCGTCGAAGAGTTGCCCGGGTGCGGGCGTCGTGAGGACGCAGCACGGCACCGGGCATGGCACCATCGTACGTACCGTCGACGGGCGCAGCCGCCAGACACGAGCCAGGAGAACAGGTTTGCCGGACAGGCCCGGGGTCGAGGCGCTCGAGATCCTCATCCTCAACTGGCGCGACCGGACGCACCCGCAAGGGGGCGGGTCCGAGGTGTTCGCGGAGACGGTCGCCGCCGGGCTCGCGCGGCTCGGGCATCGCGTCACGATCTTCTGCGCCGCGCACGAGAACGCCACCTCGGAGACACGTACGGCGGACGGGGTTCGCATCGTGCGTGCGGGCGGCCGGCTCAGCGTGTATCCCCAGGCGGCACAACGGTTCTGGCGGGGACGGCTGGGCAAGCCGGACGTGATCGTCGACGTGCAGAACGGGCTCCCCTTCCTCGCCCAGCTCTGGTCGCGGACCCCCGTGGTCCTGCTGTGCCACCACGTGCACCGCGAGCAGTGGGGCGTCGTCATGGGTCCGCGTGCGGCCCGGTTCGGCTGGTGGGTCGAGTCCCGGCTCTCGCCCCGGGTGCACCGGTCGAATCGTTACGTCACCGTGTCCGACGTCAGCAGGTACGAGCTCGGCCAGCTCGGCGTGGACGTCGCGTCGATCGCGGTCGTGCACAACGGCGTCGTCGTGCCCGAGCGGGCCGTGGCACCGAGGTCCGAGACACCGCTGCTCGTGGTCCTCGGCCGGCTCGTGCCGCACAAGCGGGTCGAGTTCGCCATCGACGCCGTGGCCCGGCTCCGCGAGGATTTCCCCGGGCTCCGGCTCGTCGTCGCGGGACGCGGGTGGTGGCACGACGAGATCGAGGCGCACGTCGCGAGCCGCGGGCTCACGAGCGCCGACGTCCTGCTCGAGGGCTGGATCGACGAGGCCGAGAAGGACCGCCTCCTCTCCAGCGCGTGGCTCTCCCTCGTCCCGTCGCTCAAGGAGGGCTGGGGCATCGGCGTCATGGAGGCAGCCGCCCACGGCACGCCCAGCATCGCCTTCCGCGATGCCGGCGGGGTCGCCGAGTCCGTGGTGGACGGCGTCACGGGCGTGCTGGTCGACGACCTCGACGAGTTCGTCGAGGCGACCCGGGCGCTGCTGCTCGACGAGGACCTCCGGGCGCGCTACTCCGCTGCCGCCCGCGAGCACGCCATGCACTACACGTGGGACGAGACGGTCGCCGGTCTCGAGAAGGTCCTCCTCGACGAGGTGCACGCCTCCGACCCGCTCACCGTGCAGCGGGAACGACGGTCGCACGTCGTCGACGACGACACCCGCAAGGCGAAGGCTGACGGCATCGCGGCACTGGTGTCCCGAGAGATGGACCTGGTCGGAGCCCGTGTCCTCGACGCCGGCTGCGGCTCCGGCGCGATCGCCGCCCACCTCTCCCGACTCGTCGGCCCAACCGGCTCCGTCGTGGCCGTCGATCGCGAGGATCGACGCTCCCTCGACGCCGACCCCACGTTCGCCCAGGCTGACGGGTCGGCACTGCCCTTCGCCGACCGCTCGTTCGACCTCGTCGTGTCCAACCACGTGCTCGAGCACGTCGGCGACCGTCGCGTGCAGGTGGACTACCTCCGGGAGCTGGGCCGGGTCGTCCGGGCGGACGGCCTCGTCTACCTCGCCGTCCCCAACCGGTTCCGCCTCGTCGAGGCGCACTACGGCGTCCCGCTCCTGAGCTGGCTGCCGCCGCGCGCCGCGGATGCCGTCGTCCGTGCGAGCGGCCGCGGCGACTGGTACGACGTCGTGCCGCCCAGTCACCGCTCCCTGCTGACGCTCGTCCGCGACGCCGGCCTCGTCGCCCCACGACGAGACGCCGGCGGTCGCACGCCGGACGCTCGCCCGCGCTGGCGGTGCCAGGGCGCTCGTGGCCCGTGCGCCGGACCCCCTCCTCGCCGCGCCGCTCGCCCTGGTCCCGACGTTCGTGCTGCTCTGCCGCCCTGCGACCGGCCGCCGCGGCTGACCGGAGTCGATCAGTCCTCGTCCGACCCGAGCACGGCCGCGACGTAGGCGTGCCATGCGGCTCCGTCGTCGGCTGACCCGCGCACACGGGACGCCGCTGCCAGGCCGGCGTGCCGGTCCGGCTCCAGGACGGCTCGCAGCGCCTGCGCGAGGGATCCGACGTCGTCCGGGTCGCACAGCAGGCCGTCCACGCCGTCGTGCACGTCGTCGACGAACGCACCGACTCGTGTCGCGACCACGGGGAGGCCGAACGCGCGCGCCAGGGCGGCCTGCTGGGATCCGGTGGCGGAGCGGTAGGGCAGGACCACGACGTCGCACTCGGCGAACAGGTCCGGCAGGTCCGCGCTGTCGACGTACCCCGGGCGCAGCTCGACACGGTCGGCCACGCCGCACCCGACAGCCAGCGCGACCAGGTCGGCCGGGTCCGTCCAGAACTCCCCGGCGACCAGGAGCCGCAGGCCGGGAACGGTCGCGAGCGCCCGCACCGCGTTGTCGACGCCCTTGTAGGGCCGCACGATCCCGAAGGCGAGAGCTGTCGCCGGGTCGTGCAGCGCAGCACCGGGACCACCGTCGGTGACCGAGTCAGGGAGCGCGGGTGCGAGCGGCACGTGCACGACGTCCGACGCACCGAGCGCTGAGGCCCGGTCGGCCTCCTGCGACGTGTGCACCACGACTCGGTCGACGCTGCGCAGGAGCCGGCCGACGACCGCGCGCTCCCCCGGCCTCGGCTCGTGCGCCTCGACGTTGTGGGCGACGAGGACGGTGGGCGTACCCCTCCGCGCGCAGCGTCGTGCCACGGTCAGCAGCGCCGGAGCCTGCACCGCCGCGACGTGCTCGAGAACGACGAGGTCGGCCTGCGCGACCTGGTCGGCCACCCGCCGCCAGCCGAGCGGGTCGTACCAGCGGAGGCTCGGAACGGTGCGCCTGGCCGGAGCGGTCTCGGACCCTCCCGGCACGCGGAGCTCGCCCGGGTAGAGGAGGGCCGGGTAGGGCGCTGACCAGGTGACGTGGACGACGTCGTGCCCCGCGAGGTCGAGGCGACGGCACAGCTCGGTGGCGTGCAGCGCGACCCCGCCCTTCTGCGGATGTCCGGGGCCGACGACCGCGACGCGCACGTCAGCCCTGAGGTCGGGAGCGCACGATGAGGTCGGCCAGCAGCGCCAGCACCCCGATGATCAGGCCGGTGAGGAAGAGCAGCACGGTGTTGGTCGCGAAGTAGAACGGGGTGCGGACGTTGTCGTAGACGGCCTTGACCAGCGACAGGCCGAGCAGCACGAGCGCCGGCGGCATGAGCACGGACAGCGGGTTGAAGTAGGTGACCATCCGGAAGACCTGCAGCAGGTAGCGGTAGGCGTCCTTGATGGGTGAGAACTTCGACCGGCCCGCGCGCGGCTTGTACTCGATGGGCACGTAGCGGACGTCGTGCTGGTTGCACAGGAACGACAGCGTGATCGTCGTGACGCACGAGAAGCCCGGCGGCAGCAGCGGCAGGTAGGGCATCGCGACGTCGCGGCGGAACGCGCGCAGCCCGGAGTTGAGGTCCGGGATCTTCTCGCCGGTCAGCCGTTCGGCGAGCTTGCGGACGAACCACTTCGCCGGCACGCGAAGGACGCGCATGGTTCCCTGCTCCGACGTACGAGCGCCCACGACCTGGTCGTAGCTGTCGTCGGACTCGAGGATCTCGACGAGCTCGGGGATCCGCTCGTTCGGATACGTCATGTCGGCGTCGGTCCACACGACGACGCTGCCCCGCGCCGCCTGGGTGCCGATGCGCCGGGCCGTCCCCGCGCCACCGTTGCGGCGGAACACGGTGACGACGAGCTCCGGGTGCTTCTCGGCGCTCTCGCGCAGGCGCAGCAGTGTGTCGTCGGTCGAGCCGTCGTCGATGGCGATGAGCTCGAACGTGCGCCCGGAGTCGCCGAGCGACCGGCAGATGCGGTCGATCTCGGCCTGGACGTGGTCCTGCTCGTTGTGGCAGGGCAGTACGACGGTGACGTCGAGGTCCGCGGTGGCCGCGCTCATGGGGCCGACCGCGCGGCTAGTTGTTGGAGCCGTAGATCACGACGTTGGCGTCGGCCTGGCCCGGGGTGGGCTTCGACGCGTTGTTGGTCGCCGTGATGAGGCCGAAGGTGCTGACGGTCGCCAGCACGAGGCCGACGATGCCTGCGACGATTGCACCCACGTTGTTACTCCCTGGTAGCCGGTTTCCGCGATGATAGCAGCGCGCCCCGCCGGCGTCCTATTTCCGTGGCCGACACACCGACGCAGGTCAGCAGGACCAGCGCGGCGAGCAGGTCGCTCGTGACGACGGCTGCGGTGAGCACCGGACCCGCACGCCACGGGTCCGGGTCGGCGCCGCCGGGGACCGCGTACAGCGCCAGGTGCGCCGCCCGCGCCTCGGCCGGCAACGGCACCGGGACCATGCCCGCGATGGCCGGTGCCGGGCCACGCTGGTCGTCCTCCACGAGCACGAGCCCGATCCCGAGGCGGCGCAGCGTCGCGAGGTCCAGGGAACTGGTGGCGATGGCGTGCGAGACCTCGCGGGAGCGGGGGTCGTCACCGGAGACCGTGATCAGGCTGTCCCCCGACTCGACGGTGAGCGAGTCGTCGACGACCGTCGTGCGGGTGAGGTACCGAGGGGCAGGGTCCAGCATGGGGGTGCTCGAGTTCCAGGCGAAGACGCGGTAGGCCGACCACGGGAGGACCAGGACGTCGCCGCGCCGCGGGTCGTCCGCCACCGCTGCACGCACGGCGTCCCAGCCTGGCGGGTACGTCGTCGTGGACAGCCGTCCACCGACCCCCCACAGCAGGTCGGGCAGGAACGCCACGATCACCAGCACGGAGCCGACGACCACGACCGGCCGCACGCCCGCCTCACGCGTGCGGCGGGCCAGGGCGGTCGCCAGGCGACTGACGCCCAGGGCGACGCACAGGGCCAGCAGCAGACTCCACGGAGCCAGCAGCTTCTGCGCGTCGCGCAGCAGGCCGGCACCGGGGACGTGGACGACCACCCACGCCGGTCCGGCGGCGGTGACGCTCCACGCGCCCAGGACGCACCAGGTGATCCCCGCGGCGGAGGACACCGCGAGCGCGAGTGCGGCGGCACGGCCGATCACGCGCATGAGGGTGCCCACGCCCAGCGCACCCAGCAGGAGCAGCACGAGGGTGCCGACGAGGGCGAGTGCGGTGCCACGGCTCCCGGGCACGGCGAAGGCGTTCCAGATGCCCCCGGTCCCCAGCGCGGTCAGGAGGGCACCGTGCTCACCTTCCGGACGTAGGGCGAAGACGGTGGCGCCGAGGGCGTCGGAGTCCCCGCGGGCGGGACTCGCGAGAGCGGGGAGGATCCACGGCAGGTTCACCGCCAGCGTCGCAACCACGACCCCGGCCACGGTGCCTCGGCCGGATCTGCCGCGCACGACCGCGACCGGCAGGCACACCGCGGCCACGAGCATCCCGCCGGTGGGCGTCAGCGCCGCCAGCCCCACGAATGCCACGAACGGCGCCCATGCGCGGGGCTCTCCGCGGCGGACGCGGATCGCCGAGCCCAAGGCCCAGGGCAGGGCGGCGTAGGCGACCAGCAGCCCCCAGTGGCCGATGAGCAGCCGCTCGGCGACGTACGCCGACCAGATGTAGACAGTCGCCGCCACCAGCCCGGTCATCGGTCCGGACGCGCGCACCAGCCGGGCGGCTCCCGCACCCGCGGTGGTCAGGGTGAGGAGCAGAACCAGGTGCTGGAGCAGGGCGCCCCCGACCACGGTGTCGAGGACGGCGACGACCGCGTCCTGCGGGACGGCACGGGGAAGCCCACCGCCGAGTCCCAGCCAGGCCGGCAGCAGGACCTGGTCCGGCACGGCCACCATGTCGGCCCGCAGCAGGAAGCCCGGACCGAGGCCCGGTCCCAGGGCCAGCCCGGCCAGGAGCCCGGACCAGGCCCACGTGATCAGCGCACCACGACGCGCGGCCCGGCGCGGGGCTCGCGGGTCACCGGTGGGGGCTCATCACGGCCTATCGTGTCGCGGCAGCGCGGCGCTGCCGCACCGACGCACCGAAGGACGGAGGCCTCGTGACCGACACGGACGCGCGCGGCCGACGTCTGCTCGGGGCGGCCGCCATCGTCTCGGTCGGCATCGTCCTCGGCCAGGTGTCGACCTACCTGCTCAACCTGGTGGCCGCGCGCCGCCTCGGGCCGGCGTCGTTCGGCGAGCTTGCCTCGCTGCTCGGGATCATCGCCATCGGCAACGTGGTGGCCCTGGCGCTCCAGGCGACGGCCGCCCGGCGCATCGTCACCGCCCCGGTCGCCGCTCGCCCAGGGGTGTCCGGAGCCATCCTGCGGGCCGGGCTCCCGGCCGGCACCGCGGTGATGATCGCGGTCCTGCTCGCCTGGCCCCTCGCCACGGCCCTGCTCCACCTCAGCAACCCGATCGACGTCGCCCTCGTCGCGATCACGCTGCTGCCGCTCACCGTCACCGGAGGAGTGCTGGGAGTGGCTCAGGGCCACGAGGTGGCGCCGGTGCTCTCGGCGACGTACTTCGTGGCCGGTGTGGCCAAGTCCGCCGGCGGGATCGTGGGGGCCGTCGTCGGCGGCACGGTGACCAGCACCTTGGTCGGGCTGGCGGTCGGCTCGCTGATCGGCGCGGTCATCGGGCTGCTCATCGTCCGACGCTCCGCGGCCGGGCCCCGGGTGCGGTTGCCCGGGGTCCGGACCGAGCTGCTGCACTCGGCGCACGCCCTGGCGGCGCTGTTCGTGCTCACCAACATCGACCTGCTGCTGGCCCGGCACTTCCTCACCCCGGAGGACGCCGGCATCTACGCGGCCGGGGCCGTGGTCGTGAAGGTCGCGTTCTGGCTCCCCCAGGCCGTCGTCGTCATGGCGTTCCCTGGCATGGCCGACTCCCGACGCCACCGGTCGGTCGTGGTAGGCGGGCTCGCCGTAGCCGCCATCGGGCTGGTCCTGGTCGTGGGTGCCGCAGTGCTGCCGCACGTCGTGGTCGCGGTGGTCGGCGGTTCGGCGTACGACGCTCTCGTCGGGTCGGTGTGGATCTTCGCCCTGCTCGGTGCGCTTCAGTCTCTGGCGCAGTTCCTGCTCTACAGCCGGCTCGCGGTCGAGGACCGACGAGCGGTGCTCGCGGTCTGGACCGCCGTGGTGGCCCTCGTCGCCGTGGTGTGGATCGGCCCGCACGCGACCCCGCAGGACGTCGTGGTCGACGCCGTGATCGTGGTGGCCCTGTTGTGCACCGCCGGGGCCTGGCTGGCCCGCAGCGAGCTCCGCGCCGATCCCGTCCGCCCGTCCTGAGAGGCGCGGCCCGGCAGTGACCCAGGGGGGTCAGTCAGCGTCGACGCACGCTTCCCGGTGGCATCGTCGGAGTTCGCTGTCGGGCTGAAAGTGGTTGTCCCCAGGGGGTTCTCGGGCGGGGTGGACTGTCGGAGGTGGTTGTTAGGTTCGGGTCATGAGCTCGGTCCTGGACTTCCCGCCGCCGCCGTCGGTGACCGGCGCGGTCGCGGACCTGCGCGCCGCGCTCGACTCCGCGGTGGCGGTGATCGGGACGGGGTGGTTCGAGTCGTTGACGGACGCCGAGCTGCTCGCGGTGACCGCGGAGCTGCACCGGCTCGCGTCGCAGACCCACGCGCTCGCCGTGTCCGCGACCGCGTCGGTCGCTGCCGGGCAGGTCGCGGCGGGCGGCGGGTTCACCTCGACGAGCCGCTGGCTCGAGGTCCACGCGGGCCTGTCGAAGGGTGAGTCCCGGGCCGCGGTCGCGCTCGGGGAGAAGCTGCGGTACGAGTTCGCCGCGACCGGTGACGCGTGGCTGGCCGGCGCGATCAGTGCCGGCGCGGCCCGGGAGATCACCACCCTGATCCCGACCAAGCTCAAGGGGCTCCACGGCTGCGGCCTACGACGTGCAGTGCGCCCGGATCGAGGCGGTCGCGCTGCACGTCGCGCGCGACCGGCACCGTCACGCAAGTGCGCCGCGTCATCGAGCGGGCCGCACTCGTCGCGGACCCGGCCGGCGCGGATGCCGCGGCGTTGGCGGCGCGGGAGTCGGAGTTCCTGCGGTTCACCCCGGTCCCTGACGGCGTCGCGGTCAGCGGGTTCCTGTCCACCGAGACCGCCGCGGTGGTCCTCACCGCGTTCGACCAGTGCCACGACGCCCTGTACCGCACCGGGCAGCTCACCCCCGACCACCCCGATGGGCTCGACGGGCTCGACGGGCTCGACGGGCTCGACGGGCTCGACGGGCTCGAGGACCGGGCGGGGGCGACGCCGGGGCTGCGCCGGCAGCGCCGCGAGCACCGCAACGCGCGCGATCCTCACCGACCTGCTCACCCGCCTGCTCGACGACGGTGCACTCGGGACCAAGCACGCGCAACGCCCGCACCTCACCGTCACCGTGCACGCCGACGAGTACGCGGTCGGGCTCGGTGGGCATGTCCTGCTCCCCGGGTTCGGCACCGTCCCGGTCCCCAACAGCACCATCGACCGGCTGCTGTGCGACGCCGAGGTCCACCCCGTCCTGACCCGGCGACCCGGCGCACCACCCGGCGCCAGCCGACCCGACGCAGCACCCGGCGGCACCGGAGCAGCACCCGGTGCATCCCGGCAGCGTCCCCGCCTCGACCGACCCGCCGTGGCGGCCGGCGCTGCGTCCCCGACCCGACGGCGCGGTGGCTGGGACTACGACCTCCACCTCGCGCAAGAACCGAGCCCGGAGGCGATCGAGGCGGACACCGACCTCGCCGCGACCACGCAGTTCAGCGACGACCTCGACGACGAGGTGTCGTGGTGGAACCGGTTCTTCGGCGAACCCACCCGCCACGTCCTCGACGTCGGCCGCTCCTACCGCACCGCCCCACCCAAGCTCCGCCGCGCCCTGACCGTGCGCGACGGTGGCTGCGCCGTGCCCGGCTGCGACCTCGACGCGTCACGCTGCGAAGCCCACCACATCACCTACTGGGAACACCACGGCGAGACCGCCATCGCGAACATGGTCCTGCTCTGCGCCAAGCACCACCACATGGTCCACACCGGCACCTGGCGCATCGAGGTACGACCCGACCTCGACCCCGGCCACCCCGACTACGTCACCCTCACCGCCCCCGCCCGCCGCCCCTGACCGGGCACGACCCGGCTCGAGGGTCGGCCACCAGCCACGGTGCGGCTCAGCCGCGTCAGTGGCCGGCGTCCTCCCAGGTGCGGCCGACACCGACGTGGACGTCGAGCGGCACGGTCAGCTCCACCGCGCCTCCCATGCCGGAGCGCACCAGAGCCTCGACCTGCTCGAGCTCCCCGGGTGCGACCTCGAGGACAAGTTCGTCGTGGACCTGCAGCAGCATCCTCGAGCGGAGACCGGCCTCGCGCAGCGCGGCGTCGACCCGGAGCATGGCGACCTTGACGATGTCGGCGGCCGAGCCCTGGATCGGGGCGTTGAGGGCCATCCGCTCGGCCATCTCGCGGCGCTGCCGCACGTCGGAGGTGAGGTCCGGCAGGTAGCGGCGCCGGCCGAGCATCGTCTCGGTGTAGCCGGTGCCGCGCGCGCGGTCGACGACGTCGCGCAGGTAGTCGCGCACGCCGCCGAAACGCACGAAGTACTCGTCCATGAGACGGCTCGCCTCGGACGGCTCGATCGCGAGCTGCTGGGCCAGGCCGTACGGCGAGAGGCCGTAGGCGAGGCCGTAGGACATCGCCTTGATCTTGCGGCGCATCTCCGGCTCGACCTGCGCCGGCTCGACGCCGAACACCCGCGACGCGACGTAGCTGTGCAGGTCCTCGCCGCTGTTGAACGCCTCGATGAGGCCCTCGTCCTCGGACAGGTGCGCCATGAGCCGCATCTCGATCTGGCTGTAGTCCGCGGTGAGCAGCGTCTCGTAGCCCGGGCCGACGACGAACCCGCTGCGGATCCGGCGTCCCTCGTCGGTGCGGATCGGGATGTTCTGCAGGTTCGGGTCCTGCGAGGACAGGCGACCCGTGGCGGCGACGATCTGGTTGAACGTGGTGTGGATGCGGCCGTCGTCGTCGGTCGCGGCGAGCAGGCCCGTCGACGGTCTGGCGCAGCTTGGAGACGTCGCGCCAGCGCAGCAGCGACTCGAGGAGCGGGTCGCCGGTCTGCGCGAACAGCGACTGCAGCGCCTCGGCATCGGTGGTGTAGCCCGGTCTTGATCTTCTTGGTGGTCGGCAGGCCGCGCTCGCCGAACAGGATCTCCTGCAGCTGCTTGGGCGAGCCGAGGTTGAACGGCGCGCCCGGCGAGCTCGTGCGCCGTGGACTCGGCGGCCCGCATCGACTCGCCGAACTCGGAGTCGAGCGCCTCGAGGTGGGCGGTGTCGACCGCGATCCCGGCCTGCTCGAGGTCTGCGAGCACGTGCAGCAGCGGCAGCTCGACCTCGCGCATCAGCCCGGTGCCGCCGCGCGTCTCGAGCTCGCCCTCGAGCGCGTCGGCGAGGTCGCGCGCGGCGACGGCGTGCGTCCCGAGCGTGGTGACCCGGGCGTCGTCCGCATCGGTGTCGAAGCTGAGCTGCGACGCCGACGCATCGACCGCGGTGAGGTCGTGGCCGAGGAAGCGCGGGGCGAGGTCGCTCAGGTCGAACGAGCGCTGGCCGGGAAGCACGAGGTAGGCCGCGAGCGCGGTGTCGCACGTCAGGCCGGCGAGCGTCCAGCCGCGGGCGCGCATGGCGAGCTCCGGGCCCTTCGCGTCGTGCAGCGCCTTCGGCCGCTCCGCGTCGGCGAGCCACGCCGCGACGCGCGCGCTCGTCGTCCGGAGTGGCGGTGGCCGACGGCCAGGTAGGCGACGGCACCGTCGGCCGAGGCGATCGCGAACCCCTCGACGTCGCCGGTGCCCCGCCCCCAGCGACCGTCGACCGCGACGCCGACGCGTGCGCCGGCGAGCGCGTGGGCGGCGAGCCACGCGCGAGGCCCCACCGGGGGCCACGACGTCGACGTCGACCTCGATCGCCCTCTCCTGGGCCGGCGCCGCGCCGTCGCTGTGCTCGGCGAAGAGCCGGTCGCGCAGGACCCGGAACTGCAGGGCGTCGAACACCTCGTGCACCTGGTCGCGGTCGAACGCCTGACGTTCGAGGTCGTCGGGACCGAGCGGCAGCGGGACGTCGCGGACGAGCTCGGTGAGCCGCCGGTTGCGCATGACGTCGGGAAGTGCGGCCCGCAGGGCGTCGCCCGCCTTGCCCTTCACCTCGTCGACCCGGTCGATGAGGGAGTCGAGCGAGCCGAACTCGCGGATCCACTTCGACGCCGTCTTCTCCCCCACCCCCGGGATGGAGGGGAGGTTGTCGCTGGGGTCGCCGCGCAGCGCGGCGTAGTCCGGGTACTGCGCCGGGGTGAGGCCGTACTTCTCCTCGACCGCCTCGGGCGTCATGCGCGCGAGGTCGCTGACGCCCTTCTTCGGGTAGAGGACCGTCACCTGCGGATCGACGAGCTGGTAGGCGTCGCGGTCGCCGGTGATGACGAGGACGTCGAAGCCGGCGGCCTCGGCCTGCGTGGTGAGAGTGGCGATGACGTCGTCGGCCTCGAAGCCGTCGGCCTCGACGAACGGGATCGACAGCGCGTCGAGCACCTCCCGGATGAGCGGGATCTGTCCCTTGAACTCGTCCGGTGTGGCGGACCGCGTCGGCCTTGTACTCCGGGTACTCCTCCGAGCGGAAGGTCTGCCGCGACACGTCGAACGCGACGGCGACGTGCGTGGGTCGCTCGTCGCGCAGGGTGTTGATGAGCATCGAGGTGAAGCCGTAGACCGCGTTGGTGGCCTGCCCGGTCGTGGTGGAGAAGTTCTCCACCGGCAGCGCGTAGAAGGCGCGGTAGGCGAGCGAGTGCCCGTCGAGCAGGAGGAGACGGGGGCGATCGGGCGACGGGGTCACGTCAGGGATCCTAGGCTGGACCGGTGACCGACTACCTGGACCACCTGAAGGCACTGGGCATGGGCGAGCTCGCCGAGACCATGGGCATCGAGGTGACCGAGCTGTCGGCCGAGCGGACGGTGGCCCGGATGCCCGTGGCAGGCAACCGACAACCCTTCGGCCTGCTCCACGGCGGCGCGAGCCTGGTCCTCGCGGAGACGCTGGGTTCCTTCTCCGCGGCGATCCACGCCGGGCCGGAACGCGTGCCGGTGGGGATCGAGATCTCCGCCACGCACCACCGCAGCGCCACCAGCGGCCACGTGACGGGCGAGGCCCGGGCGATCTCGCTGGGCAAGACCGTGGCGACCTACGAGGTGGTCATCACCGACGACGACGGCGAGCGCATCTGCACCTCGCGCATCACCTGCCTGCTGCGGGACCGGCCGAGCGGCTGACCCGTCAGGGCCGGGCGGCGCGCCTCGGCGTGAGCAGCGCGCGGCGCCGGAGCGTTCGCTGCACCGGGGTGAGGTCGACCGTGGCGTCGCGTGGGTCCATCCGGGGGTCGACACCGAGCTTGCGCCGCAGCGCGCCGATGGGAGCGGCACGGCGTACGACCATCGGGGCGAACCCGTGACGCGCGTAGAACCGGTTCACGTCGCGGTGGTGGGGCGGCACGTTGACGACGACGTCGGACGCACCGACCTCGTCCGCGAACCCCGCGGCCTCGCGAAGCAGCGCGGTGCCGACGCCCGACTTGCGATGGCCCTCGCTGACGTGGACGACGTCGACGAGCACGGCCGACGACGTGGACATGAGGCCCCGGTCGACGACGGTGAGCGAGGTGAAGCCGACGGGGACACCGTCGAGCGACGCGACCACGAGGCGGTAGGTGGGGCACGACCCGGCGGCGACGGCCGCGTCCGACAGCGCGATGCGCTCGCGGACGCGCTCGCCGATGTCGACCGATCCCGGGACGGCGATCGACGCGCTGTTCTGCGTCTGGAAGTCGGCCCAGAGGGGCGCGAGAAGGGCCACCTCGTCCACGCCGGCGCTGTGCACCACGACCTGCGAACGAAGCACGATGGTTCCTCCCGAAACAGGTACGCGGACGACGACCATCAGGACCCCCGTCCGGCGCCACCCCCCGTGTCGCCGTCGCGCACTCTATGCGGGACGGCCGTGGGCGACGCAAGACTTGACGCAAGAATCTGAATCAAGATCTGTCAAAGACTGGTGGATCACCAGCCGGGAACGCTCCCAACGACGCGGTCCGCACCTGGCGGGTTCATGCCACGCGTGCCGGAACGGGCGTGGGGCTCGCCGGCCGGTCGCGGTCGTCGAGGCGTCAACCTGGCGACACGCCGGAGCCCCGACGCGGGTGCATCGGGGCTCCGGGACGAGACAGGTCGGGTGTCAGCCGAGGTAGGCGTTGACGATCGCGTCGTCCTGCGACAGCTGCTTCGCGTCCCCCTGCAGCTTGAGGACGCCGGACTCCAGCACGTAGGCGTAGTCGGCGACCCGCAGCGCCGCGAGGGCGTTCTGCTCGACGAGCAGGACGGTGGTGCCCTGGTCGCGGATGGTCTCGATGGTGTCGAAGATCAGGTCGACGAGCACCGGCGCGAGTCCCATCGACGGCTCGTCCAGCAGCAGGAGCTGCGGGCTGCCCATCAGCGCGCGCGCCACGGCCAGCATCTGCTGCTCGCCGCCGGACATCGTGCCGGCCTTCTGGCTGATCCGGTCGGCGAGCCGCGGGAAGAGCTCGAGGACGCGGTCGCGGTCGGCCGCGATGCCCTCCTTGTCGTTGCGCAGGAACGCGCCGAGGTCGAGGTTCTCCGACACCGTCATGCGCGGGAAGATCCGCCGACCCTCGGGCGACTGGCAGATGCCGGCCTGGACGATCTCGTGGCCCTCCAGCCCGCTGATCTTCTTGCCCTCGAACGTGATGCTGCCCGTGCGCGGCTTGAGCAGCCCGGAGATCGCTGCGCAGCGTGGTCGACTTCCCCGCGCCGTTGGAGCCGATCAGCGTGACGATCTCGCCCTTGTGCACCTCGAACGTGAGGCCCTTCACCGCGGCGATGTTGCCGTAGTAGACCGAGATGTCGTCGACGGCGAGCATGAGGTCGCCCTGGTGCGCGGTGGCCGCCGTGCCGTCTCGGGACTGGTGCTCATCGGGCGCTCCCCTCGGTGCCGGTGCGTCCGAGGTAGGCCTCGACCACGCGCTGGTTGTTGCGGATGTCGTCCGGGCCGCCCTCGGCGATCTTCTCGCCCTGGTCGAGCACGGTGATGCGCTCGGACACCCGCATGACGACGCTCATGTCGTGCTCGATGAGCAGCACGGACACCTTCTGCTCGTCGCGCACCCGGCGGACGAAGTCGACGAACGCCGCGGACTCCTGCGGGTTCATGCCGGCGGTGGGCTCGTCGAGCAGCAGCACCTTCGGTCGCAGGGCGAGCGCCCGGGCGACCTCGAGGCGGCGCTGGTCGCCGTAGGACAGGTTGCGGGCGTACTCGTCGGCGTGCCGACCGATGCCGACGAAGTCGAGCATCTCCTGGGCGAACTCGCGCGCCTCGCTCCTCCTCGCGCCGCTGGTGCCGGGTCGTGCCCACGATCTGGAGGAGGTTCGACGTCGTGTGCGAGTGCATCGCCACCATGACGTTCTCGGCGGCGGTCATCAGGCCGAAGAGCCGGATGTTCTGGAAGGTCCGCCCGAGCCCCATCGACGCGATCTTGTGCGGCGACAGACCGGTGATGTCCTTGTCGCCGAGCGTGACCGATGCCGGTGGTCGGCCGGTAGAGCCCGGTGAGCACGTTGAAGAACGTGGTCTTGCCGGCACCGTTCGGCCCGATGAGCGAGACGATGCCGCCCTCCGGGATCGTGAACGAGACGTACTTGACCGCGATCAGGCCGCCGAACCGGACCGTGATCTCGTCCGCCGCCGAGCGCCACGCGGTGCGACCGGTGACGCGCGGTCATGCGTCACCTCCGTCGAGCTCTTCGTCGTCGGAGCGCTCCGCCTCTTGCAGCACTTGTCGCGTGCGGGTCTCCGGGAACAGCCCTTCTCGTCGGAACAGCATCATCAGCACGAGGATCGAGCCGAAGATGAGGTAGTTGTACGACGGGAAGTTGATGTCGGTGCCGAACTGGTCGTTGAACGACTCGCCGAACTGCGGCAGCCCGGTCGAGTTGAACCACGCGAGCACGAGCGCGCCCACGATGACGCCCCAGACGTTGCCCATGCCGCCGAGGACCACCATCGCGAGCAGGATGATCGAGATCGAGAAGTTGAACCGGTCGGGGAACACGCTGTTGTTGTGGATCGCGTAGACCACGCCGCCGAGGCCGCCCATGAACGCACCCACGGCGTACGCCGCGAGCTTGGACTGCATCAGGGGCACGCCCATCATGCTCGCCGCCAGCTCGTCCTCGCGGATCGCCAGCCAGGCCCGCCCGAGGCGTCCCTCGCGGATCCGCAGCGACACGAACACGCAGAACGCCGCGACGATCACGAACAGGACGTACTTGGTGGTGAAGTCGAACGGGCCGAGCGGCTTGGAGATCGGCCAGCGCCGTGTCTCCGATGGTGACGGTCGCTGGACCGAACGGCACGACGCGCGACGGGTCGAGCGGTGCGATGCCCTTGGCGCCGTTGGGAGGTTGAAGCCGCGATGTTCTCGCCGTTGAGGAAGATCTGCGGGATGATCTCGCCGAAGCCGAGGGTGACCAGCGCGAGGTAGTCGCTCTTGAGGCGCAGGGTCGGGCGCGCCGATGATGATGCCCGCGAAGGCGCAGACGCATCCCGCGATGATGAGGACCAGCCACCAGTTGATGTGGATGCCCGGCTGGTCCGGCGGCGCGGCCGACGAGGAAGTAGACGCCGTTCTCGATCGGCGTTGAAGAACGTCGACATGAGCCAGCCGGCGGTGTAGCCGCCGATGGCCCAGAAGGCGACGAAGCCGAGGTCGAGCAGGCCGGCGTAGCCGACGACGATGTTGAGCCCGATCGCGCAGATGACCCAGACCAGGGCCTCGTTGACCGAGCCGAGCGGCATCCACTCGCGTACGAACGGTCTGCACCGCTGTCGCCCAGCCTCGGCAGGACGAACGTGTAGAAGACCCACACGAACACCGCGATGCCGGCGAACCACAGCGCCCAGCTTGCGGGTGTGCGAGGCGACGAGGTCCGACTTGCGGCCGGTGCCGCGACATGAGCTCAGGCGTGCTGAGAGCCATCGCGTCACACCTTCTCGATGGTCGGCTTGCCCAGGATGCCTTCGGGTTTGAAGACCATGAGCAGGATGAGGATCGGTGAACACGACGGTCTGCGACCACTTCTGGCCGAGGCCGTAGGGCAGCCCGTCGTTGAAGCCCTGGATCAGCCCGATGAGGACGCCGCCGAGCACGGCGCCCTGCAGGTTGCCGATGCCGCCGAGCACCGCCGCCGTGAACGCGATGAGGCCGAGCTGGAAGCCGGCGTCGAAGCGGGTCGTGCCGAACGTCTCGAGGTAGAGCAGGCCGGCCGCGCCGGCCATGGCGCCACCGAGGGCGAAGGTGAAGGAGATCGTGCGGTCGACGTTGATGCCCATGAGTCGCGCCGCGTCCTGGTCCTGGGCGGTGGCGCGCATCGCCTTGCCCTGCCGGGTCTGCTGCACGATGTAGGACAGGACCAGCAGCAGCGGGATCGTCACCGCGATCACGATGATCGTGGAGCAGTCGAGCGTGATCGTCGCCGAACGACGATGCCGCCGTCGGGGATGACCTTGGGCCAGTTCTTCTGCGACGAGCCGTTCAGCCGCAGACCGATCCACTGGAAGATGAAGCTCAAGCCGACCGCAGTGATCAGCGGGGCGAGCTTGGGGGCTCGGCGCAGCCGCCGGTAGGCCAGCCGTTCGGCGCCGACGTTCATGCCGGCGCACGGCCGTCATCACGATCACGAGCGTGACGAGCATGAGGCCCCAGTTGGCCGCACCACCGGTGCCGGCGCCGAACCAGGTGACCAGGATGATCGAGGAGAACACCGAGCCGAGCATGAACAGGTCGCCGTGGGCGAAGTTGATCAGCTCGATGATGCCGTAGACCAGCGTGTAGCCCAGGGCGATGAGCGCGTAGATCGCGCCGAGGCGGAGCCCGGCGAGGCCGACGTTGACGAACTGGACCGGGCCGGCGATGAAGTTCCAGATCGAGCCAGACGGTGACGCCGACGCAGCAGCGCGATGCCGATGCCCGCGTTCGATCTTCTCCTTGCGGAGCAGGACCGGTCGTGAGTCGGCCAGCTTCCACGGCGGTGATGGTCATGCGGACGACCCCTTCGGCGTGAGGAGCAGGAGTCCGGCCCGGAACCTAGCAGGTCGGGCGGGGCGATGTGCCCCGCCCGACCTGGTTGTTGCTACGCGACTTTCTTGCGCGCAGCTCGCGATCACGGCTCGATCGGCCAACCCTTGAGGGTGGTCTCCGCGTTGCCCTTGATGAGCTCGATGGTCATGTCGAGCTGGTTCACGTCACCCGTCGCCGGGTCGATCTTGATCTCCTTGCCGATGGCGGAGACGTCGGCCGGGACCGTGATGCCGCTGCGCCGCCGAAGACCTGCGTCGGTGACGCACTTGCGCGTGCCGTCCGACTTCGCGATGGCCTCGAGGATGACCTGGACCGCCGCCACGCCGTAGAGCGCGTAGCTCGAGGCCGGGGTCGCTGCCGTACTTGGCCTTGTAGGCGTCGAGCAGCTTCGCAGCCGCGCCACCCTGCGCACGGAGGTCGTCGTTGGTCAGACCCGGGAAGGACAGGTACATGCCCTGGCCCTGGGGCAGCTTGTTGAGCTCGGGGTAGCCGGTGAAGCCGTCGGGGCCCATCAGCTTGACGGCGGTGTTGTCACCGAGGACGGCGACCTTGTCCTTGATGAGCTGGCCACCGTTGTTGTCGTAGATGCCGCCGAGGTAGATGCAGTCGGGGCCGAGGCCCTTGATCTTCTGGAACAGGGCGGTGTAGTTCGGCTGCTTGCCGTCCCACGGCTCGTTGCCGAGGACCTCGATGCCCTGCTTCTTGGCCTCAGCCTCGAACGCGGACGCGACACCCTGGCCGTAGGTCTCGTTGTCGTTGAGGATGTAGCACTTCTTGGCGCCGAGGTCCTTGGACATGAACTGGGCGGCGGCGCGACCCTGGTTGTCGTCGGTGGTGACGACGCGGGCGTAGTTGCGCTTGCCGGTCGGGTAGTACTTGTCCGGCTCTCCCGGGTCCCAGGTCTTGGTCAGACCGGGGTTGGTGTTGGCCTGCGAGACCATGAGCATCGGGCCGCTCGGGTCCTGGTTGAGGACCGGGACGATGATCTTGGCGCAGCCGGAGTTGTAGGTACCCATGACGGCGACCTCGTTGACGTTGGCCACGTGGTCGGTCGCGTTCTTGGTGCACTGCGCCTGGTCCCACTTGCCCGCGGCCGCGGTCGAGTCGTCGTACTTCTTCAGCTCGATCGTGTAGTCGCCGGCCTTGTAGCCGATCTGCTCGAGGTAGAGCTCGATCGCCTGGTTCGTGGCGTCCGAGGCGTCCTTCGACGAGCCCTGGAGCGGGAGGTCGGTGGAGATGACGAGGGTCTTGCCGCCGCCGCCTGCACTGGAGGTGCTGCCCGACCCGCCGCCCGAAGAGCTGCAGGCTGCGAGCGCCAGGCGCCGGCGATGGCGAGAGCGCCGATCTTGTAAGCGTTGCGCATATCCCGTCCTAGCGTGAGGTCCGCCCGGTCGAGCCGGGTCTCGATGCCAGCGGAACCTAGCAGCGATGTCCGGCTCAGGCGCCGTCATGAATGGCAACGCTTTGATGTCAGATGTCGGCTTTGGGCAATCAGTGACCGGACGGCGCCCGACGGTGATCTGCGGCGTTACGCGTCCGTTACGCGGGTACCTCTCGAGCACGACCCGGGCCACCTCCGCCATGGGCAGCCGACGGTCCATCGCGGCGCTTCTGCATCCACCGGAACGCGTCGGGCTCGGACAGCCCGTAGCGCGCTGGAGCACCGACTTGGCGCGCTCGACGAGCTTGCGCGTCTCGAGCCGGTCGGCCAGGTCGGCGACCTCGGACTCGAGGGTGGTGATCTCGGCGTAGCGGCTCACCGCGAGCTCGATCGCCGGGACGAGGTCGCCCTGGGTGAACGGCTTGACGAGGTAGGCCATCGCACCGGCGTCGCGAGCCCGTTCGACGAGCTCGCGCTGGCTGAACGCGGTGAGCATGACGACCGGCGCGATGCGCGCGGCCGCGATCTGCTCGGCCGCGCTGATGCCGTCGAGCACCGGCATCTTCACGTCGAGCATGACCAGGTCGGGCTCGAGCTCCGTCGCCAGGCGCACGGCCGCCTCGCCGTCGCCGGCCTCGCCGACGACGTCGTAGCCCTCCTCGCGCAGCATCTCGACGAGGTCGAGCCGGATGAGGGCCTCGTCCTCCGCGACGACGACGCGCAACGGGCTCGGGGATGCTGGGGTGTCGGTCACGGGGCCGAGCCTACGGAACCGGGCGGGCGTACGGATGTCGGTACGATGAGCACCGGCGCCCCGATAGCCCAACCGGCAGAGGCAGTGGTCTCAAACACCATCCAGTGTGGGTTCGAATCCCACTCGGGGCACAAGCGCACGGTCCCCGGTCCCGCCCGCCGCGGGCCGACTGCTCAGAGCTCGAGCTTGGGCTTGACCTCGAGGATCCGGCCGAGCAGGCCGTTGACGAACGACGGCGACTCGTCGGTGGAGAGCGCCTTCACGAGGACGACGGCCTCCGAGATGGCCACGGCGTCCGGGATCGCGTCGGCCCAGAGCAGCTCGTAGGTGCCGATCCGCAGCACGTTGCGGTCCACCGCGGGCATGCGGTCGAGGGTCCACCCCATCGAGTACGTCGAGAGCAGGTCGTCGATGCGGTCCGCGTGCTCGACGACTCCCCACACCAGCTCCGCGGTGTAGGGGTTGAGCTCGATCTCCGACGCCTCGACCTTGGCGTCGAGGACCTCGACCGCCGAGATGCCGCGGAGGTCGGACTCGTAGAGGACGTCGAGTGCCTTCTTGCGCGCCTTGCCGCGTGCCGACACGACTAGTTGACGCGACCGAGGTAGGACCCGTCGCGGGTGTCGACCTTGACCTTGGTGTTGTTCTCGATGAACAGCGGGACGGCGATCTCGGCACCCGTCTCGAGCGTGGCCGGCTTGGTGCCACCGGTGGAGCGGTCGCCCTGCACGCCCGGCTCGGTGTAGGTGATCATCAGCTCCACCGACGCGGGCAGCTCGATGTAGAGCGGCGCGCCGTCGTGCGTGGCGACGATCGCGTTCTGGTTCTCGAGGAGGAACTTGGCGTTGTCGCCCACGACCACGTCCTGGATGTGGATCTGGTCGTAGGACGAGACGTCCATGAAGACCCAGTCGTCGCCGTCGCGGTAGAGGTACTGCATGTCGCGCTTGTCGAGGTTGGCGGTCTCGACCTTGACGCCCGCGTTGAACGTCTTGTCGACGACCTTGCCCGACAGCACCGCCTTGAGCTTGGTGCGGACGAACGCGGGACCCTTGCCCGGCTTCACGTGCTGGAACTCCACGACGGTCCAGAGCTGACCGTCGATGTTGAGCACAAGGCCGTTCTTCAGATCGTTCGTGGTGGCCACGGATGGGTCTCCTGGTCGGGGTCCTCTATCCGAGGACAAGCAGCTCGCGGGTCGTCGAGGTGAGCGACACGGGCCCGCCGGTCCGGACCACGAGGGTGTCCTCGATGCGGACCCCGCCTCGACCTGGGAGATAGATCCCTGGCTCGACGGTCACCGGCGTGCGATCGCCCAGGATACCCGTCGAGGAGTACCCGAGCATCGGCGCCTCGTGGATGTCGAGGCCGACCCCGTGCCCGAGGCCGTGGCCGAAGTGCTCGGCGTGCCCGGCGTCGGCGATCACCGAGCGCGCCGCGTGATCGACGTCACGGACGTCGGCCCCCACGGCGAGCGCGTCGATGCCGGCGCGCTGCGCCCGGGCGACGAGCGCGTGGATCTCGCGCTGCCACGGCTCGGGATCCGCGCCGACGACGAACGTGCGGGTCTCGTCTGCGTGGTAGCCGCCGTAGAGCGCGCCGAAGTCGATCTTGAGCAGGTCCCCCGGCTCCAGCGGCGCGATCACCCGGGCTGTGGTGCGGGATCGCCGAGTTCGGTCCGCCGGCCACGATCGAGTCGAACGAGATGGCCTCGGCACCGGCCTCGAGCATCAGCCAGTCGAGCCGCCGGGCGATCTGCCGCTCGGTCAGGCCCACCCGCACCTCGGGCAGCAGCTCGCCGAGTGCGACGTCGCTGAGCCGGCACGCCTCGGCGAGGAGGGCGAGCTCGTCGTCGTCCTTCGTCAGGCGCAGCGCCTCGACGACTCCGGTGGTCGAGACGAGGTCGAGGTCGCGGTGCTCGGCGACGAGCGCGTCGTGGACGGACACGCGCAGGTCCGCGGCCTCGAACCCGACCCGGGTGGCACCGCCCGACGCGGCGTACGCGACGGCGGCGGCCACGACGGACCGCTCGACCACCAGCGGGAGCCCGGCGCACTCCTGGGCGGCCTGCGTGACGTAGCGGAAGTCCGTGACGAGCCGGTCGCCGCGCTCCTCGCGCGCGATGACCGCGGCGCCGTTGGAGCCGGTGAAGCCGGTCAGGTAGCGCACGTGGGTCGGGTAGCTCACCACCAGGACGTCGAGCCCGGCCGCGGCCACCGCCTCGCGCACCTGGTCGCGGCGGGCGAGGACGGTCATGCGACCAGCGTCGCGACCGCGCGGAGCGCGAGCCGGTAGGAGTCGATGCCGAACCCGGCGACGGTCCCGGACGCGACGGCCGCGATCACCGACGTGTGCCGGAACTCCTCGCGGGCGGCCGGGTTCGACAGGTGCACCTCGACGAGCGGGGCGGTGCGCTGCGCCGCGGCGTCGCGCACCGCATAGGAGTAGTGGGTGAACGCCGCGGGGTTGAGCACGACGGGCAGGCGGGAGTCGGCCGCCTCGTGCAGCCAGCGCACGAGGACCGCCTCGTCGTCGGTCTGGCGCACGTCGACCGTGAGGCCCAGTGCGGCCGCCTCCGCCTCGCACACGGCCGCGACGTCGTCGAGCGTCTCGTGCCCGTAGACCTCCGGCTCGCGGCTGCCGAGTCGCCCCAGGTTCGGGCCGTTGAGCACCAGCACGTGCGTCACGAGGGGTCCTCCGAGATGTCGGCGTAGGCGGCCTCGAGCAGATCGGTGCTCGGGCCCTCGAGCAGGCCCGGCCTCCCGATCGCGTCGAGCACGACGAAGCGGAGCAGGTCCCCGCGCGTCTTCTTGTCGATGCGCATCGCGTCGTAGAGCAGGCCGAACCGGCCGCCAGCGTAGGAGACCGGGAGCGCGAGGGAGGTGAGGATCCGGCTGTGCCGCGCCGCGGAGTCGTCGTCGAGGCGTCCGGAGCGACGGGACAGCGCGGCGATGAACGCGAGCCCGACACTCACGGCGTCGCCGTGCCGCCAGCGGTAGCGCTCGACGTGCTCGACCGCGTGCGCGAACGTGTGCCCGTAGTTGAGGACCTCGCGACCCAGGCCACCCGGTCGGGACTCGCGCAGATCGCCAGCGACGACGTCGGCCTTCACCCGGACGGCGCGCTCGACGAGCTCGCGCAGTGACTGGCTCGCGGGGTCCAGCGCCGCCTGCGGCGACTCCTCGACGAGGGTGAGGATGCGCGGGTCCGAGGTGAACCCGACCTTCACGACCTCGGCCAGCCCCGCGGCGAGGTCGGCCCGCGGCAGCGTGTCGAGCGACTCGAGGTCGCACAGCACGCCCGCCGGGGTGTGGAAGGCGCCCACGAGGTTCTTGCCCTCGGCCGTGTTGATCCCGGTCTTGCCGCCGACCGCGGCGTCGACCATGCCGAGCAACGTCGTCGGCACGTGGACCAGACGGACCCCGCGCAGCCAGGTGGCCGCGACGAACCCGGCGAGGTCGGTGGTGGCACCGCCGCCGACGCCCACGACGGCGTCGCTGCGGGTGACGCCGGCCCGGCCGAGCTGGGCCCAGCAGGACGCCGCGACCTCCGCCGTCTTCGCGTCCTCGGCTTCCGGCACCGGCAGCAGGACGACCTCGCGCGATGCGTCCGTGAGCACCGAGGCGAGGCGTTCCGCATCGAGCGGGCGGGTCACGGGGTGCACGATCGCGACCCGGCGCACCGACGCGCCGAGCAGCCCGGGAAGCTCGGCCGCGAGCCCGCGCCCCACCACGACGTCGTAGGGGGCGTCACCGCCGACGCGGATACGGGTGGCCTCAGTCATGCGACACCTCGAGGCCGAGGCCGGTCAGGATCTCGGCGGCGACGTCGTCGGGCGTCCTGCTCTCGGTGTCGACGGTCAGCCGCGCCACCTCCGCGTAGAGCGGACCGCGCTCGGTGAGCAGCGTGGCGAGCCGGCCGCGCACGTTCCCGAGCAGGACCGGGCGCGGGACGTCGAGGCCCACACGGTGGGCACCGGAGGCGGCGGTGACCTGGAGCCAGACGGTCGGGTGCCCGGCCAGCAGGGCACGCGTGTCTTCGTCCAGCACCGCTCCCCCACCCAGCGCAAGCACGCCGTCGTGGTCGGTGAGGGCCGCGGCGACGGCCTCCTTCTCGACGGCCCGGAAGTAGGTCTCGCCGGAGTCGACGAACACGTCCGACACGGTCTTGCCCTCGCGCTCCTCGACGTCGCGGTCGGTGTCGCGGAAGCCGACTCCGAGCCGGCTCGCGAGCAGCGACCCCACCGTGGACTTGCCCGACCCGGGCACGCCGACCAGGACGACGACCGGCGCCACTACGTCACCACGAGCGCGGCGAGGTAGGCCGCCGCGTTCCGGGCCGTCTCCGCGACGGAGTCGCCGCCGAACTTCTCGAGCACGGCGTCGGCGAGGACGAGGGCCACCATCGCCTCGGCGACGACCCCCGCCGCCGGGACCGCGCAGACGTCGGAGCGCTGGTTGATCGCCTGCGCCGCCTCGCCGGTGGCGACGTCGACGGTTCGCAGCGCACGGGGCACGGTGGAGATCGGCTTCATCGCCGCGCGGACGCGCAGCACCTCGCCGGTGGACATGCCGCCCTCGGTGCCGCCGCTGTGCCCGGTGGCCCGGACCACGCCGTTCGGACCGGGCAGGATCTCGTCCTGGGCGAGCGACCCGCGGGTGCGCGCGAGCTCGAAGCCATCACCGACCTCGACCCCCTTGATCGCCTGGATGCCCATGAGCGCTGCGGCGAGCCGGGCGTCGAGCCGTCGGTCCCAGTGGACGTGGCTGCCGAGACCTGGCGGCAGGCCGTGGACGACGACCTCGACGACGCCGCCGAGCGTGTCGCCGTCGCGTCGGGCGGACTCCACCTCGGCCTCCATGGCCGCGCTGGTGGCCCGGTCGAGGCAGCGTGCCGGGTCCGCGTCGATGGCGTCAAGGTCGTCGAACGCGGGAACGAGGCCCGCGGGTGCGACGACCGTTCCGAGCTCGACGACGTGGGACAGCACGGTCGCGCCGACCGTCTGCGCGAGGAACGCCTTCGCGACGGCACCGAGCGCGACCCGGGCCGCAGTCTCGCGCGCGCTGGCACGCTCGAGGACGGGACGCGCGTCGTCGAACCCGTACTTCTGCATGCCGACGAGATCGGCGTGGCCGGGTCGGGGCCGGGTCAGCGGCGCGTTGCGGGCGATGCCCGCGAGCTCGACGGGGTCGACCGGGTCCGGCGACATCACGACGTCCCACTTCGGCCACTCGCTGTTGCCGACCTCGATCGCGACCGGCCCGCCGAGGGTCGACCCGTGCCGGACGCCG
Source organism: uncultured Actinomycetes bacterium (assembly GCA_963738455.1). GTDB lineage: Bacteria > Actinomycetota > Actinomycetes > S36-B12 > CAIYMF01 > Longivirga. The sequence goes on from CAVTWM010000007.1 coordinate 242,036, forward strand.
CCGAGGACGCGCACGACGTCCTGCTCGAACTTCATCCGCGCGCCGCGTCCGACACCGAGCCGGCGCCGGGCGAGATCTCGATCGATGTCGGGGGTCGTGATGGCGACACCTGCCGGGAGACCCTCGAGGATCGCGACGAGTGCGGGGCCATGGGACTCACCCGCGGTCAACCAGCGCAGCATGTGGATCATCCTCCCATGGTGAGCACCCGGCACGACGTGAGGGCCGCCCCGTCGGGGCGGCCCTCACGTCATCGAGATGCTGTGCCTCAGGGAGAGACCCGCTGCGGCTTCGTCGTGCACACCGGGATGCTCTGGTCGCCGTAAAGGATCCCCACGCACGTCGAGTTGAAGACGCTGTACATCGTGAAGTACTTGGCGAAGACCTTGTTGACCGGAGTCGCGTACTTCTTGCCGTCCACGGTCACGACCGCCGTCTGAGCGACGACGTCGATGCCGGTGACGCCGAGGGTCACGCTGCCGCCGGTGGGACCGGACGGCGTGGTGGCCACGGGGGCCGGGGCGGAGCTGGGAGCCGCGCTCGGTGTCGCCGTCGGCGTCGCCGTGGGCGACGGGAAGAGCGGCTTGAACGGGTCGCGGCTCGTGACCGAGACGTTGGCGGTCCGGATGACCACCTTCGCCGTCGGGGCCGGGGTCGGCTTGGGCGCCGGGGCCGACGCCGACGAGCGCGGCTGGGCCACGAACGGGGCCTCCTCGCTCGAGCCACCGGAGTTCATCAGGAAGAACGCACCGGCACCGGCCACGAGGACCGCTCCGACAGCACCGAGGACCATGAGCACCTTGCGGTTGCTCGTCGGCTCGGTCACGGGCTCGGCAGGAGGCGGTGCGACGCCACCGGGTGCCGGGAAGAGGGGCTCAGACATGTCATGTCCTCCGTCAGCTGGCCGGGGCGGCGTCGGACGCCGCTCCGGTTCCGGTGGTCGCGGTGTCAGCGATGGCCGCAGTCGGCATGCCGGGGTTGGCGATGAAGACCCGACCGTTGATGGTCACCGAGAGCGTGTTGGCCGCGCTGCCCGCCTCGTCGGCGCGCTTGACGTCGAGGCCGGTCACGAGCATCGAGCGCTTCATCTGCTCGATGCTGTTGAGGAACAGGCGCAGGTTCGCGAACCGACCCTCGACGTTGAGCGTCACGGGGATCTGGTTCACCTGGCCCGGTGTCGCGAGGATGCTCGTACCCGCTGCCGCACGCTGGCCGGCCGAGCCGGTCAGCGCGACCGGCTCCTGCGGCGACCAGGTCACGAGCACGACGCCCGCGGCCTTCGCGTTCGCGGAGAGGGTGCGCAGCAGGCTCGGGAGGTTCGGGGTCTGCGGCATGCGCGACCGGATCTCCGCCGCCTGCTTCTGCAGGACGGGGAGGTCCTTGAACTGAGCCTTGAGGCTGGCGATCTCGCGCTCGGTCGACTGGTTCACCGTCTGCCGGGCCTCGGCCGAGGCCGCGATCTCCGACGCCGTGCTCTTCTGCGGAGACACGAGCAGGAACCAGCCGGCGAACATGACGAGCGTCGCCGCCACCACCGCGCCGAGGTACCACTTCTGGGAGCTGCCGAGGGTCATGTCAGTTCCCCGCCTTCAGGTCGTAGCGGTGCGAGAGCGCCTTGTCAGAGATGGTGACGCTGCTCGCGAACGTGTAGCCCTGGGGCGCGACGGCCACCGAGCCGTCGGAGACGCCGGAGCGTTCCTGCTCACCGATCCCCGCGTTGGACGCGTACGGGTCGAGCAGCGTCTTCTGCTTGGCCAGGCTGTCGAGGAAGGCCGCGACGAGCGCGTAGTTCTTGGCCTCGCCCTCGTAGGCGATGGCACCCACACCCGGACGGCCCAGCACGGAGAGCTCCGTGCCCGAGTCGGCGGTCCCTGCCGGTGCGGCGGCTCCGGCGGCGGGCGCGACGCCCGTGATGCTCGCCTTGAACGCCGTGAGGCTGGTGCCGTTCGGGATGGTGAGCGCGAGGTTGTTGAGCAGGAAGGACCAGCGCACCTCACCGCCCATCGCCTGGTACTGCTGCATCTGTGCGGCCTGCACCTGCGCGCGGACCGTGGGCACCTCGGCGTACGTCGCCACCTGGGAGGCCAGGCTGACGCCGCGCGCGGTGGCGGCGTCGAGGTCCTCCTGTGCGGAGTTCACCTCGCCGGCTGCCATGAGGTACATGGCCCCGACCGCCGCGACCGACGCCACGGCAGCGCCGCCGAGCACGAGCTTGGCCCGGTGGACCCGCTGCTCCTCGGCGATCTTGTCGGGGATCAGGTTGACCCGGGGGAACGCCGCGGCCGACGGCGCCATGGGCGTGGGTGCGAGTGCGACCCCACCCTCGGCCTCGGCCTCGGCTGCGTCGGCCGTCTTCGACCGGCTGAAGGACACCATCACACCGCTCCCATCGCGAGACCCACCGGGACGGCGGCCAACGGCTCGACGAACTGCAGCTGCTCCGGCGCGAGGCCGGTCTTGCCCACCGACAGGTTGCTGAACGGACGCCCGTACTCGACCTGCGTGCGCACCGAGGTGGCGAGCCGCTGGGCCAGTCCGTCGGCGAGCGAGCCGCCGCCGGTGAGGACCAGTCGGGTGAGGGGGCGACTGGCGCTCGTGGCCAGGTAGTAGTCGACGGATCCGCGGACCTCGTCGACGAACTCGTTGAGGGCCGCGTCGACGACACGACGCGCGTCGGCGGACGCCGGCGCCGAGAGGGCGGCCGGGTCGCGCTTGAGCGCCTCCGCGTCGGCGGCCGGGATGCCGAGCCGCTCGACGATCGCCGACGTCACGTCGTCGCCACCGAGGAGCAGGATGCGCACGAACTTCGGCACCCCTCCCTCGTGCACCACGATGTTCGTCACGCGAGCGCCGACATCGACAACAGCCTCGGGACCGGACAGTCCGAGCGGGTCGCTCGTGCCGGCGACCCGCATCACCGCGAACGGCGTGAGGTCGACGGTCGAGGTCTTCAGCCCGGCCCTCTGCGCCGCGCGGATCGCGCCGAGGACCATGTCCTGGCTCGCCGCGACGAGCAGCCCGCGGATGCTGCGCGTGTTGTCCGTCATGACCTCGTCGAGTGCGACGAAGTCGAGCACGGCTTCGTCGACCGGCATGGGCACGAGGTCGGCGACCTGGTACTTGAGCGAGGCCCGGAGGTCCGACGCCGGTACCCAGGGCACGTCGACCAGACGCACGAAGACCTTCTGGTTGGAGATGCCGAGCACGACTTCCTTCTTCGTGAACTTGGCACTCGACCAGAGCTGCTTGATGGCGTCGCCCACGGCGTCGGGGTCAACGACCTCGCCGTCGCGCACAACACCTGGGGGCAGCGCCACCTGACCGAAACGGTCGAGGACGGCAGATCCCTTCGACACGGTCACCTGCGCCGCACGCACACTCGACGTGCCGATGTCGAGTCCGATGGCGGTTCGACCAGCCACGGTTTCCACCCTTCGCCGGCCACCCGATGGTCGTGGTGGCTCTACCTCCACGCTTTCGGCGGATGGGAGGCCGGGCTTGAGCCGTTCGAGAGCCAAGAACGGCGAAATGCGCCACGAATGGCGGGATCTGGGCCCTGACGAGCACTGACCGGACGTCGATCGGCCATTCGGGTTACAGGCCGATGAGCGCGACGTACCAGTCGACGATCGCCTGGCCGACGAAGAGCGCGACGAACGTGCCGATCACCATGAACGGACCGAACGGCACCTTCGTCTTGCGGCCGCCCTTGCCCAGGACCATCGCGCCGACGCCCACAACGGCACCGAGGAGGAACCCGGTGAACGTCCCTACGGCGACGAGGCCCCACGACACCCACCCGAGGTAGAGGCCGAGCACGCCGGAGAGCTTGACGTCGCCGAAGCCCATGCCCGACGGGTAGACGAACATCAGCAGGAAGTAGAAGGCGAAGAGCGCCGCGGCGGCGAGCACCGCGCGGAGCAGGTCGTCCCACCGGTCCTCGAGCAGGGCAGGCAGGGCGAGCAGGACCAGCGCCACCACGTACGACGGCAGCACGATGACGTCGGGGAGCCGTCGTGTGTCGAGGTCGATGGCCGACAGCGCGATCCCGATCGCCGCGAGGTAGAGATACGCGGGCAGCTGCCACGACAGGCCGGACCACCAGGCCACGGCGAAGAACAGCACGCCGGTGAGCAGCTCGACGATCGGGTAGCGCACGGAGATCGGCTCGGCGCACGAGCGGCACCGCCCGCGCAGCACGAGCCACGACGCCACCGGGATGTTGTCGTACCAGGCAATCTCGGACCCGCACCCCGGGCAGCGGGAGCGCGGGTGCACGACGGACTCCCCCGCCGGCACCCGGTGGATGACGACGTTGAGGAACGAGCCGATGAACAGCCCCAGGAAGCCGCAGATCCCGGCGAGGAGCGCCAGATCGGCAGTGGCGGACGACGTCACGGTCGCTGACCCTAGCCAGTCGTCGGGGCGCCTCGTGGGAGGCGCCCCGACGGACCGGTCAGCTCGTGTACGCCGGCGAGGGCTCGGACCACAGGCTCGGCTGGTAGGCCGACTGGACCGGGTCGAGGAACTTCGGCGGCGAGGCGTAGCGCAGCCGGGCGTCGTACACGTAGTTCTTCGAGAAGCCCGCCGAGCCGGAGCCGACGATGCCGCGGTAGCGCTGGGCGATCGCGCCGGTCACGTTGAGGTTCCCGAGGCTCGCGCCCCAGCGGTAGTTCTGGACGCGGAACGAGTGGTTCACGCTCAGTACGGCCGCGTTGATCCGCGAGTCCGTGAAGGGCGTGGTGCGTCCGGGCGGGTTCAGGTTCGTCCCGGCGGTGCACTCGGAGCCGCTCATGCTGGTACAGCGGACCGGGTGGTAGACCTGGATGTAGTTGTTCGCGATGAGGCCGAGCAGGTCGGTGCCACCCGAACCGCTGGCGTAGTCGAGGTGCCAGGTCACGTTGATGTTGTTCTCGGACGCCACGGTCATCTGGCCCTTGAGGCTTCCCTCGATGAACACGTCGCCGGCCTTGCAGCCGTAGGTGCCCAGGTCGTTGGCCTGCGGGAAGCCGAGCGGGTTGCCGGCCCCCGCGTTGATGCACGCGGTCGTCGGGGTCGTCTGGCTGTACCCGTCCACGACGGCGGGCACGGTCCGCACGTAGATGACGCCGTTCGGCGGAGCGGCGAGGTTGTTGCCCACGCCGCACCAGGCGGGACCGCCGTTCTTCGACCATGGGCTCGTGACGTTCATGGTGCCGCTGGAGTTGAGCACGATCTTCGTCGGTCCGGTGTAGAGGCAGCCGACCGGGCTCGCGTACAACGGGTCGACCTCCTTGCGGATCGAGTTGTTGCTCGGCGGCATGGTCAACGGCGAGGCGAACTTCGGGTCGCCAGCAAGGGAGAACACCGGGTTGCCCGAGCAGCTCGTGTCGCGCTTGTAGCGCTTGTTGGCCGGGTCGTTCCACGACGTCGACGTAGCGCCCTGGAACTGCGGCGAGCTGCACGTGTAGAAGGCGTCGTTGGAGTGCAGCGGGCCCTTGATGATGTCGCCGGTGATGAACCGGATCGTGGTGCAGCCGGTGCCGACGCCGTTGATCTTGTCGACGCGACCCTCGTAGGCGTGCTTGTGGCAGTTCGTCTCGGCCGTGGTCGGGTTGTAGCTGTCACCGACGATCGACTCGTACGCCGCGGGGTCCTTGGTGTCGTAGTCGGTGAAGTACAGGTAGTCGATGAACCCGCGCCGGCGGACCTGCACGTCGACGGTGCGGATCTCGTCGCCGACCTTGCCCGACGAGCGCAGCTTGAGGATGCCCTGGCTGGTGAACTGCGCGTTGTTCACCTCGTAGCGGAAGTACCCGCGCGTGACGGTACCCGGGAGCCCCGTCCAGCCGCTGAAGGCCGGGTTGGCGTTGACTCCCGTCGGGAGCGTCATGGTCGATCCGGCGGAGTACGGGTTCGCCAGGTTGCCGTAGCGCCAGTACGTGCCGTCCGAGTTGAGGTGCGCGATGTAGTCGTCGACCCCGGACTGCGCGGCGGCCAGCGCCGAGTTCCAGTCCTGGTCATTGCGCACCTGCTTGAGCTGGTTCACGGCGAAACCGGTCGAGGCGAACATGATGAGCGAGAGCATCGTGCCGATGCCCAGCACCATGAGCAGCGCCATTCCGTCGTCGCCCTTCGCCGAGGCGATCCGGGCGCGCATCGAGGTCAGGATTCCATTCATCGCTTCGCGATCCCCAGGTTGGGCAACACCACGGTGTTGGTGATGACGACGGGTCCGCCACCGCGGGCCGGGTCCGAGTCGACGGTCAGGTTGATCCGCACACTCCGGATCTGTTCGAGGTCGGTCGTCGCGGTGGAGGTCTGGTTGGTGATCGGGTTCCCGTTGGTGTCCAGGAACGTGAACAGCGCCGGCGAACCGGCTGGGATCTTGTGGGCCACCACGGTGGTCCGCGGCGTGGTGACGAAGGTCCAGTACGGGTTGCTGGCCGCGTTGCCCTTGTACCAGGTCTCGACGAGCTCGCGGCTGCCGTTGATCTGGTAGGTGATCTTGGTGGGAACCGCGCCGAGGCTGGCGTAGACCGTCACCTTGTTGGGGGCGATCTCGGCCAGCGCCGGGAGGTCGGCGAGCCCGCTGCGCTGGATGGCCATGCCGGAGCGCACGTTCTTGGCGAGCCGGTTCATGCCGATGCGAGCGATGTCGAGGCTGTCCGCGTTCGCCTGGTTGTGGTTGACGGTCTTCGTGACGTTGACGACCGCCGTCAGCATGAGCGAGCCCACGATGCCGAGCAGCACCATGGTGACCATGAGCTCCGCGAGGGTCAGCCCGGAGTCGCCTCGGGCATGGCGCAGGCGGCGCCGGGTGGTAGCGCGGGACGCGATCACGGAACCCTCACCTCGATGTCGAAGTCGCCGGTGACGGGGTCGAGCACGGGCGTCACGGGAGTCACCACCGCGTAGCCGTCGACCGTGAAGTCCCAGGTGCCCCAAGGCAACGAGACCCGGACCTCGCCGCCGCCGTCGGTGGTCCCGAGGGCATAGCTCTCGGGCATGTCGCAGAACGCGGAACCCGCGTGCGTCGCTCGCACCGGCGCGTTCATGATCGGCAGGCCGGACGAGTTGCTGAGCACCGTGACCCGCACCTCGGCCATGACGACGGCCTGCTCGGGCGGGACGCCCACGGTGGTCGCCTTGACGGGGGTCCCACGCGTCGCCGTCGGGTAGTACGGCCCGGAGCCGCCGTTGCCCTCGGGGTCGGCGTCGAGGCACGAGCCGGCCCACAGCGAGTAGCCGCTGGCGAACGGGAAACGATCGGTCAGCGTCCGGGTGTCGCCCGTGCCTGCGAACGAGTGGTGGCCGTCGGGCAGCAGGGCCGTGTTGCCCAGTGAGAGCGGGACGCCACCGGGCACCGGGTAGCCGGACGATCCGAGCCGGGCGCGGATGGAGCCGATCAGGTCGTAGTCGAAGGCCGCGGGCGTCGTGAAGCCCTGGGTGACCGACACGGGCTGCGACGGCGCGAACGAACCGCTCGAGGCGACGTAGCCCACCGCGCTGGCCGTGGCGGTGTAGGCGCCGGGGTTGAGCCCGTCGAAGAACGCGCACCCCGCGTCGTCGGTGTACTGGATCCGGGAGGTCGCGCCATTCGTCACCGTGACGCCGATGCCCTCGACCGGAAGGCCCAGCGCGTCGAGCACCTTGGCGCCCACGTTGCCCTTGGTCGGGTCGAAGCTGCTGGCGCCCGGGGCGAGCAGCGTCTCGGCGCGCACCGGTGCGGTGTTCGGCTCCATGCGCGGCCAGGTGACGCGGATGCTGATCTTCTTGTACTTGATGAAGCTGCCCGCGGTGCCGTCGCACGGCGATGCGGTGCCCAGGCTGGAGTACGCGGTGACCGTCTGCAGGACGCTGAACGTCTCCCCGTTCACGGTGCGCGCGGTCGTGCCGCCGGCGAGCGTGACGTAGTCGGTGGTCGCGCGGGCCTTGTCGATGGCCTCGGCCGCGAGGTTCGCCGCCACCTCCCGAGCCCGGGAGTCGCGGGTGGTCCAGAGGGAGCGCGTGATGCCGTACGCGACGCCCGACATGACGATCGACGCGACCACGAGGGCGACCAGCAGCTCGACGAGCCCCAGTCCCTCGTCGCCGTTCCGACGCATGGCGTCGATGCGGTGTGTGGCGAGCATGCCCCGCCCCCTCCTCGTGGTGGTCACACTGGTTGTCGGACGACCGAGACCTGCGCTTGAGCATCGGGTGCCGTCACGTCACCCCACTGGCGCAGCCGGGACGACGATCGAGGTGGCGCACCCACGTGGGTGCGCCACCTCGAGTCGGCAGTGCTGGGATCAGCAGGTGCCCTCGACGGGGGCGCCGGACGCCTTGTCGAAGACCCAGGTCTCGCCGGTCAGCGACGCGTTGACGGCCGAGATGCAGTAGTCGGTCGTCGTGACGGTCGCGACCGTGACGGTGTTGCCGTCGGTCTCGGTGAACTCGACCTCGGTGGTCGGGAGCACGGTGCCGCCGACGAGGACGCCACCGAGGGTGAAGTCACCCTGGACGTCGACGGCTGCGGACTCGATCGCGGTGGCCGCGTTCTTCAGGTCGGACTTGAGAGCGGCGCGGTAGCCGTTCTTGCGCTGGTTGAGGAACGTCGGGATCGCGATGGCGGCAAGGATGCCGATGATGATCATCACGACCAGGAGCTCGATGAGCGTGAAGCCCTGCTCCTTGTTCTCCAGCGACTTGCGGATGCGAACGAACATCTGGTGATCCTTCCCTTTCCGGAGGTGGAGCACCCGGGCGTCGTCCTCGCGACCGTCGCGAGGTCCCAGTCAGGCAGCTGGGCTGACTCCCCCTGGGAGTCCCCTGGCTTTGCGACCCCGCCTCGCGGCGGGTGTGCCCTGATCTGACCGAGTTGCTCAGTACCCATATCGGCTGCTGCACACCGGACTTGAGCGAGAGTTGCCCGGATGGGCCAAGGAACGCCGACAGGCGGCCCGGAGAACCGGACCGCCTGTCGGACGAGCAGGTCGAGCGTCAGCAGGTGCCCTCGACCGGGGCGCCGGTGGCCTTGTCGAAGACCCAGGTCTCGCCGGTCAGCGACACGTTGACGGCCGAGATGCAGTAGTCGGTCGTGGAGACCGTCGCGACGGTGACGGTGTTGCCGTCGGTCTCGGTGAACTCGACCTCGGTGGTCGGGAGCACCGTGCCGCCCACCATGACGCCACCGAGGGTGAAGTCACCCTGGACGTCGACGGCAGCGGACTCGAGCGCGGTGGCGGCGTTCTTCAGGTCGGACTTCAGCGCGGAGCGGTAGCCGTTCTTGCGCTGGTTGAGGAACGTCGGGATGGCGATGGCGGCAAGGATGCCGATGATGATCATGACGACGAGGAGCTCGATGAGCGTGAAGCCCTGCTCCTTGTTCTCGAGCGACTTGCGGATGCGAGCGAACATTTCGCGTGCTCTCCTACGGGAGACGACCGCCCTCGACAGATCAGCTCGACCGAGGCAGCTGGGCTGACCTGATGGCCGGGGTCCCCTGGCTTTGCGACCCCGCCTTGCGGCGGGTGTGCCCGTTCTGGTCGAGGCGATCATGGAATTCCATGACAGACAAGTTGTCGTCCGTGCGGCACATGGGCTTGAGCGCTATCCGCGCAGCTTCCGCAAAGGTCACTCGAACGGGTCACGCACACGCGCGCACGGCCCGACGAAGCCGTCGGGCCGTGCGCGTCGGGGTGTCTGTCGGGCAATGGTCACTTGCCGCCGATGAGGTCGAAGATCTTGAAGATGGGCATGTACAGGGCGATGATCATCGACCCGACGATGCCACCGAGGATCGCGATCATGAGCGGCTCGATGAGCGCCGTCATCTGATCCGTCGTCGCCTCGACCTCCTGGTCGTAGAACTGCGCTGATCTTGTGCAGCATGGTGTCCAGGGCGCCGGTGTCCTCACCGACGGCGAGCATCTGCGTCACCATCGCCGGGAAGACGCGTGCCGGCTCAGCGGCTCGGTGAGGCTCTCGCCGTGCGCACGCTCTCCTGGATGTCGCGCACCGCGTGCGCGACCACCACGTTGCCCGACGTGTCGGCGACGATGTCGAGGCTCTGCAGGATCGGGACGCCGGACTGCAGCATCGTGCCGAGGTTGCGGCAGAACCGCGCGAGCGCGATCTTCTGGAACAGCGGTCCGAACACCGGCAGCTTGAGCTTCAGCGGGTCGACGAACTCGCGGACCCGCTCCGGTGTGCGCACCCGCATCCAGACCACGAACGCCGACGATCGTGAGGACGATCAGCGGGATGAACCACTCTTGAGGAAGTCCGACATGTTCACGAGGATCTGGGTCGGTGCCGGCAGCGCGCCGCCGAGGTCCTCGAACAGCTTGGCGAAGGTCGGGACGACGAAGAGCAGCATGCCGATCGTCAGCAGGATCGCCATGATCAGCACGCGACCGGGTAGGTCATCGCGGACTTGACCTTGCCGCGCAGCTCGACCTCGGCCTCGTAGTTGTCGGCGATCTGGATCAGGACCTTGTCGAGGAAGCCGCCGACCTCGCCCGCCTTGATCATGTTGACCATGAGCGGCGGGAACACCCGCGGGTTGTCTTGGCCATCGTCGAGGACAGCGAGGCCCGCTCTCGACCTTGAGGCGCATCTCGCCGATGATCCGGGAGAACTCCTTGTTGGGCTGCTGCTCCTCGAGGATCGACAGCGAGCGCAGCATCGAGAGCCCGGAGTTGATCATCGTGGAGAACTGCCGGCTGAAGATCGCCAGCTCCTTGAGCTTCACCTGCGCGCCGAGCTTGGGCAGGTTGATGTCGGTCTTCAGCCCGCCCTTCTTGCTGGGCGGAGATCTTCAGCGGGCGCGTAGCCCATGCTCTTGAGCTTGGACGCGACCGCGGCCGGGGAGTCGGCCTCGATCTTGCCCGTGACGACCTTGCCGGAGCGGTCGCGGACGGCGTACTCGTAGGTGGCAGTGGCAGCCATTGGGGGTCTCCTACGTCGTCCTCGGTCATGCCCGGCCGACGAGCCGGTTGAAGTCTTCGATGTGGTGGCACTTCTCGGCACCGACCTCGTAGGTGATGCGACGGGTGCGCACGAGTTCGGCCAGGTGCTGGTCGAGGGTGTGCATGCCGTGCGCAGCACCGGCCTGCATGACGGAGTAGATCTGGTGGGTCTTGCCCTCGCGGATGAGGTTGCGCACCGCCGGGTTGACGACGAGCACCTCGGTGGCGACCACGCGGCCGTGCCCGTCGGCGGTCTTGGCACAGCGTCTGGCAGACGACGCCCTGCAGCGCCATGGCGAGCTGCTGGCGGACCTGCTGCTGCTGGTGGGGCGGGAACACGTCGATGATGCGGTCGATCGTCTGGGCCGCGTCCTGAGGTGTGCAGGGTGGCGAAGACCAGGTGACCGGTCTCGGCGGCGGTCAGGGCGACCTGAGATCGTCTCCAGGTCGCGCATCTCGCCGACCAGGATGATGTCGGGGTCCTGGCGCAGCACGTGCTTGAGCGCGTTGGCGAACGACCACGTGTCCTCGCCGACCTCGCGCTGGTTCACCAGGCAGCTCTTGTGCTTGTGCAGGAACTCGATCGGGTCCTCGACGGTCATGATGTGGTCGTGCCGGCGTGCGGTTCGCCAGGTCGACCAGCGACGCGAGCGTCGTGGACTTGCCCGAACCGGTGGGGCCGGTGACGAGGACGAAGCCGCGCGGCAGCGCGGAGAAGTTCGCGACCGACGGCGGCACGCCGAGGGACTCGAGCGACTTGATCTCGAACGGGATGATGCGGAAGGCCGCACCGACGCGAGTCCCGCTGGCGGTAGAGGTTGACGCGGAACCGGGCGCGGCCGGGCAGCGAGTAGGCGAAGTCGAGCTCGAGGTTCTCCTCGAACTTCTCCCGCTGCGCCTGCGTGATGATCGCGTACATGACCCGCTGGATCACCGGCGGAGTGAGCACGGCGAAGTCGTCGAGTGCCACGAGCGACCCGGACAGGCGGATCGTCGGGCTTGCGCGCCCGTCGTGATGTGCAGGTCGGAGGCGCCGCGCTCGAGCATGACGGTGAGCGCGTCCACGAGGGAGAAGTCGTCCTCGCGCAGGGACTGCTCGGTCGTCGACCGCGACCGTGGCGACGCTCGCCGGCTGCGAGTGCTGACCCGGCTCGGCCGGGGCGGGGCGGGCTCGGCACGCTCGGGCTCGGGCTCCGGCAGCGAACACGCCGGGCGGCGTGCCACGGGCGGCGGGTAGGACACGACCTCGGTCGCCGGCGGGGCGGCCAGCGCCTCGTGGGACGACCTGGTGCGCTCCGGGTGGCGGCCGGCGCGCCGGCGGGCGTCGAGGACCGCCGGTGGCGGCGACGGGCGCGGGATAGCCGGCAGGTGCCGGGTATCCGGCCGGAGCCGGGTAGCCGGGCGCCGGCCGGTGCCGGGAGGCCGGGTTCGCCGTCGCTCCGGCGTACGGCGTGGTCTCCACGAGTGCTCCTCGTAGTCAGCGCCCGACGGGAGTCGAGCGTCCTCTCCGTCCCATCGGCCTGCCGTGAGGCGTCTGCTTGAGCCTTCGGGCCAGGCCTCGCCCCGCGACGACGGCTCACGCCACGCACGCGGAAGATCTCGTCGAGCGAGGTGATCCCCTGGCTGGCCTTGAGCAGCCCGTCCTCGCGGAGCAGTGCGCATGCCCTGCTCACGGCGACTGCACGATCTCGGTCGACGAGTCGCGCTCGACCGTCATCCGCTCGATCTCGTCAGTCATGCGCCATGACCTCGTGCAGCGCGAGACGGCCCTTGTAGCCGGTCTTGGCGCAGTTGGAGCAGCCGATCGGCGGAAGAACGTGGGCGACGGGTCGCCTCGCGTAGGGCGGTAGCCGATGTTGTCCAGCTGCTCCGCGCGTGGGCTCGAACGGCTCCTTGCACTTCGAGCAGAGGCGACGGGCCAGCCGCTGGGCGAGCACGCAGTCGACCGCGGACCCGACGAGGAACGGCTCGATGCCCATCTCGGTGAGGCGGATGATCGCGCTCGGGGCGTCGTTGGTGTGCAGCGTGGAGAGCACGAGGTGACCGGTGAGGGACGCCTCGATCGCGATCTGCGCGGTCTCGTGGTCGCGGATCTCACCGATGAGGACGATGTCGGGGTCCGACCGCAGGATCGAGCGCAGCGCGGCGGCGAAGTTCAGGCCGGCCTTGTTGTTGACCTGCACCTGGTTGATGCCCGGCAGCCGGTACTCGACCGGGTCCTCGACGGTGATGATGTTGACCTCGGGCTTGTTCACCACGTTGAGCGTGGCGTAGAGCGTGGTCGACTTGCCCGAACCGGTCGGGCCGGTCACCAGGATCATGCCGTAGGGCTTGACGTAGGACTTCGCGAAGATGCCGAAGTTGTAGGGGCTGAACCCGAGGTCGGTCGAGGTCCATCCGGGCCGTCGAGTTGTCCAGGATTCGCATGACGACCTTCTCGCCCCACACCGTGGGGAGGGTCGCGACGCGCAGGTCGATCTTCTTGCCGTGCGCCGTTGACCGACAGGCGGCCGTCCTGCGGGATGCGTCGCTCGGCGATGTTGATGTCGGCCATGATCTTGAGGCGGCTGATGACGCCGGACTGGATCGCCCGCGGCGAGCGCATCACCTCGTGGAGCACGCCGTCGATGCGGTAGCGGACCCGGAGGTCGTGCTCGGTGGGCTCGAGGTGGATGTCGGAGGCGCGGTCCTGGATCGCCTGCGTGATGAGCAGGTTCACGTACCGGACGATCGGGGCGTCCTCGGTGATCTCCTTGACCTTGGAGAGGTCTTCCTCCTCCTCCCCCATGTCGATCTCGGTGGTGAGGTCGTCGAGCTCCTCGCCGGCGCGGTAGTACCGGTCGATGGCGGCGACGACGTCGTTGCGCGTCGCGACCACGGGCTTGACGTCGATGTGACCGCCGCCGCCGGCGACGGACTTGATGTCGTCGATCGCGAAGACGTTGGCCGGGTCGGCCATCGCGACGACGAGCTTGCCGTCCTCGAAGCCGATCGGGATGGCGGTGTGCCGCCGGGCGACGTGGCCCGGGACGCGCGCGAGCGCGGAGCCGTCGACCTGGATGTCGCCGAGGTCGACGAAGCGCATGCCGATCTGCGCGGCGAGCGACGCGACGAGCTGGGACTCGGTGAGCACGCCCTGGTCGACCAGGACGCGGCCCAGGCTGCGGCCCAGCCGCTCCTGCTCGCACGAACGCGGCGTCGAGCTGGTCGCGGGTGACCAGACCACCCGTCGAGGAGGATGTCGCCCAGCTGCTTCACGGCTCGTCCTCTCGGGTGTCGATGGTGACGGTGCGTCGCAGTCGGAACCGGGAGCGTCTCCCCTTCACGTGTTCGGCAGCGCGGCGCGCGGCTGTAGCCCGGCGTCAGCGTGGCGCGGTGCGAGTCGCGGGGCGGGCCTCGAGCAGCGCCGCGGCGGCCGCGCGGAAGGTGCGCACGCGCGGGTCGTCGGCGGCGAGCTCGAACGAGCCGCCGTCGGCGAAGCCGAGCAGGACCCCCGGCGCGTGCGGATCCGCACCGGCCAGGCTCGGCACCGGGTCGAGCGCCGCACGCGTGCGGGACCGTGTCGAGCAGCGGGTCGCCGACGTCGATGAGCGCGGGCATGGTGTCGACCGGCTCCGACTGGTGGGGAGCGACGGCGTCGTCGAACGCGTTGGCGACGAGCGCCGCCGCGGCGCCGGGCACGGTGGGGCCGGCACGACCCGCGCGTGGCGCCGGTGGCCTGGGGCCGCCGCCGGAGACCACGTCGCAGAGTCGCAGGCCCATGGCTCACGCGTTGGCCGCCGTGGCCTCGATGTCGTCGAGGACCGAGTAGAGGAGGGCGAGCAGCACGGACTTCACGGAGTCCTTGTCCGTGGCGTCGCACGGCGACGACCGGCACCCCCGCGGGCGAGGCGCAGCGTGTCGCGGAGCCGCTCCTCGGCGTGGCGGTCGAGGTAGTCGGCCCGGTTGACGGCGACCACGAACGGCACGCGGGCCATCGTGCGGAAGGCGTCGAGGATGCTCGTCGCCTCCGTCGTAGGTCTCCGGGCGGGTCGAGTCGACGAGCAGGACGTAGCCGAGCATGCCCTCGCCGAGGATCTCCCACATGAAGTCGAAGCGCTCCTGGCCGGGCGTGCCGAACAGGTAGAGGACGAGGTCGCGGTCGATGGTGATGCGGCCGAAGTCCATCGCGACGGTGGTCTCGGCCTTGCGCGCGCGGGTCTCGTCGGTGATGCCGCGCTCGGTCGAGAGCACGGTGATCTCGCTGATCGTGCGGATGAGCGTGGTCTTGCCGGCCGCGAACGGGCCGGTGACGACGATCTTGACCGCCTGGCCGCCCTGACGTCGTGCCTTCCGCGTAGCCATGGTCACAGCCCCCGGACGCCGGCGATGAGCCGCAGCAGCAGGCTGCGGTTGACGCCCGGATCGCGCTCGATGACTCCGTCGGCGACGGGCGTCGAGGACCGGGTCGGCGAGGGCCCTGGCCGAGGACGCCGTCCACGACGCGACGCTCCACCGTGCGCACCGACGAGGCGCGCCGGTCGTCGCCACGCGGCCGGGCGCAGCCGCGACGGGCGTGGCGCCGGGCTCGGAAGTCGGCGCCTGGCGACTCGCGGGCTCGGGGTGCTCGGGGCGGCGCCCGGGCAGGAAGGGCTCGGGCCGCGGCGGGACGACCTCGCGGCGCGCGGCGGGGCGGCGACCTGGCCGCTGCCGGGCGCGCCGGGCTGCGCCAGTCCCTGGGCGGCTCGGGCCGCGGCGAGGGCGGCGGCGGCCGTCATGCCCGCAGCTGCCCGGGCCGGCTGGCGCTGGAGCCGGACGGCTCGTGCACCGGCTCGGGCGCCGGCAGGCGCCGGTGCCGGGTCCTCGACGGCGCTCGGCCTCGACGCTGGCGAGCAGCGCCATGCGGCGCTCGACGACGGTGACGTGGTCGGGCGACGCGGCGTCCTTCACGTGCAGCAGCCCGCGCTGCACGAGGTGCGCGAGCGTCGTGGTCACGGCGAACTCGCCCGCACCCGGTGAGCTCGACGAGGTCGCGGACCCGGCGGCGGCCGTCGACGAGGGCGAGCAGCGCCCACTCGTCGCGGGTGACCTCGGGGTCGTGGTGCAGGACGACGGGCACGGCGAGCACGCTGTCGGCGCTGGGGACCACGGCGGCGAGGTGCGTCCACGCCTCGGCGCGCGCCTGCGCCTCGGCGAGCACGCGGGCGGGATCGAGCGAGATCGCCGACGTCGTCGAGGTCGGACATCGAGCTGGTCGAAGCCGAAGTCGCCCTCGGGCCAGCGCAGCAGGTCGAACACGGCGTCGACGACCTGGTCGGTCGCCGCCTGGCGCATGCAGCTCGGGCTCGACGGCGCCGGCCTCGAGCAGCGCCCGGGCCACGCCGACCCCGCCGGCGACGGCGCGGGCCACGGCCTGGCGCAGCGCGGCGTCGTCGACGGCGCCCGATCCCACGACGCGGCGGACCAGCGAGGCGCGCGACCGGTCGAGCTCGCGGCCGCACGATGCGGCCCTCGCGGAACCAGACGACGCCCTGCGATCGGTGCTGCGTCGGGCGTCGGCACCGGCGCAGCAGCAGACCGCCGGACTTGCCGGTCGTGACGCCAGCAGCGAGACGACGTCGGGGAGCCCGAAGGCGTCGAGCGAACCCTCGAGGTTCACGTGGTCGAGCCTCCTTCAGCAGTCGGTGCGGTGCGCGGGTGGATCAGGTCCAGGTGCGGCTGCTGCTCGGCGTACGGCTCCCAGGGTGCGGCGGCGGTCGCCGCGCTCACGATGCCGACCGACTCGGGTCGGAAGACCTCACCCACGGGGGACGCCGTGCCGGGCGGACCCGACCGGGACGAGCAGGGGCGAGTCGCGGGCGGGCTCCAGCGGCGGCGACGAGCGCCAGGCGACCTCGGCTCGGGCGACGGCTGCGAGAGCGCGCGCGGGCGCTCGGTGCCGGCTGCGGCGTTCCTGCGCGCTGGGCCTCGGCCTCGGGCGCGCCTTGTGCGCCGCGTAGGCGGCCTCGGCGTCGGCCAGTGGCGGCCTGCGGTCGATCGTGACGGGCGACCTCGGGCTCGGCGCGGCTGCTCGACGCGCAGCACGTCGCGCGATGGCGGCCGCGGCGCGGCGCACCTCGAAGAGCATGAGCCCGGCCTTGGCGCCGGCGGCGGCGACGGCGACCAGGACGGCCTCGTCGTCGCAGGAGACGAGGAAGACCGTGCCGGTCTCGCCCTCGACGTAGACCTGGGACAGGTCGCCGCGGCCGAGGCCCTGGGCGGCCTTCTCGCCGAGGCTGAGCAGGGCGGCGCTCATCGCGGCGACGCGGTCCTCGTCCATGCCGAGCGGGCAGGGCGGAGGCCATGGCGAGGCCGTCGAAGGACACGACGGCGGCGGCCTCGAGCTCGGGGCCTGCCCGAGCAGGTCGGCGAGGGCGCGGTCGAGCCGCGCAGCGCGGCCGACGGCAGGGCAAGGTCGGACATGGGGCACCTCGACGCATCGCGGGAGTGGGGCCGAACGACCCGCACACCGTCCCCATCGGCCGCCCGCGCGGCCCGGCTTGAGCCGGCGGCGGGCACCCGTCCGGCGGACCGGGCTCGGTGACGCGAGCGTCAGCGCGCGCGGCCGTCGTCCAGGGCCGGTCGCGCAGAGCGTCGAGCGGAGGCGTCCGGCCGGTCATCAGCGCGACCTGGCGGACCGCCTGGTGCAGCAGCAGGTCGAGACCCGACGCCACCGCTGCCCCCGCGCGCGGCCCAGGCCGCGGCCAGCGGGGTGGGCCACGGGTCGTAGACGACGTCGAGGAGCGACCCGGGCCGCGCCGGCACGGCGTCGACGAGGCGGTCGGCGGCACCCGCGGGGACGGTGCTCACGACGACGTCGGCGCCGAGCCCGGCGGCCGCGTCGGCCCAGGGCCGCAGCTCGACCCCCACGCCGACCGCCCCGGCGGTGGCGCGCAGGTCGTCGGCCGCCTCGGGGCGCCGGGCGTACGCGGTCACGCGCGCGCGCCCCGAGCCGCGCCAGCGCGGCGACGAGCCGACCGGGCGGTGGCGCCCGCCCCGAGCGACCGTCGCGGTGGGCTCCGCGGCACCGCAGGCCGCGCTCGGCGAGCGCGGCGACGAGGCCCGTCGACGTCGGTGTTGCAGCCGCGCGCGCCGACCGTCCGCCGAGCACGACGGTGTTGGCCGCGCCGGTCGCCGCGCGACCGGGTCGACGTCGTCGAGCAGCGGCAGCACGGCGTGCTTGAGCGGCATCGTCAGCGACAGCCCGGCCCAGGAGGCGTCGAGCGCGTCGAGGAAGGCGGCGCAGCTGCGTCCGCGGTGACGTCGGCGCGGTCGTAGTCCCAGGGCAGGCCGAGCGCGGCGTAGGCCGCGCGGTGCAGCACCGGTGACAGCGAGTGGGCGATCGGGTGGCCGAGCACGGCCGCCCGGCGGACGCGCGTCGGCCTCAGCCGGCATTCGCCTGGAACTTGCGCTTGAGCGCGAGGAAGTCGTCGTAGGACGTCGCGAACTCGGTGACGTCTGCTCGCTTCGGGTCGGTGGTGACGAAGTAGAGCCAGATGCCCGTCGGCGGGGTTGAGCGCCGCCTCGATGGCGGCCTCGCCCGGGCGAGTTGATCGGGCCCGGGCGGCAGCCCCTTGTTACGGTAGGTGTTGTACGGCGAGTCCGTGGCCAGCTGCTCGGCGCGTGAGCTGCAGCTCGCTCGTGCCCAGGGCGTAGTTGACCGTGGAGTCGAGCTGCAGGGGCATGCCCTTCTTGAGCCGGTTGTAGATGACCCGCGCGACCTTGTCGTAGTCCTCGGGCGCGCTCTCGCCCTGCACGAGGCTCGCGACCGTGAGCACCTCGAGCGGGGTGAGCTTGCGCTCCGCGGCGCCCGCCTCGAGGTCGGTGTCCATCGCCGCCTGGTCGAAGCGCTCGAGCATGCGTCGAGACGACCAGGTCCGCCGTGACGTCGGGCTGGAACTCGTAGGTGGCCGGGAACAGGAAGCCCTCGGGGTTGCCCTCGGCGTACGCCGGGAGGCCCAGCGACCCGGCGCGCGAGAGGCTCTCGCGCAGCGCGTCCTCGGCGAGGCCGGTGCCCTTGGCCGCGGCCGCGATGGTCTTCTCGAAGCGCCAGCCCCTCCGGGACGACGACCTTCTTCACCGACGCGGGTGGACGGGTCGAGCATGAGGGCGACCGCGGCCTCGCCGCTCATGCCCGAGTGCAGCGCGTAGGCGCCGGGAGCGATGCCCTGCGGCCGCGGGAGTCGGCCGCCGCGGCGTCGACGAACGCGTCGTCGTCGGCCACCACACCGGCCTCGGCGAGCGTCTGCCCGATCTCGCGGAGGGTGTCGCCCTTCGGCCGACCACGACGGTCGACGTTGCCGGCGCCGTCGCCCTGCGAAGTCGGCGGCGCCGCCGCCGAGGCTGACCGCAGCGCCGAGGAACACGGCCAGGCCGACGACGCCGAGCGCGAGCACGGCGACGAGGATCGGGCCGCCGCCCGAGCCGCCGTCGGCGACGGCCGCGACGGCTCGGTCGCGGCGTCGTCGTGCGCCATGCCGAGGCCGAGCTGGCTCATGCGTGGTCCTGTCCGGTGCCGATGGTGGTGGTGCTCGGTGCGACGACCGTGCCGGGGGCGAGCCGGTGGCGCGCTCGGTGTCGAGCGCGTGCTGCACGATGATGACAGCCGCGGCCTGGTCGACCACCTGCCGCGCCGCTGCGCGAGTCGCGACCGGCCGCCTGCAGGCCCCGGGTGGCCTCCGCGGTGGTCAGCCGCTCGTCGACCAGGCGCACGGGCACGTCGATCCCGCGGCCGCGGAGCAGCGCCGCAGGTCGGCGACGTACGCTCCGGACCGACGTCGGCCGCCGGCCCCTCGGTGCCGTCGAGGCCGAGCGGGAGGCCCACCACGACCTCGAGCGGCTCGTACTCCGCGACGAGGTCGGCGAGCGCGGTCAGGTCGGTGCGGGGCGCGGCGACGGCCTTGGGGCGCGCCAGGGTCGCCACGGGTACGGCGAGGACGCCGTCCGGGTCGGTCCGTGGCCACGCCGACTCGGACGGAGCCGACGTCGACGCCGATCCGGATCCCGCGACGGAACGCGCCGGATGTGGGCGAACTCACGCGCCCGACCGTCGCCCGGACTGCGGCCTGCGCGGCGGCCAGGGCGGCCTCGACCCCGGCGACGTCGGTGCCGCCGCCCTGGGCCATGTCGTCCTTGCCGCCGCCACGACCGCCGACGGCACGGCGAGCGCCGCCTGGAGCACGCGCGTTGGCCGACTGCCCGGCGTCGCGGCCGGCCTCGTTGGTGGCCGCGACGAGCGACACCTTGCCGTCGGCGACCGCGGCGCCGACCACGACCGACGGGATCTCGCGCCGGGCGTTGTCGCGCCCCTTGGTGACCAGCTCGCGCAGCCCGGCGGCGTCGGTGCCCTCGGGCGCGGTGAAGGTCCAGACGCGGACGTCGCCGTACTCCTCGCCGAGACCGATCAGGCCGTCGATGTTGGCGACCAGCGGCGGCCGAGCGCATCTTCGCGATCTCGCGCTCGGCGTCCTTGAGCCGGGTCAGCGCGGCGTCGATCCGCTCGGGCAGCTCCTCGGGCCGCGCCTTGACGCAGGTCGGCGAGCTGGGAGACCAGCAGGTGCTCGCGGGCGAGGAACCGGTAGGCGTCGACGCCGACGAGCGCCTCGACGCGGCGCACGCCGGCGCCGATCGAGCCCTCGCGAGAGGAACTTGACGACGCCGACCTGGCCCGAGCGCTGCGCGTGGGTGCCGCCGCACAGCTCGCGCGCCCAGTCGCCCACCGACACCACGCGCACGCGGTCGCCGTACTTCTCGCCGAACAGCGCCATGGCGCCCGCCGCGCGCGCCTGCTCCTGCGTCATGTATCTCGCGTGCACCGCGAGGTCGTCGGCGAGCACCTCGTTGACCCGGGCCTCGACGTCGGCCATGCACCGAGGCGGGCACGGCCGAGGTCGAACGGGAAGTCGAAGCGGAAGCGGCCGGGCGAGTTCTCCGAGCCCATCTGGGTCGCGGTCTCGCCGAGCGCCTCGCGGAAGCGCCTTGTGCACGAGGTGCGTCGCGGTGTGCGCGCGCGAGATCGCCCGGCGGCGCGCGAGGTCGACGCGCCCGACGACGGGGCTGCCCGACGACCGCCTCGCCGCTCAGGACCCGGCCGCGGTGGACGTAGAGGCCGGGCACCGGCTGCTGGACGTCGTCGATCTCGAGGACGGTGCCGTCGGCGAGGGTGATCACGCCGGCGTCGGCGAGCTGCCCGCCGCCCTCGGCGTAGAACGGGGTGCGGTCGAGGACGACCTCGACCTGCTGTCCCTCCCGTGCGCTGCCGGACGTCGACGCCGTCGACGAGGAGCCCGCGCAGCGTGCCCTCGGTGACGACCTCGTCGTAGCCGGTGAACGCTCGTGACGCCCGCCGCGTCCATGACGTCGCGGTAGACGGTGGTGTCGGCGAGGCCCGCCTTGCGCGCGCGGGAGTCGGCCTTGGCGCGGTCGCGCTGCTCCGCCATGAGGCGGCGGAAGCCGTCCTCGTCGACCGCGATGCCCTTCTCGGCGGCCATCTCGAGGGTGAGGTCGATCGGGAAGCCGAAGGTGTCGTGCAGCGCGAACGCCTTGTCGCCGCCGAGGGTGGACCCGCCCGAGCGCTGCAGGTCGGCGACGGCGGTGTCGAAGATGGTCGTGCCGGTGCGGAGGGTCTGCGCGAACGCCTCCTCCTCGGCCATCGCGATGCTCGCGCAGCCGACCGGCGTCGGTGACCAGCTCGGGGTACTGCGGCCCCATCGCGAGCGACCGCGGCGTCGATCGAGCTCGCCCATCACGGGGTCGTGCGCGCCGAGCAGCCGCATGTTGCGGATGACGCGGCGCAGGATGCGGCGCAGCACGTAGCCGCGCCCCTCGTTGCCGGGCAGGACGCCGTCCTGGATGAGGAACGCGCACGGTGCGGGCGTGGTCGGCGACGACGCGCAGGCGCACGTCGTCGTCGTGGTCGGCGCCGTACCGCGCGCCGGTCAGCTCGCTGGCGCGGTCGAGGATCGCGCGCGAGTGGTGTCGATCTCGTAGATGTTCTCGACGCCCTGCAGCAGCGCGGCCATGCGCTCGAGGCCCATGCCGGTGTCGATGTTCTTGGCCGGCAGGTCGCCCCGGATGTCGAAGTCGATCTTGCTGCGCACGGCGGAGAGCTCGTGCTGCATGAACACGAGGTTCCAGACCTCGAGGTAGCGGTCCTCGTCGGCCTCGGGACCGCCCTCGCGGCCGTGCTCCGGCCCGCGGTCGTAGTAGATCTCCGAGCAGGGGCCGCCCGGGCCGGGCACGCCCATGCGACCAGTAGTTGTCCTTGGCGTTGCGCCGCTGGATGCGGTCGAGCGGGACGCCGACGACGCGGTGCCAGATGTCGAGCGCCTCGTCGTCGCTCTCGTAGACCGTGGCCCACAGCCGCTCCTCGGCGAAGCCGTAGCCGCCGTCGGACTGCGGCCTGGTGAGCAGCTCCCACGCGAGCGGGATCGCGCCTTCCTTGAAGTAGTCGCCGAAGCAGAAGTTGCCGGCCATCTGGAAGAACGAGGCGTGGCGCGTGGTCTTGCCGACCTCGTCGATGTCGAGCGTGCGCACGCACTTCTGGACCGACGCGGCGCGTGGCCCACGGCGGCGGGCGCCTCGCCGAGGAAGTACGGCTTGAACGGCACCATGCCGGCGTTGACGAACAGCAGCGTCGGGTCGTCGAGCAGCAGCGACGCCGACGGCACCGCGGTGTGCCCGCGCTCGGTGAAGAAGCGCAGGAAGCGGCTGCGGATCTCGGCGGAGTCCATCAGGGTCGAGCCTCTCGGATGCTGGTGGTGGTGTCAGTGGTCGTCTCGGTGCTCGGGCCGGTGGGTGCGTCGGCGTCCGGGGCGTTCGGCGCGGGGTCGACCTGCCGTGCGGGCCCGGACCGTCTCGCCGAGAGCCGCAGCCGCCTTCGTAGCGCCGGTGGCGGCCTTCGCCGCGGTGGAGGCGGCCAGCGTGACGTTGCCGACGAGGCCGCGCTCCCGGGCCTCCTCGACGAGCCGCTCACCGCGGCGGGCCGCGTAGTAGCCACCGACGGCACCGACGGACACCCAGAAAAGTCGGCTCACGACGTCAGGTCACCTTGTCTCGGGCAGGTCGGGGGCAGGATCCGGAGTGTCAGACCCTACCTGCGCGTCGTGCGGCCGGCAGGTCCGGCGCCGCGCGGCCCAGGGCGGCCCGCAGCCGGTCGAGGACGTCGGCGTACCGCGCCTCGGCGCCGTAGCGGGTCGGCTCGTAGTAGCGACGCTCGGCGGGCTGGTCCGGGGCGTACTGCTGCGCGGCCACGGCGCCCGGCACGTCGTGCGGGTAGACGTAGCCGATGCCGTGCCCGAGCTGCGGCGCGCGCGAGTAGTGGCTGTCGCGCAGGTGCGCCGGCACCGGCCCGATCACGCCACGGCGCACGTCGGCCTCGGCCGCGCCGATCGCCAGCGTCACCGCGTTGGACTTCGGCGCGAGGGCGAGCGCGATGGTGGCCTGCGCCAGCGACGACCGCCCCTCGGGCAGGCCGATCAGGGCGATCGCCTGCGCCGCGGCGGTGGCCGTCTGCAGGGCGGTGGGGTCGGCCAGGCCGATGTCCTCGCTCGCGAGGATCACCAGCCGCCGCGCGATGAAGCGCGGGTCCTCCCCCGCCTCGAGCATCCGCGCGAGGTAGTGCAGCGCGGCGTCGACGTCGGACCCGCGCATGCTCTTGATGAACGCGCTGATGACGTCGTAGTGCTGGTCGCCGTCGCGGTCGTAGCGCGGAGCGGCGCGGTCCACGGCGCGCTCGACCGCGGCGAGGTCGACGTGCGTGCGACCCGGCGTCGAGGGCCGCGCCGGCGCGCCGCCTCGAGGCGGTGAGCGCGCGGCGCGC
This sequence comes from uncultured Actinomycetes bacterium, assembly GCA_963738455.1. GTDB lineage: Bacteria > Actinomycetota > Actinomycetes > S36-B12 > CAIYMF01 > Longivirga. The sequence continues at coordinate 265,808 of CAVTWM010000007.1, forward strand.
GTCGCCGCCGGCGATGCGGAGCAGGTGGTCCTCCGCCTCGGCGCGACAGCTCGACGGCGCCGTCGAGCCCGCGCGGGTCCGCGACGGCACGACGCAGCAGCTCGCGGACGTCGTCGTCGGACAGCGGGGACAGCGTGAGCACGAGCGACCGCGACAGCAGCGGGGAGATCACCGAGAACGACGGGTTCTCGGTCGTGGCCGCGACCAGGGTGACCCAGCCGTTCTCGACCGCCGGGCAGCAGGGCGTCCTGCTGGCGTCTTGGAGAACCGGTGCACCTCGTCGACGAACAGGACCGTGCCGCGCCGTGCATGCCCGAGCGCGTCGCGGGCGCGCTCGATGACCTCCCGGACGTCCTTCACCCCGGCGGTGACCGCGGAGAGCTCCACGAACCGCCGCCCGGTCGAGGTGCTCACGAGCGAGGCGAGCGTGGTCTTGCCGGTGCCGGGCGGGCCCCACAGGATCGACGCTCGTGGGGCCGGGACCGCCGTCGGCGGCGGCGCAGATGAGCCGGCGCAGCGGGCTGCCGGGGGCGAGCAGGTGCTGCTGGCCCGACGAGGTCGTCGAGCGTGCGCGGGCGCATCCGGACGGCGAGCGGTGCCGACGCGCGCGAGGGTGCGATCCCCTCGTCGAACAGGCTGGCGCTCACGGGCCTCACCCTAGGCGGTCCGTGTCCGACCGTCTGCGAGGGTGTGCCCGTGACTCCCGCACCCGACGACCGCCAGCGCGAGCTGTTCGACATCGCTCCAGGCGGCGCTGCCGGACGACCCGTTCCTGCGCTACGACGTGGAGCCGGGCACGTTCGAGTCGGTGGCCGTCGATCCCGGCCACGCCGCCGCCTGGATGTCGTGGCACCGGTTCCGCGGACAGCGCTGGGTGACCACGATCGCGCAGGACCCGCACGAGCGACGAGGACGTGCGCCGTGCCGTCGACGTGGCTGTCGAGCTCGCCGCCGAGTGCGCCGCGGCGCGGGTCTGCGGTCGGCGGCGTGACGGTGCCGCAGGGGGGCCTCGAGCTGCTGCCGGCGCACCTGCGTCCGCCGGAGCACGAGAACTGGGACTGGTGGTACACCGAGGCCCCACCCGTCGATCCCGGCATCGCGACGGTCGACCTGGACGGCGCCGACCCGCGGCTCGAGGCGCTCCTCGCCGTCGCGTCGCCCGACGCGCCGATCCGGCCGGGCAACCCCCGGGTGGCGCGCTGGGCCTGCGTCGACGTGGGGATCGCCGAGCGCCCGGACACCGGCGGGCTCGCCGCGATGGTGGCCGTGACCCACCTGCGCTCCGGTGCCGCGCACCTCAACGACGTCGCGACGCACCCGGAGATGCGCGGACGTCGCCTCGCCCGGGCGCTGTGCGCGCAGGTGACGAGGGACGCGTTCGACGAGGGCCGCCCGGCCGTGTACGCTCGGCATGTACTCGCACAACGACCCGGCCCGGGCGCTCTACACCGCGCTCGGCTTCACCTGCGTGCGCGGGCAACAGCTCCGGTCCGCTGGCCTGAGCCGGCGCGGCTCCGGTGGGCTACGCCTCGGCCGGCGCGGCAGCGAGCTCGGTGGGGTCGACCGCAGGGGCGGGCACGGAGTCGATGCCGGCCTCCTTGCGCTGCGCCGCCGTGATCGGTGCCGGGCGCACCGGTGAGCGGGTCCTGGCCGCCGCCGGTCTTCGGGAAGGCGATGACGTCGCGGATCGAGTCGGTCCCCGACAGCAGCACGCAGATGCGGTCCCAGCCCGAAGGCGATGCCGCCGTGCGGCGGCGGGCCGAACGCGAACGCGTCGAGCAGGAAGCCGAACTTCTCCTGCTGCTCCTCGGCGACCGAGACCGATCATGGCGAACACGCGCTGCTGCACGTCGCTGCGGTGGATACGGATGGAGCCGCCACCGATCTCGTTGCCGTTGCACACGAGGTCGTAGGCGTAGGCGAGCGCCTCGCCCGGGTCGGTCCTCGAACGTGTCGATCCACTCGGGCTTCGGCGAGGTGAACGGCGTGGTGCACCGCGGTCCAGGCCCGGTGCCGACGGCGACGTCGCCGCTCGCCGTCGCGTTCGACGACGGCTCGAACATCGGGGCGTCGACGATCCAGACGAACGACCAGGCCGACTCGTCGATGAGGCCCACCCGCCGGCCGATCTCGAGGCGCGCGGCACCGAGCAGCGCGCGCGACGGGCCGGCCTCGCCCGCGGCGAAGAACACGCAGTCGCCGGGCACGGCGCCGACCCGTGCGGCCAGGCCGTCGCGCTCGGCCTCGCTGAGGTTCTTCGCGACGGGGCCGCCGAGCTCGCCGTCCTCGCCGACGAGCACGTAGGCGAGGCCGCGCGGCCCCGCGCTGCTTGGCCCACTCCTGCCACGCGTCGAGCGGTCTTGCGCGGCTGCGACGCCCCACCGGGCATGACCACGGCGCCGACGTACTGCGCCTGGAACACGCGGAACGGCGTCTCGGCGAAGTAGTCGGTGCACTCGACGAGCTCCAGGCCGAAGCGCAGGTCGGGCTTGTCGTTGCCGTAGCGCGCCATCGCCTCGGCGTAGGTCATCCGCGGGACGGGTGTGGGGATCTCGTAGCCGATCTCGCGCCACAGCGCGCGCACGACGGCCTCGCCGACCGCGATGACGTCGTCCTGGTCGACGAAGCTCATCTCGATGTCGAGCTGGGTGAACTCGGGCTGGCGGTCGGCGCGGAAGTCCTCGTCGCGGTAGCAGCGCGCGATCTGGAAGTAGCGCTCCATGCCGGCCACCATGAGCAGCTGCTTGAACAGCTGCGGGCTCTGCGGCAGGGCGTACCAGCTGCCCGGCTGGAGCCGGGCCGGCACGAGGAAGTCGCGGGCGCCCTCGGGCGTCGACCGGGTGAGGGTCGGCGTCTCGATCTCGACGAAGTCGTGGTCGTAGAGCACGTCGCGGGCGATGCGGTTGACCTCGGCTGCGCAGCCGGAGCGCCGCACCCGGCGCCGGGCGGCGCAGGTCGAGGTAGCGGTGGCGCAGCCGCGCCTCCTCGCCGACCTCGACGTGCTCGTCGATCGGGAACGGGCAGCGGGGCGCTGGTGCTGAGCACCTCGAGCTCCGTGGTGACGACCTCGATCTCGCCCGTGGGCAGCTCGGGGTTCGCGTTGCCCTCGGGCCGGGCGCTCACGACGCCGACGACCCGGACGCAGAACTCGTTGCGCAGCGGGTGGGCGACCTCGGCGTCGCGCACGACCACCTGCACGACGCCGGACGCGTCGCGCAGGTCGAGGAAGGCGACTCCGCCGTGGTCGCGGCGCCGACGCGACCCAGCCGGCGAGCGTGACGGTCTCGCCGACGTGCGCCGACCGGAGGCTGCCGGCGGTGTGCGTGCGGATCACGGGTGGATCTCCTTGTTCTCGGGGGTGACCAGGCCGACCGTGGGAGCGAGGTCTGCCGGTGGTGGGCTCCAGGCACCGGCATCGGCCGTCACCTGGTCTCCGCTGCGGATGTCCTTGACGGAGTCGGCGGTGTCGATGCCGGGGAACCAGACGAACGGGATGCCGCGGCGGTCCGCGTAGCGGATCTGCTTGCCGAACTTGTCGGCCTTGGGCGCGACCTCGGTGCTGATGCCGCGGGCGCGCAGCGCGCCGGCCACGTCCTCGGAGCGGGCTCGCTGCTCCTCGTCCGTGACCGCGACGAGCACGCAGGTCGGCACCGAGCGGCTGGCCGTGACGAGCCCGCGCCCGAGCAGCACCGAGACGAGCCGCGAGAGCCCCAGCGAGATGCCGACGCCGGGGTAGACGCTCTTGCCGTCGCTCGCCAGCTCGTCGTAGCGACCGCCGGAGCAGACCGACCCGACCGACTCGTGGCCGACGAGCTGGGTCTCGTAGACCGTGCCCGTGTAGTAGTCGAGCCCGCGCGCGATCTTGAGGTCCGCGACCACCGCACCCGGCATCCGCCGAGCGGCCGCCCCGACGACGGCGGCGAGCTCGGCGAGCCCTTCGTCGAGGAGCGGGTGCTCGATGCCGAGCGCGCGCACCTGGTCGACGAAGGAGGTGTCCGGCGTACGGATCCCGGCGAGCCGCAGACAGGTCTGCGCGGCCTCGGGCGAGAGGCCGGCGTCGGACCCGAGCAGCGCCGCCACCTTCTCCGGGCCGATCTTGTCGAGCTTGTCGATCGCACGGAGTGCCGCACCGGAGTCCGTGGCCCCCGCGCCGAGGAAGAAGCCCTCGGCCAGCTTGCGGTTGTTGACCAGGATCACCGCGGGCGGGCACGGCAGCGCACGGAAGACCTCGGCCATCACGAGCGCCACCTCGACCTCGTGGTGGAAGGCGAGCGTGTCGCGACCGATGATGTCGATGTCGGCCTGGGTGAACTCCCGGAAGCGCCCCTCCTGCGGCCGCTCCCCGCGCCAGACCTTCTGGATCTGGTAGCGACGGAACGGGAAGTCGAGGTGCCCGGCGTTCTGCAGGACGTAGCGGGCGAACGGGACCGTGAGGTCGAAGTGCAGGCCGAGCCCGGCGTCGGCCTCGTCGTCCTCCGCGTGCAGCCGCCGCAGGACGTAGACCTCCTTGTCGATCTCGCCCTTGCGCAGCATCTGCTCGAGCGGCTCGACCGCTCGCGTCTCCAGCGAGAGGAAGCCGTGCAGCTCGAAGATGCGCCGGACGGTGTCGATGACCTCGAGCTCGACGATGCGATCGGCGGGGAGCCACTCGGGGAAGCCCGAGAGCGCGGCGGGACGGCTCATGAGGGTCAGAGTCCCCGACCCGGCGACGCGACGTCGACCTGGTTCGCGAGCGCGGTGAGGTAGGGGTTGGTCACGCGTTCCTGTCCGATCGTGGTCGTGTCGCCGTGGCCGGGGAGCACGACGGTGTCGTCGTCGAGCGGCAGCACCTTGCCCGCGAGGCTCCGGAGCATGGCGCCGTGGTCGCCCCCGGGCAGGTCGGTGCGTCCGATGGAGCCCTCGAACAGGACGTCGCCGGAGAGCAGCAGCGGCGGCACGCCCGCCTCGCCCGCCCGCCGGAACATGACCGAGCCGCGCCGTGTGCCCCGGCGCGTGGTCGACGACGAGCTCGAGACCGGCGAGCGCGAGCACGAGCCCGTCGCTGAGGACCCGGAGGTCGTCCGGTTCCCCCGTGGCCAGCCGGCCGCCGGTCATGGCGGAGAGCGCGTCGCGAGTCTGGCTGCTCAGGCTCGCGAGAGGGTCGTCGAGCATGTGGCGGTCGTCCGGGTGGAGGTAGGCCGGGATCCCGCGGGCGCCGCAGACGGGCACGACGGACCAGACGTGGTCGATGTGACCGTGCGTGAGCAGCACGGCGACGGGCGAGAGCCCGTGCTCGCGCACCGCCTCCTCGATACCGGGCGCGGCGTCCTTCCCGGGGTCGACGATCACGCACTGCTCGCCGGCTGCGGGGGCGACGACGTAGCAGTTGGTGCCCCACGGACCTGCGGGGAAGCCGACGACGAGCACGGTCTGGCCCCTCCTGGCGGGTCGGCACTGGGACGTCGGGGTGAACCTGCCCGACCGGCAGAGCCTACCTGCCGCCCCGCGCGCGTCGACCGGGCTCAGCAGTCTCTAGACTCGCTCGGGCGCGGTGTGCGGATGCACCACGACGGGCTAAGGGAGCGGCGTGTCCAGCAGCAACAAGCGTGAGCGTGAGCTCGCGCGACTCAAGTTCGAGCGTCAGCAGCAGCGGCGGCTCGAGCAGGGCGCCGCTCGTCGTCGTCGCAACCAGGTCATCGCGGTCATCGCGGCGCTCGTCGTCGTGGTCGGCGGCGTGACCGCGCTGTGGCTCTCGTCGCGCTCGAGCTCCGACACGACGGCCTCACCGGGCTCGTCGCCGTCGCCGTCGGTCAGCGGTTCCGTGTCACCGTCGCCATCGGTGAGCGTGGCCGGGTGCACCACTCCAGCGACGCCCACGACGAAGACGCAGACCTGGAAGGCCCCCGCCGGCCCCACGCTCGTCGCGAGCACCACCTACACGATGACGCTCGACACCAACTGCGGTCAGATCGTCATCGAGCTCGACCAGAAGGCGCCGAAGACGTCGTCGTCCATGCTGTTCCTGGCCGACGAGGGCTTCTACACCGACTCCGACTGCTTCCGCCTCACGACCTCCGGCATCTTCGTGCTCCAGTGCGGCAGCCCGACGAACAACGGTCAGGGCGGCCCCGGCTACTCGGTGCCGGACGAGAACCTCCCGTCGAGCGGGAGCAACAACTACCCTGCGGGCACCGTCGCGATGGCCAACGCCGGAGCCGGGACCTCAGGAAGCCAGTTCTTCATCGTCTACAAGAACACCACCCTGCCCGCCAGCTACACGATCTGGGGCAAGGTGGTTTCCGGACTCGACGTCGTGACCAAGGTGGCCGCCGCAGGCGTCATCGGGGGCTCGGCCGACGGTGCACCTGTCCAACCCATCGTCATCACGAAGGCCACGACCAGCGAGACCCCGCAGGCCGGCTGAGGAGTGAACCCCACCATGAGCACCGACAACGACGACACCGTCCCCGACCGGGAGCCCACGAGCCCGGAGACCACGAGCCCGGAGACCGCCGGTCCGACCGCGACAGCGGCGACCCCCGACCCGGCGCCCGCCGACCCCGGGATCCCGGCCGACACCGAGACCGACACCGCTCAGCCTGCGACCGAGGCCGTCGAGCCCACGGCGGAGATCGCCGAGCCGGTCGCGGACGCCGAGGCAGCAGCGCCCGTGACCGAGGCCGCCGCCGAGACCGTCGAGCCCGTGACCGAGGCCGTCGAGCCCGTGACCGAGGCCGCCGCCGAGACCGTCGAGCCCGCAGTCGAGGCCGCCGCCGAGACTGTCGAGCCCGTCACCGAGGCCGCCGCCGAGACCGTCGAGCCCGCAGTCGAGGCCGCCGCCGAGGCTGTCGAGCCCGTCACCGAGGCCGCCGCCGAGACCGTCGAGCCCGCAGTCGAGCCGCCGTCGAGCCCGTCACCGAGGCCGCCGCCGAGACCGTCGCGCCCGCAGTCGAGGCTGTCGAGCCCGCCGCCGAGACCGCCGCCGAGCCGCGTCGAGGCTGTCGAGCCCGCACCGAGGCCGCCGCCGAGACCGTCGCGCCCGCAGTCGAGGCTGTCGAGCCCGTGACCGAGGCCGCCGCCGAGACCGTCGCGCCCGCAGTCGAGGCTGTCGAGCCCGTCACCGAGGCCGCCGCCGAGACCGTCGCGCCCGCGGTCGAGGCTGTCGAGGCCGCCGCCGAGACCGTCGCGCCCGCAGTCGAGGCTGTCGAGCCCGTCACCGAGGCCGCCGCCGAGACCGTCGCGCCTGCAGTCGAGGCTGTCGAGCCCGTGACCGAGGCCGCCGACCCGAGCAGCGTCCCAGCACCGGCCGGCCCGCGCCCGAGCCCGGCCGCGCTGGCCGGCATGGTCCGTCCCACCGCACGTCCGGTCGCGCCCGCGGCACCCGCCGCGTCCACTGCCGGTCCGGAGAGCCCCGTCCTGGACTCCCCCGAGCCGCCCTCGGACTCCGCCCGGTTCGGGCGCATCGACGACGACGGCACAGTCCACGTGCGGGTCGACGAGGAGACCGAGCACGTCGTCGGCCAGTGGGCCGCCGGCACGCCCGAGGAGGGCCTGGCCTTCTACGTGCGCAAGTACGACGACCTGTCGGTGGAGGTCGATCTCGCGCTGCGTCGGCTCGGCGACGGCAAGGCCGCTCCCGAGCAGGCCGCGGCCGTGGTCAAGCGCGCCCGCGAGTCGCTGGAGTCGCCGTCGATGGTCGGCGACCTGGCCGAGCTGAGCGCCCGCGTCGACGCCCTCGAGGTGCTGGTCACGGAACGCCGTCAGGCCGTCCAGGAGCAGCGCGCCGCGGCGAAGGCGGCCGCGCTCGCGGCCCGTGAGGCGATCGTCGTCGAGGCCGAGGCGCTGGCCGAGTCGACGCAGTGGAAGTCCACCGGCGAGCGGTTCAAGGCGCTCCTCGACGACTGGAAGATCGCCCCGCGCGCCGACCGTACGAGCGAGCAGGCGCTGTGGAAGCGGTTCAGCCACGCCCGCTCGCAGTTCGACAAGCACCGCCGGCAGTACTTCGCCCGCCTCGACAGCGAGCGCAGCGAGGCGAAGCAGGTCAAGGAGGCGCTGGTCGCCGAGGCCGAGGCGCTCTCCGGCTCCACCGACTGGGGTGCCACGGCGGGCGCCTACCGCGACCTCATGGCCCGCTGGAAGGCATCGGGGCGCGCCAGCAAGTCCGAGGAGGACGCGCTCTGGGACCGGTTCCGGGCCGCTCAGGACGCCTTCTTCGCGCGCCGCAACGAGGTGCTCGGGCAGCGCGACGCCGGATTCACCGAGAACCTCGCCGCGAAGGAGGCCCTGCTCGCCGAGGCCGAGGCGATCGACGCGAGCGACCTCAAGTCGGCCAAGGCCACGCTCCGCTCGATCCAGGACCGGTGGGAGCACATCGGGCACGTCCCCCGAGGCGACAAGGAGCGCATCGAGGCGCGGCTGCGTCGCGTCGAGGAGTCGCTGCGCAAGGGCGAGCAGGAGCACTGGCGCCGGAGCAACCCCGAGGCCAAGGCCCGCGCCGACGCCACCGTCGAGCAGTTCCAGGGCTCCCTCGACAAGCTGGTGAAGCAGCAGACCGCCGCGCAGGCCGCGGGAGACACCCGCAAGGCCACCGACCTCGAGACCCGCATCACCACGACCAAGGCCCTCCTCGAAGCCGCCGAGCGCGCCGCCGAAGAGTTCTCGGGCTGAGTTCATACGCCTCCAAGAGCCGATCCTCCGGATCGGCTCGTCGGCGCCCGGCTCCGCCTTGTCATCGCGCCTCCAAGAGCCGATCCTCCGGATCGGCTCGTCGGCGCCCGGCTCCGCGTCGGGCCGAGCCGGCGCCTGAGCGCCGGCAGACGGTGTCCTCGCGCCGCCTCCGGCGGCGGTCGGACCCCGTCGGCCCTTGGGCTTCGCCGGACTGCCTGGTGCTCCGCCTCTTGTGCGTGAGCCTCGGGCGCGGTGCCCGAGCGCGGTGAGGCGGGACCTCTGCCCCGAAGCCGGCGAACTGCCCGGTGCTACGCGGCGGTGAGTGATGCGCTCACCCTCGGGCGCCACGGGCTCGAGCTCCTGACACGTGAGCGCTGCTGTACGCCGAAGCCGAGAGGGGCGACGGGGTCCGACGGCCACCGCAGGTGGCCCGAGGGCACCGTCCGGCCGGTGCCGCAGGCGCCGGCCAGGCCCCGAAGGCGGAGGCGTCGCCGACGATGCGGCCTCGAAGAGGCCGCATCTTGGAGGCGAAATTACACGCGGTAGACGTCGTAGACGCCCTCTACCGTGCGGACGGCCTTGAGGACCGAGCCGAGGTGGGTGGCGTCGGCCATCTCGAAGGTGAAGCGGGACAGGGCGATCCGGTCGCGGGTGGTGCTGACCGAGGCCGAGAGGATGTTGACGTGCTGGTCGGACAGGGCGCGGGTCACGTCGGAGAGCAGCCGCGAGCGGTCGAGGGCCTCGACCTGGATGTTGACGAGGAACACGCTGGTCGACTTCGGTGACCAGGTCACCGGCACGATGCGGTCCGGCTCCTGGCGCAGGGACTCGACGTTGACGCAGTCGGTGCGGTGCACCGAGACGCCGTGGCCGCGGGTGACGAAGCCGAGCACCGGGTCACCGGGCACCGGCGTGCAGCACCGCGCGAGCTTGACCCAGACGTCGTCGTCGCCGTCGACGACGATGCCTGGGTCGCCCTGGGGCCGCGCCTTGCTGTTGGCCACCCTCGTGGGCGAGATGACCTCGGCCAGGTCCTCGGTGGCGCCGTCGGCGCCGCCGTGCGCGGCCACGAGCTTCTGGACCACGCTCGCCGCCGACACGCGTCCGTCGCCGACCGCGGCGTAGAGCGAGGTGACGTCCGGGTAGTGCAGGTCGGCGAGCAGGCCCTGCAGCGCGCTGTTGGACAGCAGCCGGTGCAGCGGGAGCCCGGCCTTGCGCATCTGCTTGGTGAGCGCCTCCTTGCCGCTCTCCACCGCCTCCTCGCGGCGCTCCTTGGAGAACCACGCCTTGATCTTCGACCGCGCGCGGGGGCTGCGGACGAACTGGAGCCAGTCGCGCGACGGACCGGCGTGCTCCGCCTTCGAGGTGAACACCTCGACGACGTCGCCGGAGGTGAGCCCGGACTCGAGGGGCACGAGCTTGCCGTTGACCCGGGCACCGACGCAGCGGTGGCCGACCTCGGTGTGCACCGCGTACGCGAAGTCGACCGGGGTCGACCCGCCGGGCAGCGCGACGACGTCGCCCTTGGGGGTGAACACGAAGACCTCGGTCGACCCGAGGTCGTAGCGCAGCGAGTCGAGGAAGTCGTCCGGGTCCTCGGTCTCGCGCTGCCACTCGAGCAGCTGGCGCAACCAGCCCATGTCGTCCGGGCCGGCCTTGCCGCCGACGTTGCCCTGCTTGTAGCGCCAGTGCGCGGCGACGCCGAACTCGGCGGCTCGGTGCATGTCCATGGTGCGGATCTGGAGCTCGACCGGCTTGCCGGTCGGTCCGATGACCGTGGTGTGCAGCGACTGGTACATGTTGAACTTGGGCATCGCGATGAAGTCCTTGAACCGGCCCGGCACCGGGTTCCATCGCGCGTGGATGACACCGAGCACGGCGTAGCAGTCGCGCACCGACTCGACCAGGATGCGGATGCCGACGAGGTCGTAGATGTCGGCGAAGTCGCGACCCCGCACGATCATCTTCTGGTAGACGGAGTAGTAGTGCTTCGGCCGCCCGGTGACGGTGGCCTTCACCTTCGCGTCGCGCAGGTCGGACTCGACCGCGTCCTTCACCGCGGCGAGGTAGGAGTCGCGCTCGGGTGCGCGCTGGCCGACGAGGCGGACGATCTCGTCGTACATCTTCGGATAGAGCGTGGCGAATGCGAGGTCCTCGAGCTCCCACTTCATCGTGTTCATGCCGAGCCGGTGCGCGAGCGGCGCGTAGATCTCGAGGGTCTCGCGGGCCTTCTGACTCCTGCTTGTCCGGCGGCATCCAGCGCAGCGTGCGCATGTTGTGCAGGCGGTCCGCGAGCTTGATGACGAGCACGCGGATGTCGCGCGCCATCGCGACGACCATCTTGCGGACGGTCTCCGCGGCCGTGGCCTGGCCGTACTTCACCTTGTCGAGCTTCGTGACGCCGTCGACGAGCGCCGCGACCTCGTCGCCGAAGTCCTCGCGCAGCGCGTCGAGGGAGTACTCCGTGTCCTCGACGGTGTCGTGCAGGAGCGCGGCCGCGAGCGTGGGCGGCGTCATGCCGAGCTCGGCGAGGATCGTCGCGACGGCCAGCGGGTGCGTGATGTAGGGGTCGCCCGACCGCCGACGCTGGTCGCGGTGCAGGTAGGCGGCGCGCTCGTAGGCCGACTCGAGGATCTTCAGGTCGGCCTTGGGGTGGTACTGCTTCACCGTGCGCAGCAAGGGCTCGAGCTCGGGATGCATGCTCTGCCGCGCGGACCCGCGGCGGGGGTTGATGCGCAGCAGCGAGCGACGGCTGGTGGCCTCGATCGCGGGCGAGGGCGCAGCCGACGTCGGACACGGGCACCTCGGTGCCCAGCTCGGCTGCGATGTCCTCGGCCACGCTTCTCCTCGCGGGTGCTGTGGCGACTCAGTCTAGGCGCTGGTGAGGAGGCGGGACTGTCGGGTGCGGCCGCGACGAGCGCTCCCGCGCTGTCAGGGCAGGGTCAACGCCATGCCGACCGAGCCGGGCGCGGTCTCGGCGAACCCGTGGCGCGAGTAGAGGCCACGACCGGGCGGATCGGCGAGCAGGCTCACGTACGCCCCGGAGGGCGCGCGCGTCCTGATGGCGTCCAGCAACGCGCGCAGCACGGCGCCGCCGAGGCCCTGCCGCTGATGCTCGGGCAGCACGGCCATGTCGACCACGTGGAACAGCCAGCCCCCGTCGCCCAGGACCCTGCCCATGGCGACCGCACGACCATCGGGCTCCTGCACCACGTGGCAGGAGGCCCAGCCGCCCGGCACGCCTGCCTCGGCCTGCTCCCGGGTGCAGGGCGTGAGCCCCGACAGGCGGCGCAGGTCGAGGTACTCCTCGACCGTCGGCGGGCCGTCGACGAGCCGGTATCCGTCCGCGAGCTGGGTCATGACGTGGATTCTCGCCCAGCCCAGCAGCTGGGCGCGGGGCATCGGGCGAGGGTCGGTCGGGCTACGCCGAGCTCAGCGCCACCACGGCGAGGTCCGGCAGCCGGTCACGACCACCGAGCGGCGACCAGCTCGATGAGGACGGCGAGGGCGGCGACGTCGGCACCTGCGGTGCGCAGCAGCGACGCGGACGCGGCTGCGGTGCCCCCGGTGGCGAGCACGTCGTCGACGAGCAGGACCCGGTGCCCCGACGCGACCGCCCCGACCTGCAGCTCCAGCGTGGCGGTCCCGTACTCGAGGTCGTAGGACTCCACGTGGACGTCGCCGGGGAGCTTGCCCTGCTTGCGCACGGGGACGAAGCCCACCCCGAGCGCCACGGCGAGCGGTGCCCCGAGCACGAAGCCCCGGGCCTCGACCCCGGCCACCAGGTCGATCCCGCCGATGCCGCGGACAGCGTCCGCGAACGCCGCCGTGACGGCGGGCAGCCCGCGCGGGTCGGCGAGCAGCGGCGTGATGTCGCGGAAGGTCACGCCCGGGACTGGCCAGTCCGGCACGAGCCGGACCCGCTCGCCCAGCAGCGCGGCGAGGTCCGGCTCGCCCATCAGCGGCCCTTGCGCCGGCTGCGCGGGGTGTTCTTCTTCGGCTGCTGGCGCGGTCCCGTGGAGGTGATCGTGGGTGACGCGAGGTCCTCCGCCACCGTGGTGGCCTCGGCATCGGTCTCGACCGGGTCGAGCACCGCCGTGGCCGTCGGCCGCGCCCGCCTTGCGCGACGACGCCTTCCCGCTGCGCTCGCCCGAGCGCCGCTGGGCGACCCGAGCCGCGAGCGCCTTCATCTCCGGGCGGCGCTCCTGCAGCTGGCACGCCACCGGCGTCGCGATGAAGATCGACGAGTAGGTGCCGGCCGCGGTGCCGATGAACAGCGCGAGCGCCAGGTCCTTGAGCGTGCCCGCGCCGAGGAAGCCGACGCCGACGATGAGGATCGACGCGACCGGGAGCAGCGCCACGATCGAGGTGTTGATCGATCGCACGAGGGTCTGGTTCAGCGCCAGGTTGGCCGCCTCGCTGTAGGTCACGCGGTTGCTCGACGTGATCCCGCGGGTGTTCTCCTTCACCTTGTCGAAGACGACGACGGTGTCGTAGAGCGAGAAGCCCAAGATGGTGAGCACACCGATGACCGTGGCCGGGGTCACCTCGAAACCGGTCAGCGCGTAGATGCCGATCGTGATGACGAGGTCGTGGACCAATGCGACGAGGGCGGCGACGGCGAGCCGCCACTCGAAGTAGGCCGAGAGGAACACCACCACCAGCACCAGGAACACGATGAGTCCCTGGAACGCGCGTTTGGTGATCTCCGACCCCCAGCTCGGACCGACCAGCGTGACGCCGATGTCGCCCTGCGGTACGCCGAGGTCCTTCGACAGCTGCGCGGTGACCTCGGTGGACTCCGTCGGCGTGAGGGCCGGGGTCTGGATGCGGATGTTGTCGGCGCCCACCTGGGTGACGATGGGATCGGTGATCCCGGCAGCCTCGGCGGAGGCGCGGGCCTCCTCGACCGTGGCCGTCGTCGACGGGACGGTGAACTCCGACCCGCCCTTGAACTCGATGCCGAGGTTGAGACCGCGGCCGAAGAGCCCGATCAGCGCCAGCACGATGATGACGCCGGAGATGGCGTACCAGCGCCGGCGCTTGCCGACGAAGTCGTAGGAGACCTCGCCGCTGTACAGCCGGTGCGCGAGCATTCCCATGCGCGACATCAGGACTCCTTCGACGTACGCGCTGGCGGTCAGGGTCTCGCGCGGGGCCGCGGCTGGCGGCGGGCGCCATGCCGAGGCGCTCCGGGGACAGACCGGTCCAGGGCTTGCCGGAGCCGAACCACGACGTGCGCATGAGCAGCGACACGAGCGGCCGGGTGAACATGAAGGCGACGAGGACATCGACCAGGGTCGTGAGACCGAGGGTGAACGCGAAGCCGCGCACGCTGCCGACGGACAGGAAGTACAGGACGACGGCGGCGAGCAGCGACACGAAGTCGGCGGCGAGGATGGTGCGACGAGCGCGCACCCAGCCGGCGTCCCCGGCCGCACGCAGGCTGCGGCCCTCGCGGATCTCGTCACGGATGCGTTCGAAGTAGACGACGAAGGAGTCGGCCGTGATCCCGATCGCCACGATGGCACCCGCGACGCCGGCGAGCGACAGCGTGAACCCGAGCTGGCGGCCCAGGACCACGAAGAGCCCGTAGCTGATCCCGGCGGCCACGAGCAGCGAGGCGACGGCGACGACACCGAGACCGCGGTAGTAGATCACCAGGTAGATGACGACGAGCAGCAGACCGAGTGCCCCGGCGATCAGGCCCGCGGTGAGCTGGTCCTGGCCCAGGGTCGGCGAGAGCTGCTGAACCGACGAGACCTCGAGCGAGACCGGCAGCGACCCGTACTTGAGGACGTTGGCGAGGGCCTTGGCCTCCTCCGGCGTGAACTGAGCCGGTGATGACGGCACTTCCGCCGATGATCGGCGGTCTCGACGCTGGGCGCCGACTGCACGAGTCCGTCGAGGACGATGCCGAACTGGTTCTGCGGCGGCTGGTTCTGCGCCAGCTGCCCGGTCACCGTGGCGAACTGCTGGGCCCCGGCGGAGGTGAAGGTCAGGTTGACCTCCCAGCCGGCGCCGCCGCTCTGCGACAGACCGGCTGACGCGCTCGCGATCTCGATGCCCTGCACGGCGGCCGGGTCGAGCAGGTACTTGAGCGAGCCGTCGGTGGCGCACGTGGCGAGGTACTTCTTCGGGTCGACCGGCCCGCCCTGCGTGGCACCGGTGGCCGAGCAGTCGATGTCGACGAACGCCTGCTGCAGCGCGGCGTCGTTGGCCGGCGACTGGATGGGCGGCAGCCCGTCCTGCGTGGTGAGCGTGCCGGTCGCCACGGGCGACGGCGAGGCCGAGGAGCTCGGCGTCACCGACGCGGACGCCGACGGCGACGGGGTCGTCGCGGCCGGGGCCAGGCCGCCGGTGAGCGCGGCGCCATTGCCCGTCGCCGACGGGCTGACCGTCGTGGACGGGCTGGGCGACACGGACGCGCTGGCGGACGGCGAGACGGAGGCCGAGGGCGACGGGGAGACCGATCCGCTCACGGACGGGGACGGGGTGGCGACCGGCTGGGGCGACCCGAAGTCGACCGCCAGAACCGGACGGAAGTCGAGCTTGGCCGTGGTGGCCAGCGAGTCGAGGATCGCCTGGTTCGTGACTCCGGGGATCGACACGATGATCGTGGCGTTCTGCCCGCTGCCCTGCGTGGTGACCTCGGACTCCGCGACGCCGAAGCCGTCGACGCGCTGCCGGATGATCTCCACGGTCTGCGCCAGCTGGTCGTCGTTGATCTGCCCGTCGCCCTCGGCCGCCTTCGGCGTGAGGATGACCTGGGTGCCGCCGCGAAGGTCCAGACCCAGCTTCGGGGTGTGGGACTCCCCCGGCCAGAAGGTCCAGACACCGAGGGCGAGGACCAACGCCGCCAGGATCGCGAGGGTACGTCCGGGCCTCGGTAGGGCCTTAGTCGGTGCTGCCACCGTGGTGTCTCCTGTGCGTCCCTGGCCGGCGTGACCCGGTGGTGGGACCGTCGTGCCCGCTGGGTGCGGGACCTCCCCTGACGACCGTCGGGCCGCCGCTGTCCGGACGGGCCTCGACGGCCCCCCCGGGGCACGGCTCACGGGCGCCGAGGCGCCCGACGTTCCGTGCCCGAGCAGTATGGACGACGCGGGCGCTCCGCCCGAATCTGGGTCAGGTCGAGGGCGTGTCGTCCTCGGGGAGCGACGAGTCGGCGTCGGCCAGGGTTCCCGGCTCCAGCACCTTCGCCACGGCGGCCGCGACGTAGCGCACCTGAACGCCGTCGGCGATCTCGAGCATGATCTCGTCGCCGTCGACCTCGGTGACGGTGCCGTAGAGGCCCGCCGTGGTCATGATCCGCGAGCCGGGCTCGAGGCTGGACGCGATCGCCTTCGCCTGGGCGGTGCGGTTGCGCGCCGGGCGGAGCACGAGCAGGTAGAACGCCACGACGAGGAGCAGGATCGGCAGGAAGGAGCCGAGGTTGGACACGAAGAATCCTTAGGGGTCACGCCGACGAGCAGGTCAGGTCCGGGGCAGTCTACGTCGCCGGATCGGGTGCGTCGGGCTCGTCGAGGGGCGGGAAGGGCAGCAGCGCCGCCGATCCGGTGGGCGGGACGAGGCGCAGGTGCGACCAGGCGGCCGGAGTGGCCACGCGCCCGCGTGGGGTGCGCGCGAGCAGCCCGGCGCGGACGAGGAACGGCTCGCACACCGTCTCGACGGTCTCCGACTCCTCGCCCACCGCGACGGCGAGCGTCGAGAGCCCCACCGGGCCGCCCGCGAACCGGCGCAGCAGGGCGTCGAGGACGGCGCGGTCGAGCCGGTCGAGCCCGATGTCGTCGACCTCGTACAGCGCCAGGGCCGCGCGCGCGACGTCGAGGTCGACGTGGCCGTCGGCGCGGACCTGGGCGAAGTCGCGCACCCGGCGCAGCAGCCGGTTGGCGACGCGGGGCGTCCCCCGACTCCGGCCGGCGATCTCGGCCGCGGCGTCGACCGAGAGGGCGACGTCGAGCAGCGCGGCGCTCCGCACGAGGATCGCGTGGAGGTCGGCCGACCTCGTAGAACTCCATGTGGGCGGTGAACCCGAAGCGGTCGCGCAGCGGCCCGGGCAGCAAGCCGGCCCTGGTGGTGGCGCCGACCAGGGTGAACGCCGGCAGCTCGAGCGGGATGGCGGTGGCGCCCGGCCCCTTGCCGACGATGATGTCGACGCGGAAGTCCTCCATCGCGAGGTAGAGCATCTCCTCGGCCGCCCGTGACATCCGGTGGATCTCGTCGAGGAAGAGCACCTCGCCGGGCACCAGGCTCGACAGGACGGCCGCGAGGTCGCCGGCGTGCTGGAGCGCGGGCCCGCTGGTGATCCGCAACGGCATGCCGAGCTCGGCCGCGATGATCATGGAGAGAGTGGTCTTCCCGAGGCCCGGCGGCCCGGCGAGGAGGACGTGGTCCGCGGCCCGGCCGCGTGCCGAGGCGGCCTCGAGCACGAGGCCGAGCTGGTCCTTGACCCGCTGCTGCCCGATGAACGCGTCCAGCGTGCGGGGGCGCAGGGCGCCCTCGATGGCCGCGTCGTCCCCGGCGGTGGCGCCGTCGACGATGCGCGAGGAGTCGTCGGGTGACTCGTCGTAGGACGGTCATGCCCGGTCCAGCGACCGCAGCGCGGCGCGCAGCACGGTGGAGACGTCGGAGTCGGGCTCGACCTCGGTGGCCACTGCGGCGACCGCGTCGTCGGCCTCGCGCGCGGACCACCCGAGCCCGACCAGGGCGCCGTGCACCTGGCCCTGCCACGCGGGACCGGCGAGCACGGCGGTGGGGCCCGGAGACCCCGCTGGGCGCCCCGAGGCGGTCCTTGAGCTCGAGCACGAGGCGTTGGGCTCCCTTGCGACCGACTCCGGGGACCCGCATGAGGGCGGGGACGTCGTCGGTGGCGACGGCGAGCCGCAGCGCGTCCGGCCGGTGCACCGCGAGCATGGCCTGCGCGACGCGCGGGCCGACACCGGTCACGGTCTGCAGGATGTCGAAGACCGCGCGCTCGTCGTCGTCGGCGAAGCCGTACAGGGTGAGGGAGTCCTCGCGCACGATGAGCGTGGCGCGCAGCGTCGCCTCGTGGCCCACCCGGAGGTCGGCGAGCGTGGCCGGCGTGCAGAGCAGCTCGAGCCCGACGCCACCGACGTCGACCACGGCGGTGCCCGCGCCCACCGACGCCACGGCCCCCCGGACGTAGGCGATCACGACGGCCCCCCGACCGCGACGCGGCGACCCGGGGCGGGCCGCGGCGCCGCGCGGGGCGCAGCGCGCGGGATCCGGGACGGCGGAGCAGCCGCCGCGGCGGCGGCGAGCCGTGCGGACGTGTCGCCCCGCCACAGGTGGCAGATCGCCAGCGCGAGCGCGTCGGACGCGTCCGCGGGGCGCGGCGCCTCGGTCAGCCCGAGGAGGCGGGCCACCATCGCGGCGACCTGGTCCTTGTCGGCGCGGCCCTGGCCGGTGACGGCGGCCTTGACCTCGCTGGGGGTGTGCAGGGCGACCGGGATGCCGCGGCGGGCGGCGGCCACGATCGCGAGCGCGCCGGCCTGCGCGGTGCCCATCACGGTGCGGACGTTGTGCTGCGCGAAGACCCGCTCCACGGCGACGGCGTCGGGTCGGACGGCGTCGAGCACCGCCTCGATCCCGCGCTCGATGGCCAGCAGGCGGGCGGCGAGGTCGAGGTCCGCGGGGGTCCGCACGACCTCGACGTGCACCAGGGTGAGGCGGCGGCCGGGTGCGCCGTCGACGACGCCGACGCCGCACCGGGTGAGACCGGGATCGACCCCGAGCACGCGCATGAGCCGAGACGTCCCTCCGTCGTACCGAACAGGTGTTCGGATGCTAGTCGAGGGAGGCGAGCAGGCCGGGCGCGCCACGCCGGGCAGGCGCGTGTGGACCGCCGCGCTCAGACGTCGATGGCCTCGAGGACCTCGTCGGACACGTCGAAGTTCGCGAACACGTTCTGAGACGTCGTCGCTGTCCTCGAGCGCCTCGATGAGGCGGAACACCTTGCGCGCGCCGTCCTCGTCGAGCTCGCACCTGCATGCTCGGCAGGAACGGCGTCTCGGCCGAGTCGTAGTCGATGCCCGCGCTCCTGCAGCGCCGTGCGCACGGCCACGACGTCGGTGGCCGCCGAGACGACCTCGAACTCGTCGCCGAGGTCGTTGACCTCCTCGGCACCGGCGTCGAGGACCGCGTCGAGCACGTCGTCCTCGCTCAGCGACGCCCTTGGGCACAGGACCACACCCTTGCGCGCGAACAGGTAGGAGACCGAGCCGGGGTCGGCCATGTTTCCGCCGTTGCGGGTCATGGCCACGCGGACCTCGGCGGCGGCGCGGTTGCGGTTGTCGGTGAGGCACTCGATGAGCACCGCCACCCCGCTCGGGCCGTAGCCCTCGTACATGATCGTCGGCGTACTCGGCGCCGCCGGCCTCGGCGCCCGAGCCGCGCTTGAGGGCGCGGTCGATGTTGTCGTTGGGCACCGAGTTCTTCTTCGCCTTGTAGATGGCGTCGTACAGCGTCGGGTTCGCGTCCGGGTCGCCGCCACCGGTGCGGGCCGCCACCTCGATGTTCTTGATCAGCTTCGCGAACAGCTTGCTGCGCTTGGCATCGACCACGGCCTTCTTGTGCTTCGTGGTCGCCCACTTGGAGTGGCCGCTCATGCCTGCTCTCTCACCATCTCGACGAAGTACCGATGCACGCGGGAGTCCCCCGTGAGCTCTGGGTGGAACGAGGTCGCGAGCAGGCTCCCCTGCCGGACGGCGACGATCCTACCGGCGGCATGCCCGGTCGCGACGGTGCCGAGGACCTCGACCGACTCCCCCACCGACTCCACCCACGGCGCGCGGATGAAGACCGCGTGGACCGGGTCGGGGCCGAGGACCGGCATGCGACAGGTCGGCCTCGAACGAGTCGACCTGGCGGCCGAACGCGTTGCGCAGGACGGTGACGTCGAGCCCGCCGATCGTCTGCTGGTCCGGGCGGCCACCGACGATGCGATCGGCCAGCATGATCATCCCGGCGCAGGACCCGTAGGCCGGGAGACCGGACCGGACGAGCTCGCGCAGCGGTTCCATCAGGCCCCACCGCAGGGCGAGGTTGCTCATGGTCGTGGACTCGCCGCCGGGGACCACCAGGGCGTCGATCCCCGCGAGCTCGTCGACGGAACGGACGCGGCGCGTGGCGACGCCGCACGACGCGAGCACGCGCTCGTGCTCGCGCACGTCCCCCTGGAGGGCGAGGACCCCGACGAGCGGGGCCGCCGTCACCAGCCGCGGTCTTCGAGACGGTGGTGGACGGGGAGGTCGGCGACGTTGATGCCGACCATGGCCTCGCCGAGCCCGCGCGACACCTTGCCCACGATCTCGGCGTTGTCGAAGTGGAGGGTGGCCTGGACGATGGCGTTGGCGCGCTGCTCCGGGTTGCCCGACTTGAAGATGCCCGAGCCGACGAACACGCCGTCGGCGCCGAGCTGCATCATCATCGCGGCGTCGGCCGGGGTCGCGATGCCGCCGGCGGTGAACATGACCACGGGGAGCGCGCCACGCTCGGCGACCTCCTTGACCAGCTCGTACGGCGCCTGCAGCTCCTTCGCCGCGACGTAGATCTCGTCGGGGGCCATGGACGAGAGCCGGCTGATCTCCGCCCGGATGGTGCGCATGTGCTTGGTGGCGTTCGAGACGTCGCCGGTGCCGGCCTCGCCCTTCGAGCGGATCATCGCCGCGCCCTCGGTGATGCGGCGCAGCGCCTCGCCCAGGTTGGTGGCACCGCACACGAACGGGACGGTGAACGGCCACTTGTCGATGTGGTTCGCGTAGTCGGCCGGGGTGAGCACCTCGGACTCGTCGATGTAGTCGACGCCGAGGCTCTGCAGCACCTGGGCCTCGACGAAGTGGCCGATGCGGGCCTTCGCCATCACGGGGATGGACACCGTGGCGATGATCTCGTCGATCATGTCCGGGTCGCTCATGCGCGACACGCCGCCCTGGGCGCGGATGTCCGCCGGGACGCGCTCGAGCGCCATGACGGCGACGGCACCGGCGTTCTCGGCGATCCTGGCCTGGTCGGCGTTGACCACATCCATGATCACGCCGCCCTTGAGCATCTCGGCCATGCCCCGCTTGACGCGGGCGGTGCCGATCTCCGGGGACGTGGTGGGCTCGGGCTGGACGGACATCGAGGACCTCGGGTCAGACGACGGGATCACGACCGCGCCGGTGGCGCGGCGTCACCGTCAGGATACCCATCCTGCGCGGGACCGCCGACCCGCCGGGGCGGAGCGTCGCCCCGAGCCGTCAGGCCAGGCTGGCGGGGTCCCGCCGGTTGACCAGCGCGACCCAGACCTGTCCCGGGGCGAACGCCACGACGGAGCCGTCGGCCGCGGTGTAGGTCGTGCCGTCGGCCCCGGTCGGGCGCGACCAGGTGACCTTCCATGCCGTGCCGTCGCGCAGCACCCAGCCGGTGCCGGTACCGATGGTCTCCTCCTTGGGCGTGCGACCGCCGAACTTGTCGCCGAAGCCGGAGTCGTACTGCTTCACGTACTGGATCACCACGGTCGTGGCGTGCTGCGTGCCGCCCTCGGCGGCCCGTGCGGCCTTCTTGTTGAGGCGCACGTCGTAGGACTTGGCCGCGGGGTTCCACACGAACTGGGCGGTGGACGCGGGGTACTTCACCGTGGCCGAGACGCCGGAGCGCCCGCCGGCCGGTGTCGCGGTGGCGAACACGAAGCCGACGTCCTGGGCAGCCGACGCCTTCGGGGCGCGGCGCAGGAGCTGGGTGGGCTTGCCCATGAAGTCGTACGGGGCGTGCCGGTTGCGGTCGCGGTAGTAGCCGGAGATGCCCTTGTCGCCGGACACGTCGTAGATGGACGCGGCCCCGAGCAGCGGACGCATCCGGCTCTGCGCGCCGGAGTAGGCGAACGCCGGCTCGCCCGAACTGCTTGAGCAGGTCGATGTCGGAGATGCGCGCGCTCCGGACCGGGCCCACCGTGCTCGGGAGCTTGCTCGAGAACACGGCGGCCAGACGCGTCAGGCCGAACTCGACCTCCTCGATGTAGACGATGTCGGCCGAGGTCAGGCCGGCGTGCGGCTGCGCGCTCGGCGTGTTGTCGTACTTGACCACGAGGACGGGCTTCCCGGCGCCGCCGGGACGGCCGGACAGCGGCGAGGCGTTGCTGGCGGCGGTGGGCGACGCCGTCGCGCTCGGCGTGTCGCTCACCGACGGCGAGGCCGAGGCGCTGGTGGCGCTGCCGGATGCGGACGCCTGGGGGGTGCGTCGCCGCCGCCCGAGCACGCGCTGAGGCCGAGTCCTGCCACGGTCACGGTGGCGATGACCGCCACCGCCCGGGTCCGGTGAAGCTGGAGCCCTCGCACGTGGCGACCTCCCGTCGTGGCTGCCGCCCGATGCGACCGCTCACGACGAGCCTAAGCGCCGTTGCGCTACCTCCCGACCAGACCCGCCGGGGGGCTGTCGTCGAAGTCGGTCGTGGAGGGCATCGGGGTGTAGCCGGCCAGGCGGAACCACCGCACGACGCGCTTGCGGCGGACCTGCAGGGCGCTGCGGACCACATCGTTATGGAACCGTCGCGCGAGGCCGACCCGGCGGCAGGCCACCGCGAGCTCGTCGAGGAGCTGGTCGGCGATCGCGCGGTCCGGGCCGGCCGCCTCCTGCACCGCCTCGACGTCCTCCGGGTCTCGCAGCACCGCCCCGAGCGTGCGGGTGAGCTCGCTCTCGACGTGCGAGCGCCGGTTGTCGTCCTCCGGGTCGGCCACCAGGGCGTCCTGCGCGGCCGAGCGACAGCACCAGCGAGGACGCGGGGTCGAGCAGCCCCGACGACGCCAGGTCCTGCGCGGCGGCGACCCGGCGCAGGAGCTGCGCGTCGAGCGCCGCGTGCGTGGTCTCGATGCGGTGGTGCAGGCGGTCGAGCCTGCCGGCCATCGACGCCAGGTAGACCACGACGGCGCCGAGGACGACGGCCACGACCAGCAGCCAGGTGAGCCACTCCATGCGTCACTCCCCCCGGTCGCCGCGCGACAGGCGTCCGACGATCTGGCCGCGGAAGTCCTCGGTGACCTTCTCGCCCGTGACGGTCACGGCGTCGTAGACCTCGAGCACGCGCTGGGCCACCGTCTCCCAGTCGAACTCCTTCGCGCGACGTAGGCCCTCGCGGGAGAGCCGCGCCCGCTCCTCCGCGTCGTCGAGCAGCGCGATGGCGGCACGCGCGAGGTCGTCGGGGTCCTCGTTCACGAACGACGCACCGGCTCGGCCCTCGTCCGTCACCCGACGGAAGGCCTCGAGGTCGCTCGCGAGCACCGGAGTCCCGCTGGCCATGGCCTCGAGCAGGACGATGCCGAAGCTCTCGCCCCCGGTGTTGGGCGCCACGTAGACGTCGGCCGACACGAACGCCTGCGCCTTCACCGCCTCGCTGACGAGCCCGAGGAACTCGACCCGGTCCGCGACGTCCGGCGGTGAGGCTCGCTGCGGAACTCGTCGACGTCGCCGGGGCCGGCGACGAGGAGGCGGACGCGCGGATGGCGCTCCGCGATCGCCGGGAGCGCCTCGAGCAGGACCTGCAGGCCCTTGCGCGGCTCGTCGATGCGACCGATGAAGAACAGCGAGCCGCCGTCGCCGGGCCAGCCCGGCAGCGGTGCTGCCCCGACGAACGCCGAGCAGTCGACGCCGTTCGGGATCAGCACGGCGTCGCCGCCCATGTGCTCCACGAGGGTCTGCCGGGCGGCCTCGCTCACCGCGATGCGTGCGGAGACCTTCTCGAGGGCGGTCTGGACGAGGGAGTACATGGCGGAGAGCGCCCGCGACCGCTCCATGGACGAGTGCCAGGTCGCGACGATCGGTCCGCGTGCGGACCAGCAGGACAGGATCGACACGCTGGGCGACGCCGGCTCGTGCACGTGGAGGACGTCGAAGTCGCCCTCGCGCAGCCACCGCCGGACGCGACGCGTGGACACCGGACCGAACGCCACCTTCGCCTTGGACCCGTTGTAGGACACGGACACCGGCCGCCCGGAGGAGACGACCCACGGCGGCAGGTCCGTCGTCGTCGTCGCACGGCGCCAGCACGCTCACCTCGTGCCCGAGGCGCTGCAGCGCCACGGCCAGGTCACGCACGTGCACCTGGACGCCGCCGGGGGCGGACCAGTCGTAGGGGCAGACGATGCCGACCTTCACCGGGTCGCCGTCCGTCCTGGGCGGCCCGTCACGCCGGGGCCTTCGCGGGGTCGAGGTCCTCCACCCAGAGCCGCTGGAGCATGTGCCAGTCGGTCGGGCGGTCGCGGATCGCCGACCTCGAACGCGTCCGCGATGAGCTGGGTCGTGCGGAAGATGCGGCGGGACCGCTCGCCCTCGGTGGGCACGTCGATCGGCGGGTGGAAGCGGACCCAGTTGTGCCCGTCCTCCCACCACAGCGTCGCCGCGACGAGCGCCGAGCCGGTGTCGACCGCCAAGCGCCGCGGGACCCGCGGGGAACTTGGCGCGCGGCCCGAAGAACTGCACGGGCACGCCGGACCGGCCGAGGTCGCGGTCGCCCAGGAGCGCGACGAGCGCACCTCGCGCAGCGAGTCGGCGAGGTAGGGGAAGGGCGGGTCGCCGCCGGTGAGCGGGATGACGTCCATGCCCAGCCCGCGCCGGAACGCGAGGAACCGCTCGAAGAGGTCCTCGGGCTTGAGGCGCTCGGCGACGGTGACCACGGGCGAGTGGGCGAGCGTGGCCCAGGCGCCGGCGTGGTCCCAGTTGCCCATGTGCGGGAGCGCGATCACCACGCCCTTGCCCGCGGCGAGCGCGTCGGAGAGCACGTGCTCGTCGACGATGCGGATCGAGTCGACGATGCGGTGCCGGCTCCAGCCGGGCAGCCGGAAGGCGTCGCACCAGTAGCGGAAGTAGGAGCGCATGCCCGCCCGGGACAGCACCCGGATCTCGGCCTCGGTGGCGTCGGGCCCGACGACGCGACGCAGGTTCGACTCGAGCCTCCGCACCTGGTCCCCGTGCCGCGCCCACATCGTGTCCGCGAGCCGCTCGAACGTGGCGTACGCCGCGCGCTCGGGCATCCGGCGGACCGCCGACCACCCCATGCCGAACCCGTAGCTGGTGAGCGTGTCGCCGATGCCGGTCACGCCGTTCCCTCCGCGATCGGGCGCCGCAGCTGCCGGCGCACGTGGACGATCCGCTGACCCACGGTGATCCAGGTCAGCACCGCCAGGATCCAGAGCGCCGCGGGCAGGACATAGGGAACGCCGACTCCGTACAGGAACGCGGCGAGGAGCGCGACGATCAGCCGCTCGGCACGCTCGGCGATGCCGACGTTGCACTCGACCCCGATGCTCTCCGCCCGCGCCTTCGCGTAGGACACCACCGCGCCGCCGATCAGGCAGGCCAGCGCCGCGCCCGCCGTCGCGACGTCCCCGGCGAGCGCGAAGCCGAGGACCATGCCACCGAAGATGGCGCCGTCCGCGACGCGGTCCAGCGTGGAGTCGAGGAACGCCCCCCACGGGCCGGAACGGCCGGACATCCGGGCCATCGTGCCGTCGAGCAGGTCGCTGAAGACGAACGCCATGATGACGAGGGTGCCGACGAGCCAGGACTCGCGCGGGAAGAACAGCAGTGCGCCGACGCAGGTGCCCAGGGTGCCCACGAGCGTGACGGCATCGGGCGAGACACGGGCGCGGAGCAGGAGGCGGGCGACCGGGTCGATGACGACGGCCACGACTCGTCGGGCGGCGGTGTTGTTGAGCATGACGGTGACGAGACTAACGGCGACGCACCTCCCGGAAGCGGTTGCCTCGCGAAGGCCGCGGGTGAAGGGTGAGGGACACGATCCATCTGAGCAGGAGGCGATCGACATGGCGGACAAGAACGCCGCAGGGGCCGCGGGCAGAGCACCGGTGGCCGACCACCCCGACAAGATCCGCAACGTGGTGCTGGTCGGCCCTTCCGGTTCCGGGAAGACCACGCTCGTCGAGCAGCTGCTCGTGACCGCAGGCGCCCTCGTGCGCGCCGGGCGCGTCGAGGAGGGCACGACCGTGTCCGACTTCGACGAGGCCGAGATGCGCCAGCAGCGCTCCGTCGGGCTGGCCCTCGCGCCGCTCGAGGTCGACGGCGTGAAGGTCAACCTCGTCGACACGCCGGGGTACGCCGACTTCGTGGGCGATCTCCGCGCCGGGCTCCGCGCCGCGGACGCCGCGCTGTTCGTCGTGTCGGCCGTGGACGGCGTCGACGCCTCGACCCAGCTGCTGTGGGAGGAGTGCGCCGCGGTGGGGATGCCGCGCGCCGTCGTCATCACCAAGCTCGACAAGGAGCGCGCCGACTTCGAGGACGTGCTCGCGATCTGCCAGCGCGTGTTCGGCGAGGGCGTCATGCCGCTCTACCTGCCCATGCACGCCGACGACGCGACGGTCGGCGGTCTCATCGGCCTGCTCTCGCAGCAGGTCGTCGACTACACCTCCGGCACCCGCGTGACGCGCGAGCCGGACGCCCAGCACGTCCCGCTCATCGAGAACGCACGCGGGGCGCTGATCGAGGGGATCATCGCCGAGAGCGAGGACGAGACCCTGATGGACCGCTACCTCGCGGGCGAGGACCTCGACGTCGACACCCTCATCACCGACCTCGAGACGGCGGTGGCGCGCGGCTCCTTCTACCCGGTGCTCGGCACGGCGCTCTCACCCGTGGGGTTCGGCGCCGCCGAGGTGCTCGACCTCATCGTGCGCGGGTTCCCGTCACCGCTCGAGCACCCGCTCCCCATGGTCACCGCGCCCGACGGCTCGCCCCGCAACCCGATCGCGTGCGACGTCGACGGCGCCCTGTGCGCCGAGGTCGTCAAGACCACGACCGACCCCTACGTCGGACGCATCTCGCTCGTCCGCGTCTTCAGCGGCACGCTCACGCCGGACCTCACGGTGCACGTGTCCGGGCACTTCGCGCCGGACCGCGGCCACGAGGACCACGACGTCGACGAGCGCGTGGGTGCGCTGTCCTCACCGCTCGGGAAGACTCAGCGCACTCGTCACCCACGCGGTCGCCGGCGACATCGTCGCGGTGGCCAAGCTGACCCGCGCCGAGACCGGGGACACGTTGTCGGACAAGGACAACCAGCTGCTCGTCGAACCGTGGATCATGCCCGACCCGCTGCTGCCCGTCGCCATCGTGGCCCACTCGAAGGCCGACGACGACAAGCTCGCGCAAGGGCTCGGGCGTCTCGTCGCCGAGGATCCGACCATGCGGCTCGAGCGCAACCCGGAGACGAACCAGCTGGTCCTGTGGTGCATGGGCGAGGCCCACGTCGACGTGCTGCTCGACCGGCTGCGCAACCGCTACGGCGTCGCCGTGGACTCCGTGCCGCTCCGTGTCTCGCTGCGGGAGACGTTCGCGTCGACGGGCAAGGGCCATGGGCGCCTGGTCAAGCAGTCCGGCGGCCACGGCCAGTTCGCCGTCTGCGACATCGAGGTGGAGCCGCTGCCGTCCGGGTCCGGCTTCGAGTTCGTCGACAAGGTGGTCGGCGGTTCGGTCCCGCGCCAGTTCATCCCCAGCGTGGAGAAGGGGGTTCGCGCGCAGATGGAGAAGGGGGTCGCCGCCGGCTACCCCGTCGTCGACATCAGGGTGACGCTCGTCGACGGCAAGGCGCACGCCGTCGACTCCTCGGACATGGCCTTCCAGCACGCCGGCGGCCTCGCCCTCAAGGAGGCCGCGGCCGCGGCGACCGTGGCCCTGCTCGAGCCGGTGGACCGCATCGCGGTGCTGGTCTCCGACGAGTACGTCGGCGCCGTGATGAGCGACCTCTCCGGCCGCCGCGGCCGGGTGTCGGGCAGCGAGCCGATCGGCATGGGGCGCACGCAGATCACGGCCGACGTGCCCGAGCTCGAGCTCACGCGGTACGCCGTCGAGCTGCGTTCGCTCTCGCACGGCACGGCGACCTTCACGCGGGCCTACCTCGGCCACGAGCCGATGCCCCCGCAGGTCGCGAAGAAGATCCAGGAGGAGTCCGCGGCCCGCTGATCGAACGGTGGACCGGGCTCGACGTGCGGCAGGTGGGTGTCCCGCCCGGGAGCCGGTGCCGGTTCGCGGCGACGAGCCGGTAGACGCCGGCGGCGAGCCACGACGTCGGCGGGACGCGGGTGCCCGCCGCCACCGTGCGCCAGCCGAGCGACTCCGCCGACATGAGGCGTCGCGAGGTAGTCGCGGCTCCGGTGCGTACCAGCGCACCGACGGCGCGTGCCCCGCTCTCGCGCGTCAGCTCGGGCGAGCCGGCGTCTCCGACCCACTGCAGGCGCTCGTGGCACTCGGCCTCGGTCAGCCCGAGCGCGCCCAGGTCCGCCCGCTGGTAGGGCTGCGCGGTGAACGAGCCGGGGAACCGGTCCTGGAGCCAGCGCACGCTGGACGAGCAGAACGCGCAGTCCCCGTCGTAGACCAGCACGGGACCGGTCACGACCGACGTCGTCATGCGTCCAGTCTCACACCGCGTGCGGGTTCGGGCACCGCGACCTCACCACGCCGCGGCGAGGAGGTCGCGCGTGGCCTCGAGCAGCTGCGGCATCGTCTTGGTGTGTCCGACGACCGGCATGAAGTTCGTGTCGCCGCCCCAGCGCGGGACGACGTGCTGGTGCAGGTGCCCGGCGATGCCGGCACCCGCCACCGACCCCTGGTTCATGCCGACGTTGAACCCCTGGGCGTCCGACACGGACCGCAGCGTGGCCATCCCGCGCTGCGTGAACGCACCGAGCTCGGCGACCTCGCCGAGCTCGAGGTCGGTGTAGTCCGCCACGTGCCGGTAGGGGCACACCATGAGGTGTCCCGCGTTGTACGGGTAGAGGTTGAGGACGGCGTAGACGAGCTCGCCGCGCGCGACGACGAGGCTGTCGTCGCCCTCCACCGACGGCGCGAAGCAGAACGGCGCAGTCCTCGCCCGGACCGTCGTGCGTCGGCTTGTTCTCGCCCTTGAGGTAGGCCATGCGGTGCGGGGTCCAGAGCCGCTCCCACTCGTCGGCGCCAGTCATCGCGGGCTCAGACCTGCACCCGGCGCTCGACGGCGTCGACGATCTCGGCGATGGCGTCGTCGACCCTGACACCGTTCTTCTGGGTGCCGTCGCGGTAGCGGAACGACACGGCACCGGCCGCCACGTCGTCGTCGCCCGCGATGAGCATGTAGGGGACCTTCTGCTTCTGCGCGTTGCGGATCTTCTTCTGCATGCGGTCGTCGGACGCGTCGACCTCGACCCGGATCCCGCGCGGCACGCAGCCGGGCTGCGACCTCGTCGAGGTAGGCGACGTGGCCGTCGGTGATGGGGATGCCCACGACCTGGACCGGGGCGAGCCACGGCGGGAAAGGCGCCCGCGTAGTGCTCGAGCAGCACCGCGAAGAACCGCTCGATGGAGCCGAACAGGGCGCGGTGGATCATGACCGGGCGCTGCCGCGAGCCGTCGGCCGCGGTGTACTCGAGCTCGAAGCGCTCGCGGCAGGTTGAAGTCGACCTGGATGGTCGACATCTGCCAGGTGCGGCCGATCGCGTCGCGCGCCTGGACGGAGATCTTCGGACCGTAGAAGGCCGCGCCGCCGGGGTCGAGGACCAGCTCGAGGTTCTGCCGCTCGGCCGCCTCGCGCAGGGTCTCGGTGGCCCGCTCCCAGTCGTCGTCGGTGCCGACGAACTTCACCGGGTCCTTGGTCGAGAGCTCGAGGTAGAAGTCGTCGAGACCGTAGTCGCGCAGCAGGTCGAGGACGAAGGTGAGCAGGGAGTCGAGCTCGTCCGGGCATCTGCTCGGGGGTGCAGTAGATGTGGGCGTCGTCCTGGGTGAAGCCGCGGGCGCGGGTGAGCCCGTGCACGACGCCGGACTTCTCGTAGCGGTAGACGGTGCCGAACTCGAACAGCCGCAGCGGCAGCTCGCGGTAGGACCGGCCACGGGCGCGGAAGATCAGGTTGTGCATGGGGCAGTTCATCGGCTTCATGTAGTACTTCTGGCCGACCTTGCGCAGCTCGCCGTCGGCGCCGTACTCGGCGTCGAGCTCCATGGGCGGGTACATGCCCTCGGCGTACCAGTCGAGGTGGCCGGACAGTCTCGAAGAGCGTAGCTCTTGGTGAGGTGCGGGGTGTTGACGAACTCGTAGCCCGCCTCCTCGTGACGCAGCCGCGAGTAGTCCTCCATCGCGCGGCGCACGACGCCGCCCTTGGGGTGGAACACCGCGAGCCCGGAGCCGATCTCGTCGGGGAAGCTGAACAGGTCGAGCTCGGTGCCGAGCCGGCGGTGGTCGCGCTTCTCCGCCTCCGCGAGGAACGCGAGGTGCGCCTTGAGCGCGTCGCGGCTCTCCCACGCGGTGCCGTAGATGCGCTGCAGCATCGGGTTCTTCTCGCTGCCGCGCCAGTAGGCCGCGGCCGAGCGCATCAGCTTGAACGCCGGGATGACGCGGGTGGTGGGCAGGTGCGGTCCGCGGCACAGGTCGCACCAGGCGCGCTCGCCGGTCTTCGCGTCGAGGTTGTCGTAGATGGTCAGCTCGGCTCCGCCGACCTCCATGACGTCGTCGAGCTCGCCCGAGGAGCCGCCCTTGAGCCCGATCAGCTCGAGCTTGTACGGCTCGTGGGCGAGCTCGGCCCGGGCCGCCTCCTCGGTGACCACGCGTCGCGCGAACCGCTGGCCCGACTTCACGATCTCCTGCATGCGCTTCTCGAGCGCCGCGAGGTCGTCGGGGGTGAAGGGCCGGGCGACGTCGAAGTCGTAGTAGAAGCCGTCGCGGATCGGCGGGCCGATGCCCAGCTTCGCCTCCGGGAACAGCTGCTGCACGGCCTGGGCCAGCACGTGCGCGGTGGAGTGGCGGAGGACGGAACGGCCGTCGTCGGAGTCGACCGGCACGGGCTCGAGGACGTCGCCGTCGGCCACGACGTGGCTGAGGTCCTTGAGGTCGTCGCCCACCCGGACGACGACCACGCTGCGGTCCGGGAACACCTCGGCGGCGGTGGTGCCGTCGGGCACGATCCGCTCGTCGAGCTTGCCGTCGAGGTCGCGGACGGTGATCTGAGGCACGTCGTGCTCCTGGTGCTCGTCGGGCGACCGTGACGAAGGGCCGACCGTAAGGGGACCGACGGGTACGAAGCGTCGGGCTCTGGCACACCGAGGGTAGCGGTCGACCGCGGGCGACCGTCGAGCGGAATACCGCGCGTCAGACGATCGAGAAGCCCACCCGGTACAGCGTCCCGCCGAGACCCACGGCGTAGAGCTCGCGCGCGTCGTCGAGGCCGAACCCGACGATCCCCGCGATCCGGGTCGGCACGGTGAGCGCCCCGGAGCGGTAGCCCCACATCTGGCCGGTGATGTAGTCGGCGAACACGTAGGTCGCGCCGGCCCGCGAGTACGCCGACCCGCGGTAGACGAAGCCGCCGATGATGGACTCGCCCGCCCGCGCCGCCGGACAGCCCAGCACGCCGTCGGGATGGCACAGCTCGATCTGCGGCGTCGCGTAGCGGATCGTGGTGCGGCAGCGCGAGGCGTTGAAGACGTGACGACCCTCGCGGCAGGACCAGCCGAGGTTGGCGCCGCGCTGGTTGGCGGAGCCGATCGCAGTGACCTCCTCGTACTTGTTCTGGCCGACGTCGCCGACCCAGATGGTGCCGCCCGTGTCGAACGACCACCGCCACGGGTTGCGCAGGCCGGTCATCCAGATCTCGCGGCGCGACGTCGTCGAGGTGGCGTAGGGGTTGGTGGGCGGGATGCAGTAGGCGCGCCCCGCGCACCGCACGTTGATGCGGAGCATCTTCCCGAGCAGCGTCCCGGTGTTCTGCGCGTTGGCCAGCGGGTCGCCCCCGCTCCCGCCGTCACCGGTGCCGAGGTAGAGGAAGCGGTCGCGGCCCGAAGGCGATGTTGCCGCCGTTGTGGTTGGTGTTCGACGGGTGCGGCACGACGAGCACGGTCGTGCCGTCGCGACGACGTCACGCTCGGCGCGGCAGCGGTCCTGGCCTGGAACCGCGCGAGCACGAGCGCACCGTCGGCACGCGTGTAGGTGACCCAGAACAGCCGGCTCGTGGCGAAGTCGGGGGCGAACGCGAGGCCGAGCAGGCCCCGCTCACCGACGGACGACACGAAGCGCCGGATGTCGAGGTAGGTCCCGGTGATCCGGTTGCCGCTCACGACGCGGATGCGCCCCTGCTTCTCCACGACGAACAGCCGGCTGGTGCCGTCCGGTGCGGAGGTGACGAGCACCGGCTGCACGAAGCCCGAGACGAGCGCGCGAGGGACGACGCGCAGCCGGGAGATCGGGGCGGGAGGCACCGCCGCAGGGACGACCGCGGCCGGTGCGACGAGCGCGCCACGACTGGCGGCCGAGCCACTCTCGACAGCAGGGCTGCCGATCGCGGGCGTGGCGGACACCACCGCCGCGAGGCTGAGCGTGAACGTGGCACCCGCGAGCAGCCAGCGGGACCGGACCATCGACGTCATGGAACCTCCTGCCGATCGACGGTACGCGAGGATCCCGCCGGCGTCAGCAGAGCGCCGGCGAGGGAAGCGTGCGCCCCGGGTCCACGAGGTCCACCGCGTCCGCCGTCGAGCACCAGAGATCGACGTCGACGACTCGCGCGCCCGCACGCAGCAGATCCACCAGAGCCGGGTGCGGGCCGGGCACGGTGAGCCGGACGACGCCGCCGTCGCCGGCCAGGGACCGAAGGTCGGCGACGAGCACCGCGAGGCCGCGCGGGTCGGGCGTGTCGGCCCGCAGGACGGTGACGCACGACCCCTCGGTGCGGACCACTGCGGTCGTCGCCGCTCGCCCCGGCCCGGAAACGACGCGCACGGTCTCCAGGCCGTCGAGCGGCAGCGACCACCCGACGTCGCCGTCGACCGGCTCGTCGTGGTGGACCGGGACCTGCGCGGTGACGGCCGCCCCGCCGTATCTCGAGATACATCAGGGGCCATCGTGGCTGGGCGCCGTAGCGCGCGTACGACGCGAGGGCCCGGGGATCCTGCGACGACGACGTGGCACGGGACGCAGAGCCGCCCCACAGCTCGGCCAGCAGGGCGGAGCCCCGGCCGGCGCCGCGCGAGCCGGGAGCCACGAACAGGTCGGTGAGGAACGCGACGCCGTCGACGTCGACCTGCCCGCCGAACCCGACGAGCGCCGTGGCGTCCTCCACGACGGCGACCCGACCGCGCTTCTCGACGTGGGCGAGGTAGCGCGGGTCGGCACCGGACACCGGACCCGTCTCGTCGCACGCGACAGCGATCGCAGCGACCTCGGGGTGGTCGGACTCACGGACGGCGCGGACTGCGGCCATGGGGTGACTGTAGGACGGTCCGCGCACCCCCGGGTGAGAACCCGGGGAGCGCGTCAACGGTGGGCGATACTGGTTTCGAACCAGTGACCTCTTCGGTGTGAACGAAGCGCGCTACCACTGCGCCAATCGCCCGTGCCCGGGACTCTACCAAAGCCGTTCGGCTGCCCCAACAGATCGTCGCGCCCCTCCCACGGCCGACCCCTCCCCCGTGTGTGCCGGATCACAACGGTCCCGGGGCGTGCCCGCGCGGGCCCCTGGGCACAACCGGTGGGCCACACACCCGTGTGCCGAAGGGAGCCCCACCGTGTCCGTCCGAGCCGACATCGAGCTGCGCCTCGTGATCGGCGGCGATCGCGCCGTCACCGTGCCGTCGACCCTCGGCTACTCCCCCGACGATCCCTACGCCGTCTCCACCGTGTTCCGCACGAGCGACGGCGACGTCACCTGGGTGTTCGGCCGCGACCTCATCGAGGACGGCCTCCGGATGCCGGTCGGCGAGGGCGACGTCGCCGTCTGGCCGTCGATCGCCGAGGGCCGCGGCGTGGTGTGCCTGTCGCTGGCCTCGCCGAGCGGCTGCGCCCTCCTGGAGGCCGACCTCGAGGCGGTCCGCACCTTCCTTGACGCGTCGTACGACCTCGTCCCGAGCGGCCAGGAGGGTCGGCACCTCGACCTCGACGCCACCATCGCCGAGCTGCTCGGCGGCTGATCGTCAGCCCGCACTGACCTCGTCCGGATCTGCGTCCGAACGCACCGGGTGGCGGCGGGCGTACCAGGCGGCGAGGGGCCCGGCCGAGAGCCCGTGGGCCAGCACCGACATCGCCACGGTCACCGCGACGGTGGCCAGCACGAACGTGCCCGGGCCCTTGTCCAGCTCGTCGAACGCCAGGATCGCGAACACGATCGACGCGAGGCCGCGCGGCCCGAGCCAGCCGGCCAGCAGCACCGTGTCCCAGGCAAGGTGCGAGCCCAGCGCGGCGATCGCCACCGGCACCATCCGGAGCACCGTCAGCGCCAGCACGGCGTAGAGGACCATCGGCCAGGTGACGAACCCGAACATCGGCTCGAGGACGCCGGCGCCGAAGATGAACCAGACGCCGAAGCCCAGCAGCAACCCGATCTGCGCCGTGAACGCCATGAGGTGCTCGGGGGGCTCGGCGCGGCCCCGGGACGACGTGGCGCCGAAGCCGAGGCCGCACACGAACGCGGCGACGAACCCGTTGCCGCCCACAGCCACCGCAGCCGTGTAGGTCGCGACCGCCACGACGGCCGGCGCCAGCGGCACGAGGGCGGGCAGAGCCCACCCGCGCTTCTCCGCGGCCGTGATCGCCCGGCCCGACCCCCATCCCGCGACGCGGCCGAGCGCGACGCCGATGGCGAGCTCGACGAGCGCGTCGACCAGCGGCCGAGGCCCTCACCGGCTCGGTCGGCCACGACGAACGTCATGAAGAACGCGACGAACGGGGGTGGCGAGGCCGTCGTTCAGGCCGCTCTCGACGTTGATGACCTTGCGGAACGTGCTCGGGATGCGCACGTCCTCGATGATCGACGCGCCGAGCGCGGCATCCGTCGGGGCGAGCACGGCCGCGACCAGGAAGGCGACCGGGACCCCGACACCGGGGAAGACCACCACGCGGCGAGACCGCCCAGCACGACCGTCAGCGGGAACCCGATGCCCAGCAACCGGGCGGGGTAGCGCCACTCGGTGGCGAACCAGCGCAGCCCCACCTTCGACGCGTCGGTGAACAGCACGACGGCCAGCGTCATCTCGATCAGCTCGCGGACCGTCTCGGTGCCCAGTAGCACCCGGACGTCCGACAGCCCGGCCAGTGCGAAGCCCGCGGCGGTCAGCGCGATCGGGCCGGTGACGCTGCGTGCCGACAGCCGCCCGGACGTGAGGACCCAGGCCAGGACGAGCAGCAGGAAGACCATGAACGCCTGCATGCCCCTCCTCCTCCCTGCCTGCGTGCTGTGCGTGGGACCGGATCGTCAGGCCGGGGCGACGCGCAGCCGCAGCCGGTGCTGCTCCGGCTCGAAGCCCACCTTGGCGTACAGGTCGTGCGCAGCGTGGTTGCCGCCCCACACGGTGAGGCGCACGGCCTGGGCACCCGCCTCGCGCGCCAGGTCGGCGGCCACGGCGAGCAGGGCCTCCGCGAAGCCGCGGCGGCGGAACGGCTCGAAGACCTCGAGGTCGTGGACGAACAAGGTCGGCTCCTCGTGCGGGCTGCCGAACCCCTGCAGCCCGTACCCGAGGACGCCGACCCACTCCTCCCGGCCGTCCACGTCCGCGTAGGCGGCGAGGAAGGTCGTCGCGCCGTCGAGGTCCGCGTCGGCGTAGTCGAGCTCCGCCTTGGCCCGGGCGCGCGGCTCGTCGAGGGCGCCGGCGCGCACCAGGTCGACGACGTAGCTGTCCTGAGCCATCGGGACATAGGAGGCCAGCTGCGCCTCGGTGAACGCGCGGACCTCGAGCGTCACGGATCCACCTCCGCGAGCGCGTGCGCCGCGAACGCGGCGGCGAGCCGAGCCGTCACCGGGCCGGGGACGAGCGCCCGGCCGTCGATCCGGTCGACCGGGTACACGTCCCGGGTCGAGGAGGTGATGAAGACCTCGTCGGCGCGGCCAGAGCACGTCGAGCGGCAGGTCGGCCTCGCGCACCTGGGCGACCTCGCGGGCACCACGCGAGCACGAGCTCGCGGGTGATGCCGGCCAGGCAGCCGGACTGTCGAGCGGCGGCGTGCGCACCCGCCGTCGACCACGACGAAGACGTTGCTGCCCGGTGGCCTCGCACAGCGCGTCCGCGGGTGTTGGCGAAGCATCGCCTCGAGGCGCCCCTGCGCCCTGCGCCTGGGCCAGCGCGATGACGTTGTCGGCGTACGACGTGGTCTTGAGGCCCGGCCGTCGCGGACCGCTCGTTGCGCACCCACGGGACCGTGACACGAGCCGCGGTGGTCGGCGGCCACGCGGCGTGCGGCACGGCGGTGACGATGAGGGTGAGCGGCGGCTCGTGCCGGTCCAGCCGAGCGGCCCACGCCCGCCGGTCACCGTGAACCGCAGCCGGCGCGAAGCCGAGCGGCGTCGCCGCGTCGAGCCACGACCGCGTCGATGCCGCTCGCGGATGCGGTCGTCGGTCGGCGGGCGGAAGGCCAAGCCCGGCGAGCGTCCGGTCGAGGCGGCGCAGGTGCCGGGTGACCGCGAACGGCACGCCGTCGTCGACCTGCAGCGTCTCGAAGGCACCGTCGCCCACCGTGACGCCGTGGTCGAGGACCGATCACCGCGGGCGTGTCGGCGCCGACGAGCGTGCCGTCGACCCAGACCCGGATGTCAGTCATGGGCGGACAGCCTCGCATGCCCGGGCGCGCCGCCCGTGGCGAGCGCGACGAGCAGCGGCCGCCTTGAGCTCGGTCTCGCGCCCACTCCGGCTCGGCGTCGCTCCCCCAGGTGATGCCGGCGCCGGTGCCGAACCGCAGCACCCGCCGTCCGGCGTCGTCCCGGCGACCCAGAAGGTGCGGATGCCACGGCGAGCTCGGCCTCGTCGCGGTCGGCGTCGACCCAGCCCACCGCGCCGCAGTACGGGCCGCGCGGCACCGGCTCGAGGGTCGGTGATCGCCTGCAGCGCGGTGTGCTTGGGCGCGCCGGTCACCGAGCCGGGCGGGAAGCTCGCCGCCAGCATGTCGCGCCACGTCGCGCCGGGCCGCAGCGTCGCCCGGACACGTCGAGACCAGGTGCACCAGCCCGGGGTGCTCCTCGACGTGGCACAGGTGGTCGACCTCGACCGTACCCGGTGCGGCAGACGTGCGCCGAGGTCGTTGCGGACGAGGTCGACGATCATGACGTTCTCGGCCGTGTCCTTCGGCTCGAGGTCCGCCTCGGTCCGCCCGGTGCCCTTGATGGGAGCGGACTCCACGACGTCGGCCTCGCGCCGCAGGAACAGCTCCGGCGATGCGGTCACCACCTCCACGCCTCCATCCGGGACGTGCGGGTGACTGCCGTCGGGAAGACGCACGTAGCCGGCGTAGGGCGCCGGGTTCCCGGTGGCCAGGGCAGCGGCGAGGCCGGCGCCGTCGCGCGCGTCGGGGTCCGGCAGCCGGGCCGTGAGGACCCGGCACACGTTGGCCTGGTAGACGTCGCCCGCGGCGATGCTGGCCCGGACGCTCTCCACCGCCGCCAGGTACTCCGTCTCGCTCAGGCTCGTGGTCCACGACTCGGTGGCCGGCCCACGCCAGCGACCCGTGGGGAGCGGTGCCGGCCGAACGTCGCCGAACCGCGCGAACACCGTGGGGCCGTCGTACGGCACGACGACGGCCCACCAGCCGGACGAGTCGAGCGCGCTCGCGTCGGAGGTGACGTCGCGCAGGTCGGTGGCGAGCTGGCCACCGAGGTGGGCGCACGCCTGGCGGTCAGGCACGACCGGCGAGCCCGGCCGCGGCCTCGAGCACGCACAGGGCGGCCAGCCGGACCGTGCGCCCGTCCGCGACGTCGGCCGTGGCGTCGACCTCGGTGATGTCGAGCGACCCGACCCGGTGGTCGCCGGCGAGGAGGAAGGCTGCGTGCCGCAGCTCGACCGCGGAGATCCCACCGGGCACCGACGCCGGGCAGCCGGGTGCCACGGACCGGTCGCACACGTCGACGTCGAGGTCGACGTGGACCGGACCCCCACCGGAGCCGGCAACGTCGAGCGCCTCCGCGACGACGTCGTCGAGGGGGCGTCGCGCGAGGTCGTCACGCGTGACGACGGTGATGCCGGCCGCTCGTGCGCGGTCGGAGTAGGCGCGGGAGTTGGCGAAGTCGGCGATCCCGATCTGCACGACGCGCCTCCCGTCGAGGCCGGCCTCGAGGAGGCGGCGGACCGGCGAGCCGTTGCTGGTGCCGTCGCGCAGGTCGTGGTGCGCGTCGAGGGTGATGAGGCCCGACGAGGCGAACGCCGCGCCGGCTGCGGCCAGCGCGACCGGGTGCGTGATCGAGTTGTCGCCGCCCACCGCGACCACCAGGCGCGCACGGTCGCTCGCGGCCGCCACGAGCGCTGCCACCCGCTCCTCGCCCTCGGGTCCGTCGGGCTCCTCGACGTCGCCGAGGTCCGCCGCGACCAGGGCCGCGAGGTCGAAGCCGTGGGCAAAGGTGGAGAACCGCTGCAGGGCCGCGCGGACCGCCGCCGGCGTCGCGTGCGCACCGGTGGGCGACAGCGAGGTGCGCCACGCCGGGACACCGATCATCGCGATGTCGAGCGGGCCGTCGTCGCCGTGGTCCGCGCTCTCGCGGGCCCACCAGGACCCGGCCCGCGGCCACGACGGGTCGAACGGCAGGCCTGGTGCGAACGGGTCTGATGTGACGGACGGGAACGCGTCGGCGGGACTCACGCGCACATGATCGCGCGTCGTCGCGCCCGCGGGCCCGCTTTGGAGTGTGCTGCGCAGATGGGTTATGGTTTCGAACCGCAGAGGGGGTACGCCCCGGCTGCATCGCGGACGTGGCTCAGTTGGTAGAGCATCACCTTGCCAAGGTGAGGGTCGCGGGTTCGAATCCCGTCGTCCGCTCGGAAGACCTCGCTCCGAGGTCTGCTCGGTGGAGTGGCCGAGAGGCGAGGCAACGGCCTGCAAAGCCGTGTACACGGGTTCAAATCCCGTCTCCACCTCGGTCACCACCGGGGTACGACCCCACAGGCGATGGGCGCAGGGCGCAGGGTTCCTCGAGGAGCCCCGGGTCCGGCGGATCGCCGGTGGTACAAGTGAATGAGACCCGATCGCGTAGCGCAGCCTGGTTAGCGCACCTCCCTGACACGGAGGGGGTCGGAGGTTCAAATCCTCTCGCGATCACGCCCGAGCCCTCGTCGCCCAGCGGTGACGAGGGCTCGCCCCGTTCCGGCCTCAGTCGGTCGCGGTGAAGAAGTCGGCGCGCGGGGTGTGCGTCTCGTCGTAGACCGGCTCGCGCAGGTCGACCCGCATCTTGGTGACCGACGACGCCACGCGCGCGTGGGTCGCGAGCACCTCGCGCAACCCCAGGTAGTTCGGGTGGGCGAAGTGCGCGGCGAGCGACGCCTCGTCGGCCCACAGCTCGTGCACCTGCACCCGGGTGTCGACCACCGGGTCCGCGCAGAAGCTGTAGGCGAGGCAGCCTGGCTCGTCGTCACGGGTCGACGCCTGGCCGGCGACGCTGTCGGCGACCGCCGCGTCACGTCCCTCCCGGGTGGCGAAGTCGATCGTCCCGGCGACGGCGATCAGGTGGCTCATGGCTGCTCCTCGGGCTCGTCCGGCATCTCCCCGGAGGCTACGGGCCGGTGTGACGCAGACCGCGCTCGCGTCCGGGAAACCGGTGCCAACCTACGGTAACGTAGGTGTCGGTTCCCGAGCGTCGACCGAGGAGATCCCGTGCCACTGACCCAGCTCCCCCGCATCATCCAGGGCGGCATGGGCGTCGCCATCTCCTCCTGGCAGCTGGCCCGCACGGTGAGCGCGACCGGCGAGCTCGGCGTCGTCTCGGGCGTGGCCCTCGACGCGGTGCTGGCCCGACGGCTGCAGGACGGCGACCCGCAGGGCGACGTCCGCCGAGCGCTGGCGGCCTTCCCCGTCCCCGCGATCGCGGACGAGGCGGTCGAGCGCTACTTCCGGCCGGGAGGTCGGGCCGACGGCGAGCCGTACCTCCCCACCTCGCGGCCGTCGCTCACGCCGTCGCTCCGCGCGCAGCACCTCATCGTGCTCGGCAACTTCGTCGAGGTCTGGCTCGCCAAGGAGGGCCACGACGGCTCGATCGGCGTCAACTACCTCGAGAAGATCCAGATGACGACGCCCTACGCCGCCTACGGCGCGATGCTCGCGGGCGTCGACGCCGTGCTCATGGGCGCGGGCATCCCGGCGCACATCCCGCACCTGCTCGACGAGCTGGCGCAGCACCGCGCGACGACGCTGCCGGTCGACGTCGCGGAGCGCCCCCGCTGACGAGACGTACGCCATGGCCATCGACCCCGCATCCTTGCTGGGCGTCGACCTGCCGCCGCTCACGCGACCCACGTTCCTCGCGATCGTGGCCAGCCACGTCCTCGCGGCAGTACCTCGCCCGCGACGAGGCCACGCGTCCGGACGGCTTCGTGGTCGAGGCGCCGACCGCGGGCGGGCACAACGCCCCGCCGCGCGGCAAGCTCGTGCTCGACGAGGCCGGCGAGCCGGTCTACGGTCCCCGCGACGCCATCGACACGGAGAAGTTCGCCGCGCTCGGCATGCCCTTCTGGCTGGCCGGCTCGTACGGGTCCCCGCAGCGGCTGCAGGAGGCGCTCGCCGCTCGGCGCCACGCGGCATCCAGGTGGGCACGCTGTTCGCGATGAGCCGCGAGTCCGGGTTCGCACCCGAGCTCCGCGACGCGCTGCTGGCCTCGCTCGGTCACGGACGAGCTGGCCACGCGCACCGACGTCCTCGCCTCCCCCACCGGCTTCCCGTTCAAGGTCGCGCTCGATCCCCGGCACCCTCTCCGACGTGACCCTGCGCGAGGACCGCACGTCGGTGTGCGACCTCGGGCACCTGCGCACGCCGTTCCGGCGCGCGGACGGCAGCATCAACTACCGGTGCCCGGCCGAGCCCGTGCGCGATGTACGAGCGCAAGGGCGGCGAGCACGAGGACGCCGCGGGCCGCGTGTGCCTGTGCAACGCGCTCACCGCGAGCGCGGGGCTGGCCCAGGTGCGCAAGGACGGGTCGGCCGAGCTGCCGCTCGTCACCCTCGGCGACGACCTCGACGGCCCGCGCACGCTGCTCGCGACGCACCCGCTCGGCTAGTCGGCGACGACCGCGATGGCGTGGCTGCGCGGCGAGCCGGTCGACGCCTGAGCACCGAGCCACGACGCGTCCGGCGCCCTAGGGTCGGCGCATGACGCGACCGGCTTCGACCTCTCCGACCCCGCCCTCGTGCGTGACCCCTACCCCGCCTTCGCGCGGATGCGCGCGGAGGGCCGGCCGGTGTTCGACGAGCAGCTGGGCATGTGGCTGGCCTTCCGCTACGACGACGCGAACGCCGTCCTGCGCGACCGGGGGCTCGGCCGGATCTTCTCGGCGCGCGAGCCGCTCGACGTGTGGGAGACGTTCAACTGGCTGCACGAGGACGCGCTCCTCGAGAACGAGCCGCCGAAGCACACTCGCCTCAAGCAGCTCGTCGCCAAGGCGTTCGCCCGCGGCAACATCGAGAGCCGCCGGGACCGGATCCGCGAGCTCTGCGTCGGCCTGCTCGACGCTGCCGAGGAGACAGCTGCGCGACACCGGCGTCGTTCGACGTCATCGCGGACTACGCGGAGCCGTTGCCCGTGCTGGTGATCGCGGACCTGCTCGGCGTACCCGAGTCCGACGTCGCGCCGCTGCGGCCGTGGTCGCAGGCGATCGTGAAGATGTACGAGTACGACCGCACGGACGAGGACGACGCTCGGGCGCACGTCGCGTGCGACGAGTTCGCGGCGTACGTCGCCGACCTCGCCCGGACACGGCGCCGCTCGCCCGGCGACGACCTGGTCACGCACCTCGCCGAGGTGGAGGCCGAGGGCGAGCGGCTCACCGAGCGCGAGCTCGTCGCCACCTGCGTGCTCCTGCTCAACGCGGGCCACGAGGCCACGGTCAACGGCTTCGGCAACGGCATGGTGGCGCTGCTGCAGCACCGCGACCAGTGGGACCGGGTCGCGGCCGACCCGTGGGGGATGGCCGCGACCGCCGTCGAGGAGATGCTGCGGTTCGACACGCCGTCGCAGCTCTTCGAGCGCACGGCGACCCGCGACGTCGAGATCAGCGGGGTCACGGTGCGCGCGGGCCAGAAGATCGCGGCGATGCTCGGTTCCGCGAACCGCGACCCCGAGGTCTTCGCCGACGCCGACTCGTTCGACGTCGGCCGCGATCCCAACCCGCACATCGCCTTCGGCGCGGGCATCCACTTCTGCCTCGGCGCACCGCTGGCCCGGCTGGAGATGCAGCAGTCGCTCCCCCTTCTCGCCGAGCGGCTCCCCCACCTGCTGCCCGCGGGCGACGCCGACACCGCGCGACACCTTCGTCCTGCGCGGCTGGGAGTCGGTTCCTGTCACGGCCTGACCTCGCGGCGGAAACCCGGCACCGCGCGGGCGCCCGGTCGGGGAGACTGCGCGCATGACCGTCGACGAGCCTGACCAGCACCTGCCGTTCCACCGGTCCCCCGACGAGCTCCTGGCCGGGCTCGACCACGTCCGCGAGTCACCGCGCGACTCCGGCGTCGTCACGCTCCTGGTCGTCCGGCCCGCGCGCGGCGAGCGCCGGGTCCTGCGCACGGTGACCCTCGACCTCGAGCTCGGCGTCGTGGGCGACACGTGGATCGAGCGCGGCAGCACCCGGACCGCGGACGGCTCGGCGAACCCCGAAGCGCAGGTGACGGTGATGAACTCGCGCGCCATCGGCGCTGGTGGCCGGCTCCGAGGAGCGGTGGGCACTGGCCGGGGACCAGGTCTACGTCGACCTCGACCTGAGCGTCGACAACCTGCCGACCGGGACGATCCTGCGGCTCGGGGAGGCCGAGCTCGAGGTCACCGCCGCTCCGCACACCGGGTGCGCGCAGTTCTCCGCGCGCTTCGGCGTCGAGGCGCTGCGCGCCACCGCGACGCCGGAGGGCCGCCGGCTCCGGCTGCGCGGCATCAACACCCGCGTGGTGCGCGCCGGCTCGGTGAGCGTCGGCGACGAGGTGCGCGTCCTTCGCGCGGACCTCCCGCCCCGCGAGTAGCGCTCAGTCCAGGGCGGCGACCAGGCGGCGCTGCTCGGCGACGTCGAAGTCGGCGGGCGGGTACGTCGGGTTCATGTCGCGCAGGGCGTCCACGAGCAGGTTCGCGATCACCCAGTCGCGGTACCACTTGCGGTCGGCGGGCACGACGTAGCCACGGCGCCGCTCGGTGGAGCAGCGCGACAGCGCGTCCTGGTACGCCGCCTGGTAGTCGTCCCAGAACGCGCGCTCCGCAGGTCGCCGGCGTTGTACTTCCAGTGCTTCGTCGGGTCCTCGAGCCGATCCGCCAGCCGCTGCTTCTGCTCGGCCTTGGAGATGTGCAGCATCACCTTGACCAGGTGGCGGCCGGCGTCGACGACGCGGTGCTCGAACTCGTTGATCCGGTCGTAGCGGGTGGACCACTCGCTCTCCGGCACGAGGTCGTGCACGCGTACGACGAGGACGTCCTCGTACTGCGAGCGGTTGAAGACGCCGACTCGCCCGGGCCGCGGCAGGGCGTGGTCGATGCGCCAGAGGAAGTCGTGGGCGAGCTCCTCGCGACGTCGGCTTCTTGAACGACGTGATGCGCGACGCCGGCCGGGTTCATGCGCGCCGACGACCCGGCGCACGGTGCCGTCCTTGCCGGACGTGTCCATCCCCTGCAGCAGCAGGAGCAGCGACCGGTGGCCACCGCCGACACCCTCTGCGTAGAGCCGCTCCTGGAACCCGGTCAGCTCGGCGACCAGCTCCGCCGTGGCCGCCTCGGTCTCCTCCCGGTCGCCCGGCGCCGTCGAGGCGTCCCGGGTCGATGGCCGGCAGCTCGTCGCCGGCGCGGAACGTCACCGCATCGACGACCGCGCGCGGCTGCATCTCTCTCGTGTCCCACGGACGGCCTCCCATGCGTCAGGATGCCGCCATGGAGTTCAGCGGCTTCTTCTCGGCGATCTTCGTCGGTCTCATCATCGGGGCTGTCGCCCGGATCGTGGTGCCGAACAGCCAACCTGTCGGCTGCCTGCTGACGATGCTCATCGGCATCGTCGCCGCGGCATCGGCGCCGCGATCGGCTACGCGCAGGGCTGGAGCTTCTGGCTCGTGTTCGCGCTGCAGGTCCTCATCGCCGCGGTGATCGTGGCCGTCTTCTCGGCTGCCGCGCGACCCCGGGAGTAGCGCCGCGCGCCGTGCGAGGATCGCCGGGTGCGGATGCTGCTGCCCGAGGTGCGCGACGACCTCTCCGACGCCGACCTCGACACGGCGTACGCCTGGCCCGGCTGGCCCGAAACCCGCCCGTGGGTGCGCGCCAACATGGT
Source organism: uncultured Actinomycetes bacterium (assembly GCA_963738455.1). Taxonomy (GTDB): domain Bacteria; phylum Actinomycetota; class Actinomycetes; order S36-B12; family CAIYMF01; genus Longivirga. Next base: position 309,667 of record CAVTWM010000007.1, read on the forward strand.
GTCGACCGTCGACGGCGCCGGCACGCTCGCCGGAGGGGCTGTCGCACGGCATCTCGAGCGACTCGGACCGTCGCGTGTTCGGCCGGCTGCGAGGCCTGGCCGACGTCGTCCTCGCCGGGGCCGGGACGATCCGCGAGGAGGCCTACAAGCCGGCGTCGGCCAAGCCCGACTTCGCCGAGCGGCGGGCCGCGGCCGGCCAGGGCCGACAGTGCCTCCGATCGCGGTCGTGAGCCGGTCGCTCGCGCTCGACCTGACCGCTCCGCTGTTCACCGAGGCGACGGCTCGCACGATCGTGGTCACGACGTCGACGTCCGACCCGGAAGCGCCGGTCGCGCGTCGCGGAGGTCGCGGACGTCGTCGTCGCCGGTGAGCACGACGTCGACCTGCGCCTCGCCCTCGACATCCTGCGCGAGCGCGGGCTGCACCGCGTGCACACGGAGGGAGGTCCGGCGCTGCTGGGCCAGCTCGTGGCGGCCGGCGTGCTCGACGAGCTCCTGCTCACGGTGACTCCCGCGCTCGCGGGCGGCACCTACACCGACCGCAACCCGGTCTCGCGCATCCTCTCCGGGTCGGCGCTCGACGACGCGCCGCGTCCGATTGCGACTGCACCAGGTGCTCGAGGACGACGGCTCGCTGTTCCTCAGCTACCGGCGGGCGACCTAGCCGCACCCGCCCCGCGGACCGGGCAGGATGTGGTCATGCAGCTGCCCGTCATGCCTCCGGTCAAGCCGATGCTGGCCAAGCCCGTGAGCGGCATTCCCTCGCCGGACTCGGTTCCCGGCGGTCTCGTGTACGAGCCGAAGTGGGACGGCTTCCGCTGCATCGTCTTCCGCGACGGTGACGACGTGGAGCTCGGGAGCCGCAACGAGAAGCCGCTCACCCGCTACTTCCCCGAGCTCGTCGACGCGGCACTCGCGCAGCTGCCGCCGAGGTGCGTGGTCGACGGCGAGATCGTCGTGCGCACCGGCGACCGGCTCGACTTCGGCTCGCTCCAGCAGCGCATCCACCCGGCCGACAGCCGGGTGCGGCTCCTGGCCGAGCAGACCCCGGCGTCGTTCGTGGCCTTCGACCTGCTCGCCCTCGGTGACGACGACCTGACCGGCGAGCCCTTCGCGGTACGCCGTGCAGCGCTCGAGGCCGCGCTCGCACCAGCGCAGCCACCCGTGCACCTGACGCGGATCAGCAGCGACGCCGAGGAGGCGGCGCGCTGGTTCGAGGTGTTCGAGGGAGCCGGGCTGGACGGCCTGATCTGCAAGCCGCTGTCCGCGACGTACCAGCCCGACAAGCGCGTCATGCTCAAGGTGAAGCACGCGCGCACGGCCGACTGCGTCGTGGCGGGGTGGCGGGCGCACAAGCAGCCCGGACCCGACGGCCAGGAGATCGTCGGGTCGCTCATGCTCGGGCTCTACGACGACGGACGGCGTGCTCCAGTCCGTCGGTGTCTCAGCCTCGTTCACCATGGCCCGGCGAGCTCGAGCTGGTCGAGGAGCTCGCCGAACTGGCGCTCGACCCGGCGGACCCGCACCCGTGGTCGCAGTGGCGTGACGCCACCGCCCACGAGGGCGCCCGGCTGCCCGGCGCAGTGTCGCGCTGGAGCACCGGCAAGGACCTGTCCTGGCACCCGCTGGCGCCGACCCGGGTGGTGGAGGTGGCCTACGACGCCATGGAGGGGAACCGGTTCCGGCACACCACGCAGTTCACCCGCTGGCGCACCGACCGCACGCCGGAGTCATGCACCTACGACCAGCTCGAGCGTCCGGTCCGCTACGACCTCGCCGACGTGCTGGAGTAGTCCTGCACGCGTGGTCGGCAGCGGCGGATCCGGCGGGGCTCAGCCCCGCATCTTCTTGCCGTTCATCATGCGCCAGCCCACGACGCCGATCACGACGAGGAGGACGAAGAAGAGGACGATCAGGGTGAAGACCATGGCGGCAGCCTAGTCAGGTCGCGCTCGGCTCGGCTGCACCCGCTTGGGCTCGCCGGGCATCTTCGGGTAGTCGGGCGGGTAGGGCATGTCGCCAGCCCAGGTCGCGCTCGTCGCGCTCGTACCACTCCAGCAGCGGTGAGATGTCGTACGCCGTGTCGTCGATCCCCGCGTGCAGGTCGCCCAGCTCGGCGAACCGCGGGCCGGCGGTGCGGACCGTGAAGTCGAACGGCGTGACGTCGTCGAGCTCGTCCCACTCCACCGGCATCGACACCGGCGCGTGCGGCTTCGAGCCGGATGGAGTACGCCGAGGCGATCGTGCGGTCGCGGGCGTTCTGGTTGTAGTCGAGGAAGATCGTGCCCGCCGCGCTCCTCCTTCCACCACTTGGTGGTGACCCGTCCGGGCATCCGGCGCTCCAGCTCGCGGCCGATCGCGATCGCGGCGTGGCGGACGTCGGTGAAGCTCCAGCGCGGCTCGATGCGCACGTAGACGTGCACGCCGCGGCCGCCCGAGGTCTTCGGCCAGCCGACCATGCCGAGCTCCTCGAGCAGGGCCCGCGAGCTCGTGCGGCGACGAGCGACGGCGTCGGTGAAGTCGCGTGCCCGGCTGCGGGTCGAGGTCGAGGCGCAGCTCGTCGGGGTGGTCGACGTCGTCGCGCCGCACCGGCCACGGGTGGAACGTGATCGTGCCGAGCTGCGCGGCCCAGGCGATGACGGCGAGCTCGGTGGGCGCGATCTCGTCGGCGGTGCGGCCGGAGGGGAACGTGATGTGCGCGGTCTCGACGTAGTCGGGAGCGCCCTGCGGCACGCGCTTCTGGTAGAACGCCTCGCCCTTGAAGCCCTCGCGGGTGGAGATCCGCGCGCCCTCCACCACCCCTCCGGGCCAGCGCTCGAGCGTCGTCGGCCGGTCGCGCAGCGCGCGCAGGATCCCGTCGCCGCACGCGAGGTAGTGCTGCACCACCTCGAGCTTCGAGATCCCCACGGTCGGGAAGTACGGCTTCTCGGGGTTGCTCACCCGGACGACGTGCTCGCCCACCACGAGCTCGACCGGGTCTCCGAAGGACGTCGCCACGGGACGAGGCTACGTGCAACGGCGTGCGCCGAGCCCTACTCGACCGGCACGATGTCCCTCATGTCCACGACCGGTCGCCGCGCCGACGCTTCGACGATGGCGCGCCGGACCGATCGGGGCGCGCGGTGATAGGGGCGCTCCTGGCCGGGTTCGGCATCGGGATGCTCGTGGCGCTGCAGGTCGGTCCGATCTTCCTGCTGTGCGCCCGGACGTCCGCGCGGTTCGGGTTCGCGCCCGGCGCGTCGATCGGTGCGGGTGCGGCAAGCATCGACGCGCTGTACGCCGTCCTCGGCGCTCTGGGCGCCTCCGTGCTGCTGCAGGCCGCGCCGCTGCGCGTCGCGCTCGGGCTCGCCGGCGCGGCGGTCCTCGTCTGGATGGGCCTGCGCACGCTGCACGACGCCTGGCGGATGCGGGCCGGCGCGGAGTCCGACATCGAGGTCGTGACGCGTGGGTGCGGCCTACCGAACCGGGCTCATCGCGACCGCCAGCAACCCGCTCACCATCCTCACCTGGGCGGCCGTCTTCTCGGGTGCGGCGGTCAGCGACATCGCCGGCGACGCCTCCCGCGCGGCCGCGTTCGTCGTCGGGACGACCCTCGGCTCGCTCGTGATGCACCTCGGGCTCGCGTTCGTGATGTCGGCCGTCGGTGCGCGGCTGGGGACCACCGCGCTGCGCGTGATCGACGCGGTGTCCGGCGTCGGCCTCGTCATGTTCGGCGGCCTTCTCGGCGTGCGGACCGTGCAGTCGACGTCGTCGTCGTAAGGGATCCGTCATCGCGTCGGGGATGCTCGCCGCATGGTGGCGACGTACGGTCGGTGCCATGAGCGCGCACACCGGACCCCTGCCCGTGACCAAGCCCGACGGCACGCCCTACGCCGTCGCGAAGGCCGACGACGAGTGGCGGGACGAGCTCTCGCCCGCGGAGTACCAGGTGCTGCGCGAGGCGGGGACCGAGCGCGCCTTCGTCGGCGAGTACACCGACACGAAGACCCGCGGCACGTACTCGTGCCGGGCGTGCGGCGCTGAGCTGTTCACGAGCGAGACCAAGTTCGACTCGCACTGCGGCTGGCCGTCGTTCTGGTCACCGCTTGGCCGGCGACGCGGTGGTCGAGATCGAGGACCGAACACTCGGGATGAAACGGGTCGAGGTCCGGTGCGCCAGCTGCGGGAGCCACCTCGGCCACGTCTTCGACGGCGAGGGCTACGGGACGCCGACCGACCAGCGCTACTGCATCAACTCGATCAGCCTGCGCCTCGACCCGGTCGAGTAGCGCTCAGTCGATCCCGAGGCGCCGTCGCGCGCCGTCGAGCAGCATCGCCGACTCGCGGCGGCGGAACGAGGTCAGCCGCGGCAGTCCCTCGGGCGCGGGACCGGCGGCCAGCAGCGCGATCGAGGTCGCGAGCGCCAGCACGACGTCGGTGACGATGTCGTCGCGCTCGTCGCGTGAGTAGGCCGTGGCGCCGTGCATCGGGATCGCCGCGACCCGCTCGTCGAAGGCGGTCGACCGCACGACGTGCAGGTCGAGCAGGACCTCGTCGACCCAGGCCGGGCCGGGCCGGCTCATCCCCCAGTCGAACAGCACGGGCGAGCCGTCGCGGCGGATCAGCATGTTGTCGTCGCGGACGTCGAGGTGGCAGAAGGACTCCGCCGGCAGCCGGGCTGGCAGCGCGGCGAGCCGGCTCAGCAGGTCCGCCTCGTGGCTGCGCCACCACGGGGGGAGCGCGGTCCGGTCGGCCGCGAGGATCTCGCGGTTCCATCGCGTGACGGTGGAGGAGAGGTCCTCGCCGTCGCTCACGATCGGGTTCGGGGTGAGCGACGACGTCTGGTCGCGCACGGCGGCACGCAGGGCCGCGACGGTCGCGTCGTCGTCGAGGTCGGGGTGGCGGCCGTCGACGTCCTCGAGCACGAGCACGACCCAGTCGCCGTCGTCGTAGCCAGCGACCAGGGCGGGACGGTACGGCGCCGGGGGCAGCTGCCGCAGGACGGTGAGCTCGCGTCGGTGCAGCCGTGGCGTGATCGCGTTGAGGGTGAGGCCGACCGCCTTGACGAAGTAGCCCGCTCCGGTGTCGAGGACGATGCGAGACGCGGGGCCGGGCGACATGCCGCCGAGCTGCGTCGTCGCAGCGACGACGCGCCCACCGAGCTCCTGCTCGAGCCAGGCCAGCACGTGAGCGGGCAGCGCGTCGAGGTCGACGCGCTCGCCGACGGCTCGGGGTGTGACGTCGCGGCCCATCGCGTCAGTCTGCCGCGCGCGTGCCGTCGAGGTCGCGCGCGAATCGGCGTGCAGCATCGCGAGGCGGGGTCCCTCAGGGGAGGACTAGGGGAGGTCGGCGACGAGGTCGGCGAGGGGACGGCGGCGGCCGGTGTAGAACGGGAGCTCCTCGCGCACGTGGAGCCGGGCGCGCGAGCCGCGCAGGTGGCGCATGAGATCGACGATGCGGTGCAGCTCGTCGGCCTCGAAGGCGAGGATCCACTCGTAGTCGCCGAGCGCGAACGACGCCACCGTGTTGGCCCGCACGTCGGGGTAGTCGCGGCCCATCTGCCCGTGCTCGACGAGCAGCTCGCGACGCTCCTCGTCCGGGAGCAGGTACCACTCGTAGGAGCGCACGAACGGGTAGATGCACACGTACTGCCGAGCGTTCTCGTCGGCGAGGAACGCGGGCACGTGCGACTTGTTGAACTCGGCCGGTCGGTGCAGGGCCATCTGCGACCACACCGGCTCGAGGGAACGGCCCAGCGTCGTACGCCGAATCCGGTGGTAGGCGTCCTGCAGGTCGTCCGACGACGCCGCATGCATCCACACCACGACGTCGGCGTCGGCACGCAGCCCGGCGACGTCGTACCAGCCGCGGACGACGACGTCCTTCGCGGCCAGCTGCTCGACGAGCTCCTCGGCCTCCCGCACCACGGCCGCGCGGTCGTCGTCACCGAGCGACGTGGCGGCGCGGAACACCGACCAGCTCGTGTAGCGGATCGTGTCGTTGATGTCGCGGGCGACCTTGCCCTGCTGGGGTCGCTTGCCGCTCTCGCTCGTGGGGTCAGCCATGCCCCCATTCTCCGCGCCGGCGGTCGGGCGCGACACCTGGGGCTCCGGCGACCGGCCACGCCTCACCCGGCGGCGTGGGTGGCGCGGCTCGGGAGGCACGGCTCAGGTGAGGCGCCAGCCGCCGTCCGCCGAGAGGTTCTGCGCGACCCGGTCGGCGGCGGCGTCGGCCCGCGCGATGCACGCCGCGATCCCGACGCCGTCGAACAAGGCACCGCAGGCGGCGAGGCCCGGCACGGCGTCGATCGCGTCGCTGATGCGCTGAGCCCGGTCGACGTGGCCCACGGCGTAGCGCGGCAGCCCCCCGCCCCAGCGGGTGACGCGCGACGCGACCGGGCGGCGCGCGACCCAGCCGCGCGACGAACGCGAGGTCGTCCGCGGACACGCGCACCAGCTCGTCGTCGTCGCGCTGGAGGATCTCGACGTCGTCGGCGTGCCCGAGCGAGCAGCGGACCGCGAGCAGGCCGCGCGCCCTGGTCGCGTCGCCCACCCACTCCCACTTGTGCGAGGCGAACGTGGCGGCCTTCACCGGGCGTCCTTCCGACGGCGGCACGAGGTATCCGCTGCCCTCGGGGAGCACTCCCCCGGGCAGGTCGTCGACGCCGTACAGCAGCGTCACGACCGCGACGGAGGTGACCTCGACCTCCGCGAGCTCGGCCTCCGCCTGCACCGAGTGACCTCGCATCAGGCGCGTCGCTGCCGGGGCCGGCACCGCCAGGATCACCGCGTCGGCGGGTCGCACCACTGTCGCGTTGGTCGGCCCGGACTCGACGTCCCACCCGGATTTCGTCCGCCGCATCGCGCGCACCGTCACGCCGGTCTCGATCACCACGCCGACCTCGCGCAGCCGCGCGGCGAGCGCCTCGGGAAGGCGCCCCACGCCGCCCCGGATGCCGGCGAACACGGTCGGGGCCTGGCCGTCGACCACGGTCGGGACACGTCGGGCCGCCCTGGCCGCGACGAGCAGGGAGCGTTCGTTGCGGCTCGCCTCGAACAGGCTCGGCGCGGCGGCGCGCATCGACGTGGCCGTGGCCCGGTCGGCGTACACCCCCATCACCAACGGCGCGACGAGGCGGTCGACCACCTCGGGGCCGAGGCGGCGACCGACGTACTCGCCGATCGAGATGTCGTCGCCGAGCGGCGTCGCAGGCAGCACGTGGTCCAGCGGGATGCGCGCGAGCGCCTGGGGCGTGAGCACGCCGCTCCGCGCGAGCACGGTGAGATCGGTCGGCACCCCCATGACGAGGCCGGTGGGCAGCGGGACCAGGTCGCCGCCCACGAACAGCATCGGGGAACGGCCCGCGGGATGCACGATGTCGTCGCCGAGCCCGGCCTCGCGCGTGAGACGCAGGGCCTCGGGTCGCGTGGCGAGCATCGACTCCGCGCCCTCGTCGAGCGCGATGCCCTCCAGCTCGCTGACCCGCAGCTTCCCGCCAACGTGACTGCTCGCCTCGAGGACGGTGATGTCGACGTCGTGCCGCTCGCGGCACAGCCGCCAGGCCGCGGCGAGACCGGAGATGCCACCGCCGATGACGACGACGTGCGGCCGCCGGCTCGATGCGGTGGCTGGGGCGGACGGATCGAGCGGCGCGTCGTTCACAGGCACACCTTCCCATCCCGTCCACGCCGTCGCCGGATCGAGATCTCCCAGGTCGGAACCGGCGCGGGCAGGGTCACGTCCCACCGGCGTCGGCGAGGTGCCGGTCACCGATCCAGGAGGTCGCCATGCCCACCACCGCCCGAACCCCGCGCCGACGTTCCGCAGCCGGCGTCGCCCTCCTCTCGGTCGCCGCCATCGCCCTCTCCGGGTGTTCCGCGAGCAGCGGGAGCGCCTCGTCCGGGTCCCTCGTGTCCGAGGGCTATGTCGCCGATCGGGCGGCTGGCGCCGGCACGTCGGGCGACGGCGTCCAGGCGCCGGCGGCCGACCCCGCGAAGGAGGGCACGGCGGGAGGCCCGCTCGCCGTCGTGAGCGACCGGTCCATCGTCGTCGTCTCCGACGTCGCCCTGCGGGTCGACGACATCCGCCGGGCCACCACCGAGCTCGCCACGATCGCCGCGCGCCACCGCGCCACGGTCGCCAGCCAGACCACCTCGACCGGTCCCGGCGGTGCGGTCGCCCCGCGCTCCGAGGACGGCTCGTGCCCGTCGTCGGGCTGCCCCACGCCGTACGCCTCCTCCACCACGACGCTCCGGCTCGACAACGACGACGTCGACGATCTCCTGCGCGCCGTGGGTGCCCTCGGCACGGTGCTCAGCTCGACGCTCACGAGCGACGACGTCACGGCCGAGGTGGCCGACGTCGACGCGCGCCTCCGCAACGCCGAGGCGTCCCTCGCTCGCGTGCGCGCGCTGATGGGCCGGGCGACGACGATCGGCGACATCGTGGCGCTGGAGGCCGAGCTGAGCCGGCGCCAGGGCGACCTGGAGGCGCTCCAGGCCCGGCAGCGCACCCTCGCCGACCAGTCGGCCCAGGCGACGGTCACGATCACGCTGGTGGACGAGGGGTCGCCCGCCGCGGCCAAGGACAGCACCGGATTCGTCGCCGGCCTTCGTGCCGGCTGGGACGCGTTCACCGGGGCGATGGTCGTCGCGCTGACGGTCCTCGGTGCGCTGCTGCCGTTCCTGCTCCTGGTCGTCCCGCTGGCGCTCCTGGTCTGGTTCGCCGCCCGCCGCCGCAGGACTGGCGTGGCCTCGGTGCCGACCGACGCGGTGACGGCGAACGCCTCCTGATCCTGGTCGTCCCGCTCGCGCTCCTGCTCCGGTTCGCGGGACACCGGCGTGGGGCTGGCCCTGTGTCGGTGCCGAGCCAATGTGCGACGGCGCACGCCTCCTGATCCGTCGAAGCTGATCGCTGCGCCGCAGTGGCGGATCCCTCTACCCGTCCACAGGTCGACGCGCTGGGATCCGTTGTCCACAGCGGGTTTCCGGGGTTCTCGGACTGTCGGAGGGCCGGCGTAGTATTCATACATGAGTTCGACCACCCTCCTCACCACCCCGACCCCGGCCCCGGCCCCGGTCGGGTCGGTGGCCGTGCCCGCGGCCCCGGCTGCCGTGCTGGATCCGCACGCCGCCGCCGCGCGGCTGGGGCAGGCGGTAGCGGAGCTCGAGGTGCTGGCCCGGGAGGTCGCGGACCTCGTCGCCGCCGGAGCGGTGTCCGCGCTGCCGGTCGCCGCGCTGCCCGCATTGGCGAGGTCGCTGCACGGCTGCGTGGACGCGGTCACCGCAGCGGCGACCGTGCTCACCGGCGCGGTGCACGCCTCCGGTGCCGCGCTCGGTGTCCACCTCACGACGAAGGCGTGGCTGACCGCCGAGTGCGCCCTGTCCGGCGGCGAGGCCGCCGCCGCGCTGGGTCGCGCCGCGTCGCTGCGCGACGGGTTCGCCGCCACCGAGGCCGCGTGGCTGGCCGGCCGGATCCCGGCAGCCGTGGTCCGCGAGATCACCCTCGGCCTGCCGAAGGCTTTGCGCCGCCTCACCCCAGCGGACCGGGCCCGGGTCCTGCCGGTCGCGGAGGCCGCCGCCCTCGAGTTCGCGACCAGCCACCCGCTGCGCGACCTGCGCTGGTTCCTCGCCCGGCTCCGTGACCGCTACGACAGCGACGGCGCCGACGCCGCCGCGATGGCCGCGCACGAGGACCAGTACCTGCGCTTCACCCCCGTCCCCGACGGTGTCGACGTCACCGGCTACCTCACGAAGGAGACCGCCGCCGCGGTCCTCACCGTGCTCGACCAGGTCGTCGAGGGCTGGTACCGCACCGGGTCCCTGCCCGCCCGCGACCAGCCCCGCGACGGGGACACCCCCGAGGTCACCGCGTGGCGGCGCCGACCCCGCCGCGAGCACCTCAACGCCCTCGCCCTCACCCACGCCCTGACCGGGCTGCTCGACCTCGCCGCGATCGGCACCCGACACGAGGCCCGCCCGCACCTCTACCTCACCGTGCACGCCGACGACCTCGCCGCCGGCCTCGGCGGAACCCTGCGCCTGCCCGGCCACCCCGACCCCGCCCACCTGACCACCGCCACCGTCCACCGCATCCTCTGCGACGCCGACGTCACCCCCATCCTCACCGCCCGCTCCGACACCGCGACTGCGTACGGCCGCACCGGCCGCGGCGTCGACCTCGATGCGCTCGAGGCAGCCTTCCGCGAGCGCGGCCGGGAGGTCCTCCACGTCGGCCGCGCCTACCGCACCGCCACCGCGAAGACAGCGCGCCGCCCTCGCCATCCGCGACCGGCACTGCGCGTTCCCCGGCTGCCACATCGACCCATCCCGCTGCGAAGCCCACCACATCCAGCCGTGGGAGCTCGCCGGCCAGACCGACCTCGACAACCTCACCCTGCTCTGCCACGGCCACCACCACACCGTCCACGAAGGCCGCTGGACCATCACCACCAACGACACCCTCGCAGCCGGGCACCCGGACTACGTCGCCTTCACCCCACCACGATTCCGGCCCTGACCAGCAGGGCGCACCACCCGTCACGCACGAGGCTCGGATCGGCCACCGTGACCACGCAGGCAGCGCCTCTGGGCTGCGTCCACATACCCGCGCGACAATCGGGCAGGATCGCTCGCATGGCGAGACTGATCTACGCATCGAACATGTCGCTTGACGGTTGGACCGAGGACGAGCGCGGGGCGGTCGACTGGGCTCCGCGGGACGACGACGTGTTCGCGGCCATCACCGACCTCATGCGTTCCGCAGGCACCTATCTCTACGGGCGCCGCATGTACGAAACGATGGCCGTCTGGGAGACCGACACGTCCCTGGCTGCGCAGTCTGACGCCGCGGCCGAGTTCGCGCGCGCCTGGCAGTCGGCGGACAAGGTCGTCTACTCCTCGACCTTGGGCCCACCATCCACCGGGAACACCGTGGTCGAACGGAGCTTCGACAAGCGCGCTGTGCAGGCCGTGAAGGCCGCCGCCGGCCGAGACCTCATCGTGGGCGGCCCGAACCTCGCGGCGCAGGCTCTCGCGGCCGGGTTGGTCGATGAGCTGCGACTGTTCGTCTGGCCGGTCGTCCTGCGAGGGCGCAAGCCCGCGCTGCCGACCGACACGCGCGCGGACCTTGAACTTCTCGACGAGCAACGAGTCGGTCGCGGCGTCGTGTACCTGCGCTACGGAGTTCGGTGAGCGAGGTGACCATGCCGTCTCGACTGCCCGTCCCACTCCCGTTCCGGCCATGCGAACCACCGCCCTGGTCCACAGAGCGCGACTAGGGCTCCTGACGGGCCTCGGGTTCCGGCGGGCTCACGGTCGCGTCTGGCCGAGGCGCGAGACGTGCGATGAGCTCGGCCTGGATCTCTATGCGGCGCAGCAGGAACGCGCGTTCGTCGAGGCGCTTGCGCCGCAACCAGCCGGTGACCTCGTCGTTGCACTTGCTGGCGTTGCAGGGACCGCACGCGGGGACGATGTTGTCGAGCGTGTAGCGCCCGCCGCGGGAGATCGCGAGCACGCAGTCGCGCTGCAGCGGGCGGTCCCGCGCGCCGCAGTAGGCGCAACCGCCCCAGGACTCCTTCAGCGCGTCCCACTGCTCGTCGCTGAGGTCGTGCTCGACGAGGCCCATCCGCCGCCTGCGCTTGCGGGCCGCCTTCGCCTGGCGACCTCGCTTCACCACCATCGCCGCAGCCTAGGCACCCGCAGGCGCGAGCCCCGGCACGGCTCGCCCACCCCATCGCCGGCCCGCGTCGGGCGGATCCGGCGTCACGGTCCGGCAGCAGCAGCGACGTGCTCGCGCGCGCAGTCCAGGGTGGCGGTCACGTCCACCCCGTAGGCGGGGCCACCGGCGAGTCCGTACCTCGCCAGCGTGTCGCCGGCCCGGTCGAGCAGGCGCCCAGCGCCGACCGTGTTCCCACGCGCGGCGTGCGTCAGTGCGACGCACACCTGGGCGAGCCCCTGCCACAGGTCCCGCTCCGCAGCGGGGCCGGCCTTCCAGCGGGCCTCGAGGACCTCGTGCGCGGAGAACGGACGACCGTCCCGGACGAGTGCCCGCGCCGCGGCCACCGTCTCGAGCGGCGGCAGGGTCTCCTCGGGGATCTCGCTCACACCGGGCGATCCGTAGGGAAGCGGCCGCCCGAGCTCGTCGCGCGGCCGCGCCTGACGGGCCCGACCGGAGGCGTCACGGTCGCGGGACTCAGCCATGCCGTTCACCGATCGTGGCTGCCGTCGGGGTCGCTCCGGGAGGGAGGCACCATGCTCGGCACGATACAGCCGGCCGTGATTCCAGAGCGGGGTACGGCCTGTGGCGTTGCGACGTCACCTCGTGCGACGAGGCACCGTGCGGGCCGGACGAACCAGCCCCCACGGTGCCTCGTCGGTGGATCAGACCAGGTCGAACCGATCGAGGTTCATGACCTTGTCCCAGGCCGCGACGAAGTCACGGACGAACTTCTGCTGGGAGTCGTCGCTCGCGTAGACCTCGGCGAGCGCGCGCAGCACCGAGTTGGAGCCGAACACGAGGTCGGCCCGGGTCCCGGTCCACGTGACCGCGCCCGTCGCGGCGTCGCGACCCTCGTACGTCTCCTCGGTGTCCGAGGTCGCGTGCCAGGTCGTGCCCAGGTCGAGCAGGTTCACGAAGAAGTCGTTGGTCAGCACCCCCGGACGCTGGGTGAGCACCCCGAGCTCGGACCGCTGGTAGTTCGCGTTCAGCGCCCGCAGGCCGCCGACGAGGACGGTCATCTCCGGTGCGCTCAACGTCAGCAGCCGCGCCTTGTCGACGAGCAGCTCCTCCGCCCTGCGGTCGTGCCCCTTGCCGAGGTAGTTGCGGAACCCGTCCGCGGTCGGCTCGAGGACGGCGAACGACTCGACGTCGGTCTGCTCCAACGAGGCGTCGGTGCGACCCGGCGTGAAGGGGACCGAGACCGGCTGCCCCGCGTCCTTCGCCGCCTTCTCGACGGCGACGCAGCCGCCGAGCACGATCAGGTCCGCGAGCGAGACCCGCTTCCCGTCGGACTGCGCGCCGTTGAACTCCTCCTGGATCCCGACGAGCGTGCGGAGGACCGTGGAGAGCTCGGCGGGGTTGTTGACCTCCCAGTCGTTCTGCGGGGCGAGGCGGATGCGGGCACCGTTGGCCCCACCGCGCTTGTCGGTGCCGCGGAACGTCGATGCCGACGCCCACGCGGTCGAGACCAGCTGCGGGACCGTCAGGCCGGCGGCGAGGATCTTCTCGCCGAGGCCGGCGATGTCCTGCGCGTCGACCAGCTCGTGGTCGACGGCGGGGACGGGGTCCTGCCAGATCTGCGGCTCGGCCGGCACGAGTGCCCCGACGTAGCGCGCGATCGGACCCATGTCGCGGTGCGTCAGCTTGAACCACGCGCGGGCGAACGCGTCAGCGAGCTCGTCGGGGTTCTCGAGGAAGCGTCGGGAGATGGGCTCGTAGATCGGGTCGAGACGCAGGGCGAGGTCCGTCGTCAGCATCACCGGGGTGTGCCTCTTCGCCGGGTCGTGCGCGTCCGGAACGGCGTCGACCGCCGCCGGATCCGTCGGGATCCACTGGTGCGCGCCTGCGGGGCTCTTCGAGAGCGTCCACTCGTAGCCGAACAAGGTCTCGAAGAAGCTGTTGTCCCACGCCGTCGGGGTGGGGGTCCAGGCGCCCTCGAGGCCGCTGGTGATGGCGTCGCCGCCCTTGCCGGAGCCGAAGCTGTTCTTCCAGCCGAGACCCATCGCCTCGAGCGGAGCGGCCTCCGGCTCGGCACCGACGAGCTCGGCGTCGCCGGCGCCGTGGGTCTTGCCGAACGTGTGACCGCCCGCGATGAGGGCCACGGTCTCCACGTCGTCCATCGCCATGCGGCGGAACGTCTCGCGGATGTCCCGCGCGGACGCGAGCGGGTCGGGGGTGCCGTTGGGCCCCTCCGGGTTGACGTAGATCAGGCCCATCTGGACCGCACCGAGCGGGTTCGCGAGCTCGCGGTCGCCGCTGTAGCGCGCGTCGCCGAGCCACTCGGCCTCGGCTCCCCAGTTGACGTCCTCCGGCTCCCAGACGTCCGCGCGCCCGCCGCCGAAGCCGAACGTCGCGAAGCCCATCGACTCCAGGGCGCAGTTCCCCGCGAAGACCATGAGGTCGGCCCAGGACAACGCGGCGCCGTACTTCTTCTTGACCGGCCACAGCAGGCGCCGGGCCTTGTCGAGGTTCCCGTTGTCCGGCCAGCTGTTGAGCGGCGCGAACCGCTGCATGCCGGTGCCGGCGCCGCCGCGGCCGTCGCTGATGCGGTAGGTGCCCGCGGAGTGCCATGCCATGCGGACGAAGAGCGGGCCGTAGTGGCCGTAGTCCGCGGGCCACCAGTCCTGCGAGTTCGTCATGACCTGCTCGACGTCGCGACGCACCTCGCCGAGGTCGAGAGTCGCGAACGCCGCCGCGTAGTCGAACTCCGCGCCTTGGGGGTCGCCCTTCGGCGGGTTCGCGTGGAGCACGTTCACGTTGAGCTGGTTCGGCCACCAGTCACGGTTGGACGTCCCGCCGGGCGCGTGCACGACCGGGCACCTGCCCTCGGGCTCCTCGTTCATCTCTCCTACGACTGCATCATGGGTGTCAGACACGGAAATCCTTTCGGGCCAGGCGGATCGGGGGGTTGGGTTCAGGGGACGTCGAAGGCCGAGCAGGCGGGGCAGAGACCCCAGTAGGTGACCTCGGCCTCGTCGATCGAGTAGCCGTGGTCGTGGGAGGCGGTCAGGCAGGGCGTGTCACCAACGGCGCAGTCGACGTCGGCGATGGCGCCGCACGTGCGGCACACCACGTGGTGGTGGTTGTCCGCGACCCGCGACTCGTAGCGCGGCACGGAGCCCGCGGGCTCGATCCGCCGGACGAGTCCGGCGGCCGTCAGCGCGCGCAGGACGTCGTAGACGGCCTGCGTGGACACGTCACCGAGGTCGGCGCGCACGACGCCGACGATGGAGTCCGTGTCGGCGTGCGGGTGCTCGTGGACCGCGGTCAGCACCGCCACCCGAGGACGAGTCACCCGAAGGTCGGCTCCGCGCAGAAGGTCCACGACATCCGACGTCTGGGGCACGGTCCAGTGTGGACCCATTTTCTGGAATGAGTCAAGACAAGTGCATGGGCGGCCGGGTCAGCGTCGTCCGTCCCGGAACCCGTGCCCGCGTTCCGCCTGTGGCCACGGTCCGCCGGGCATACCGTCGCACCATGTCCGGAACCGATCTGGCCACCCTCCGCCGCCTCGCGGAGGAGGGCAACGAGGAAGCCGCCGACCGGCTCGCCGTCCTTGCGGCCGAGCGCGGTGACCTCGACGAGCTGAAGCACCTCGTCGACGCGGGCAACGAGGTGGCTGGAGACCGGCTCGCCGAGCTGGCCGCCGGACGGGGCGACGTCGAGATGCTGGACGACCTGATCGACGCGGGCAACGAGCTGGCCGCGGACCTGCTGGCCGAGCTGGCCGCCGCACGCGGCGACGTCGACACCCTCAGCCGTCTCGCCGACGAGGGCAGCGAGGTGGCAGCCGCGCTGCTGAGCCGGGTCATCGCGAGCACGGAGTAGCGCCCCGGAGCAGGTCAGCGCGACGTGGTCTCGTGCACCAGGTCGACGACCCGGTGCAGGACGTCGGGGTCGGTGTCGGGCAGCACGCCGTGGCCGAGATTGAAGATGTGCCCGGGAAGCGCCGCGGCGTCGTCGAGCACCTGCCGCACCCGGGCGTCGACGGCGTCCGGGCCGGCGAACAGCGCGGCCGGGTCGAGGTTGCCCTGCAGCGCGTGGGCCGGGCCGACGCGGCGCGCGGCCTCGGCCAGCGCCACCCGGAAGTCGACCCCCACGACGTCGGCACCCGCGTCGCGCATGTCGACCAGCAGCTCGCCGGTGCCCACCCCGAAGTGGATGCGCGGGACGCCGAGGTCGGCGACGGCGGCCAGCGCCCGGGCGGAGTGCGGCTGCACGAACTCGCGGTAGTCGCGCGGCGGAAGGGCACCCACCCAGGAGTCGAAGAGCTGCACCGCGCTGGCCCCGGCGAGCACCTGCTGACGCAGGAACTCCCCCGCGATCATCGACAGCTTCTCGAGCAGCGCGTGCCACACCTCGCGGCGCGCCGTACATGAGGGCCTTCGTGTGGGCGTGGTCGCGGCTCGGGCCGCCCTCGATCAGGTAGGACGCGAGGGTGAACGGCGCGCCGGCGAACCCGATGAGCGGCGTGCCGCCGAGCTCGGCCGCGAGGGTCGTCACCGCGGCGAGGACGGGGACGACGTCGTCGGCGGTGAGGTCACGGAGCCGGTCGACGTCGGCGGCGGTCCGGAACGGCCGCGCGACGACGGGTCCGACACCCGGGACGATGTCGAGATCGACGCCGATCGCCTTGAGCGGGACGACGATGTCGCTGAAGAAGATCGCCGCGTCCACGCCGTAGCGCCGCACGGGCTGGAGGGTGATCTCGACGACGAGGTCGGTCGTGAAGCACGACTGGAGCATCGGGACGCCGGCACGCACGGCGCGGTACTCCGGCAGGGACCGACCGGCCTGGCGCATGAACCAGACCGGCGTGTGGGGCACCGGCCGGCAGCGCGCGGCGAGCACCAGCGGCGACGCCGACGTCCGTCCGTCGCGCAGCGGGTGGGTCGCGGGCAGCAGCGCCGACTCCGCGTGGGCGGGGGCGTCTGCGGTGGGGAAGCTGGGGGTGGCCACGCCGAGATCGTCGCACCGGCCCCGACCACCGTCGAATCGGACCGTGATCCGGTCGCCGGAGAGCCGCCCCGCGCACGACGCGCTGGCGACGCGCCGACTCGTCGCCCTCCTGCGCCCGGACTGCCTCGGGGCGACCTACTCTCGGTGTTCGTGAGCACTCGTCGTCGCACGTCCGGGACCGACACGGTCCCGTCGCCGTTCGACGCCGCCCTGGCGAGCATCCGCGGCGTCACGCTGCGGCCGGAGGTCGTGCTCGAGGAGACGCCCGCCCCCCAGCGGCTCTCCCCGTTCGCGGTGGCGCTGCAGGCCGAGGTCGTCATCGACGACGAGGAGGCGGCCAGCGGACGGTTCGTCCTCCTGCACGACCCCGCGGGCCAGGAGCCGTGGGCCGGCACGTTCCGCGTCGTGAGCTTCATGAAGGGCACGGTCGAGCTCGACATCGCGCAGGACCCGATGCTGACCGAGGTCGCGTGGTCCTGGCTCGTGGAGGCTCTCGAGGACCGCGGCGCCGACTTCGCGGCCGAGTCCGGCACCGTCACGCGCACCGCGTCGCAGTCCTTCGGAGCCATCGAGGACCGCGCCCCGTCCGGCGACGTCGAGATCCGGGCGTCCTGGACGCCCCGGACCCCCGACCTCGCCCCGCACGTCCGGGCCTTCGCCGACGTCCTGGCGCAGGTCGCGGGCCTCCCGCCCCTCCCGGCGGGTGTGGCCGCGCTGCCGGCCCCCCGTCGTCGCTGAGCGCGACCCGCTCCGGCCCCCCGCTGCCGCCTCCGCGCTCGAGGAACACAGCCCGTGACGCCGAGTGTCACCCCTTCGGGGGCAAATCGGGCGGTAACTGCGGTCAAGACCTCGCCCGACAGGGCCGATACGCAGTCATAGGTCGGACGCCTGGTCCGTCCCGATGCAGCCTGGAGGCCGGTCGTGGTCGCACTCGTCGAGCGCTCGTCGGCGGTCGTCCCGCTGCCGCGTGCTCGGTTCACCGCCCTGGTGGTGGCCGAGTCCGCTGCGCGCCGCCACGGGCTCGTGTCCCGCCTGCGCATGCTCGGTGCCCGCGAGGTCGTCGAGGCTGCGAGCGGCGCCGAGGCGCGCGTCCGTGCCGCCTACGACGGCCCCCGCGACCTCGTCGTCATCGAGGGCGGCCTGCCCGACGGGCCGGCGCTGCCGCTGCTCGCCGAGCTCCGGGCGGCCGGCTGGACCCGCGTCGTCCTGCTCACCGTGCGCGACGACCCGTACGCGGTCCGCGCCGCCATGAACGCCGGCATCAAGTGCTACATCGTGACTCCCGAGGAGCCCGAGGGCGTCAGCCGCGGTCCCCACCGCCCGGGTCCGCCCGCGTGGCGGGTCTCCCGACGAGCTCTCCGCCCGCGAGGTCGAGGTGCTCCAGCTCGTCTCGGAGGGACGCTCCAACAAGGAGATCGGCGACGCGCTGGGCCTGTCCGCGCTCACCGTGAAGAGCCACCTGGCCCGCATCGCCCGCAAGGTCGGCACGGGCGACCGCGCCGAGATGGTCGCGCACGCGATGCGCGCCGGCCTCGTCCGCTGACGACCGTTCATCGCTCCCGCGTGAGCGAGACCGCCGCGAGTCCCTATCCTGGGTGATCATGAGCGACGTCGCGGACCCGGACGTGCCGGCCTCGCTCGACCCCGAGGACGCCGACCCGCGAGTCGCGCGCCACCCCGCTGCTCACCCCGCGCGACGGCGTCCCGCCCGTGGTCACCACTCCCGCCGCGCTGCGCGCGGCCGCCGACGCGATCGCCGCGGGGTCCGGCCCCGTCGCTGTCGACGCCGAGCGCGCGTCCGGCTACCGCTACGGCCAGCAGGCCTACCTGATCCAGCTCCGCCGTCACGGCAGCGGCACGCACCTCGTCGACCCGAAGGCGGTGCCGGACCTCACGGCCCTGGCCGAGGCGCTCGAGGGGACCGAGTGGGTGCTGCACGCGGCGTCGCAGGACCTCCCGTGCCTGCGCGAGGTCGGGCTGGACCCGGCGTCGCTCTTCGACACCGAGCTCGCGGGGCGGCTCCTCGGCTTCCCCCGGGTCGGGCTCGCCGCGCTCCTCGAGGAGGAGCTGGGCTTCTCCCTCGCGAAGGAGCACTCCGCGGCCGACTGGTCCACCCGACCGCTGCCCGAGCCGTGGCTGCGCTACGCCGCGCTCGACGTCGAGCTGCTCGTCGAGCTGCGCGACGCGATGGAGGCCCGGCTGCGCGAGGCCGGCAAGCTCGACTGGGCCTGGCAGGAGTTCGACGCCGTCCGCGAGGCGCCTCCCGCCCCACCCCGCGTCGACCCGTGGCGACGCACCTCCGGCATGCACAAGGTCCGGCGCCCCCGACAGCTCGCCGTGATCCGCGGGCTGTGGCTTCGCCGGGACGCGATCGCGCGGCGCCGTGACACGTCCCCGGGCCGGGTGCTCCCCGACTCGGCGATCGTCGCCGCGGCGCTCGCGTCGGCGACGTCGGACTCGATCGCGGCGCTGCCGGCGTTCGCCGGCCGTGGTGCCCGACGCCACCTCACCGACTGGCAGGCGGCCGTGACCGAGGCGCTCGCCCTTCCGGACTCCGAGCTGCCGCCGTCCACCCTCCCCACCGATGGGCCGCCCCCGCCTCGCGCGTGGGCCGACCGTGACCCCGATGCGGCCGCCCGCCTGGTCGCCGCCCGCGCCGCCCTCGCGGAGCTGGCCGTGCGCCTGCAGATGCCGGTGGAGAACGTGGCCCTGCCCGACCTCGTGCGCCGCATCATGTGGACCCCGCCCGCCTCCCCCGACCTCGCCTCGGTGACCGCGGCGCTGACCGCCGGCGGCGCCCGGCCCTGGCAGGTCGAGCAGGTGGCACCGGTCCTGCTGCCGGCCCTGTCGGTCACCGCGGCCTCGGTCGCCGCCGAGGCGCTCGCGGCCCAGCTCGCGGCTGAGGGCCCCGATGCGACCGACCCCGACGCCGACCCCGAGATCGACACCCACACCGGCCCTGGCGCCGACTGACAGACCTGTGTAGACAACCTGAGTGGCGCACGCCACATCTCCCGAGTTGAGACAGCACGGACCCGTGTGGTTAGGTGACCCTAAGAGGTTAGGTAACCCTAAGTACTCCGACCCTGGGGGCACGATGTTCGCGAACTACCTGATCGGGCTCCGCGAAGGTCTCGAAGCGTCCCTGGTCGTCGGGATCCTCGTCGCCTACCTCGTGCGCACGGGCAACCGGGACCGCCTCCGGGTCGTCTGGCTCGGGGTCGCCGTGGCGATCGGCGTGTCCCTCGCCTTCGGCGCCGTGCTCACCTTCGGCAGCCAGCGGATGTCGTTCACGGCGCAGGAGGCGTTCGGCGGGATCATGTCGTTCATCGCCGTCGGGTTCGTCACCTGGATGGTCTTCTGGATGAAGCGCGCCGCCCGCAACCTCAAGGGCGAGCTGCACGGTCGGGTCGACGACGCGCTCGCCGTCGGCGGGGTCGCGCTCGGCGTGGTCGCCTTCATCGCCGTGGCCCGCGAGGGGCTCGAGACCGCGCTGTTCCTGTGGTCGGCCATCCAGTCGACGTCGAGCGGTGGCTCCGCGTGGAGCGCGGTGCTCGGCGCGCTGCTGGGCCTGGCCACCGCGATCGTGCTCGGCTGGCTGATCTACCGCGGCGCGCTGCGCCTCAACCTGGCGGTGTTCTTCCGCTGGACCGGAGCCGCGCTGATCGTCGTCGCGGCGGGCGTCCTGGCCTACGGCGTGCACGACCTCCAGGAGGCCGGCATCCTGCCCGGCCTCGACAACCTGGCGTTCGACGTCTCGTCGGTCATCGTGCCCGGCACCGTCGTGGCCACGCTGCTCAAGGGCTTCTTCAACGTCTCCCCCGCCATGACCGTGCTCGAGTGCGTCGCCTGGGTCGGCTACCTCGTCCCGACGATGATCCTCTACTTCCGCGCCGGGTCGCCGGTGGTCGGCGCGTCACCGGCCGCCGAGCCGCAGGCAGTGGTCGCCGAACCGCGGCCACCCGTCGAGACCGCCGTCGACGCCGCCGTCGCCCGCACGCACGAGACCACCGGCTGAGGCCGGACCGCACTCGGTTCCACCAGCTCCCCCATCCTCCTGCCGGCCGTGCCGGACCCGCACACCACCACCTCGGAAGGTTCCTCACCCATGTCGCACCGCCGGCTCGTCCTCGCCACCTCCCTGCTTCTCGTGCCCGTCCTGGCCGCCTGCTCGTCGACGTCGGGGTCGGTCGCCACCGTCACGGTCAAGGCCGGGGTCGGCACCTGCGACGTCGCGCCGGCGTCCGTCCCGAAGGGTCAGATCACGCTCACGGCGACGTACACCGGTGAGGGCACGGGCGAGGTCTACCTCTACGCGGAGGAGAACGGCGCCTTCACGAAGATCCTCGGCGAGGTCGAGGACCTCGGCGAGACGGCGAAGACGTTCACCGCCGACGTCGCCGCGGGCACGTACGAGGTCAAGTGCGAGGGCGGCGGCCAGGAGAAGCGCGTCCCGCTCACCGTCACCGGCTGACCGATGCCGACGTCGCGGGTCGACCGGGCGCTCGTCGAGGCGGTGCGCCACGCGCTCGCCGAGGCAGCCGACCCGTCCCGCAGCGCGGCCATGGCGGCGTACATGAAGTCCGCCCTGCCCTTCCTCGGGGTGGCCAAGCCGGCCCGGGTCGCCGCGCTCCGGCCGGTCTGGGCGGCTCACCCCGTCTCGGACCGCGCCGGGTGGGCCGCCACGGTCCGGGCGCTGTACGACGAGGCGCGCTACCGCGAGGAGCGCTACGCCGCCCTGGCGCTGCTCGACGTCCGCGCCGCCCGGCCCTGGCGCGACCCCGCCCTGGTCCCGCTGCTCGAGCACCTCGTGGTCACGGGCGCGTGGTGGGACCTCGTCGACGAGGTCGCCGGTCGGCACGTGGCCCCGCTGCACCGCGCTCACCCGGCGGAGCTGGCGCCGGTGATCCGCCGCTGGGCCGTGGCCGACGACCTGTGGCTGCGTCGTACGGCGGTCCTCAGCCAGCTCGGGTCGAAGGGCGTCACCGACCGCGACCTGCTCGCCGACGTGATCGACGCCAACGCCGCATCGCGCGAGTTCTTCCTGCGCAAGGCGATCGGCTGGGCGCTGCGCGATCTCGCGCACCACGACCCGGCGTGGGTGCGTGGCTATCTGGCCGACGCCGGGGACCGGCTCTCGCCGCTGTCGAGACGCGAGGCGGGCAAGCACCTCGGCCCGGCCTGAGGCCCGACGCGCCCGCGAGCGGCCCCCGGTTCCGCGAGCCGTTACCGGCGGGTAGCATCGGACATTACCGACGGGTAACCACCGCCGGTCCGGCTCGTCCCACGAGGAGTGCCCTGTGTCCCCCAGCCCCGCGCCGTGCGCGACGTCGTCCTCGTCGACGCCGTCCGCACCCCGTTCGGCAAGGCCGGCGCCACCGGCATGTACGCCGAGACGCGCGCCGACGACCTCGTCGTCGCCGTGTTCCGCGACCTGCTGCGCCGCAACCCCGGGCTGCCGCCCGAGCGCATCGACGACGTCGCCGTCGCCGCCACCACCCAGATCGGCGACCAGGGCCTCACCCTGGGCCGCACGGCCGGCATCCTCGCCGGCTTCCCGCGCTCGGTCCCCGGCCAGTCGGTCGACCGGATGTGCGCCGGGGCGCTCACCGCGGTCACCAACCTGTCCAGCGGCATCGGGGTCGGCGCCTACGACGTCGTCGTCGCCGGCGGGGTCGAGCACATGGGCCGTCACCCGATGGGCGAGGGCGTCGACCCCAACCCGCGCTTCGTCGCCGAGACGCCTCGTCGACCCCGACGCCCTGCTCATGGGCAAGACGGCCGAGAACCTGCACGACCGGTTCCCGCACCTCACGAAGGCGCGCGCCGACGAGTACGCCGTGCGCAGCCAGGAGAAGACGGCCAAGGCCTACGCCGACGGCGCGATCCAGCCCGACCTCGTGCCGATCGCGACGCGCAACGCCACCGCCGGCTGGGGGCTCGCCGCGGTCGACGAGCCGCCGCGGCCCGGCACCACGCTCGAGAACCTCGCCGCCCTCAAGACGCCGTTCCGCAGCCACGGGCGCGTCACCGCGGGCAACGCGGCCGGCCTCAACGACGGAGCCACCGGAGCGATCCTCGTGGCCGAGGAGGTCGCCGACGAGCTCGGCCTCACGAAGAAGGCCCGCCTCGTGACGTTCGCGTTCGCCGGCGTCGAGCCGCAGGTGATGGGCATCGGCCCGGTCCCCTCCACCGAGAAGGCGCTCGCGAAGGCCGGGCTGACGATCGACGACATCGGCCTGTTCGAGGTCAACGAGGCGTTCGCCGTGCAGGTGCTCGCGTTCCTCGACCACTTCGGCATCGCCGACGACGACCCGCGCGTGAACCCGTTCGGTGGCGCGATCGCCGTGGGTCACCCGCTGGCCTCGTCCGGCATCCGGCTGATGGCCTACCTCGCGCGCAGCTTCGAGGCGCACCCCGAGGTCCGCTACGGCCTCACCACCATGTGCATCGGTCTCGGCATGGGCGGAACGGTCATCTGGGAGAACCCGCACTACGAAGGACGAGTGACCACGTGAGCGACACCATCGTGAACCTGCCCGCCGCACCCGACGAGGTCGTCACCCACGCGCTCCTGCGCCTGGTCGACCTCCCCGGCGGGGCCGGCCGGGCCGCCCTCATCACGCTCGACAACGGGTTCGACCACACCAAGCCGAACACCTTCGGGATCAGCGGTCTCACCGAGCTGTGGCACGCGCTCGACACCGTCGAGGCGGCGGCCGCGGCCGGCGAGATCGTCGCGGTCGCGGTGACCGGCAAGCCGTTCGTCTTCGCCGTCGGCGCCGACCTCACCGGCATGGGGCACCTGTCCACCCTCGAGCAGGCGCGCGAGCTCGGCGCCTTCGGGCACCGGGTGTTCCGGCGTCTCGGCGAGCTGTCGATCCCCTCGTTCGCGTTCGTGAACGGCGCCGCGCTCGGCGGTGGGCTCGAGATCGCCCTGCACTGCACCTACCGCTCCGTCTCGACCGGCGCGGGCATGATCGCGCTCCCCGAGGTCTTCCTCGGCCTGGTCCCCGGGTGGGGCGGCGCCTTCCTGCTGCCGAACCTCATCGGGGCGGAGAAGTCGGTCAAGGTCATCCTCGAGAACCCGTTCAACCAGAACCGGATGCTCAGGCCGAAGGAGGCCCTCGCGCTCGGGATCGCCGACATCGCGTTCGAGCCGGCCGACTTCCTCGTCGAGTCGCTGCGCTGGGCCGCGCGCGTCGTCGCCGGCGAGGTGGCGGTGGAGCGTCCGGAGGTCGACCGCGGCGAGGCGTGGGACGCGGCCGTCGCCGCGGGCCGGGCCCTCGCCGATGCCAAGCTGCACGGCGCCACCCCGGCTCCCTACCGCGCGCTCGAGCTGATCGCGGCCGCGCGCACGGCCACGCGTGACGAGGGCTTCGCCGCCGAGGACGTCGCCCTCGCCGACCTCATGATGGGCGACGAGCTGCGCGCCGGGCTCTACTCCTTCGACCTCGTGCAGCGCCGCGCCAAGCGACCCGCCGGGGCACCCGACAAGGCGCTCGCGCGCCCGGTCACGAAGGTCGGTGTCGTCGGCGCCGGGCTGATGGCCAGCCAGCTCGCGCTGCTGTTCGTGCAGCGGCTCGAGGTGCCGGTGGTCCTCACCGACCTCGACCAGGCGCGGGTCGACAAGGGCGTCGCCTACGTCCACGGCGAGCTCGCCAAGCAGCTCGCGAAGGGCCGGCTGTCGCCGGACCGGGCGAACCGGCTCACCGCGCTCGTGACCGGCTCGATCACCAAGGACGCGTTCTCCGACGCCGACGTCGTCATCGAGGCCGTGTTCGAGGACCTCAAGGTCAAGCAGCAGGTGTTCGCCGAGGTCGAGGCCGTCGTCTCCGACACCTGCGTCCTGCTCACCAACACCTCGTCGCTCTCGGTCACGGCCATGGCGGAGCACCTCGCGCACCCGGAGCGCGTCGTCGGGTTCCACTTCTTCAACCCCGTCGCGCTGATGCCGCTGCTGGAGATCGCGCGCGCCGAGCACACCGACGATGCGTCGCTCGCCACCGCGTTCGCCCTCGGCCGGACGCTCAAGAAGTCGTGCGTGCTCGTCACGGACGCGCCCGCGTTCGTCGTCAACCGCCTCCTCACCCGCTTCCTGGGCGAGGTCACGGCGGCTTACGACGAGGGCACCCCGTTCGAGGTCGCTGACCACGCCCTCGACCCGATGGGCCTGCCGATGTCGCCCTACCTGCTCCTGCAGCTGGTCGGTCCGGCCGTCGCGTTCCACGTGTCCGAGACGATGCACGAGGCGTTCCCGGACCGCTTCTCGGTCTCGGACAACCAGCGCCGGATGGTCGGGGCGGGCAAGACCACGCTGCTCGCCTGGGAGGGCTCCACCCCGCGGATCGCGGAGGACGTGGCCGAGCTCTTCGTCGTCGGCGACTCGCCGTCGACCGGCGACGCCATCCGGCAGCGGGCGCTCGACGCGCTGGCCCAGGAGGCCCGCCTCATGCTCGACGAGGGTGTCGTGGCCGAGCCGCAGGACATCGACCTGTGCATGCTGCTCGGCGCCGGCTGGCCGTTCCACCTCGGCGGCATCACGCCCTACCTGGACCGCACCGGGACGAGCGAGCGGGTCACCGGGCGGCGCTTCCTGCCGGCCGGGGTCGCCGACGTCGGCTGACGCCACACGTGAGCACGCAGGGTGACCCCCTGCTTGCTCACGGTTGACCGAGTCACCCGCGAGGCCGTGGGCGAGCGGCCGGATACGCCGTACGGTCATGGGGTGGGTCAGATGCGTGAACCGACGGCGCTGCGGCGTGCCGTGCTGGCCGCCTCCCTGACCGACGACGGCTCGCTCGCCGAGCTCGAGACGCGCGACGCCGGCGTCGTGCATGCCGGGATCGGCGGCGGCCCGGCCATGACCATCACCTGGACCGAGCTGGTGGCCGCTACCGGCGACCCGCACGGCCTCCTCCCGCTGCGCGTGTCCCAGCGCCGCGTCGCGCGGTGGATGCGCCTGCGGATCCTGCTGCACGAGCTGACCGCCGGCGGCGTCGACGACTCGGTCGGCACGCGCGCCGCGATCCTGTCGCGCGTACGCCCGCGGGCCCTGCCCGTCGACCACGCCCTGCACCCGGGACCGGCCTGGATCCGGCGCACCGTGATGGGCGGCGCCCTCCAGGTCGGGCTCGCCCTGCGCGGGGTCGACGACGACGGGCGTCTCGACACCGACGGGGTGGGCCTGCTCCCGATCGCCCTGCTCGTCGAGGCCGCGCTCGACGCCGAGGCGGCCAAGGCCACCGCCGACCGCTACCTCTCCGACATGGGCGGGCTCGCGGCGGAGCGGCTCCGACGCGACCCGTCGTCGGTGCTGCGACCGCTCGGCGACGCCGACGTCGTCACGCTCCTCGCCTCGCGGACCTTCCGCACCGCCCTCGTCGACGGTCAGGGGATGCGCTCCGCCGCCGTGCCGATGCGCCGCCGTGGCTGGCTCGACCTGGGTCGCCTCGACCCGGCGTTCGCGCTCTCGGCCGCGGCCCTCACCGACCCCGACGACCGCGGCTTCCCGCGACCCATCCTGGTGACGGCGGACGAGCTCGCGCTGGTCCGCCCGGGCGGCGACGCCGTCCGCCAGTCGCTCGCGGACCCCGCCCCGATGGAGGATCTCCGCCCGGCGGCGCCGCGCCTCTGACGCGGTCAGGCCTCGTCGGCCGGGTCCCGCTCGTGCGTCGACCCGCTCGTCGTCCTCGCGCACGGACACCCGGGCGTGGTCGAGGCGCGCGACCGTCTCGACGACGGCACGCGAGACGTCCTGGGCGGTGAGCCCGATGCTGCTCAGCACGCGCGCGCGGGAGGCGTGGTGGAGGAACGCGCGCTCGATCCCGAAGTCGCGGAAGGCGACGTCGACGTCGGCGTCGCGCAGGGCTGCCGCGATCGCGCTGCCGACACCCCCGGTTCGGCTGTTGTCCTCGACGCTCACCACGAGCCGGTGCTCGCGCGCGAGCTCCACCAGCACGGGAGCCACCGGCACGACCCACCGCGGGTCCACGACGGTCACGCCGATCCCCTGCTGCGCCAGGCGATCCGCGACGTCGAGGCACAGCGGGGCGAACGCGCCGATCGACACGAGCAGGACGTCCGGCGCGTCGTCGCGCCGGAGCACGTCGACGCCGTCGATGCGCTCGATCGCGGGGATGTCCGGCCCGACCCCACCCTTGGGGAAGCGCACCACGGTGGGGGCGTCGGAGACCTCGACCGCCTCCCCGAGCTCGGCGCGCAGCGTGGCTGCGTCGCGCGGCGCGGCGATCCGCAGCCCGGGCACGACCTGCAGGATCGACATGTCCCACATGCCGTTGTGGCTCGCGCCGTCGTCGCCGGTGATGCCGGCCCGGTCGAGCACGAAGGTGACTCCGGCCCTGTGCAGCGCGCAGTCCATGAGCACCTGGTCGAACGCTCGGTTGATGAACGTCGCATACAGCGCGACCACCGGGTGGAGGCCGGCGAAGGCCATGCCCGCGGCGCTCGTGGCCGCGTGCTGCTCGGCGATCCCGACGTCGTAGGTGCGCTCGGGGAACTCCGCCGCGAACCGGTCGAGCCCCGTCGGCCCCATCATCGCGGCGGTGATGGCCACGACGTCGGCTCGGCGTCGACCCACCTCGACGAGCTCCTCGGCGAACACCGCCGTCCAGGTGAGGCCCTTGTCCGTGAGGGGCTGGCCGGTCTCGGGGTCGAGGATCCCGACGG
Source organism: uncultured Actinomycetes bacterium (assembly GCA_963738455.1). Taxonomy (GTDB): domain Bacteria; phylum Actinomycetota; class Actinomycetes; order S36-B12; family CAIYMF01; genus Longivirga. The sequence goes on from CAVTWM010000007.1 coordinate 337,011, forward strand.
CGTGGAAGCGCTCGGCGTCGTCGAGCTCGGCCGGCCGGTAGCCGCGGCCCTTCTCGGTGATGACGTGCACGATGACCGGACCCGGGAAGACGCGAGCGCGGCCGAGGGCGTGCTCGAGGGCGACCGTGTCGTGGCCGTCGACCGGGCCGATGTACTTGAGCCCGAGGTCCTCGAACATGCCCTGCGGCGCGAGGACGTCCTTGATGCCCTTCTTGACCCCGTGCAGCGTCTCGTAGAGCGGGGCGCCCACGACGGGCGTGCGACCGAGCGCGCCCTTGCCCCAGTCGAGGATGCGCTCGTAGGTGTGCGTGGTGCGCAGGGTGGCGAGGTGGTGCGCGAGGCCGCCGATGGTGGGTGAGTAGGACCGCTCGTTGTCGTTGACCACGATGACGAGCGGGCGACGCCGGGCCGCCGCGATGTTGTTGAGCGCCTCCCAGGCCATCCCGCCGGTGAGGGCGCCGTCGCCGATGACGCCCACCACGTGCCGGCGGCCGAGCTGTCCGGTGCGCTCGAACCCCTTGGCGACGCCGTCCGCCCACGACAGCGCGGTGGACGCGTGCGAGTTCTCGACGACGTCGTGCTCGGACTCGGCGCGGCTCGGGTAGCCCGAGAGCCCGCCTTCCTGCCGCAGGTTCTCGAAGTCGGCCAGCCGTCCGGTCAGCATCTTGTGCACGTAGGACTGGTGGCCGGTGTCGAACACGATGACGTCGTCGGGCGAGCGGAACACCCGGTGCAGCGCGATGGTGAGCTCGACGACGCCGAGGTTGGGACCGAGGTGCCCGCCGGTGCGGGTCACCTTGTCCACGAGCTCCGCGCGGATCTCCGCAGCGAGCTCGGGGAGCTCCTCGTCGGTGAGGTCTGCGAGGTCGCGAGGTGACCGGATCCGGCCGAGCAGGCTCATGGGTCGAGTCTAGGCGCGGGGCCGGTCCACGCACCTCGCATCGCGGACCCGCGGCGGCGGGCAGGGCGGACCGTCTGCCGGCTCACACGGTGGCGCTGGACACCAGGCGACCATGGCGGCGGGGCTCGTGCCCGAGCACGCCCACCGGGTCGTCGAGCAGGGGCGCGAAGGCCGACTCGGCGGCGCCGAGCAGCGTGGAGTCGTCACCGAGCGCCGGGAGCACGAGGTGGACGTGCTCGCCCGGTGCGGTGAGGGCGAAGGCCAGCGCGGCCTCCACCTGGTCGCGCGCGACCGGCAGGATCTCGCGCAGGCTGCCACCGAACACGACGACGTCCGGGTTGAAGATGTTGACCAGGTTGGCCACCCCGAGGCCGAGCCAGCCACCGACGGTCCGCAGCCCGCGCCGCGCCGCCTTGTCGCCGCCTGCGGCGAGCGCCACGATCTCCGAGACCGGCGCGGTGGGTCCGGCGCCGGTCGCGAGGCGGACCGCCGGGTCGCCGATCTCGGTCTCCCAGCAGCCGATCGCGCCGCAGCGGCACGCGCGGCCCTTCGGATTGACCCGCATGTGGCCGACCTCGCCGCCGTACCCCTGCGACCCGGTGAGCAGCCGGCCGTCGATCACGATCCCGCCACCCACCCCGACCTGGCCGGAGAGGTAGACGACGTTCGCTGCTCCCACCGCGCTCCCGCGCAGGCGCTCGGAGACCGCCCCGAGATCGGAGTCGTTGCCCACCACGACAGATGTCGAGATGCCCAAGGCCTCGGCCAGGTGCTCGCCGAGGGGGACATCGACCCAGCCCAGGTTCGGCGCGAACCGGACGAGACCGTCGGGCTGTCGGACGAGACCGGGGACGCCGACTCCGACCCCGACCTGCACGGCCCCGCGGGGCGCGGCGGCGAGCAGCTCGTGGCACACGTCGACGAGCTGGGCCACCACCCGCTCCTCGCGCTGCTGCTGCCCGGTGCGGTAGCGCTGCTGGCGGCGCTCGAGGACGACTCCGCCGAAGCCCACGAGCGCCGCGATCGTGCGGTCGACCCGCAGGTCGATGGCGAGGACGTAGGCGCGGTCGTGCACCGGCTCGACGCCGAACGAGGGCCGGCCCACTCCCTTGCCGACCGGCTCGGTCTCGCGGACGAGGCCCACAGCCACGAGGTCGGCGATGAGCCCGCCCACCGTGGACCGGTTCAGCCCGGTGTGGCTGACCAGCTCCGAGCGGGAGGTCGACCCGTGCTCGTGCAGGAACCGGACGAGCGCTGCCAGGTTGTGGCGGCGTACCTCGTCCTGCGTGGCTCCGGCGAGCGACACGGGTCGGACCTCCCCTCGGATGCTCGGGACTGCTGGGTCAGGTCGCGGCCGACCGCCGCCGGGAGAGCGCGTCGACGCTCGCCGCGACGAGCAGGACGAGCCCGGTGACGATGAACTGGATGCCCGCCTGCTGGGTGATCAGCGGGAGCCCGTTGGCGATGACCGCGACGACGAGGCCGCCGAGCACCGCGTCGGACGGCTTGCCGCGGCCGCCGAAGAGGCTGGTTCCGCCGATGACGGCGGCACCCACGGCGTACAGCAGCGTGGTCGACCCACCCGTGGACGGGGAGATCGAGTTGTCGCGCGAGGCGAACAGGATGCCGGCCACCGCCGCGAGCGTCGAACAGGCGATGAAGCAGGCGATCTTGACGCCCTGCACGTTGATGCCGGACCGCCGCGCGGCCTCGGCGTTGCCGCCGATGGCGTACACGTGCCGACCGAACGCGGTCCGCAGGAGGATGAAGGTGAGCACGACGAGCAGCAGCAGGATGAGCGGGACGATGTAGGGGACGCCCTGGATCGAGGTGATCTCGGGACGACGGGACCGCTCCTGGTTGAGGAAGAACGTCGCGCCGCCGTAGAGCACCGCCACCGCACCGACCTTGAACAGCCACAACGAGGTCGCCTCGTGGGTGAGGCCGGCCTTCTTGCGCCGCTGCAGGCGCATGCCGGTCACCGCGCGCGTAGCCACCGGCGACCACGAGGAACAGCACCCAGCCCGCGAGCGGGCTGAGGTTCTTGTTCTGGATCGCGAGGATCGACTCGTCGCGGATCGCGATCGTGCCGCCCTCGCCGATGATGAGCAGCATGAGCCCCTGCAGGGCCAGGAACATCGCGAGCGTCACGACGAACGACGGGATGCCGAGGCGGGCCACGAGCAGGCCGATCAGCAGGCCGATGAGCACCCCGGTGCCCAGGCACGCGACGAGCGCGATCGGCAGCGACCAGCCCTTCTGGGTGAGCGCGACGCCGAGGATGGCGGCCGACGTGCCCGCCGCGAAGCCCGCGGACAGGTCGATCTCGCCGAGCAGCAGGACGAACACGAGGCCCATCGCGATGACGATGATCATCGCGCCCTGCGAGATCAGGTTCGCCAAGTTGAAGGCCGACAGGAACGTCGACCCCTTGAGCGACGGTGAAGATGAGGATCAGCGCGACGAGCCCGAGGGCCGCGGGCAGCGAGCCGAGCTCGCCGCCGCGCACGCGCACGACGTAGTCGCGCCAGGCGTCGCCGAGGGTGCCTTCGGCCCCGGTGACCTCGGCACCCTCTTCGGTCGTGACGGTGCTCATGCGACCTCTCCCGTCTGCTGCGGCTGGAGCCCGAGGTTGCCGCTGCGCCCGGCGGTGATGAGCTCGACGACCTGGCCGTGCGACACCTCGGAGCTCTTCACCTGCGCGGCCATCTGGCCGAGGTAGAGCGCGGCGATGTTGTCGGCGACCTGCTTCACGTCGTTCATGTTGTGCGAGATGAGGATGACGGCGAGGCCGCTGTCGGCGAGCCGGCGTACGAGGTTGAGGACCTGCTCGGTCTGGGCGACACCGAGCGCCGCGGTCGGCTCGTCGAGGATGACGAGCTTCGAGTTCCACAGCACCGCGCGCGCGATCGCGACGGTCTGGCGCTGTCCACCGGAGAGGCTGGACACGCGCTGGCGCACGGACTTCAGCGTGCGCACCGACAGGCCGTCGAGGGTCTTCCGAGCGCGCAGCTCCATGTCGTCCTCGTCGAGGGTCACGCCCTTCTTCTCCTCGCGGCCGAGGAACATGTTGTGGACGACGTCGAGGTTGTCGCACAGCGCGAGGTCCTGGTAGACGACCTCGATGCCGAGCGCGTTGGCCGTCTTCGGGTCGTGCACCTCGACCTTGGCGCCCTCGAAGATGTAGTCGCCGCGCGTCGAAGCTGTGGATGCCCGCGATCCCCTTGATGAGCGTGGACTTCCCAGCGCCGTTGTCACCGACCAGTGCGGTGACCTGGCCCGGGTACACGTCGAGGTCGACGCCGCGCAGCACGTGCACGGCACCGAAGCTCTTGTCGATTCCCCGCAGGCTGAGCAGCGGGGGCGGATCTCCTGCGGGCGCACCCGCCGGGCTGGACTCGGACACGTTCGTCATGCGACACCTCGAGGGTAGGCGACACGGACAACCTGATGGTGGTCAGGGCTGGGGCGCGAGCGCGACCCGGCCCGGCTCAGTCGAGGGCAGCCTTCTTTTCGGCAAGAGCGGCGGTTACAGTTTCGCGCAGGCCGTTGATGAGGGGCCCTGCGTTTGCCGTTCTTCGGCGACATTTGTCCCATGGTTTTCAATAGCGCGGACACATTACCTTGTTTTCCAAGCGCAGAAACACGCACGCCGTCCAATGCGTCAAGCGTATCGGCAGCATTGATTGCGGAAAGGGTTTCAGTTTCGATTTTTGATAAGTCTGTCATGTCGTTCACCTGCATAA
>CAVTWM010000008.1:0-616823 GCA_963738455.1 uncultured Actinomycetes bacterium
TGACGACGTCGACCGCGCCGGCGGCCAGCGCCGCCTCGGCGTCCTGAGCCGCACCTCCCGTCAGGACTATTGGGGTCTGCTCGGCGCGACATCACCCGCTCGACCACCTCGAGGCCGCCCGCACCCATGGGGAGGTCGAGCAGGACTGTGTCGGGCGTGTGCTCGCAGACCAGGTCCACGGCCTCGTCGACCGTCCGCGCGACTCCGCAGACGTCGATCCCGGCGAGCAGCAGGATGTGCTGGAGCCGGGCGAGACGCACGTGCGTGCTGGCGACGACCACGGCCGACACCAGGCGTGCCGGGTGCGCCGGCACGCCGGTGTCTCGCACTGGCGACGTCACCTGTGCCCTCCCGGCCGAACCCTGGTCGGTGGGCGCGCGCTCAGCGCACTCCGCTCGTGCTTCCCGATTCGTCACGAACCCCGGGTCACTTGAGACGAACCCGGGCACCACCTGCCGCGCGGCGCGGTCAGGTGAGGGAGAAGACGGCGGGCGCCGATGTGACGTCGCCGTTGCGGCCGACGAGCTTGTAGGTGCCGGCTCGGGGCCAGCGGCTGGTCGGCCGGGCAGCCCTTCTTGGACAGCCGGCCGAGCCAGGTCACCGAGACCGAGTACGACTGGCCGGGCGCATGGTCACGATCTGGGGGTTGCCGCCCGGGTTGCAGTCGTCCGAGGACCAGCGCGCGGTGCCGGAGGAGATCACGAGCTCGTTCTGCGCCGCGCCGATGTCGCGGGTGCACGCCGCGCTGCACGCGTTCCGGATCCTCATCCGCAGCCGCGGGGTGGAGCCGACCGCGTAGCTCGCGGCGTCGGTGGAGGCGGTGACGGAGATCGGGGAGTCCGCGCACGCCTTGATCCCCGTCGAGGTCGCCGACGCGGCCTTCGAGGCCGAGGCCGACGCGGTCTTCGACGCCGCCGGCGAGGGGGAGGCGGAGGTCGGGGGGTCGGGGGAGCCCGGGCGCCCGGCGCTCGGCGAGGTCGACGGGCTCGGGGTCGGCGACCGCCGCGGCCGGTCAGCAGCCAGCGGACCCCGAGGACCAGCGCGAGGAGCACCACGAGGACGAGGGCACGGCGCACCCAGTAGGTCCCGGCGACTGCGGTCCGACCGGTGCATCAGCGAGCTCACGGGCCCGACGCTACCGGGCGGGAGCGGCGCGCGTCCGGCGGTGCGAAGATGCGCCGGTCATGCCACCTCACCGCTGCACGCGCCGCTCCTGGTGGTACGCCGACGCCGCCGCGACCTCCCCTGGCGACCCCGTCCTCGACGCCTGGGGTTCCTCGTGAGCGAGGTATGCTCCAGCAGACGCCGGTCGACCGCGTCGTCCCCGCCTGGGGACCTGGCTGGACCGATGGCCCACGCCAGCCGCCCTCGCCGCGGACTCCGCCGGGCGAGGCGGTCGGGCGTGGGGACGCCTCGGCTACCCGCGCCGCGCCCTGCGCCTCCACGCCGCTGCGGTCGCGTGCGTCGAGCGGTTCGCCGGAGCCGTGCCCTCGTCGTACGACGACCTCCGCTCGCTGCCCGGGTCGGCGACTACACGGCCGCGGCCGTGGTCGCCTTCGCGCACCACCGGCGCGCGATCGTCCTCGACACGAACGTCGGCGCGTCCTCGCCCGTGTCCTCGACGGCAGCGAGCTGCCGCGCCCGTCGGTGACGACGGCGGAACCTCCCTCGCCGCGTCCGTCCTGCCTGACGACGACGGCACCGCAGCCGCCTGGTCGATCGCCCTGATGGAGCTCGGAGCCCTCGTCTGCACCGCCTCGTCACCCTCGTGCGACCGGTGCCCGGTCGCGTCGTCCTGCGCCTGGCTGGCTGCGGGCACGCCGTCGTACGACGGACCCACCCGTCCCGTGCAGCGCTTCGCCGGCACGGACCGGCAGGTGCGCGGCAGACTCATGGCCGTGCTCCGCGACGCGCACGGGCCCGTGGCGAAGACCGCCCTCGACGCGGTCTGGCACGACGCCGTCCAGCGGGAGCGCGCCCTCGACAGCCTCGTCGCGGACGGACTCGTGGAGCCGCTCCCCCGCCGTCGCTACGCGCTCCCGTCGGCACCGGCGCGAACGCTTCCGCCACCACGCGGCAAGTAGCGGGCATGGACCCCGTCCGCGGCGTCGACGCCGCCCTCGTCCGCTCCGCGCACGACCCGGAGGCCTTCGTCGACGTCGTCCGCTCCCTGGGTCCCGCGCTCCACGCCTACCTCGTGCGACGGGCACCGGACGACGCCGACGACCTCCTCGCCGACACCTGGCTCCGCGCCTACTCGGCCCGCGCCACGTTCGACCCCGCGCGGGGCACGGCCCGCGCATGGGCCTTCGGTGTGGCGCGCCACAGCCTGCACGCGCACTGGCGCCGGACGTACGCCGCCCCGACCGCACCCTCGACCGGTGAGGCCGTCGAGGACCCGTGGCCGGCCGTCGACGACCGCCTCGCCGCAGCAGCCGCCGCGCCGGCCCTGCGCGAAGCCCTCCGCGACCTCCCCGACGCCGAGCTCGAGCTGCTGCTGCTCGTCGCCTGGGACGGGCTCACCCCGACCGAGTCCGCTGCCGTCGTGGGCATCCCGGCCGCCACGGCACGCACCCGGCTGTTCCGCGCCCGCGCCCGGCTTCGCGAACGCCTCGCCGAGAACACGCAAGAGGACGGTGTCAGCGCCACCGCTGGCGCGACCGGAGGAGACCCCCGATGACCGAGCCCACGATCCAGCCGCTCAGCGACGCCGACACCGTGACCGCCCTCGCGGAGCTCGATACCTGGGACGAGCTCCGCACCGCCGGAGCGGTGAGCACCGATGCCGCTCCCGCCGTCGACCGCGCGATCACCGCCGTCACCGCCGCGATCGCTGCCGAGCCCCGCCGTGCCACCGCCCCGGCCCCCACCGCCGCCCGACGGGACGTACGTCGCCTCGCCGTCGCGGGCGCCCTGGTCGCCGCGGTGACCGCGGCCGCGCTCGTGCTGCCCGCCCTCGTCCGCGCCCCCTCCGCGTCGGCAGAGGCAGCGGGCCTGCTCACCCGGGCGGCCGACTCGATCACCGCCAGCGACCCGGCCACCCGCCCCGGCCAGTGGTGGCGGCTCACCACCACCGGCTTCGCCCTGTCCATGAACCCGAACACGAACAAGGACGACGCCCCAGCGACGGACGCCGCCTGGCTGGTGGGTCGCACCCGCACGACCTACGTCGCGGTCGACGGGACACGCCCGACCTGGTTCGTCGACGGACCTGCCTCGCCGCGTCGTCAGGTCGCCGGTGCCGCGGACGGCGACGCCCCCACGCTCGATCCTGGCGTCACCTGGACGACCGACCTCGCCCCGAGCACCACGACCGCTACCTGGCAGTCCCCGAGCCCGAGCTTCCTCGCGGCCCTCCCGCGAGACACCTCGGCCCTGCGGGACCGGCTGTACGCCGACTCGGGCAGCAGCGGCCGGTCGAGCGACGGCGAGGCGTTCGTGTACGTCGCCGACGTGCTGCGCAGCGGGCTCGTCCCCGCCGACCTCCGGGCCGCCCTCTACCGCGTCCTGGCCACGGTCCCCGGCGTCGAGATCACCGCGTCGGACGCGCTCGTCGACGGCGTCCCCGGTGTCGCCATCGGCCGCTTCGAGGACGTCGACGGCACCCGCCAGGAGATCGTCATCGACCCGCGCGACGGGGCGCTCGTCGGCGAGCGCGAGATCGCCGTGACCGAGCTCGACGGCATCGCCGCGGGAACCGTCGTCCTGGAGACCCGCACCGTGCGCACCGTCGTCGACGAGGTCCCGTCCGACGTCGTCGCGCGCGCCACCGTCTCGCACTGCACGAGCCACGACGACGGACGGGTCGACTGCCAAGCGCGCTGAGCGACCCTCCGTTCGGCCGCGGCGGTCAGGACTTCAGCGACGCCGACGCGGACCCACCGAAGTTGCTCCGCACGCTGATCGTGCGCGGGTTGTCGACCCACCCGCGCTGGTCGGTGTACCTCCCACCGCCCCTGTTCGTCAGGGCGAACATGAGGTTGCCCTGCGCCGTGTAGACGCTGAGGATCGCGTTCGGGTTGGAGCTGGTCGCCTCGATGGTGAGCAGCCCCCGCTTCCAGGTGGCCCTCGTGATCCGCACGACGTCGTTGGCCGGTGGGGCACCGGGGACGACGCTGACGGTCGTCGCACGGCTGACGCCGAACCAGGACGCGGTGATCGTGACGCTCGTCGCCGCCGCCACGCTCGACGTGGCCAGGTTGAACGTGCTGGTGGAGGTGTTGGCGCTCACCACCGTCTCCTGCGGCACGCTGGCGATCGCCGGCTGGCTGCTGGTGAGCCGGACCACCGCCCCCTGCACCATCGGGGCGCTGAACCGCACCGTCCCGGTGGCGTTCTGCCCGCCGACGACCGACGTCGGCACGAAGCTGACCGAGGTCAGGGACGGGCCGACCGGGGTGGCCGGGTTCACGGACAGGTTGTGCGTGCGCGAGATGTTGTCGCTCGTCGCCCCCATGATCGAGACGATCGTCGGCGGGGCAGCGGGGTTCGACGTGATCGTGAACGTGCCGCTCGTCTGACCCGGCGGGATGGTGATGGACACGGGGACCTGGGCGACCGTGGGGTCGCTCGAGAAGAACCGCACCACGGTCGGCTCCGGGTCGGGGAAGCCGAGGTCCACGGTGCCCGTCGTCGACTCGCCGGCGCGCACGGAGTCAGGGTTGATCGACAGCGCCCCGATCGAGCCGGCAGCCATCGCCGGGCTCGGCAGGGCGAGCAGGGTCGCGAGGAAGGTCAGCGTCACGAGCGGGACGACACGGCGCACAGGAACTCCTGGGGCTCGGGGCCCCTCCCGCCGACCACGCTAGATCAGCGGTCCCGGACCCACCAGCGCCACGTGGCCCTACGTGCTCGCCGGGCACCGTCATCCGGACGGCGGGGCGCGACGAACGCCGACGGCGGCACCCCCGGTGAGGGAGTGCCGCCGTCGATGTCGGGCGCGGTTACGAGGCGGCGCCGGCCCCGGCGTCGCCGGTGCCTGCAGCCTCGACGATCTCGTCGATCTGCGGGACCTCGGTCTTGGCCTCGCCGCGGAAGGTGAAGACGCGCTCGACGCCCTCGCCCTCGACGTCGACCACGATGATCGAACCCGGGCGCAGCTCGCCGAAGAGGATCTTCTCCGACAGCGCGTCCTCGATCTCCCGCTGGATCGTGCGACGCAGCGGGCGGGCGCCGAGGACCGGGTCGTAGCCGCGCTCGGCGAGGAGGTCCTTCGCCGCACGCGTGAGCTCGATGCCCATGTCCTTGTCCTTGAGCCGCTGGTCGAGCTTGGCCAGCATGAGGTCGACGATCGTGACGATCTCGTCCGGCGTGAGCTGGTGGAAGACGACGATGTCGTCGACGCGGTTGAGGAACTCGGGCCGGAAGTGCTGCTTGAGCTCGTCGTTGACCTTGTTCTTCATCCGCTCGTAGCTCGACTTGCTGTCCTCGGAGTTGGAGAAGCCGAGGTTCTGGCCCTTGGCGATGTCCCGTGTGCCGAGGTTGGTCGTCATGATGATGACGGTGTTCTTGAAGTCGACGACGCGGCCCTGGGCGTCGGTGAGCCGACCGTCCTCCAGGATCTGCAGCAGCGAGTTGAAGATGTCCGGGTGCGCCTTCTCGACCTCGTCGAAGAGCACGACGGAGAACGGCTTGCGGCGCACCTTCTCGGTGAGCTGGCCGCCCTCCTCGTAGCCGACGTAGCCGGGTGGTGAGCCGAACAGCCGCGAGACGGTGTGCTTCTCGGAGTACTCGCTCATGTCGAGCGAGATGAGCGAGTCCTCGTCGCCGAAGAGGAACTCGGCGAGCGTCTTGGAGAGCTCGGTCTTACCGACACCGGACGGGCCGGCGAAGATGAACGAGCCACCGGGACGCTTCGGGTCCTTGAGGCCGGCGCGGGTGCGACGGATCGCCTGGGACAGCGACTTGATCGCCTCGCCCTGGCCGATGACGCGCTTGTGCAGCTCGTCCTCCATGCGCAGGAGCCGGGCGCTCTCCTCCTCGGTGAGCTTGAACACCGGGATCCCGGTGGACGCCGCCAGGACCTCGGCCACGAGGTCCTCGTCGACCTCGGCCACGACGTCCATGTCGCCGGCCTTCCACTCGCGCTCGCGCTGGGCCTTCTCGCCGAGCAGCTGCTTCTCCTTGTCGCGCAGCGAGGCGGCCTTCTCGAAGTCCTGCGCGTCGATCGCGCTCTCCTTCTCGCGGCGGACGTCGGCGATGCGCTCGTCGAACTCGCGGAGGTCCGGCGGCGCTGTCATCCGCCGGATGCGCAGGCGCGAGCCGGCCTCGTCGATCAGGTCGATCGCCTTGTCCGGCAGGAAGCGGTCGGAGATGTAGCGGTCGGCGAGGGTCGCCGCCGCGACGAGGGCGGCGTCGGTGATGGAGACCCGGTGGTGCGACTCGTAGCGGTCGCGCAGGCCCTTGAGGATCTCGATGGTGTGGGCCAGGGTCGGCTCCTGCACCTGGATGGGCTGGAACCGGCGCTCGAGCGCGGCGTCCTTCTCGACGTACTTGCGGTACTCGTCGAGCGTGGTGGCGCCGATGGTCTGGAGCTCGCCGCGGGCCAGCATCGGCTTGAGGATCGACGCCGCGTCGATGGCGCCCTCGGCCGCACCCGCCCCGACGAGGGTGTGCATCTCGTCGATGAACAGGATGATGTCGCCGCGCGTGCGGATCTCCTTGAGCACCTTCTTGAGGCGCTCCTCGAAGTCGCCCCGGTAGCGACTGCCGGCCACGAGCGCACCGAGGTCGAGCGTGTAGAGCTGCTTGTCCTTGAGCGTCTCGGGCACCTCGCCCTTGACGATCATCTGCGACAGGCCCTCGACCACGGCGGTCTTGCCGACGCCGGGCTCCCCGATGAGCACCGGGTTGTTCTTGGTGCGGCGGGACAGCACCTGCATGACCCGCTCGATCTCCTTCTCCCGGCCGATGACCGGGTCGAGCTTGCCCTCGCGCGCGGCCTGGGTGAGGTTGCGGCCGAACTGGTCGAGGACGAGGGAGGTCGACGGGGTGCCCTCAGCGGGGCCGCCGGCCTGCTGCGGCTCCTTGCCCTGGTAGCCGGACAGCAGCTGGATGACCTGCTGGCGGACCCGGTTGAGGTCCGCGCCGAGCTTGACGAGGACCTGGGCGGCGACGCCCTCGCCCTCACGGATGAGGCCGAGCAGGATGTGCTCGGTGCCGATGTAGTTGTGGCCGAGCTGGAGCGCCTCGCGCAGCGAGAGCTCGAGGACCTTCTTGGCGCGCGGCGTGAACGGGATGTGACCCGACGGGGCCTGCTGGCCCTGGCCGATGATCTCCTCGACCTGCTGGCGCACGGCCTCCAGCGAGATGCCCAGGGACTCGAGCGCCTTGGCCGCGACGCCCTCGCCCTCGTGGATCAGGCCCAGGAGGATGTGTTCCGTGCCGATGTAGTTGTGGTTGAGCATCCGGGCCTCTTCCTGGGCCAGGACGACGACCCGGCGAGCCCGGTCGGTGAACCTCTCGAACATCTGCACTCCCCTCACCACGAGCAGCCGCGGGGCGGCCGTTCTCGCAAGCCTAGCCCGGCATCCGCCAGACCTCATGTCGCGTAACCCCTGGGACGTACGGGACGTTCCCCGGGGGTTACGCCCTCGGTGAACCGGGACCCCCGCCGGACGCCGCCGACCGACCCCTGAGCGAGGGCTGAGCGAGTCGGTTGCGGCTACCCCCGGCCGGTGGGACATGATCGGCGCCATGTCTGTGCGGTGGCGCCTCATCCTGGCGAGCTCGTTGATGCTGTTCACCGAGCTCCTGCTCATCCGGTGGCTCGGGGCGAACCTGCTGCACCTGTCCTACTTCTCCAACATCGTGCTGCTCGGCTCGTTCCTCGGCATCGGGCTCGGGTTCCTCATGGCCAAGCCGGGGCGCAAGCCGCCGATGTGGTTCCCGGTCACCCTCGCGCTGCTCGTCGTCGCGGTGCTCAAGTTCCCCGGCGGCATCGACCGTGCCGGCACCGACCTCATCTACTTCACCGCCGTGCACACCAACGGCTTCCCGCCGGTCATCACCCTGTCGATCGTGTTCGCCGCGGTCGCTGCTGTGATGGCTGGGCCCGGCCTGCTCGTCGCGCAGTGCTTCTTCGAGCTCCCCCGCCTCGACGCGTACCGCTACGACCTCATCGGCAGCCTGATCGGCACCGTGCTGTTCGCGGTGATGTCGTTCCTCGGCGCGTCACCGGTCGTCTGGGCGTTGTGCGTCGCCGCCGCCACGATCGCGCTCATGCCGATCCGGCGCTCGTTCGTCGGTGCGACGGCGATCGTCGCGTTCGTCGGCCTGATGGCCATCGGGACGTTCTCGGGCGACATCTGGTCGCCCTACTACAAGATCCAGACCGAGACCCTGGTCGGCACCGACAGCAAGGGCGAGCAGTACACCGCCGTCGCGGTGAGCGCCAACGGCGTGCCGCACCAGGCGATCCTCTCCCTCGACGTCCGTCTCGAGCAGGAGCCGTTCTACGGGACGCCGTACGACCGCATCCCGGCCGACGGCGTCGGCGACGTGCTCATCGTGGGCGCGGGCAACGGGTCCGACGTCGCTCTGGCACTGCGCCGCGGCGCCACGAGCGTCGACGCGGTCGAGATCGACCCGCGCATCCGCGAGCTCGGGGTCGAGCTGCACCCGCAGAAGCCCTACGACGACCCCCGCGTCACGTCCTACGTCACCGACGGCCGCGCGTTCCTGCACCAGACCGACAAGCAGTACGACCTCGTCATCTTCGCGCTGCCGGACTCCCTGACCCTGGTGGCCGGGTCGAACCAGCTGCGGCTCGAGAGCTACCTGTTCACCCAGGAGGCGCTCGAGGACGTGCGCGACAAGCTCAAGCCCGGCGGCGCGTTCGCGATGTACAACTACTACCGCGAGGACTGGCTGATCGGCCGCCTCGCCGGCACCGCCGAGGCCGCGTTCGGGCACAAGCCGTGCGTCGACACGTTCGCCGCCCGCAGCGCCGTGATCGTGGCCGGCCTGACCGAGGCGGACCAGACGTGCGGCACGCCCGGCACCGACGCCAGCGCCGTCGCCTCGGTCGTGGGGCCGGACCCGGTCCACGACGAGCGCCCGTTCCTCTACCTGAAGGATGCCGGCATCCCGGCGACCTTCCTGCTCACGATCGCGCTCGTGCTCGGGCTCTCCCTCGTCGCCGTCCGCGTCATCGGCGGCCCGTTCCGCCGGATGGCGCCCTACGCCGACCTCGCCTGCCTCGGCGCCGCGTTCCTGCTGCTCGAGACGCGTGCGGTGACCTGGTCGGCGCTGCTGTTCGGCACCACCTGGGTGGTCAACGCGATCGTGTTCGCCGGCATCCTCGTGGTGGTGCTGCTCGCCGTCGAGGTCACGAGACGGCTGCCGAAACGGCCGTCCCGCCCGATCGCCTACGCGGCCCTCGCCGGGACGCTCCTGGTGGCCTGGCTCGTCCCGACGTCGTGGCTCCTCTCGCTCCCGATCCCGCTCCGCGTGGTCGCGGCGGTGGCGATCGCGTTCGGGCCGGTCTTCGCGTCCAACATCGTGTTCGCGACCCGGTTCGACACGACCGAGGACCCCACCGGCGCGTTCGCGGCGAACCTGCTCGGCGCGATGGTCGGCGGGTGCCTGGAGTACACCGCGCTGATCGTCGGCTACCCGGCGCTGCTGCTCATCGCCGGAGTGCTGTACGCCGGTGCGTTCGCCCTCGGCCCGCGCGTGGGCAAGCGCGCCCCGGTCACCGCCTCCGCGGCGACCTAGCGCGCCCGTGCCGGCCGATCACTGCGGCCGGTGGTCGCGCTCCATCCACCGGTCCGGGTGCGCCAGCTCGGCGTACCCGACGCGGCGGTAGACGTCGTGCGCGTCCGCTGTGGCGAGAATCTGGCGCTGAACCCCGGTGGCCTCGACGGCCGCGGTGACAGTGGCCATGAGCCAGGTGCCGACCCCGCGACCCCGGTAGGCCTCGTCGATGATCACGTCGCAGATCCAGGCGAAGGTGGCGCGGTCGGTGACCGCTCGGGCGAACCCCATCTGGGTGGCGCCGTCGTAGACGCCGAACACCCACGACTGGGCGACCGACGCGGCGACGGTCTCGGCCGAGCGCTGCCGGGCCCAATAGCCCTCGTCGACGACGAGGTGCCGGGTGGTCTCCAGGTCGATGCGGGCGGGGTCGTCGTCGATCTCGAGCCCGTCGTCACGGCGGGCGAGGACTGTCATGCGCCGTCGCCTCAGGGGTGCGCGGCCTGGAACTTCGCGAGCAGCTCCGCGCTGATCCGGCCGCGCTCGTTGACGCTGATGCCCTCGCTCTTGGCCCAGGCACGGACCTCGGCGGGGTTCCCCGGAGCGGTGGAGCGGGCGGCCCGGCCGGAGCCGCGGCGAGCACCCCCGACCCGGCGCGCGTGCCCGACGTAGGTGGCGATCTGGTCGCGCAGGCGCGCGGCATTCTCGTGCGAGAGGTCGATCTCGTAGGAGACCCCGTCGAGGGAGAACGTCACCGTCTCGTCGGCCGAGCCGCCGTCGAGGTCGTCGACGAGCACGACCTGCACCTTCTGCGCCATTGACATTCCTTCTCGTCGATTCTGCGGAATTGCCGAATTCGGAATTCCTTTTGCCCACTCTGGCGCATTCATGAACACAGCACAAATGAATCGGAGCGCGTTTCCCCAGGTCGGAGCACCGAAGGTCAGGAATGGCGACTGGGCAGGGCCACCGGCCCGGGTAAGGTTCTCCCCGGTGCGCCAAGGTCGCCGCGCCGTCCACCTCTCACCTGGACGGACCCCGTGGAACGCGACCTCACCCTGCTGCCCGATCCCGTCGCCGACGTCGACACCGCGGCGCTGCGCGCCGACATCCGGCTGCTCGGCGACCTGCTCGGCCGCACGCTCGTCCGCCAGGACTCCGCCGAGCTGCTCGCGCTCGTCGAGCAGGTCCGCCAGAGCGCCCGCGCGGACCTCGGCGCGACGAGCGCCCTGCTCGACGGCGTCGACCTGCCGACCGCGATCCGGCTCGCGCGGGCGTTCTCGACCTACTTCCACCTCGCGAACGTCACCGAGCAGGTGCACCGCTCGCGGCTGCACCGCGAGGCGCGTCGCACGGCCGGCGACCCGCTCACGGCCGCCGCCCGCAAGATCGAGGCGGCGCTCGAGACCGGCGAGATCACGCGTGCCAGCGTCGAGGCGGCCGTGGGCCATCTCGCCGTCCGGCCGGTGTTCACCGCCCACCCCACCGAGGCGGCCCGCCGTTCGGTGCTCCTCAAGCTGCGGGCCATCGCCGACCTGCTCGACAGCGCCGACCGCGACGGGGACTCCCTCGAGCACCCGCGCGTGGCGGCCCGGGCCGAGGAGCTCATCGACCTGCTGTGGCAGACCGACGAGCTGCGGCTCGACCGCCCGGAGGTCCTCGACGAGGCGCGCAACGCGCTCTACTACCTCGACGACCTCGCTCGCGGCCCGGTGGCCGAGGTGCTCGACGACCTCGCGCTGGCGCTGGCCTCGGTCGGGGTGGAGCTGCCCGCCGACTCCCGCCCGCTGTCGTTCGGCTCCTGGATCGGTGGCGACCGCGACGGGAACCCGTTCGTCACGCCCGAGGTGACGCTGCGCGTCGTCGACCTCGTGCGCGACCACGCCGTGCGCGACCTGCTGCCGGTGATCGACCAGCTCGCCGACGACCTGTCGGTGTCCGAGCAGATCAACGAGATCTCGCCCGAGCTGCGCGCCTCGCTCGACGCCGACCTCGCCAGCCTGACCGACCTCGACCCCCGCTTCCGGCGGCTCAACGCCGAGGAGCCCTACCGGCTCAAGCTCACCTGCGTGCGCGCCAAGCTCGCGAACGCCCGCACCCGCATCGCGGCCGGCACCCCGCACCGCCCGGGCAGCGACTACGCGACGACGCGCGAGCTGCTCGACGACCTGCTGCTCCTGCGCGACTCGTTGGTGGAGCACCGCGGCGAGCTCGTCGCGCGCGGCATGGTCGAGCGCGCGATCCGCACGGTCGCCGCGTTCGGGCTCTCGCTGGTGACGCTCGACGTCCGCGAGCACGCCAGCGCCCACCACGCGGCGCTCGGCGTGCTCGTCGACCGGCTCGGCGAGCAGGGCTGGCGCTACGAGGACCTGCCGCGGGAGCACCGGCTCCGGCTGCTGTCGACCGAGC
The DNA here is from genome assembly GCA_963738455.1 of uncultured Actinomycetes bacterium. Classification (GTDB taxonomy): domain Bacteria; phylum Actinomycetota; class Actinomycetes; order S36-B12; family CAIYMF01; genus Longivirga. Next base: position 12,106 of record CAVTWM010000008.1, read on the forward strand.
TCGCGTCGCGACGCCCGCTGGCCCCGACCCCGCCGCCGCTCGAGGGCGACGACATGCGCACCTACCGCGCCTTCGTGGCGATCCGCGAGGCGCTCGACCGGCACGGTCCGGAGGTCTGCGAGACCTACATCATCTCGATGACCAAGGGGGTCGACGACGTCCTCGCCGCGGTCGTCCTCGCCCGCGAGGCCGGACTCGTCGACATCGCCGGCGACGTCGCGCGCATCGGGTTCGTGCCGCTGCTCGAGACCGTCGACGAGCTGCGCCGTGCCGGCGAGCTCCTCGACGGGCTGCTCGCCGACCCGTCGTACCGCCGCATCGTCGAGCTCCGCGGCGACGTGCAGGAGGTGATGCTCGGCTACTCCGACTCCAACAAGGACGCGGGCATCACCACCTCGCAGTGGGAGATCCACCTCGCCCAGCGCCGCCTCCGCGACGTCGCGCGCACGCACGGGGTGCGGCTGCGGCTCTTCCACGGTCGCGGCGGCACGGTCGGCCGCGGGGGCGGGCCGACGTACGACGCGGTGCTCTCCCAGCCCTGGGGGGTGCTCGACGGCGAGATCAAGCTGACCGAGCAGGGCGAGGTCATCTCCGACAAGTACCTGCTGCCCGCCCTCGCGCGCGAGAACCTCGAGCTGCTGCTCGCCGCCGTGGTCGAGGCGACGGTGCTGCACCAGGCGCCGCGCTTCGCGACGGACCGGCTCGCGCGCTGGGACCCGGCGATGGACGTGGTGTCGGCGTCGGCGCAGAAGGCCTACCGCGGGCTCATCGACGACCCCGACCTGCCGCGCTACTTCGCGACCTCCACCCCGGTCGAGGAGCTCGCCGCCATGCACCTCGGGTCGCGTCCGGCCAGGCGCGCGTCCGCCGACGCCGGCATCGAGACGCTGCGCGCGATCCCGTGGGTGTTCGGGTGGACGCAGTCGCGGCAGATCGTGCCGGGCTGGTTCGGCGTCGGCTCCGGACTCCGGGCCGCGCGGGAGGCCGGGCTCGCCGACGTGCTCGCCGAGATGCACGAGGAGTGGCACTTCTTCCGCGGCTTCATCTCGAACGTGGAGATGACCCTGGCGAAGACCGACCTCGTCGTCGCTCGCGAGTACGTCGACCAGCTCGTGCCACCCGAGCTGCACCACGTGTTCGACGCGATCGTCGAGGAGCACGCGGTGACCGTCCGAGAGGTGCTGGCGCTCAACGGCTCCGGCGACCTCCTCGGATCGCAGCCCTCGCTCGCCTCGACCCTGGTCACGCGGGACCGCTACCTGCTGCCGCTCCAGCTGCTGCAGGTGCAGCTGCTGCGTCGGGTGCGCAGCACGCGGGCGACCCCGGAGACCGACGTCGATGCGACGCTGCAGCGGGCCCTGCTCGTCACCGTCAACGGGATCGCGACGGGACTGCGCAACACCGGCTGACGCCGGGGCGGACGGGCGAACCGGGAGCACGCCGCGGCTAGGGTCTGCCCTCGTGACGCGGGTTCTCGTGACGGGGATGTCGGGCACCGGGAAGTCGACTGTGCTCGCCGAGCTCGCCCGACGAGGCCACCGGGTCGTCGACACGGACGACGACGGCTGGGCCGACGAGGTCGTGACGCCGGACGGCTCGGGCGTCGAGCAGCTGTGGCGGGAGGACGCCATGAACGCGCTGCTCGAAGAGGATCCCGACGGCGTGCTCGTCGTGTCGGGCTGCGTGCGGAACCAGGGCAGCTTCTACGACCGGTTCGACGCGGTCGTCCTGCTCAGCGCACCGGTCGACGTGCTGCTCGCACGCATCGCGTCCCGCGACACCAACCAGTTCGGCACGCAGCCGGCGGAGCGGGAGCGCATCCTCGCCGACCTCGCCGCGGTGCAGCCGCTGCTGCGCGCCACGTCGACGGCCGAGATCGACGCCACGCAGCCGCTGCAGGCTGTGGCCGACGCCGTCGAAGCCCTGGCCGAGGGCGCGGCACGCGAGGTGCCCCGGGCGCCCGACAGCACCTGACCCGCGCGTCGTCCGAACCGGCGCTACAGGACCAGCAGCATGCGGTGGTTGCCGAGGGTGTTCGGCTTGACCCGCTCGAGGTCGAGGAACTCGGCGACACCTTCGTCGTAGGACTGGAGGAGCTGCTCGAAGACGTCGTGGTCCACGGGTGTCCCGTCGATCTCGACGAAGCCGTGCCGGCCGAAGAAGCCGGTCTCGAAGGTCAGGCAGAAGACGCGCTTCACGCCGAGGTCGCGCGCTCGCTCCACCAGGTGCTCGAGCACCACGCTGCCGACGCCGCGACCGCGCAGCGCCGGGTCCACCGCGACCGTGCGCACCTCGGCGAGGTCCTCCCACATCACGTGCACCGCACCGCAGCCGACCACCACGCCGTCGAGCTCGGCGACGAGGAACTCCGGCACGCTCTCGTACAGCGTCACGGTCGCCTTCGACAGCAGGCGGCGGTCCGGGGCGTAGGTGTCGACGAGGGAGCGGATCGCGCGTACGTCGGTGGTGCGTGCCGGACGTACGACGACTGCGGCGCGGGTCATTCGGGCTTCACCAGCGGGAACAGGATCGTCTCGCGGATGTTGAGGCCGGTGAGGTTCATGAGCAACCGGTCGATGCCCATGCCGACGCCACCCGACGGTGGCATGCCGAACTCGAGCGCGCGCAGGAAGTCCTCGTCGACCTGCATCGCCTCGGCGTCGCCGCCGGCCTTGAGCAGCGACTGCGCGACGAGACGCTCGCGCTGGATGACCGGGTCGACGAGCTCGGAGTAGCCCGTGCCCTGCTCGGAGCCGTCGATGTAGAGGTCCCACTTCTCGACGACGCCCGGCTGCGTGCGGTGCGCCCGCACGAGCGGTGAGGTGTCCTCGGGGTAGTCGAAGACGAACGTGGGACGCGTGAGGTGGTCGACGACGTGATGCTCGAGCAGCTCCTCGACGTACTTGCCGGCCACCCAGGTCTTCTCGGCCTTGATGTCGACCGCCTCGCAGAGCTCGCGCAGCACGTCGACGGGGGTCTCGGGGGTGATCTCGCGTCCGACGGCCGCGGACACGGACGGGTAGACGGAGAGCTCGTCCCACTCGCCGGAGAAGTCACGGGTCTCGCCGTCGAAGCGTTCGAACTGCAGCGACCCGTGCACGGCGAGCGCCGCCTCCTGGATGAGCTCGCGGGTCATGCGGGCGTTGTCGCGGTAGTCGGCGTACGTCTCGTAGTACTCGAGCATCGCGAACTCCGGCGAGTGCGTCGCGTCGGCGCCCTCGTTGCGGAAGTTGCGGTTGATCTCGAAGACGCGCTCGAGCCCGCCGACGAGGCAGCGCTTGAGGAACAGCTCCGGAGCGATGCGGAGGTAGACGTCGAGGTCGAACGCGTTCGAGTGGGTGACGAACGGCCGCGCGGTGGCGCCACCGTGCATCGTCTGCAGCATCGGGGTCTCGACCTCGAGGAAGTCGCGCCGCGCGAAGCTCTCGCGCAGCGAGGCGATCGCCCGGATGCGCATCCGGGCCACCTCCCGCGCCTGCGGGCGCACGATGAGGTCGACGTAGCGCTGGCGGACGCGGGTCTCCTCCGCGAGCGGCTTGTGCGCCACGGGAAGCGGGCGCAGCGCCTTCGCGGCCAGCTGCCAGGAGTCGGCAAGGACGCTGAGCTCGCCGCGACGTGACGTGATGACCTCGCCCTGCACGGCGACGTGGTCGCCGAGGTCGACGTCGGACTTCCACGCCGCGAGGCGCTCCTCGCCCACCTTGTCGAGCGAGAGCATCGCCTGGATCTCGGAGCCGTCTCCGGCGCGTAGCGTGGCGAAGCAGAGCTTGCCGGTGTTGCGCACGAAGATGACGCGGCCGGCGATCGCGGCGCGCTCGCCGGTGGCGGTGTCGGGCTCGAGGTCGGGGTGGGCCGAGCGAAGTGCCGCGATGGTCGTCGTGATCGGCACCCGGACCGGGTAGGGCTCTTGGCCGGAGTCGAGCAACCGCTGGCGCTTCTCCCGACGGACCCGGATCTGCTCGGGGAGGTCGTCCTCGGGATCCGTGGGCGTGAGCGGCTCGTCGGTCATGCGCGCAAGGTTATCGGTGCCGCCGAGCCCGCCCCTCGGGGATAACGTCGCCCCGTGACCGGGCCGGGGTTCGATGCGCGCAGGCTGTCCTTCGGTGCGGCGTCCGGCGCTACGCGACCTTCCGACCCGGCTACCCCCGCGAGGCCGTGTCGTGGGTGCTCGAGGTCGCATCGCCACCGGTGCGCGAGGTCGCCGACGTCGGCGCCGGCACCGGCGCGCTCACTCGTGCGCTCGTCGCGGCGGGGCTCACGGTCACCGCGTTCGAGCCCGACGCCGCGATGCTCGGTGAGCTCGGACTCGCGCTGCCCGACGTCGTCCGGCACCAGTGCTACGCGGAGTCGCTCCCGATTCCCGATCGCTGCGTCGACGCCGTCACCGTGGGCCAGGCGTGGCACTGGTTCGACCACGCGGCCGCCGAGCGCGAGTTCGCCCGGGTGCTCCGCCCGGGCGGTGTCGTGGGGCTGATCTGGAACCTGCGCGACGACACGGTTCCGTGGATGCAGGAGCTGTCGGACCTCATCGACGGCGAGGACACCATGCGCGGGAACGCGTCCGACCCGGCCGAGCACCCGCGGTTCGGCACCTTGTTCTCGCCCGTCGAGCGCGCCGAGTTCCCCCACTCGGTCGAGCACGACGCGGACTCGCTCGTCGGGCTGATCTCGACGTTCTCCTACGTCCGGCTCCGCGACGACGCCGACGAGGTGTACGCCGCTGTGCGCGAGCTCGTCGCCACGCACCCGGACCTGCGCGACCGGCCGCGCTTCGAGCTGCCGTACGTCACCGCGACCTATCGAGCCGTGCGGCTCGACAGAGCCGCTCGTGACGCGAAGCGGGTCCGCGCGCTACCGCTGCCCGCGTTGAGCCACCGCCGCGCGGCGTTCAGACGTTCTTCTCGTACACGAGGCGCAGGCCCTGCAGCGTGAGGTCGGGGCGGTGCACGGTGACCGTGGACGACTCCGCGATGACGACCGGCGCCAGGCCACCCGTCGCGATGACCGCCGTGACACTGCCCCCGAGCTCGGCGACCATGCGGGTGACGATGCCGTCGACCTGTCCGGCGAACCCGTAGAGCGCACCGGACTGCAGCGCCTCCACCGTGTTCTTGGCGATCACCGTGCGCGGTGCCACGAACTCGACCTTGCGCAGCTGCGCGGCCCGCTGGGCCAGTGCGTCGAGCGAGATCTCGACGCCGGGGGCGAGCGCTCCGCCGAGGAACTCGCCCTTCGCCGAGACCACGTCGAAGTTGGTCGAGGTGCCGAAGTCGACCACGATGCACGGGCCGCCGTAGAAGGTGTGCGCCGCCAGCGTGTTCGCGATGCGGTCGGCACCCACCTCCTTCGGGTTGTCCATGAGCACCGGCACCCCGGTGCGCGCCCCCGGTTCGATGATCACGTGCGGCACGTGGCCGTAGTAGCGGTCGAGCATGCTGCGCAGCTCGCGGAGGACCGCCGGGACGGTGGAGCACAGCGAGACGCCGGTGATGTCCGGGTCGTCGCGGAGGAGCCCGCGGAACGTCAGGCGCATCTCGTCGGCGGTGGAGTGCGCGTCGGTCTTGACGCGGTAGGACCGCGCGAGCTCGATCCCGTCGAAGAGCCCGAGCACGGTGTTCGTGTTGCCGACGTCGATCGCGAGCAGCATGCGGGTCTCCAAGGGGGAGGCTGAGAGGTCTCTGCGGCCGACTGGGGCACAGTCACCGGGGTTCGAGGGGGCGGAGGTCGGCACCGATGTCGAGGACGGGGGCGGAGTGGGTGAGTGCGCCGACGGCGACGTAGTCGACGCCGGTGGCGCCCACCGCTGCGGCGTCGGGGAGGGTGAGGCCGCCCGAGGCCTCGAGCACGGCGCGCGGGTGGCCGCTGTGCGCAGCGTGCTCCTGCGCGATCCCCACCGCGAGACGCATCTGGTCCGGCGTGAAGTTGTCGAGCAGGACGAGGTCGGCGCCCGCGTCGAGCACGTCGGTGAGCTGACCGAGCGAGTCGACCTCCACCTCGACGGCGAGCCCCGGCCACATCGCGCGCACGGCGTCGAACGCGGCCGCGACGCCTCCCGCGGCCACCACGTGGTTGTCCTTGACCAGAGCCGCGTCGGAGAGCGACATCCGGTGGTTCACGCCACCGCCGCAGCGCACGGCGTACTTCTCGAGCACGCGCAGGCCGGGCGTCGTCTTGCGGGTGTCGCGAACCTTCGCGCCGGTCCCGGCGAGAGCGTCGGCCCAGTGCGCCGTCGCGGTCGCGACCCCGGACAGGTGGCAGAGCAGGTTGAGGGCCGTGCGCTCGGCGGTGAGCAGGTCGCGCGTGCGCCCGGTCGCGGTGAGCAGGACGTCGCCTGCCGTCACGCGGGCCCCGTCGTCGCGGCCGATGACGACGACGGCGTCGCCGTCGGACACGGCGTCGAACACCGCGGCGGCCACCGGGATCCCGGCGACGACGCCGTCGCCGCGCGTGACGAGGTCGAGCACCGAGCGCTGCTCCGCGGGCACGGTGGCGGCCGACGTCACGTCGACCCCGCCGGCCAGGTCCTCGGCGACCGTGGCCCGGATCAGCGCCTCGACGTACGCCGGGTCGAGCCCGGTCGCGTCGAGCGCGGCGGCGGTCGCGGGGCTCAGCGTCATACGAGCTCCTCGGTCTCGGTGGGCAGCGCGGACGGGACCGGCTCGCGCGTGGTGACGAGGACGCCGTCGTCGTCGAGGACCGAGACGAGCCGCACGTGCCAGCTCGCGTCGTCGGTGTCGGGGAAGTCCTCGCGCCAGTGCGAGCCCCGCGTCTCCTTGCGCATCTTGGCGTTGGCGGCGAGCACGGTCGCGACGGCGTGCAGGTTGGTGGTCTCCCACGCTGCCGTGTGCGGCTCGCGGGAGTGGGTGTCGCCCATCGCGTCGAGGACGCCGAGCGTGGTCGCCATCGAGTCGCGCGAGCGCAGCACGCCGACGCCCTCGGTCATCGCGGCCTGGAGCGAGCGACGGGCCGACGCCGCGAGCACCACGCCCTCGCCGCTCGGGGCCACGGGCTCGCGTCGCGGCGGCAGTCCGTGCGCCAGCACGTCGCCGATGCGCGAGGCGAAGACGAGCCCCTCGAGCAGGGAGTTCGAGGCGAGGCGGTTCGCGCCGTGGACGCCGGTGCACGCGCACTCGCCGACGGCGTACAGCCCGCGGATCGTGGATCGGCCGTGCGGGTCGGTGCGCACGCCGCCGGACGCGAAGTGCTGCGCCGGCGCCACCGGGATCAGGTCGTGCGACGGGTCGACGCCGATGGCGCGCAGGGACGTGAGGATGGTGGGGAACCGTCGCTCCCACATCTCGGCGCCGAACTCGCGCGCGTCGAGCCAGACGTGCTTCGCACCGGTGTCGCGCATGCGGCGCTTGATCGCCTTGGCCACCACGTCGCGCGGGGCGAGGTCGGCGAGCGGGTGCTGGCCGAGCATGAAGCGCTCGCCGGCGTCGTCGCGCAGGACCGCGCCCTCACCGCGCACGGCCTCGCTCACGAGCGGCTGCTGCCCGGTGGCGTCCGCGCCCATCCAGAGCACGGTCGGGTGGAACTGCACGAACTCGAGGTCGGCGACCGCCGCACCGGCGCGCAGCGCGAGCGCGACGCCGTCGCCGGTGGCGACCGACGGGTTCGTCGAGAGGCTGAAGACCTGCCCGAGCCCGCCCGTCGCCAGGACGACCGCCGGCGCGAGGACGGCGCCCACGCCGTCGTGCTGACCCTCGCCCATCACGTGCAGCGTGAGCCCCTGCGCGGCCCCGGTCCCGTCGCGGAGGAGGTCGAGCGCGAGCGCGTTCTCCACGAGCTCGATGCCGGCCCGACCCGCCACGGCGGCGACGAGCGCGCGCGAGATCTCGGCGCCGGTGGCGTCCCCGCCGGCGTGCGCGATGCGGTCGCGCAGGTGGCCGCCCTCCCGGGTGAGCGCGATGTCGCCGGACTCGTCGGTGTCGAAGCGCGCGCCGAGCGCGATGAGGCGGCGCACGGCGTCGGGGCCCTCGGTCACCAGGGCGCGCACCGCCTCCGGGTCGCACAGCCCGGCCCCCGCGACGAGCGTGTCGCGCTCGTGGTCCGCCGGCGAGTCGTCGTCGGACAGCGCCGCCGCGATGCCGCCCTGGGCCCAGCGGGTCGAGCCCTCGTCGACCCTGGCCTTCGTCACGAGCAGGACGCGGTAGCCGGCGGCACGCGCGTGCAGCGCCGTGGTGAGGCCGGCGACCCCGGAGCCGACCACGACGACGTCGACCTCGCGCGTCCAGCCGGGAGCAGCCGCCGCCAGGCGGCGGGGCAGGCGTGATGGTCATGCTCCGCCTCCGAGCACCAGGCGTGCGTTGTCGAGCAGGCGCACCGGCCCGACCCGGGCCGCGACGAGCAGGCGAGCCTCGCCGGCCGGCGGCGGTGCGCCGAGATCCGGGTCGGTGACGACGGCGTAGTCGGTGATCACGTCGTGATGGTCGTCGAGACGGGACTGCACTGTCGAGACGACGTCGCGGGCCGTGCCGCCGTCGCGGGCGACGCCCACGCCGAGGTCGAGGGCCTGCGGCACCGCGAGGGCGAGCCGGCGCTCGGTGTCGGAGAGGTAGACGTTGCGGCTCGAGAGCGCCAGCCCGTCGGCCGCGCGGACGGTCGGGACACCCACGATCTCGACCGCCGAGGTCGAGGTCGCGCGCCATCCGGCGGACGAGCACGAGCTGCTGGTAGTCCTTCTCGCCGAACACCGCGACGTCGGCGCCGGTGAGCCGCACGAGCTTGTCCACCACGGTGAGCACGCCGCGGAAGTGCCCCGGCCGGATCGCCCCCTCGAGCAGCGTGCCCAGCGCACCCGGGTCGATCGTGACCGAGCGGATCGCGTCGCGGTAGACGACGTCGACCGACGGGGCGAACACGAGGTCGGCGCCCTCGCGGGCGCACAGCTCGACGTCGTCCTCGAGCGATCGCGGGTAGCGCTCGAGGTCCTCGCCGGCCGCGAACTGCGTCGGGTTCACGAAGATGCGTCACGGTCACGTGACCGCCCGCGCCGGCGCGGGCACGCGCCTCGCGCACGAGCTGCGCGTGCCCGTCGTGCAGCGCACCCATGGTCGGCACGAGCACGCGCCGGGTCCCGGGTGCGAGCTCGGCGTACGCCGACCGCAGGCTCGACCTCGACGCGACGACCCGCGTCACTGCACTCATCGACGTTCCTCCTCGGGGCGCGGCCAGGACGTCGAGCAGGGCCTCTGCGGCGGCGGGCCGCACGCAGCCCCGCGGCGAGCGCCCGGTCGGCCGTGACGCGGGCCAGGGCGACGTAGGTGGCGCGCGCCTCGGGCGACACCTGGGCGAGCTCGTGCAGGTGCGCGGCGACCGTGCCGGCGTCGCCTCGCGCGACAGGTCCGGTCAGCGCGGAGTCGCCGTAGCGCAGCGCGTTGTCGAGCGCGGCCGAGAGCAGCGGCGCCACGAGCCGCGCCGGCTCGTCGACACCGGCCGCGCGCAGCAGCTCCAGGGTCTGGGAGACCAGGGTGACGAGGTGGTTCGCGCCGTGCGCGAGGGCCGCGTGGTAGAGCACCCGGTTGCCCTCGCTCGACCCAGACCGGGTCGCCGCCCATCTCGACGACGAGCGCCTCGGCGACCGGTCGCAGCTGCTCCGGCGCGGTGACGCCGAAGGGCGCGCCGGTGAGCCGGGCGAGGTCGATGCTCGTGCCGGTGAACGTCATCACCGGGTGCAGTGCGAGCGGCAGCGCGCCGAGCCGGGTCGCCGGGTCGAGCACGGCGTAGCCGAAGCGACCACTCGCGTGGGCGAGGAACTGGCCGGCCCGGATCGCACCCGTGTCCGCGAGGCCCTGCACGAGCCCCGGCAGCACGTCGTCCGGGACGGTGAGGAGCGCGAGGTCGACGTCGGCGATCACGTCGGCCACGGGGAGCAGCGGGACGCCGGGCAGCAGCGCCTCGGCGCGCAGCCGCGACATCTCGCTGACGGCGTACGCGGCGACCACGACGTGGCCCGCACGCGCGAGCGCGGCACCGAGGACGGCACCCGCACGACCGGTGCCGACGACGCCGACGCGCAGCCGCGGCGGCGCATCGAGGGGTGCGTCGAGAGGTGCGTGCTCGGACACTCGCGACCCTCCGTTCGTTCCGGTCCTCTCGGGCGAGGTACCGGACGTGCGCGGCCAGCCTAACGACGCCGCTACCGTGCCCGGGTGCCCACTGCACCCGTCGGACCCGCCGCACCCCAGCCGTGGTCGGCGGCGTGGGCGCGCGCCGCCTACGGGTCCGACGGCTTCTACGTCAGCGGACCCGGCGCGCAGGACGGCCCGGGCGGCCACTTCCGCACCTCCGTCCACGTCGGCGCGGTGTTCCACGCGCGCGATCGCCGCGCTGCTGCTCGACGTCGACCGCCGTCTCGGTCGGCCGGAGCGCCTCGACCTCGTCGACGTGGGTGCCGGTCGCGGCGAGCTGGTGGCGGGCGTGCTCGGACGCTCCCGCCCGAGGTCGCCTCCCGGACCCGGGCGGTGTGCCGTCGACGTCCGTCCGCGACCGGCGGAGCTCGACCGCCGGATCGGGTGGGTCGAGGGACGCGCGCCCGACGACGTACCGCGGGGCATCCGCGGGCTCGTCGTCGCGCAGGAGCTGCTCGACGACGTCCCCCTCGACGTCGTCGAGGTCGACTCGCGCGGCACCCCGCGCCTCGTGCTCGTCGACCCGTCCGGCACGGAGTCGGCCGGCCCACGGATCGACGACGGGAACGCGTGGCACGCGCTCGGGCTGTCACGCCGGTGCGGCTCGCGCGTGGGTCACGAGGTGGTGGCCGGACGCCGAGGTCGGTCAGCGCATCGAGGTCGGCGCACCGCGAGACCGGCTCTGGCTCGCCGTCGTCGCCCGGGTCGAGGCGGGCACCGCGCTCGCGATCGACTACGGGCACACGCTCGCCGGTGCCGGGCGGCCACGCCACGGCACCCTCGCAGCGTTCCGCGACGGCGCCCTCGTCGCCGCGGTCCCGGACGGGCGGTCCAACCTCACCGCGCACGTCGCGGTCGACTCCGTCGCGATCGCGACCGGCTCGACGACCACGCGCCAGCGCGAGGCGCTCCAGGCGCTCGGCGTGACCGGCCGCCTCCCCGACCACTCCCTCGCGCGCAGCGACCCTGCGGCGTACGCCGACGCGCTCGACGCAGCGGCCGCGGCGGCCGAGCTACTCGATCGCGCGGGGCTCGGCCGGTTCCACTGGATCCGGCGCGATCTCTGACCCCGGCGCCGGCCGCGGTGGCTCGGTGGGGTCCGCGTCAGGAGCCGGCGGCGCGTTCCCGACCGGCTCGTCGGCGCCCGAGACATGTTGGCGCGCAACCCATCTCAGCGTCTGGTCCGACGCGCGCGCCAGCGACGCGCGGTCGGCCTGCGCCTGCGCGATCACCCGTGCCTCGGCGGCGTCGCGGTGGTGCGCCGTGATCCGGACCGCACCCGGGGTGGAGTCGACGTGCATCGACGCGAGCCCCAGCGCTGCGCTGCCACGGCCCCTGCGTCACCCGGACCGACTGGGTGCGCGCGTGCGGCACGACGTCCCACCGCTCGGTGATGCGCCCGCCGCGCGTGATGAACACCTGGTCGTCCGACCCGACGGCGAGCTGGCGCCACTGGATCCACGCGCGTCGCCGCGAGCGCTCCGGCGCCGGGATCGAGCGGGATCGCCGAGGACGTCGACGCCGGGCAGCACCCGCGCCACGATCGCGAGCGCGACCGGCCACGGCGCCACCGGGAGCAGGACGTTCTCGGTGTAGCTCTCGGTCGCCCGAGCCCTGCGTGCCCGACGAGGCGCCGGCGATGTTGAGGCGCACCCGCACCCAGCCGCGACTTGCCGCCACAGGAACGGCTGCACGAACCCGACCGCCTGCACGCGTCCGGGCGGCACGGTCTGCCGGGTCTTCTGCAGCAGCCCGTGGCGCAGCCGCAGCCCGTCGGGCGACTCGGCGACGGTGAAGTCGTAGTAGCGGGAGAACTGGGCGAACACCTTGAAGAGCGGGACGCCACCGACCAGGAGGAAGACGAGGCCGGCCGGGCCCGCGGTGAGCAGCGTGACGGTGACGAGGACGCCGGTCAGCAGCACGAGCGCGAACGTCTCCGCGCGCAGCAGCAGCGACGTGACGAGGTCGCCGGGCGGGCACCACCACCAGGACCTGCTCGGGCGCCTCCTCGGCGTCGTGGCGGACCCCGGCCGAGCGCGCGATGCACCTCGTTGCGCAGCTCGTTGGCCTCGCGCAGGGTGAGGAACTGCAGCGACGACCTTCGAGTCGCCCGCGCCGGCGACCTCGACGCGCACCTCCGCGAGACCGGCGAGGCGCGCGAGCAGGGGCTGCAGGACGTCGACGGACTGGAGCCGCGAGAGCTGCAGCCGCCGTTCGTTGCGCGACAGGACGCCGGAGTCGACGCGGAGGTCGCCGTCGTCGTCGAACCAGAACGAGAGCCGCTGCCAGCCCAGGTAGTTGAACCCGACGGCCGCGATCGAGACGGCCGACGAGCGCCAGCAGCGCCCACAGGATCGCGCCGTAGCCGACCGTGAGGTCGAGCTGCTGCGGCAGCGTGACGGCGGCGATCGAGCGCCGCCGGCCACCAGCGCACGCCCTGGATCACCGGAGTCGAGCGGGTGCACCCGGCGGCGGCCGGTCGGGTCGGGCGCCGACCGGCCCGGCCGGACGATCTCGAACGCGAGCGGGTCGTCGTGCTGACCGCTCACAGGCCGGCCGACCGCTGCTCGCCGCGTCGCGCCAGGCGGTCGCGCAGGTCGGCGGCGACGGCGGGGCGGAGCCCGGGGATCGAGGCGTCGGTCGTGGCCGCGGCCGTGTGCAGCTGCACCGTGGTGATGCTGAGCAGGCGGTGGATCGGACCCGCCGTGACGTCGACGAGCTGCATCCGGCCGTACGGCACGATCACGAGGCGGCGGAACAGGATCCCGCTCGTGACGAGCAGGTCGTCGGCGCGCTCGGCGTAGCCCCACGACCGCACCCGACGCCCGATGACCCACCAGGTCCAGACCGCCCCGACGAGTGTGGCGACCTCGAGGGCGACGACGATCCATCGCGGCAGCTCGGGCACGAGCAGCAGCAGGGCGAAGCCCACGACCAGCACGAAGGTCCAGAACGCCAACGAGATGCGGTAGGACGTCGCCAGGACGGGCGACACCGTCATCCAGGCCTCGCCGGGCGGTGCGAAGGTGGCGTCGATGTCGGTCGCTGGCTGGTCCACGCGTCCGACAGTAGTCGCGCGGTCTGGGACGATGCGCCCATGACGGGTGCGCGCGAGCTGACGTTCGGCATCGGCGCCCTCGCCGGCAGCCTGGTCGGCCCGGACGGCACCCCGGACCTCCCGCTCGACCTCGGGCCGCACCACCCGTCGGCCCACGGGCTGCTGCGGCTCCACCTCGTCCTCGACGGCACGCGGATCGTGTCGGCCGAGCCCGAGGTCGGGTTCGCTGCACCGCGGCGCGGAGAAGCTCTTCGAGGTGCGCGACTACCGGCAGGCCGTCGTGCTGGCGAACCGCCACGACTGGCTGTCGGCGTTCAGCAACGAGCTCGGCATCGTGCTCGCGGTGGAGCGGATGCTCGGCATGGACGTGCCCGAGCGGGCGACGTGGACGCGCACGCTGCTCGCGGAGCTGGGCCGGGTGCTGCAACCACCTCGCGTTCCTCGGCGCCTACCCGTCGGAGCACGGCGGCACCGTCGCCCGCGTACTACGCGTTCGACGAGCGGGAGGCCGTGCAGCGGGTGCTCGAGGAGGCCTCCGGCGGTCGGATGCACTTCATGGCCAACCAGCGTCGGCGGGCTCAAGCGAGGACGCTCCCCGAGGGCTGGCTGGACCGCGTCCGCCGCGCCGTCGCCACGCGTGCGGCGTCGGGCTCGAGCCGCTCACCCGGCTCGTCCGCGACGACGCCGGCGTTCCGGGCCCGCACGCGCGGGGTCGGCGTCCTCACCCGCGACACGGCTCGCGCGTACGGCGTGTCCGGTCCGGTCGCCCGCGCGTAGCGGTCTCGACCTCGACCTGCGGCGCGACGAGCCCTACCTCGCCTACGCCGAGCTCCGCGAACCGGCGTGCTGCGCGTGGTGACCCGCGACCGAGGGCGACGCGCTCGCCCGGCTCGAGGTGCTGCACGAGCAGGTGCACGTGTCGCTCGACCTGGTGACGGCCTGCGCCGACCGGCTCGAGGAGATCGGGCCGGGACCGGTGAACCTCAAGCTGCCGAAGGTGCTGCGCGCACCCGAGGGTCACACCTACTGCTGGACGGAGAACCCGCTCGGGCTCTCCGGCTACCTGCTCGTGTCGCGCGGCGAGAAGACGCCGTGGCGGCTCAAGCTGCGCAGCGCCGTCGTTCAACAACGTCGCCGCGCTCGGCGAGGTGCTGGCCGGTGCCGATCTCGCCGACGTCGTCGCGGTCGCTCGCGCTCGTTGTTCTTCGTCGTCGGCGACGTCGACAAGTGACCCGACGACCGGCTGGTGGCGCCGCTAGCCTGGTCCGGCCCGACAGGATCAGTGCCGGTGCCCGAGGAGGCGACGATGGCTGGGGACGACAGCGACGCAGGATTCACCTCGCTCACGGTGTCCGGGTGGCACGTCGTCCGGCTCACCCGGGACCTCGACGGTACCATGACCGACGGGCTGCGCGCACACGTCGCGCCGCTGCTCGCCGCGGGCACCCCGATCGTCCTCGACCTCCGGCACCACGAGGTCGATCCCGGACGCGCTGGCCGGGCTGGGCGCGATCGACTCGGCAGCGCGGATCGCGCGTTCGCCGTTCGCGATCGTCGCCGACGTCGGGCTCACCCGCGACGCGCTGCGTGCCGCCGGCCTCGCCGACGTGCACGAGTCGATCGACGACGCCGTCCACGACACCGCCTCGGCGCTTCGTCAGGCGTCGCGCGCCGAGGTCCCGCCGCTGGCCCCGGCTGCGGGCGACGCGATGCTCGTCGCCGCCGAGGACGTCGCCGACGTCGAGTCCTGAGGCGGGGCGGTCAGCTGCTGGAGGCGTGCGGCATCGCGCGGAAGAGCGAGACAGTCTCGTCCTCGGCGACCGGTTCGGCCTCGTCGGCCGGCGCCGGGGCGGGCGCCGCGGGGTAGGGGGTGGCGGGCTGGACGGGTGCCAGCGCGGGCACGGGCGGGCGCGCCGCGAGGCTGCCGAGCAGGGAGCTCGTCGGACGAGTCGGAGGGGGTGCGGTGGGCGGCGTCAACAGCGGTGCGGGCTCGAACCGCGGCGCCGGCGCGGCGGCGTGCGCGCCCGCCACCGGCAGCCCGTCCGAGATGGGGGCCACGACGACAGCTGCCGAGGTCTGCTCCACGGCCGGGGCGACCGCTGCGTAGGGTGCAGCGCTCGCCGCCGGAGCCGCGGCAGGTGCTGGCTCGTCCGGCGCCTGAGGCACCGCTGCCGGCACGGGAAGGACCGGCGGGGGCCACGACACAGCCGCGGCCGGAAGGTCGACGGGTGCGGGAGCAGTCACCGGCCCGGGCACTGCGAAGCGCTCCGCTGCGGCTGGCGCCTCGGGCAGGGGCGCGGGCTCGTAGGAGGGCATGGGCGCCGACACGACGGCGGGCTCGGGAACGACCGGCGGCGGCCACGCCGCGGGCGGGACGTCGACCGGCTCGGCAACGGCCACCGGCTCGGGCACCGCGACGACCTGCTCGGTGACCGGCTCGGGCACCGCGACGACCTGCTCGGCGACCGGCTCGGGCACCGCGACGACCGTGCTCGGCGACCGGCTCGGGCACCGCGACGACCTGCTCGGTGACCGGCTCCGGCGCGAGGGTCGACCACGTCCGACGACGGGCTCGACGACCGGCTGCGGCGCGGGCGACGGCCACGGCTCCACGACGTGGTCGGTCGCGAAGGTCGGCCACGGCTCGGCGGCCGGCAGGGGCCGACGGGCGACCTCGGCGGTGAGCTCGCTGATCTGAGCGGTCAGGGCGGCCATGTGCTCGTACTGCGCGACGGAGGCGGCCCGGAGGTCGGCGGCCTGGGCCACGAGCGCCTCGATGACCGGGTCGGACTGGGCGGGGACGGCTCCGGGCCTCCGCCAGCGCGCGGCGCACCTCGACGAGCTCGCGCGTGAGGTGCGCAAGGGTCGCGGTCAGCCCCTCGACCAGGGTCGAGAGCCGGATGACCTCGAGATGGTCGACGTAGCGGTCGGAGCGGAGCGCCGACACCTCGGCCCGCAGCTCGGCGTAGGCCGCCTCGAGCGCTCCGCGCCCGGAGGGACGCGCGTGCCGCGAGGAGGAGGAGCGGGACATGCGCACAGCCTACGGCGCCAAGGGCTTCGGACCCCGGCACCGCCGCACGCCCGACACTCGTGTCAGATCAGTCGTCGCGGTCGGAGCTGCTGTCGTGCGAGCCGCCGCCCCACCAGCTCGACGGGCTCGGCGTGGGCGTGGGCGACTGGTCCGGCGCTTGTCGCTGTCGGACCCGCGGTTGCGCCCGGAGGTCGACGACGGGCTCGCCGAGCGGGTGGGGCTGGCCGTACGGGCGACGCGGGGCGCGGTGGTCTGGCCCGTGGTGCGCAGCGTCGTCCGGTTCGAGGACGGCCGCGCGCTGGGAGCCGCCGGCGCCGGGGTCGACGCGACCGAGGCGGGCTTCGGCGTCGCGGACGGGGAGGCGCTGGCGCGCGGCGCGGGGGTCGTGGACGTCGCGGGGGCGGTGGGCGCGACCGGCTCCGGAGCGTCGTCCGCGGCGGTGGCCTCGAGGGCCACGACCGATCCGGCCGACGAGGTGCTGGCCGAGCTCAGGACGGCAGCATTGAGCGCCGCCGCGGAGCCTGCGGCGAGGAGCACGCCCGCGATCGACAGCGCAGTGATCACACCCGCTCGACCCATCAACTGTCCCTCCACGCGGCCTACCGTAAGGGATTGTCGGCATCGGACGCAGAATCACTACATCCAAGAACCGTCGCAGATGCGCCCGGAGGTTCGGCCCGCCACGGCCGTGCGAGCACGAACAGCACCCCGCTACCCGCACAATGGGGGCGTGCGCATCCTGCTGGTCGAGGACGACGCCGCGGTGGCGGCCTCGTCCTTCGACGGACTGACGGCCCTCGGCTTCGAGGTCGACCACGTCGTCACGGGCGCCGCGGCGCTCGAGGCGGTCGGCGTCCGTCGCATCCCGCCCCGAGGTCGTGCTGCTCGACCTCGGCCTGCCCGGACATGGACGGCCAGGAGGTCTGCCGGCGGATCCGGGCCGAGTCCGACGTCCCGATCATCGTGGTGAGCGCCCGCGGCGACGAGACCGACCGCGTCATCGCCCTCGAGCTCGGCGCCGACGACTACCTGGTCAAGCCGTACGGCATGCGCGAGCTCGCCGCCCGGATCCGGGCGGTGCTGCGGCGCGTGCAGACCGACCCCGGCTCGCGCCCGCGCTCGGCCGTCCAGGAGATCGGGCGGCTCAGCATCGACCGGCGCACCCAGCGGGTGCATCATCGACGGCGAGGAGGTCGCGCTCACCGCCAAGGAGTTCGACGTGCTGGCCTACCTCGCGGAGGACCCCGGCGCCGTCCGCCGTCGCACCGAGATCCTCGAGCACGTGTGGGAGGGCCACTGGTACGGCGCGACGAAGACCGTCGACGCCCACGTCGCCGCGATCCGCAAGAAGCTCGGCGACCCGGCGTGGATCGAGGCGGTGCGCGGCGTCGGCTTCCGGCTCGGCTCCCCGTGAGCCGAGCATGAGGTGGCGGCTCGCCGCGGTCCTCGTCGGCTTCACCGCGCTCGTCCTGCTCGTCCAGACGATCCCGCTCGCCAGCTACCTGCGCACCGTCGAGCGCGACCGCCTCGTCACCGCGCTCGAGCGCGACGCCTTCACCCTCGCCGGTGCCTCGGTCGAGGTGCTCGAGGGCGACTTCGCCACGCCGACCAGCAGCCGCCGCCCAGATGGCGCTCGACGCCGCCGTCAAGGCCTACGCCGTCGACAGCGGCACCGCGGTCGTCGTGGTCGACACGCGACGGCGATCGTGGTCGCCGCGTCCGCAGGACGACATCGGCGACATCTTCCGACCGTGCCCGAGATCACAGCAGGCGCTCGGCGGGCAGGGCGCCGTCCGGCGAGCGCGACTCCGTAGACGCTCGGCGAGCCGCTGCGTCTACGTCGCCGTCCCGGTGCGCGCCGGCGCAACGGACGCTCGGCGCCGTGCGCCTCACCTACCCGCTCGAGCGAGGTCGACGCGACGGTCGACGAGCGCGTGCGCGGCCTGCTCGTCGCCGCGCTCATCACGCTGCTGCGCCGCGGCGGTCATCGCCGTGCTCGTGTCCTCGACCGTCACCCGCGCGGATCCGACGGCTGCGCGACGCGGCCGAGCGCATCGCCGAGGGCGACCTGAGCGCGCGCGCCGACGTCGAGCGGCGGCGGGGAGATCGAGGAGCTGGCCGAGTCGTTCAACACGATGGCCGACCGCGTCCAGGCCGTCGTCGAGTCGCAGCGCGGCTTCGCCGGCGACGCCTCGCACCAGCTGCGCACACCGCTCACCGCGCTGCGGCTGCGCCTCGACCGCGCGGCCGACCTCATGCCCGAGGACGATCCCGCCGTCGACCAGGTCGACGCGGCGCGCGACGAGATCGACCGGCTGCAACGCCTCATCGACGGACTGCTCGTCCTCGCCCGCGCCGACGGCCGCGACCACGAGACCATGCCGGTCGACCTCCGGTCGGTCGCCGAGGACCGGGTCGAGGCGTGGCAGGCCCTCGCCGGCGAGCGCGGCGATCACGCATCGAGCTCGACGCCCCTGGCGATGGCCGTGGCGCACGCCGTCCGAGCGCGACCGAGCAGATCATCGACAACTACGTCGACAACGCGCTCGAGGTCGTGCCGGAGGGCGGCACGGATCCTGGTGACCGTCCGCACCGAGCCGCGGCGGCGTGGTGCATCACCGTCGACGACAAGGGTCCGGGCCTCCCGACCGAGCACCGCGAGCACGCGTTCGACCGGTTCTGGCGCGGCACGCAGGACGGCGCCGGCAGCGGGCTCGGGCTCGCCGTCGTGGCCTCGCTCGCGCACGCGGGCGGCGGCTCGGTGTGGCTCGCCGCGTCACCGCTGGGCGGCCTCCGCGCGGCGGCGCGGTTCCTGCGCTGAGCGGAACCCGCGGGCCAGGCGGACGCGTGACGGTCAGGCCGTCTTGCTCGCGGATGTAGGTGGCGAAGCGGGCGCGGAACAGCGGCTCGAGCGTCGCCGACGGACTCCTGCCGAACGCCTGCCGCGCGGCGCGCACGGTCTCGACGAGGCTGCCGCTGATGTCGCCGAGCGACCCGCCCTCGTCGCGACGCGTCGTGCATCGCCGGCGTGTGGTTGAACAGGTCGAGGAAGAAGCCCGACGTCGCGGCGCTCCTCCGCGACCGCGAAGGCGCGGTCGCGCAGCTCGTCGTAGGGCAGGTCCTCGAGCACGATGTCCTCGCTCATGGCCCCGACCCTAGGGCGTCTCGTCGTCCGACGACGACGGTGGCACCCGGCACACCCGCTCGAGCCACAGCGCCGCGCGCGACGACCGCCAGGCGAGCACACGACCGTGACCAGCGAGAGCGACCACCTGCTCGCGGACGTAGGCGACGCCCCACGACCCGGACGAGGCCGACGGCGACGCCGGGGTAGAAGCCCGCCGACGACGGCGCCGGTGCGCGACCCCGCCATCGCGAGCGCCGCGGTGCGCGCGGCGACGATCGGGTCCATCGGCTTCGTGCCCGGCGCGCCGCTGCGAGCCGGGCGCGCGTGCCGCGGGCCCACAGCAGCGAGCGCGATCGCGAGCACGAGCCATCACGAGCGGGGCGGTCCAGGGCACGGGGAGGGTGCGGTCCGGCGTAGGCGTCGACGAGGCGGGTCACGGCCCAGCCGACCGCGGCCGGCGACCGCGGCGACCACGAGCAGGGCGCGGGCGGGTCGGGGTCATCGGCGCACCGACGTCAGGCGCACGTCGTCGCGACGGCGCACGGAGTCCGTCGCCGTCGCGCTCGAGCGCGGAACCGGCGAGGTCGGCCGACCCGGCGTCCGTCCGGAAGGGTCGCGGCGGGGTCGGCCTCGGCCCACGGCACGAGCACGAACGCGCGCTCGTCCGCGCGCGGGTGCGGGCAGCGTGAGCGCGGGGTCGTCGCAGTGAGGTCGCCGACGACGAGCAGGTCGACGTCGAGGGTGCGCGGGCCCCAGCGCACCTCGCGGGTGCGGTGCCAGGCGTCCTCGGCCTCGTGCGCGAGGGCGAGCAGCTCGCGCGGCGCGGCGTCGGACTCGCCGACGAGCACGGCGTTGGCGTAGTCCGGCTGCTCGGGACCGCCGACCGGCGCGGTCTCGTAGACCGAGGACACCGCGGCGTGATCGAGATGCGGGGCCAGCAGGTCGACGGCGCCCTGCAGCGCGGCGACCCGGTCGCCGAGGTTGGCGCCGAGCCCGAAGGCGACACGCGTCACCGGCGTCGCACGATCGTCACGATGACGTCGTCGAACGGCACGCCGACCGGCGCTTCCGGCTTGTGCACGGTCACCTCGACGACCGCCACGCGCGGGAACGCCAGCGCGGCGTCGGCGATGCGCTGGGCGAGCGTCTCGATGAGGTCGGCCGGCTCGCCCTCGACCAGCGCGACGACCTGCGCGGCGACGGCGGAGTAGTCGACCGTGCGGGCCAGGTCGTCGGTGGCGGCGGCGTCGCGGGTGTCGACGCCGAGGGCGACGTCGACGACGAAGGTCTGCCCGTCGCGCTTCTCGGTGTCGAGCACCCCGTGGTAGCCGAACGCGGTGATGCCGGTGACCGCGATCCGGTCGAGCCCGTTCCAGGAGGACGTCACGACGACACCTTCACCCACGCTGCCATGCCGCCGCCACCTCGACCGCGTCGCGGCTGCCGCGCACGTCGTGCACCCGGACGCACCAGGCACCGGCGGCGGCGGCGAGCGCGGTCACGGCATCGGTGGCCCGGTCGCGCCCCGGCATCGGACGCGGCTCGCCGTGACGGGCCAGCAGGGTGCCGAGGAACCGCTTGCGCGAGGCGCCGACCAGCACCGGGTGACCGAGGTCGAGCAGGCGGTCGAGGGCGTGCAGCAGCGCCCAGTTGTGCTCGGCCTCCTTCGCGAACCCGAGCCCCGGGTCGAGGACGAGGGAGCGCGGGTCGATGCCCGCGGCGATCGCGTCGCGGCGCGCTCCGACAGCTCGGCGACGACGTCGCCGACGACGTCGTCGTAGACCGCGAGCTGGTCCATCCGGTCGCCGTAGCCGCGCCAGTGCATCGCGACGAAGGGCACGCCGAGCTCGGCGACCGTCGCCAGGATCGCCGGCTCGGCCAGGCCGCCGCTCACGTCGTTGACCACGGCGGCGCCGGCCTCGACGGCCGCGCGCGCGACGTCCGCGCGCATCGTGTCGATGCTGACGACGACGCCGCGCCGCCACGAGGCCCTCGACGACCGGCAGCACCCGCGCGAGCTCGACCTCCAGCGGCATCCGCACGGCACCGGGCCGGGTCGACTCGCCACCGACGTCGACGAGGTCGGCGCCCTGGGCCGCCATCGCGAGCCCGTGGGCGATCGCGACGTCGCGGTCGAGCCACTGCCCGCCGTCGGAGAAGGAGTCGGGGGTGACGTTGAGGACGCCCATGACCAGGCAGCGGTCGAGCGCGGCCAGCGACGCGGGCAGTCCCCGCGGGTGTCGGACGACGGCGCTCACGGGCGACAGGCTAGGGCGGACGTCAGCGCAGGATGAGGCTCATGGCCTCGGCGCGCGTGGCGGGATCGCGCAGCTGCCCGCGGACCGCGCTCGTGGTGGTCTTCGCGCCGGGCTTGCGGATGCCGCGCATCGACATGCAGAGGTGCTCGCACTCGATCACGACGATGACGCCGCGCGGCGCGAGGATGCGCACCATCGCGTCGGCGATCTGCGTGGTGAGCCGCTCCTGCACCTGCGGACGCTTGGCGTAGACGTCGACGAGGCGGGCGAGCTTCGACAGCCCGGTGATGCGGCCGTCGAGGGCGGGGATGTAGCCGACGTGCGCGGCGCCGTGGAACGGCACCAGGTGGTGCTCGCACGTGGAGTAGACCTCGATGTCCTTGACCAGGACCATCTCGTCGTGGCCGAGGTCGAAGGTGGTGGTGAGGACCTCGTCGGGCGTCTGGCGCAGGCCGCCGAACATCTCGGCATAGGCCCGGGCCACCCGCGCCGGGGTGTCGCGCAGGCCGTCGCGGTCGGGGTTCTCCCCGACCGCGATGAGCAGCTCGCGCACGGCCGCCTCGGCGCGGTCGTGGTCGAAGGGGGCGGTCACGACGGACTCGGGCACGTGGACCGGCCCGATGCCGGACGCGGCGGCGTCGAGGCTCACCGCGGTGTCACGCCTCGGTCTCGACCGAGCCGGACGCGATCGCGTCGCCCGCGGGCGCGGCGGCGACGTGCCCGTTGCCGCTGACTCCGTTGGTGCCGTTGGCCGAGCCGTTCGTCGACGCCGCGATCTCCTTGGGCGTCTGCACGGGGGCGATGTCGCTCGGGGTCCGACGGCTGGAGCCGGTCCACGCCGGACGGTGCGGTCGACGGCGCAGCGGCTCGAAGATCCGCGCGACGTCGTCCTTGTCGAGGGTCTCCTTCTCGAGCAGCTCGACCACGAGCGCGTCGAGCACGTCGCGGTTGTCGACGAGGATCTCGAACGCCTCGTGGTGGGCGGCGTCGATGAACGCGCGCACCTCCTGGTCGATCGCCGCGGCGACGTCCTCGGAGTAGTCCCGCGTGTGGCCGAAGTCGCGGCCCATGAAGACCTCGCCCTGCTCCTGGCCGTAGCGGATCGCGCCGAGGCGCTCGGTCATGCCGTACTGCGTGACCATCGCGCGGGCGACCGAGGTCGCCTTCTCGATGTCGTTGGACGCGCCGGTGGTGGGGTCGTGGAAGACGAGCTCCTCCGCCGCGCGGCCACCGAGCATGTAGGCGAGCTGGTCGAGCATCTCGGCGCGGGTGGTGGAGTACTTGTCGGCGTCGGGCAGCACCATCGTGTAGCCGAGGGCGCGACCGCGCGGCAGGATCGTGATCTTGTGCACCGGGTCGGTGTGCGGCAGTGCCGCGGCGACGAGGGCGTGGCCGCCCTCGTGGTAGGCGGTGATCTTCTTCTCGTGCTCGCTCATGAGGCGGGTGCGGCGCTGCGGTCCGGCCACGACGCGGTCGATGGCCTCGTCGAGCGCCGCGTTGTCGACGAGCTTGCCGCCCAGGCGCGCCGTGAGCAGCGCGGCCTCGTTGAGCACGTTGGCGAGGTCGGCGCCGGTGAAGCCCGGCGTGCGACGAGCGACGGCGGTGAGGTCGACGTCGTCCGCGAGGGGCTTGCCCTTCGCGTGGACCTGCAGGATCTGGTCGCGACCGTTCATGTCCGGCGCGGCGACGGCGATCTGGCGGTCGAAGCGTCCCGGGCGAAGCAGCGCCGGGTCGAGGATGTCAGGGCGGTTCGTCGCGGCGATGAGGATCACGCCGCCGGTGACGTCGAAGCCGTCCATCTCGACGAGGAGCTGGTTGAGGGTCTGCTCGCGCTCGTCGTGACCGCCGCCCATGCCGGCGCCACGGTGGCGGCCGACGGCGTCGATCTCGTCGACGAAGACGATCGCGGGGGCGTTGGCCTTCGCCTGCTCGAAGAGGTCGCGGACGCGGCTCGCTCCGACTCCGACGAACATCTCGACGAAGTCGGATCCCGAGATGGAGAAGAACGGCACGCCGGCCTCGCCGGCGACAGCTCGGGCGAGCAGGGTCTTGCCGGTGCCGGGCTGGCCGTAGAGCAGCACGCCCTTGGGGATCTTGGCGCCCACGGCCTGGAACTTCGCGGGGTCCTGCAGGAAGTCCTTGATCTCCTGGAGCTCCTCGACGGCCTCGTCGGCGCCGGCGACGTCGGCGAACGTCGTCTTGGGCATGTCCTTGGAGACCAGCTTGGCCTTCGACTTGCCGAAGTTCATGATGCGGTTCCCGCCGCCCTGCATCTGCCCCATGAAGAAGAAGAGCAGCAGCACGATGAGCGCGATCGGGAGGAGCGTGTAGATCAGCGAGAGCAGCACGCTCTCCTTGGGCACCTCGACCTTGTAGCCGTCCTTGAGCGAGCCCGTCCGCACCTTCTCCTGGAGCATCTCCTGCAGCTTGAGGCCCTGGCCGTCGACGTACTCGGAGCGGATCTTGGTGCCGTCGGTGAGGGTGACCTCGATCCGCTGCTCGCGGTCGACGATCGTGGCCCGGGTGACGTTGCCGTCCTGGATCGCGGTGACGACCGTGGAGGTGTCGACGTCCTTGGGCGCCCCGACGTTGCCGAGCAGGCTGCTCGCCAGGATCACGAGCAGCACGGCAAGCGCGATCCAGACGATGGGACCGCGGAAGATTCGCCTGATGTCCATGACGCGGGACCTCTCGGTCCCGTCCCTCCTGACATTCACCGGTGATGACCCTGGTGGCCGGGGTTCCGGCCGGGACTGACGGGCTCCCCGACGGTACACCGGCACGCACGGGCGCGCCGTGTCGCGGGTACGCCTGACGGACCCCTCATGAGCACGACGCGCGGGCCGTCCGCCGTGTTCCGCCGTTCGCCCCCGGCGTACGCCGTCGGGGCCTGCGGGCGCAGGGTGGTACGTCGCGGGAGTCATGATCACCAGCAGTGTGGGGCTCGCGCGGGCGCGACGCCCCGGTGATGCTTGGCGCGTGGACCTCCAGTGCGTGGTGGTCGGGGCGGGCCCGGCCGGTCTGTCCGCGAGCCGGTGCCTGTCCGAGGCCGGTGTCGAGCACCTGGTGCTCGAACGGCACGACGTCGCCGACACCTGGAGCCGGCAACGATGGGACAGCTTCACGCTGAACACGCCCGACTCGATGAACGACGGGCTGCGGGCGGGCGCTGACCTGGCGACCGACGTGCGCGCGGGACGAGGTCGTCCGGCTGTTGCGTGCGCAGGCAGCGGGCCTCCCGGTCCGTACCCGCACGCCCGTCCTGGCGGTGGAGAGCAAGCCCCCTGGCTTCCTGGTGTCCACACCGGACGGGGACCTGACGAGCCGCACGCTGGTGCTGGCATCAGGGCTGCGGAACGTGCCGAAGATGCCCGCCCAGGCTGAGCGGCTGACTCCCCGGGTGCACCAGCTGCACACCGCGGACTACCGGTCGCCGGAGCAGCTCGTCGATGGTGCCGTGCTCGTGATCGGTGGAGGGCAGTCCGGATGCCAGATCGCCGAGGACCTCGTCCTGGCCGGACGCACGGTGTACCTGTCCGCGAGCCGGGTAGGTCGCATCCCGTGGCTGTACCGGGGACGTGAGTCACTGGCCTGGCTCGTCGACTGCGGTTACTGGGACCAGCGCCAGCAGGACCTGCCCAACCCGGCGGACACGGAGCTGGCCATCGCGTTGCTGGCCGGGGGACGCAGCCTGGACCTGCCCATCCTGGCCGGCCTCGGGGTGCGGCTGCTCGGTCGCTTCACGTCGGCAGACGGCGAGCTCCTCAGCTTCGAGGGATCCGTCTCGGACTACGCCGCGCACGCCGACGCCGTCGCGGCCCAGGTCACCGGTCTGGTGGACCGGTACATCGAGGAGCACGGCATCGTCGCCCCTGACCCGGCACCGGAGCCACGATCGTGGGGTTCGGTGCCCGACCACGCGGGGTCGACCCTGAACCTGCGAACAGCCGGGGTGACCACGGTGATCTGGAGCACGGGGTTCACCGGTGACCTGTCCTGGGTCCGCCTTCCGTTGGTGCGTGCGGATGGCCTCCCGGACCACGACGGCTGCGCGGCTCCCTGGCCGGGAGTCTGGTACGTGGGATTCCCGTGGCTGACCCGGCGGTGCTCGGGGATCTTCCACGGGTTCTCCCGCGACGCGCGTGACGTCGTGTCCGAGGTCGTCCGCGAGCTCGACGGCTGATCCGCGGCGGTTGACGAGAGTTGGATGAGGCATGGCCTACGTCACCGATCCGCGGGTGGACGCCTACATCGATGGCCTACCGGTCTGGCAGGCCGCGTTGTGCCGCGACCTCCGTGATCTGGTGCACGCCGCTGACCCCGAGGTCGTGGAGACCATCAAGCGAACGGACCGTCCGTACTTCACCTTGCAGGGCAACGTCTGCGCGCTGCTCGCGGCCAAGGACCACGTGAACCTGTTCCTCTACGACGGCGCGATCGTGCCTGACCCCGACGGGATCATCACCGGAGGGCACGACAACAGCACCGCGCGCACGATCGCGTTCAGGCAGGGCGACACCATCAACGCCGCCGCGCTGCTGGCGATGCTCCGCCAGATCATCGCGAACAACCGAGCGGGAGGTTGGCGCACGATCAAGAAGCTGGATCCTCCTGCCTCATGATTGTCCGGTCACCGCTCGCCGGCGCCGGTCGCGCTCGCCGTTCGTCGCTGCTGAACGGCAGGTACATGCGCGTGCGGACAGGTGGCCGGCGGTGTCGCTCAGCGTAAGCAGAAATCGCTGAAAGTAGTTGTCCACCATGGGGTTTCAGCCCCGGTCCACTGTCAGAGGTGGTCCGTAGGGTTTGTCCCATGAACTCCACCGCAGCCGCCGCGACCGCGCCGGCACCGGCGCCGCCCGCGGCACCGGTCCTGGCTTCGGTTCCGGCGGCCCCGGCGCCGGGGTTCGGGGCGCTGGTCGCGACACTGCGCGACCTCGCCGCGGTGCTGGCCGACGGGGTCGATGCTGGCGGGTGGACCGCGCTGCCGGTCGCGGTCGCCCCCGCTGTCCTCGCCGAGCTGTTCACCGTCCGCGACGTCCTCGCCGCGGTCGCCTCGGCCGGGGTGTCGGTGGTGCACGCGAGTGGGGCGCTGCCCGACGGGCACGTCTCCACCAAGCAGTGGCTCATCCGCGGCACCGGGCTGTCCCCCACCACCGCCAGCGCCGAGCTCGGCCGCGCCGCCGCGCTGCGCGACGGGTTCGCCACCACCCGCGCCGCGGCGCTGGCCGGGGACCTGTCGGCAGGACAAGGTCCGCGCGATCACCACCGGCCTGACCACCGCGGTCACCGCCCTGCAGCCGGCCGCCCGCGCCGCGGCGCTGGACGCGACCGAGGCGCCGCTGGTCGACTACGCCCGCACCGCCACCGTCGAGCAGGTCCGCCGCAAGATCGCCCGGCTCCGGTTCACCCTGGACCCCGACGGTGCCGACGCCCGAGCACTGGCCGCCCACGACGAGCAGCACCTGCGCTTCACCCCCGTCGGGGACGGCGTCGCCGTCGACGGGTGGCTCACGAAGCAGTCCGCCGCGACGATCCTGACCTGCCTGGACCAGACCGTCGACGCCTGGTACCGCACCCCCACCCCGACGGGGACCGGGGCATGGACCGACGCGGCAGGACGAGCCGGAGCGGGCGCCGGCGCGGACCCCGGCGGCAGTGGGCAGCCAGCGGCCGAGGACGGGCCGGGTGCGGTGCGGCGGCGGGCGTCGCGGGCGCACCTGAACGCGCTCGCCCTCAGCGAGCTCGCCGCCCTGCTCCTCTCCGGTGCCGCGCTGGGCACCAAGCACCGGCAACGCCCGCACCTCACCGTGACCGTCGACCTCGCCGACTACGTCGCCGGGCTCGGCGGGGACCTGCGCCTGCCGGGCTACGGCGACACCCCCATCGCCGGGGCCAGCATCGACCGGATCCGCTGCGACGCCGACCTCACCACCGCCATCACCCGCACCACCAGCGCCGGCAGAGCCAGCAGCGCCTCCACGGACGACGGGCGCCGAACGGCAGACGGGTGCGGACGCCGGCCGAACCGGCGACGGGAGCAGCGCCGAGCTGGACCGGGTCGCGGACTGGCTGCGCGAGCAGAGCCGCGAGGTGCTCTACCTCGGCCGCGCCGAACGCACCGCACCCCCACGACTCCGGCGCGCCCTCGAGCTCCGCGACGGCGGCTGCGTCGCCCCCGGCTGCACCGCCGACCCGTCGCGCTGCGAGGCCCACCACGTCACCCACTGGACCCACGGCGGCGGCACCGACCTCGACGACATGGCCCTGGTCTGCACCCGCCACCACCACCTCGTCCACGAAGGCCTCTGGACCCTGGTCCGCACCCCCGGACACCGACCCGGCCAGACCGGGTACTGGCAGCTCCGCCCACCACCACGACCCCAGCCCTGACCGCGACCTACCGGCCAGGGCGTACCACCCACCACGCTCACCTCGCTGAGGCAGCCTCGCGACGAGAGGTCGGCTCCGGCGTGACCTCAGCGCCCACTCGTCATCAGTCCGGCGGTGGTCAACCAGCCGTGGTGGTGAGCCCGCCGAACGAGGCATCCGCGGCGTCGACGCGGCGTTCGCGCGAGCTGGACCGGTCGCACGACATGACGGGGTCGCGGCGGCTGTGGCATCGAACGGACGCCTGCACCCGACCGACGGCGATCGTCGTGGTGTCAGGAGTACACGTGCGGCGCGAGGGTGCCGACGACGCGGAGGTTGCGGTACTTCTCGCCGTAGTCGAGGCCGTAGCCGACGACGAACTCGTTGGGGATGTCGAACCCGACGTACTTCGGGTCGACGTTGACCTTCACCGCCTCCGGCTTGCGGAGCATGGTGAGGACCTCGACGGAGGCCGGGCCGCGCGAGCGCAGGTTGCGCAGCAGCCACGACAGGGTGAGACCGGAGTCGAGGATGTCCTCCACGACGAGGACGTCGCGGCCGGTGATGTCGCGGTCGAGGTCCTTGAGGATGCGCACCACACCGGAGGACTTGGTGCCGGAGCCGTACGACGAGACCGCCATCCAGTCCATCTCCGCCGAGCGCGACAGCGCACGGGACAGGTCGGCCATGAGCATCACCGCGCCCTTGAGCACACCCACGAGCAGCAGGTCCCGGCCCTCGTAGTCGGCGTCGACCAGGGCCGCGAGCTCGCGCACCTTGGCGTCGAGCGACTCCTCGTCGATGAGGACCTTCTCGAGGTCGGATCCCAGGTGCGAGGCGTCCATCAGGTCTCCTTGCGAGGCGGGGTCTGGCGCACCGAGAGCCTCCCACAGTCGCGGAACGCCTCGACACCGCCCGGCAGCGCGACGGCGCCCTGGCCCCGCCATGCCGTCACGAGCCGGTCGACCCGGCGGACGTGATCCGCGCCGAGACCGCCTGCGGGACAGCCGGAGTCGATGAGCCAGAGGCGCACGACCCGGGTCCGGACGGCGTCGCCGAGGTCGGCGAGGTCCGCCACATCGAGGTCCCCGGGGATCGACGCGGACGCGATGAGGTCGTACGCCGCCTCGTCAGCCAGCTCGGCGAGGGCGTCGGCGTCGGCGCGCGCGAGGTCGGCGGTGCGTGCCAGCGCGGCGGCGATACCCGGCCCGAGCTCGGCCTCGAGCACCGGCAGCACGCGGTGCCGCACCCGAGCACGGGCGAAGCGCTCGTCAGCGTTGTGCGGGTCGTCGACCACCGGCGCGTCGGGCGGGACAGCCGCCCGGACCACCTCGCGCGCCAGGTCGAGGAGCGGGCGGCGGAACATGCCGCGCACGCGTGGCATCCCGGCGAGGCTGCGCACCCCGGACCCGCGGGCGAGCCCGAGCAGGACGGTCTCGGCCTGGTCGTCGCGTGTGTGACCGAGGAGCACCACGGCCGCCCCGAGGTCGCGCGCCGCGGCGTACAGCGCTCGATACCGGGCGTCTCGCGCAGCGGCCTCGAGCCCGTCGCCGTTCTCGACCACGGTGGCCGCCACGACCACGACGGGGTCGAGCCCGTGGCGCCGGAGCCAGTCGGCAGTGGCGGCCGCCTCGGCGCCCGACCCGTCCCGCAGCCCGTGGTCGACGACGACGGCGCCCGCCTTCACGCGCGCGACAAGGGTCGCCGCGGCCAGTGCGACGGAGTCCGGGCCGCCCGAGCACGCGACGACGACGAGGGCGTCGGACGGGATATCGGTGAGGGAGTCGCGCACAGCGCGCGTGAGCTCGCGGCCGGCCGGGTCGGTCATGTCAGGAGATCGGGTGCCACGCGACGGGTCCACGCGCCCGGGTCGTGCACCTCGTCGCGCGTAGGCAGGTTCTCGGGGCCGGCCCACACGCGGTTGAAGCCGTCGCGGCCGACCCGGTCGACGACGCCACCCACGAACGCGCGGCCGTCGGAGTACTGGCGCATCTTGGCGTCGAGGCCGAGGACGCGGCGGGCCAGTCCGTCGATCGCGCCGGGCTCGGCGCGACGCTTCTCGAAGCGCGAGCGGATCGCCGCGACGGTGGGCACGATCTCGGGTCCGACGTCGTCCATCACGTAGTCGGCATGGCCCTCGAGCAGGCTCATCAGCGCCGTGATCCGGTCGAACACGACGCGCTGCTCCGGCGTCTGCACGGCGTCCACGAGGGAGGCTGTCTCGCTGCCCCGTACGGCGGCCACGACCGCGGCCAGGCCCGCCCCGAACCTGCGCATCGACTCGCCCGGGCCGATGTCGGACACGGCGAGGTAGTCGTGGATCTCGCCGACGAGGTGCCCGCTGAGCCACGGCACCCCGCCGAACTGGACGCGGTGCGTCTCCTCGTGGAGGCACACCCAGAGGCGGAAGTCGCGCGGTTCGACGTCGAGGTGTCGCTCGGCGGCGACGATGTTGGGCGCGACGAGCAGGAGCCGACCGTTGCCCGACGACGTGAACGCCTCGTACTGCCCGAGCACCTTGCCCGAGAGGTAGGAGAGCACACCGCCCATCTCGAACGCGGTGACCCGCGAGCCCACGGCGGTGACCACGCCCGGCTGCTCGGTCGCCATGCGCTCGAGCAGCGGGGCGAGCACGACGCGGAAGCCCTCGACGTTGCTGTCGATCCACACGCCACGGTCGACGACGAACGCCTCGGGAGCGTCACCGGCGTCGAGCCCGGTGCGCTCCCGAACCGGTGCGACGCTGAACCGGGCCAGCGCGCGCAGCTCGGCGACGGCCGAGCGCGCCTCGTCCTGCGACGTGCGCGGCCCCCGGGGCGCGAGGCGCCGACCAGTGGTGCGGGCGAGACCCCAGTCGACGACCTCCATCCCGCGACCCTACGTCAGGCCTCTCCCGCCGCTCGCCGCCGCGTGGTCACCACGAGGAACGCACCCGCCAGCAGCGAGAGGAGCGAGAGCAGGAACAGCGTGGTGGCGGTGGCACCGGTGGGTGCGGTCGTGCCGTCGCCCGGGATCGTGATCTGGGCACCCGACCTGTCGTTCTCGGGCACGCGGTCCACGTTGCCGACGATCGACGCGTCGTTGACGATGACCTCTCCCGGCTGTCCGGAGACAGCGGTGACGATCTCGAGACCGGAGGCGGCACCCACGCCGAGGTCCGAGTCGGCCCGCGTGCACGTCACCGTCTGAGCGGCGGCGCCGCAGCTCCACTCGACCCCCGAGCTCGAGACGTAGGTCAGGCCCGACGGCAGGGTGTCCGCCACGACGATCGGGCCCTGCGAGACGTTCGGCCCGTTGTTGGTCACCACGAGCGACCACGTCGCCTGCTGGGTGCCGGTGTCGAACCCACCGAGCGTCTTCACGAGGGCGAGGTCCACGGACGGCGTGACAGTGGCCGGGTCGCTGGCTGTGTTGTTGGTCAGGTCGGTCTCCTCCGACGTCGTCGACACGGTCGCCGTGTTCGTCACCGAGGGGAAGGCCTCGGGGAGGACCGCGACCACGAGCGCGACCGCCGTGCCGGCCCCGACCGCGATCGGATCGGTGCCGGTGCAGATGACGTCCTGACCCGTCGCGGAGCACGACCAGCCCGCCCCCGACCCGGAGACGAAGGCGAGCCCGACCGGCAGCGAGTCCGTGATCGACACCGGCCCCGGCTCGGCCGTCGGTCCGGCGTTGCTCACGACGAGGTCGTACGTCGCGTTCGTGCCGACCGCGAGCGGGCTCGCGTGGGACTTGGTGATCGACAGGTCGACGAGCGGGGGACCTCGACGGGGTCGAGGGCCTCGTTGTTCGCGAGGTCGGAGTCGGTGGATGCCGACGTCACCGATGCCGGATTCGTCACGCTCGGGTACGCCGACGCCTCGACCGTGGCCACCAGCGTGATCGGTTCCGCACTCGCGCCGGACGCGAGGTCGGTGTCGAGCGTGCACGTGACGACGCCGAGCGCTTCGCCGCACGTCCACCCTGTGCCGTCGGCCGACACGTAGGTCAGGCCGGCCGGGAGGGCGTCGGTCACCACGACCTGGCGCGCCGTCGACGGCCCGGCGTTGGCGACCACGAGGGTGAACGGGAGCGGGTCACCCACACGCGGGATTGCCGTGTGCGACTTCATGATCGAGAGGTCGGACACCACCTCGACGTCGACTGCGTCCGTGTCCGTGTTGTTGCCGGGAGTCGGGTCCGTGGTCGGCGAGGACACCACGGCCGTGTTCGCGTAGGTCCCAGCGGGCAGGTCCGCGGCGACGGCCACGCGGAGCGTGAGCGTAGGAGCGGCTCCTCCGGCGGCCAGCGGAGCGGTGAGGTCGAGGGTGCAGGAGACCTGCTGGCCGGAGGGCGCGACGACCCCCGGCGTGCAGGTCCACGGCCCGTTCGCCGCCACGTACGTGAGGCCGCTCGGGAGGGAGTCGACGACGGTGACCACCGGCTGCGCGTCCGACGGACCGAGGTTGCTGACGTCGAACGTGAACACCGCCTCGGTCCCGGCGGCGACCGTGTCGTACTGCGGCGCGTGCGCCTTGTCGAGGGCGAGGTCGGCCCGGGCGGTGACGTGGACGTCGGCTGTGCCGGTGTTGTTGACCGTGAGGTCGCCCGGGGTCGTGGTGGACACCGTGGCGGAGTTGGTGAGCGTGGTGCCGTCCGGCACCGACGCCTCGACGCGGGCGACGACGACGATCGTCGTGGCACCCGGGAGCTGGGCCGCGCGGTGGCACTGCACGACCTGGCCGGCCGGCGGATCACAGGTCCACCCGGTACCGCCGGCGGACACGGGCACGAGACCCGACGGCAGCGTGTCGGTGACGACGAGGGAGTCGGCCGTCGACGGACCGAGGTTGGTCACCGTGATCGTGAACTCGGTGGTGATGCCGGCCGGCACGGGGTCGGCACCGGTCGTGGCCTTGGTCAGCGAGAGCTCGGCCTCGTCGACGACGATCACGGCGTCGACATCGGTGTTGTTGGCCGGGTCGGGATCCGTGATCGGTCCGTCCACGCTGGCGTGGTTGAGGATCGTCGACGGCGCCACCGAGGGGTCGAACGCCACGAGCAGGTCGATGTCCGGTGCGGTCGTGCCCGCCAGGAGCGTGGCCGAGCGGGTGCAGGTGACGACACCGGTCGCCTCGCCGCACACCCAGCCGCTTCCGGTGGCGGACACGTAGGACACGCCCACGGGCAGGCCGTCGGTGACGACGATGTCCCCCGGGGAGTCCGACGGGCCGGCGTTGCGCACGGCGAGCGTCCAGTGGAACTGCGCGCCGGCGGTCGCGACCCCGGTGTGCGACTTCACGATCAGCAGGTCGGCCTCGGTCAGGAAGGTGCTCGTGTCGGTGTCGGTGTTGTTGCCCGGGTTCGGATCGGTCGTCGGGCTGGCCACGGAGGCCGTGTTCACCACGGTGCCGGCCACCGAGCTGGCCACCGCGACCTCGACGTCGACGATCGCGTCGCCGTTGACGGCACCGGTGGGATCGGCGGCGAGGCCACCTGCGAGGTCGCAGGTGAGGAGCTGGCCCACCGCGGAGCAGGTCCAGGACCCGACCACGTCGGTGGACGAGGAGTACGTGAGGCCGACGGGCAGCGTGTCCGTGATCCGCACCGGTGCCGCGGCGTCGGACGGCCCGGTGTTGTCGACGATGAAGCGATAGGTGGCGGGCGTCCCGGCGACGACCGCGCCGACGGACTGCTTCTGGATCGAGAGGTCGGCAGACGCGTCGGGGGTGCTGCTGTCGAGGTCGGTGTTGTTGCCCGGAACGGGGTCCGGGGTGGTGCCCGTGACTGCGGCCGAGTTGACCACGGCGCCCGTCTGCGACGGGGGGATCGAGACCACGACGACGATCTGCGGTGCCGCGGCCCCGACCGCGAGGTCGAGCGACCGCACACACGTGACGCTTCCGACGCTCGGCACGCAGGTCCAGTCCGGGCCGGCGGCACCGACGAACGTCGATCCGACCGGGAGGGTGTCGACCACGGTGATCGGGCCGCGCGACACGGACGGGCCGTGGTTCACCACGTCGAGGGTGTACGTGGCGTCCTGACCGGCGACGACCGGGCCGGAGTGCGACTTCACGATCGAGAGGTCCGCGCTCGTGGTCACCGCAGCGGTGTCCGTGTCGGTGTTGTTCGTCGGCTGCGGGTCGTACGTACGAGCCGCAACCGACGCCGAGTTCGTCAGCGTCGTGCCACCGAGGACGCCCGCGGGCACGGACACCACGATCGAGATGAGCGGGAAGGCAGCACCCGACGCCAGGGTGTCCGCGGGGTTCGACCGGCTACAGGTGACGTCGGCCCCGACGCGCGAGCAGTTCCAGCCGGGACCGGAGGCGCTGACGTAGGTCGTCGGCAGCGCGATCGAGTCGGTCACGGTGAACGGGCCCACCGCGGTGTCAGGTCCCGCGTTGCGGACGGCGAGCGTCCAGGTGAACGGCGATCCGGCGACCGGGGCCGCGGCGTGCGCCTTGTCGATGATGACATCGGCCGAGTCGATGCGCGTGGCGGCCGTGGCGACGATTCCGCCGTACTCCCCCGCGGCGTTCCCGGTCGCGGTCGTGGCGTCCTCCCCGACGGCGACGGCCTCGTTCACGTGCGGGGTCCCCGAGCCGACCCCGGGATCGGTCACGACGGCGGGTCCGGGGACGGCCTGGTAGGTGACGACCACGGCCTCACCCGGCTGCAGCTCGGCGATGTTGACCCAGAACAGGCGGTCCCGCGTGCCGACCGTGATGGTGAACGGATCGATCGGGGTCGCGGGTCCGCCGGCGACGCGGACCGTGGCACTTCCCGGGACGTACGCCCAGTTGGCCGGCAACGTGTCGGTGACGTCGACGGCGAAAGCCTGTGCGCCGCCGGTGTTCGTCGTCGTGACGGTCCAGGTGTACGGCGTGCCGATGTACGCGGGCGCGCCGCTCGTCGCTGCCTTGGCGGTGACCAGACGCGGGAACTGCGGCGTCACGGTGGCGGTGGTGGACGGACCGGCGTACACCCGGCCACCGCTCGGCAGGCTCTCGTACCGCACGACGCGCGCGGTGTTGACGCAGCCCGACGGCGGTGAGCGTGCCCGACGGCGCGAGGTGCGAGGTGTAGGTCAGCGTGTACGTGGCACCAGGAGCGAGCGGACCGGGGAGGACTGCGGCGCCCCAGGTGATCGTCCCGCCACCGCGCACCGGGTCGGCGCCGGTGAGGATGCCACCCTCGCCCACGACGTCGACGACGACGCCGAGGGGGACGACGTCAGTGACGACGGCGTTGAAGGCGTCGCTTAGGGAGGCGCCCGCGGCGTTGGTGACGGTGATCGTGTAGTCGAAAGAGTCTCCGGGAGCGGGTGTCGTGTCACTGACCGCCTTCGCGACGCTCAGCGCAGGCTCGATGACCGTCACGGTCGCGGAGGTGGAGAGCCCCGTGCGGTCGAACACTGCGCCGGCGGACGTCGGGTTGTTCCCGTCGGTGCGGAACCACGCGGTAAGCGCGGTGTTGGTGAGTGCGGTGCCGGCGACGTTGCCCGGCAGGTCGAGGACGAGCGACGTGTACGTCAGCGTGAGGCGTCGCGGGTTCGGCGAGGCCAGCAGGTCACCGGTGAAGAAGCCGTACTTCGTGCCGGTCGCCTGGGGCGCGGGCGTCAGCTGCGTCATCGACACACCGGGGCAGGTCAGCGACGTGACGGTGTCGACGCACGCGAACGTGACGTTGCTCGGGGCGCCGAGCCCGAGCGGCACGGTGTCGATCACGGCGGCATCGAAGAAGTTCGTCGTCGCCGGGATCACGACCTGGATCGTGTACGTCGACGTCTGGCCGATGGTGCGCAGCGGGGTGTCGACGCTCTTGAGGACCGCGGCACCGACCACGGTGACGGACGACGGGTCCGCGATGGTGTAGACCCGCTCCGCCGGGTTGTTCGGGGCGTCGAACGTCGGCTTGGCGTCGTTGAGCGTGCTGCCGGTGAGGGTGGCCGTGTTCGTGTAGATGTCGCCGCCGACGGCCGCGAGGTTCACGGGCGCCGTGTAGCTGCGTGCGACACCGGCGGTGCTCGGCGGCATGGTGCCGAGCGACCACACGAGCCGCGTCGAGCCCACCGCGCACCCGTTGGTACCGGTTCCGGGCACCGGAGCCAGCCCCGGGTTGGCGCCGTACGCCTGAAAGGTCAGACCCGACGGCAGGCAGTCGACGACGAAGGCGTCGTGCAGCGGCGGGCGGTTCGTGGTCGTGGTGGCGGTGTTCCGGTTGAAGGCGGACACGGTGTAGGTGACGAGCTGGCCGCCGACGACGAGCCCGCCCGGACGGTCGTTGACCTTGTCCAGGGTGGGGCTGGGCTGGCGCAGGTTGACGTGTACGTCGCCGACACGAGCGGCAGCTGCGACCCGGTCGACCGTACGGGTGCTGCGGAAGGTCGCGGTGTTGACCCGGTTCACGTTGTTCTGGGCCGTCGTGATCGCGGCCGTGGTGACGCGCGGTCGTACCGTGACGAGGAAACGCTGCGGCGACGCGGTGGAGTTGTCGTAGGGGGCGGTGAACGTGAGGGCGCCGGTCGCGGCGTTGAGGACTGCGGTCGGCGGGGCTACCCCGGGGGACGCACAGACCGGGAGCGGGTCGGGACCGTCGGGGTGGGTGCGACCGGGCAGAACTCGAGCGCTGGCGCCGGGCTCGCCTGCAGGACGAAGCCCGTGGGCAGCATGTCGGTGAGCGACCCGTTGAAGACCGTGGTGCGTGCGGGGATCGTGACCGCGTAGCGATAGGTCACGAACTCGCCGACCGTCGCCTGGTGGCCGTGTTGTTGTTGGTCTCCGTGATCGACGTCGTGCCGACCTTGCCGACCGTGACGCGCGGCGTGACGACGAACGACGTGTCGGAGGCGGCCGGAGCATCCTGATCCGCTACCGGAACCGTCGTGTCGATGTTGGACTGCGGGTAGTAGGTCGCCGCGACCCCCGGCGCGGAGTTCGTGAGGGCCTGGTAGGAGCGGACAGCGGCGCGTGTTCGTGAACATGAAGCCCGCGCTCGTGAGCGCCGGGATCGTCATGTCATAGGTGAACGACCACGACTGCCCCGGCAGATGCCCTGCGCGTCCAGGTCCAGCAGCGGGTCGGCGTATACGTCCAGCGGATGGCGCTGCGCGTGGCACTGGTCGCGAACGTCGGCTGGTTCGGGTCGCCCGGGTCGGTGCAGCGGATCACCGGAGTCGCGGGGTTGGTCGCGATGCCGGCGATGTTCGTGATGCTCGCGCACCTGATCGTTCCGGGCAGCACGTCCCAGAGATCGAACGCGCCGGCCGCGTAGTCGTCGACCCCACCCGGCGTGCCGTTGTTCGTCAGGTCGATACGGAAGCGGACCGTCGAGCCCTCGGTCACGGTGGGCCCGTCGACGTTGCTGTTGAGACCGTTCGGCCCGGAAGGCGGCGCGTCGACCGTCTGAACGCCCTTGACGACGCGGATCGGCACCGCGGGGACGATCGTGAAGTCGACCTGGTCGCGATAGGACCGCCCCCGGCCGGACGAGTCCTCGGCGCGCAGCTTCATCGCGTTGCCGAGGAGGTCGGGAGTCCCGACCGGCGCCGCGTCGGTGACGCGCACCGCGAAGACCCACTCGAACACGGCACCGAGGTCGGCGTAGCGGGCGCTCCCGATCGTGTCGCCGATGACCCAGGTGAGCCCGTCCGGCGACTCGGTGAGGGTCGACGGTGCTCGAAGGTTCGCGGTGGTGGCGAGCGCGCTGCCCGCGACGTACTCGGTTCCCACCGGGAGGAAGTCGGTGACCACGGGGTTGCGTGTCTTCGTGGTCGCGTCGAAGGCGACGCGCAGCTTGAAGCAGATGAGATCGCCCTTGCGGAACCGGGTCTCGACCGGCGCGAACGAGCCGGCTCGCCGTAGCCCGCACCGGTGGTTCCGCAGTCGCCCGCGAACGAGCGGGGGCCGATGGTCTTGTCCATCGTCAGCGAGCCCGTACCGATCGACGTGCACGAGGTGTCCGTCACCGTCTGGGCGCCCGTCTCCCCCGTGCCGGGGATCGGCGTCGTGGTCGCGACGAGGCTCGCGCTGTTGCTGAAGGTGTCGCCGGTGGACGTCGGCTGGCCCGACGTACCGCCGCCGGAGTAGACGCTGCGCATCCCCGCCGAGTACGTGACCGTCGTGACGTTGCTGACCGGGTCGAGCGTGGTCGCCAGCGCAGCGAAGACCACCGTGAACGTGCCGTCGGCGTTCTGCGTGACGCTCGCGTAGGGCGACGAGGGCGCCGTCCCCGCGGTCCCGGCGCACTCGAGCGGTGATCCTGTCGTGTAGTTCGTCCCGGCGTCGCCGAGCGGGCACAGCCCGTTCGGGATGATGTCGGTGAGCGTGATGCCGGCGGCCGAGACGTACTCGCTCGACTCGATCGTCAGCGTGTAGTCGACCCGCCCGAGCGTGACGAACGACGCCGTCGACGACGACTTGCGCATCCGCACGTCCTCGATGGACACGCTCTCGGTGACATCGGCGGCGCTCGCCGTCGAGCCGCCCGTGGCGATGGGGCCGGTGTAGGTGCCTGTCACCCGCGCGACGTTGGTGACGCCGGTCTCGGTCGCGCCCTCACGGGTGCTGGAGCCGGTGTTGTTGTCGAGGTTCGCCGTCTGGCCGAGGCTTGCGCCGGTCGGCGTCCCGCCGGGGAACGTCGTGCTGTTGCGCCGCAACGGGATCCCGGCGGCGTACGGCAGCGTCACCGTGGCGCCGGCCGCGAGGTTGCCGAGGTTCCACTGCAGGCGCGTGTAGACGCCCGCCGGGTAGGTGGTGGTCCCCTGGGCGGGCGGGTTGCTGACGGTCGTGACCGACACCGGGTTGACGCACCCCGGTACGGCCGGGGTCGCGGAGAGGGATGGCGCCCCGGCGTACT
The DNA here is from genome assembly GCA_963738455.1 of uncultured Actinomycetes bacterium. Lineage (GTDB taxonomy): Bacteria > Actinomycetota > Actinomycetes > S36-B12 > CAIYMF01 > Longivirga. Next base: position 50,924 of record CAVTWM010000008.1, read on the forward strand.
CCGGAGCGGCCGAGTTGTCGACTCCGCCGCAGCCGAGGTACTCGAGGGCAGCCGGCAGGTAGTCGGTGACGACGACACCGGTGGTGCCCGAGACGGCCGTGTTCGTCACGGTGAGCGTGTAGACGGTCGTGTTGTCGTGGACTCCGCGCAGCAGCTCGCCCTCGGGGCTCGGCTCGCCCTTGTCGATCCTGAGCGCGGAGACCGTGGTGGGTGACGCGGTGGCCGACGCGGACTCCGTGTAGCTGCCGGGCGTGACCACCCCGGTGGCGCCGAAGGACGGGATGCGTCGCGGGTCGGTGTTGGCGTAGACCGACGCCGTGTTGACGAACGTCGACCCCACCGGGAGCAGGCGGGGTTCGTGTCGGCGCTGAACGTCAGGGCGAACGAGTCACCGATCTGCAGGTCCGTGACGTTGGACCAGATGAGACGGGTGGTCCCGGTGGCGATGTCGGGGACGACGCGCGGCTCACCAGCGGTGACCGGGAGCGTCGACCCAGGGACGTAGGTGAGGCCGGCGGGCAGGACGTCCTGGAAGCTCACGTTGTACTCGGGCACGGCGGTGGGGTTCGACGCCGGGTTGGCTGCCGTCAGCGTGTACGCCGCGGAGCCGTCGGCGAGGACCGAGGACGGCCCGGACTTCGCGAGCGTGATGGCTGCGGCTGCCTCGGCCGCCGGGGGGAAGGCGACGACGGCGAGCGTCGAGGCCGCGAGGACGCCTGCCACGAGAGCCGCGGTACGGCGGACGTGAGGACGCAGGGCATCGCGGGCGAGCAGCACAGTCGGGCTCCGGGGGAAAGGAGGCGGCATCGCCGGCGGGCGACGCAAGACGGGATGGCGACCCCCCGTGGCCTCCACCCCTGAGGACAAGCCTATGTCAGCGGTTACAGAACGTCGGGGACTGCTCACGGTATGTCGCCGGTCGGCCTCCCGGCTCCATGGATCGTCACCCGGATGGCCTAACGAAGCCGGCCCGGCCGCATCCGCGTCAGCCGATGGCGAGGCGGGCGGCGGCGCGGTCCAGCGCGGCCTGGGCGTCGAGCAGCGGGCCCGGCGACTGGTCGGCCACGATAGAGAACGCGAGGAGCCGTCCGTGCGAGTCGCGCACGAGTCCGGCGAGCGACACGACCCCGGTCAGCGTGCCCGTCTTGGCGCGCACGACGCCGCGACCCGGTGACGTACCGGTGGTGTCGAACCGGTCGGCCAGCGTTCCGGTGACACCCGCCACCGGCAGCCCGCTCGTCGTCGGCCAGAGCAGGCCGGCGGCATCGCCGACGAACGGGTCGTCGATCGCGGCCGTCGCCAGGGCAGTGGCGAGCGTGCGCGTGCTCACGTGGTTGATCCGGGAGAGCCCGCTGCCGTCGGCGACGACGAGCCCGGTGGTCGGGACGCCGAGCTCGGTGAGGACGCGCGTGACCGCCTTGCTGCCACCGGCGAAGCTGGCCTCGCCGCCGAGGACGCCCCCTGCGAGGTGCGCCAGCGCCTCGGCCAGGTCGTTGTCGGACGCCGTCAGCATCCGCTCGACGAGCTCGGCGACCGTGGGGCTGGACACCGAGGCCAGCGGCACGGCCTTCTTCGGCGCGGGACCCCGGGCGACTGGACCGGTCACCGTGATGCCGGCGTCGGCGAGACGGGCCGCGAAGAACCGGCCCGCGGCGAGAGCCGGGTCGAGATCGCGGACGCGGGAGGTGGCGGACACCTTGCCGCTGTCGGCCGACAGCGCCGAGACCGGCGACACCACCCCGGAGGCCACGAAGGAGTCCGGCCACCCCGCGGCGGTGCGCGGCCCGGAGAAGAGGGCGTCGTCCACGCGCAGGACGACCGTGCGCCGACCTGACGCGAGGAGTGCCGACGCGGTTCGAGCGGCGAGGTCGCTGAGGCTGGCGGGTCGTGCGGACTGGCCCTCGGGCAGGTCGGCCGGCCCGGCCGGGACGCGCGTGAGCGTGGCGTCGCCCGCGCCGACGAGGACGATCTCGCCTGCCGCCGCACCCGGGACGACGCGCGTCGTGAGCCTGCGATCGTCGCCGAGCGCTCGCAGCACGGCGATGGCGGTGAGCGACTTGAGCGTGCTCGCCGGCTGCTGCGGCCGGGCGTCACCGCGCGCGAGGAGGTCCTCGCCGGACTCGACGTCGATCACCGTGACCGCGACATCGGGGCCGAGGGCCGGAGCCTCCAACGCCTTCTCGAACGCCACGGTCAGCGCTGCGTCGACCGCCGGGGAGACCGGCACGTCGACGGTGCCCGCCTCGGGCAGCACGACACCGGGCACGGACGGCGGAGCGGGGACGGATCCGGGCAGCGATGCCGACGGCGAGGTGGCGGAGGGCGACGGCGTCGGCGAACTGGAGGCCGAGGGGGACGACGCGGACGCCGCCGCCACTCCGCCGACGAGCGCGACCGAGACGGTGACGGCGAGCAGGATCGCCGGCGCGCGCCGGGTCGACCGCGTGCTCCGCACCGGTGGTGCCTCTCGCCTCGGGATCGGGGCGGTGCGTGACTCGGGTCACCACCGCGAGGGACCCGTCCTCATGACGGGGCCGACTGAGGAACACTAGGCGAACGGCCGTGCCCCCACGGCTCGCCCCTCCGGGCACCGGTCACCGCGACGCCGACACGCACGGTGCGCCACGGGCCGACCGAACCGACCTCGTCAGGAGTACGCCGTGGAGTTCGACGTCACCATCGAGATCCCCGCGGGCAGCCGCAACAAGTACGAGGTCGACCACATCAGCGGGCGCATCCGGCTCGACCGGATGCTGTTCACGTCCACCCGCTACCCGCACGACTACGGGTTCATCGACGGCACGCTCGGCCAGGACGGCGACCCGCTCGACGCGCTCGTGGTGCTCGACGAGCCGACGTTCCCGGGCTGCCTCATCAAGTGCCGCGCGATCGGCATGTTCCGCATGACCGACGAGGCGGGCGGCGACGACAAGGTGCTGTGCGTCCCCACCGGCGACCCGCGGGTCGAGCACATCCGCGACATCCACCACATGCCCGAGTTCGACCGCCTCGAGATCCAGCACTTCTTCGAGGTCTACAAGGACCTCGAGCCCGGCAAGAGCGTCGAGGGCGCCTCGTGGGTCGGGCGTACCGAGGCCGAGGCCGAGATCGTCGCGTCGATCGCCCGGCACGAGGAGTACGAGCTCGAGCACCAGGCGCACGTCCGGGACCACGCCGCCCACCTGCGCGCCCACGACGGGGCCGGCCAGCCCGCAGAGGCCGCCGGCGACGAAACCCCCTAGGGACGATCAAGGGAGTCCAGCTGCACTTCTCGCCCCCAACGAGTGATCTTGGTGGGGCGTCGGAGGTCGATCCCGCCGTCCGCCGGTGCGCTCAAGATCGCGTGTTGGGGACGGTTTCGTGCAGTCAGGCTCCCTTGATCGTCCCAAAGGGACAGATCATGCAGCGGGAGGCTCGAGTCAGGGGCGGGTGCCGAAGGCGACGAGGCCGTCCTGCCAGATGGTGAAGTACTTGACGACGTCCCCCGTGTGCGGCGCCTCGATCATCTGGCCGCCGCCGGAGTAGATGCCGACGTGGTGGATCGTCGTGACGTCGGACGGGTCCCACGCGAAGAACACCAGGTCGCCGGGCTGGAGCGCGGACACCGGGATCTTCTTGTACGCCGCGAACTGAGCCTGCGAGTACTGGATCATCGAGACGCCCACCGAGTCGTACGCCGCCGACGTGAGCCCGCTGCAGTCGAACGCGTCCGGCCCCGCCTCGCCGGCGACGTAGGGATCGCCGAGCTGCGCTCGCGCGTAGGCGAGCGCCCCGAGACGCTGCGACACCGTCGTCGACGACGATCCCTCGGGCCACGACCCGCTCGGTGCCTCCGGGTCGCGCGGACCCGGCCCCGGGTGCTGCCGGGCGCGCTCCCGCGCGCGGCGCTCCGCCTCGGCGCGCGCCCTCGCCCGCGCCGCCTCGGCGGCCGCGCGCCGTAGCGCCTCGGCTCGCGTGGCGGCGAGGTTGTCGGCCGTCGAGCGCGACGACGCGAGGGTCGCCAGAGCCGCCTCGCGCACGGCCGTGAGCCGGGCGACCTCGGCCTGCTGCGACTTCTGCTCCTCGCGCACGGCAGCGGCCGCGGCGGCCACCGTCGCCTCGCGCGCGGCGAGGTCGGAGTCGGCCCGCACCGCCGCCTGCTCGGCCTGCAGCGCCTCGAGGCGCAGCACCTGCGCAGACACGATGCCGCGACGTCGGTCCGCCGCCACCTGCCCGACGGAGGCGACGCGGTCCGCGAGGCCCTGGATGCCGTCGGGCCGGAACACCGAGTCGAGCACCGCGGCCCACTCGCCCAGCCCACCGCTCAGATCCGCGCCCACCTGGTAGCTCGCGACAGCGAGCCGGTCGACGTCGACCTGCGCCACCTCGGCACGGGACCGCGCTGCGCTCGCCACACCACGGGCGACCGCGAGCTGCTCGGCTGCCGTCGCGGCCTCCGCGCGCGCCGCGTTCCACCTCTCGATCGCGAGCTCGACCCGGGCGTCGAGCAGGTGCAGCTGCCTCTCGGCCTCGGCCCGAGCGGCGGAGGCGCGGGCGAGTGCAGCCGCGGCGGCGGCCGCCGCATCTCGGGCGCGGGCGACGTCGGACGCGCTCGGCGTCGACGGTGTGCCGGGATCGGCAGCAGCGGTTCCGGGCAGCAGGAGGCCGGCCACCAGGGCAGGGGAGATCACCCACGCGAGCACCCGGGGGTGGCGGGGCACGGCGACCTCCTCGTCGGACGACTACACCCGACGGTAACCCCACACGTCCCATCAACACCATACGTATCACGGGTCCCGCGCGTGACCGCGCCGACGGGAGGGGGTCCGTGCGTGCGAGCCTGCGCGACTCCACCGGCCGTGGCGCCTACCGTCGTAGCGAGGCGAGACCGCAGCGTCGAGCCTCTCCCCACCACGTCGCAGGAACGGTCGGTCCATGTCGAACGAGGGCGACACCCCGCAGCTCGCCGCACCCACGCCCGAACCGGGTGGGGTGCCGGACTCCGGCGCGCTGGGCGACACGGGCCAGTCGGTCCTCGACGCCCTCGACCGCGCCGTCGCCGTGCTCGACCCGCACGGCGTGGTGGTGGCGACGAACATCGCGTGGGAGGAGCGCTGCGCGGAGGGGCAGCAGCCGTACGGCGCCTGGGTCGACGCCTACCCGGGGATGCAGTACGTCGCCGCGCTCGAGTCCGCCGACGCGACGTCGCCCTCGGCGGCCGAGGCCGCGACCGGCATCGCCGCTGCCCTGTCCGGGCGGTTGGCGCAGTTCAGCCTCGAGTACGACGGGCCCGCCGCGGCGGAGCAGCGGCGCTACGCCCTGCGAGCGGTCGCACTGCCAGGCGGCCGCGGCGGCGTCCTCGTCATGCACGACGACATCACCTGGCGCATCGCGCTGCAGACGCAGGCGTCCCAGCGCGCCACCCACGACGCGCTCACCGGCCTGCCCAACCGGATCCTGCTCGACGACCGGCTCGGCGGCGCGCTGGTCCGGGCGCAGCGCTCCGGTGGCCTCGTCGCCGTGATGTTCGTCGACGTCGACCACTTCAAGTCCATCAACGACACGCTCGGGCACAGCGCCGGAGACCAGGTGCTCGTCGCGGTGGCCCGGCGCCTGCAGCGGGCCTGCCGCACGAGCGACACCGTCACGCGGTTCGGCGGCGACGAGTTCGTGCTCGTCATCGAGAACGTCGACTCGATCGCGAACGTGCACCGCGTCGCGCATCGCGTCCTCGACTCGATGACCGCGGCCGTCGTCGTCGACGGGACCGAGCTGTACTTCAGCGCCTCCGCCGGCGTCGCGGTCACCGAGGGCGAGAGCGTCGCGACGCCCGAGCTCGTCGAGGGCCTGATCCGCGACGCCGACACCGCGATGTACCGCGCGAAGGAGGCGGGACGCAACACGTTCGTCGTGTTCGACCCCACGATGCGGGAGCGCGTCACGACGCGCCTCGCGATGACGACGTCGCTGCGCCGGGCCGTGGAGCACCACGAGCTGCACATGCTCTACCAGCCGCAGTTCTCCTGCGACGACGACCGGCTCGTCGGCGCCGAGGCCCTCCTCCGCTGGCACCATCCCGAGCGCGGCGTCGTGCCGCCGGGCGAGTTCATCCAGGTCGCTGAGGACAGCGGCGTGATCGTCGAGATCGGCGCGTGGGCGCTCGACGACGTGTGCCGCCAGGCGGCCGAGTGGAAACCCCTGGCGCCCAGCGGTTTCCGCGTCTTCGTCAATCTCTCGTCGCGCCAGCTCGCGGACCCGAACGCCGTCGCCCTCGTGCGCCAGTCGCTCGCGCGCTACCAGCTCGATCCGCAGTCACTGGGCATCGAGATCAACGAGGCCGCCCTCATCGACGACCCGGAGGCTGCGGCGCGCACGCTGCACGAGCTCGTCGCGCTCGGCATCGACGTCGCCATCGACAACTTCGGCACGGGCTACTCCTCGCTCGCGTCCCTCCAACGGTTCCCCGTGACGACGTTGAAGATCGACCGGTCGTTCGTGAGCCGGCTCCCGGAGGACCGGACGTCGCAGTCGCTCGTCCGCGGCATCGTCGGGCTCGGCGTCGCGCTCGGTCTCGACGTCGTCGCCGAGGGGGTCGAGACCGAGCACCAGCGCCGGTACGCCTCCGACCTCGGCTGCCATCGCTACCAGGGCTTCCTGCGCGCGCGTCCCGGCTCGCCCGCGGTGGTGACCGGGCTGCTCGAGTCGTCGGGACGTGGCCGACCCACGCCCGAGGCCGAGTGACCCTGTCCGGATCCCCCGGGCAGTCCGTCGCCGGCCCGGCCGGCTCGGTCTTCTCGCGAGCCCGGCTAGACCGCGGTGAGCCAGAGCGCCGCGTAGGGCGCGAGCACGAGCTGGCCGTGCTCGAGGTGCGGCGCCCCGCCACCGAGCCGGTCGACGAGCTCGTGCCCGTCGAGCAGCCCGAGGACACCGGCGTCGCAGCGCTGCCAGTCCTCGGACACGTTGTAGACCTGCACGAGGTCGCCCGCCGCGTGGCGTCGGAGCACGGCCAGGACCGACGGGTTCGACGTCTCCACGGGTCGTGACTCGACGGCCGCGTGCAGCGACGGCAGCGAGCGGCGCACCTCACCGAGGTGGTGGACGAGGGCGAAGACGCGGCCCTCGATCGTGGACCCGTCCGCACGCCGGTCCGCGAGCGTCCAGGGCATGCGCGGCCGGTGCATCCAGCGGTTGTCGTCGGCGTGCGCGGGCTCGTCGACGTAGCCGTCGGTCGTTGAGCAGCGCGAGCTCGTCGCCCATGTACAGCAAGGGGATCCCGCCGAAGCCGTAGACGATCGCGTAGGCGCAGTGCAGCCGGCGGATCGCGCGCTCGAGCAGGGCGCTGTCGTGCTCGTCCACCGCCTGCTCGAGCCCGGCGAGGCTCGCTGCGGTGCCGCTGATGCGGCTGTCGCCCGTGGCCTCGTTGACCTGGAACTGGGCGCCGCGCGCGAAGGTGCCCGGGAACGCGCCGACGTACTACTGCGACAGGAACGCCCGGTGCGCGAATCCGTTCCAGCCGACCGAGGCGGCGTCGGCGTCGTCGATGGCCCAGCCGATGTCGTCGTGGCAGCGCAGGTACGTCGCCCACGACGTCGTGGTCGGCTTCGGCGGGAAGCGGTCGAGCGCACGCACGAGCAGGCGGGCGTCGCGGGTCGCGAGCGCCGACCAGATCTGCACCATGAGGCTGTTGTGGTAGGCGAGGTCGGACACGTCGCCGGCGTACTCGCCGACGCCGAGGTACTGCACCAGCTGCGCGGGCCCGACGATCGCCTCGGCCTTGAACAGCAGCGACGGCGCGGCGATCCGGGCGACCGCGCGCAGCGCGCGGGTCAGCCCGTGCACCTCGGGCTGGTTCTGCGAGTCGGTGCCGAGCCGCTTCCAGAGGAACGCGATCGCGTCGAGCCGGAGGCAGTCGACCCCGCGGTTCGCGAGGAAGAGCGTGAGATCGGCGAACTCGCACACGACGTCGGGGTTCGACCAGTTGAGGTCCCACTGGTAGGAGTTGAAGGTCGTCCACACCCAGCCGTCGACCTCGTCGTCCCAGGTGAAGTTGCCCGGCGCGAAGTCAGGGAACACCTCGGGCAGCGTCCGCTCGAACCGGTCGGGCTCCGTGCGGTCGGGGAAGACGTGGAAGTAGGCGCGGTAGCGCGGGTCTCCGGCGCGCGCCCGCTCGGCCCACTCGTGCTCGCGCGCGACGTGGTTGAGGACGAGGTCGATCGTGAGCGAGATCCCGTTGTCGTGCAGCACGGCGGCGAGCTTCTCGAGGTCGGCCATCGAGCCGAGGTCCGCGCGCACCTCGCGGTAGTCGGCGACCGCGTATCCGCCGTCGTTCGCGCCGGGACGCGGCGCGAGCAGGGGCATGAGGTGCAGGTAGGTCATGCCCAGCTCGCGCAGGTAGTCGACGTGCTCGGCGACTCCGGCGAGCGTGCCGGCGAACCGGTCGGCGTACGCGACGTAGCCGAGCGCGTCGGGTCGCTGGAACCAGTCCGGCGTGAGCAGCCGCTCCCGGTCACGGTCGCGCAGCGCCTGCGGACGCGCGAGCCAGCCGGTGACGACGACGTCGGCGAGGCGCTCCACGAGGGCGTCCGCCTCGTCGCCGAACACCGCCGGATGCCGGCCTCGAGGTCGGGCCCCCAGCGGCGGGCCCGTGCCAGCAGGTCGGGCGTCCCGTAGAGCCGGTGGCGTCGTGCCGACGCAGGGCCGCGGCGACCAGCGCCTCGACGCCCGCCCCGGTTGTAACCGCTGTCATGCGCGCATTGTGGGGTATCCGGGGCTGCGAGGGGAGCGGAAGGGTCCCACCCGCGGGCCGGTCGCCCCAGGCGCTGCGGGCCCGTACCGCCCCCGCTCCACCGCTCGCTAGCCTCCGACCATGACCGATCTGCAGGCAGTCCTCGCCCGTCTCGAGCACCTCGAGCGGATCGAGGCGGCCCGCACGCTCACCGCCCGGTACGCCCGGGCGTGCGACACAGGGGACATGGACGGTCTCGCGGAGCTGTTCACCGACGATGCCGTGCTCGTGGTGTCGAGCGGTCCCAAGGAGGGGCGCGAGGCCGTCATGGCGTACTACCGCAAGGGGATCCTGGGGAACCCGGCCGTGAAGCGGCACTGGCTGATGAACCACGAGTTCGACGTCGCCGAGTCCGGTGAGATCGCCGTGACGACGTACTTCATCTACACCTACGCCGGGGACGACACCTCGATCATCGGATGGGGCGACTACCGCGACGACGTCGTCGTCGCGGACGGCGTCGCCCGGTTCCGTCGCAAGGCGATCACCCTCGACGTGAGCGCCGACGTCCGCGCGGGGTGGGCGACGTAGCCCGCGAAACACGCGCGACATCGCGAGAGCCTGCGCCGGAAACACGGAACCGCCACACTCCGCCCATGCGGACCGGGTCAGCCCCGGGCAGCCTCGAGGCCTACGACGAGATGGTCGACGCCTCCGGACGGCCACGCCCGGGCATGGGAACGGTCGCCGAGGTGCTCACCAGCCTCGGTCCCGAGGGCCTGTCCGAGCGCGCCCGGCTCCGCGACGCCTACCTCGACCGGCAGGGCATCACGTTCTCCCTCTCCGGCCGCGAGCGGCCGCTGCCGCTCGACCTCGTGCCGCGCGTGGTCGGCGCCGAGGAGTGGGACAAGGTCGAGCAGGGCATCCGCCAGCGCATCAAGGCGCTCGAGATGTTCCTCGCCGACGTCTACGGCCCCGGCGAGATCCTCAACGACGGCGTCGTGCCCCGCCGGCTCGTGACGACGTCGAACCACTACCACCGCGCCGCGTTCGGGCTCGTGCCGCCGAACGGCGTCCGCATCCACGTCGCCGGCATCGACCTCATCCGCGACGAGGCCGGCGAGTTCCGCGTGCTCGAGGACAACCTGCGCTGCCCCAGCGGGGTCTCCTACGTGCTGGAGAACCGGCGCACGCTCGCGCACGTGCTGCCCGAGGTGTTCGCGGGCAACCAGGTGCGACCGGTGGCGGAGTACCCGGAGCGGCTGCTCGACGCGCTGCGCGCGGCCGCGCCGTCCGACGTCTCGGACCCCACCATCGCCGTGCTCACTCCGGGCGTGCACAACTCCGCCCACTTCGAGCACGCGTTCCTCGCCCGCCGCATGGGCGCCGAGCTCGTCGAGGGACGCGACCTGTTCTGCCGCGACGACCGCCTCTGGATGCGCACCGTGCGCGGCGCGCGGCCGGTGCACGTGGTCTACCGCCGCATCGACGACGAGTACCTCGACCCGGTCCACTTCGTGCCGGACTCGCTGCTCGGCGTCCCCGGGCTGCTCAACGCCGCGCGCGCGGGCAACGTCGCGATCGCGAACGCGGTCGGCAACGGCGTCGCCGACGACAAGGCCGTGTACCCGTACGTGCCGGCGATGATCGCGTACTACCTCGACGAGAAGCCGCTCCTGCCCAACGTCATGACCTACGACCTGTCCGACCCCGACCAGCGCCGCCACGTGCTGGACCGCATCGACCGCATGGTGGTCAAGCCGGTCGACGGCTCCGGCGGCTACGGCCTCGTGATCGGCACGTCGGCGACCGAGAAGCAGCTCGTCGCGGCGGCCACGGCCATCGAGGACGACCCGCGCGGCTGGATCGCGCAGCCGATCGTGACGCTCTCGACCTGCCCGACGCTGGTCGGGGAGGCCGCGCTCGAGCCGCGTCACGTCGACCTGCGCCCGTTCGCCGTCAACGACGGCGACGACATCTACGTGCTGCCGGGCGGGCTGACCCGCGTCGCGCTGCCGAAGGGCAGCCTCGTCGTGAACTCGTCGCAGGGCGGCGGCTCGAAGGACACCTGGGTGCTCGACGACGGCGACCGCTCCAGCGGCGGCGACGACCGGCCCGCTCTCCCGCGGCGTCACCCGGGTGCGGCGCAGCGCCGTCGCCCGCCACCACGCGCCCGTCACCGCCGACGAGCGCCTGCGCCAGCAGGAGGGCCAGCAGCAGCAGGCCCGCGGAACCGGCAGCGGGGCGCACGACGTCGGAGTGAACGGTGCCGGCACGGCCGACACGGGGGATCGGCCGTGCTGAGCCGCCTCGCCGAGTCGTTCTACTGGATCGGTCGCTACCTCGAGCGGGCCGAGGCCACCGCCCGCCTGCTCGCCGAGCACTACCACCTCACCGTCGAGGACCGGTCGGTCCCGGACGACATCGCCGCGGCCGTCGTGCTCGACGCGCTCTCGCTGCCGCACGACGTCGTGCACACGCCGACCGAGCTCGTGCGCGGGCTGCTCGGCGACATCGCCAACCCGTCGACGGTCATCGGGGCGGTGGGCGCGGCGCGCGAGAACGCCCGGTCCGTGCGCGACGCGCTCTCCGGCGACGTCTTCGAGGCGCTCAACGGCGCCTACCTCACCCTGACCCGCGGCCTCACCACGGCGGCGAGCCCCGGCGCCTCGATGCACCGCGTGCTCGAGCGGCTCATGGTGGTCAACGGCGCGATCGAGTGGACGATGTCGCGCGACGAGGGGCACTACTTCCTCTCGCTCGGCCGTTCGCTCGAGCGCATCGACATGACCACGCGCCTCCTCGACGTACGCCACGACCTCATCTGGCCCGACACCGGGCCGGTCGCGACGCTGCGCTCCGCCGCCGCGCTCTCCCCGTTCCTGCGCACCGGCGAGGCTCCGACCGGCGAGCAGGTGCGCCAGTTCCTCGTCCTCGACCCGACCTTCCCCCGCTCGATGCTGCACTCCGCCCGCTCGGCCGAGGAGGCGGTGCGCGGGCTGCAGGCGCTCGGCGGCGGCGACGAGGGCGAGCTGATCCGCGAGGTCGGGCTCATGCGGTCGCGGCTCGAGTTCGCCGGCGGGATGCAGGACCCGAGCGCCGTCGACCAGCTCGCGCACGACACGCAGCTGTCGTGCGTCGCGGCGGCCGCCGCCACCGCCGAGGCGTACTTCCGCCAGGCCGGCACGATCGTGTGGAGCCACTGATGTCCGGGCGCCGACTCCGCATCACGCACCGCACCGGCTACCGCTACACCGACCCGGTCGTCGCCTCGTTCAACGAGGTGCGCATGACCCCGCGCGACGCCGACGGGCAGATGCTGCTCTCGCACCAGCTGCAGGTCTCGCCGCGCGCGTCGGTGCAGGCGTACGTCGACTACTGGGGCGCGCTGGTCCAGTCCTTCGACGTCCACGAGGAGCACGACGTCCTCGAGATCGTCGCGACGAGCCTGGTCGACGTTCCTGGCGGGCACGCCACGGCGCCGGGTGTCGAGTGGCGCGACATGACGAGCCACTCCGTGCTCGACCGCTGGGGCGAGTTCCTCGCGCCCACCGCGCTCGTCGACGACGCGCGCGCTCGACCCCGAGCGGGCGCCGCTCGTGCAGTCGCTGCACGCGCTGCCCTCGCCGTCGCTGGCCGATCCGCGGCGCGATCGAGGCGACGCGCGACCGGATCCGCTACGACGACAGCGCCACCGGCGTCGCGACCACCGCCGCCGAGGCCTGGACCGTGGGTGGCGGGGTGTGCCAGGACTACTCGCACACCCTGCTGTCGCTGCTGCGCTCGATGGGCATCCCGGCGCGCTACGTCAGCGGCTACCTCCACGACGAGGAGGAGGCGCCGGGCCGGACCGTCATCGGCGAGAGCCACGCGTGGATCGAGGTGTGGAACGGCGGCTGGGAGGCCTACGACCCCACCAACGACCGCAGCGTCGGCTCCGCGCACGTCGTCGTGGCCCGCGGCCGCGACTACGCCGACGTCCCGCCGCTCAAGGGCATCTACGCCGGCGGCGTCAGCGAGTCGCTCGGCGTCACCGTCGAGATCACCCAGCTCGAGCGCTGACCCCCGCCTGCCCGCTGATCCGACCCGCGTTCTCTCGCGGGGCTGGGGGCGGTCTGGGAACGTGGGGGCGTGACGATGCGTGAGGTGGCGTGGGACGAGGGCCGCTGGTCGGTCGAGCCGGAGTCCGCGCGCGTCGACGGACGCGACCTCGTCGTCGTCCCCCGGCCGGACAGCGATCTGTGGCGCACCACGTCCTACGGCTTCGTGCACGACGACGGGCCCGGCCTCCTCGTCGCGCTCCCCGACGGCACCGCGGTCGAGGTGTCCTTCGTCCTCGACTTCGCCGAGCAGTTCGACCAGGCCGGCATCCTCGTCCGCGCCGACGAGCGCCACTGGATGAAGGCCGGTGCCGAGTACGTCGACGGCGCACCCCAGGTCGGCGCGGTGGTCACCCGCGACGTGTCCGACTGGTCCAGTGCCGCTGTCCCGCAGTGGCAGGGACGCGTGGTCACCGTTCGGGCGAGCCGCTCCGGCGACGCGCTCACGATCCGCGCGCGGACGAGCGGCGACTGGCAGCTCGTGCGCCTCGCACCGCTGGACCCGGACCTGGTCTGGTACGCCGGCCCGTACTGCTGCTCACCGAGCCACGGCGGGCTCGACCGTGCGGTTCACCCGCTTCGCTCGAGGACCCGCCGACCCAGGGCTGCACGGCTGACCGATCAGCGGCGGGAGCGCTCGGCGCGCTCGGTGCACCTCCTCATGAGGGGCCGCGGGGTGAGGCTGACCTATCTATACGTATCCTTCAGGAGCCGGCGCCGACGACTGAGAGCGAGAAGCCCGTGAGCGACCTCGAGCAGGACGACACGGCCACGCCGGGCCCGAACGCCGCGCACCGGCTGTTCTCCAACACCGGGACGTCCGTGCTCGTCGATCCCGCCGTGCACGCCGTAGGAGCGATGAAGGCGCTCGTCGTCGACTGGGGCGGCGTGCTGACGTCGGACTTCGAGTCGGCCGTCACGCCGTGGGCGAAGGCGGAGGGCATCGACCTCGAGATCTACTTCGACATCATGCGCGACTGGATCTCGGCCGAGGCGGGTCCGGCGCACGTGATGAACCCGGTCCACGCGCTCGAGCGCGGCGAGCTCCCGCTCGTGGACTTCGAGCAGATGCTCCTCGACGAGCTCACAGTCCGCACCGGTGAGCAGCACGACGGCGAGAACCTGTTCCTGCGCCTGTTCGACACGTTCGAGGACGTGCACGAGATGAACGACCTCGTTCGCCGCGCCCGCTCGCGCGGCGTCCGCACCGCGCTGCTCTCGAACTCGTGGGGCAACGAGTACCCGATGCACCTGTGGCAGGACCAGTTCGAGGTCATCGTGATCAGCGGTGAGGTCGGGATGCGCAAGCCGGAGCGCCGGATCTTCGAGCACACGTGCGGCCTGCTCGACCTCGCACCGCAGGAGTGCGTCTTCGTCGACGACATGCTGCACAACGTCGAGGCGGCGTACGAGGTCGGGATGGTCGGGCTCAAGCACGTCAACGCGGCGGGCAGCCGCCCCGAGCTCGAGCGCCTCTTCGGCGTCGACCTCAGCTGACGCCGGTCCGCGACGGCGTCCAGTCGGTCGCCGCCGTCATCGACCACGAGAGCGGCGTGACCGACACGACGTGGTCGAGGACGACAGCCTCGACGTCGCTGCCCGGCTCGATCCGGTCGTGGATCACGTTGGTGGCGACACCGAGCCGGACCGGCTCCGCGAGCACGCGCTCGCCGGGATGGACCTGGACGTAGTAGGCCAGCCGGCTCTGCGTCGTCTGGCGCAGCTCGGTCTCCACGGTGGCGTGACGGGGCACGTTGAGGTTGACGACCGCCACCGGGTCGGGCAGCCCCTCGGCGAGGATCTGCGCGGCGAGCAACCGGGTGAAGTGGATCGCCGCGTCCCAGTCGCGGCTGTCGCTCGCGTGCCAGTCGGCGATGTCGACCTGGAGGGACGCGGCGAGGCTGGGGATGTCGAAGGAGACGGCCTGCATCGCGGCGCCGATCGTGCCGCTGACCCCGAGGCCGCCCCCGATGTTCTCGCCGTAGTTCACGCCACTGACGCACAGCGCCGGTCGACGGTCGGCGAGCTCGAGCAGGGCGTGGTTGACGGCCATGGCCGGCGAGCCGGTGACCGCGTGGGCCGTCACCGACCGGCCCCCGATGTCGAGCTCGACCGGGACGATCGCGCCCATCTCCGGCCCCGACACCATCGCGCGGCTCATCGAGGTCTGACCGGTGAGCGGCGCGACGACGAGGAGGTCCCCCAGGTCCATCACGGCCTCCGCGGCGGCGTGCAGACCGGGCGAGTGGATGCCGTCGTCGTTCGTGACGAGGATGAGCGGTCGCTGGGTCACTGACCGACTTTAACTGGACCCTGTGTCAAGTTTCTAGCGTCGACCGTCTGCCTACGTCGGGACCGGCCCGTCCTGGTGGGGGCTCGGGGTGGAGCGCCCGAGGCCCTCCGCGAGCAGAGCGAGCAGGAGCTCCGGCGGCCGGGCGATCACGGCGTGGTCGCCGCGGATCACAACCGGGCGCTCGATGAGCGACGGGTACGTCACCATGGCCTCGACGAGCTCGTCGGGCGAGGCGGAGCCGAGTCCGAGCTCGGCGTACAGCGGCTCGCCGCGTCGCACGAGCCCGCTCGGGTCGTCCATCCCGAGGAGTCCGAGCACCCGCCGGATCTCCTCGCGGCTCGGTGGCTCGTCGAGGTAGTGCACGGTGGTGAGATCGACGCCGGCGGCCCGCAGCAGCTCATCGGCGCCGCGGCACTTGGAGCAGCGCGGGTTGAACCACAGCGTCACGGCATCGGTCACCCCCGCACGCTAGCTCGCGCCGAGGTTCGCCGTCGGGTGGTGCGCCCTGGCCGGCGGGTCGCGGTCAGGGCTGGGGTCGTGGTGGTGGGCGGAGCTGCCAGTAGCCGGTCTGTCCGGGTCGGTGTCCGGGGGTGCGGACCAGGGTCCAGCGGCCTTCGTGGACGAGGTGGTGGTGGCGGGTGCAGACCAGGGCCATCTCGTCGAGGTCGGTGCCGCCGCCGTGGGTCCAGTGGGTGACGTGGTGGGCTTCGCATCGCGACGGGTCGGCGGTGCAGCCGGGGGCGACGCAGCCGCCGTCGCGGAGCTCGAGGGCGCGGCGCAGCCGTGGGGGTGCGGTGCGTTCGGCGCGGCCGAGGTAGAGCACCTCGCGGCACTGCTCGCGCAGCCAGTCCGCGACCCGGTCCAGCTCGGCGCCGCTCGCGTCGCGGGTTCGGCCGGCGCCGTCGTCGGTGGAGGCGGTGCTGGCTCGGCCGGCGGTGGTGGTGGCGGTGATGGCGGTGGTGAGGTCGGCGTCGCAGCGGATCCGGTCGATGCTGGCGCCGGTGATGGGGGTGTCGCCGTAGCCGGGCAGGCGCAGGTCCCCGCCGAGCCCGGCGACGTAGTCGGCCAGGTTGACGGTGACGGTGAGGTGCGGGCGTTGCCGGTGCTTGGTGCCCAGCGTGGCACCGGAGAGGAGCAGGGCGGCGAGCTCGCTGAGGGCGAGCGCGTTCAGGTGCGCCCGCGACGCCCGCCGCCGCACGGCACCCGGCCCGTCGGTGACCGGCGCCCGTCGCCTCCACCGCCACCGTCCCCGCCGGCACCCATGCCCGCGCCGGTGTCGGTCCCGGTGGGGTGGGGGTGGGGGTGCGGTACCAGGCGTCGACGGTCTGGTCCAGGCAGGTCAGGATCGTCGCCGCGGACTCCTTCGTGAGCCACCCGTCGACGGCGACGCCGTCCCCGACCGGGGTGAAGCGCAGGTGCTGCTCGTCGTGGGCGGCCAGCGCTCGGGCGTCGGCACCGTCGGGGTCCAGGGTGAACCGAAGCCGGGCGATCTTGCGGCGGACCTGCTCGACGGTCGCGGTGCGGGCGTAGTCGACCAACGGCGCCTCGGCCGCGTCCAACGCGGCCGCGCGGGCGGCCGGCTGGAGCACGGTGACCGCGGTGGTCAGGCCGGTAGTGATCGCGCGGACCTTGTCCTGGGAGAGCTCCCCGGCCAGCGCCGCGGCGCGGGTGGTGGCGAACCCGTCGCGCAGCGCAGCGGCCCGGCCGAGCTCCGCGCTGGCGGAGGTGGGGGACAGCCCGGTGCCACGGATCAGCCACTGCTTGGTGGAGACGTGCCCGTCGGGCAGCGCCCCACTCGCGTGCACCACCGACACCCCGGCCGAGGCGACCGCGCCGAGGACGTCGCGCACCACGAACAGCTCGGCGAGGACCGCGGGGGCGACCGCGACCGGCAGCGCGGTCCACCCACCCGCGTCGACCCCGTCGGCCAGCACCGCGGCCAGGTCGCGCAGCGTGGCGACCAGCGCCCCAAACCCCGGCGCCGGCGCCGCCGGAACCGAAGCCAGCGCCGGAGCCGCAGGCGGCGCCGGCAGGTGCACGGCAGCCGGTGCGGTGGCGGCGGTGGGGGAGTTCATGGGACAGACACTACGGACCACCTCTGACAGTGGACTGCGGCTGAAACCCTATGGTGGACAACTACTTTCAGCGATCTCACTTGCACTCAGAGCGACCCTCAACAGGTCGCTCGGCGCCGCGCGGCACGGTGGTGCGCCGACGCTGCTTCTGGCATGGCCACGCCGCTCGACGGGGACGCCGGCCCCTTGCGACGCGGACGCCTCTGCTACTCGGTCGTCCGGATGGGCGGTCGCGACGAACGGTCCACGGTGAGCGTGAAGATGTCGGGCCGTCCGTAGTGGCCGGCGACGTCGAGGGTGCGGTGCTCGTCACTCGCGCTGGTGGCGTCGATGTCGGCGTACAGGATCCCGTACTCCTCGTGGAGCGGACCGGCGACGATCTGCCCGGTGGGCGCGACCACCACGGAGTCACCCGGGTTGACCCACCTGTCCGGCCCGCCGAAGACCAGCTCTCGCGAGGGGAACGTCTCCGGGATGTCGCGGGTGGCGAGGGCGCTGCCCGAGCCGATGACCCAGCACCGGCCTTCGGAGGCGATGTGCCGCATCGACGCGATCCACGCCTCGCCGCTGTCCCACGTGGAGGCGACGTAGATCTGGATGCCGTCGGCGTAGAGCGTGTAGCGGGCCAAGGGCATGTAGTTCTCCCAGCAGATCAGGCCGCCGAGGCGACCGAACTGCGGTGTCGACGACGCGCAGACCCGAGGCGTCGCCCTGCCCCCACACCATCCGCTCGGGGTTGGTGGGCACGAGCTTGCGGTGCCGGTTGAGGATCGAGCCGTCGGCTCCGATGGTGACGAGGGTGTTGTAGATCGTCGCCCGGCTGAACGAGCCCTCCCGCTCGTGCAGGCCGCAGACGACCACCACGCCCCGCTCGGCCGCGACCTGCCTGCAGCGGCGCGAGGTCGTCGGTGGACAGGTCGACGCTGTTGGCCAGCAGCAGGGAGTGGAGCTCGTGGCTGAGCCGGTAGTCGTCGCCGGGGCGCAGGGACCAGATCCAGGCCGGGTAGCCGGGCAGGTACGTCTCGGGGAACACGACGAGCCCGGCCCCGGCATCGGCGACCTCGGACACCGCCTCGACGGCGGCCTTCAGGGTGGCGTCCCGGTCCAGCAGGACGGGCGGGCGTTGGACGACGGCGACCTTCACGGACTGTCCGGTCATGAGCACTCCCCAGGGGACGCTGGTGGGACCGTCGTCACGCTAGTCCCTCGGCGTCTCACGCCCGTCCGACGACGATCGGACGCGATGTCGTGCCTTGCTGGGGAGGGACGGCGAGTCCCGCTCGACGATCGTGCTCCGGCGGGATCCAGCGATGCGTTGGAGGCGCTGTTGACGATGGAGCCGCCTATCGGAATCGAACCGATGACCTTCTCATTACGAGTGAGACGCTCTGACCGACTGAGCTAAGGCGGCGTGGCATCCGCCCGGGGGCGGCGACACGATCACGAAGAATACCCCAGCGCGGGAGTGCCACGGTCCCGAGCGCGGGCCGGGGCCAGGACCGCCCCGACGTCAGCGGCAGACGGTGCCGGCGGGCGGTGCGACCCCGTCGACCAGGTAGCGGTCGATCGCGCTGTCGGTGCACTGCGAGCCGTTGCCGTAGCCGGTGTGGCCGTCACCCACGCGAGTGAGCAGGACGCCCTTCGAGAGCTGCTTGGCGAGCGCCTGCGCCCAGGGGTACGGGGTCGCCGGGTCGTAGGTGGTGCCCACCACGAGGATGGGCGGCGATCCCGGCGCGGAGATGGCGTGCGGTGAGCCGGTCGCCGGGGCGCCCCAGTACTGGAACGGCAGGCTGCCCCAGGCGAGGAAGGCGCCGAAGACGGGCGACTCCTTCGACCACTGCTCGGCCAGCTTCGCGGACTCGGCCGCGTCGGGCCGGTCCGGGCGGTCGAGCGCGTTCACGGCGTACAGGCCCGAGATCGCGTTGTTGGCGTAGTGGCCGGACTCGTCGCGCTCGATCCGCGCGTCGAACATCGAGAGCAGCACCGATCCGTCGCCGTCGAACGCGGACTGCAGCCCGAAGCGCAGCTGCTCCCAGTCGGTGGGCGGCACGTAGAGGTAGAACAGCACGGCGTTCTGGCCGAGCGCCTGGTTCAGCGGGCGCTTCGGGTCCCCGGAGGGGAGCGGGGTGGTCTCGAGGTCGGTGAAGAACTGCTCCATGCGGTCCATGCCGCCCTGGACGTCGCGCGGGAGGGGGCAGTCGGCCTGCGTGACGCAGTCCTCGACGAAGCGGCGAAGCGCCAGCTCGAAGCCCTTGGCCTGGCCGTGCGCGAGCTCCACGTTGGTGAGCGTGGGGTCGATCGCGCCGTCGAGCACCATGCGACCGACGCGGGTCGGGAACAGGTCGGCGTACGTCGCCCCGATGAGCGTGCCGTAGGACGCTCCGAGCCAGTGGAGCTTCTCGTCGCCGAGGACGGCGCGCAGGATGTCGACGTCCTTCGCGACCTCGACCGTGCTGATGTGCGAGTAGAGCTTGGGCGACGCTGCCTTGCAGCCGTCGGCGAACGTCCTGGCGAGACCCTCGATGGCCGCGACGTCGGCGTCGTCGTCGGGCGTGCCGTCGACCGCGAGGAAGGCGTCGGTGGTCGCATCGTCCATGCAGTTGACCGGGGCGGAGCGCTGCACGCCGCGCGGGTCGAAGCCCACGATGTCGTAGCGCTCCCGGACGGAGTCGTCGACCACGGCACGGGCGGCGCGCGCGTAGTCGACGCCGGAACCGCCGGGGCCGCCCGGGTTGAGGATGAGCGAGCCGATCCGGTCGTCGGTGTTCGTGGTGGCGAGCTTGATCACCGCGAGGTCGACCGAGCCGTCGGACGGTGCGGCGTAGTCGATCGGAACGGTGAGGGTGCCGCACCGGAACGAGCCGCCGCACGCGGCCCAGGAGATCTGCTGGCCGTAGAACTCCGCGAGCGAGGGGTCGGCGCTGGCCGTGACGGAGGGCGACGACGACCCGCCCGACCCGGTGGGCGAGGGAGTGGCTTGCGAGACGGTCCCGACGGTGCCGGTGCACGCGGCGAGCAGCGCGCCGGATGCGATCACCGCCGTCGCCGCCGAGATGCGACGCGACAACGGGGACAGACTCACGCAGTGCTCCTAGCCAGGTGGGGGGCAGGTTCAGCCTGCCAGGTCCGATGGTGGGACGCCCCGGCGCCCACCGGAGTTCCGCCAGCGGCGCGATGTCGGCTCCGTCACGTGCGTGCGACGCGCCCGGCTCGTGCGGCGCGGACCGGGTCTCGCTCGCGACCCCCGGGCGCGGGCCACCGCCGTTACGATGCGTCGAGCACGACGAGGTGCGCTGGCGATCCGGAGGAACGGTGACCGACCCGACGACACGTGCCATCCCGACGCCGACGACCTGGCCCCCGCACGACCCGGCCACCTACCGCGTCGTCCCTGCCGCCTCGGCACCCCTCGACCCGGCCCGCGTGCAGTCGCTGCTCGCGGCCGAGTGGGAGCGGTTCGAGGCCCTGACCCCGGGTTCGGGCAAGCACCACGCCCGCGCGCTCGGGTCGCTGCCGCTCGGCGTCCCGTCGTCGTTCCAGCACTGGGACCCCTACCCCGTCGCGATCACCCACGCGAAGGGTGCCTGGCTCACCGACGTCGACGGGCGCCAGGTGCTCGACCTCTCGATGGGCTTCGGCGCGATGCTGGTCGGCCACCTGAACCCGGTCGTCGTCGCGGCGGTCGGGCGCGCACTGGAGACCGGCACCCTGTTCGTCACGCCGTCGCCCTCGGCCACCGAGGCGGCCGAGCGGTTCCAGCGTCGCTTCGCGCTCGACCAGCTGCGCTTCGCCAACTCCGGCACCGAGGCGACGATGTACGCGCTGCGCACCGCTCGCGCGTTCACCGGCCGCAAGGCGATCATCAAGATCGAGGGCGGCTACCACGGCGGCTACGACGCGCTGCAGGTGTCGGTGAAGCCCGACGTCGCCGACGCCGGCCCGGAGGAGGCACCGACCCCGGTGACCCCGTTCGAGGTCGAGGCGGGCACGGTCCACGTCGTCCCCTACAACGACCTCGCGCGCCTCGAGCAGCTGTTCGCCGAGCACGGCTGCCGAGGTCGCCTGCGTCTTCATGGAGCCGGTGCTCGAGAACATCGGCATCGTCGTCCCCGACGAGGGCTACCTCGCCGGTGTCCGCGCGATGTGCGACGCGCACGGGGCCCTGCTGGTGTTCGACGAGGTCAAGACCGGCCTGACCGCCGGGTACGCCGGAGCCTCGCGTCGCCTCGGCGTCACGCCCGACCTCGTCTCGCTCGCCAAGAGCATCGGTGGTGGCCTCCCGCTCGCGGCCTTCGGCGGCCGCGCCGAGGTCATGGCCTGCGTCACCGACGGCCGCATGCCGCACTTCGGCACCTACAACGGCAACCCGCTCGTCATGGCGGCGGCCGTGGCCATCGACGAGATCGCCACCGAGGAGGCGCTGTCGGCGGCGGAGAAGCTCAACGTCGACGCGCTCGAGGAGATGAACGCGATCATCGCCGGGCACGACCTGCCCGCGCACACGGTCGGCTTCGGCGTGAAGGGCGCGGTGACGTGGTCGCCGACGCCGGTGCGCACCTACCGCGACTACAAGCGCACCGACTTCGGGGCGGCCGAGCTCAGCTGGCTGTGGGGCGTCAACCGCGGCATCCTCACCCCGCCCGGGCTCGACGAGCAGTGGCTGGTGTCGCTGGCCCACACCCGCGAGGACATGGACCTGCTCGTCGGCGACTTCCGCGAGCTCGCCGAGGCCCTCCGCGGCTGAGACCCTGCCGCGGCGGTACGACGTCGACCAGCGCTCACGCCGACTCGCCGCACGTTCCGGTCGGGCTCCCGCTACGCGTCGTCGCGCGAGTCGTAGGCCTTGCCGGGAGCCGCAGGTGGACGCGACGGGGCACACCGTCGACCGGCCGTTCTCGGCCAGCCGCACGACCAGCTTCTCGCCGGGGACGCTGACGCTCTGCACCCGGCCGACGCCCTCGGGCGTTTCCACCTCGTCGCCCACGTGCGGCCAGGAGCTGATCGCCTCCTGATAGAGCGGGTGCTCGTACTTCAGGCAGCACATGAGCCGGCCGCAGGCACCCGAGATCTTCATCGGGTTCGCCGGAAGGTCCTGGTCGCGGGCCATCCGCACGGTGACCGGGTCGAAGTCCTTGAGGAAGGTCGAGCAGCAGGTCTCGCGGCCGCACGGGCCGACGCCGCCCTGCACCCGCGCGTCGTCGCGCGCGGAGAGCTGGGTGAGCACCACCTTGGCGTCGAGGGTGTTCGCGAGGTCGCGCACGAGCTGGCGGAAGTCGACCCGACCCGGCGAGGTGAAGTACACGGTGGCCGTGGCGCGACCGGACTCGTGACCGACGTCGGCCCAGTCGATGCCGCTCACCTTCATCGGGAGCTTGTGCTCGCGGATGAGGCGCTGCGCGGCCACCTGGATCTCGGCGCGGCGACGCTTGTTGTCCTCGTCGCGCTTGAGGTCGGAGTCGGTCGCGATGCCGGCGCAGACAGGGAGGCCGCCGACCTCCTCCGCGACCCACTCCGGACCCCACACCACCTCGGCGATCTCGGGTGAGGTCGACGTCGGGAAGAGCACCTTGTCGCCGACCCGGGGCGTGAAGGCTCCGGGGTCGAGGTAGTAGAGGCGACCCGCCCTCGTGAAGCTCACCGCCATCATCTGCGGCACGGCGATCAGCCCACCCTCGTGAGGATCGCGTCGACGACGGCGTCGGGGTCCTCGTCCGGCAGCCAGTGACCGCGGCCCGGCAGCTCGCGGAACTCGTACGGGCCGCGACACCATGTGCCGCAAGCCTTTGCGGCTGTGGCACCGATCGCGATGTCGTCGCTCCCCCACACGAAGGTGGTGGGCACGTCGACATCCGGCGTCGTCGCCATCGCGTCGAGGTCCATCGCGGCGTACCACCGCAGCGTCGCCTCCATGCGTGTCGTCGGAGGCGAAGAACTCGACGTACTCCTCGATGTCGGCGGCGTGCACGGTCTCGCCGTAGAGCGCGCGCAGCTTCGCGGCGTCGTCGCGCAGGAGGACGTGCGCGGCCTTCGCCGGGTCGCTGCGGAAGAACGTCGCGTACGCCGACTTCGCGCGCTGCGCCTCGTCCGTGCGGATCGCCTCCGCGAGCGCGCGCGGGTGCGGAGCCGCGAGCGCGGTGAGCGAGCGGACCAGGCCGGGCTGGTGCGCGGCGAGGTGCCAGCCGACGAGCGCGCCCCAGTCGTGGCCCACGACGTGGGCGGTCCCCCAGCCGAGCGCGTCGAGGATGTCGGCCGCGTCCTCCGCGAGGCGCGGGACGGCGTACGCCGCGACGTCCGTGGGCCGGGCGCCGGGCGAGTAGCCGCGCTGGTCGACCGCCGCGACGCGCAGCCCGGACGACGCCAGCGGCGCGATCACCCGCGACCACATCCAGGAGGTCTGCGGCCACCCGTGCAGCAGGAGCACCGGCTCGCCGTCGTCGGCGCCCGCGACGACGGCGTCGAACACCAGGTCGCCATGGACCGGGTCGTCGACGTGGAGCTGCGCGTTCTCCGTGGGCATGGGTCGAGACTAGGGGGCGGTCGGGCTTACCGTGGGGGCGTGAGCACGGGCCCCGACGTCGCGCGGCTGGCCGAGCGCGTCACGGCGCTGGTGGCCCAGGGGGTCGACGTCGCGGAGGCCTACGCCTCGGCCAAGGGGTCGGGCACCAAGGCGACCCGCGCCTACGCCAAGGCGCTGGACAAGCACGCGGTGGCCGTCCGCCGCCACCATGCGCGCGTCCAGGCGGACCGCTCTCGCGCGGTGACCATGACCGCCGTGTCCGGCTCGACTGCCGTCCTCGGCGTCATCGACGTCGCCTCGGCCAACGCGGCGATCCCGGGCGAGCCGTGGTGGTGGCTCGTCGGCTCGGCGCTCGCCGCGGTCTCGGCCGTGCGTGCGCGGCACTCCGCCACGCACCGGGTGGAGCCGACGGCACCCGCGCTGGAGGCGTCGGTCGGGGCGAACGACCTGCGCAAGAGCGCGATCGGGTGGGCCGAGGCGCAGGGGCTCGCCGCCGTACGCCGGCAGCTCGTGGCGATGGTGCCCGCCGTGTCCGCGCTGCACCCTGAGGCCGGGCGTGAGCTCCGGTCCGCCGACGACGAGGCCGCCCCGGCCCTCGCCGCGCAGGTCGCGCGGCTCGCCGTGCTCGACCAGGTGCGGCGCGAGCTGCCCGGAGGCGCGGCCGCCGCGGCCGCGACCGAGGCCGCCGAGCACGTCCGCGCGAGGCTGGCCGAGGGTGTCGCGGTCTACGACCGGCTGCTGGCGGCCGCCTCCACGATGCTCGCCTCGCCCGACCTCGGTCGCTCGAGCGCCGCCGTGCTCGGCCCCGCCGCGGACGCGCTGACGGCGTACGCGGCGGGCCTCGACGTCGCCGGATCCTGACCGGCCGCCGCGGTTGCGGCGATCAGCGCGCTGCCGCGACCGCCGCGCCGCGCGCCGCGCCGGTCACCTCGAGCACCACGAACGGCGCCGGCGGTTCGGCGTCGACCGGCATCAGCCGCGGGGCAAGCCGGTCGAGGGTGGGCCAGAGCACCTCGGTCTGGAACCGGCGGTAGGACGCCTCGTCGGTCCACACGTCGACGATGCGGACGCCGCCGTCGTAGGGACCGACGACGTGGACGAGGCAGCCCTCGAGAGCCTGCTCGGTGATCTCCTGGTCGAGCACCTGCTGCTGCTCCATGGTGGCGCCGGGCATGTCCTGGCTGAACGCGAACATCGTGCCTCCTTATTTGATAGAGTCTTCTCTATTGGAAATAGAGACTGCTATCGAAAGGTCGCCGTGTCAAGACGTCAGTACGACTCGTCCGGTCGGCGCTCGACGGCGGCCCGGTCGCAGGCGCGTGTCGTGGAGGTCGCGACCGCGCTCATGACCGAGCGCGGCTACGCCGCCACCACCGTCGCCGACGTCGCCGCGGAGGCGGGGGTGTCGGTCGCCCTGGTCTACTCCGCGTTCGGCAACAAGGTCGGGCTGCTCACGCGCGTCGTGGACGCGGCGATCGCCGGCGACGACGACGCCGTCCCGGTGCGCGACCGGCCGGAGGCCGCGGCCGTGGCTGCGGCGACGAGCGCGCGCACCCGCTGCGCGCTCACCGCCCGGCTCGTCGCGGGGATCGCGGCGCGGACCGCGCCGCTCGAGGCTCTGCTGCACGACGCGGCGGGGAGCGATCCCGAGGCTGCCGCGATGCTCGAGCGGTCGGAGCGAGGTCGGCGTACGGGCATGGGCGAGTTCGTCGACATCCTCGCCGGGTCGGACCAGCTGCGCCCCGGCCTGTCGCCCGAGCGGGCCGCCGACATCGCGTGGGTGCTGACCGACCCGGTCGCCTACCGGCGCCTGGTGTCCGAGCAGGGCTGGACGCCGGCGGAGTACGAGGGCTGGCTCGCCGACGCGTTGTACGACGGCCTCTGCGCGCGTCGCCGACGTACCTCGACCTGAGCCCGCTCGTCCCCACGGCGGGAGATCCTCAGGCGAGCGTGGGGTCCTTGAGGGCGACGGTGAGCGACTCGAAGGCGAGGAGCGGGGAGACGTTGGCCTCGAGGAGGTGGCGCGTGCGCTCGAGCGCGTCGACCCGGCGCAGGGTCTCCTCGGGCGTTGCCTCGGCCGCGACCCGCGAGAGCTGCGGGCGCATCTCGTCGTTGACGAGGTCGGAGGCGGCGCCGAGCTGGAGCACGAGCACGTCGCGGTAGAACGCGATGAGGTCGACGATGGCGCGGTCGAGCTGGTCGCGCACCACCCGGCGGCGACGTCGCTTCTGCCGGTCCTCGAGCGCCTTGACCTGGCCCTTCGCGCGGCGCTCGACCGTGCCGAGGCCGCGGCCCTCACCGCCCTCCCCGTAGGCCGCGCGCAGGGTCGCCATCTCGCGCTCGTCGAGCGGGTCGCAGATCGACGACGCGTCGTCGGTCACGGTGGCGACGAGGTCAGCAGCGAGGGCGAGGCACGACCCGAGGTCGTTGACCTGCGACGGGATGCGCAGCACGTCCTGGCGGCGCAGCCGCGCCGACTCGTCGGTGGCCAGCGCCCGCGCCCGCCCGATGTGGCCCTGGGCGGCCCGCGCCGCGAACGACGCCATCGCCGGGTCGACGCCGAGCGCGTGGGTGAGGGCGTCCGCGACCTCGGCGGTGGTGGGGGTGGCGAGCATGAGGTGCCGGCAGCGCGACCGGATGGTCGGCAGCACGTCCTCGGTGCTCGGCGCGCAGAGCACCCACACCGTGCCGGGAGTGGGCTCCTCGATGCTCTTGAGCAGCGTGTTGGCGCTCTCCGGGTTGAGCCGGTCGGCATCCTCGAGGACGAAGACGTGCCAGGGCGAGCGCGACGGCGAGATCGCGGCGTGGCGCACGAGCTCGCGCGTCTCGTCGACGGCGTAGGTCACCGACTCCGGCACGACGTGCTCGACGTCGACGTGGGCGCTGTGCTTCACCGCCACGCACTCCGGGCAGACACCGCACCCGCCCTGGCGGCAGACCAGGGCCGCGGCGAAGGCGAGCGCGGCCGTGCTGCGCCCCGACCCGGGCGGCCCGGTGATGAGCCACGCATGGGTCATCGCGCTCGACGCGCGTCCGGCGCGGGCATCCGGCGCGTCGGCCGCGGCCGCCCGCAGCTGCGCGACGGCGTGGTCCTGGCCGACCAGGTCGCTGAACACGTCGCTCATCGCCGGTCCCCCGCGGTGAGCAGGGTCTCGACGCGCGCGAGGACGCGGGCGGCGATCTCGTCGCGGTCGTCGGCGGCGGCCACGACGAGGTAGCGGTCGGGATCCCCGGCGGCGAGCGCGCGGAACGCCTGAACCACCACGGCGTGGAACTCCTCGGGCTCGGCCTCGAGGCGGTCGAGGGAGCCACCGAGCCGCGCGAGGCCGGCGCCGGCGTCGACGTCGAGGAGCACGGTGAGGTGCGGCAGCAGCGACTGGGTGGCCCACAGGTTGATCTCGCCGACGACGTCGGGCCCCAGGCCGCGCCCCACGCCCTGGTAGGCGATCGAGGAGTCGATGTACCGATCGGTGATGACGACGGCGCCGCGGGCCAGGGCCGGGCGCACGAGGGCGCTCACGTGCTCGGCGCGCGAGGCGGCGTAGAGCAGTGCCTCGGCGCGTGGGTCGAGGCCCGCGAAGGTGGGGGTGAGGACGACCTCGCGGATGGCCTCGGCCGCCGGGGTGCCGCCCGGCTCGCGGGTGAGCACGACCTCGTGCCCGGCTGCGAGGAGCGAGTCCGCCAGCGCGCGCGACTGCGTCGACTTGCCCGCGCCGTCGCCGCCCTCGAAGGCGACGAAGATCCCGGGTGCTGAGGTCACGCGCGAACCCTACGACCCCGCACCGACCGGCCGCCCACGGGCCGAGCCGCACCTGCGGCGGCCCGGCGCACCCCGCTCACGAGTCGGCTGCTCCCGCCCGTGCGGCGCAGGAGGCCGAGCCGAGCCAGGTGTGCGGGTTGCGGTCCCAGCACCACCCGAGCCGCGGCGCGCCGTAGCTGGTCCAGAGCGCCGGGACCCGCTGGTCGGCCCGACGGCTCGCGAGCAGGCTGAACGCCGTGCGGTCCTTGAGGATGCTCGGGAACTGCACGAGCACCGAGACCCCCTCGTCGATCGTGAGCGGGCTGCGTCCCTGCGCCCGCAGCGCCACGAGCGCGTCCTCCGGCCGCACCGACCTGGAACCCGGCACCGGGATCGACGTCGAGCAGGAGGTACGCCGGACCTGCGGGCGTGTCGACGCCCTCGATGGTCGCGAAGTCGGCGGGGACCACCGGGGTCATCTCGACACGCCCCGGCTTCCCCTTCCACACCACCTCGGGCATCGCGGCCTCGGGCGCCACCCACGCCGAGGTGACCACCAGCACGAACGGGAGGTGGCTCGAGGTGGTGGCCGTCGCCGCCGCCGACGCGGACTCCGCGGCGGCGCGCAGCGGCTCGAGCGCCGCGGTGAGGCGCCTCGCCGTGAGTCCGGCCTTCGCGGGGTAGCCGACGTCGAGGAGGCGGCGTACCTGCTGGTCGAAGGTGGTGGCTGCCGTGGGCGTGACCGGACCGGCTGCGGTGGGCCCGGTGCTCGTGGTGGCTGATGAGGCCATGCGGCGTCCTCTCGTCGGCGGGGCACCCGCAACGCACTCGCGGGGACGGAGTATTCCGCGGCGGTCCGACGCGGCCCGGACTCAGCCGGTGGGCTCGACCTCTGCCGTGGCCTTCGCCGGCACGGCCGGGGACGTCGCGGCCGTGGACTTCGTCGCGCCGGCCTTGGTCGACGGCTTCTTCTTCGCGGCCGTCTTCTTCGCCGTGGTCTTCTTGGCCGTCTTCTTGGCCGGGGACTTCGTGGCCGCCTTCTTGCGCGGCGCAGGGTCCTTGGCCCGACGCTCCGCGAGCAGGTCGGCCGCACGCTCGATCGAGATCGTCGCGGGGTCGTCGGCACGCCGAAGGGACGCGTTGGTCTCGCCGTCGGTCACGTACGGACCGAACCGGCCCTCCTTGAGCTGGACCTCGCGGTTCGTCGCGGGGTCGACCCCCACGACGATGCCGGGCTTGGGCGCGGCCTGGCCGCGGCGGCCCTTCGGCTGCGCGAGGAGCGCGAGCGCCTCCTCGAGGGTGACCGTGAAGATCGACTCCTCGCTCGGCAGCGAGCGCGAGTCCTTGTCCTTGGTGATGTACGGGCCGTAGCGACCGTTCTGCGCGGTGATGACCACGCCGTCGGCCGGGTCGGCGCCCACGTCGCGCGGCAGCGAGAGCAGTCGCAGCGCGACGTCGAGCGTGACCGTGTCGACGGCCATGTCCGCGAAGAGGGACGACGTGCGCGGCTTGGCCGACTTCGGTGCGCCGTCCTCGAGGATCTCGGTGACGTACGGGCCGTAGCGCCCGGTCTTCGCGACGATCTCGCGACCGCTCTCCGGGTCGACGCCGAGCGGATGGTCGCCGGACGGCAGCGCGAGCAGCTCGGCCGCCTTCTCCGCGGTGAGCTCGTCCGGCGCGATCTCCGGCGGCACGTTGGCGCGCTCGCCGTCGCGCTCGACGTAGGCGCCGTAGCGCCCGACGCGCAGCACGATGTTCGAGTCCGCGATCGGGAACGACGAGAGCTCGCGCGCGTCGATCTCGCCGAGGTCGTTGACGAGCGGGTGCAGCCCGGCGAAGTCGCGCGACGGGTCGCCGCGGTAGAAGCGGTCGAGGACGCCGATGCGGTCGACCTCGCCGGAGGCGACGGTGTCGAGCACCTCCTCGAGGCGCGCGGTGAAGTCGTAGTCGACGAGCGAGGTGAAGTGCTCCTCCATGAGGCGCACGACGGCGAACGCGAGGAAGGACGGCACGAGCGCGGAGCCGCGCTTCACGACGTAGCCGCGGTCGACGATGGTCCCCAGGATCGAGGCGTACGTCGACGGGCGACCGATGCCACGCTCCTCGAGCGCCTTCACGAGCGACGCCTCCGTGTAGCGCGGCGGCGGGTTCGTGGAGTGGCCCTCCGGCTCGAGACGCAGCGCGGTGAGGGAGTCCCCGACCCGCAGGAGCGGCAGCCGGCGCTCGTCGGCGCCCTCGTCGCTGCGCTCGGCCTCGTCGTCGATCGACTCCTCGTACGCCGCGAGGAACCCGCGGAACGTGATGACGGTGCCGCTCACCGAGAACTCGGCGTCGCGACCGTCGGCGGCGAGCGCGCCGAGCCGGATCGTGGCGGTCTGCCCGCGGGCGTCGGCCATCTGCGACGCGACGGTGCGCTTCCAGATGAGCTCGTAGAGCGCGAAGTCGTCACCGCGCAGCTCACCGGCCACCTGCGCCGGCGTACGGAACGTGTCACCGGCAGGACGAACGGCCTCGTGCGCCTCCTGCGCGTTCTTCACCTTGCGGTCGTAGCGGCGCGGCGTCTCGGAGACGTGGTCGGAGCCGTAGAGCTGCGCCGCCTGCGCGCGGGCGGCATTGACGGCTGACTCCGACAGCGTCGTGGAGTCGGTACGCATGTAGGTGATGTAGCCGCGCTCGTAGAGCCCCTGCGCCACACGCATCGTGCGCTGGGCGCCCCAGCGGAGCTTGCGGCTGGCCTCCTGCTGCAGCGTCGAGGTCATGAACGGCGCAGCCGGGGAGCGGCGGTAGGGCTTGTCCTCGACCGAGCGGACCGCGAAGGGCACGCCCTGAAGTGAGGCGGCGAGCGAGGTCGCCGTCTCCTCGGTGAGGTGGGCTGCGTCTGCCCGGGTGAGCACGCCGCGGTCGCTGAAGTCCTTGCCGGTCGCGACGCGCCTGCCGTCGACGGCGACGAGCTTGGCGCTGAACGAGCCCGGGTCGAACAGGCCCTCGACGTCCCAGTAGGAGGCGCTGCGGAACGCGATGCGCTCGCGCTCGCGGTCGACGACGAGACGCGTCGCCACGG
Source organism: uncultured Actinomycetes bacterium (assembly GCA_963738455.1). Taxonomy (GTDB): domain Bacteria; phylum Actinomycetota; class Actinomycetes; order S36-B12; family CAIYMF01; genus Longivirga. The sequence continues at coordinate 81,413 of CAVTWM010000008.1, forward strand.
ACTGCACCCGACCGGCCGACAGCCCGGTCATGACCTTCTTCCAGAGCACCGGCGAGACCTCGTAGCCGTAGAGGCGGTCGAGGATGCGGCGGGTCTCCTGCGCGTCGACCAGGCTCTGGTCGAGGTCGCGGGTCTCCTCGACAGCGCGACGGATCGCGTCCTGGGTGATCTCGTGGAACACCATCCGCTTGACGGGCACCTTCGGCTGCAGCACCTCGAGCAGGTGCCACGCGATGGCCTCGCCCTCGCGGTCCTCGTCCGTCGCGAGGAAGAGCTCGTCGGCGTCGGCCAGGAGCTTCTTCAGCTCGGCGACCTTCGTGCGCTTGTCGGCGTCGACGACGTAGAGCGCGGCGTAGCCGTTGTCGACGTCGACCCCGAGACGCGACCAGGACTCACCCTTGTACTTGGCGGGGATGTCGGCGGCGCGCTTGGGGAGGTCGCGGATGTGCCCGACCGAGGCCTCGACGTCGTAGCCCGGGCCGAGGTAGCCCTGGATCGTCTTGGCCTTCGCCGGCGACTCGACGATGACGAGCCGACGGCCGCTCGGTGCGGGCTCGGTCTCGCTGGTCGCCTTGGCCTTCGGGGGCACGCTTCTCCTCGTGTCGGGACCGGTCGAGCACGGGGGATCGTGACCGACGGACTCGCGGAGTCTCACCATCCGCATGGGCCGTCTGTCAAACCCTGCCCCCGGGCCCGGCGTGTCGCGACGACGGCCGCGGCCACCGTCGCCGCAGGTCAGGCGCGGTGCGAGCGGCTCGAGCGGTCCCGGGCGGGCAGCCCGGGTCGGATCAGGGCCGGCGGCCGAACAAGCCGCGTCGTGCGCTCGGGCGGGCCGCGGGCAGCACGTCGACGGCGCTGGCCGACACGGTGCGCCCCGAGAGCATGCGCATGTCGAGCGGTCCGGGGTCGACGAGCACCGCCGCGGGCGCTGAGTCCGGCGCGGTTGCGGGCTCGGCGGGTGCGGGCTCCGTCTCGGGCGCGGCGGGTGCGTCGTACGGGCCGGGATCTGGGTACGAGCCGGGGTCGAACGGACCGGCGTACGAGTCCGGGTCGAACGGATCTGTGGGCGAGCCGGGGTCGGACGGATCGGCGTACGAGCCGGGATCGAACGGTGCGGGCGAGTGCTGCGGCTCGTCGGCGTCGAGCGGGTGGGCGAGCCCGTCCGGCTCGGCGACGGTCGCGGTGGTGGCCGCGGCTGCATCGCGCTCGAAGTCGGCCTCGACGCGCGACCCGCGCTCGTGCGGGTGGTGCACGAGCCACGCGATCACCTCGGTGCCGGGGGTGCTCGTGCGGCCGTCGGCGTCGGCCTCGAGCGCGAGGCGGAAGCACGGCGCGACGTCGTGCGCGGGTCCGGCGTACGTCTCCCGGGCGTCACCGACCACCCGGAGCACGAGGTAGGTGCGGAGCAGCGTCCCGCCGGTCGAGAGCAGCACCGGCTGCGGGTCGAAGTCGAGGTCGAGGTCGAGGTCGCCCGACGCCGACACCACGCGCTGCGCCTCGAGGTAGACGTAGTCCCGGAGCTCGAGGTCCGGGCCGACGACACCGATGCAGGGCAGCTCGCGGATCGGCGCCCCGGGACCGGCGTGCTCGGCCGGGATCACGACGCTCAGCGGCGGGCGCGGGTACGGCGTCCACACAGGCCCCGCCGTCGCGAGCACGGGCCCGGACGAACCCTCGGGCGGCGTGGGCGGCGCGCCGAGGGTCGACGCCTCCCGGCCCGCGTTCCAGTGAGCACCGGGGTCGGGCATGGCACACCTCGTTCCGCTCGCACGAACGACAACCGTCCAGGTGTGAATCGGCAGCCGGAGCGCCGGCTGGAGCCTCCGCCGCGGCAAGTTCACCCAGGTGGTCGTGCGCGGCCGCTGGCCGGTGCCCGTGCAAGATCACGACTTGCGGACAGAATCGTGCAGCTGAACTTCCTTGATCGTCCCTAAGGGGAAGAAGGTCGGTTCGGCGGTGGGGGGCGGGTCAGGGGAGGTGGAGGAGGGCGTCCTCGAGGAGGGCTCGTACGGCGACCAGGGCGCTGGGCAGGACGTCGTCGGGGTCGAGGTCGTACGCCGCGGCGGCGGAGTCGACGGCCTCGCGGAGGCTGGTGACGCCGTCGAACGTGCGCACCAGGTGCGCGCCGACCGAGTCGAGGACCACCTCCGGGACGCCACCCGTCGGCCAGCGCCACGCGCGGCGGGGTGGGGTAGAGGCGGCCGTCGCCGCCCGCCCGGTCCTCCTCGACGAGCCGGAGCCCCGGAGCGCGCCGGGGGCACACGGACAGCAGCGCGAGGGCGTCGAGGTGCGCCCAGCCGGCGCGGGCCGCGACGAGCGCGCCCACCTCCTCGCCGCGCGGGAGCCGCACGGCGTCGGCGACGTCCTCGATCCGCGGCCCCTGCGCGCCGAACGTGCCGCCGCGGTGCAGGACGACCCAGCCGAACCCGATGCCCTCGGCGTCCATGTCGGTGAGCTCGTCGAGCCATTCCGCGTAGCGCCGGCCGTGCTCCCCGGAGCCCGCCGCCTCGCCGGCCGCGTGCTCCCCCGAGCCCGGCGCCCCGCCGGCGTCGCGCAGCCACATGCCGACGTACTCCGCCGGGTCCTGCACCTCGCGCTGCGCCACCCACGCGTCGCAGCCGGTCGAGCCGACCCACGCGGCCACGCGGTCGCGCCAGTCCTGACCGCGCACGTGCAGCCAGTTGGCCAGCACGACGGCCGTGCCGCCCTCGGCGAGGTGTGACGGCGCCTGCTGCACGAGCACCCGGCCGAGGTCGTCGGCGGGGAGCCCGGCGTCCCGGTAGGTGTAGCGGTGGCCCGGCGAGATCACGAACGGCGGGTTGCTCACCACGAGGTCGAACGCCTCACCGCCGACGGGCTCGAACAGCGAGCCCTCGCGCAGGTCCCACTCCTGCCCGGACAGCGCCGCGGTGACGGCGGCGAGCCGCAGCGCCCGACGGTTGCGATCGGTGGCGACCACCTGGGTGGCGTGGCGCCCGAGGTGCAGCGCCTGGACGCCGCACCCGGTCCCCAGGTCGAGCGCCCGGACCACCTGGGTTCGCGGCGTGATGCGCGCGAGGGTCAGCGAGGCACCGCCGACGCCGAGCACGTGGTCCACCGCGACCTCGCCCACGTCGCGCCCGGCCGAGTCCGGGCCGTGGTCGCTGACGACGTACCAGTCGGTGTCGGTCTCGCCGTAGGGCCGGACGTCGACGAGCGCGCGGATCCGCGCGTCCCCGCCGACGAGCCCGAGCGCGACGAGGTCCTCGAGCGGCAGGTGTGTCCGGGCGGTGTCGACGTCGACGGCGTCGCCGAGGACGAACAGGTGGGCCAGCGCCGCATCCGTGCCGGTCACACCCTCGAGCGCGCGACGCGCGGGCACCGGTTCGCCGCGCCCCAGCGCGGAGTAGGCGGTGGCGCCGAGGAGGCCGAGCAGCCCGTCGGCCGTGAACCCGGCGTCGAGGAACGACGCCCGCACGCGGGCGGCCGCGCGGAGGTCGACGTCGGTCATGGGCCGATCATGCCCGCAACGACGTGGAGCCCGGAGGGTGATCCCTCCGGGCTCCACGTGCTGGTCGTGCGATCAGGCGTCGACCGCGACCGGCGCCTCCTCGGGCTCCGGGTCGGCCTCGACCGCGATGGGTCGACGCTTCGAGATGATCACCGAGACCACGACGATGAGGACCGCGATCACCGCGATGCCCCAGCGCAGGGCGTCCTTGCCCTCGAGCGTGATGGCGACGACCGCGGGCGCCACGAGCAGCGCGACGAGGTTCATCACCTTGATGAGCGGGTTGATGGCCGGGCCCGCGGTGTCCTTGAACGGGTCGCCGACGGTGTCGCCGATGACGGTCGCCGCATGGGCCTCCGAGCCCTTGCCGCCGTAGTGGCCGTCCTCGACGAACTTCTTGGCGTTGTCCCAGGCCCCACCGGAGTTCGACAGGAACACGGCCATGAGGACACCGGTGGCGATGGTGCCGGCGAGGTAGCAGCCGAGGGCCCCGATGCCGAGCCCGAAGCCGACCGCGATCGGCGTCAGGACGGCGAGCAGTCCCGGCGTGACGAGCTCGCGGAGCGAGTCGCGCGTGACGATGTCGACGACCTTGCCGTACTCCGGCTTCTCCGTGTAGTCCATGATCCCGGGGTGGTCGCGGAACTGGCGGCGCACCTCGAAGATCACGGCACCGGCCGCACGCGAGACCGCGTTGATGGCCAGGCCGGAGAACATGAACACGACCGCCGCGCCGATGATGAGCCCGACGAGGTTGCGCGGGTTCGACACGTCGAGGTCGGCGCCGTACTGCGCCTGGTCGATGAGCGGTGGCACGACGACCCCGCCCGCATCGATGGCGTCCTTGGTCGCCTGCACCACGGTGTCGCGGAACGACCCGAACAGCGCCGTGGCGGCGAGCACCGCGGTGGCGATCGCGATGCCCTTGGTGATCGCCTTCGTGCTGTTGCCGACGGCGTCGAGCTTGGTGAGGATCGCCGAGCCCTCGCCGTGCACGTCGCCCGACATCTCGGCGATGCCCTGCGCGTTGTCCGACACGGGGCCGAAGGTGTCCATCGAGACGATGACGCCCACCGTGGTGAGCAGGCCGCAGCCCGCGAGCGCGATGGCGAACAACGCCAGCAGGATCGAACCGCCGCCGAGCAGGTACGCGCCGAACACCGCGGTGGCGATGAGCAGCGCGGAGTAGACCGCGGACTCGAGGCCGAGCGAGACGCCGGAGAGGATGACCGTGGCCGGGCCGGTGAGCGAGGTCTTGGAGACGTCGTTGACCGGCTTGCGGTTGGTCTCGGTGAAGTAGCCGGTGAGCTGCTGGATCGCCGCGGCGAGCACGATGCCGATGAGGACCGCGCCGATGGCGAGGACCCGCGGGTTGAACGTGTCGACGCTGACCAGGCCGAGGTTGCCGACGGTGACGCCCTTGAGCTCGACCATGCGCGACGGCAGGTAGATGAACGTCATGATGCTGACGAGCACCGCCGACACGATCGCCGAGATGAAGAAGCCGCGGTTGATCGCGGTCATGCCCGAGCGGTCGCTCGCGCGCGGCGAGACGGCGAAGATGCCGATGACCGCGGTGATGACCCCGATCGCGGGGACGAGCAGCGGGTAGATGAGCCCGGCGTCGCCGAACGCGGCCTTGCCGAGCAGCAGCGCCGCGACGAGCGTGACGGCGTAGGACTCGAAGAGGTCGGCCGCCATGCCGGCGCAGTCGCCGACGTTGTCACCGACGTTGTCGGCGATGGTCGCGGCGTTGCGCGGGTCGTCCTCGGGGATGCCCTGCTCGACCTTGCCGACGAGGTCGGCGCCGACGTCGGCAGCCTTGGTGAAGATGCCGCCGCCGACACGCATGAACATGGCGAGCAGCGCCGCACCGAAGCCGAAGCCTTCGAGCACCGTCGGGGCGTCCTCCTTGTAGAGCAGGACGACCGCGGCCGCGCCGAACAGGCCGAGGCCCACGGTGAACATGCCCGCCACGCCACCGGTGCGGAACGCGATCTTCATCGCGGCCTGCTCGCCGGTGGTGTTGGCGGCGTTGGCCACGCGCACGTTGCCGCGCACGGCGAGCCACATGCCCATGTAGCCGGTGACGCCGGAGAACACGGCGCCGACGAGGAAGAAGATCGAGCGACCGATCTTCTCCGAGGTGGTCTCGGCGGGCAGGAGGAAGAGCAGGAAGAAGACGAGGGCCGCGAACACGGCCAGCGTCCGGAACTGTCGCGAGAGGTACGCCGCGGCGCCCTCCTGCACGGCTCCGGCGATCTCCCTCATCTTCTCGGTGCCCTCGCCGGCGGCGAGGACCTCACGGGCGAGAACCCAGGCGACGCCGAGCGCGGACAACGCGATGAGCGCTACCACGACGACGAGCGTGTAGTTCGCACCCGAGACGGTCACGCCGCTGGTGGCGGCGATCAGCGACCCGGACATTCGGTGCTCCTTGGCATGGAAAGGGGTCCGGCAGCGATCACGACGATGGCCGGGACGGACCCTGAGTTGGGCCGGAGTCTACGCACGGCTGTGACGTGGCCCACCTGCCGCACCCCCCTCACGCTGTGCGGTGTGCGTCACACGGAGAGCGACGTTCGGTGAGCGGCATGGCCTGCAAACGCTGTCATGCGCGGGGGCCGGTCAGCTGGTCGCGGTACGCCGCCAGCGCAGCCGGATCGAGGCCCCGTCGAGCACGGCGTCGGGTACGAGTGCGGACACCAGCGCGAGGGCCACGCCGTCGTCCTCGTCGGGCAGCGCGGCGTCCGAACGGTCGAGCACCTCGACCTCGAAGTCGCGGCCGTCGTCGTGGATGACGACGTCGACGGTGTCGGTGAGCTCGGCCGACCCGTGCCGCAGCACGGCCCGCGCGACCGCCTCACCGACGGCGAGCCGGATGTCGTCGACCTCGGCGTCGTCGAAGCCGGCCCGACGGGCGGCTGCGGCCGCCACGAGGCGCGCGGTGCGGACGTGCTCCACCGACGGCGGGATGCAGAGCGTGGCGGTCGCCATGCCTCAGCCGGCCAGCGCCTCGGCCACCGACGCGTGCAGCGGGATCAGGGCGTCGAGACCCGTCAGCCGGAACACCTTCGCGACCCGGTCGGCCGTGACCACGACGTCGAGCGTGCCGTCGACCTCCCGGATGCGCTTGAGCGCCTTCACGAGCACCGACAGCCCGGTCGAGTCCAGGAAGTCCACGCGCGAGAGGTCCACCACGATCGAGGCCTTGCCGTCCTCGATGAGTCGGTACAGCTCGGCGTCGAGTGCCGGCGCCGTGAAGACGTCGACCTCACCGATGGCGACGACGACGACGCGCCCGCCCTCGTCCCGCGTGCTCACATCCAGGTCCACGCCCGCACTCTGGCACAGGCGACGCGCACGTGGGCGGCGTGGGCGAGGATCAGCGCGTGCCCGCACCCGACCCCGAGCAGCTGCTGCGGCGCCTCACCGCCGGCCGCGACGGCCGGCTGCTCCACGTCGAGCGCGTCCCGGCGCGCACCGGCACCGCGGTCGGCTGGCCGGACTGGGTCGACGCCGACCTGCGCGACTCGCTCACCCGGCGGGGCATCGCACTGCCGTGGGCGCACCAGGCCGACGCCGCGAACCTCGCCCGCGACGGCCGGCACGTGGTGGTGGCCACGGGGACGGCGAGCGGGAAGTCCCTGGCCTACCTGATGCCCGCGCTCACCTCCGTGCTCGAGGGCACCCGGGCGCCGAACGGCCGCGGCGCCACCACTCTCTATCTCTCGCCGACCAAGGCGCTGGCGCACGACCAGTGGCGCTCGATCGCCGAGCTCGACCTCGACCGGCTGCGCGTGTCGGCGTACGACGGCGACACCCCCGACGAGGAGCGCGCCTGGATCCGGGCGCACGCGGGCTACGTCCTCACCAACCCGGACCTGCTGCACCGCTCGCTCCTGCCCGGCCACGAGCGGTGGGCGTCGTTCCTGCGTGCGCTGCGGTACGTCGTCGTCGACGAGTGCCACGTCTACCGCGGCGTGTTCGGGTCGCACGTCGCCAACGTGCTGCGGCGACTGCAGCGGGTGGCGGCCCGCTACGGCTCGAGCCCCACGTTCGTCCTCGCGTCGGCGACCTCCGGCGACCCCGCGGGCTCGGCGTCGCGGCTCGTCGGCCTCGACGTGCGCGCCGTGAGCACCGACTCGTCGCCACGGGGAGCCACGTCGTTCGCGCTGTGGGAGCCGCCGCTGACCGAGCACGGCGGGGAGAACGACGCGCCCACCCGGCGTACCGCCACGGCGGAGACCGCGAGCCTGCTCACCGACCTCGTGGTGGAGGGCGTGCGCACCCTGGCGTTCGTGCGCTCGCGGCGCGGCGCCGAGGCGGTGGCGATGACGGCGCGCGACACCCTCGCGGAGGTCGATCCCGACCTCACGCACCGGGTCGCCGCCTACCGCGCCGGCTACCTCCCCGAGGAGCGTCGCGCGCTCGAGGACGCCCTGCGCTCGGGCGAGCTGCTCGGGCGTCGCCGCGACGAGCGCCCTCGAGCTCGGTGTCGACGTCACCGGCCTGGACGCCGTGCTCCTGTGCGGGTGGCCGGGCACCCGCGCCTCGCTGTGGCAGCAGGCCGGCCGCGCGGGCCGCTCCGGCGGCGACGCGCTCGCCGTCCTGGTCGCGCGCGACGACCCGCTCGACACCTACCTCGTGCACCACCCCGAGGCGATCTTCGGCGCGGCCGTGGAGGCGACCGTCTGCGACCCCACGAACCCGTACGTCCTCGGGCCGCACCTGGCCGCGGCGGCCGCCGAGCTGCCGCTGACCGAGGACGACCTGCCCATGTTCGGACCCGGGTCGCGCGCGGTGGTCGGCTCCCTCGTCGAGCGAGGACTGCTGCGGGACCGGCCGGGTGGCTGGTTCTGGACGCGGCGCGAACGCGCGAGCGACCTCGCCGACCTCCGCGGCATCGGCGGCGGCATGGTGCGCGTGGTCGAGGACGAGACCGGCCGGATGCTCGGCACGGTCGACCCCGGCGCGGCGCACACCACCGTCCACGACGGCGCGGTCTACGTGCACCAGGGGCTCACCTTCCTCGTCGACCACCTCGACCTCGACGACGCCGTCGCCGTCGCGCACCGCGAGGACGTCGACTACACGACCTCGGCCCGCGACACCACCGACATCCGGGTCGTCGACGAGATCGCACGTCGCTCCTGGGGCGCGGCCGACCTCGTGCACGGCCACGTCGAGGTCACCAACCAGGTCGTGTCGTTCCTCCGCCGGCGCTACCTCACCGGCGCGGTGCTCGGCGAGGTGCCGCTCGACCTGCCACCGCGCCACCTGCGCACGCAGGCCGTGTGGTGGACCGTGACGTCGGACCAGCTGGCGCTCGCCGGGCTCGCGGACCTCGACGTCCCCGGTGCGGCGCACGCGGCCGAGCACGCGTCGATCGGGCTGCTGCCGCTCGTGGCCACCTGCGACCGCTGGGACATCGGTGGCGTGTCCACCGCGATGCACGAGGACACCGGCCGAGCCACCGTCTTCGTCTACGACGGGCACCCGGGCGGCGCGGGCTTCGCCGAGCGCGGCTTCGCCGCGGCCGCGACATGGCTCACCGCGACGCGCGAGGCCATCGCGTCGTGCGAGTGCCGCGACGGGTGCCCCTCCTGCGTGCAGTCGCCCAAGTGCGGCAACGGCAACAACCCGCTCGACAAGGCCGGCGCCGTGCGGCTGCTCGACGTCCTCCTCGCCGGCGCACCACCCTCGGGCGCCGCCTGACGGGTGCCGCCTGCCGCGGGCCACCTGCCACGGGAACCGCGTGCGACGTGCGGTGTGCGATGTGCGCGCCGCGGACTGCCAGGATCGGGCCGTGGGCGTGGAGCGGGACGACATCGCGGGGGTGGTGCTCGCCGCGGGTGCCGGCACGCGGTTGCGTCCCCTGACGCTCGAGCTGCCCAAGGCGCTGTGCCCGGTCGGCAACCGGCCGCTCGTCGACTGGGCCATCGACCGCGTGACGCCGTACGCGTCGTCGGTCGCCGTCAACGTGCACGGCTCGGCGCCGGCGCTGCTCGCGCACCTCGACGGTCGGGTGCGCACGTCGGTCGAGGACGGCGAGCGGCTCGGGACGGCCGGCGCGCTCGGGCGGCTGCGGGACTGGATCGACGGCCGACACGTGCTCGTGCACAACGCCGACTCGTTCGTCGACGACGACCTCGCGCTGCTGCTCGACGGCTGGACCGGGGAGCGCCCGCGGCTGCTGGTGCGCACCGACGCCGGCGCATCGGACTTCGGCCGTCGGCACTTCCTCGGGATCAGCCTGCTGCCCGCGGCACTCGCGGTCGGTCTCCCGTCCACGCCGTGCGGGCTCTACTCGCTGGTGTGGAAGCCGGCGTACGACGCGGGCGCCCTCGAGTTCGTGGAGGCTCGGGGCACCTCGATCGACTGCGGCACTGCTGCGGACTACCTCCGGGCGAACCTGCACGTCTCGGGTGGTGCCAACGTGGTCGACGAGTCGGCGGTGGTCGACGGGTCGCTCACCCGGTGCGTTGTCTGGCCCGGTGCCAGAGTCGCGGCGGACGAGGTCCTCGCGGACACGATCCGGACGCCACTGCACACGGTGTCCGGCGCAGCCGCGACAGTCACGCCATGACCGGCCCACGGGAAGGACATCGCGGTGAACGCCGGGTCAGCGAAGGCCGGGTCAGCGGAGGCCGGCCCGGCCGGTCATGCGGATCTCGACAGGTCCGTCGGCGAGGCCGTCGAGCCAGCGCGCCCACGGCCCTCGAGGAACCGCTGCTGCGGTGACCCAGACATCGCCGTCGACCACCCGGCACGCGGTGGCGGAGGCACCGTTCTCGCGCACGATCCAGGCCGCGACCCGGCACGCCTCGCCCTCGCCATGCGGAGCCACCGGCGCGCCGGCGAGCGCCCCGAGGTCGGCAGCCGCAGCAGCCCGACGCCTCGCCGCGAGGAGGTCCGTGGCGACGGCGCCGAGCGCCACCACGCCGAGCAGCAGGGCGATCACCGCGACCGTCACCACCGACGCGAGCCCGTCGTCGTCGCCCCTCGACCGCGTCATGAGCCCTGCTCGGCCCGCGAGGTGGCGGTGCCCACGACGTCGATCGCGCCCCACCTCGCGAGCAGGCCCGGGCCGGTCACCGCGACGTGCACCACGACGAGGAGGTCGTCACCGCTGGGGCGGACGGTGACGTCGGCGTTGGGGAGCACGTGTCGGGCCTCGGCGACGACCGCCGCCTGACTGTCGCCGCGAGCGGCGACCCGGGCCGCGGACCGTGCCGCCTCTCCGGCGGCGAGGTGCACCGCCAGGATCCCCAGGACCCAGGCCACCGCGACGAGCACGATGCTCAGCCCGATGAGCGCGATCGCGGCCTCCACGGACACCGCGCCGGCGTCGCCGCGCGTGCGCCCCGGCCGGCCTCGACCGACCGGGACGCCGGGTCGCGAACTCACAGGGTGATGCCGAACAGGCCGAGCACGACCTTGAGGATCAGCTCGAGGATGCGCTTGACGATCTCCATCATCCAGTCGCTCGTGAGCAGCTTGATGAGGATGCCGCCGAGCCCCGCGGCGGCGACCGAGACGATGGCGTACTCCGCGGTCGCCGCGCCGGTGTCGGACCGGACGCGCTGGCGGATCTCGGCGGCCCGCGTGCTGCGGGTCGAGAGGGTGCGGGCGGACAGGCGACGGGTCACAGGACCCCTCCTCGATGTCGGGTGCCGGCGACGGTCGCCGACGGGAGGACGGTGCGGGTCCTCGGGCCTCGCCGCTCCGGCGCCGGGCGCCGAACTGTGGACGCGCGCGCGGCACGGGCGACCTGGGGATGGCGCCGCCCGGCGTCACAGCAGGACGCCCACCCACGACGCGACGACCGGCACGATCCCGAGCAGTACGAACGCCGGGAGGAAGGCCACACCCAGCGGCGCCATCAGCCGTACGGCCGCCGTCCGGGTGCGCGCCTCGACGTGCGAGCGATAGGTGGCGCGCACGTCGTCGGCGACCCGCGGCAGGAGGTGAGCGAGGGGCGCACCCGTCTCGTGCGACCGCGCCGCTGCGCGGGCCAGGCCACCGAGCTGCTCGAGCTGGCCGACGGTCCGCCAGACCACGATCGGGTCCGCGCCGAGCCGGAGCGCGGCGGTCGCGGTGAGCAGGACGTCGGACGTGGGGACGCCGACCGCGCGCGCCGACGCCTCGAGCGCATCGTCGAGCCCCGCTCCGGAGGCGAGGCACGCGGCGAGCAGGTCGACGGTGAGCGGAGCCTGCCGGGCGAGCGCCCGCACGCGCCGGCGCTCGGACTCCGGTTGGAGCCGCGGAACGACGGCGCGGACCGCGACGCCGGCCGCGATCCCGAGCAGAACTCCGGCCGGGCTCGCGACGACGACCGCCGTGGCGATGGCGACCAGGATCGCCGCCGTCCCCACACCCGGTCGGGGCAGCGACAACGCCCGATCCGTCCGCGGGCGGCGGGTCCTGGCAGGCGGTGACAGACCGAGCAGGACGACCCCGACGGCGGCCAGCGCCAGCACGGCCGGGTTCACAGGTCCGCCTCGAGCCGGACCGCGATCCGCCACGCCCACCAGGCGCCGAGCAGCTCGAGCGCGATCCCGGCAGTGAGCACGACCGTGCCGGGACCAGCTCCCAGCAGCCACGCGAGCGGGTCCGCACCGAGCACCACGCCGAGGCCGAGCCCGAGGACGGGAAGGCCCGCGAGGACGAGCGCGGTGGCGCGTGGTTCGGCCATGCCGACCCGCAGGTCGCGCCGGATCCGCTCCGACTCCCGGGCGGAGTCGCTCAACGCGCCGAGGGAGGCGGTGAGCCCGGCACCCGACCCCTGCGCGACCTCCCAGCACGCAGCCACCCCGCGCAGGAGGTCCGAGTGCTCGCCGTCGGTCCGCAGCGCGGCAGCGACGTCACCCCCACCGGCCGCGGCCGACGTGGCGCGAGGGCAGACGTCGAGCGCGGTCGACGTGCTCGCGGCGCGGACGGCGGTGACGGGGTCGCGTCCGGCGCGGATCTCGGCGGTGACGGCGTCGACCCACTCGAGCTCCGCGGCGCGGCGTGCCGCACTGCGCGCCGGACGGCGTCGCCGGCGCAGCGCCGAGGGCGGCGACCACGCCCGGACGAGACGCGGCAGGGAGCGAGGAGGGCGCCAGAGGAGCAGCGCGAGCACGGCAGCGAACGCCGCCAGGGTCACGGCACCTCCCCGGCGGGAGCGTGCTCGCCGAGGCGGCGGACCAGCTGCGCGAAGGCAGGACCCCGCCGGAGCTCGCCCTGCCGCCACACGAGCGCGTCGACCATCTCGGTCCAGCCGTCGTGCCGCTGAGCCACCGCGAGCGAGGACCACCGACGCACCCCGTCGCGCTGGCGCACCAGGTGGAGCACGACATCGAGTCCGGCGGCGAGCTGCGCGTGCAGCGCGGCCCGGTCCAGCCCGGCGGCGAGCGCGAGGGACTCGAGCCGCGCCGGTACGTCGACCGCCGCGTTGGCATGCACGGTCGCGAGACCGCCCTCGTGACCGGTGTTGAAGGCGGCCAGCAGGTCGACGACCTCACCACCGCGCACCTCACCGACGACGAGCCGGTCCGGCCGCATGCGCAGCGACTGGCGCACGAGGTCGCGCAACGAGATGGCGCCGGCCCCCTCGATGTTGGGCGGGCGAGCCTCCAGCCGCACCACGTGGGGGTGGTCCGGCCGGAGCTCGGCCGAGTCCTCGACGACGACCAGCCGGTCGCGCGGGTCGCAGAGCCCGAGCAGCATCGCGAGCCACGTGGTCTTGCCCGTGCCGGTCCCTCCGGTCACGAGCACGGCAAGTCGCGACGCCACGACCGCGCGGATCCACGGGTCGAGGGCGGCGGGCACCGAACCGGCCAGCACGAGGTCGTCCAGCGAGAAGGACCGGCGGCGCGGCACGCGCAGCGAGAGGCACGTTCCGGAGAGCGCCACCGGCGCGAGCACCGCGTGCACGCGGGTGCCGTCAGGGAGCCGCGCGTCGACGTACGGCACGGCATCGTCGAGGCGTCGGCCGCAGGCGGTCGCGAGCCGCTGCGCGAGCCGGCGCACGGCGAGGTCGTCGTCGAAGCGGACGTCGACGGGCTCGGCGCCGCGGCCGCGGTCGACCCACACGCGGTCCGGTGCGGTGACCAGGACGTCGGTGACGGCGGGGTCCCGGAGCAACGGGGTCAGCGGCCCGGCACCCGCGAGCTCGCCGTAGAGCCGGTCCGCCTCGGCCAGCAGGTGGTCGGCGCCGAGCAGCGCGCCGTCGGCGCGCAGGGCCCGGGCGACGTCCGCCGGCGTGGGGGTCCGGCCCTCACCGACGAGCTGGTTGCGGACGCGGTCCAGGACTGGGGCGTCGCCGGTCATCGCGGCGCGACCAGCGACGTGACCAGCTCTCCGCACACGCGGGACAGCCGGCTGCGGGGGCGGTGGCCCGGGGGCTCACCCCGGTCGAGGGCGGCGGGGAGCCGAGGGTCGTGCCCGATCTGGGCCGCGAGCTCGAGCCCGAGCCACGACGCGAGCTCGTCCGGGTCGAGGCCGGCCCCCGGCTGCGCACGTGCCACGAGGCGGGTCGGGGCCAGACCGGCGAGCGCGGCCACCCGGACCTGGGCGGACGACGCCGCGCGGACCGTGGTGGGCACCACGAGCAGGAGCTCGCCGCACAACGGTGCCGCGACCTCGACGAGCTCCCGGTGCCCCCGCGGCAGGTCCACCACCACCAGGCGGAAGCCCTTGGCCGCGGAGCCGAGCACCGCGGGAACCGCGTCCAGCGGGACACCCCCGCCGGCACGGTCCGCGGCGAGCACGTGGACGTCGTGCGCGGTGGGGAGCGCGGCGCGCACGGTGTCCGGCGCGAGGCTGCCCGCGACGTCGGCGAAGTCTCGCCACCGAGCCCCGGCGAGGTCCTCGGCGCCGAGCAGCAGGTCGCACCCGCCGCCGTCGGGATCGAGGTCGACGAGGAGCGGGTCGTGCCCGCCCCGGCCTCCTACGACGGCGAGGGCAGCCGCCAGCACGCTCGCGCCGGCACCGCCGCAGCCACCCAGGACGCCGACCACCACCGCACGGTCGCGGGAACCGGCGCCGAGCTCGGCCAGCCGCTGGGCGAGGAAGGAGTCGCCCGCGGGCACGGCCACCACGTGCTCCGCCCCGATGGCCAGCGCGTCGCGCCAGGGCACCTGGTCGTCCGACGACCGGGTGAGGACGAGGAGGTCGCCGCGACGGCGGAGCCCGAGCGCCGCGGTGTCCGGGACGGCGTCGTCGCCCACGACGACGAGGGGCGCCTGGACCCACCGCGCGCGGGCCTCGCGCGGCCGCGCGATCACCTCGAGGTCCACCCCCGCGACGGCGGCCGCACGCTGGGCGTGCTCACGGAGGACGGGGTCGGCGCTGAGCAGCAGCGGGCGGGATTCCATGGCCGTGACGATCCGGAGCGCCCCCGACCGGACCGGGGGGACCGCAGCGCGCCCTGGGGACGACACCGGCCGGTCACGACGTGTGGACAAGGGCGTCGCCGCCCCGCGACCTGCGGGCGTCCGGGACTACCCTGGGCTGTCGGAGAAAGCGCGGTCGCTGACGAGGAGGTGCCCCATGGCAGGACCCTGGGCCTGGCTCACGAGTCGGTTCGGTCGGTCCACGGACGAGTGCCCCGAGTGTCACTCCGAGGTGGGCCATGACGTGACGATCTGCAAGGTCTGCGGCTACGACCTCGTGCGCAAGTCGCGCGACGACAGCACCGGTCTCCGCGGTCCGGCCTGACACCTACGATCGAGGGCATGACCCCGTCGGCAGCCTTCTTCGACCTCGACAAGACGATCCTCGCCAAGTCGAGTTCGCTCGCGTTCGCGAAGCCGTTCTACAAGGGCGGCCTCCTCGGCCGCGCCGACGTCCTCAAGAGCGCCTACGCCCAGTTCACCTACCTGGTGTCCGGTGCTGACCACGACCAGATGGAGCAGATGCGCCACTACATGTCGGGGCTCGTGAAGGGGTGGGACGTCGACACGGTCCGGCAGATCGTGAGCGAGACCCTCGACGACATCGTCGACCCGATGGTCTTCGAGGAGGCGGTCGACCTCATCGCGGAGCACAAGACGGCCGGGCGCGACGTCATCATCATCAGCTCGTCGGGCACCGAGGTGGTCGAGCCGATCGGGGAGCGGCTCGGTGTCGACCGCGCGATCGGCACCCAGGTGGAGATCGTCGACGGCAAATACACCGGCGAGATCCTCTTCTACGCGTACGGCGAGGGGAAGGCGGACGCCATGCGCGCCCTCGCCGCGGAGAACGGCTACGACCTCGCGGACTCCTTCGCCTACACCGACTCCGCCACCGACCTCCCGATGCTCGAGCTCGTCGGGCATCCCGTGTGCGTGAACCCCGACGCGCCGTTGCGGCGGATCGCCCTCGAGCGCAGCTGGCCCATCGTCGACTTCGCCCGTCCCGTCGCCATGCCCAGCGTGCGCCAGCGGCTCACCGACATCAACACCCCGGACAACCGGCGCACCGCCCTGCGCGTCGGGGCGGCCACGGTCGCGCTCGGCATCGCCTGGTACGCCAGCCGCCGCCGCGGATCGGTGTCGTAGCACGCCCTACGCCGTACCTGGTGCCGGCCAGCCGATCCGGGCCTACCGTCGTCCCGTGGTCCGCACATGAGCGACGACGGTCGCCTCGAGCTCGACGACGACGGTGCCGTCGTCGGCTCCGACACGCGCGTCCTCGACCTCGCCGACCCCGCGTCGGCCATCGCGGTGGGCCCGTCCCCGAGCCGCGCGTGGTGGGACGCCAGCGTCGCGCCCTGGCTGCGCACGCACCGGACCGCCGTTCGCGTCACCGCGGGTGCGGCGATCGTGCTGGCGCTCGGCGGGGCCTGGTGGTCCGGACGGCCACCGGTCGTGCCGCCGGTGGTCAGCCTCGACGTGAGCAACGCCGTCCTCGACGGCAACGACCTCGGCGGGCCGGAGATCGGACCGGACGGCGTGCTGTCGGTCGCCTACGCCGTCCGCGCGCTCACCCCGGGAGACCGGGTCGACCTGCGCGGCCTCGTCGGACCCGGCCTCGTGCCGCAGTCGGTCGACGCCGCCACGATCACCGACGCCGAGACCGGCCGGGTGGTCCTGCGCTCGCAGATCGAGTGCACCGACCCGGCCCTCGCTGCGGCGCGCCCGGCGTCGTACGCCCTCGACGTGCGGCGCACCGACGCCGGCGGCTCCACCGTCGACGCCGTCGTGTCGTTGGGCACGACGACCTCGCTCGACCTGGCCGTCCTCGGCCACTGCCTCGAGCAGCTCGCACCCACCGCGCTCCAGGTCGAGACGATGACCCTGGACGCCGCGATCGGCGTCCCGGCAGCAGCTCTCGTCCTCGGTGTCCGCAACGTCTCCGGGCTCCCGTTGACCGTCTCGGTCGGCAGCCGCGACTCGGGTGACGTGGAGCTCGACGAGTCGCCCGCGCTGGCGGTCTCGCCGTCCGGCTTCGTGCGCATCCCCACCCGCCTGCTCGTCCACGACTGCTCGAGCGCGCCGGGCCTCCCCCTGCTCGCGACGCTGCCCAACCCCTCCTCGGACGACACCGGTGCCAGCGGCGTCACGATGCGGATCACGCTCGGCACCGTCGACCGCCTCGCGTCGTACCCGCTCCCCGCACCCGCGGCCGGCACTGTCGCCACCGACCTGGCCACCACGACGTGCGGCGGGCGACCCACCCTCGGCACCCGGGTGCTCGGGGCCACCGCAGGCCGGTCCGCCGACGGCGGCTGGTCGGTCGTCGCGACCTACGCGGTGCGCACCTCGGGCGTCGGGCTCACCGTGGGCCGGGAGCACTTCGTGTCCTCGGGCGACGCGGGCGGCTCCACCCTCGCCACGGTCGTCGAGAGCGGCCCCGGGTCGCTGTGGGCCACGGTCCCCACCCGGCTCGACGGTGGTGCCGGGACGCTCGAGGTGGTCTTCATCGGCCGCTTCCTGCGCCGATCTCCCCACGGCTGGCAGCGTCCACGATGGCGGTGCGCGTCACCACCGCGGAGCGGCGCGTGTACCCGTTCGAGGTCCGGGTCGACGACGGCCGGCTCCTGGCGGCCGCGTTCGACGCCTGCGGATACGCGGCCGGGGCTGCCCTCCCTGCGGGATGGGTTCTGCCGCAAGGCGTATGACGCCGCGACCTCGACGCGTACCATCGCAGCTGGCGGAGGGGGCCCAGTGCACGACACCGACGGTCGGCTCGACCTCGACGAGCTCGGGGAGGTCATCGACCGCGCCTCGTCGCTGCAGCCGCTCGAGGTCCTCGGCGAGGAACGCACGACCCCCACCTGGGGCGAGCGGCTCGACGACACCGGCGTCACCGCGTGGGTACGTGGGCACCGCCTGCTGCTGGGGGCAACCGTCGTGGCGGCGCTGGCCCTCGGCACCGGCATAACGGGGTACGCCGTCAGCCGACCGCCCTCGGTCGACCCGACCATCCATGCCGAGATCGTCGAGGTCGAAGCGACCCCGCTTGGTCAGCAGGGATTCGACTCCGACGTGGGCGTCTCCGCCCACGGCGACGTGCGGAGGTCGGCCTACCGGGTCGTGCTGGACCCCGTCCTGGAAGCCGGGTCGACCGCCCGGATCGTCGGGCTGACGGGACCGGCGATCCGGACCTCGCAGGCCGCACCGCAGCCGGCGGACGCGTCCGGAGTGGTACCGGGCTACGACGTCGACGCGATCGTCGACTGCGCCAGCATCCCCCCGCCCGCCCAGGCCGACCCCTACCTCCTGACCGTGGAGCGGACCGACGCGTGGGGCCGGACGGTCTCCGCAGCCTTCCCCGCACCCGAGGTCGCCGCGCAGTGGCGACGGGAGATCCGCCGGTCGTGCCTGCAGAACCGCGCGTGGACCGACGTGCGGCTCACCGCACTCCGGGTGGCGGCGGACCCGGAGCACGACCAGGTCGACCTCCAGCTCGACCTGGCCAACGACTTCGACGAGGAGATGTTCCTCGGCATCTCGGAGAGCTACGGCCCCACACCGGTCTGGGTCCCCTCGATGAGCCAGTCCGCGCCCGCGCACGGAGCCGTCACGATCCCGCTGTCCCTGACGGTGCAGGACTGCCGCGCCGCCGCCCTCGACCCCGCCTCGGCTCCGGAGCCTGGCACTGACCCGGATGAGGATCGCTGGAGCGAGCTGCCCGGGTTCTACCTGATCATCGACAGCGGCGTGGTGGAGGGCGGGGCCACCGGGGTCGCCCGCTTCACACCGGCGAACGTGTCCGCACTGACCGCGGCCTTCGCGAAGGTCTGCGCGGGATCCCCGGCGACAGTCATCTCGCTGGTCTCGTCCGAACCTCTCCGGGTGCGCACCACCGGAGGTGACCAGGTGGTCGAGGTCACGACGGCGCTGACGCTCGACGTCGCGACGTCGGGTACGCGCGTCGCGGTCGGTGACCCGGACTACGGGACCGGGATGAACGGGATCATGTCGACCGTCCGCGCGCGCACGGCCGACGTGAAGGCGGGCCGCGCGAGAGTACGGACCGAGTGGCTCGTGGACTGCTCCCAGGGCGTCGTCGAACCGCCGGCGCTGCGCGTCGACGTCACCACGCCGCGAGGCGAGTTCCCCTACCTCTACGTGCTCCGCGACGGCGCCATCGCCCAGACCGTCATCGACGCGTGCCCCACCATCGCGCCGCAGACGATGCGTGACGTCGGCTGGGAGCTGCCGTAGGCCGGCGCGGAGATTCCTTGATCACCGGAAAGTCAAGGGGCGACAGGGCTTCCGCCACGCCACCACCAGGCGCTAGACCTGAGTCAGCTCCTTCTGGGAGGTGGCACTCACGAGAGGTCGGCAGCGCAGACAGAGCACGGCACCAGGTCCGGGTACCCACGCGGCGATCCGCCCACGTAACGGGCGTCCAGTGACGGGAAGGCGGCACGCGCACCCGTCCGGACGAATTCGCCAGCGCACTGATAGCCCGGGTCGCCGTGCCCGCGACGACGCCCCTGCTAGCGGGGCGTCGTCTGCGTGTGGGGTCTCGCGAGCCACCGACCCACCAGGCACGTGACCGGCGGGTGTCCGCCGAGGATTCCGGAGCACCGTCCCTCATCAGGCACAATGGCCGCGTGACGGTGGAGCAGGACGACGTCGCCGCAGCGGCGCCGCACCACCCCCGGCCACCGGTGACGCCGGACGAGCCGAGCCCCGCCGCCGCCTCGGACTCGCGGCACCGCTTCGACATCGACGGGCTGCGTGCCGTCGCCGTCACGCTCGTCGTGCTCTACCACGCCGGCGTGCCCTGGATCTCCGGCGGCTTCGTCGGGGTCGACGTCTTCTTCGTGATCTCGGGCTTCCTCATCACCGGCCTCCTGCTCGGCGAGGCGCGACGCTCCGGCCGGATCTCCATCCCGCACTTCTACGCCCGACGCGTCCGACGCCTCCTGCCCGCGTCGGCGGTCGTCCTGGTCAGCACCGTCGTGGTGTGGCACCTCATCGTGGCGCCGCTGGCGGCCGAGCGCGTCGACCGCGACGCCGACGCCGCGGCGCTCTACGTCGCGAACTGGTCGTTCGCCGCGCAGACCTCGGACTACTTCGCCGCGCAGGTCGACGCGAGCCCGCTCCTGCACTACTGGTCGCTCGGCGTCGAGGAGCAGTTCTACGTCGTCTGGCCGCTGCTCATCATCGCGGCCCTCAGCCTGGGGGCCGCGCGGTTGCGCGGCTCGCTCGACAGCACGGCGACCCGCCGGGTGGCCCTCGCGCTCGGCCTCGTGGGCGGGATCTCGTTCGCGTGGTCGGTCCTCGCCACGGCGTCGCAGCCCGGCTGGTCCTACTACGGGTTGCACACCCGCGCCTGGGAGCTCGCCGTGGGTGCCGGCCTCGCGCTCGCTCTGCCATGGGTCGCCACCTGGCGGCGCGGGATCGCCGTCGCCGTCGGCTGGGTCGGCCTGCTGCTCATCGTGGTGTCCGCGTTGCGCTACGACGAGACCACCGTGTTCCCCGGAGCGGCCGCCGCTGTTCCCGTCCTCGGTACGGCGATGGTGCTCGCCGCCGGCGCACGGGAGCGACGCGGCGGTGCGCCCCGCCTCGTCTCGAACCGCACGATGGTCCGGATCGGCCTCGTGTCGTACTCCTGGTACCTGTGGCACTGGCCGGCGCTCACCTTCGCCCGGGTGCTCACCGGCGAGGTGGGTCCCGAGGGCGACGTCGGTCCCGCCCCGGCCTCGGCGATCGTCGCGGCCGTGGTGGTCTCCTACCTGCTGGCCGAGCTCAGCGTGCGGTTCATCGAGAACCCGGTCCGCGTCAGCTCGCGCCTGTCCGGTCGCACGCGCACCACCCTCCTCGTCGGGCTCGCGCTCACCGCGATCCCCGTCGTCGTGACCCTGCTGCCGCTGCCCGGACCGATGCCGTGGGCGGTGTCGTCGGAACCCGACGCCGTCGCCGAGGAGACCCTCGTGGTCGGCACGGGCACGACACCCTCGGTGAGCGCGAGCGCGTCGGCCGCAGCGAACGCCCTCGCCGCGGCGCAGGCAGCTCTGGCGGCCGTCCCGGACGTGCGACCGGCGGTGAGCCCGCAGGAGGCCAAGGACGACCTGGTCCGGGGGATGGGCGACTGCCACCAGTCCTTCGACGCCGCACGGCTCGCCACTCCGTGCGCCTTCGGCGACACGACGTCCACGACCACCGTCGTGCTCGTCGGCGACTCGAAGGCGCAGCACTGGTTCCCGGCGCTCGAGGCCGCCGCGACCAAGAACGGCTGGCGCCTCCTCGCGTGGACCAAGAGCAGCTGCCCGATGGCCGACGTCGCCGTCACCAACGACCGGGTGAAGGGGCGCTACGTCGCGTGCGAGACCTGGCGCGACGACGTCACGGCCAGGATCGCCGAGGTCGCGGCGACGGACGGGGTCGACCTCGTCCTCGTGGGGCGCAGCCGTGGCTACGCCGCCAGCATCGTCGACGGCGACGGCGCGACGGTGCCCGACGCCAGCGCGGCATGGGCCGACGGCATGACGCGCACGGTAGACGCGATGGGCAAGGTCACCACCGTGGCCCTGCTGCACGACCTTCCGTGGGCGACCTCGGACCGCCCCGAGTGCCTCTCCGGGCACCTCGACGAGTCCTCCGCCTGCGCCTTCCTCGCGACCGTCTCGGCGGGTGAGCGGACCCTCGCCGCGGGCGAGGCCGTGGTGGACGAGGCGCAGGACGACGTCGTGACCCTCGACCTCACGGCGATGGTGTGCCCGGACAGCGTCTGCCGTGCTGTGGCAGACGACGGCACGGTGGTCTTCCGCGACTCGCACCACATGACTGCCACCTTCTCGACGTCGATGGCGACAGCCCTCGCCGCGAGGCTGGCGCCACTCCTCGACCGCTGACGGATCAGGCGAGGTCGGCCAGGATCCGGCGCGACTCGTCGGCTCCGACCCGCACGGTCTCCGCGTGCAGCACGATCCAGCGCGCGACACCCTCGGGAGTCCCTGACGCGTAGTCCGTGAGCGCCGCGGCGTACGCGGACCTCCCGGCGGCGAACAGACCGGCCTCGGGCACGGTGAGGCCGTCGGGGTCGACCCCGCGGGCTGCGAGGACGGTTCGCGTGCAGGCCCGCGCGACCAGCCCGGACCCCCACGAGAACGGTCGGGTCACCGCGACCTCGGCGTGCAGGACCGCGGCCACGACGAGCGCCGGGGCCGACGTCGGTCGCGCGAGCGTCGCGGCGAGGCGGGTGAGCCGGGCCGACACCTCGGCGGCCGGCGGCAGGTTCCCGAGCCGCAGCGGGTCGTCGGCGACGGCGTCGACCCGCAGCCGGCCGCGCTCGTCGCCGGGGACGAAGCCCGCGGACACCACCGCGTGCAGCCGCGAGAGCACCTGGAGCGGGGCGCGCTCGAGCAGGTCCACGACCCGCGGGATCTCCGCCTGCAGCGCGAGGGCCGCCGCCACCGTGCGCCCGATCGGTGAGCCGTCGAGCGCGTCACCGGACACGAGGGCGTCGGGGCGCACCTCCGCGCCGTCGATCGCCGCCGACGCCCACGCGCCGCGCACGCGTGAACCGCTGACCACCTCGGCGACCCGCGCGCGGACCGCGCGGTCCCACAGCACGGCGTCGACCGCGGAGCGCGCGGACTCGACCGCGTCCGCGACACCGGGCAGGTCGGCGAGGGGGGCGAGGACGTCGGTGGGCACGGCGCCACGCTACGAGTCGCCGTCCACCGGTCGCGCCGCGGGATGCGGGGCTACGGTCCGTCCATGACCCCGGCGCTGGGAGCGACGCTCGTCGTGGTGGCGATCCTCGCCGTCGCGGCCGTGGCGTGGCGCCTGCTGCGCGGCCGCGACCTGGGCACCGAGGCGGACCGGGCCACGTTCGCCACCCTGCACACGGCGTCGCTCGCAGCACCCGCGCTGCGGGAAGGGCTCACGGCCGACGCCGCCGCCCACGCGGCCAAGCACCTGCGCACCCTGCTCGGCTCGCGCGGCATCGTGGTCACCGACACGGACCGGGTACTGGCCGGCGACGGCTCCTACGACGGCTCGCTGGACATGGGGATCGCCACCGAGACGCTCACGACCGGCAACGCCGTCGTCGTGCGGAACCTGGGTGCGCAGCACGGCGGCGCCGTGATCGCCCCGCTCGTCGTCGACGACCGGGTGGTGGGCACGCTCGTCGCGCTGGCCGAGGACCCCACCGCCGGCCTCGTCCGGGCCACGACCGAGGTGGCGCGCTGGGTCTCCTCGCAGCTCGAGCTCGCCGAGCTCGACGCCTCGCGCACCCGCCTGGCCGAGGCCGAGGTCCGGGCCCTGCGCGCCCAGATCTCGCCGCACTTCATCTACAACGCGCTCACCGCCATCGCCTCCTTCGTGCGCACCGACCCCGAGCACGCGCGCGAGCTGCTCGCTCGAGTTCGCCGACTTCACCCGCTACTCGTTCCGGCGCCACGGCGAGTTCACCACGCTCGCCGAGGAGCTGCGCTCGATCGACCGCTACCTGACCCTCGAGCAGGCGCGCTTCGGCGACCGGCTCCAGGTGACGGTGCGGGTCGCTCCCGAGGTGCTGCCCGTGGCCGTGCCGTTCCTGTGCCTGCAGCCGCTGGTGGAGAACGCCGTACGCCATGGGCTCGAAGGGAAGTCAGGACCGGGGCGCATGACGATCCTGGCCGAGGACGCCGGCTCGGAGTGCCACATCTCGGTCGAGGACGACGGGATCGGCGCGGACCCCGAGCAGATCCGGCTGGCGATGGCCGGCGAGGGCGACAGCGACTCCATCGGGGTCGGCAACGTCGACGAGCGGCTGCGGAGCGCCTTCGGCGACGAGTACGGCCTCGTGGTCGAGACTGGTCCCGGTGCTGGGCACCAAGGTCTCGATGCGCGTGCCGAAGTTCGCACCGGGAGTCCGCACATGACCGAGGTGACGCCGGACGCCGGGGCTGCGCGTGCTCGCGGTCGACGACGAGGCACCCGCGCTCGACGAGCTCGCCTACCTGCTCGACCGCGACCCGCGCATCGACACCGTGCTCACCGCCGCCGACGGCCCGAGGCCCTGCGGCTGCATCGAGTCCACCGCCGTCGACGCGCTGTTCGTCGACATCCGGATGCCCGGTCTGGACGGGCTCGACCTGGCGCGGGTGCTGCGCCGCTTCGCCTCGCCGCCGGCGGTCGTGTTCGTGTCGGCGTACGACGAGCACGCGGTCGAGGCGTTCGACCTGCGCGCGGTCGACTACGTGATGAAGCCGGTGCGCGAGGAGCGGCTCGGCGAGGCGGTGGGCCGCGTGCTCGAGTCGCGCGGGCGGGCCGCGACCGCAGCGCCCGGCCCGGGTCCCGCGCCGGAGCCGCCCGACGACGAGACCATCGCGGTGGAGCTCGGCGGCGTGACCCGGTTCGTCAAGCGGTCCGAGGTCCGCTACGTCGAGGCGCACGGCGACTACGCGCGGCTGGTCACCGACGACGGCCGCCATCTGGTGCGCGTGTCGCTCGCGCTGCTCGAGGAGCAGTGGGCGCGCCGCCGGCTTCGTCCGGATCCACCGACGCTGCTGGTGCCGCTGCGCGCGATCGACGAGGTCCGCACCGACGGCGGCCGGATGAGCGTGCGCGTCGGCGACGCAGTCCTCGCGGTGTCGCGTCGGCACACGCGCGAGCTGCGGGACCTGCTCGTGCGCGGCGCACGGCCGGGGCGGTGAGCCCGGCGGTGAGCACCCCGTCCGGCCCGGACGAACGACCTGCGCGACGCGTGGTCGTGACCCATCCGCGCACCGCCGCGGCACGCGGTGCGGCGCGACGCGGCGTGCGGCGCGACGTCCGCGAGCAGACCCCGCTCGGCGTCACGATGATCACGTCGCTGCGCCGCGCCCAGCTGCGGCTCGCCGTGGTCGTCGGGCTCTCCGTCGCGATCGTGCTCGGCGGGATCCCGCTGCTGTTCCTCACCGTCCCGGCCGTCAGGGACGCGCGGATCGGCGGCCTCGCGGTCGGCTGGGTGCTGCTCGGGGTCATCGTCTTCCCGTTCATCTGCGGCGGCGGCTGGTACTACGTGCGGGCCGCGGAGCGCAACGAGCGCGACGTTCGTCGACCTGGTCGAGGAGTCGTGACGCGGTGACGGGCTCGCTGGTGGCCGGTCGCGGCGATCGTCGCGGTCGTGCTCGCGACCTTCGTCATCGGCACGTTCGGCGTGCGGGTCTCGCGCACGACGTCGGACTTCTTCGTGGCCTCCCGATCGGTGAGCCCGCTGCTGAACGCCTCCGCGATCGGCGGCGAGTACCTCTCCGCCGCGTCGTTCCTGGGCATCGCCGGGCTCGTGCTGACCTACGGCGTCGACATGCTGTGGTACCCGGTCGGCTGGACGGCGGGCTACCTCGTGCTGCTCGTCCTCGTGGCCGCGCCGCTGCGCCGGTCGGGCGCGTACACGCTGCCCGACTTCGCCGAGATGCGGACTGCGGTCGGTCCGCGTGCGGCGCCTCTCGTCGCTGCTCGTGGTGCTCATCGGCTGGCTCTACCTGCTGCCGCAGTTCCAGGGCGCGGGCATCACCCTGCGCGCCCTCACCGGGGCGCCGCAGTGGGTGGGCGCCGCGGTGGTGGCCGTCGTCGTCGGGGTCACCGTCGCGGCCGGCGGCATGCGCTCGATCACGTTCGTCCAGGCCTTCCAGTACTGGCTCAAGCTGACGGCCATCTCGATCCCGCGCCGTGCTGCTCGTCGCGTGCCTGGTACCACGACGGCGCACCGGTGTTCACCGACGGACGGCTGGGGCACCCCGCTCTCGGGCTTCGGTGGACGTGAGTACCCGCTCTACGCGACGTACTCGATCGTGCTCGCGACGTTCCTCGGCACCATGGGCCTCCCGCACGTGGTCGTGCGCTTCTACACCAACCCCGACGGTCGCGCGGCGCGCCGCACGACGCTCGTGGTGCTCGGTCTGCTGGGCGTCTTCTACCTGCTCCCGCCCGTGTACGGCGCCCTCGGCCGCGTCTACGCCCCCGAGCTCGCCGGCACGGCCGCGGCCGACACCGTCGTGCTCGAGCTGCCGCGCCGCGTGTTCGACGGGCTGGCTCGGCGAGGTGCTCTCGGCGCTCGTCGCGGCCGGGGCGTTCGCGGCGTTCCTGTCGACGGCCGCGGGCCTGACGGTCGCCGTCGCCGGCGTGCTCTCGCAGGACCTCCTCGTCCAGCCACGGCTGTTCGGCGACGGCGTACGCCGCTTCCGCATCGCCACGGTGCTCGCGATCGCCCTGCCGTTCGTGCTCGCGCTCGGCTGCCGGCCGGACGGACCTCGCGCAGACCGTCACGCTCGCGTTCGCCGTCGCCGCCTCGACGTTCTGCCCGCTGCTCGTGCTCGGCATCTGGTGGCCGCGCCTCACCACCACCGGCGCGATGGCCACGCTCGTCGTGGGCGGAGGAGCCGCGCTGCTGTCGGTCACGATCGTGCTCGCGTTCGGCCCGCTCACCGGCATCGCCGGTGCGCTGCTGGGGCAGCCGGCCGCGTGGACGGTGCCGCTGGCGTTCGCCACGGGGATCCTCGTGTCGCTCGCCACGGGCGACCGTGTGCCGCGCACGACCCCGACGACCATGGTGCGGCTGCACTCCCCCGAGGAGATCGACGTCCGTCGCTGACGGTCTATCACCCGCCCGTCACGGCACCGACATGCGCCCGACGCGCGCCCGACGCGCGCCGACCGCTCGGCGCGCTCGACCGACCGTTCGGCGCAGCCGTTCGTCGCGGCCGGACCCTCTCGGCTCGCCGTCGACCCCGCTGAGCGCCGGGGGGTCGTGAAGTCATTCCGCCGTCCCCTCCCGCGCACACACACTCACTCGCGCCGGGTGACTGAGGTCACACGCGTTCACCGCCCAGACCGGAGGAGTCACCGTGAGCCCCACCGCGACACCCCAGAGCCCCTCGAGCTCGAGCACGTCGGACGACCCGTACCTGGTCGTCGAACGGAGCCAGAAGTTCCAGCACCTGCGCACGCGCTACCGCGCCTTCATCTTCCCGATGGGCGCGCTGTTCATGGCGTGGTACCTGCTGCTCATCTACTGCGCCGGATGGCAGCGCGAGTTCATGGGCACGGAGGTCGTCGGTGCGATCACCGTCGGCTACATCTTCGCCCTGCTCCAGTTCGGGACGACGTTCGCCATCGCCATCGCCTACACGAAGTGGGCGGACAAGTACATCGACCCGGAGGCGACCGAGCTCAAGGCCGAGGTGGAGCGCCTCGACGCCGAGCGCGGCGTCCACCCGACCCACACCTCGGACGCGGAGCTCCTGGCCGCCGACCTGAGCACAGGAGCCTGACGATGACCTCGACCCTGGCCGCCATCACCAGCGACTCGCAGCGCCTGCTCGCGATCGTGCTCTTCCTCGCGTTCGTCGGCATGACCCTCTGGATCACCGTGGTCATGGGCCGCAAGACCAAGAACGCCGAGGACTTCTACGCCGCCGGCCGCTCCATCGGCGGCATCCAGAACGGCATCGCGATCTCCGGCGACTACATGTCGGCGGCGTCGTTCCTCGGCATCGCCGGACTGATCGCCCTGTACGGCTACGACGGCTTCCTCTACAGCGTCGGCTTCCTCGTGGCCTACCTCGTCGTGCTGCTCTTCGTGGCCGAGCCGCTGCGCAACTCGGGCAAGTTCACGATGGCCGACGTCCTCGCCTACCGCCTGCGCCAGCGCCCGGTCCGCATCGCCGCGAGCATCTCGACCCTCGACGGTGTCGCTGTTCTACCTGCTCGCGCAGATGGTCGGCGCCGGCGCCCTGGTGTCGCTGCTGCTCGGCATCACGTCCGACGCCGGCAAGAGCCTCACCATCGCCGCGGTCGGCATCCTCATGATCATCTACGTCATCGTCGGCGGCATGAAGGCGACGACGTGGGTGCAGATCATCAAGGCCTGCCTGCTCATGGGCGGCACGATCTTCATCTCGATCCTCGTCGGCATCAAGTTCCACTTCAACCCGTCCGAGCTCATCGGACGCCGCCCAGAACGCGAGCGGCAACGCCAACTTCCTGGCGCCCGGCAACAAGTACAAGGACCCGGTCGACCTGCTCTCGCTCGGGCTCGCGCTCGTGCTCGGCACCGCGGGCCTGCCGCACATCCTCACGCGCTTCTACACGGTCCCCACCGCACGCGCCGCGCGCACGTCGGTGAACTGGGCCATCGGCATCATCGGCGCGTTCTACCTGATGACCACGTTCCTCGGCTTCGGTGCCGCGGCGCTCGTGGGCAGCCAGGCCATCACCGAGGCCGACAAGGGCGGCAACTCCGCGGCACCCCTGCTCGCACAGGTGCTCGGCGGCGGCGCCGACTCGGTCGGCGGCACGGTGCTCATGTCGGTGATCGCGGCGATCGCGTTCGCGACGATCCTCGCCGTCGTCGCCGGTCTCACGCTGGCGTCGAGCTCGTCGTTCGCGCACGACTTCTACGGCAACGTCATCAAGAAGGGGAAGGCCACCGGGGCCGAGGAGGTCAAGGTGGCGCGTCTCGCCACGATCGTCATCGGCATCCTCGCGATCGCGCTGGGCATCCTCGCCCAGAAGCAGAACATCGCGTTCCTCGTCGGTCTCGCGTTCGCGGTGGCGGCGTCGGCCAACCTGCCGACGATCCTGTTCAGCCTGTTCTGGAAGCGCTTCACCACGCGCGGCGCGGTGTGGGGCATCTACGGCGGCCTCGGGATGTCCCTGTTCCTCGTGGTGATCTCGCCCGTGGGGCTCGGCACGCCGACGTCGCTGTTCTCCACCACGATCCCGGCGATCTTCCCGCTCAACAACCCCGGTCTCGTGTCCATCCCGTTCGGGTTCTTCTGCGCCTGGCTCGGGACCATGACCGCCCGCGAGGTGCGCAGCGAGGAGATGTACCCCGAGCTCGAGGTGCGTGCCCTCACCGGTGCCGGGGCGCACTGACACCGACCCGCTCGACGTGCGCCCCGAGGCCGGCCCACCCCACGCCGGTCCCGGGGCGCACGTCACCCCCGACCCTTGTCCTCCCCCGACCCGCCCTGGTGAGGTAGACAGTGACCGCATCGACGACCGACAGCCCGATCGACGTGAGGAGCGACGTGAGCCACGACGCCATTGAGAACCTGTCGCACGAGGACCGGGCGTTCCCGCCCTCCGCCGAGTTCGCCGCGCAGGCGAACGCCACGTCGGCGCTCTACGACGAGGCGGCGGCCGACCGCCTCGCGTTCTGGGACAAGCAGGCCGCGGAGCTGCGCTGGGAGACCCCGTGGCACACGACGCTGGACTGGTCGGACGCCCCGTTCGCGCGCTGGTTCGACGGCGGCCGGATCAACGTCGCCGTGAACTGCGTGGACCGGCACGTCGAGGCCGGCCACGGCGACCAGGTCGCCTACCACTTCGAGGGCGAGCCGGGCGACACCCGCGACATCACCTACGCCGACCTGCTCCGTGAGGTGTCGCAGGCGGCGAACGCGCTCGAGGCCCTCGGCGTCACGGCCGGCGACCGCGTCGCGATCTACCTGCCGATGATCCCCGAGGCCGCCGTCGCGATGCTGGCCTGCGCGCGCATCGGCGCCGTGCACTCGGTGGTCTTCGGCGGGTTCTCCGCGGAGGCGCTGCGCTCGCGCATCGAGGACGCCGAGGCGGTCCTCGTCATCACCTGCGACGGCGGCAACCGCCGGGGCAAGCCGATGGCGCTCAAGCCCGCCGTCGACGAGGCCGTGGCGGCATCGCCGTCGGTCCGCAACGTGCTCGTGGTCCGACGCACCGGGCAGGACGTCGACTGGACCGACAAGGACGTCTGGTGGCACGACCTCGTCGGAGCGCAGCCGGAAACGCATGAGGCGCAGGCCTTCGACGCCGAGCACCCGCTGTTCGTCCTCTACACCTCCGGCACCACCGGGAAGCCCAAGGGCATCCTGCACACGACCGGCGGCTACCTCACCCAGGTCGCCTACACGCACCGCAACGTCTTCGACCTCAAGCCCGACACCGACGTCTTCTGGTGCACCGCCGACATCGGCTGGGTCACCGGCCACTCCTACGTCGTCTACGGCCCGCTCGCGAACGGGGCCACCTCGCTCATGTACGAGGGCACTCCCGACACCCCGCACAACGGGCGCTGGTGGGAGCTCGTGGAGAAGTACCGCGTCTCGATCCTCTACACCGCACCCACCGCGATCCGCACCTTCATGAAGTGGGGCGACGACGTCCCCGCGAGCTTCGACATGTCCTCGCTGCGCGTCCTCGGCTCGGTCGGCGAGCCGATCAACCCCGAGGCGTGGATGTGGTACCGCCGCGTCATCGGCGGCGAGCGCTGCCCGATCGTCGACACCTGGTGGCAGACCGAGACCGGCGCGATCATGATCAGCCCGCTCCCCGGCGTCACCGCCACCAAGCCCGGCTCCGCGATGCACACGCTCCCCGGGATCTCCGGCGACGTCGTCGACGACGAGGCGCACCCGGTGGGCAACGGCGGCGGGGGCTACCTCGTCCTCACCGAGCCGTGGCCCTCCATGCTGCGCGGCATCTGGGGCGACAACGACCGCTACGCCGAGACGTACTGGTCGCGGTGGAAGGGCCTCTACTTCGCCGGCGACGGCGCCAAGCTCGACGACGACGGCGCTGTCTGGCTGCTCGGCCGGGTCGACGACGTCATGAACGTCTCCGGGCACCGCATCTCCACCACCGAGGTCGAGTCCGCGCTCGTCTCGCACCCGATCGTGGCCGAGGCCGCCGTCGTCGGAGCCACCGACGACACCACCGGCCAGGGCATCGTCGCGTTCGTCATCCTGCGCGAGGGCGCCGAGCCCGGCGACCACGTGATCGCGGACCTGCGCAACCACGTGGCGCACGAGATCGGCCCGATCGCCAAGCCGCGCCAGATCCTCGTCGTGCCCGAGCTGCCCAAGACCCGCAGCGGCAAGATCATGCGACGACTCCTGCGCGACATCGCCGAGAACCGGGAGATCGGCGACGTCACCACCCTCGCCGACGCCGGCGTCATGACCCTCATCGGCGACGGCCTCGCGACCAACCCCGGCACCGACGACTGACCGCCCGCGCCTTACTCCCGAACTGGTCGTCTCCCGTCGCGGGTGGCGACCAGTTCGGGGGTAAGGCGTGCGGGTGGTGTGGCAGGGTGGTGCTCGGTGCGCCGGGAAGTCTGGTCGGCAGCAGTGCCAGCATGAGCAGACCCCGGCGGGTGCGGCCCGCCGCCGACGTGCGGAGGTGTCGTGAGCCCTGCCCCCGGTGACGGCGACGACGCGCCGCGGGTCCCGGCGACGCGCGAGCCCAACGTCGTCTTCGACCGCCTCCCGCTCGCCGAGCGCTCCTACGTCCTCAGCGCGCTGCGGCAGGAGACAGTCGGCGGGGCGCTGCTGCTCGCCGCCGCGATCATCGCGCTCGTCTGGGCCAACTCCCGGTGGCGCGAGTCCTACTACGACCTCACGCAGATCACCGTGGGGCCGGAGGCGCTGCACCTCAACCTCACGCTCTCCACCTGGGCGGCCGACGGCCTGCTCGCGGTGTTCTTCTTCGTCGCCGGCCTCGAGCTCAAGCACGAGCTCGTCCTCGGCACGCTGAGCAAGGTGACGAAGGCGGTCGTGCCCGTCGTCGCCGCGCTCGCGGGCATGGCCGTGCCCGCGATCCTCTACGTGCTCACCGTCACCGCGCTCGGCGATCCCGATGCGCGCAGTGGGTGGGGCATCCCCATGGCGACCGACATCGCGTTCGCGCTCGCCGTCCTCGCCGTCATGGGCTCGAAGCTGCCGGTCGCGCTGCGCGCGTTCCTGCTCACCCTCGCCGTCGTCGACGACCTCGGCGCGATCCTGGTGATCGCCGTCTTCTACAGCCACGGGTTCTCCCTGCTCCCGTTCCTCCTCGCCATCGTGGGCATGGTCGCCTGGTGGTTCCTGCAGCGGATGCGGGTGAGCACCTGGATCGTGTTCGTGCCGCTCGGTCTGGTGGTGTGGGCGCTCATGCACGCGAGCGGGATCCACGCGACCGTGGCCGGCGTCGCCCTCGGTCTGCTCACCCGCGTACGCCGGGACCCCGACGAGGCGGTGTCGCCGGCCGACCGCTACGAGCACGCGATCCGCCCGCTGTCGGCCGGCGTGTGCGTGCCGCTGTTCGCGTTCTTCTCGGCCGGGGTGACGTTCGTCGGGTCCGGCCCGTCGGTGCTCACCGATCCGGTGGCCGTCGCCATCGTGGTCGGGCTGGTGGCAGGCAAGCCGCTCGGCGTGTTCCTCGGGGCCTACCTCGTCGCCCGCTTCACGCGTGCCTCGTTGTCGTCGTCGTTGCGCTGGGCCGACGTTCTGGCCGTGGGCGTCCTCGCCGGGGTCGGCTTCACCGTGTCACTGCTCATCGGCGAGCTGGCCTTCGAGCTCGACGCCGCCCGCGAGACGGCCGCCAAGACCGGGATCCTGCTCGCCTCCGTGATCGCCGCCGTGCTCGCCTCGGTCGCGCTGATGAGGCGGGGGAAGGTCTACGCCGAGATCGCCGCCGCCGAGGACGCGGATGCCGACGAGGACGGCATCCCGGACGTCTACCAGACCTGACGCCCGTGCCGCCGCGATGGCGCTGGATCCGTGGGTGGGACGACCGTGCTGAGCGGCCGCGACCCACGAACCCGATGGAGTGGATAGCCTCTGACGTGCGCCCCGCTGGGGGGCAGCGAGGGAGGGCAGCGCCGTGACCGACAAGCAGACCCTGGGGTCGCTCGTGTCGGGTGTCACCGAGGACCTCTCCCACCTGGTCCGCGGTGAGATCGAGCTGGCCAAGACGGAGATCCGCGAGAGCGCCAAGTCCGCGGCGAGCGGGACGGGGCTCCTCGTGGGCGCGGCCGTCACGGCGACGTTCGCCTTCCTGTTCCTCCTGTTCACGCTCGCCTACGTGCTCGTCCAGCTCGGACTGCCCACGTGGGCCGGCTACGGGATCGTCACTCTGCTGCTCGTGATCATCGCGGTCGTCCTGGTCCTGGTCGGGCGCAAGCGGCTCGAGTCGGTCAAGGGCCCGGAGCGGTCGCCGGTCTCCATCGCGAAGACGAAGGCCGTCCTCTCGCGCCAGCCCGCCGACCTCGAGTAGCGCCGCCGCTCGTGATCCCGGATCCGAGCGAGGTCGTCCGGGTCGAGGGGCCCTGGACACATCGCGACATCGCCGCCAACGCCTGCCGGTTCCACGTCGTGGAAGCAGGCGCGGGCCCGCTCGTCGTGCTCCTGCACGGGTTCCCGCTCTTCTGGTGGACGTGGCGGCACCAGCTCGAGTCGCTCGCCGCGGCGGGCTACCGCGTCGCCGCGATGGACCTGCGGGGCTACGGCGGCAGCGACCACACTCCCCACGGCTACGACCCGCTCACGCTGGCCGACGACGTCGCGGGCGTCATCCGCACCCTGGGCGAGCCCAACGCCGTCGTGATCGGGCAGGGCTGGGGCGGGCTCGTCGCCTGGACCGTCGCGTCGCGTCACGCCGAGCTGGTGAAGGGGCTCGTCGCGGTCGGCATGCCGCACCCCGCAGTGCTGCGTCGAGCCTTCCGGTCGGACTCGGAGCAACGGCGGCGAGGCGGCTACATCCTCGGCTTCCAGCGCCCGTTCGTGCCCGAGCGCCAGCTCACGCGCGACGACGCGGCGCGGGTCGAGGTGCTCCTGCGCCGCTGGTCCGGTCCGTCGTGGCCCGACACCGAGACCGCCGGGGTCTACCGCGCGGCGATGCTGGTGCCCAACACGGCGCACTGCTCGGTCGAGTTCCACCGGTGGGCCATCCGGTCGATCCCCCGCCGCGACGGCCGCCGCTTCCAGGAGGCGATCGCCGCCCCGATCTCCGTCCCGGTGCTGCAGATCCACGGGCTGCTCGACGGCGCGATCCTGCCGAGCACGGTCGACGGGTCCGAGGAGTACGCGACGTCGTACACCCGGGTCGACCTCGAGAAGGTCGGGCACTTCCCGCAGGAGGAGGACCCGGCCGCCTTCGACGCCGCGCTGCTCCCCTGGCTCGCCGCGCTTCCGCAGGGCTGAGGACTCGCGACCCCGCGCTCAGCCGGGATCGGGACCGACGACGACGACGCGATCGACCCCGGGCATCGACTCGACGCCCGACCGCGCGGCTGCCGCGCTCGCCGGATCGCCCGTCACCACCGTGAACGACGCCGGCAGGTCGCCGGGCTGGGTCGTGTCGGACAGCGGGCTGTCCGAGAACTCCTGCTGGAACCGCTCGTACGCCAGCTGCTCGGACTCGTACTCCACGCTGGTGACTCCGTCCGTCGCCGTGAGCTGCACCCGCACGGCCTCGGTCTCGGCACCGTTCGCCTTGTGGTTCGAGCACTGCTCGGCGACGGAGCTGCTGGTGCAGAGGTAGACCAGGATCGTCTGGAGGCCCGTCGCGGACGACGCCGTCGGGTCCGAGGGGGTCGACGAGCAGCCGCCGAGCACCAGCGCGAGCGCGCCCGCCCCGAGCGCGAGTCGGCGTACCCCCGTCCGCGTCATGCCTCCATGGTGCCGCACCTCGCCCGAGGAGGGGTTGGCGCTCGTTCCGGGGGGCCGCGCTACGACGCGTCGCGCGCGAACCGCACGTGGGCGACGGCGTCCGATGCGACGAGCTCGACGCACGTGAGGCCCGCGAGGTCGACGCCGTCGAAGAGGCGCTCGCCGGCGCCGAGGAGGACGGGTACCACGGCCACGTGGAGCTCGTCGACGAGCCCGGCGCGGAGGAACTGCGCGATCGTGGCGGCCCCGCCGCCGATGCGCACGTCCTGACCCCGCGCGGCCGCGGTGGCCGCGGCCAGAGCCGCCTCGGGGCCGTCGGTCACGAAGTGGAAGGTCGTGCCGCCGTCCATCGGCAGCGGTTCGCGGGCATGGTGCGTCAGGACGAACACGTCGTGGTGGTACGGCGGTTCCGGCCCCCACCACCCGGTCCACGGGTCGCCGTCCCACGGGCCGCGTAGGGGGCCGAACATGTTGCGCCCGATGATCGTCGCGCCGATCCCGACGTCGCCCAGCGCGAGGAACCGATCATCGACGCCGACGGTGCCGCCGTCCTCACCGAGCATCCGATGGCCGGTCGCGGTCTGGAACACCCAGCCGTGCAGCGACCCCCCGCCGACGCCGAGCGGGTTCTCGAGGTCCTGGCCGGGCCCGGCCATGAAGCCGTCCAGGGACATGGCGATGCTGTGCACGCGGACTCGGGTCATGGCGCCAGTCTCGCGTGATCCCGCGCATCCCGACCAGCGAGGGTCGACCGCGCCACCGGCGACCCGTTCAGGGGCGGGGGCGGGCGCTGTCGGTGTGG
Source organism: uncultured Actinomycetes bacterium (assembly GCA_963738455.1). Classification (GTDB taxonomy): domain Bacteria; phylum Actinomycetota; class Actinomycetes; order S36-B12; family CAIYMF01; genus Longivirga. The sequence continues at coordinate 116,519 of CAVTWM010000008.1, forward strand.
TCCGGCTGCGGCGTCGTGCGGACGTCGATGACGGGGATGCCCGCCGCCTCCGCCGCCGCGATGCCGAAGGGGCTGTCCTCGTAGGCGAGCGCGGACCCCGGGTCGAGGCCGAGGCGCTGCAGGGCGAGCAGGTAGCCGTCGGGGGCCGGCTTCCCCCGCCCGACGTCGTCGAACGTGATGACGTCGTCGAACAGGTGGCGGATCTCGACGGCGTGCAACGTGGCCTCGACCGCCTCGCGGCTGCCGCCCGACACCACCACGAGCGGCAGCCACCCGTGGTAGGCGCGGGCGATGTCGACGACGTGGTCGTAGGTCTCGAGCTCGTGCAGCCGGGTGTGCAGCTCAGCGACGACCTCGGCCTCGAGAGCCAGCGCCGTCGCCTCGCTCATCCCGGGAACCGCCGCCCGCACGAAGCCGACCCCGCTCTGCGCCGCGTGCCGGTAGAACCAGTCCTGCGTCACCTCGAAGCCGTGCGGTGCCAGCTGTCGGGCCCAGGCCCGCTGGTAGAGCCCCATCGTGTCGACCAGCGTGCCGTCGCAGTCGAAGAGCAGCGCGCGCACGTGCGGGCCCGGGGCCAGCTCGGGCCAGGCCGCCTCGAACGTGGCCGGCGATGGGACGGGGGTGGGATCGCTACCGGCGCTGCTCACCCCGCCATCCTGCCGGGGCACCCGGACGCTCCGCAGACCGCACCCGTGCGCGGCGATCCCGCACCAAGATCACGAGTTGCGGACAGAATCGTGCAGTTGAACTGCCGTGATCACCCTAAGAGGGCGAATCGTGCAGTTGAGCTGACGGGATGTGACGCGAGATCGTCGGCGCTGAGAGGGGGCGGTCCTTACAGTGGGCGGGACGGCGGAGGTGACGGCATGGGCACGCACTCGTCCGAGCCCGCAGGGCTCGAGGGCATCGACCACAGCGGAGTCGTCGCGCGGATCGCGGCGGTCGCGGGCGGCGGGGCCGACGACCTCCGCGCCCTGTGGGACGAGCTGGTCTCGACGTACGGCGAGGAAGCCGCGTCGCGGCTGTGGCAGGAGGGCCTCGCGGCGTCCGACATCGGCCAGACCTGACGGGCAGCGGGAGGCGCGCCCGGCCGCCGGGAGCGTGGCCGAGGCCAGGCCGTGGCTGACCAGAGGCGGGCGGCTGCGGTCAGCGGGTGGCGCAGGAGCCGGTGTCGACGGTGTCCGTGGACCGACCGCCCTCACGGGCGGCGGTCGCGACCTGGGCGGCGGTGAGGGCGTAGCCGGTGTCGGGGTCCTCGACCGAGGTCGCGAAGACGACGCCGTCGACGTCGCCGTCCGGGGAGAGCAACGGCCCGCCGGAGTTGCCCGGCCGGATGGTGCCGCGCACGGAGTAGACCTCGCGCGTCACGCTGCCGTGCCCGTAGATGTCGGAGCCGCGCGCGGTGAGCACGCCCCGGATGCGCGCCGGGGTCGCCGTGAGCTCGCCGCCGCCGGGGAAACCGGCCACGACGGCGGCGTCACCGCGCTCGGCGTCCTCGGTGAACTCCAGCGACGGCGCGTCGAGCCCCGGCACGGCCAGGACGGCGACGTCGATGTCCGGGTCGATGTAGACGACCCAGGCGTCGAACGGCTCACCCGCGCCGCGGACCAGCACCGACGGTCGGTCGACGCCGGCCACGACGTGCGCGTTCGTCATGACCCGGTCCGGGGCGTAGACGAAGCCTGACCCGTCGACCACGGTCCCGCAGTCGCGCGCGATGCCCTCGACCTTCACGAGAGATCCCCAGGCCCGGCGAACGGCGGGGTTCTTGAGCAGAGCAGGATCCGGCTCGTCGACCGGCAGGACGGGATCGAGGCCGAATCCCGAGAACGCCTGCGGCAGTCCGGTGGAGTCGAGGGCCGAGCGCAGTCCGCTGACCCAGTCGCGGGTCGTCTCGGGCAGGACACGGTCGATCTGGCCGAGCACCGCCGAGCCACGCACCTGCGAGGACACCGAGCCCAGCGGGACGACGACGACCGCTGATGCGACCACCCACATCACCAGGGCGACGGCGAGGATCGAGAACATCGAGCCGCCCGCGCTGTCGACGAAGCGAGCCGGCCGCCAGGTGACGCGTCCGCGGATGGCGGCACCGAGCAGCGACGCCAGCCAGTTGCCCACGCCCGCCGCCATGATCACGATCACGACGGCCAGGACCAGCGCCCCGACCCCGGTGAGCTCGCCCACCACGAGCGGCGCGAGCAGGGCCCCCACGAGCGCACCGCCCAGGAACCCCGCGAAGGAGAGCACCCCGCTGATCAGCCCCTGGCGCCAGCCGGCGAACGCCGCCAGCGCCACGATCGCGACGAGCACGATGTCGAGGACGTTCACCACAGCTCCGGGAGGACGCGCTCGACGGTGGGGTCCCACGGGATCTCCCAGCCCGCGAGCTCGAAGAGCCGCGAGAGCAGTCCGGCGGTGAACCCCCACACGAGCAGCCCGCGGACGTCGAAGGCGGGACCGACGAAGCCGGAGGGGTGCCGCACCGAGACGCGACGAGCCGGGTCGAGCAGCTCCGCGAGCGGGATGCGCACGACCGACTCGACCTCGCCGGGGTCGACGACGCCGACCGGCGACGGCTCACGCCACCAGCCGAGCACCGCGGTGACGACGAACCCGCTCGGCGGGAGGTAGAGGGCCGGCAGCCGCCCGAACACGTGCACCCCCGCCGGGTCCAGCCCGGTCTCCTCCTCGGCCTCGCGCAGCGCCGCCGCGACGACGTCGGCGTCGGTGTCGTCGACCGCCCCGCCGGGGAAGGCGGGCTGGCCGGCATGGCTCGACACGGTCGACGCGCGCTGGATCAGGAGCAGGTCGGGACCGTCGGCGCCCTCGCCGAAGAGCACGAGGACGGCGGACTGCCGACCTCCCTCGGGCGGTGGCAGGAACCGGGAGAGCTGCTCCGGGACCACCGTGCGCGCCACCTCGTCGACCGGGCGGAGCCACTCGGGGAGCACGACGCCGGCAGTCACGACGCGACCACGACGTCGAGGTGCTCGGACACCAGCGACCGCAGCTGGGCCGGGTCGGTGATCGTGCCGCGGTGCACGTAGGTGACGACGCCGTCGGAGTCGACGAACACCGTCATCGGCAGCCCGGTCCAGCGCAGCGGCGCCTTCGTCAGCGCGGTGTCGTCGCGCACGGAGGCGTAGTGGACCCCGGCGTCGGTGAGCAGCGCGAGGGCCGACGCCGGGTCGTCCTGGACGTCGAGTCCGAGCACCCGCAGCGAGCCACCGCCGGCTGCCGCGAGATCCGCGAACAGCGGCAGCTCCTCGCGGCACGGCTCGCACCAGGAGGCCCACAGGTTGAGCACGGTCGGCGTGCCGCGGAGCCCGGCCAGGCGTACGCCGGGACCGTCACCGAGGCAGGGGAGCGTGATGTCCGGCAGTCCGTCCTCGCGGGCCTCGACCGCAGGGTCGCTCACCGGGCACTCGACCAGCTGCGCCGACGCCACGAGGTCTGCCGGGGCAGATGCGGAGACGGAGCCGCCGGCCGACGACGAGGTGGGGCTCGGGGTCACGCGCGAGCCGGCGTCGGCGACGCTGCCGCACCCGGCCAGCGCCAGCGCGACGGCCACGGCAAGGGCGGCACCGCGGCGCCTCATGCGCGGGCCTCGGCCGTGACGAGCTTCGCCGCCTCGACCGGGTCGGTGGGGCCGTCGCCGTAGGCCGGGCAGAGGGTCGCGAGGGGGCAGGCTCCGCACGCCGGCTTGCGGGAGTGGCAGCACCGGCGCCCGTGGAAGATCACCCGGTGGGAGAGCATCGTCCAGTCACGGCGCTCGAACAGGGAGCCGATCTCGGTCTCGACCTTGTCCGGGTCGGTCTCCTCGGTCCAGCCGAACCGGCGCACGAGGCGCCCGAAGTGCGTGTCGACCGTGATCCCCGGGACGCCGAAGGCGTTGCCCAGCACGACGTTGGCCGTCTTGCGCCCGACCCCGGGCAGGGTGACGAGGTCGCGCAGGCGTCCGGGGACCTCGCCGTCGTAGCGGTCGCAGAGCGCCTGGCCCAGGCCGATGAGCGAGGAGGTCTTGGCCCGGAAGAACCCGGTCGAGCGGATGAGGTCCTCGAGGACGTCGCGATCGGCGGCGGCGTAGTGCGCGGCGGTGGGGAACTGCGCGAACACGGTCGGCGTGACGAGGTTGACGCGGCGGTCCGTGCACTGCGCCGACAGGATCGTGGCGACGAGGAGCTCGAGCGGCGTGCTGAAGTCGAGCTCGCAGTGCGCGTCCGGATAGGTGTCGGCGAGCAGCCGGTGCATCCGCCGGGCACGCCGGACGAGCGCCGTGCGGGACTCCCCGGTGGGCGTGCTCGGCAGGGTGGTGGACATCACGGCCAGCCTACGTGGCGGTTCGGACCTCGCTGGCGCGTCACCGGACGCCCGCACCCCTATCGTGGCGAGCAGGGAAGCACGACACGTTCAGGCGGGCGCCGGAACGAGGCACGACCGTGATGAGTTCCACCACGTCGCAGCACAGCGGCGAGAGCGAGCAGCGCGCAGCCGAGGCGAAGGCCCGTCGTGCGGCACGGAAGGCCGCCCGCGCGGCGGCCCCGCCGCCCACCCGGGATCCGCAGTACGGACACCTCAGCCTCGACGACCTCCGCCAGATCCGCACCGAGCTCGGTGACGAGGAGACGCGCGTCTCCTACTGGCGCCGCGTGATCCAGGCGCGCCTCGACATCGTGCGGAGCCCGCTCACCGCGCGCAGCCCCGTCGCGGACCTGGCCCGCGTCCTCACCGACTCCCGCGGCTCGCGGCAGCGCCTCGCTCATCTCGACGCGGTCCCGGTCGACGAGATCCCCGTGCTCCCGGACCTGGCGGAGGTCTGGTCCCGGCAGGTGGACCGCGAGGACGACGTCGCGACGGCCCGCCTGCTGCGGGACCTCGAGCGGGCCGAGAAGGACCTGTCGACCTTCCGCGACGACCTGCACCAGCGCATCGACCACGTGACGACGGAGCTCATCGCGCGCTATCGCGAGGAGCCGCTCCTCGCCCTTCAGGCGCTGCCCGGCGACCCGTTGCACCGAAACCTCCACGGCTGACCACGCCCGTTCGACGCGCCGGCAGGTGACCAGGCCTGCCCTTCGAGTGGTCCTGGTCACGTTCGGGGCACCTCATAGGCCAGACTGTCCCCCGGTTGATCAGTTGCCGCGTCCCGTTCGCGGCTGCCCTGCAGGGAGGACCCCCGTGGACGACGTGCTCATGAGCGCGCCTCTGTTCGCCGCCCTCGACGTCGAGGCCGCCGCCGCGCTCAAGGCGTCGATGGACGAGCGCAGGCTCCTCAAGGGGGACGTCCTGTTCAACGAGGGCGACCCGGGCGACCGGCTCTACGTCGTGACCGAGGGCAAGATCAAGCTCGGGCACGCCTCGAGCGACGGGCGCGAGTCGCTGCTCGCCGTCATGGGCGAGGGCGAGATGTTCGGCGAGCTCTCGCTCTTCGACCCGGGGCCTCGCACGGCCACCGCCACCGCCCTCACCGACGTCACCGTCCTGGCGTTGAGCCACGCAGCGCTTCGCCCGTGGCTCACGGGCCGGCCGGAGGTCGCCGAGTCGCTCCTCGAGGCGCTCGCGCAGCGCCTCCGGCGCACCAACGACGCTCTCGCGGACCTCGTGTTCTCCGACGTCCCCGGCCGCGTCGCGAAGGCGCTGCTCGACCTCGGCGAGCGCTTCGGCCAGTCGCTGCCCGACGGCCTCCACGTCACGCACGACATGACGCAGGAGGAGCTCGCGCAGCTCGTCGGCGCCTCCCGCGAGACCGTCAACAAGGCGCTCGCCGACTTCGCCTCCCGGGGCTGGCTCCGCCTGGAGTCCCGCTCGGTCGTGCTCCTCGACGTCGAGCGGCTGCAGCGCCGGGCGCGCTAGGAAACCCGAGGATCCGGTGACCCCCGAGCCTGACCCGACCAGCACCGCCAGCGACCAGGAGTCGGTGACGCGGGTTCCGCGCACCCGTCCGGTGGCCTCGCTGCAGCGGGTGGACACCGCTGCCCCGGTCGACGACACGAGCGCCGCCAACCAGGACTTCGTCGACTGGCTCGTCGACCAGTCCATGCTCCGCGACGCCATCGACATCTCGCGGCAGTTCGCGGCCAGCTCGGCGATGTGGCAGAACCCCTACGCCGACCCGGACCCGCGCGCCGCGATCGCCACGACCTCCGTCTGGTTCACCGCCTACCCCATCTCCATGCTGACCCGGCCGGGCGAGTCCTTCCTCGCGTCGCTCGCCGACGACGCGCTGTGGGCAGCGTTCGAGGAGATCGGCATCACCGGCCTGCACACCGGCCCGGTCAAGATCGCGGGCGGCCTCACCGGCCGGACCTGGACGCCGAGCACGGACGGCCACTTCGACCGGATCAGCACCCGGATCGACCCCGCGTTCGGGACCGAGGAGGAGTTCCGCGCGATGGTCGCGTCGGCGCTCTTCCACGGCGGCACGATCCTCGACGACCTCGTCCCGGCGCACACCGGCAAGGGGCCCGACTTCCGGCTCGCCGAGATGGCTCACGGCGACTACCCCGGCATCTTCCACATGGTGGAGATCGCGCGGGAGCACTGGGACCTGCTGCCTGAGATCGCACCGGGGCGGGACTGCGCCAACCTCGACACCGACACCGAGCGCCGGCTCGAGGAGGTCGGCTACATCGTCGGACCGATGCAGCGGGTCATCTTCGGCGACCCGGGTGTCAAGGACACGAACTGGAGCGCGACGGGCGAGGTGCTCGGCGTCGACGGCAACGTGCGTCGCTGGGTCTACCTGCACTACTTCAAGGAGGGCCAGCCCTCGCTGAACTGGATCGACCCGACCTTCGCTGCGGCACGACTGGTCATCGGCGACGCCCTGCACTCGCTGGGCGACCTCGGCGCGGGGGCGCTGCGCCTCGACGCCAACGGCTTCCTCGGGGTCGAGCGGTCGATGGACGGCTCACCCGCCTGGTCGGAGGGCCATCCGCTGTCGGAGGCGGCCAACCACCTCATCGCCGCGACCGTGCGGAAGATGGGCGGATTCTCCTTCCAGGAGCTCAACCTCACCATCGGCGACATCCGCGACAACGCGGAGCGCGGCGCCGACCTGTCCTACGACTTCGTGACCCGACCCGCCTATCACCACGCCCTGGCCACCGGCGACACCGAGTTCCTCCGCCTGACCCTCAACGCGGCGCGCGACATCGGCGTCGAGCCGGTGCAGCTCGTGCACGCGCTGCAGAACCACGACGAGCTGACCTGGGAGCTCGTGCACTTCGAGGAGAGGCGCACCGAGCACGAGTTCTCGTTCCGCGGGCACGAGCTGACCGGTGCCGAGCTCGCCTCGCTGATCCGCGGCGACCTTGCCCGCGCGCTCGTCGGCGACGCCGCGCCGTACAACGCCGTGTTCACCACCCAGGGGATCGCGTCGACGACCGTCACCGTCGTCGCTGCGGCGCTGGGCTACCGCGACCTGGCCGCACTGACCGCTGCGCAGATCGAGGAGATCACCCAGGCCCACGTGCTGCTGGCGAAGTTCAACGCGTGGCAGCCCGGTGTCTTCGCCCTCTCCGGCTGGGACCTCTGCGGCATGCTCACCCTGCCGCGCGACCAGGTGGCGGACCTGCTCGCCGGCGGCGACATGCGCTGGATCCACCGCTCGGCGTACGACCTGATGGGTGCGACGCCGGACACGGTCGTGTCGAACTCGGGGATGCCCCGCGGGCGCAGCCTCTACGGCTCGCTGCCCGACCAGCTCAACGACGCGAACTCGTTCGCCTCCCGGCTGCGCCGCATGCTCGAGGTGCGCAGCACCTACGGGATCGCGTCCGGCACGCAGCTCGACGTGCCGGAGGTCGACCAGCCGGCGGTCCTCGTCCTCGTCCACGGGCTCGAGGACGGCACGCAGCAGGTCACGGCGCTCAACTTCTCCCGCGAGATCCTCGCCACCACCGTGTCGTCGCCGCACCTTCCGGCCGGGGCGCTCATCCTCGACATGACCACGGGTGAGGAGCTCGGCACGGTCACGGCCCAGGGGATCGAGTCCCTGCGCCTCGGTTCCTTCATGGGTCGCGCGCTCCACATCCGCCCCGCCTGACCGGACCGAGCTCGCGGCTGCGCGCAGCAGAGCGCGCGGTCGCACGAACTCGGCGCGGCGCTGGTTCAGTCCCGGTCGAGGTAGGCGAGCTGCGCGAGCACCGAGAGGTGAGCTGCCGGCCACAGGTCGCGCGGGACGTCGGCGTAGACGACCGCGACGACGTCGTCCGCGCTGACCGCGCCGGAGTCGAGCGCCGCGCGCACCTGCTCGAGGCGGGCCTCGCGGTGCGCGAGGTAGGCGGTCACCGCCGCCGCGGGATCGGTGAGCGCCGGGCCGTGCCCGGGCAGGACCCAGCCGGCCGACGTCGTCTCCGCGAGCTCGTGCAGCCGGCGCAGCGAGTGGAGGTAGTCCGCGAGGCGTCCGTCCGGGTGCGCGACGACGGTGGTGCCACGGCCGAGCACCGTGTCGCCGGTGAGGAGCGCACCGTCGGCGACCAGGTGGAACGAGAGCGAGTCGGCGGTGTGCCCCGGGGTCGCCACGACGCCGATCTCGAGCCCGCCGACCGAGACGACATCGCCGTCGACGAGCCCCTCGTCGCCGAGCCGGTGCGCGGGATCCAGCGCGGCCACCGGGGCGCCGGTGCTCTCGCGCAGCGCGGCGGCGCCCTCCGCATGGTCGGGGTGGCCGTGCGTGAGCAGGATGCGCGCGCAGGTCGCGTCGCCCAGCGCCGCCACGATCGCGTCGAGGTGACCGGCGTCGTCCGGCCCGGGATCGACGACGACCGCGCTCCGGGAGCCGGGCTCGCGCAGGATCCACGTGTTCGTCCCGTCGAGCGTCATGGCCGACGCGTTGGGCGCCAGGACGCACACGGCCCGGGACGTGACGGCACCGCCGGACCAGGGGCCTCCGTCGCCGACCGGGAGGATGCGCCCGCTCACGACCGGTTCCCCGTCCCGTCGGTCTCGCTCGCCGACGGCTCGTCCGACGCGGACACGAGCTCACCGGTCGACGCGTCGAGCAGCCGCCACACCACGGTGCCGTCGTCGTCGACGACCGGGCTCGGCAGCAGCGGTACGAACGTGCGAGTGCGGGCCGCGGCGATGGCCGCCGCCGCGGTGCTGTGGGCGGCCAGGGCCCGCAGGGCGGCCACGGTGGGCGGCAGCATCGGCATGCGTCCGCCCGACCAGTCCCGCAGGGCCTCGGCCGGCCGACGCCAGGCCACCTGGTCGGCCTCGCCGCCGAGCTCGCGCGCGTCGTGGTGCCCCGGCACCGACGCGACGAAGAAGCGGGTGTCGTAGCGCCGGTCCTCCACCTCGGGCGTGACCCAGTGCCCGAACGGCGAGAGCGCCGCGTCGTCGACGACGAGGCCGTGCGCCCTCAGCAGCGCCGCGAAGTCGAGCCGGCCCGCGGTCAGCTCCGCGCGGCCGTGCTCGAGCTCGTCGGACACCGCCGGGACCTCGCCCGCGGCGTCGACGGCGAGCAGCACCCCGCACTCCTCGAAGGTCTCGCGCGCCGCTGCCGCCACGAGGGCGGCCGGGTCGGAGGCGGCCAGCCGGCGAGCCACGTCGGCGAGGTCGCCGCGGCCCGCGAGCGGCACCAGCGAGTCCGACGCCTCGACGGCGCCGCCGGGGTAGACGTGCATGCCGGCGGCGAAGGCCATCGACGTCGTGCGACGCATGAGGAAGACCTCGACGCCCGCGGCGGTGTCGCGCAGGAGGCACACGGTGGCCGCGTCGCGCGGGGTCGGCGGCACCCATGTGCCGAGGCCGCGCGCGAGCGCGACCGCCCGCTCGCGCATCCGCGACGGCAGGCGAGGCGGGCCGCCGTTCAGTCGGCGACCTCGACGACGATCTCGACCTCGACGGGGGCGTCCAGCGGGAGCGCCACGACGCCGACCGCCGAACGCGCGTGGACGCCGGCCGCACCGAACGCGAGGCCGAGCAGCTCGCTCGCGCCGTTGACGACACCGGGCTGGCCGGTGAAGTCGGGGCTGCTCGCGACGAAGCCCACGACCTTGACCACGCGCACGACCTTGTCGAGATCGCCGACGATCGACTTCACCGCGGCGATGGCGTTGAGCGCGCACGTGGCCGCGAGCGCCTTCGCCTCCTCGGCCGTGACGTCGGCGCCGACCTTGCCGGTGCCGGCCATCACGCCCGACACCATCGGCAGCTGGCCCGAGGTGTAGACGTACGAGCCGGAGCGCACCGCGGGCACGTACGCCGCGACGGGCGGCACGACCTCGGGCACGGTGAGACCGATCTCGGCCAGCCGGGACTCCACTGCGGACATCGCGCTCAGCCCTTCTGTCGCTTGAGGTAGGCCACCATGTTCTCCGCGCTGGGACCGGGCACGACCTGGACGAGCTCCCAGCCGTCCTCGCCCCACGTGTCGAGGATCTGCTTCGTGGCGTGGATGAGGAGCGGGACGGTGGCGTACTCCCATTGCGTCATGAGGCGACCCTAGGGCCTGCGCCCCCGTACGCTCGACCCGTGCCCGCCGCCGAATCCCGACCGGTCGACTGGCCACGCGTCCGGCTCCACGTCGTGTCGGGCAAGGGCGGAACCGGCAAGACCACGGTGGCCGCGGCGCTCGCTCTCGCGCTCGCCACCGGCGGGCGACGGGTGCTGCTGCTCGAGGTCGAGGGCCGGCAGGGAGTGGCGCAGATCTTCGACGTGCCACCGCTCCCGTACGAGGAGCGCCGCGTCGCGGTCGCGCCCGGCGGTGGCGAGGTGTTCGCCCTCGCGGTGGATCCCGAGGAGGCGCTGCTCGAGTACCTCGAGATGTTCTACAACCTGCGCCGCGCCGGGACCGCCCTGCGCAAGATGGGCGCGATCGACTTCGCCACCACCGTGGCCCCCGGCGTCCGCGACGTCCTGCTCACCGGCAAGGCGAAGGAGGCAGTGCGACGTCGCAAGGACGGCAACGCTCGTCTACGACGCCGTCGTCATGGACGCGCCGCCCACCGGCCGCATCGCCCGCTTCCTCAACGTCAACAGCGAGGTCGCCGGGCTGGCCCGCACGGGTCCGATCCGCTCGCAGGCCGACGCGGTCATGGAGGTGATCGGCTCGCACCTCACGGCCGTCCACCTGGTGACCCTGCTCGAGGAGATGCCCGTCCAGGAGACCGCCGACGGCGTGAGCGCCCTGCGTCGCGGCCGAGCTGCCCGTGGGCGGCATCGTGGTGAACCAGGTGCGGCGCCCGCTCCTCAGCCCGACGAGCCAGACCAAGGCACGCAAGGGCAAGCTCGACTCCGCGGCGATCGCGCACGACCTCGAGCGCTCCGGCGTCACGACGTCGGCGGGCATGTTCACCGGGACCCACGGGTCGGTGAGCACCGCGGCGATCGTCGCCGCGCTCTGCTCCGAGGCCGCCGACCACGCCGAGCGGATCGCGCTCGAGCAGCGCGAGCGCGACAACCTCGACTCCCTCGAGCGCCCCACCTACGAGATCCCCTACCTGGTCGACGGCGTCGACGCTCGGAGCCCTCTACGGGCTCGCCGAGACGCTGCGCGAGCAGGGCATGGCATGACGCCGGTCCACCAGGTCGTCCCCCGGGCCCGAGCGCTCGACGTCGACGCCCTCCTCGACGACCGCGGCATCGCGGTGATCGTCTGCTGCGGCTCCGGCGGGGTCGGCAAGACCACCACCGCGGCGGCGCTGGCCCTGCGCGCGGCCGAGCGCGGCCGCGACGTCGTCGTGCTCACCATCGATCCGGCGCGACGGCTCGCGCAGTCGCTGGGGCTCACCGAGCTCGACAACGACCCCGACAGCCGGTCGTCGACATCGACGGCGAGGGCTCGCTCTCCGCGATGATGCTCGACATGAAGCGGACGTTCGACGAGTTCGTCGAGGCCAACGCGGAGCCTGACCGGGCGGCGCACGATCCTGGCGAACCCGTTCTACCTGTCGCTGTCGAGCTCGTTCGCCGGGCACGCAGGAGTACATGGCGATGGAGAAGCTCGGGCAGCTGCGCGCGCGTGCCGAGGCGGAGGGCGCGTGGGACCTCGTCATCGTCGACACCCCGCCGTCGCGGTCCGCGCTGGACTTCCTCGACGCGCCGCGACGGCTCGGGTCGTTCCTCGACGGCCGCTTCATCCGGCTGCTCGCCGCGCCCGCGAAGGCGGGCGGCCGCGCGTTCACCCGACGTGGTCAGCGCCGGGCTTCGGCATGTTCACGCGCGTGCTGAGACGCGTCCTCGGCGGCCAGGTGCTCGCCGACGTCCAGACCTTCGTCGCCGTCGGTCGACACGCTCTTCGGCGGGTTCCGCGAGCGGGCCGACGAGACCTACGCGATGCTGCAGGAGCCCGGCACCGCGTTCGTCGTGGTCGCGGCCCCCGAGCGCGACGCGCTGCGCGAGGCGGCGTACTTCGTCGAGCGGCTGCGAGGCCGACGCCATGCCGCTGGCCGGGCTCGTCCTCAACCGCGTGCAGACGACCACGATCCGGAGTTCGACTGCGCGCAGCCGCCGCGCGGCGCGCCGACCCGACGACTCGAGGCCGCGCGCCGGCGTCGGGGACCGCCGCGCTGCTGCGCTCCACGCTGACCGCGTCCGCCAGCCTCGCCCGCGCAGCGGCATCTCGCCGAGCGGTTCACCGCGGCCCACCGCGGGGTGCCGGTGGCGACGGTGCCGGCGATCGCCGGGGACGTGCGCGATCTCGACGGCTCTGCGCGGTCGGCCGAGCTGCTCGGCCGAGCGCCGCTGACCGCGTCCTCGGCTCAGCTCGCGACGCGCGGGCCATCCTCGCTGCTGGCGCGTCGGTGCCGGTCGATGGATGCGCTGACGTCGTACTCCTCCTGCGCGGTCTCGAGCAGCCGTCGCCACGAGGTGACGTTCGGGCGACGGCGCAGCAGGGCGCGGCGCTCGCGCTCGGTCATGCCGCCCCACACCCCGAACTCGACTGGTTGTCGAGCGCGTCGGCGAGGCACTCGGTCCGCACGGAGCAGCCGAGGCAGATGGCTTTGGCCCGGTTCTGGGCGGCACCCTGGACGAAGAGAGCGTCCGGGTCGGTCGCGCGGCAGTCGGCCGGCGTGGTCCAGTCCGATGTCAAGGTCATCGATGGACTCATCCCCCTACGTGCTCGTCGGGGCGATCCTGATCGGTGAGCGGCGTCCGATAGTCGACGGAATCCGCTCGCCGACCGTGGATCGACCGGAGCCGCCCTGCGCCGGCGGGACAGACGCTACGCAGATCAAGATCGCGAGATAGGTCATAACGGGCTATCTCTGATAGTCACTTTAGGCTATATGACCCTCCCGAGACGGCCACGCAGCCCCGTTGACGTGGAAGCGCTCCCGCAGCGTGGGCGGGGCGGAGTGGGTGCGACCCGCCAAGTGACGTACCCTGATCTGCTATGTCCTCCGCCGCTCGCACGTCACCGCGCCTGGCCGCCTCGTTCGCGCGGCTGGCGCTGTTCGTGATCGTGAGCCTGCTCGCCGGCGTGATCGTCGCCGGAGCAGCGCTCCCGTTCGTCGGCGGGGTGGGCGTCATCGCCCGGGTCCGCGATCAAGAACTTCGAGTCGCTGCCCTCGCAGCTGACCACCCCCCGCTCCCCCAGCGCTCCCGGATCCTCGCCGCCGACGGCACCGTGCTCGCGACGCTCTACGAGCAGAACCGCATCGAGGTCCCGCTCACCTCGATCCCGCCCTGATGCGCCAGGCGATCGTGGCGGTCGAGGACGGCCGCTTCTACGACCACCGCGGCGTCGACCCGCGGGGGCTGGTCCGCGCCCTCGTCGGCAACGCCGGCTCGGGCGGCCAGACCCAGGGCGGCTCGACCCTGACCCAGCAGTACGTCAAGAACGTGTTCGTCAACAGCGCCTCCACCCCGGAGGAGGCGACCGCGGCCCGCGCGCGGAACCTCACGCGCAAGCTCAAGGAGATGCGCTACGCGCTGGCCCTCGAGCGGCAGCTCACGAAGGACCAGATCCTCGAGCGCTACCTCAACATCGCCTACTTCGGTGCCGGCGCCTACGGCGTCGAGGCGCCGCCCGCCGCTACTTCTCGAAGTCGGCGGCGAAGCTCACGCTCGTCGAGGCGGCCACCCTCGCGGGGACCGTCCAGCAGCCGGTCGCCTACGACCCCACGCGCAACCCGAAGTCGTCGCAGAAGCGGCGGAACCGGTGCTCGGGCGGATGGCCGAGCTCGGCTTCATCACCGCCGCCGTGGCGAAGAAGACCGGGGCGATCCCCACCGCGACGTTCCTCAAGCCCACGAAGACGCGCAACGGGTGCACCACCTCCTACGCCCCGTTCTTCTGCGACTACGTCTACCGGATCATGAAGAACGACCCGGCATTCGGGAAGACGCCGGCCGAGCGCGAAGCGCTGCTGCGCCGCGGGGGCCTCACGATCCGCACCACCCTCGACCCGGCCACGCAGAAGTCGGCGCAGGAGGCGGTCGACTCCCACATCCCGCGCAAGGACAAGAGCCGCAAGCTCGCCGCGATCAGCATGGTCCGGCCGAGCACCGGCGAGATCATCGCGATGGCGCAGAACCGGTCGTGGGGCACCACCGGTCGCGGCAACACGACGTACAACTTCAACGTGGGCACGAAGTACGGCGGCAGCCTCGGCGCGCAGGCCGGATCGACGTTCAAGGTGTTCACCCTGGCGGCGGCACTCGAGGCCGGCGTCTCGCCGTACGAGAAGATCAAGGCACCTCAGCGCGCCACCTTCGAGGGCTTCACCAACTGCACCACCGGCGCGGAGTACCCGCCCTACACGGTCAACAACTCCACCGGCGCCGGCACGTTCGACATGCTCCAGGGCACGGCGTACTCCATCAACACGTACTTCATGGCGATCGAGCAGCGCACCGGCCTGTGCCGTCCGGCCGAGATCGCCGAGAGCCTCGGCGTGAAGCAGGGCGACGGCAGCCCGCTCGAGCGTGTGCCGTCGCTGACCCTCGGCACCCAGTACGTCACGCCGCTCGCCATGGCGGAGGCGTACGCCATGATCGCCAACCACGGCCGGCGCTGCGAGAGCATCGCCATCGCCCAGGTCACCGACCGCAACGGCAAGGACCTGCCGATCCCGCAGGCGAACTGCAAGCGTGTCCTCGAGCGCCGGGTGGCCGACTCGGTCGCGGGCATCCTGAGCCAGGTCGTCGACGGGCCCCTCCAGGGCAGGACCGGCGCAGAAGATGTCGCTCGGCCGTGACGCCGCCGGAAAGACCGGCACCACCAACGACTCCGCGTCCGTGTGGTTCGTCGGCTTCACCCCGGACCTCGCCGCCGCCGTCGCCACCTACGACCCGCGCGGAGCCAACGGCTACCCGATGAAGAACCTCACCATCGGCGGCAAGTACTTCGACCAGGTGTTCGGCTCCAGCCTCCCCGGACCGATCTGGAAGGAGGCCATGACTGCGGCGCTCGTCGACACTCCGCCGACCCCGTTCGACCTGCTGACGATCGACGGCCTCGGCACCTACGTGCCGCCGGACCCGGACGCGTCGCCGTCGCCGAGCGACTCCGCGAGCGGCACCGCGTCGCCGACCGGCAAGCCCGCCGCGTCGCCCGGCCCCACCGCGAAGCCGTCCCCCAACCCGTCGCCGAAGCCCAAGCCGAAGCCGTCCACGACGCCGACTCCCGTCGCCAGTCCGGGTCCGTAGCACGCGTCGGCGACCCCGCGCCGGGATTCCCAATGCCGGTGCGCCGGCGACCCCGTGGGACGCGGTGGTGACGCTCAGGAACCGAGCGCGGCGCGGACGGCAGCAGCCACCTTCGCGCCGTCGGCGCGACCCGCGATGCGCGGCGTGAGCACCTTCATCACCGAGCCCATCGCCTTCGGGGAATCGGCACCCGTCTCCGCGACCGCGTCGGCGACCATGGCCGTGAGCTCCTCGTCGGTCAGCTGCGCCGGCAGATAGGTCTCGAGCACGCCGAGCTCCGCGCGCTCCCGCGCGGCCAGCTCGGGCCGTGCGGCGTCGTCGTAGGCCGTCGCCGACTCACGGCGCTTCTTCGCCTCGCGGCCGAGCACGGTGACCACCTCGGCATCGGTGAGCTCGCGCGCCTCCGCCCCCGAGACGGCCTCGTTCTTCACCGCCGTCAGCGCCATCCGCAGGGTCGCGGAGGCCAGCTCGTCGCGGGCTCGGATGGCCGTGGTGAGGTCGTCCTTCAGGCGTTGCTCGAGGTCGCTCATGACCCGATCCTCCCGCATCGTGGACAGCGCGGCTCGCCGGTTGCGCCGCGCGCGTGCGATCCTCGACGGGTGCGCCGTACCTCTCGGACCCTGCTCGGCCTCGCCGGACTCGGGGTGGCCGGGCTCGGCTACGCCGTGGCCGAGGCCCATCGCTACACGCTCCGCCGCGTCAGCGTGCCCGTCCTGCGGACGGGGCAGCGCGACCTGCGCGTGCTCCACGTGTCCGACCTGCACCTGACCCCGCGACACCGGGGCCGGGTGCGCTGGGTGCAGGCGCTCGACGGCCTCGAGCCCGACCTCGTCGTCGTCACCGGCGACTTCCTCGGCCACGTCGAGGCCGTGCCGACCGTGCTCGAGGCGCTCGGGCCGCTGCTCGACCGCCCGGGGGTGTTCGTCCTCGGGTCCAACGACTACTTCGGGCCCGGCGTCGTGAAGCCGTGGCGCTACCTCATGGGGCCGTCCGACGTCGACGAGCAGCGCCCGGCGCTGCCGTGGGGCGAGCTGGTCAAGGGGCTCGGTGGGGCCGGCTGGCACGACCTGTCGAACGCGCGCGCCACGGTCGAGGCCGACGGGCGCCACGTCGACGTCCGCGGGGTCGACGACCCGCACATCGGGCGGGACCGCTACGCCGACGTCGCCGGAGCCTTCGATGCCGACGCCGACCTCGCGCTCGGCGTCACGCACGCGCCCTACCTTCGGATCCTCGACGCCATGACCACGGACGGGGCCGGTCTGGTCCTGGCCGGCCACACGCACGGCGGCCAGCTGTGCGTGCCGGGCCTCGGCGCGCTGGTGACGAACTGCGACCTCGACGTCGGCCGCGCGAAGGGGCTCTCCCGGCATGCCCGTCCGTGGGACGGCGAGGGCGACCCGAGCTTCGGTGGAGTCGACGGCCGCGGCGCGCACCTGCACGTGTCCGCCGGTCTCGGCACCTCGCCGTACGCCCCCGTGCGCTTCGCCTGCCCGCCCGAGGCGACCCTGCTCACGCTCACCCCGTCCGTGTGACGGCGGCGATCCCACCCGCCGGACCCGTTTTGGTCGCTCGGGGGCCGCGCCCGTAGACTCCTCCCGCTCCACCGGGGTGTGGCGCAGCTTGGTAGCGCGCTTCGTTCGGGACGAAGAGGTCGTGGGTTCGAATCCCGCCACCCCGACCACGAGAGATGGGATCGGCCCCTGGGTCGGTCCCATCTCCCGTTGTCGGGCACGCGCATTCGGGAGCAGCCCGACGTCGCGGAGCGACCGACCTGGGACGGATCCCGCCACCGACAGATTCCAGGCCCGGTGACCTGCACCAACGCCCTCACCCAGGGAGCGTCGTGAGGGCGTTGACGAGCGCAGTGATGTCGCTGCTGTCGTTGTAGTGGTGAAGGGAGACTCGGATTCCGCCGCCGCGAGAGCTGACCACGACGCCGGCTTCGGCGAGGAGTCGCTGCACCTCGCCGACGGGGTGCCTGGCGTGCCGAAGGGAGACGATGTGAGGGGCGGAGGCGCTGGATTCCAGCGGTCGGAAGGGAGTCCAGCCCAGCCTGGCGACGCGGGAGACCAGCTCGTGTGCCAGGGCATCGGCGTGTTCGGCGACAGCCGACATCCCGAGCCCCGTCAGGAGTGCGAGGGACGCCGAGAGGCTGATGGCCGAGCCGTATGCCATGGTCGAGAGCTCGAATCGTCGGGCGTCCGTGGCGAGTGACAAGTGGTCGGCCTGGAACTCGAAGGGGTCGGCCGTCCCCTTCCACCCCACGATGTACGGCGTCTCGTGGGCGAGCTCGTCGTCCACGGCCAGCAGTGCCACTCCGCCGTGCGCGGACAGCCATTTGTAGCCGCTGCACACCACGGCGTCCGCAGCCCACTCGCGCATGCTCACCGGTGCCGCTCCAGCAAGCTGCGTGACGTCGACGATCACCTTCGCCCCGACGTGGTGCGCCCGTCGGACGATCTCGTGGACATCGACGGCTGACCCGGTTGCGTACTGGACGGCACTGACGCAGACAGCCGAGGTGCCCCTCTCGATCGCGTCGAGCACGGCCGTCGTGAGGTCCTTCGATGGATGGTCGTCCACCCACCTGATGCTGGTGCCCAGGCGCTGCTGCGCGCCGAGCCAGGGGTAGGTGACGCTCGGGAAGTCCGTTCGGACCAGGACGACCGGACCCGGTCGCGACGCCAGGATCGCGGTGAGCTGCCCGAGAGCCTCGCTGGCGCCTCCCACGACCGCCACCGACCCCGGCGGCGCGTCCAGGAAGGCGGCGCCGGCCTCGCGCAGCTCGTCGAGGATCCTGGACTCCTGTGCGTCGGACAACCGCAGGTTGCCGTGCTGCGCCACATCGACGGCGAAGCGCACCATCGCCTCGGTCGAGGCCAGCGGGACCAGCCCCAGAGAAGCCTGGTTCAGGTACACGCAGTTCCGCAACGCCGCGAAGGTCTCACGCGGCACCAGCGAGCTCACCGTCACAGGTCGCACCTCCCGAGACTGTCCGTGGCGTCGCCCGTCGCCCAGACCGGCCCCTCGACGATTCCTACACCGATCCACCGGGCGCATGGTCGCTGTCTGTGGGTCTGGGCGCGGCCCGCAGCAAGCCACAGTGGCACAGCGGTCATGGCGGCGAGCTTCTGCATCGTCCTGCTGGCCGCCTGGCCGGTGATGGGACAGGCTGGTGGGTGTGGTGGATCCCGGAGACGAGGTCGGCGAGACCTCCAGCGCTCCACCGTGGTGGCTGCGCGGTCTGCCCGGCCTCCTCATTGCTGTCGCGCTGCTCGCCTTCGCGGCAGCGGTCCTCCTTGCCGCCCGCTGGGGTGGGGATGCGCTGACCGTGGTCACCGACGTGGGCCGGTTCCATCTCGTGCTGGCCAACGTCGTGCCGGGCCCGATGATGCTCGCCGCCGTCGGAGCCACACTGGTCGCGGTCACCGCTGGCATCGCGGCGTCGAACCTGTTGGCCGCCTCCCGTGCCGTACGCCAGACAGGCCGGGACAAGCCGGCCGGGTTTCCGTTGCGCCGGGAGATCACGCAGCATCGCAGCACCGCGCGGGTGCGCATCACCGTGTTGATACCGGCGCACAACGAGCAGGACCGGCTGCCGGACGCGTTGGCGTCGCTGGCCGCGCAGCACCGCCCGGCCGACGCTGTGTGGGTGATCGCGGACAACTGCACCGACGACACGGTGAGCGTCGCCCAGGAGGGTGGGGCCCAGGTGTACGCGACGGTGGAGAACGTCGATCGGAAGGCGGGCGGCCTCAACCAGCTGCTGACCCGGCTGCTGCCCGAGGCCGGTGCGGATGACGCGTTCCTGGTGATGGACGCCGACACCTCGCTGGCCCCGCAGTTCCTCCTCGTGGCCGCGCAGGCGCTCGAGGCGCGCCCGGAGCTGGACGCGGTCGGTGGGGTGTTTCGGGGGGAGCCGGGCGGTGGGCTGATCGGGCTGCTGCAACGCAACGAGTACGACCGGTACAGCCGCGACATCTCCCGCCGCCAGGCCCGGGTGTTCGTGCTGACCGGGACGGCGTCTCTGTTCCGAGCCGACACATTGGCGGCCGTCACGCAGTCGCGAGGCCGGTACCTGCCCGGCAACGCGGGGAAGGTGTACGACACGGTCGCCCTGACCGAGGACAACGAGCTGACCCTGGCCGTGCGGTCGTTGGGCGCGGACCTGCTCTCCCCGCAGGAATGCCGGGTGAGCACCGAGTTGATGCCGACCTGGCGCGACCTGTGGCGGCAACGGATGCGGTGGCAGCGCGGCGCCTTGGAGAACATCGGCGCCTACGGGCTGACCAGCGCCACGGCCCGATACTGGATGCAGCAGACCGCGATCGGGTACGGCACGGTCGCGCTGTGGTCGTTCTTCGCCGTCACCACGATCAGTCTCCTGGCCGGCGTGCTCGTGGTGTTCCCGTTCTGGCTCGCGGTCGGTGCGGTGTTCTGGGTGGAGCGGGTCACCACAGTCTGGCGCTCGGGGTGGGTGCCCCGACTGCTGGCCGCAACCCTGGTCGTCGAGCTCGCCTACGACGTGTTCCTGCAGTCGGTGTACATCGCCTCGCTCTTCGACATCGCCACCGGCCGCGACCGGCAGTGGTCGCACGTCGCAGCCTCGGGAACGCAGGACGTCACATGATCGCCGCGATCCTGCCCCTGTCGGTGCTGACCTCGGTGTGGTTCCAGCTGCTCGCGATGTTCGTCGGGTTCAACACCCTGGTCTACGCCGGTATCGCCCTGACCAAGCTATGGCCGCGCCGCCGCCGCTGATCCGGGTTCGGTGTCGCACGTCAGGAGTTGGTGAGGTGGACGACTCCGCAGTGTCGTCACAGCCGCGACCCGCACCCGCGACGAAAGCGACCACGGCCGTGACGCCCGGACTGCGGCGTCATTGTCGAAGGTCGCTATGGGCTGAAAGTGGTTGTCCCCAGAGGGTTCTCGGCCGGGGTGGACTGTCGGAGGTGGTTGTTAGGTTCGGGTCATGAGCTCGGTCCTGGACTTCCCGCCTCCGCCGTCGGTGACGGCCGCGGTGCAGGACCTGCGCGCCGCGCTCGACTCCGCGGTGGCGGTGATCGGGACGGGATTCCTGGAGTCGTTGTCGGATGCCGAGCTGCTCACGGTGACCGCGGAGCTGCACCGGCTCGCGTCGCAGACCCACGCCCTCGCGGTGCACGCGACCACGCAGGTCCGCGCCGACGACGTCGCGGCGGGCAGCGGGTTCACCTCCACGACGCGCTGGCTCGAGGTCACGGCGGGCCTGTCCACGGGTGAGTCCCGCGCGGCGGTCGCGCTCGGGGAGAAGCTGCGCGTTCGAGTTCGCCGCCACCGGCGACGCCTGGCTGGCCGGGGCGATCAGTGCCGGCGCGGCCGGGAGATCACCACCCTGATCCCGACCAAGCTCCGCGGACTTGCCGGTGCGGCCTACGACGTGCAACGCGCCCGGATCGAGGCCGCCGCCCTGCACACCGCCGCCACCGGCACGGTCACGGCGGTCCGCCGCGTCATCGAGCGGGCCGCCTTCGTGGCGGACCCGGCCGGCGCCGACGCCGCGGTGCTGGCGGCGCGGGAGGCGGAGTTCCTGCGCTTCACCCCGGTCCCCGACGGCGTCGCGGTCAGCGGGTTCCTCGCCACCGAGACCGCCGCCGTGGTCCTCACCGCGTTCGACCAGTGCCACGACACCCTCTACCGCAGCGGCCAGCTCACCCCCGACCACCCCGACCGCCACGATGGGGCTCGGCGGGCTCGGCGGGCTCGGCGGGCTCGACGGGCTCGGGGACCGGGCGGGGGCGACACCGGGGCTGCGCCGGCAACGCCGCGAGCACCGCAACGCCCGGATCCTCACCGACCTCGTGACCCGCCTCCTCGACGACGCCGCACTCGGGACCAAGCACGCCCAACGCCCGCACCTCACCGTCACCGTGCACGCCGACGAGTACGCGGTCGGCCTCGGCGGGCATGTGCTGCTCCCCGGGTTCGGCACCGTCCCGGTCCCCAACAGCACCATCGACCGGCTGCTCTGCGACGCCGAGGTCCACCCCGTCCTGACCCGCCGCCCCGGCGCACCACCCGGCCCCGCTCGGGTGCATCCCGGCAGCGTCCCCGCCTCGACCGACCCGCCGTGGCAGCCCGCGCTGCGTCCCCGACCCGACGGGCGGTGGCTGGGACTACGACCTCCACCTCGCGCAAGAACCGAGCCCCGAGGCGATCGCCGCGGACACCGACCTCGCCGCGACCACGCGAGTTCAGCGACGACCTCGACGACGAGGTGTCGTGGTGGAACCGGCTCTTCGGCGAACCCACCCGCCACGTCCTCGACGTCGGCCGCTCCTACCGCACCGCCCCACCCAAGCTCCGCCGCGCCCTGACCGTGCGCGACGGTGGCTGCGCCGTGCCCGGCTGCGACCTCGACGCGTCACGCTGCGAAGCCCACCACATCACCTACTGGGAACACCACGGCGAGACCGCCATCGCGAACATGGTCCTGCTCTGCGCCAAGCACCACCACATGGTCCACACCGGGACCTGGCGAATCGAGGTGCACCCGACCTCGACCCCGGCCACCCCGACTACGTCACCCTCACCACCCGCACAGCACGCCCCTGACCGGGAACGGCTCGCGGATCGCACGCGACACAGACACCAGTGTCCCGACACCACATTCGGTCAAGCGAGACCAGCTCAGGCTCAGTCCGAGCCCGTAGGCTGTGGCGGTGAGTAACGTGCTCGACGAGGGTCCGTTCTTCCATGGCACGAAAGCGGACCTGCGGGTTGGCGACCTTCTCAGGGCGGGCTTCCGGTCGAACTATCGGCCGGATGTCGTGATGAACCACATCTACTTCACCGCGCTGTCTGACGGTGCGGGACTCGCTGCGGAACTCGCGCCCGGCGACGCTGCTCCTCGCGTCTACATCGTCGAGCCGACAGGGGAGCTCGAAGACGACCCGAACGTGACCGACAAGAAGTTCCCCGGTAACCCGACCCGGTCCTACCGCAGCCGGGAGTCGCTCAGGATCGTCGGCGAGGTGACCGACTGGACGCGGCAAACCCCAGCGGCACTCGAGGCGTGGCGCGACCGGCTGGCGACGATTCGCGCAGATGAGCGCGGCGAGATCATCAACTGATCGGCGACCGGCGGCGGTTGGCCACGTCCCGTGTGCCGATCGTGTGGCCATGGCTGGCAAGGACGCCGAGACGCAGTGCCTCCTTGCGAGCCCGCGCGCATGGATCCGGTCACGCGGTCAGGGCGGCAGCAGGCAGAACGCGTTGCCGTCGGGATCGGTCATCTCCACCCAGCGTGGCTCGTCCGGGCCGAGGCCGAGTCGAGCTGCGCCGAGCGAGACCAGGCGGTCAACCTCGGCGAGCTGGTCAGTGTGGGCGAGCGGCGCGAGGTCGAGGTGCAGCCGGTTCTTGCCGGTCTTCGGCATGAGTGGCGGACCGCCCCACGTGATCTTCGGACCGCCCTGCGGCGAGCGGATCGCGGTCTCCTGGTCCTGGTCCCAGACCAGCGGCCAGCCGAGCGCGTCGCTCCAGAAGTACCCGACCTCCTGAGAACCGTCGCACGCGAGCGCTCCGATGAACCCGCAGTCGGCCAGGAAGGTGTTGCCGGGCTCGATCACGCAGAACTCGTTCCCCTCGGGGTCGGCAAGCACCACGTGCCCCTCCTCGGGCCGCTGTCCGATGTCGATGTGTCGGGCGCCGAGTCCGAGCGACCTCGCCACCGTCTGCTGCTGGCGCTCGAGGGACGTGCTCGTCAGATCGAGGTGCATGTGGTTCTGGCCAACCTTCTGCGCCGACGTCGGGACGAACCGGATCCGGAACCCGGTGTCGTCACTCGGCCAGAGCGCGATGCCACCGTAGGGATCGTCGACCGTCTCCCAGCCCAGGAGGCCGGCCCAGAAGCGGGCGAGAAGGGGCGGGTCGTTCGCATCGACGCAGAGCGCCACGAGCTCGGAAGCCATCCCGATCCACATCTCCGATCTGCCACTTGCCACGGCAGCAGGCCACGTCGTCCCGGTTTGTAGCAGGACAACGCTAGGACGCTCGCGACGATTCGGCCTTCGCGATTCACGCTCAGCGGCGCGTCGCCGGGCGCACGCGAGCGGCACCTGCACGCAATCCGCCCCCCACCCTGCCGCGGGTGGGCATCATGAAGCGATGGCAGCCGATCGCCGCGAGTACCGCACCCGACCACTTGCCGAGGACACGTGGGACGACTTCGCTCGTCTCGTCGAGGCCAACAATGGCGTCTGGGGTGGGTGCTGGTGCATGGGCTTCCACCGCGAGGGGCTGAGCAAGGACCGCACCGCTGCTGACAACAAGGCAGCCAAACGAGCGCACGCTCGGGCCGGGACCGTGCATCAGATCCTGGTCTACGCCGGGGACGAGTGCGTCGGTTGGTGCCAGTTCGGCTCGCCGGTCGAGCTCCCCAACATCAAGAACCCGGGTGCCTACGCCAAGGAGCTCGAGAAGCTGCCGGACTGGCGCATCGGCTGCATCTTCACCGGCAGCCGTCACCGAGGCACGGGCGTCGCCCGCGCTGCGGTCGCGGCCGCGCTCGATGCCGTACGTGCCGCCGGGGGTGGCCTCGTCGAGGCCTACCCCGAACAGGTCGAGGGACGCCCGCCCCAGCGCGGTGCGTACTTCCACACCGGGCCCGAGACGTTGTTCGAGGAGTTCGGCTTCACCCGCGACCGTCAGATCGCCAAGTGGCGCTGGGTGATGCGCCTGCGGCTGGACGGCTGAGCGCAGCAGCGCGACCCGGCGCCGCACGGGACGGGCAGCGCTCGCGGGCGACGACGGTCCGTCGGATGGCCCAGGATGGAGCAGCAGCGGCCTAGGGGTGAACGGGTCCACCCAGGTCGGCGATCAGCCGGTCCACCCCGTCGGGGTAGAGCGGAATCGCGGTGCTGTCCGTGACCATCGGACGCCACTCGGCCCAGATCGCAACGTCGTTGTCGCTGAGCCAGCCGCCGCCGGCCGGCACAGGTTCCGGCGGGGTCAACCACCCGGTGTAGACGAACACGATCTCGTGACCGGGCTGGCCCTCGTAGACGAACCTGTTCTCCAGGACTCCGAGACAGTGCGGTTCCTGCAACACCGCTCCGGTCTCCTCGACGATCTCCCGACGCACGGCGTCGATCGTGGCCTCGCCGAACTCCACGTGGCCGCCGAGGAGTCGGTGGAAGTCGGTGGGCGATGTCGACGTGTCGCTCCCACGCGAGACGAGATGGGCGTCCCGTGCCTGGTTGAGCATGACGGCGAAGGCCTTCACCGTGATCTGCGGCACACTCATAGCCTCACAGTAGGCGCGCGAGGCTCGCCGGTCACAGGGCCGAGATGGATGAGGAGACGTGCCCATGGGAGAGACAGGCGACACCTACACCCCGGTGACCTATGACCACTGTGACCACATCGAGGGGCCGTTCTACCACGGGACGAAGTCCGCGCTCGAGGTCGGCGACGTGCTGGTCCCCGGCTACGGCTCCAACTTCCACGACGGCAGGGTGTCCAACAACATCTACTTCACCGCGCTCGTGGACACAGCCGCGTGGGGAGCAGAGCTGGCGACCGCGCTCGCCGGGAGCGAGGACCGGGGACACATCTACGTCGTCGAGCCCACCGGACCCTTCGAGGACGATCCCAACGTGACGAACAAGAGGTTCCCCGGCAACGTCACCGAGTCCTACCGCACCCGCCATCCGCTGCGAGTAGTCGGCGAGGTGGAGAGCTGGGAGGGCCACTCCCCTGACGTCCTGAAGGGAATGCTGGACCACCTGGCGCTGCTCCGGGAGCAAGGGCTGGACGTCATCGAGGACTAGCAGCTCGTCAGCGGGGTGCGCGGCCCGGTCGAGACGGGAGCGAGCGCGGGACCGAGTCGAGGGCCCACAACGTCGACAGCGTCAGCCAGACACCCAGGACCGTTCCCGGCGGCGACGTCGCTGAGGTAGTGCACGCCGAGGTAGACCCGGCTCCAGCCGACCGCCAGGACCAGGAGCAGCCCGGCCGTGACCGCACAGGCCCTGGCACGACGCGACGTCGGAAGGGCTGCGACGCAGAGCAGCAGCATGCTGACCGCGGCCGTCGTCGCTGTCGTGTGTCCCGAGGGGAACGAGAAGGTGGACACCGAGGCGAGCCAGTGCTCCGACGGTGGCCGTGGGCGGTCCACCAGGTTCTTGATCGCGAACACGACGACGACGTCGAGCAGCAGCACCAGCAGGACGCGCAGCGAGCAGCGCCACCGGCTTCCGTAACGCCGATCGAGGACGAACGCCGAAGTGCCGGCCCAGATCGCGAGCGGAACGGCGCTTCCGAGCCAGGACGCCGCGAGGGCGACCCGCGTCATGGCTGGTGTGCGGCCGGCCACGACGGCAGTCGTCACGGCCGAGTCCCAGTCCGTGGTGGTGCCGTGGACGACCGCGGCCAGGAGCAGGAGGAAGGCGAGGCCGGTCGCCCACCACGCCACAGGTCCCCAGGTCTGGGGGAACCAGCGTGCGGGCAGCGCTATTTCACCGTCGTCACCGCGTCGTGATGGCGGGCTGGTGGGCACGAGCCCGCTCAGCGATCCGCTCGTGCGGCGCGCACCCTGTCGGCCGCTCGACCGGTGACGCTCGCAGCGCCCAGCCCGATGGCGGATCCGACCAGGACGTCGCCGGGGTAGTGGACCCCGGTGTGGACCCGGGAGTACGCCACCACGGCGGCCAGCAGGTAGAGCGGGACGCTCGCCGTCGGCCACTCGTGCCGGACGCCGGCCGCGAACGCGAACGCGGCCGCGGAGTGCCCCGAGGGGAAGGAGGTCGACTCCGGCATGTCGACGTGCCGATCAGTGACCACACCGTGGCCCGCGCGGTCGGGTCGCGCCCGCCGGGTCAGCAGCTTCGCCCCGATGTTGACCGTGGCGGAGGTCACCGCGACGCTCGCGAGACCCGTGACGGCGGCCCGCCGCCCCCGCGCACCGCCCACGACCGCGAGCGTGACGGCGGCAGCCATCGACAGCCGGGAGTAGTTGGCGGCGAAGGACAGTCGTCGCAGCGGCTCGTCCAGCAGGGGGGTCGAGGTGGTGGCCACCGCGCGGTAGGCGGCGACGTCGTACTCGTGCAGCCGGGCGAGCAGGGCACCGCCCGGCCGGGCGCCGGCCTCACTCACGATGACCGCCTGGCACCGGGGAGTCCCCGGCCGCGATCCGCACCAGCAGCCGGACCGTCCCGCGCAGTGAGTCCGGCTGGATCGCGGACGGCGACGCTCCCGGGTGCTGGGGCGCGATGCGCACGCGGAGCACCCCGGGCCGGGTGGTGAACCGTAGCGGCGGCTGCAGCACGAGCGCCTCGCCGTCGACTCCCACCGGCACGGGACCACCCGCGTCGACCTGGAACTCCTTCGTCGACCACTGCCGCCATCCCCGGCCCAGCTCGACACCGCTGAGCACCGCCACGCCGAGCACGCCGGCGTCGAGCCGCGGGCGGGTTCCCGCACCGATCACGAGGCCGAGCCGGTACACGTCGTTCGACACCAGGATCACGGCCGCCCCCCGCTGCGCCTCTCCGGCGTCGTCTCCCCAGACGAGGTCCACGGAACGGTCGGACGTGGGGCCGAGGACATCCGGGGCGGTGTCGAGGATCGTGCGCAGCTTCGCGTCCCGATAGCCCTCGCGTTGCACCGCCTCGGCGTACAGGCCCAGGGAGACGTTGTTGACGAAGACCCGTCCGTTGACCTCGGCGAGATCGACCCGTCGTTCGGACCCGTCGACGAACGCGTCGAGCGCACCGACGACATCGTCGCGATCGACCCCGAGGTCGAGCGCGAAATGGTTGCGGGTCCCGGTCGGGATGCAGGCGAACGGCAGGTCGTGCTCGGCCGCGATGCCGGCCACCAGGGCTTGGGTGCCGTCGCCACCGGCCGCGGCCAGGGCGTCGGCGCCGGCGGCGACCGCGTCACGGACGAGCTGCTCGAGATCGTCGCCCGGCGTGAGCTGGATCGGGCGGATCCCGCGGCGCTCGGCCTCGGCCTCGACGTGGTGGGTGACCGCCTTGCCCCCGCCGGACTTCGCGTTCCAGACCATGACCGGGTGGGTCGGCCGCGTCGCGGCCGGCCACCGGGCGTGGGCCCGGAGGGCGCTCCGCGCCGCGGCGAGCCCCAGGACGAGCAGCGCGACCGCGATCAGGCCCTCGATGCGAGCCTCGCCGGTCAGGGTGATCAGCACCACGGCGACGATCAGCAGGAGTGCGATGACAAGCCGAACCGTGCGCGCCCGACCACGACGCACGATCGCGTCGCGCGCGAGCCACACGGCGACGGCCACGATGGCGAGCGTGATGAGCCCGCGAGGCATCCGGCCGATGGTCACCACGGCGAGCAGGGCGACCCCGGCGAGCGTGAGCACCAGGGCCGACACTGCGAGCTGACGTTGCGAGGACACAACTGCCTCCCTAAGCGTCGGGGTCTGCGCGCTGGGCCGCGCCCAGCGGGCGCCAGCCGGCGTCGGGATACGTCGCACGATAGGCGGCGATCGCGTCGTCGAGGGTGCGGAAGTAGTGCTCCTCCGCCATGACGCGACCGAGCCCGTAGTCGCGGATCCGGGCGATGACGGGGTCCTTGAGCTCCGCCACCACAAGCTCGATCCCGAGCGCGGTCAGCTCCTCGTCCAGCTCCAGCAGGACATCGGCTGCCGTCGTGTCCACGTCGGTGATCGGTTCCGCTGCCAGCAGGATCCAGCGCGGTGCCGGTTCGGTGACGGCGATCCGCCGGATCTGCTCGCGGAAGGTGCGGGCGTTCGCGAAGAACAGCGGGGCGTCGAACCGGTAGACCACCAGACCGTCGAGCTCGCGGGCCGAGTCGTAGCGACTGACGTCGTGCAGCCCGGAGAGGCCGTCGACCTGCCCGAGCCGGGCCTGGTAGGGCCACCAGGCCCGGCGGAACACGTTGAGGATGGACAACGCGACCGCGACCCCGATCCCAGGC
This sequence comes from uncultured Actinomycetes bacterium, assembly GCA_963738455.1. Lineage (GTDB taxonomy): Bacteria > Actinomycetota > Actinomycetes > S36-B12 > CAIYMF01 > Longivirga. The sequence goes on from CAVTWM010000008.1 coordinate 145,069, forward strand.
AGCACGCCGAGCAGAGCGACGCCGAGGAACGCCGCGATCGAGATCGCCCACTCGGTCCGGCGCTGCCGCCACAACCGACGGGTCGCAGCGATGTCGGCGAGCGAGAGGGCCGCCGCGATCACGACCGCCGCGAGCGTCGCGCTGGGAAGGTTCTGCAGCAGCCCGGGCAGCACCAGCAGCATGACCGTGATGGCGGCCGCGCCGACGACACCGGTGAGCTGGCTGCGGGCTCCGGACTGCTCGGCCACCGCCGTGCGGGAACCGCTTGTGCTCACCGGGAAGCCCTGGAAGAGACCCGCCGAGATGTTGGCCGCGCCGATGCCCACCATCTCCTGGTCCGCCCGCACCTCCTGCCCGCTCCTCGCGGCGAACGCCGATGCCGTGGAGATCGTGTCGGTCAGGGCCACCAGGGCGATCCCGAGTGCGCCGACGACGAGCAGCGGGAGGTCGGCGGCCGAGATCCGCGGCCAGGTGAACGGCGGGAACCCCTGCGGCAGCACCCCCACCACGGACACACCCTTGGCCGCCAGGTCGAAGACGACCGACACCAGGATCGAGAGCACGACCGCCGCGAGGACGGCGGGGATCGTCCGGAACCAGCGCTGCAGCACCAGGATCAGCGCCAGACCGAGGCACCCCACGGCCAGGGCCGCCGGGACCGTATCTCCGGCGGCCACCCCGTCGAGGAATCCGCGCAGCTCCGCGATGAGCCCGTCGGCGTCGACCGAGAACCCGAACAGCTTCGGCAGCTGCCCGACGATGATGGTCAGCGCGAGCCCGTTCATGTAGCCGATCTGCGTCGGCTTCGAGAGGAGGTCGGCGACGAGCCCGAGCTTCGCGACACCGGCGAGCACCATGAACGCGCCGACCATCAGCGCCAGCATCGACGACAGCGCGATGGCCGTGGCCGGATCACCGCCCGCCGCCATCAGCGGCAGGATCGTCGCGGCGATCATCGGACCGAGCGAGGAGTCCGGCCCCAGGACGAGGATCCGCGAGGGACCGAAGACCGCGTAGCCGAGCAGGCAGAGGATCGAGGTGTACAGGCCGGTCACGGGCGGTAGCCCGGCGAGCTCGGCGTACGCCATGCCCTGTGGCACCAGCAGGGCGGTCAGGACCAGGCCGGCCAGGACGTCCTTGGGCAGCCACCCCCGCTGGTAGGTGCGGACCGCCTCGACACCGGGGACCCAGGCCGTGACCAGCCGAGCGACGGGCGTCCCGTCGCGCGCGGCGTCGTTGCTCATCACCCGGCTGCCCTCTCTGGTCGATCGCACGACCTCAGCAGGTACGCGCCGTCAAAGGTCCCATGATCGAGGGGCGCGCATCGGGTGGGCGCCGAAGTCGTCCAGGCACGGGGCCTTCGTACGGTCACGCCTTGCGCCGCGCCATGGAGTCCCGTCCGCGGTTGAGGACCCTGACGGCACGTTCGTCGGCGAGCCGGTGCACGGCCACCTCGATCACCGCGGCGGTGGTGGCGGTAGCTGCCGTCCACAGGATGGCTCGCCGCCAGGATGTCTGGGGGTCGTTGGGCGCCGGTGGGGTGCGGCCGCTCACTCGCGTGTAGCCGCGGTTGAGGATCTGCCGAGCCGCCCAGATGGCTCCGGTGGCGACCAAGGGTGCCGCCAGGTGGAGCCACGGGCGCGTACGCGGTCCGTATTCGACGACGGTCCCGTCCTCGAGGGTGACGACGTCGCTGTCGCTGTCGCTCATGACACGGACGCTAGCCCTCGGGCACCGCGCGTGCGGCACGAAACCGAACCCCGCTATCGCCACCTCGCGAGCGACATGCCCGCGACGAACCCGGTCGTCGTGGCTTCGACGTCCCCGCGGCGGCCGACCTCGGTCAGGCGACCGGTTGCGCGGCGGCGAAGGTCCGTGCAGCCCGGCGGTACCAGGTCGCCAACGCGACGATGCCGATGACGATCTGCGGCACGAACGACGCGGCGCGCCACACCAGGTCCGCGGCGGTCGCGTCGCCGCTGCTGACGCCCATGGCCGTCAGCAGCGCGATCAGGAACGCGTCGACCGTGCCGAGCCCGCCGGGGGTGATCGGGATCATGATCCCGATCTGCGCGACCGCCCACGCGCCGAACGCCACCAGGATCGAGGTGGTGGCGTCCTGGCCCTCGACACCGCGCAGGGAGGCGTACAGGATCAGGAACTGGGTGAGCGACACGCTGAGCTGCGTCAAGGTGATCGACCGCCACCGCTGACGGACCAGTCCCACGATGTCGAGCCGGAACTTCACGACGATGGGCACCAGGTCGAGCTCGCTGCGGTTCTTGAAGAACCGGAGGAACGGCTTCGCCATTCTGTTGCCGAGCCGGCCGAGCCGCTCGGCGAGCTTCTCGCTGCGCATGACCAGACCGAACACGGTCACCATCGCCAGCAGCGCGACCAGGCCGATCACGCCGACGATCACGTACGGACCTGCGCTGATGGTGCCGGACGCCGCGATCGCCACGAGGCCGAGCACCGGCAGGCCCAGCGTGACGAAGATGCTCCACACACCGGTCGCCCCGATCGCCGCCGTCGCCGCAGTCGGGGTGACCTTGAACGTGGACAGCATCGCGTACTGCACGCCGAGCCCGAACGCCCCGCCCGCGGGGATGCCGTTGCTGATCGCGAACGCACCCTGGTTGAGCTGGAACGAATGCCGGTAGCTCAGCCCCGGAGTCGCCGCCATGAACGGGAACCCGTAGACCACGTTGTAGACCACGACGGTCACGAGGATCAGCGCGATGGCCTGCCAGGTCATCGCCTTGATCGCCACCGCGGCGTCGGCGTAGGACCCGATCTGCGGGATCACGCCCAGGAAGATGACCAGCAGCGAGACGACACCGATCACCGCGCCGATGATCGTCTTCTTCTTGTCCAACGCAGGCCGAGGCGACTCCGCCGACGACGCTTCGGCTCGGCCGGGCGCATCGCTGTCTGGCGCACCGTTGCTGGCGTCGTCCGGCTGAACATCCACGGGGACTCACCTCACGTCTGCCGACGTCGAGCACGCGGCTGGCCAGCATTCTGCTCCATGGACGACGCTGCGCACCCTCCCGCCGCGCGCGAGTTCCCTCACGCCGGCGGCAGCTTCCGGGCCCGGGTCCGGACCTCGTTGACCACGACGCCGCCGAGCACGAGGACGACCATGAACCAGAAGGTGGGTCGGTCGTTGAGGAACAGGTCGATCGTGAAGCCGACCAGCACGACCGTCGCGATGACGATCGCTGCGATCACCAGGGTTGTCGATGCGCCGATCTCGATCCTGAGTCGGAAGGCCGCGACCGCGACGAGCACGAACACCGCCAACGACACGGCGCTGCCGACCGACGCGAGGGCGCCGAGGCTCAGCGCGACGACGGCCGCCACGGTGAGAGCGGTGGTGATGATCAGACCGCCGTGCTTCCCGAGTCGTGACCCGGTGCCGAAGGCTGCTGGGAAGGTGCCTGACTCGGCCATGGCAGTGGTGAGCCCCTCGGAGGCGTACAAGGTGGCGGTCACCGAGGACGACGTGGCGAGGAGGGCAGCGACGGCCATCATGGCGAAGCCGGCCTGCCCCAGCGACGGGCGTGCGGCCTCCGCGATCGCGGTGGGCCCGTAGCGAATGACGTCGTCGACGGTCAGCGTCCCGAACACGCACAGCGACACGGCCACGTAGAGGACGGTCGTGATCCCCAGCGCCGAGTACATCGCTCGGGGGAGCTGCTCACGCGGGCGCGCCAGATCGCCCGCCGCGAAGCTGATCACCGCGAAGCCCAGGAAGGCGAAGAACGTCAGCGCGACGCTGGAGATGATGTGGCGCAGGTCGGGGTAGCCACTCGGTGCGAGCAGCGGCGCCTGCAGGTTCGTGACGGTCCCCACGATGAAGACGACGAACACGGCGAGCAGCGCCACGACGATCACCGACTGGGCCCGGTCGAGGACGCGTGGGCCGGCGATGGTCAGCCAGGCCGCTGCCACGACGAGCAGAGCCGCGAACAGCTTGGTCCAGCCCTGGCCGGCGTCGGGCCCGACCAGCAGGGTGGCCGCGTAGTCGCCGAAGGAGACCGCGACCATCGCCCCCACCACGACGATGGCCGTGAGATAGCCCAGCCACGACGCCACCCCCACGATCCGACCGCCGCCGAACCCCTTCTCCAGGTAGGTGACGAGGCCACCGGAGGTCGGGTACCTCACCCCGAGCTTGACCATGGTGTAGCCGAGAGCCGCCGACATCGCGCCGGCGATGAGGAACGACACCCAGACCGCCGCGCCGGCGACGACACCCGCCTGACCGAGCAGGGAGAAGATCCCCGCGCCGACCATGGCACCGACGCCCAGGAAGATCGCGCCGCGCACCGACAGCCGGACCACCGGCGAGGAGGGGTGGGGATCGGTGGACATGCGCCCCCCGTAGGTCGGTCGAGTCGCGTCGCGGGCGGTTCTGCCGTGCGGGCACCACTATCCCCGTCAGCGGTTCGCCACGCCCGCTGACGTCACCAGGCGGGCGGGATCAGCCGAAGCCCTCGAAGGGGCTCCCCTGGATCATCAGATGACGCTCGTCCATGACCTGCCAGTCCTCGGCCACCCGCGCATCGTCCACGCGGTACATCGTGATCCCGTGCAGGTCGAGGGAATGGCCGCTCGGCCGCTCCCCGTAGATCGACCCGGCATGCGTCCCGCGGGCCGTCCAGCGCACGCACACCATGCCGCCGTCGGCCACCACGGCTTCGACCTCGACGGTGAACCCGTGGATCGCGAGCTTGAGCTGCTGCGACCGGAGGGTGAACCCGACGAGGTCGTAGTCGACACCGTTGCTGTGGTGGACGTAGCCAGGCGCGACGAGTGCCGCGACCCGGTCCCAGTCGGCGCGGTTGTACGCGTCCAGGTACTCGCGGACGAGTCGTTCGGACGCGGCCAGCTCGCTCATCCCGGCAAACTATCGCAGCGGTCGAGTGGACGCGGCGCTTCGCACGAACGCGCGCGAGCAGCGCGCCAACCGTGCGGCGAGCGACTCATCCGGCAGATCGTGGGCGACTCGCCCTTGACAGTGATAGCACATACGTTCGATAATAAGTCATGCCCGGAATCGGTTGGGCTGCAGGGGATGTCGGCCAGTCGGGGAGGTGGTCCGGGTGAGTGCGGAGCGGGTCGACGACGCGTTCGAGCACCTGTTTCCGACCCCGGAGCAGGAGGCGGCGGAGCGGGCGATCGTGGCGGCTGAGGTGGCGGAGATCCGGGCGATCCTCGCTTCCTCGGCGCCGGCGGACTGGCCTGCGTACCTCGACGTCCTCGGTGACGACGACGTCTCCGAGCCGGTCCTGCCCTCGCTCGAGGATCAGGTGGCCGACCTGGCCGCGCAGGGCTCGGACGGGGTCGCGCTGCAGATCCTCGAGTCCGTCGACCCGGCCGCCCTCGAGGATCCGCTCGACCGGTTGCACTACCTGCGGGCGTTGGACCGGGCCGAGGCCTACATCGCGGCGAAGCGGGTCGTGGCGCTGGCCGCGCTGGCCGGTCCGGTGCCCTCGGGTGCCTACCTCACGGAGGTGCACGTCGAGCACGAGGTCGCGGTTGCGCGTCGGACGTCGCGGTACTCCGCGGGTCGCGCGATCGAGACCGCCCGAGCACTGGCCACTGACTACCCGGCGTTTCGGGCGGCGTTGGAGCGTGGCGAGGTGAGCGCGGCGCACTGCTCGATCCTGGTGGACCGGACCCGGGTGCTCGACGACCCGGCGCTGCGGGCCCGGATCGAGGCGCGGGTGCTGGCCAAGGCGCGCCGGCTGGCCCCGGGCGAGTTCGCCCGCGAGGTGACCAAAGCGGTGCTCCGCGTCGACGCGGCGGGTGCCGCGGACCGGCACCGCCGCGCGAAGGAGACGCGCCGGGTCACCGCGCGCCCGGTCGAGGACGGGATGGGCTACCTCGGCGTCGTGGATGACTGGGTCACCATCTCCGCGATCCACCAGACCCTGACCGCCGACGCGCGTGCCCTGCAGCTGCAGCGCGGCGGAGCACCCGCGGCCGCGGACGACGGGGATGCGCTGCTGGACTCGTGTCGGGCGGACGCTCTCGCCGCCCGCGTGCTCGGCACGGTCGACGCCGACGGCACGATCAGCTGGGAGCGGGAGACGGTCCCGGTCACCGGGCAGCTCGTCATCGACCTCGACACCCTGCGCGGGGAGGCCGACCATCCGTGCCTGCTCGACGGGCAGCCCATCCCCGCGGCGGTCGGGCGTGAGCTGGCCCGCGGGATCGAGACCTGGCGGCGGATGGTCACCGACCCGGTCACCGGGCACCTCCTCGACTACGGCCGCCAGACCTACCTGCCCGCACCGCTGCGCCGCTACATCGGCGCCCGCGACGGTGGCTGCCGCGCCCCCGGCTGCGGCACCACGAACCCCGCCCGGCTCCAGCTCGACCACGCCGACCCGTTCCCCGACGGGGCCAGCGACACCGCGAACACCGGCGACCTGTGCGCCAGCCCATGCCACCAGCTCAAGACCGCCGGCCACATCGACATCGTCGATGGCCGAGCCGACGGGTCGTGCACCTGGGCCACCGCATGGGGCCAACGCGTGCAGATCCCACCACGGCCCTTCCTCATCGACCCCGCCGACCTCGAACCACCACCTGAACCGCCGCCACCACCCGAAGATCCCCCCTTCTGACTCATCCGATCAGAAGGGGGTGGGGACGTAGCGCAGCGGGAGTCCGGGGTCGCGGTATCCGCCGGGCTTCTGCCTGGCCGGGAGCTTGATGTCGCGCGCAGGCAGCGGTTCGTACGGGATCTGCGAGAGCAGGTGGGTGATGATGTTCAGCCTCGCGCGCTTCTTGTCGTCGGTGTGCACCACGTGCCACGGAGCCCACGAGGTGTCCGTCGCGGCGAGTATCGCGTCGCGGGCGCGGGAGTAGTCGTACCAGCGGCTGTAGGACTTGAGGTCCATGTCGGTGAGCTTCCAGACCTTGCGCGGGTCGTGGATGCGGCTCTCGATGCGCCGGGTCTGTTCGTGCTCGCTGACCTCGAGCCAGTACTTGATGAGGATGATCCCGGAGTCGACCATGGCCTTCTCCACGGCCGGCACCTGGGCGAGGAACCGGTCGCTCTCCACCACGGTGCAGAACCCCATCACCCGTTCGACGCCGCCGCGGTTGTACCAGCTGCGGTCGAAGATGACGACCTCGCCGGCAGCCGGGAAGTGGGCCAGGTAGCGCTGCACGTACATCTGGGACTTCTCGCGCTCGGTGGGCGCCGACAGCGCGACGACGCGGAAGACGCGCGGGCTCACCCGCTCGGTGATGCGCTTGATCGTGCCGCCCTTCCCCGCCGTGTCGCGTCCCTCGAAGACGATGCAGACCTTGGCACCCGTGGCCCTGACCCATTCCTGCAGGGCGACGAGCTCGGCCTGGAGCGTCGCGAGCTCGGCCTCGTAGGCCTTGCGGCCCAGCTTCGCCGCCACGCCGGCCGGGGCTTCCCCGACGCCGCCGCTCGACTCGGGCGCCTCGATCGCCGCTGTCGGTTCTTGCCGTGTCCCGAGGCCGTTCGCGGACCTGGTCTTCGGCTTCGACCTCTTCTTCGACACGTCATTCACCTTCCGTCGTCGGGCAGGAACCATTCGGTCGCGCACGTCCGGTCAGTGGGCAGCGGACGAGGTGGCGCGCGCCGGTGCGATCGCGCGCTGAGTGTCGGCGAGCGCGGCGACCGGCATGCGTCGGCGACGTATCCACTTCCCGACCTCGATGACGACGGGAAGGAGCAGCGCGAGCGCCAGGCTCGTGAGCCACTCCCCACCGGTGAGCGACCGCGTCATGAGCGCCTGCTGCAGCGTGGGCAGCTCGGTGGCGAGGTAGATCATCGCGGCTGGGACCAGCGAGATCGCGACCGCCTTGAGGACCGGCGCGATCAGGCCGCTGGTGGGATCTCGTCGGTTCGTCACCGCGTTGAGGACCGTGCCGAGCCCCATGACCACGAACGTCATGGTCATCGACGCGCTCGCCACGGTCATGCTCGGCTCGTCCGGTCCTGCTACGAGCGGGGCCAACGCCGCGAGGAACAAGGTGGCGCCGTAGAGCAGCCACGTGAGGATGGCTCCGCGGTTGGTGATCGGGAGCTTCGGGTCTCTCGGCGGACGGCTCATGACGTCCGGGTCGCCGGGGTCCACCGCGATGACGACCACGCCCGCGGAGGTGACGAAGAAGAGCAGGAACAGCACCATGGACGGGGTCAGCGCGACGCCCTGGTTGATGTCGAAGGCGGTCGCGGCGACGAAGAGCATGACCAGCGACAGCAGCTGGGTCATCTGGTAGCGGATGTAGGCCACGACCTTGTCGTACACGCGTCGACCGAGCTCGACCGCGTGCACGAGGGTGCCGAAGTTGTCGTCCGTCAGGATCATGCGCGCGGCCTGCTTGGTGACCTCGCTGCCGCTGCCCATGGCGACGCCGATGTCGGCCTGCTTGAGGGCGGCGGCGTCGTTGACCGCGTCACCCGTCATCGCGACAACGAAGCCCTGCTCCTGCATGACCCGGGCCAGCCGCAGCTTGTCCTCGGGTGTCACCCGGCCGAACACGTGCAGCTCGGGCAGCTTCGCCTTCAGCTCCTCGTCCGTCATTGCCTGGAGCTCGGTGCCGCTGATCGCCCCCGGGCCGAGCCCCAGCATCTCGCCGATCGCGCCGGCGGTGACCGCGTGATCGCCGGTGATCATGCGCACGTCGATCCCGGCACGGAGGGCGATCTCAACAGCCGTCTTCGCCTCGGCGCGCAGCGGGTCGATGATGCCGACGAGCGCGACGAACGACAGGTCGTGGGTGAGCGACATCGGGTCGTCGGCGATCGCCGGCAGCTCGTCGTCACCGACGAACCGAGCGGCGAAGGCGAGCACCCGCAGTCCCTTCTCGCCCATGCGCGCGTTGGCCGCCTCGATGTCCGAACGGGCCGCGTCGAGCGGGACCTGGTCCTGCATCGGGCCACCGGACCGGGCGCAGCGTGCGATCACGACGTCGGGTCCGCCCTTGACGAGCTGGATCACGCGTTCGACCCCGTCGATCGTGACGCGGTGGAAGGTGGCCATGAACTTGTACTCGGAGTCGAACGGCACCTCCGCCAGCCGTGGGTAGGCCCGCCGGGTCTCCTCGGCGTCCACCCCGAGCTTGGCCGCCAGCACCACCAGGGCCGCCTCGGTCGGGTCTCCCACGACGGAGCCGTCGTCGGCGACGGTCGCGTCGGAGTCGAGCACCAGCCCGAGCGCCAGCCGGGTGAAGTCAGGCACGTCGGCTCCGGCGACGGACCGGATCGTGCCCGTCTTGGCGTAGCCCTCGCCGCCGACGGTGAACCATGAGCTGCCGGCGTAGACCGTGGACACCATCATCTGGTTCAGCGTCAGCGTGCCGGTCTTGTCGGTGTTGATCACGCTGGTGGCACCCAGGGTCTCGACGTCGGTCAGGTTCTTCACCACGGCCTTCGACTCGGCCAGCTGCTTCGCGCCCATCGACAGCAGCCCGGACACGAACGCGGGCAAGCCCGTCGGGATCGCGGAGATGGCCATCGCCGTGCCGAGCAGGAGCAGCTGGTCGACCGGCATGCCCCGGGCCCAGCCGACGATCACGATGAACGCCACGGCGGTCCACGCGATGATGCCGAGCACCTTGGTCAGGCTGTCGAGCTCGCGCTGCAAGGGGGATCGCGACCGGGTGACGGAGGTCAGCATCGTCGCGATCTGACCCATCTGGGTGCCCATGCCCGTCGCCGTGACCACCATCGCGGCGGTGCCCCGGGTCACCGACGTGTTCTGGAACAGCATGTTGGTGCGGTCGCCGAGGGGGACGTCCTCGCCCGGCAGCGCCGCGCTGTCCTTCGAGACCGGTGCGCTCTCGCCCGTGAGCGCGGCCTCCTGGACCTCGAGGGTCGCGGAACGGACGATGCGCCCGTCCGCGGGCACGATGTCGCCCGCCTCGAGCGCCACGATGTCGCCGGGGACGACGTCGACAGCCGGGACCAGGGCGACCGAACCGCCTCGGACGACCTTGACCTGGGGCACCTGCAGGTTCGACAAGGCATCGACGCTCGCCCGCGCCTTCAGCTCCTGTCGCGAGCCCAGCACGATGTTGAGCAGGATGAGCAGCGCCACGATGATCCCGGTCGAGACCTCGCCGATCGCGAAGCTCACGACGGTGACCGCCACCAGCATCAGGTTCATCGGGTCGCGCAGCTGGGTCAGCGCGATCGCCCAGGCCGACGGTGGCTTCTCCGCCGCGATCGCGTTCGGACCGTGCGTGGCCAACCGCGACGCGGCCTCCGCCGCCGTCAGGCCGGTGGCCGCATCGGACCCCAGACCCGCGAGCACCTCCTCCGCGGGCTGTGCGTAGGGATGGGACGCCTCGGCCGCCGGCAGGGGCGTTCGTGACGGGGTGTCGCTCATGACCCGGACCCTCCAGAATCGCTCGTCCCGTGGCGCTGCGGAACCGCGGCGGAACTCACGAGCTCGTGCTCCGTCGAAGTCTCGCTGCGACTCCGGCCAGGTGCCCGACCAGGCTAGTCGGGCGAGGACGTCCGAGCGCGGTGATCATGATCTTGCCGGCTCGGGCTCCGGGTTCGGCTGCTCGGGACCGGTTCCGGTCAGCGCCGCGCGCGGTAGTGCAGGTGGACCGTTCCGTCGGCGAACCCGTCCTGCGCGACGAGGTCGAACTCGAGCCGGGCACCCGCGGGCCAGCACGACGTCCCGCCTCCCACGACGACGGGCGACACGACCAGATGGACGTCGTCGACGATTCCCGCTGTGAGGGCGTGGGCCGCGAGGGTCGGGCCGCCGATGGACACGCCGGCGTCGAGCCGTGCCGTCATCTCGGCGACCTGGTCCGCGTCGAAGGTCCGCTCGAGCCGGGTCCGCGGCGTACTGACCGAGGCCAGGGTCGTGGAGTAGACGACCTTGTCGGCCGTCTTCCAGATTCCGGCGTACTCCTGCACGGCCGCGCTCTGGTGCTCGATGCCCGGCAGGTCCTGCCAGACGGCCATGACCTCGTAGAGCCGGCGGCCGTACAGGTACGTGCCCACCGAGCGTTCGAGCTCGTTCACGAAGCGGTGGACGTCCTCGCCGGGTGCGGCCCAGTCGAAGTTGCCGTCCTCGTCCGCGACGTAGCCGTCGAGGGACGCGAGCACCGTGTACACCAAGCGCGCCATGGGAGGAGCGTGCCATCCCGGCGAGCGCTCGGCGTGGGAGCAGCCTCCCGACGATTTATCAGCGAACCTCAGCTGCGGCGGCGAGGCTTGCGGTCACGCACCGAGAGAACGGCGCCGTCGCGTGCGACCACGACGGTGAGGCTGCCGCGGCGCATGCGCATGCGCCCGTTACCGGTCGGGTCCGGCTCGACCTCCTGCGGGTCCGCGATGACCGCGCGGATGGCGTCGTCGCTGACGCCGTCGGCGGTGGCGCCGGTCCGCGCGCCCTTGCTCAGCCGCAGCGGCGGTGCGCCGTCGGAGTCCGCGACGTCGGGCATCACCTGCGGGTTCGCCTCGAGCGCGGCGACGTCGGCGGCGAACTCGGCCTCGACCTCGGCCTCGGTGAGCTCGCGGACGGGCGGAGCCTGGAACGGGAGCGAGAATGCGGAGCTCATCTGTGTCCTTGCCTTCAGCCGCGATCCACGAACGGAGCGGCATCGATGGGGTCGAGGGCGCCTCATGCGCCGCTCGCCTACCAGCCACCGCCCAGAATCTGGGGTGGCTTCCTGACCACTGTACGGGTCGAAGCGCCTCCGGGCGTGATCCGCGCCCTGAGGATGGGAGAACGATCTTCTCCCGCGGCTCCGACTTTCGGAGCCGAACGACTTTGATCGTCCGCCTGCGGGTGCCCCTCCTGCGTGCCAGGCTCCACCATCCAGGAGGGAGCCGGAGTGGGTCCGAGTGCCGATGCAGCGCCGCTGACGACGCACGTGCGGGGTCGCCTCTCGCAGCGAACGGTGCTGCTCGTGGCCTCCTTCGGAGCGTTCCTCGCGTTCCTCGACGCCACCATCGTCAACGTCGCGTTCCCCAGCATCCGCGAGTCGTTCCCGGACTCCACGATCTCGTCGCTGTCGTGGATCCTCAACGCCTACAGCATCGTGTTCGCGGCCTTCCTCGTCGTGTCCGGGCGCCTCGCCGACCTGCTCGGTCGACGTCGCGCCTTCACCAGCGGCGTCGCGATCTTCACCGCTGCCTCGGTCGCCTGCGCGCTCTCCGGCTCGGTCGCGCATCCTCGTCGCCGCGCGCATGGTCCAGGCGTTCGGCGCGGCGATGCTCGTGCCCGCGTCGCTCGCCCTCGTGGTCGAGGCGTTCCCGGCCGTACGCCGGTCGCACGCGGTCGGCCTCTGGGGAGCCTCCGCCGCGCTCGCCTCGGGGCTCGGCCCGCCGATCGGCGGTGCGCTCGTCGAGATCGGCGGCTGGCAGTGGGCCTTCCTCGTCAACCTGCCGTTCGGCCTCGCCGCGATGTGGGCCGGACGCCGGCTGCTCGTGGAGAGCCGCGCGCCCGGCCGGCGTCGCCTCCCCGACCTCGTCGGCGCGGCGCTCTCGGCGGCCATGCTCGCCATGCTCACCCTCGGCATCGTCAAGGGCGAGGACTGGGGCTGGACGAGCCCCGCGGTGCTCGGGTGCTTCGCCGCGTCGGCCCTGCTCCTCGGCGCCTTCCTGCTCAGCTCGCGACGCCACCGCGCCCCGCTGCTGGACCCGGCGCTGCTGCGCATCCGGTCCTTCGCCGTCGGCAACATCGCGACGCTCGTCGCCGGGATGGGCTTCTACGCCTACCTGCTCACGAACATCCTGTGGCTGCAGTACGTGTGGGGCTACTCCGTGCTGGGCGCCGGCCTCGCGGTCGTGCCGGGCGCGCTCGTCGCGGCCGTGCTCGCCGGAGTCCTCGGCCCGGTTGCCGAACGACGCGGGTACCGCACCGTGATCATCCCCGGCGCGATCGTGTGGGCCCTCGCCTACGTCTGGTACGTCGTCGAGGTCGGCCCCACCCCCGACTTCCTCGGCGCGTGGCTGCCGGGCCAGCTCCTCAGCGGCGTCGGGGTCGGGGCCACGCTCCCCGTCCTCGGCAGCGCGGCGCTGGCGGCCGTGCCGGGCGGTAGGTATCGCCACCGCGTCGGCGGTGAACTCAAGCGCGCGCCAGATCGGGGCCGTGCTCGGCATCGCCATCCTCGTCGTGCTGGTCGGTACCCCGACCCCCACCGCCACGGAGTCGAGCCTGCGTCAGGGGTGGGCCTTCTCGGCGCTCTGCTTCGTGGCGGTCGCCGTCATCGCGCTCTTCCTCGGGCACGTGCGGTCGAGCACCCGGACCGACGACGGCGACGACGTCGTCCTGCCGCCCGCGGTGCGGCTCCCGACCGCCCGAGAGACGCCGAGCGGTCCCGGTGCGCTGGCCGGCGCGTCCCTGTTCTCCCGTCTCCCCGGCCAGCTTCGCGCCCGGCTCGAGGAGTCGGCCGCACCCGTGTCGCTCGCCGCCGGCGACTGGCTGTTCCGGGAGGGCGACGAGGCCGACGACGTGTTCGTGCTCACCGCCGGTCGGCTCGAGGTGGTCGTCGGCACCGCGACCGCGCGCGAGCTCGGTGCCGGAGCCGTCGTCGGCGAGCTCGCTCTGCTCGCCGGCGGCACGCGGTCCGCCTCGATCCGGGCGCGCCGCGACAGCCACCTGCTGCGCGTCAGCCACGCGGCGTTCGACGAGATCGTCGGGAGCGATCCGGCTGCCCTGCGAGCGCTCACCGAGGTCCTCGCGTCGCAGGTGCGTGACACGGCGCCAGCCGTCGCGCCCTCCGCGCCGAGTCCCGGCGTCGTCGCCGTCGTCGGGCTCGGCCCCGGCGCGCCGGCCGCAGCGGTGGCCGACGCGCTGGCCACGCGGATGCGACGGTCCCTGTCGGTCGCGCTGCCGGGGCAGGTGACACCCGACGGCCTCGAGCGGGCGGAGCGCGACCACGACCACGTCGTGCTGGTGGCCGACCCGGTCGACGACACCTGGTGGCGGACCTGCGTGCGCCAGGCGGATCTGCTCGTGGTCGTGGCGGCGTCGGACGCCGACCCGGCGCAGGTGCCGTCGTTGGGTCGCGGCGGCGTCGACGTCGTCCTCGTCGGGCCGAGGCCCTCGCCGGAGCGCATCCGGGCGTGGGCCGAACGGCTGAGCGCGTGGCGCGTGACGCTTTGTGGCACAGCCGATATCGCGTCTGCGACGCGACCCGTCGCGGATCGCATCAGCGGCCGCTCGGTCGGTCTGGTGCTGGCCGGTGGCGGCGCGCGCGCCTTCGCGCACATCGGCGTGCTGCAGGAGCTCACCGAGGCCGGCGTCGTGGTCGACCGCATCGCCGGTGCGAGTCAGGGCGCCATCGTCGCCGCCCTGCATGCTCGCGGGTACGACCCGGCGATGATCCACGACCTCTGCCACGACGAGTTCGTCCGACGTCGGCCGTTCAGCGACTACACGCTCCCCACGACGTCGCTCGCGAAGGGACGCCGGGCCGAGCGAGGACTGCGCCGCCACCTCCACGACATCCACATCGAGGAGCTGCCGCGCGTGTTCCGGTGCTCGAGCACCGATCTCGTGACGCGCTCGGTGCACGCGCACCGCACCGGCGACCTCGTCGACGCCGTCGTCGCGTCCTTCGCGCTGCCCGCCCTGTTCCCGCCACGACGCAGCGGTGAGCAGCTGCTCGTGGACGGCGGCGTGCTCGACAACCTGCCGGTGGGCCTGCTCACCGAGCGGTCGGAGGGGCCGCTCGTCGCGGTCAACATCGGGATGGGCGGCGAGCCTCGGCCACGCCCCGAGGGGCCGGGTGCAGCCACGGCGCCGCGACCGGTGCGGACCCCGGCCCTCGGCGAGACCCTGATGCGATCGCTGTTCATCGGGAGCGCCGGTGGCGTCGACGCCGCGGCAGCCGCCGGTGCCGTGGTGGTCACGCCGTCGTCGATGGGCGTGGGGCTGCTGGAGTTCCACCAGCTCGACCGCATGGTCGAGTCCGGCAGGGCCGCGGGACGTGCCGTGCTGGAGCAGTACGGCTCCGCGCTGACCTGAGGCGCGCCGGGCGGTCCGGCTGCCGGCTCGCGTTCAGTCGGGTGGCACCGGTCGCACGACGCGGATCTCGTCACCCTGCGCGGCGACGTGGACGTGCGGGTCGTCGGCGTAGGTCGCGGCGATCGCGTCGAGCGCGGAGTCCGTGCGGGCGGGGCCGTGGTGGAACAGCACGGTGCGCCGCGCCCCGCACTCGCGGGCGAGCGTCACGGCATCGTCGATCGTCGAGTGGCCGTAGGCGTCCGCGAGGGCGCGCTCGCGCTCGACGAACTGGGCGTCGTGCAGGAGGACGTCGACGTCGTGGACCAGGTCGCGCACCTCGTTGTCGACGCCGCCCGAGGTGATGTGGTCGGGCAGGTAGGCGAACGAGCCGACGTCGTCACTGATCCGGTAGCCGAACGTCCGCCCGCCCTTGTGCGGCGACCTCGGTGGCCCGGACCCGGAAGCCCGCGATGGTGTGGAACCCCGCCTCGAGCGCGGTGAAGGTCCAGCGGCCCTGCAGCCCCTCCGGCGTGATGGGGAAGTTCGGCGGCGCCATCGCCGCGGCCAGCAGGTCGCGACCGGTGCGCGCGTTCTGCGCGGGAACGTAGAAGTCGACCTCGGCGTCGGGCCGGTCCCCCGCGACGAAGAACGGCAGCCCCTGCACGTGGTCCCAGTGCAGGTGGCTCACCACGATCGAGCCGCGGAACGGCTCGCCGTCGAGGAGCGGGGTGAGCTCGCGCAGGCCGGTGCCGGCGTCGAGGACGAGCGTCGGCACCGCGGCGCCCTCGGGGATGACCCCGACGCACGACGTGTGACCCCCGTAGCGCACGAAGTCGGCACCCGGCGCAGGGGTGGAGCCGCGGACTCCCAGCAGGATGAGGCGCACGGGCGCAGCGTAGGTGCGAACCGGGTGCGGGAGCAGCGAGACGGTGAGGTCGGTACCCAGCGTTCACGACAGGCACCCGCGGGGTCGGCGCCGAGGTCGACCGCGTGACGGACACGATGATGTGACGACGGCGGACAGGCCATCCGGAGCCCGCCGGGCCGGTGGTTACGGTGAGCGCGTGACGATCTGGACCGGACGCTGCTCGAGCCGGGGCTTCGCGCTCCTCGGTGTCGGGCTCACGATCGTGCTCGCCGCCGTGGGCATCGGGACGGTCATCGCGCTCAACGGGTCGGGCGCTCCGGCCTGGGTCGGCTGGCTGGTGGCCGGTGTCGGGGTCGCGGTGGGGGTGCTGTCGTGGCTGCTCTCCTCGCTCGAGGTGCGGGTCGAGGAGACCCGGTTCGTCGTGGCGTTCGGCCCGTGGGGATGGCCCCGGCGGGTGATCCCGCTCGCGCGGATCCGCACGGCGAGCGCCATCGTGGTCGAGCCGACGCAGTGGGGCGGGTGGGGCTACCGCTGGATCCCGTGGGCCAACGCGTCCGCGGCGGTGATCCGGCGCGGGCCCGGGATCGCCCTCGTGCTCACCGACGGGCGGCGCTTCGCCGTCACGGTCGATGACGCCGTCGCGGGCGCGCAGGCCACCTCGCGCGCGCTGCCGACATCGACGCACTCCGAAGGCTGAGCGCCGGCGGAAGGTCGTGGGGATGGGTCAGGCCGACGTCTTGACCTTGAGGACAGGGACCGGCGGATCGATCAGCCGGATCTCCGCGAAGCCAGTCGTGGTGCGGGTACGCACGGCGTACTGGCCGCAGTAGCAGATGAGCCAGCGCGGGTCCTCGTGGGCGAAGAACGTGTGCTCGTGCAGGAACTCGTAGGCCATGGTCACGCTCGTTTCACTCGAGTGGGCCGCGGTTCTCGGGGGCCTTGGTGAGTCCAACGTAAAGCGAGCCTCAACGAGGTTGCACCCCCACGAGCGATGCAAACGCTGACACTTCGCTCCGAGATCGCGGACTCTCCGCTGAGCGGGCGCGACGGCGGCCGGGCAGGGTCGTCAGGCGTGCGGCGCGACGACCGCGCGATGGTCCGCGCCGGCGAGCTGCAGGACGCGCACGCGCATGCGCACACCCACGACGTCGGCGTCGACGTCCCTTGCGCCGGCGGTCAGGCCGGGAACGAGGCGGCGACGAGCTCGGCGATCTGCACGGCGTTGAGCGCCGCGCCCTTGCGCAGGTTGTCATTGCTGACGAACAGGACGAGGCCCTTGCCGTCGGCCACGCTCGAGTCCTGGCGGATCCGGCCGACGTACGACGGGTCCGCGCCGGCCGCCTGCAGCGGGGTGGGGACGTCGGTCACCTCGACCCCGGGGGCGGCCGCGAGGAGCTCGGTGGCGCGGGCGACGGAGATCGGGCGGTCGAACTCGGCGTTGATCGAGAGCGAGTGACCGGTGAAGACCGGGACGCGCACGCACGTGCCGCTGACCAGGAGCTCGGGGATGCCGAGGATCTTGCGGCTCTCGTTGCGGAGCTTCTGCTCCTCGTCGGTCTCGTACGAGCCGTCGTCGACGATGCTGCCGGCGAGCGGGATGACGTCGAACGCGATGGGTCGCACGTACTTCTTCGGCTCGGGGAGGATCACCGCGCCGCCGTCGTGGACGAGCGCGGCGGTGTCCTGCTCGACCGCGGCGCGCACCTGGGTGTCGAGCTCCTCGACGCCGGCGAGACCGCTGCCGGACACCGCCTGGTAGGTGCTCACGACGAGGCGCCGGAGCCCGGCGGCGTCGTGGAGCGGGCGCAGCACCGGCATCGCCGCCATCGTGGTGCAGTTCGGGTTCGCGATGATGCCCTTGCGGACCTCGGCGAGGGCGTGCGGGTTCACTTCGCTCACGATGAGCGGGACGTCGGGGTCCATGCGCCAGGCGGACGAGTTGTCGATGACGACCGCGCCGGCCGCGGCGTACTTCGGGGCCAGCGCCTTCGACGTCGCGCCACCGGCGGAGAACAGCGCGATGTCGATGCCGGTGAGGTCGGCGGTGGCGGCGTCCTCGACGAGGATGTCGCGCCCGCGGAACGGCAGCGTGGTGCCGGCCGAGCGCGCCGAGGCGAGGAAGCGGATCTCGCCGAACGGGAAGTCGCGCTCGTCGAGCAGGCGGCGCATGACCGCGCCGACCTGACCGGTGGCGCCGACCACGGCGACGGTGGGCTTGCGACTCATGCGGCTCTCCTCATGCACGGGCACCTCATGGCACCCACGCTAGTTTCTCGAGTCACTGCCCGAACACCCGGTTTCCGGGCCCCGAAACCGGGGTCTCGGGCAGTAACTCGCGGACTGACGGTCAGCGGCCGGTGCCGCCGTAGACGACGGCTTCGCCGTCGGAGTCGAGACCGAACGCGGTGTGCACGGCCTGGACGGCGACCGCGGCGGAGTCGGCTCGGGTGACCACCGAGATGCGGATCTCCGACGTCGAGATCATCTCGACGTTGACCCCCGCCTCGGACAGCGCGGCGAAGAAGGTCGCGGAGACCCCGGGGTGCGAGCGCATGCCGGCGCCGACGAGCGAGATCTTCGCGATCCCGTCGTCGTAGCGCAGGTCCTCGAAGCCGATCTCGGTCTTGACCTTCTCGAGCGCGGCGAGGGCCCGCTGACCGTCGGCCATGGGGCAGGTGAAGGTGACGTCGGTGCGACCCGTCGAGCCCGACACGTTCTGCACGATCATGTCGAGGTTGACCTCGGCGTCGGCGACGGCGCGGAAGATCGCGGCCGCCTCGCCCGGACGGTCGGGGACGCCGACCACGGTGACCTTGGCGTCGCCGAGATCGTGGGCGACTCCGGCGATGATCGGCTGCTCCACTGCTTCCCCTTCGGGTGCGGACGAGTCGGAGACCACGAGCGTGCCGTTCTTCGACGAGAACGACGACCGGACGTGGATCGGGAGGTCGAAGCGCCGCGCGTACTCGACGCAGCGCAGGTGGAGCACCTTGGCGCCGTTGGCGGCGAGCTCGAGCATCTCCTCGTACGTGATGCGCGGGACCTGCCGGGCCTTCGGAGCGATGCGGGGGTCGGCGGTGAAGATGCCGTCGACGTCGGTGTAGATCTCGCAGACGTCGGCGCCGAGGGCCGCGGCCAGCGCCACGGCCGTGGTGTCCGAGCCGCCCCGGCCGAGCGTGGTGATGTCCTTGGTGTCCTGCGCGACGCCCTGGAAGCCGGCGACGATCGGGATCGCGCCGTCGTCGAGCGCCGCCTGGATCCGACCGGGCGTAACGTCGATGATCTTGGCCTTGCCGTGGACGGAGTCGGTGATGAGCCCGGCCTGCGATCCGGTGTAGGACCGGGCCTCGATCCCGAGGTCGTGGATGGCCATCGCGAGCACGGCCATCGAGATGCGCTCACCGGCGGTCAGCAGCATGTCGAGCTCGCGCGCGGCAGGGTGCGGGCTGACCTGCTCGGCGAGCTCGATGAGGTCGTCGGTGGTGTCGCCCATGGCGGACACGATGACGACGACGTCGTCGCCGTTGCGCTTCGTCTCGACGATGCGCCGCGCGACGCGCTTGACGCTCTCGGCGTCGGACACGGACGAGCCGCCGTACTTCTGGACCACGAGTCCCACGGTGGGGGTCCGCCTCACTGTTTCGACCGGCATGACAGCGTTCTCATCCTACCGGCGCCGGGACGGCCCAACCGCAGCGTCCGGATGGTGGGATCACCCGCTCCCGTCCTCGAGTTACTGCCGGAAACCCCGGATTCGGGCGCTGGAAATGGGGGTTTCGGGCAGTAACTCGAGGAGGGGGTGGGGTCAGATGGCGGTGTCGGGCTCGACGTCGATGGGGACCTCGAGGCGGACGTGCGCGACGAGGGACTGCAGGGCGCGCAGGGCGCTCGAGGCAGCCTGTCCCCACGTCGACAGGTAGGAGAACTGCCACCACCAGAGCGCCTCGAGCAGGCGGCCCGCCTCGTGGTGCGCGAGCCCGTGCAGCAGGTCGGAGCAGATGTCGGCCAGGTCGTCGGACAGCCGCGCGGCGACCACATCGGGACCGGAGAACGGGTCGAAGACCTCGACGTACTCGTCGGCCGGGCCGAGCAGCTCGCGCAGCGCCTCGCGCAGCCGGTCGACGTCGGGCTCGTACCCGGCGTCGGGCTCGAAGTCGGCGGAGGGGACGACGTCGACGATCGCGCCGAGCGGCGCACCCGAGGCGAGCAGCGCGGAGAGCTCGAGCAGCAGGATCGAGATCGACTCGTCGGGGCTGTCGGCGGCGGCGACGGCCTCGATCGCCTCGACGAACTCCGTGGCGGCCGCGGCGACGTCGTCGGCGATGTCGGCGAGGTCGGCCGGCGCGAGCTCCAGCTCGAGATCATCCGTGTCGTGGCTGTGACCCGTCATGCCCCCAGCGTGTCAGAACTCGGGGCGTCGGCGTCCCTCGAACGCCCGACCGAGCGTCACCGCGCCTGGATCGCCGACGGTCCCCGTCAGACGTCGAGGCGTCTGCGTCTGCGTCCGCCGAACGCCCGACCGAGCGTCACCGCGGCTGGATCGCCGACGGTCCCGGTCAGACGTCGAGGCGTCGGCGTCCCTCGAACGCCCGACCGAGCGTCACCTCGTCGGCATACTCGAGGTCGCCGCCGACCGGCAGTCCGCTCGCGAGGCGCGTGACGTTGAGGCCCATCGGCTTGATGAGCCGCGCGAGATAGGTCGCGGTGGCCTCGCCCTCGAGATTCGGGTCGGTGGCGATGATGAGCTCGGTGACCACGCCGTCGGCGAGCCGCACCATCAGCTCACGCACCCGCAGGTCGTCGGGACCGATGCCCTCGATCGGGCTGATCGCGCCGCCGAGCACGTGGTAGCGGCCACGGAACTCGCGGGTGCGCTCGATCGCGACGACGTCCTTGGACTCCTCGACCACGCAGATCACCGAGAGGTCACGGCGCGGGTCGCGGCAGATGCGGCACTCGGTGTCCTCGGCGACGTTGCCGCAGACGGCGCAGAAGCGCACCTTCTCCTTGACCTCGAGCAGCACGTGCGCGAGACGTCGTACGTCGGCCGGATCGGCCTGCAGCAGGTGGAACGCGATGCGCTGCGCGCTCTTCGGCCCGACCCCGGGCAGCCGCCCGAGCTCGTCGATCAGGTCCTGGACCACGCCCTCGTACACGAATCGCCCACTCAGCCGTTGTCGTACTCGGTCATGACCGTGCCGCCGAGCTCGCGCTGCACGAGCGCGAGGCCGGTGAGATCACTGTCGTCCATGTCGTCGTCGTCGTCACTGATGACGTCGGCCTCCGGGGCCACCGAGCTGGCCTGCTCCTCCGCGACGAACGCGGCCGCCCGGGCGCGCGGCGACGGCGCATCCGGGTCGACCGGGTGCTCGGCCGGGGTCGGCGCCGGTGCGGGACTCGGCGACGCAGTGGCGGCGCCGGCCGTGGGCGCCGTCGAGGGGTCCGCGGCCATCGCGTGCGGGTCGAGGACGAGGTCGACCTCGACGTCGATGTGCACGACGTCGAGCACGGCGAGGCGCAGCAGCTCGAGGTGGCCCTTGTTGGACCGCAGGATCCCCATCCGCACCTTGTCCGGGTGCCCGAGCACAAGGGTGGTGGCGGAACGGCTCACCGGCACCGCGCCGTCGGCCAGGGTGTGGGCCACCCGGCTCGAGGACTTGAGCGCCTCGAGCACGGCCGGCCACAGCACGACGACGGGTCCGAGATCGACGGCCTCGGTCGACTCGGCGGCCGGCACCGACGCTTCCGACGTCGCGGCCGGACCCGCCGCGGCGGTGCCGACGGACCCGGTTCCGGCCGCGATCGCCTGGTCAGGCGCCCCGGACGGCGAGGCGGTGCTGGGTCGCGACTCGGGCGCGGCAGCGGCCGGCTGCGCCGACGTCGCGGAGCCGCTCGCGATCTCGGCGGTAGCCGACTCGACGGGCGCGCCGACTGCCGCAGGGTCAGCCGTGGTGGGCGCGACGCTCGACAGGCGCGGCGGCGCAGGCGGTCCACCCGGGGCCGACGTCGGCGCTGGCGGCGACCCGGCAGCCGCTCGTGACTCCGCGGGGCGGGCAGGCGGGACGGTGGCTGCCCGCGCATCCCCGGCACCCGGCTGGGCCGGGGAGGTGGCGTCCGCGACGGACCCGGGGGCCGCGGCATCGGGGCTCGGCGCGGCGGAGGGCGACGCAGGCTCGGGGCTGGGGGCGCCGGGAGCAGCCGCCGGGCTGCTCGGCGCCGAGGCGGGAGCGGCGGCCGGTGCCGACGGTGCCGGCCGTGGGGCGGGCGGAGGCGGCACGTGCTGGACCACGGGCGCGTCGCCGAGGAAGGCGACGCGGTGCTCGAGCTTCTCCATCCGGGCGAGGACGCCGCCCTCGGTGTCGTCGGCCGCGGGGAGCAGCAGCCGCGCGCAGAGCAGCTCGAGCTGCAGGCGCGGCGCGGTGGCGCCCTTGAGCTCGGTGAGCCCGGTGTTGACGAGGTCGGCCGCGCGGGAGAGCTGCGCGAGGCCGAGGCGCTCGGTCTGGCCGCGCATCGCGGCGATGACGGAGTCCGGCGCGTCGAGCAGGCCGGCGTCGACGGCGTCGGGGACCTCGTGCATGACGACGAGGTCGCGCAGCCGCTCGAGCAGGTCGCCGGCGAACCGCCGCGGGTCGAGCCCCGCCTCGACCACGCGGTCGACGACGCTGAACATCGCGGCGCCGTCGGCCGCGGCGAGGGCGTCGATCACCTCGTCGAGGAGCGCGGCGTCGGTGAAGCCGAGCTGGGCCACGGCCTCGGCGTAGGTGACTCCCTCCGGCCCGGACCCGGCGACGAGCTGGCCGAGGATCGAGAGCGCGTCGCGCACGGACCCGGCGCCGGCGCGCGCGGCGAGGGCGAGCGCCTCCGTCTGCGCGGGGACGCCCTCCTGCTCGCACACCCACGCGAGGTGCTCCTGCAGCCGGCGTACGGCGACGAGGCGGTAGGGGTAGTGATGAGTCCGCGACCGGATCGTGGCGAGGATCTTGTCGGGCTCGGTGGTCGCGAAGACGAACTTGAGGTGCGGCGGCGGCTCCTCGATGAGCTTGAGCAGCGCGTTGGCGGCGTCGACCGTGAGCTGGTGCGCCTCGTCGATGATGTAGACCTTGAAGCGGCTCGCGGCCGGGGCGTACATCGCCTTCTCGCGCAGCTCGCGGGCGTCGTCGATGCCGCGGTGGCTCGCGGCGTCCATCTCGACGACGTCGATGGACCCCGGCCCGTTGGGCGCGAGGTCCTGGCAGCTGCCGCACACCCCGCACGGGCTGGACGTCGGCCCCTCGACGCAGTTCAGCGAGCGGGCCAGGATGCGCGCGGTGGAGGTCTTGCCGCACCCACGCGGGCCGGTGAACAGGTAGGCGTGATGAGCGCGGCCGGTGTCGATCGCCCGGGCGAGCGGCACGGTGACGTGATCCTGGCCGATGACGTCGACCAGCCGACCCGGGCGGTAGGTGCGATACAGGGCCAGCGACACGCGAGCACCCTAGTCGCCGCGTCCGACCGCCACACCGCCCGAGCCAGGTCTCCACGTCGACGCGTCAGTCAGACAGGCGGCACTCCCCGGTCGCAAGCCCAGGTCGCACGCCGAGGTCACTCCCAGGTCGTGTCTGCGCGCGGCCCAGCGCGCGCTGGCACGAACTCGACGCCGGCAGGAAACCGCGTGAGCCGGTGTGTGGCGCCCGTCGGCTGACATCGTGGGTGCCATGGGTGCTGTGCGGGTGGTCGTGGCGGACGTCGACTCCTCCATCGCGGCGTTCGCCGCGACGGGCTACACCGTGGCCGAGCGATGGGGACCACCGTTCGCGATCCTCACGGGCGACGGACCGGACCTGTGGGTGTCCGGGCCGGGTACGTCGGCGGCGCAGGCCTCGGCCGCGCTGGGTCCCGATCTCGCCCGACCGGCCGCGGTGCGCCTCGTGCTCGAGGTCGACGACCGCGCTGCCGAGGTGCAGCGCCTCGTCACGGCCGGCTGGACCGCGCTCGGCGATCCGGTCAGCGGTCCGGGCGGCAGCCAGCAGCTCGTCGGGCGGGGCGACGTCGTCCTCGAGGTCTTCGCCAGCGCCTGATCCCGGCCAGGTCGCCCTCCCAGTTCGCGCCTGCGAGGGGCAGGGTGCGCGCACACACGAACTCGACTCACGTCGACGCGTGGGTCAGGCCCGTCGAGCGCCCGGTTCGCGCCTGCGCGCGGCAGGGTGCGCGCAGACACGAACTCGACGCACGTCGACCCGGCCCGCGACACGGCTCCACCGTCACCCCGTGCGGCGTCGCGTCCCATGGTCTACCGCAGATGCGCCAGATCTGGCGGGAACTAGCCGTGCCTGCGTATCTTTGTCCTCATGAGTCCCGCACGTGCGCGCCACGTGGCCACCGCGGCCGCGCTCGCGAGCATGCTTGCGCTCGGCGGCTGCTCGTCGGCGCCGTCGGACGCCGGACCCTCGTCCGGCGGCGGCACGTCCACGAGCAGCGCGGCGCCCACCGGCGAGATCACGGTGCTCGCGGCGTCGTCGCTCACCGGCACGTTCACCGAGATCGGGCGGCAGTTCGAGGCGGCCAACCCCGGGACGACGGTGGTCTTCAGCTTCGGCGCGAGCTCCGGTCTCGCGTCGCAGCTCCGGGCCGGCTCGCCGGCGGACGTGTTCGCGTCCGCCAGCGTCCCGACGATGCAGCAGGTCGTCGACGCCGGCCTCGCCTCCGGCCCGGCGACCTTCGCGACGAACACGATGGAGATCGCCGTCCCGCCGTCGAACCCCGGCGACGTCGACTCGCTGGCCGACCTCGCCTCGCCGGCGGTGACGGTCGCGCTCTGCCAGGACCAGGTGCCGTGCGGCAAGGTCGCCGCGACGGTCCTCGCCAACGCCGGACTCAGCGTCACCCCGGTCACCCTCGAGCCCGACGTGAAGGCAGTGCTCAGCAAGGTGTCGCTCGGCGAGGTCGACGCCGGGATCGTCTACGTCACCGACGTCCTCGGCGCCGGAAGCAAGGTCCTCGGCGTCGAGATCCCGGCCGACGTCAACGAGTCGACCTCCTACCCGATCGCCGCGCTCACGAACGCACCCAACGCCGCGCTCGCCGCGGCCTTCGTCGCCTACGTCCTCTCACCCGAGGGTCAGCGAGTCCTGGCTGACGCAGGGTTCAGCGCGCCATGAGCCAGACCCGGGACATGGTGGGCGCGGGGACGCGCCTCTCGTCGCGCGAGCGCGCGCGACTCGTCGAGGGCGGCGCGTCCGGGCGTCCCCCGCTCGCCCTCCTCGTCCCGGCGGTGATCGCGCTCGGGTTCCTGCTCGTCCCGCTCGCCGCGCTCGTCGCGCGCGCACCGTGGGGACGCCTCGGCGAGATCCTCACGCAGGAGAGCGTCCGGCAGGCGCTCTGGCTCTCGCTGTGGACCGCCACCGTCGCCACGCTGATCGCCACCGTGATCGGCGTCCCGCTGGCGTGGGTGATGGCGCGCACGTCGATCCGCGGCATCCCGTTCGTGCGCGCGCTCGTCACGGTGCCGCTGGTGCTGCCGCCGGTCGTGGGCGGCGTCGCGCTGCTGCTCGCGTTCGGCCGCAACGGCGTCGTCGGCTCGGCGCTCTACGACTGGTTCGGCCTCACGATCCCGTTCAGCCCGCTCGCGGTGATCCTCGCCGAGACGTTCGTGGCGATGCCGTTCCTCATCATCAGCGTGGAGGGCGCGCTCGCGTCGTCGGACCGCGGCTACGACGAGGCCGCATCCACTCTCGGCGCCTCCCGCCTCACCACGTTCCGCCGGGTCACGCTCCCGCTCGTCGCGCCCGCGGTCGCCGCCGGCGCGATGCTCTGCTGGGCCCGGGCCCTCGGCGAGTTCGGCGCCACGATCACGTTCGCGGGCAGCTTCCCCGGCCGCACGCAGACGATGCCGATCGAGGTCTACTACGCGCTCGAGCAGGACCCCGACATCGCGATCGCACTGAGCCTCGTGCTGCTCGTGGTGTCCGTCGCCGTGCTGTTCGGGCTGCGCCGGAGGTGGTGGCGATGGTCGGGACCGGCGTGATCACCGCGCCGGGACTCACGGCGTCGCTCACCAGCCGTCGCGGCAGCTTCGAGCTCGACGTCGACCTCGCCGTGGCGCCGGGCGAGGTCCTCGCCGTGCTCGGGCCGAACGGGTCGGGCAAGTCGACCCTGCTGCGACTCGTCGCGGGGCTCCTGCCCGCGACCACCGGTCGCATCGCGCTCGACGACGAGACGCTCGACGACGTCGACGGCGGTGTCTTCGTCCCGACGCCGCAACGGCTGGTCGGCCTCGTGTTCCAGGACTACCGGCTCTTCCCGCACCTGTCGGTGCTCGACAACGTCGCATTCGCCGCACGTTCTCGGGGCGCGAGCAGGCGGACCGCGCGGGCAGCGGCGCACACGTGGCTCGAGCGGTTCGGCATCGCCGAGCTCGCCCGGCGCGCACCGGCGTCGCTCTCCGGCGGGCAGCAGCAGCGGGTCGCGCTGGCCCGCGCCCTCGCCGGGCACCCCGGGGTCCTGCTGCTCGACGAGCCGCTCGCCGCGCTCGACGCCCGCACCCGCCTCGACGTCCTCACCGAGCTGCGCGACCAGCTCCGCGACTTCGCCGGGCCGTGCCTGCTCGTGACCCACGACCCCATCGACGCTGCCGTCCTCGCCGATCGCCTCCTCGTGCTCGAGGGCGGGCGCATCGTGCAGCAGGGGTTGCCGGCCGAGGTCGCCCGCCACCCCGCCACCGACTACGTCGCGCGCCTCGTGGGCCTCAACCTCTACCCGGCGACCGCGCACGGCGTCGCCGTGCACCTCGACGACGGCGGCACGTTCGTCGCACCCGAGGCCACGCACGAGGGGCGCGTGTTCGTCGCGGTGCGCCCGTCGTCGATCGTCGTGAGCGACGCCGAGCCGCACGGCGTCAGCTCGCGCAACTCCTGGCCGGGCACGGTCGTGAGCCTCACCGCGCTGCACGACCGCGTGCGCGTCGACGTCAGCGGTACGCCGAGCGCGCTCGTGGATCTCACCGCCGCCGCCGTCACCGAGCTCGGGCTCGCGCCCGGCCGCGCGGTGTGGCTCTCGGTCAAGGCCACCGAGCTGGCCGTCTACCCCGCGCCCGAGGCGGTTCCGCTGCGCGGCCGCCCCGCACATGCCACGGGCCCGTGAGCCGCAGTGCGGTCACGAGCCCGTCGAGCTGGCGGAGGATAGGGGATTCGAACCCCTGAGGGGTTTCCCCCAACACGCTTTCCAAGCGTGCGCCCTAGGCCACTAGGCGAATCCTCCGCCGGGAAGAATACGGGTGAGCGGGGCGTACGCCGAAATCACGCCCGCGCGGAGGAGCCTCGTCGCTGTCGTAGACTTCCCGACGACCCCCCGTGCGGCGTCATCCCGCTGAACTCCCCCAGGGCCGGAAGGCAGCAAGGGTAGGTGGGCTCTGGCGGGTGTGCGGGGGGTCACCCCGTTCCCGGGCGGAGCGCCTCGGCCGGTTGGTCGCCCACGCCGCCTACACTTCGCTAGGTGATCTTCAAGTCCGTGGGCGACGGTCGTCCCTACCCCGAGCACGGCTGCGTGCCGGCCGACTGGGCTGCCATCGCACCGCGCCAGATCCGCCTCGCGGACCTCGTCACGACCAAGCGCACGCTCGACCTCGAGGCCCTGCTCGACGAGCAGTCGACCTTCTACGGCGACCTGTTCGCGCACGTCGTCCAGTGGCACGGCGAGCTGTACCTCGAGGACGGGCTGCACCGCGCGCTCCGCACCGCGCTCCACGGACGTCCGGTGCTCCACGCGCGCGTCCTCGATCTCGACGACCCGCAGTGGGCCGCTCGGGTCAGTGAGTCAGGGGGAGTACGCCGATGAGCATGCTGTCGGGGTCCGTGCTGGGGCCGGGCGGAGAGGGTCCCCGGCGCCGGCATCCGGTGGCCACCGGGATCCTGCTGCTGCTCATGATGGCCGTCATCTTCGGCGCCACGTTCGGCGCCGTGCGGCTGCTGCGCGGCGGGAGCACCTCGCCCGACGCGTCCGCGTCCTCGCCGTCGTCCACGTCAGCCCTGCGTCACGACGACCGTGCGGCCCGGGCTCGTCCTGCCCAAGCCCGGCACGGTCACCACCAACGTCTTCAACGCGACCGACCGCGCGGGCCTCGCGCGCAAGACCGCCGACACCCTCGCGGCCCGCGGGTTCGTCATCTCCCGCGTGGCCAACGACCCGCTCGCGAAGACCATCCCCGGCGTGGCCGAGATCCGCTTCGGTCCCGAGGGCAAGGCCAACGCGCAGCTGATGGGCTACTACGTCGTCGGCGCCACCAAGGTGGCCGACAAGCGCACCGACGCCTCGATCGACGTCGTGCTCGGCGTGAAGTTCGTCGGCGTCGCCGACCAGAAGGCGGTGACGGCCGCGCTCGCGAAGCCGGTGGTCACCTCCTCCGGCACCGGCTGCCCGTCGCCGACCCCGGTGAAGTCGGGCGGCACCCGCCCACCGTCACCCACCCCGTCCGCCAGCTGACGGTCGCAGCCTCCGCCCGACCCGCGTGAGTGCGTGCGCGTCGCAGAGAGCGCGCTGACACTCACTCGGCGACTCCGTCGGGCGGTCGGGCCACAGGGATCCAGACGAGGCGGAAGTCGCGGACGACGACGTCGGACTTCTCCAGCGGCACTGACCTGGTGCTGATGTTCTCCGCCTTCGCGTTCCAGGCGTCGTCGAGGGTGGTGATCTCCTCGTTGAGCTCGGCCTCGAGGTCGTCGATGAGCTGGCCCACGGCGAGCGCCTTCTGCTGCGCGGCACCGACCTTCGCGCTCGCGGCGGACTGACGCCGGGCATCGGCCGCCATCGACGAGCGGCCGCGCCGACCGCCGAGCAGGCTGCCGAGAACCGAGATGCCCGTGGCCGCCAGGCCGAAATTGGAGTCGTACTCCGTCTGCAGCGACTGCGCGTTGATCTGCGCGTCGGTCAGCTTCTGCCGCGCGGACGCCAGCTTCGTCTCGTACTTGGTGCGCAGGGCAGTCATCGCCTTGTCCGCGGGGACGTCGGCGAGGGTGTGACAGCGCGCGACGAACTGCTCTCGCGTCTCGCCCGGGCGCGCCCTCGCCTTGAGCTCGGTGTTGACGAGGATCTCTACCGTCCTCGACCGTGCCAGCTCCTCGACGAGCGAGCGCTGCAGCCCGGTCCAGTACGTCTTGGACTTCGCCTCCGACGGGACGAGTCCGTACACCGCGCCAGGCGGCGGCGCCGGGACCAGGTCGCGGTCGTCGTAGTCGACGGCGACGAACCCGCGCACGTCGGGCACCTGCGTGAGCGGCAGGAGCACGGCCTCGTACTCCTCGTGCGCGACGACCTCGGCGCCGTCGTCGTAGGTGAGGTCGACGCGCGCGACGGCGGCCGCGCGCAGGTGCAGCCCGCCCGCGACGCCGCCGACCGCGGGCAGCCACGGCGTCGCAGGATCGACGTAGGCCACCGGGACGGCAGCCGCGATGGTCGGCATCACCGGCGTCTCGTCGGCACCGGCTACCGCCGGCGCGGTGACGACGGCCGGGACCCCTTCGGGGGCAACGGTTCCCGGGGCCGTCGTCGGACTCGCAGCCGGAGCGGAGGCGACAGCTGGCGCAGCTGCCACGGGCGGTTCGACCGTCGCGGACGTGGTCACGGACAGGTCGGCCGGGGCGGTGGAGCCGGCCGGATCGGCGACGGGAGGGGCTGACTGCACGCGCGCCGGCGGAGCCATCGCCTGGCCGATCTGGTCGCGGGTGAGAGGTCCGCGCAGGTAGCTCATCGCCCAGCGCGTCGTCATGACCTCGGGGACGTCCTTGCCGGCCTTGCGCAGCAGGAACTGCCGCTTCCCGAGGTTGCTGATCGTGTCGCTCACCAGACCGACGTCGACACCGCCCGCCGCGCTGGAGAGCCCGTCGACCAACCGCGCCTTGTCCTGCTCGGTCTGCAGCCGGCCGATCATCCAGGTGCCGGTGTTGGAGAGCGCCTTGTAGTCGACGTCGACCGGGTTCTGGGTGGACAGCACCACGCCGAGCCCGAACGCACGAGCCTGCTTGAGCAGCAGCATGATCGGCTTCTTCGTGGGCGGGTTCGCCGTCGGCGGGAGGTAGCCCGCGACCTCGTCCATGTAGAGGAGGGCGCGCAGGTCGCTCGTGCCGCTCTGGCGACGCATCCAGGTGACCAGCTTCGCGAGGACGAGCGAGGTGACGGACTGCCGCTGCTCGTCGCTGAGGTGAGCGGTCGTGATGATCGCGCAGCGTGGTCGGCCGTCGGGTGTGTGCAGCATCGCCTCGATGTCGATGGGGTCGCCGGTGAGCCACGCGGCGAACGACGGCGAGGCCAGCAACCCGTTGAGCTTCATGGCGAACGCGAACCGGTCGTTCGGCGGGAAGAACGCGTCGAGCTCGAGGACGCCGAGCT
Source organism: uncultured Actinomycetes bacterium (assembly GCA_963738455.1). Taxonomy (GTDB): domain Bacteria; phylum Actinomycetota; class Actinomycetes; order S36-B12; family CAIYMF01; genus Longivirga. Next base: position 175,270 of record CAVTWM010000008.1, read on the forward strand.
TGCGCATCGGGGGCTGCTGGACCTGCGCGAGCAGGGTCGCGAGGTCGAGGTCGTGCCCCTGCGACCACGCGTGCTGGATCAGGTTCGCGAGCAGGATGTGCTCGCGCGAGGAGAGCGGGTCGCCGGAGATCCCGAGCATGCCGAGGACGCTGGTCACGTAGCCGTCGATCTCGTCGCTCATCACCTCCGGGTCGGTGTCGGCCGGCGGTGCCTGCAGCGAGCCGACGATGTTGATCGGCGTCCCCGAGCTCGAGCCCGGCGTGTAAATGGTGAAGTCGACCGCCGCGCGGATCGCGGCGAGACGCTCGGGTGCGACGTCCCAGCCGGCGAGGCCGGTGCGCCACGTCGTCGCCTGCTGCTCGGCGAACTCGTCGAGCCCCACGCCCGCCTTCTTCGCGTCGCCGTCGTTGACCCACGGGCGGAAGTCGGTCCCGCGAAGCTCGGGGAAGATCAGGCACAGGTTGGTGAGATCGCCCTTGGGGTCGATGAGGATCGTCGGTACGCCGGAGGCAAGGCACTCCTCGATGAGCACCACCCCGAGCCCGGTCTTGCCCGACCCGGTCATCCCCACGATGACGCCGTGGGTCGTCAGGTCGCTCGCGACGATCGACGCCGGGTCCGCGGTGCGCTCACCGGTGGCGGGGTCGATGCGTCCACCGAGCAGGAGATCAGCCATGGCCGCACTCTAGGCCGACGCCGACCGTGCCACCCCGCCGACGAGGGCGGACGGACGGACGGGGCTCAGGCCTCGCGCAGCCGGTCGCCGATCTCCACCACGGCGACCGCGAACGCGTCGACCATGTCGGGCGTGGTTCGCGAGTTGATGAAGCACGGACGCAGCGCGAGGCGGCCGTCGACCACCGTCGACGACGGGAGGTACGGCGTGACCGTGCGCAGCTCGCTGAGGATGGCGGCGTTCAGCGAGTCGAGGTCGGCGACGTGCGGATCGGCGTAGCGGAAGCAGACGATCGAGAGTGTCGGCTCGGTGAGCAGCTCGAGGCGCGGGTGCTCGCGCGAGATGTCCGCGAGACGCGTGGCGAGGTCGTTGTCGAAGCGGATCCGCGCGACGAGCCCCGTCGCGTCCGAGCTCGCGCACGACGCTCCACACCTGAGCACCGCGCGCAGTGGCGGAGAGCTCCACGCCGAAGTCGGCGTAGGGGATGCCCATCGCGTCGAGCGAGATGCGCACGTCGTCGGACACCTGCATCGAGCCCTCGAGGTAGGCCGCGGGCTCCTGGGTGAACGCGCGGTGCAGGATCGAGCGGTCGCGCACGAACGTCGCCGCGACACCGACGGGAGCGCCGAGCCACTTGTGCGGGTCGACGATCGCGGAGTCGGCGAGCTCGAGCCCGTCGTAGAGCGCGGCGACCCGCTCGTCGAGGATGCCGGGCAGACCGTACGCGCCATCGACGTGGAACCAGACGCCGTGCTCGCGCGCGATCTCGCCGATCGCCCGCAGCGGGTCGATCGCGCCGGTGTTCGTGGTGCCCGCGGTCGCCACCACCGCGACCGGCAGCGCACCCGCGGCGATGTCGGCGACGACGGCGTCGCGCAACGCGTCCGGGCGCATGCGCTGGCAGTCGTCGGTCGCGATCATGCGCACGTTGGCGCGACCGATCCCGAGGACGCCGGCCGATCGCTGCACCGTGTGGTGCGACTCCTCGGTGGCGTAGACGACGGGACGCAGCCGCCCGAGACCGTCACGCGCCGGGTCGACGCCGACCTGCTCGTACGCCCACTGCCGCGCCGCGCCGAGCGCGACGAGGTTGGCCACCGATCCCCCGCTCGAGTACACGCCGAGCATGTGCGGGGCGAGCCCGCACAGCTCCGCGAGCCACTCGAGCGAGAGCTCCTCGACCAGGTTGAACGCCGTGATCGTGTAGCGCTGCGGCGCCATCACGTGCGCCGCCGTCGCCGCGACGACCGGGACCGTCCCCGGGCCGACGGTGATCCAGCCCCAGAAGCCGGCGTCCGAGAAGCGAGCGCCGTTGGGCACGAGGATGTCGGCGATCTCCGCCACTGCCGCCTCCGCGCCGACTCCCTGCGCGGGGAGGCCACGCCGCAAGGCTGCCGTCCAGACCTCGATGCGATCGACCGCGTCGTCCTCGTGTCTTCGCGAGTCGCCTGTCGAGCGCGGCGCCCACCGCCGCGAGATGCTTCTCGAGCTCGCCGACGAGCAGTCGCTCGGTCATCGCCGCCACCGTTTCGCGAGGAGTCGGTCCGTCCGCGCGATCGTCGCACGCAGAGCACCAGCAGCGTGACGGGAACGCCGCGACCCCGCCGGCGTCCGCGGCCAAGGACCAGGTCAGCTCACTTCGTAGGGCGTGCGACCACCTGCACAGCGGCGGATCCACCGCGCACGTTCACCGCCCGGACCTGCACGTAGTAGGTCGCGCCCTTGAGGAAGGTCGTGAACGTGGCCGACCGCACGAGCGCCGTGGATCGCCAGGCGGAGAAGACGGTCGTCGTCGATCGCCGGTATCGGACCTCGTACCGCCTGATGGCGGAGCCGCCGTTGCTCACCGGGGCCAGCCAGGTGACGCGGGTGTTCCGCGCGGCTGGGTAGGTGGCGACGACGGACCGCACGACGGTCGGGATCGTGGACGGCACCACCGCGGCGGTCAGAGCGCTTGCCGCGCCGAGCCCCAGGCCGTTCCGGGCCCGCACGCTGAAGCGGTACGCGGCGCCGTTGACCAGCCCGGTGATCGTGCACGCCCGAGCCGTCGCGACGGCGGTGCACGTGCGACCGCCGGGGGTGGCCGTGGCGACGTAGCCGCTGATCGCCAACCCGCCGGTCGAGGCCGGCGCGACCCAGCTGACAGCGGCGAGCCTGTTACCAGTCACCGCCCGCACACCGGTCGGCGCCCCCGGGACGTTCGTGCCCGGCGGCTTCGTGCCCGTCGTGGTGAACGTCTGGTCGGCGCCGTAGTACGACAGGCCGGTCGTCGTCGTGAACTTCAATCGCCAGTGATACGTCGTACCCGGAACCAGTGCGGTCGCCGCCAACGGCGAGGTCTGGTAGGCCGCGAAGGTCGGGTCGTTCCCCGGGATCGCATCGCCTGCGGTGACCCGGCCGTACGCCGTCGTCGCTCCGAACTCGGCGACTGCGGTTCCGCCCTTCCAGAAGTTCGCCACGATGCCGTTGAGGCTGGCGGTTGTGTTCGTGATCGCCGTGACGGGCGCAGCGGGGTAGCTCGACTCCGGGACGCGGTCGAGCACGGTGATGGGGTTGTACGAGTACCCGTACGTCGTGCCGGGGGTGCCGACATACCCGACGCGGACACCGCCCCAGAGGAAGTCGGACTGCGTGGACCCGAGGCCCGCGAACGTCCTGGTGGCGACGACTGGGATCAGGCCGAAGAACGTCCACCCGGCCGGAACCTGAGACTGGCCCGCGGAGTAGGTGGTGGAGGTGTACCAGGGGTAGGCCTTGTTCCACGCACCGCCGGCGAAGGCGTCGAGGATCAGCGCGTTGGGACAGGTCACAGACGAGTCCACGACCCCGGTGTTGAAGTTGCGGGCGAAGCAGAAGACCGGGTTGTTCGCGTCGATGGCCGGGTAGAGACCCGGCGGCAGGCGCAGGGCCTGCGTGAACAACGCGGCCTCGCCGCCGCCCTGGACGTCCGACGTGGTCGCCCGCACGTAGAAGCGTTCCCCAAGCCGTGGGATCCCACCGCACGACAGGATGTCGGCGGTCGTGTTGCCGATGATCATGTAGGTCTGATCGAGGCCGGTGAAGACGAAGCCATCGGTGGCCGCGAGCGACCCGCTCGTCAGCAGCGTGGTGATGTTGCCGCTCGAGACGCACGACGTCCCGGCCGGTGTGACGCGCGCGGCCGCTGACATCCGTGGTGTCGCGACGTCGGGCGACAGGCCCCTCGCCGCCACTCCCGGCAGGGCGACCCCCACCGGTGCGGTGCGCGGCTCAGCGGGGTCGGCGGTGCTGCTCGCACCCGCCTGCGGCGCCAGCCCCCCAGCCGCCACGGCGACCAGGGCAGCGGCGACGACGATCCTTCGAGCACGACGACCTGGACCCGAGCGCAGCACGGCAAGCCCTCCCATGGCGAACCCCCGTGCGGCGGCCATACAACCGCACATCCACCGAGGTGGCGCGGCGAACGGCCGTTCTGCCGCCCGGTCTTCACCCTTGCGGTCCAGCTCCACCGTGACGTCGACGGCCGCCGGCGACGCATCGGTACCTATCGCCGGCATCCGGGCCGGCATCAGACGCCTCACACCGTCCCGAGTCGGTGACCCTGCGGTCGCGATGAGGACGTCGTCACACCGGCTCGCTCGCGAGGCGTCGACGAGTGCGTGCGGCGTAGCCTCGGAACGAGATCGGCGTCGGCGCAGCGCTGCGCCGACCGGTCGGCTCGGAGGGCGGTCGCGACCATGGCAGCACCACGTCCGCGCGGACGTCGCGTGCTCCTGCTCGGCCGCGTCGTCACGCTGGTCCTCGTCGCTGCCGGCGTGCTCGGGATCCCGGTCGCGGCGCAGGGCGCCGAGGATCCGTGGGGGCCCGACGACGTCGTCACGGTCGCCTTCGACCCGCTCGACGCCACGGCCGAGCCCGGCTCGCAGGTGAGCTTCGCGCTCCGCTACGCCCTCGCCGACGGCACCGTCGCGCCGCTCGCCGCGGATCAGTCTGTGCGCGTCCAAGCCAGCGACCCGTCCGTCACCTTCGCCAAGAACAGCGTTGGCGTGACGGTGCTCGAGCTGACGCCGACCGACCCGCCGCAGGCGACGCTCTTCGTCCCGTCGGACGCGCCCACGTTCCGCGTCGTCGCGATCCTCTACAAGGCCGGCGTCACCGTCTCGGTGAGCGCGGCCGACGTCGCCGTGGTCGGGTCGGTTCCCGCGCCCGGCATGGGCGGGGGCATGCCGGGCGGCGCATCGGCCGGAGCCGCGGACGCCGTGCCGACCGGTGACGTCTCCGGTCTGCAGGCCGCGTTCGCCGCCGCCGTGGCCGTGCTCATCATCGCGTGCCCGTGCGCGCTCGGCCTGGCCACGCCCACCGCGTTGCTCGTCGGCACGGGTCGCGGCGCGCAGCTCGGCGTCCTCATCCGCGGACCCGAGGTGCTGGAGAACACGCGCCGCGTCGACACGGTCGTCCTCGACAAGACCGGCACGGTCACGACCGGGCAGATGCGTGTGCAGGCGGTGGTGGGCAGTGGTGCCTCCGACGCCGAGGTCCTCGCGCACGCCGGTGCCGTGGAGCAGGCGAGCGAGCACCCCGTCGCCCGGGCGATCGCCGCCACAGCCACCGAGCGACTCGGCGCACCGGCCGCGGTGACGCGCTTCCGCAACGAGCGCGGCCTCGGCGTCAAGGGCGTCGTCGACGGCGAGCAGGTCCTCGTAGGTCGTCTCACCTGGCTCGAGACGACCCTGGGCACCACGCTCGGGCTGCCGTGGCTCGACACGTTCGTCGACGAGTGGGAGCAGCGCGGTGCGACGGTCGTCGGTGTCGCGTGGAACCGCCAGGTGCTCGGCGCCATCGCGGTGTCCGACACGATCCGGCCTACGAGCCGCGACGCCGTGGCTGCCTTCCGCCGCCTGGGGATCGAGCCCGTGCTGCTCACCGGCGACAACGAGCGCACCGCGCTGGCCGTAGCGGCCGAGGTCGGGATCACCGACGTCACCGCCGGCGTCCTGCCCGAGGACAAGGTCGCGGCGATCCGCGCGCTTCAGGCGAGGGGTCGCGTCGTCGCGATGGTCGGCGACGGGGTCAACGACGCCGCGGCGCTCGTGCAGGCCGACCTCGGCATCGCGATGGGGAGCGGGTCCGACGTCACCGTGGAGGCCAGCGACCTCACGCTCGTGCGGACCGACCTGCTCGCCGCCGTCGACGCAGTGCGGCTGTCGCGCAAGACCCTCGCGACCATACGCGGCAACCTGTTCTGGGCCTTCGCCTACAACGTGTGCATGATCCCACTGGCCGCGCTCGGCCTGCTCAACCCGATGCTGGCCGGTGCCGCCATGGCCCTGTCGTCGGTGTTCGTCGTCACGAACAGCCTGCGCCTACGCCGGTTCCGCTCCATCTCACCCGACGTCGTGGCCCCTGCGGTCGCACCCGCCGCCCCGCGGCCGCGCGAACTGACGACCGCCTGACTCACTAGGTGGCCCGGGACCGCGCTCAGCCGAGGAACGTCATCCAGGCGATGAACGTGAGGATCGAGATGCCGATCACGACGGGCACGAACACGGCCGACGCACGGTCCGCCAGGCGCTGCACAGGAGCCTTGCCCGACTGAGCCGCGGTCACGAGCCGGGCGATCTGGGCGAGCTTCGTGTCGTCGCCGACCCGAGCGGCCCGCACCACGAGACGCCCGTCGATGTTGACGGTGGCACCCGTGACGGCGCTGCCGGTCTCGACCTCCACCGGGACCGACTCACCCGTGAGCATCGACTCGTCGACGGCGCTCGAGCCCTCGGTCACCTCGCCGTCGGCTGCGATGCGCTCACCCGGGCGCACCACGAAGTGGTCACCCACGTGCAGCTCGCCGATCGGGACCCGCACCTCGCGGCCGCCGCGCAGCACGGAGACGTCCTTGGCGCCCATGTGCAGCAGGGCCCGCAGTGCCGCGCCGGACTGCCGCTTCGCCTTCGCCTCGAACCAGCGACCCGCGAGGATGAACACCGGGACCGCCGCCGCCACCTCGAAGTAGACGTCCGGCATCGAGGAGCCTTGCGGGTCGAGCTCGAACGTCGGGATCAGGCTCTCGGTCATGCTGTAGCCGGGAAGGCCTGCTCCACCGCGGAACAGCGCCCACGTGCTCCAGGCGAACGCCGCGAGGCAGCCCACGCTGATCAGCGTGTCCATCGTCGCGGTCCCGTGGCGCAGCGCCGTCCATGCGGCGCGATGGAACGGCCAGGCGCCCCACAGGACCACCGGGCCGGCGAGCGCGAAGCAGAGCCACTGCCAGTAGGTGAACTGCAGCGGCGGGATCATCGAGATGAGGACCACCGGCACGGCGAGGGTGAACGAGACCCAGAAGCGCTGGCGCAGGTCGGCAACCTCGGCGTCGCCGGCGACCTCCGCGGCGGAGCGGTCGTCGGCCGCACCGGGGAGCGGCTCGGGTGCCGGCGGGATCGCCTCGTATCCCGTGTCCTGCACGGTCTTCAGCAGGTCGTCGAGCGTGATGGCCCGGGTGAACTCGACGTGTGCGCTCTCGGTCGCGTAGTTGACCGTCGCGACGACGCCGTCGAGCTTGTTGAGCTTGCGCTCGATGCGGTTGGCACAGGACGAGCAGGTCATGCCGATCAGCGCGAGATCGACCGTCTGCGTCGTCGTTCCCATGCTCGCCATCACGGAGCCCTCCGGCTCCCATGGTGCCGCACGCGTCGGCGGGAGTCCGTTCGTGTGATCGAACGAACTCCCGCCGGGTTCCGGGGTCGGGTCGCGCTACATCGACGACGACGCCGACGAGGACGGCATGACCTGCGGAGCCTTCACGGGCGCCTCGGTCGTGAGGCTCGTACCGTCGCTGAAGGTGAGGGTGAGCGGGACCACCTGGTCCAGCGTGACCTTGGGCATCATGAGCATCACGTGGTAGCCGCCGGACTTGAGGACGAGCTGGCCGCCGGCGGGCACGGGTACGCCGCCCACGACCTCCTGCATCGCCATCGCGCCGTCCTTCATCACCGTCTCGTGCACCGCGGCCGACTCGGCCACGTCCGCCGGCACGCTCGCGCCGACGAGCCGGATCTCGGTCGTGCCGGAGTTCGCGATGACGCCGAACGCGCCGGTGCGCTCGGGCACGGTCGGCTCGTTCACGTAGGCGTCGGTCACGGTGAGGGTCGAGGTCGACGAGGCGGCCGGCGACGAGCCGCACGCCCCGAGGGTCATGCTCGCGGCCGCGACCGCGGCCAGCGCCCAGGCTGCGCGCCTCGGGCGGTGTGAGAACAGGGACATGGCAGAGCCTCTCTGGGACGGGTAGGGGTACGGCGGGGCGGGGCGAGTCCGGGCCGTCGACCGCGCAGAGGGCAGCGAGGCAGTGCGCCGAGCCTTCAGCTACGCGAGCGGGACGACCGCGAGGTCGTCGGCTCGCGGCGGCCCCCGCCGCGTGAGGCTGAACGCGAGCAGCTGCTCGCGCAGGACCAGGGGCGCCAGTGCCCACCGGACGGGGGAGGCAGGCACGGGAACGAGGCGCCGAGGCAGCGGGAAGTGCGGTCGCAGCGCGGTACGGAGGACCTCGACCACGTGCGCGGCCCAGGTCTCGCACTTGCGCAGGAGCAGGGCGGTGAGGACGACGGCGACGGCGTGAGCCAGCAGCATCACGAGACCGCTCGAGGACGACGCCACCGGTTCGGCCGTCGTCGTCGCCATGCCGGCCATCCCGTCGGAGGGCATGTCGTGGCCGGAGACCGACGTGACGTGACGGCCGCTCGAGCTGAGCGCCAGGTGGATGACCAGCTGAGCCGCACCGAGGGTGAGGAGCAGGCGGGGCAGCCTCCACTCGCGGCCGGACAGCGCGATCCCGCCGAGCAGGGCGAGGACGGCGACGACGGCGAACGCGGCTGTCTGCAGGTGGGTCGTGCCCCCGGCCGCCGCGTGGCCGAGCGACGCGACAGCGATCACGGCGAGACCGACCGCGGTCCCGCGGATCACGCGCATCGCACCTGGCATGGCGACTGCTCCATCGCCTCTCGCTCGAGGCTCCCGACCGGCGGTGCCTCGTACGTCACAAAGGCACGAAAATCAGGCTAGCCACGCGACTTCGGGGTGTCCTGGCGGGTCGTTGCCGTTGCAACGACCCGTGCCCCGGCCTCACAGTTGGCGAGTGAGCACGACGTCGGAGAACCTCGAGACGACCCGCACTGTCACGCGCGTCACCGGGATGACCTGCGCGTCCTGCGAGAACCGGATCGAGCGGGCCGTCCGCAAGCTCCCCGGCGTCGCGGACGCGCACGCGTCGTCGACGCACGGTCGGGTCGAGGTCGAGTGGGTCGACGAACCTCGTCCGCAGGCCATCGCCGCTGCGGTCGCCACGGCGGGTTACCGGGTCGGGCGTCCGGGGTGGCTCAGCCACGACCGTGCCGTGTGGCGCACCGCGTTCCTCTCCGTCGTCGTCGTCACGCTGATCGCCGTCGTCGCCCAGCTCGCCGGGTGGTCGAAGCTGTCCGGCGGGATCGGCGACCTCGAGGCCGGCGGGCTCGTCGTCGTGCTCCTCCTCGGCCTGGCCGCCGGGGTCTCGACCTGCATGGCGCTCACCGGTGGGCTCGTCCTGGCGGTGTCCGCCGCCAACGCGGCCCGCATGCAGCGGCTCAACCCGACAGCGACGCCGACGCTGCTCCAGCGCCTGCGCCCCGTCCTCGTCTTCAACGCGGGGCGCGTCGTGGGCTTCACCGCGCTCGGGGCGGTGCTCGGCCTGGTGGGGGCCAGCGTCACGATCCCGACGCAGGTACTCGCGCTGATGATGCTCGCTGTCGCCGTCGTCATGCTGGTGCTCGGTATCCGGCTCACCGACGTCTCGCCGCGCATCTCGGGCTGGACGTTCACCCTCCCGTCGTCGTGGGGACGGCGGATGGGCCTCGACGAGAAGGCGACCCGCGGCTACTCCGACGTCCGCACGGCGCTGCTCGGCGCGGCCACGTTCTTCCTGCCCTGCGGGTTCACCCAGGCAGCCCAGGTCTTCGCGCTCTCGACCGGATCGCCGGGCTACGCCGCGCTGATCATGGGCACGTTCGCGCTCGGCACCACGCCCGGCCTGCTGGCGCTCGGCGGGCTTCCCGAGCTGCTGCCGACGCGTGGCCGGGTCGGGATGCTGCGCGGGCTCGGCGTGCTCGTCCTGCTGTTCGCCCTCGTCAACGGCGCAGCCGGTCTGCGACTCGCAGGCATCGACCCGCTGCACCCGTTCGGCGCTGGAACCGCCGCGGCCACCGTGGCCTCCGCGAACGTCGAGGTCACTCCCACGGTCCAGACGATCCACATGCAGCAGGTCACCGACGGCTACGTTCCCGCGCGCTCCGTCGTCTACAGCGGCATCCCCATCCAGTGGGTGATCGACTCCGTCGACCCGCAGTCGTGCGCCGTGTTCCTGCGCGTGCCGGCCGCCGGGGTCGCGGTGACCCTCAAGCGAGGGCCGAACACGATCGAGCTGCCGGCGCAGGAGCCGGGGACCATCCCGTTCAGCTGCTCGATGGGCATGTACGGCGGCAGCATCGTCGTCGTCGAGCAGCCCGCCACCGTCCCCGCGCCAGCCGCCGCCCCCCGCTGAGCCTCACCGCCTCGGTACGCTCCCACGGGTCCGTGTCGCGAGCTTCCGCGGGACGAGGATCCTCAGCGAGACACCGGGCAGCGACTCGAGCCAGGACGTGGGACGGCCCCCGGCAGGGGCGCGGATACTGATGGGGTGATACGCGCAACCGGTCATTGCGCGGGTCCATGACGTCCTCCGACCGGGTCGCCGCGGCCCGCATCCTCGGTGTGCCGCCGACCGCGACGCCGGCCGAGGTCGACTCGGCGTACCGCGCGTGGGTCCACCTCCGGCACCCGGACCAGTTCACCGCGGGCACGCCCGACTGGGAGTCGGCGACCCGCGCCATGCAGGAGCTCAACGACGCGCGGCGCACGCTCCTGTCCGGCGCGGCGCCAGGGACCCCGCCGTCGCGGGCGTCGGGCGCCGGCGTCGGCGGCGGCCGGGGCCTGCGGCGGTGCCGGATCCGGCGGCGCCCACCCCCTGGTCGCGCACCACGGTCGGGCCGGGGGACGCGGTCGCGGCGTACCGGTCGGCGCGGCTTCGCGGCCTGAGCTGGGGCGTGTTCCTGCTGCTCGCCGCGCTGGGGTCCTACCTCGTCGGCGCTGCCACGCCGAGCAACGACGCCGTCCCGCTCTGGAGCCCGGCGCTCGCCCTGATCGGCCTGGTCAGCCTCGCGCTCGGCTGGCGCGCGCACCTGAAGCTGCGCTCGTCGTCGGGCCGGACACCGCGTACCCCCTGACCGGACTCCCCGCCGGGAGCGAGCCACGATTTCGGGCTATCCGGCGCGACCTTGTACATTCCTCGGCGGTGGCGTGTCCGAGCGGCCGAAGGAGCACGCCTCGAAAGCGTGTGAGGTGAGAGCCTCCGTGGGTTCAAATCCCACCGCCACCGCCAGACGACCGAAGGGCGCCCGCAAGGGCGCCCTTCGCTCATCCTGGTGGTGGCGCGCACATGCAGGGAGGAGTCCCACGCGGCCGAAGGCCGCCCCACTACGACGGCTCCCACCGCCACCGCCAGACGACCGAAGGGCGGCTGATCCGGGCGCCCTTCGCATTCCGGGCGGTGTCGCCCGCGACACTAGGGCTAGGTCCGCCGGGCCGCGAAGAACTCCTCGAGCAGCCTCGCGCAGTCCGCGGCGAGCACCCCCGCCACGACCTCGGGGCGGTGGTTGAGCCGCCGGTCACGCAGGACGTCCCAGAGGGAGCCGGCCGCGCCGTACTCCTCGTTCCAGGCGCCGAACACCACGCGCCCGACCCGCGACAGCCACGCGGCACCGGCGCACATCGGGCACGGCTCGAGGGTCACCGCGAGGGTGCAGCCATCGAGCCGCCAGGTGCCGAGGCGGGCGGCGGCGGCGCGGAGCGCGACGACCTCGGCGTGGGCGGTGGGGTCGTGCGACGACTCCCGCTCGTTGCACCCGACCCCGATGACCTCGCCGGACGGGTCGAGCACGACCGCGCCGATCGGCACCTCGCCGGCCTCGCCCGCGCGGCGCGCCTCGCGCAGGGCGAGCCGCACGGCGTCGACATCGGTGGTACGAGCCTGCATGCCAGTGATCATCGCAGCCGGGGTCAGTCCGGCAGCTGCTCCAGCGCGGCGTCGAACTGCTCGCCGAAGCCGACACGCGTCGCGATGCTCGCGAGCATCTCGTCGGGCCAGAGCTCCTCGTCGTCGAGCAGCATCTCGAGCTCGTCGGGACCCATGCCGAAGTCGTCGATGATGCGGAGGTCGCCTGCCGGCTGCGCCTCGTCGGCGTCGTCGTCGTCCGACGCCGGGATCGCGAGCCGCTCGAGGGCATCGAGCCCCAGCGGCCACTCCTCGGCGGCGAACACGTCGGACAGCAGGAGGCGCACCTCGTCGCCCAGCACGCGGACGAGGACGAAGAACTCCTCCGCGACCGACACCATGCCGAGCACACCACCCTCCCCGGGCTGCGAGCGCAGCGCGTTGAGCAGGGTGTCGAGGGTCTCGCCGGTGCGCGGCGGCAGCAGCACGACCTGCCAGAGGCCGTCCTCGCGCCAGGCCGAGACGGCGAAGTCGACTGCGGTGTCGTCCACTGCAGCCTCCTCGTCGCACGACCGGCTCCACCACGGCGCCGGTTGTCCAGACTGTCAGACCGGGCGGCGGGAGGGGAGCCGCTTTGCGGGTCTGCCCGGCCCGCTGACGTGAGTCGCCCCACACCCGCGCGTCGCGGCTCGCGAACGCCTAGCCTTCGGCCATGTCCGACAGCCTGCGCATCCACGTCGCCGACCACCCGCTGGTGGCGCACAAGCTCACCACGCTGCGCGACGCGCGCACCGACTCGCCCACGTTCCGCCGTCTCGCCGACGAGCTCGTGACGCTGCTCGCCTACGAGGCCACCCGCTCGATCCGGGTCGAGCGGGTGGCGGTCACCACGCCGGTCTCGCCGGCGATGGGCGTGAAGCTCGCCGACCCACGGCCGCTCGTCGTACCGATCCTGCGCGCCGGCCTCGGCATGCTCGACGGCATGATGCGGCTCCTGCCCACCGCCGAGGTCGGGTTCCTCGGGATGGTGCGCGACGAGGAGACCCTCGAGGTGTCGACGTACGCCGACCGCATGCCGCACGACATCTCCGGGCGCCAGGTGTTCGCGCTCGACCCGATGCTGGCGACCGGCGGCACCCTCGTCGACGCGGTCAACCTGCTGCTCGAGCGCGGGGCCACCGACGTCACCGCGATCTGCCTGCTCGCCGCGCCCGAAGGTCTGGAGCGGCTGCGCCAGGCGTTCCACGGCCGGGGCGTCTCGGTCACCGTCGTGACGGCCGGGCTCGACGAGCGGCTCAACGACAAGGGCTACATCGTCCCGGGCCTCGGCGACGCCGGCGACCGCCTCTACGGCGTCGTCTGACCCCGGAGGAGGCGTCCGGAGGGCCCCTGCCAGGATCGCCGCATGACCTCCGAGGGCGCCGCATGAGCACGGACGACCTCGTCGCGCGCGACCTCGCGAGCGTGTGGCACCCCTTCACGCAGCACGCGATGTGGTCCGACGACCGACCGCTCGTGGTGGACCGCGCCGAGGGGATGTACCTCGTCGACACCGACGGCCGGCGCTACCTCGACGGCGTCTCGAGCCTGTGGGTCAACGTCCACGGCCACGCCGTCCCGGAGATCGACGACGCGATCCGCGCCCAGCTCGGGCGCCTCGACCACTCCACGTTCCTCGGCCTCACGCACGAGCCCGGCATCGAGCTCGCCGAGAAGCTGCTCGCCACGGCCCCGGGTGGCGCGGGCCGCCGCGCCACCCGCGTCTTCTACGCCGGCGACGGCGCCAGCGCGGTCGAGGCTGCGATCAAGATGGCGTTCCAGGCGAAGGCGCAGAACGGCGAGGACCGACCGCTCTACCTGCACGTGGCGGAGGGCTACCACGGCGACACGCTCGGCGCCGTGAGCGTCGGCGGCATCGAGCTCTTCCACCACACCTACCGCCCGATCCTGCTCGACACCGTGATGGTCTCGAGCCCGGGAGTGCGTACGCCGGGCCAGTCGCCGCAGGCCCGCGCGGCGGAGGTGATCGCCGAGACCACCGAGCTCATGGCGCGGCTCGGGCACCAGGTCTGCGCGGTCGTCGTCGAGCCGATGGTGCAGGCGGCTGCGGGGATGCTCACGCACCACGTCGACTTCCTGCGCGGCATGCGCGCGCTCGCCGACGAGCACGGCGCGTTCCTCGTCGCGGACGAGGTGGCCACCGGCATCGGCCGCACCGGACGCATGTGGGCCGTGGAGCACGCCGACGTCGTGCCGGACCTCATCACGTGCGGCAAGGGGCTCACCGCGGGCTACCTGCCGCTCTCCGCGGTCCTGGCCACCGAGGAGATCTACGAGGCGTTCCTCGGCTCTCCCTCCAGCGGCCGCACGTTCTTCCACGGCCACAGCTACACCGCCAACCCGTTGTGCGCGGCGGCCGCGATCGCCAACCTCGACCTCATGGCGGCGAACGGGACGGTCGCGCACGCCGAGCGCGTGGGGCAGCGCATCGGCGAGCTCACCGCGGGCCTCGCGGCGTACGACGGGGTCACCGAGATCCGCCGCATCGGCACGATGACCGGCATCGAGGTGCGCGACGTCGGCGAGCGCACCGGATTCGCCGTGTGCCAGAAGGCGCGCGAACGCGGTGTGCTGGTTCGCCCGCTGGGCGACGTCGTCGTCCTCATGCCTCCCCTCGCGATCGGCGACGACGACCTCGAGCTGCTCGTCACCACGGTCGACGAGTGCATCCGCGAGGTGGTCGGGTGAGTGACCCGGTGGTCGACGCGACCGTCCCCGCCTTCTCCCGCGACCCGTTCCCGACCTACGCCGGGCTGCGGGCGCGAGGACCGGTCGGTCGGGTGGTCCTCGCGAACGGACGCGAGGCCTGGTTCGTCACCGGTCATGCCGAGGCGCGGAAAGTCTTGGCCGACAAGCGATTCACCGCGGTCCGTCCCACCTCGCTGGACCCGACGTCGCCGCGCGGGCTGCTCGAGCGGCACATGCTCAACACCGATGCTCCGGAGCACACGCGGCTGCGGCGCATCGCCGCGACGGCGTTCACCGACGCGCGCATCGACGAGCTCGGCACGCGGATCGAGCGCATCGTCGACGCTCTGCTCGACACCTTCCCGCACGAGGGTGTGGTCGACCTCGTGACGGCCTACGGCTTCCCGCTGCCGGTGCAGGTGATGTGCGAGGTGCTCGGGGTGCCCGAGGCCGATCGGGAGGGCCTGCGGCAGTGGACCTACGTCGTCGGGAGCCCGACCGGTCCGGACACCGACGACGCGTGGAAGCAGCTGCTCGCGTACTTCACCGAGCTCATCGAGTCGAAGCGCCGCACGCCCACCGACGACCTCTACAGCGACCTGGTTCACGCGCACGACGACGAGGGCGTGCTCACCGAGCAGGAGCTCCTCGCGATGGCGTTCCTGCTGCTCTTCGCGGGTTATGAGACCACGATGAACCTGATCGGTTCGTCGGTGCTGAGCCTGCTCACGCACCCGGACCAGCTCCGCGCGCTCACGACACCGGAGCACTGGGCGACGGCGGTGGAGGAGCTGCTGCGTCACGGATCGCCGCTCGAGGGCGCGACCTGGCGCTGGGCAGGCGTCGACGTCGACATCGCCGGGGTGACGGTGCCTGCAGGAGCCTCCGTGCTCGTGTCGCTCGCGGCCGCGAACCGGGACCCCGCACGGTTCGCCGACCCCGACTCCCTCGACCTCGCTCGCGAACCCAACCCGCACCTCGCGTTCGGGCACGGTCCGCACTTCTGCATCGGGGGCCGGCTCGCGCGCCTCGAGGCCGCGATCGCGCTGCCGCGGCTGTTCGCGCGCTTCCCCCACCTGCGTCTGGCCGTCGACCCGGCCGACGTCGGCTGGCGCCCCGGCCTCCTGGTGCGCGGTCCGCTCGCCCTCGACGTGCGCGTCGACGACCCACACGAGCGCCTGCACGCGCACGCGGACCGACGTCGCGCCGCGGGCCTTCGCCGCACACTGACCCCGAGGGCGGCCGACGACGGAGTCCTCGACCTCGCGGGCAACGACTACCTCGGCCTGACCCGCGACCCGCGCGTCGTCGCCGGCGCGGTCGACGCCGCGACGACGTGGGGCGGTGGCTCCACCGGCTCACGCCTCGTCACGGGATCGACGTCGGCGCACCACGACCTCGAGTCCGACCTCGCGGACTTCGTCGGCGCCGAGTCCGGGCTCGTCCTGTCCAGCGGCTACCTGGCGAACCTCGCCGCCATCACCGCGCTCTCGGGTCCGGGCACCCTCGTCGTGAGCGAGTCGCAGAACCACGCCTCGCTCGTGGACGCATGCCGGCTGAGCCGCGCCGACGTCGTCGTCACACCGTCGTGCGACGTCGCCGCGGTCGAGCGCGCGCTCACCGGGCGCAGCGCCGAGCACGCGGTCGTCGTGAGCGACGCCGTGTTCAGCGTCGACGGCTTCGTCGCGCCTCTCGCCGCGCTCGCCGCGGTGTGCCGGCGTCACGGCGCGCTGCTCGTCGTCGACGAGGCGCACGCGCTCGGGGTCGTCGGCGACGGTGGCCGCGGTGCTGCGTGGGACGCCGGGCTCGCGGGCGCTCCCGACGTCGTGCTCACCGCCACGCTCTCGAAGGCGCTCGGCGCGCAGGGCGGCGTCGTGCTCGGTGCGCGAGCCGTGATCGACCACCTCATCGACACCGCGCGCCCGTTCATCTTCGACACGGGGCTCGCGCCGGCGGCGGTCGGCGCCGCGCACGCGGCCCTCACCGTGCTGCGCGGCGATCCGGGGCTGCCCGCTCGCACGAGGTCGCGGGCGCGCGACATCGCCGCGGTCGCCCGGGCCGCAGGCTGGGACGCGACCGAGCCTGCCGCCGCGGTCACGGCGCTGCGGGTCGGCGACCCGCTGCTCGCGGTGGCCGCCGCGAGTGCTTGTCTCGCACGGGGAATCCGGGTCGGCTGCTTCCGGCCGCCGTCGGTCCCGGACGGCATCTCCCGTCTGCGCGTCACCGCGCGGGCGGACCTCACCGACTCCGACCTCACCCGGCTCGGCGACGTCCTCGCCGAGGTGCGGCGCGAGGTGCTGCCGTGAGCATCCTCGTCGTGACCGGCACCGGGACCGGCGTCGGGAAGACGGTCGTCACCGCTGCGATCGCAGCCCTGGCACGGGATCGCGGCGCACGGGTGGCCGTGGTCAAGCCCGCTCAGACCGGCGTGACGGCGGACGAGCAGGGTGACCTCGACGACGTACGACGCCTCACCCTCGTCGACGACCTGCACGAGCACGCGCGCTACCCCGACCCGCTCGCGCCGGCCGCGGCCGCGCGGCGCTGCGGCCGCCCGGCGCTCGACCTCACGACGTCGGTCGCGGCGATCCGCGAGCTCGACGACGCGCGCGACCTGGTCGTCGTCGAGGGTGCCGGCGGGTTGCTGGTGCGGTTCGACGACGACGGCGCCACGATCGCCGACGTCGCACGGGCCCTCGACGCCCCCGTGCTGGTCGTCGCGCACCCGGCCCTCGGCACGCTCAACCACACCGCGCTCACGCTCGAGGCCATCGCGCACCGGGGGCTCGCCCTCGCCGGCGTGGTGCTCGGCTCGTGGTCGAGCGAGCCGGACCTCGCCGCACAGTGCAACATCCGCGACCTCGAGACCCTCGCCGCCCGGCCGCTCTCCGGCGCGATGCACGAGGGCGCGGGGGCGCTCGAGCCGCTCGAGTTCCTGCTCGCCGCGAGAGCCGGCCTGGAGCCGGCGCTGGGCGGCAGCTTCGATGCGCGAGACTTCCGTCAGCAGCACGACCCCTGGGAGGCACACTCATGACCGCGCTGGACGACACCGCCACCTCGGCGTACCCGATCCTGACGACCGCGCGGGAGCAGGTGCTGGCGTCCGGCGTCGGGCTCGACGAGGCGCAGGTGCTCGAGGTACTGCGCCTGCCCGACGACGCGCTCAGCGAGCTGCTGCAGCTCGCGCACGAGGTGCGCATGCAGTGGTGCGGCCCGGAGGTCGAGGTCGAGGGCATCGTGTCGCTCAAGACCGGCGGTTGCCCGGAGGACTGCCACTTCTGCTCCCAGTCCGGCCTGTTCTCCTCGCCCGTGCGCGCGGCGTGGCTCGACATCCCCTCCCTCGTGCAGGCGGCCGTGGAGACCGCCGCCACCGGTGCCACCGAGTTCTGCATCGTGGCGGCCGTGCGCGGCCCGGACGAGCGGCTCATGGCGCAGATGCGCGAGGGCGTCGCCGCGATCAGGGCCGCCGTCGACATCAACGTCGCGGCGTCGCTCGGCATGCTCAGCCAGGAGCAGGTCGACGACCTCGCGGCGATGGGCGTGCACCGCTACAACCACAACCTCGAGACGTCGCGGTCGTACTTCCCGAACGTCGTCACGACGCACACGTGGGAGGAGCGCTGGTCGACGCTGCTCATGGTGCGCGAGGCGGGCATGGAGGTCTGCTGCGGCGGCATCGTCGGCATGGGCGAGACGCTCGAGCAGCGCGCGGAGTTCGCGGCCAGCTCGCCGAGCTGCAGCCGCACGAGGTGCCGCTGAACTTCCTCAACCCTCGCCCGGGCACGCCGTTCGGCGACCAGCCGGTGATGCCCGCGAGCGACGCGCTGCGCACGATCGCGGCGTACCGCCTCGCGATGCCGCGCACGATCCTGCGCTACGCCGGCGGACGCGAGATCACCCTCGGCGACCTCGGCACGCGCGACGGCCTGCTCGGCGGGATCAACGCGGTGATCGTCGGCAACTACCTCACCACGCTGGGCCGACCGGCCACGGCCGACCTCGCGCTGCTCGACGAGCTCTCGATGCCGGTCAAGGCGCTCAACGCGACGCTGTGACCGGATCCGTGAGCGAGCCCCGCTACTGCACCCGCTGCGGCGAACCCGAGGGCGGCGCCGTGGACCATCTCGCCTGCGACGCCGCGCTCAGCCTGGAGCCGCCGCGCTACTGCTCGCGATGTCGGCGTCGCATGGTGGTGCAGATCGTGCCGACCGGCTGGGTCGCCACCTGCTCCGAGCACGGCGACCACCACGGCGGCAACGCGACCTGACCGTCGACACCGGTGCGGCCCGTCCCGCCGGACGAGCCGCACACGAACCATCGGAGTCGTCAGATCGCGAAGTTCCGGTAGGCCGCGGACCAGCTCGCATCCGCGCTGATGAAGACGCGGTAGGAGCCCTTCGACAGCGAGCGCGCGCCGAAGGAGTACGCACCCGTGGACCCGAGCAGCGCCGAGGCGACCTTGCGGTAGGTGCCGCCGGAATACCGGTAAAGCGTGGCGACGCCCCGCACGCGAGTCGCCTTCCCGTAGACCCGCTTGAGCCCCGAGCTGTAGCGGTAGACCGACACGGTCACGATCGGTGCCACCTTCACGGCTCGGGCGACCGAGGTGCTCGGCGCGGTGAGGTAGTCGCCGGGGAACACCCACCGGAACCAGGTGTTGCGGGTGAGGATGGGAGTGGCGGAGTTGCCGTAGGAGCCCGGCTGACCGGGCCACGGCACCGGACGAGCCCAGGAGGTCCATCCCACGGTCGACCACGACGTCCCGTTGTAGGAGTACTGCAGGATCCCGCGGTCCACCTCCGACGCGTTCGTCGCCAACGACTCACCCGGGAGGGCGTGCAGGTAGAGGGCCCACGACGCGTACACCAACCGCTTGCCCGTCGTGGTCGTCGACGCAGACAGGTAGAGGTAGGGGTAGGTGCGCGCCCGGTTGGCCGCCGAGGTCAGCGCGGGCGGGGTCAGGAGACTCGGGGTGTACGCCACCGTCGTGGGGCCGTTGCTCCGCGGAACCAAGGATGTCGGTGCCACCAACGGATCCGCCGTTGTGCCGTACGACGTCGTGCCCGCCAGCTCGTCGTCCTTCCACATCCACCAGTCGGAACCCAGCGGCCGAACGTCGTAGAAACCGTCGAGGCTCGGGTTCGGCGGGTGTCCAGGTGAGATCCCGTTGTCGGACATCGACACGACCATGTTCACGAGGGCGGAGCCGTCCGACATGCTCACCATCACGTCGGAGTCGTTGAGCCACACGAACGTGTCGCCCGTCGGCTGGTCCACCGTGTACAGGTTCTCGAACCACAGCCCGGCCCGGCCGGTGACCATGTCGGTGGCGAGCACGCGGCTGTGCGTCTCGTCCGTCACGTAGAGGACCGCGGCGTTGGTGCCGTCGGGTGACACGGCGAGGTCCCAGACCTCTTCGCCGGCCAGCGGCGCGTACAGGGTGGCCGAGACGAGCGAGGTCACGCCAGTGGTGTGCTTCCACAGCTTTCCGCCGGTGAGCCACCACGCCGTCGACCCATCGGCCGAGAGCCGGGGCCAGGTGTCCCAGTTGTTGGTCAGGACGCGGCTCGTGGTCACGGCACCGCTCCGTCGCACCAGGACGAGCCCGTACGTGCGGTCGTAGGAGTTCGTGAGGCTGGCTCCGCCAGCGACACCGACGAGCAGCGTGCTGCCGTCCTGCGAGACGTCGTAGGCGTACGTCCGGTAGCTCGACGGGGTCAGCGCGACCGGGGTCTGCCCGTCCGGCGCTGCCGACCTCAGCCACCGAGAACCCGGACCCGCGAGCGCCCGGTCGATGTATGTGACAGCGGGGCTCGGGCCGGCGGCCGATGCCGGCGCGACAAGCCCGGGGACGAGACCGAGCGTCAGTACCCCCACCGCCAGACCGATGATGCTCCGGCGGCCAGCACCGCCCGCTGACGCATCCATGGCTGTCCCCCTTCCCACGGCGCCAGGTCGAATCGAGGAGTCGACGACTGTCGCGCCCGGGACCTGGCGCCATCTCGACGCTAGTGCGGGCGTTTCGCCGGACGCGCGGTCAGGGTCGAAACTTGAGGTTGTCTCCGAGGCAGGTCACCACCGGCTGGCCTCGACTGTGACACGCCCCTCGTCCAGCTGGGGTTGGTCGCGATCAGGGGGGACCTGGCGGAACAGACGGGGGCAGGGGAGGGTTGTCCCCAGCACGACCGACACCCACCCCACCTCGGAGGCCCTTGTGACCGTTCGCGACGCATCAACCCAGTGGCAGGGCGACCTGATGACCGGCAGCGGAGTCGTGTCCCTCGACTCCAGCAACACCGCCCAGTTCCCCGTGACCTTCCCCCGCCGCATCGGCGAGCCGGAGGGTGTCACGAGCCCGGAGGAGCTGATCGCCGCCGCGCACTCCGCCTGCTTCGCGATGTCGCTGTCCCACGGCCTCTCCAGCGCGGGCAACCCGCCGACGTCGCTCGCGGTGAGCGCTGAGGTCGAGCTGACCCAGACCGACGGCGTCCGCGCGATCTCGTCCATCCGCCTCAGCGTCGACGGCACCGTCCCCGGCATCACCGCCGAGGCCTTTGCCGAGGCCGCCGACGCGGCCAAGGCCGGCTGCATCGTGAGCCGCGCGCTCGCCGCCGTCGGAGACATCACCGTCTCCGCCACCCTGCTCTGACCCGAGGCCGCCAGCCCCGACGCCCGCCCGCACCCGTCCTCCGTGCGGGCGGGCGTCGTGCCGTCCGGCTCGCGACGTGCCGCCACCCGTGCCGCGGTGGGCTTGCCGCGACCGTCCCCGCGATGTTCGCCGCGGTCGGCTCGGGCGTCGGCTCTGGCAGGCTGGCGACGTCGTCCCCGCGCACTGCTCCGACCTCGTGACTGGACCTTCACATGACGAGCTACCCGACGTCGATCGGCACGTCCGACGCCACCTCGATCACGCTCCTCGGGCAGGACCTCGCGACCGACCTCATGGGCAAGGTCGGCTTCGCCGAGCTGGCGTACTGGCTCGTGGCCCAGCGTCGGCCCTCCTCCGGCGAGGCGCGCGTGTTCGAAACGGTTCTCGTGGCGCTGGCCGACCACGGGCTGACCCCCTCGGTGATCGCCGCGCGGCTCACCCTGACCGGGGCGCCCGAGTCGGTGCAGGGCGCGATGGCCGCCGGCTTGCTCGGCGGTGGGTCGCGCTACCTCGGCGTCACGGAGGACTGCGGGCGATTCCTCGCGGACGCCCTCGCCGCGCACGCGGCCGAGGGAGGTCCCCCACCGTCGTCCGACGCCGACTACGACGAGATCGCACGTGCGGCGCTGCGTCGGCAGGGCGCGGCCGGACGGCTCGTCCCCGGTCTCGGGCACCCGATCCACAAGGACGGCGACCCGCGTACGCCGGTGCTGTTCGCGGTCGCGGAGGAGGAAGGCGTGCTCGGCCCGCACCTGCGCCTGTTCGCCGCACTCGGTCGCGTGCACCCCGAGCAGCTGGGCCGCACCCTCCCGCTCAACGGCGCCGGCGTGTGCGGTGCCGCGTTGTCCGACCTCGGCTTCGCGCCGGAGATCCTGCGCGGGTTCGCGCTGCTCGCCCGATCCGCCGGGCTGCTCGGCCACCTCGCCGAGGAGATGCGCCGCCCGATCGGCCAGGACGTCTACGACGCGGTCGACGGCGCCGTCGACTACCTGCCCATCACCTCGTAGTCGACCGGCGGGAGGAGGACGCACCGGCGTGGCCGACGAGCCCGGCCCGGAGGAGCGCCCCGCGGCCGGCCGTGTGCGCGGTCACGATCTGGCACCGGGTCGGGGACACGTAGGGCCGCGCGGGTGTCATGACGCACATTGCCGCCCTCGGCTTGCCAGGATGGGCGCGGGCTGGCGCGGTTCCGTCAGACCATCGGCGTTCCAGGACAGGGAGTCAGCATGAACAGATCCAAGCTCGGGCTACTGGCCGCGGGGCTCGTCGCCGTCTTCGGTTTGTCCGCGTGCAGCTCGTCCGGCTCCTCGAGGGACGTCGAGGTGGCCATGCAGCAGCAGATCGACGGCCTCCAGGCACGTGTCGTCTCGCTCGAGTCCCGCACGGCCTGGCTCGAGGTCGTGGGCCGCAAGGTGATCGAGGCCAACCCCGCGGTGTACGTCGACCAGCTCACCCTCGACGTCGCAGCGCTGGAAGCGGACTTCGCGACCGCCCAGGCCAACGCCGCGGCCGCTGCTGACCAGGTCGCCGCCGAGAAGGCCGCAGCCGAGAAGGCGGTCGCCGACGCGCGGGCCGCGGTCGACGCCGCCGTCGCCGCCGAGAACGCCGACGACGCGGCACAGGCCGCGGCGATCGAGGCGGCCGCCGCGCGCGTGGCGGACGCGAAGGTCGCGCTCGAGGCGCTCAAGCAGAAGATCCAGGACGCGATCGGATCGGCGTCCCCCAGCGGCAGCGGTTCCGCGAGCGCGAGCCCGACCGCGTCCTAGCACCGACGCTAGGCAACGCCCCGACATCGTCCGCGATGCCGGGGCGTTGCTGACCGACTCCCACCCAGCGCGACAGCCGGATCGGCGGCGGTCTCGACCGCGCTCTGACGATGGTCGCCGTCGTGCGGTGGTGGGTGGTGCGCCCTGGGTCAGGGCCGGGGTCGTCGTGGGGGTGGGGTGAACTGCCAGTAGCCGTTGCGGCCGGGGTCGGTGCCGGTGGCGGTGAGCTGCCAGCCGCCTTCGTGGACGAGGTGGTGGTGGGCCTGGCAGAGCAGGAGCAGGTTGTCGAGGTCGGTGCGGCCGCCGTGTTCCCAGTGCTCGACGTGGTGGGCGTCGCAGCGGCTGACGTCGATGGTGCAGCCGGGGAACGCGCAGTGCTGGTCGCGGATCTCGAGGGCGACGCGGAGCCGGCGAGGCACGATGCGCCGTTCCCGGCCGACGTAGAGCACGGTGCGGGCCCGGTCGCGCAGCCACGCGGTCAGCGCGGTACCGGTGCGCTGGTCCGGGTCGGGGAGGGCCGCCTGCCACGCGGCGGGGAGCGGGTCGGCGCTCGAGGGCGGGTCTGCCGTGGCGCTCGACTCGCTGCCGTCCGCGGGTGACTCGCCGGGACCGGCTGACTCGCCCGCGGTGGTGACGGCGACGGTGGTGAGGTCGGCGTCGCAGAGGATGCGGCGGGTCGACTCGGCGGCCGAGCCAGCTCGGGTCGGGCTGGCCGGGCACGCGGAGCTGGCTGGGCAGTCCGGCGGTGTGCCGGTCGAGGTCGACCAGGACGCTGAGGTGCGGCTTGACGCCGTGGCGGGATCCGAGCAGGGCGTTCTCGAGCTGGCGGCGGGCGAGCTCGGTCAGGGCGAGGGCCCACAGGTGCGGGCGGCGCAGCGACCGGGTCCGGGCGTCGCGGTAGTCGTCGCCGGTGGGCTGGTCGGCGGGGGGCAGCGCCCCGGTTCGGTACCAGCCGTCGATGATCGCCTCGAGCGCGGTCGCGAGCAGCGCGTGCGACTCCTTCGACAGGTAGCCGGTCAGCGTGACCATCGCGCCGACCGGGGCGCAGGACAGGGACTGGTCCTCGTGGGCGGCCAGGGCGGCGGCGGTGGTGCCGTCGGCGTCGACCGCGGCGCGCAGGTTCTCCACCATCGACGCCACGTCGGCCACGGTGCCGACCCTGGCGACCTCGAGCAGGATCGCCTCGGCGACCGGTGTCTCGGCGTCGCGGACCGCGGTGGGTTGGGCGCGGTAGACCGAGGCCAGTCCCAGGCTGATCTCGCGGGCCGCGGCGCCGGTGATCGCCCCGGTGTTCCACGCCGCCCAGGTCGCGGTCAGCTCGGTGCGCAGCGACATCGCTCGGGCCACGGCGGCCTTCGCGTCCCGGTCGGCGAGGCCGACCACGCGGCGCAGCCACGCCCGGGTGGTGACGAACCCGGCGGCGCGGAGCTCGCCGCTGACGTGCAGCTCACCGGTGGCGTGCACGGCGACCGCGGTGGCCCGGTCCACGCACGCCCACAGCGCCGCGGTCAGCTCGACCAGCGCGGGGCCGCGGACCGCGGTGATCGTGCCCGCTCCCGCCTGCCCGGCGACCCGGTCGAGCACGTCGCACAGCTCACCGACCAGCCCGGCCATCACCGCGGCGGGAGCCGGGACCGGTGTCACCGGAGCGACGATCGCTGTACTCATGTTCGAATAGTACTCGACCCCACCGACAGCCCGACCCCCTCAAACCCCCCTGGGGACAACTACTTTCAGCGATTCCACGTCGCTGTCCGCAAGGGCTGTCGGACGGCCGAGAACCAGAGCCGATCCGGACGATCCAGCTCCCCCGCCCATCCGCGCCCTCGGCGCGGGCCGGGCGGCCCGGACCACCGCGTCGAGGCCCGACATCGCTCGGGCACCTCGACCCGGCAGGATCCGGTGGAAGGCTCGGGTCGTCGCCCTCGCGACGGATCTCGCGCAGGCGTCGTGACCCCGAACGACCGCAGAGGACTGGAGCACCGCTATGGCGACGATCGTGTCCACCCTGTTCATGGCGCTCGACGGCGTGGTCGAGATCGACCCCGCGTGGCACTTCCCCTACTTCGACTCGAACATGGGGGCCGCGGTAGGCGAGGACTACGAGGGCGTGGACGCGCTGCTGCTCGGGCGGGTGACCTATGACAGCTTCGCCGGCGCCTGGCCCGAGCGAGAGGCGGCCGGCGGGGAGGACGCGCCGTTCGCCGCGCAGCTGGGCGACACCCGCAAGGTCGTCGCGACGCGCGGGACGCAGGACCTCGGCTGGCGCAACGTCGAGGCGGTGCACGGCGACCTGATCGAGGCCGTGACAGCGCTGAAGGACGACCCCGCGGTCGGCAAGATCCTGGTGCCCGGGTCGATCTCCGTGGTCCGCCAGCTGCTGGCCGCCGGCCTGCTCGACGAGCTGCGCCTCCTCGTGCACCCGGTGGCCGCCCGTCACGGCGAGCGGTTGTTCGACGACGGCGGGACGACGTACCCGCTCACGCTGCTGCGCTCGGAGACCTTCCCGACGGGTGTCCTGCGCCTCGTCTACGCCCCCGGCGAGCTCCCCGGCACCCAGACCTACGCCGACGTCACCGACAAGGTCCCCGGCGCGAACCAGACCTGACCACCGCGCCGGTGCCATGTGCACTCGAGTTACTGCCCGAGACCCCGATTTCGACCGCCCGAAACCGGGGTTTCGGGCAGTAACTCGAGCACGTCAGGCTGGGGCGAGCTCGGTGAGGACGCGCTCGGCGTTGTCGAGCGCGGCGGCGGGATCGACGTCGGTGCCGACCGTGCCGGGGTCCCAGTTCAGGTCGAGGAACACCTCGGTGATGCCCTGGTCCGCGAGCGCGGCGAGGTCGCCGCGGATCTGGTCCGCCGTGCCCTGCAACGGGATCCGCCGGTCGCCGTCCGTCGGCCGGTCGGTGAGGCGGACGACACCGCGGACGACGAAGCGCAGCGCATCGGCGTCGCGACCCGCCTCGGCCGCCGATGCCCGCACCACCTCGACCGACGGGCCGATCGTGGTGAGGTCGGTGCGGCTGCTGCTGATCCAGCCGTCGGCGATCCGCCCGATCCGGCGGAGCGCGGCGTCGGCGGTGCCGCCCATGAGCAGGGGCGGGTGCGGCGACTGCACCGGCTTCGGATCGACCCAGGACCGCGGGACGTCGTAGAACTCGCCGTGGAACTCGACCTCGGGTTGCGTCCAGATGGTCGTGAGGCAGGCGACGAACTCCTCGGCGCGGGCGCCGCGACGTTCCATCGGCACGCCCACCGCCTCGAACTCCGACGCGGCCCAGCCGAGACCGAGCCCGACGTCGAGCCGCCCGTCGGACAGGATGTCGAGGGTGGTGAGCGCCTTCGCGAGCACGATCGGCGCGTAGTACGGCACCATCACGACGGCGAGCCCGAGCCGGATGCGCGACGTGATCGCGGCGACGTACGACAAGGCAGTCACCGGGTCGTGCACGGAGTGGTAGGCCGCGCCCCAGTCGTCGTCGACCGGGTGGAGCAGCCGCTGGAACGCCCAGAGCGAGTCGAACCCGAGCTCGTCGGCACGGGTCGCGACGTGCCGCATCGTCTCCGGCGTCGCCCACGTGCCCGAGACGGGCAAGCCCAGCCCGAGGCGCACGGCCGTCACTCCTCGTCGAGCTGGTGGCCGCCGAAGTACATCAGCGGGTCGCTCAGCATCTCGAGGCCGATGCCGTCGGGGTCCCTGAGGTACATCGACTCCGGGATCCCGATGTCCGGTCCGGCGTAAGCGATTCCGGCGTCGTCGAGCCGGGCGCGGACCTCGTCCCACCGGTCCTTCGGCAGCGAGATGGCGATGTGCTGCACCGAACCGATCGACTCGACGCCCGGCTCGAGGCCGAGCTTCGGAAAGTCGAAGAAGCCGAGCAGGGTCTTGTTCCCGACGTCGAAGAACAGGTGCGACGAGCCCTTGTAGTCCCGGTTCTCGACGAGCTCGACGAGCGGGAACCCGAGCAGCCCCTGGTAGAACGAGATGGTCCGTTCGACGTCGGAGCAGATCAGCGCCGCGTGGTGGATCCCGCGGCCGGGCGACGCCGGCCGGTCGGCCACGGGCACGAGGTATCTCGCGCGCAGCTCCTGGCGTCGCGCCTCGAGCTCGACGAGCTCGGCGTCGGTGGGCGGCATCGGCGTACTCCTTCGGGTGCGGCGACCTCTGTCCGGACTGTAACCGCGGCCGGCGGCACCCGCGCGGGCTTGGCCGCACGCGACCCCCGCGCCGGCTCCCGACCGTGGCAGGCTCGGTTGCGGAACAAGCGACGACCCTGGATAGTTGACGATTGAACTACAACGACTCCTCAGGAGGCAGCCCATGCCCGCCGTGACCGTCGACGACATCACCGTCCTGCCGCGCGTCAAGGCGCCCGACAGCGGCCTGGTGCGCGCACGCCCGGTCCGCAGCATCACGACCGCGCCCACCGGACTCGAGGGCGAGGGCTTCCCGGTGCACCGGGCGTTCGCCGGCGTCGACCCCGCGCTCACCGACCCGTTCATCATGATGGATCAGATGGGCGAGGTGGAGTACGCCGCCGGGGAGCCCAAGGGCACCTCCTGGCACCCGCACCGCGGCTTCGAGACGGTCACCTACATCGTCGACGGCACGTTCATCCACCAGGACTCGCACGGCGGCGGCGGCGTGATCACGAACGGCGACACGCAGTGGATGACCGCAGGTTCCGGCCTGCTCCACATCGAGACGCCGCCCGAGTCGCTCGTCATGAGCGGCGGGCTGTTCCACGGCCTGCAGCTGTGGGTCAACCTCCCGCGCAGCGCCAAGATGAACCCCCCGCGCTACCAGGACCTGCGCGCGTCCGACGTCCTGCTCCTCTCGTCCGACGACGGCGGCGCGCTGCTGCGCGTCATCGCGGGCGACCTCGGCGGACACACCGGTCCGGGATCGACGTACACGCCGATGACGATGGTGCACGCGACCGTCAGCCCTGGCGCGTCGGTCACCCTGCCGTGGCGCCAGGACTTCAACGCGCTCGCCTACGTCATGGCCGGGCGCGGCACGGTCGGCGTCGAGCAGCGGCCGATCCGCAGCGGCCAGCTCGCGGTGTTCGACCAGGGCGGCAGCATCACGCTCGCGGCCGACAGCACGCAGGACTCGCGGTCGCCCGCGCTCGACGTCGTCCTGCTCGGCGGTCAGCCGCTGCGCGAGCCGGTCGCCTGGATGGGTCCGTTCGTGATGAACACGCAGCGCGAGCTCCTGCAGGCGTTCGACGACTACCAGACCGGTCGCCTCGGCACCGTCCCCGCCGACGGCATCCAGCCCTTCCGCGCCTGACCCCTCCGCCTCGACTCGTCCGGTGCTGCACATCCCGGCGTCCGTCACATGCCCGACTCCGGAAGTGACAGCACCACCAGTCAGATCCGGGTTGGATGGGCGCATGAGCGACACGATCGGGTGGGGCATCCTCGGGGCCGGGCGCATCGCGTCGATGTTCTGCGACGACCTGCGGCTGCTGCCCGACCATCGCGTGGCCGCGGTGGGTGCGCGCAGCGCCGGGGCGTCCGACGACTTCGCGGACCGCTTCGGCATCGAGCGCCGCCACGCGTCGTACGCCGACCTCGTGTCCGACCCCGGCGTCGACGCCGTCTACGTCGCCACCCCTCACCCGTACCACCACGACGCCGCGCTCCTCGCCATCTCCGCGGGCAAGGCCGTGCTCGTGGAGAAGCCGTTCACGATGGACGCCGCGGAGGCGCGCACGCTGGTCGCGGCGGCGCGCGAGCGAGGCACCTTCCTCGATGGAGGCGATGTGGTCGCGCTTCCTCCCGCACATGGCGGCGATCCGCGACGTCGTGGCGTCCGGGCGCCTCGGCGACGTGGTGCTCGTGACGGCCGAGCACGGCCAGTGGTTCGAGAAGGACCGCAGCAGCCGTCTCTTCGCCCCCGAGCTCGGCGGCGGGGCGCTGCTCGACCTCGGCATCTACCCCGTGTCGTTCGCGTCGATGATCCTCGGTACGCCGGACCGCATCACGGCGGTGAGCGACCCCGCGTTCACCGGCGTCGACGCCCAGACCTCGATGCTGCTGCGCCACGACGGCGGCGCGCACGCCGTCCTCACGACCACGCTCTCCTCGCTCACGCCGAACGGTGCCGCGATCAGCGGCACCGACGCCCGCATCGAGATCGAGCCCACGTTCTACCGCCCGACCGCGTTCTCGATCGTGGACCGCGACGGCGACCGGGAGCGCGTCGACATCCCCGTGGACGGCCACGGCCTCCGGTTCCAGGCGGCCGAGGTCGGCCGATGCCTCCGCGCCGGCGCGGGTGAGTCCGACGTCCTGACGCTGGACGAGACGGTCTCGATCATGGAGACGCTCGACGAGGTGCGTCGCCAGATCGGCCTCACCTACCCCGCGCGGGACCGCTGAGACGAGCGGTACGCGCGACCGGTTCGTGCTCCGGCGGCGGCCGCACCCGCACGCGTGCTCAAGATCGACCGCGGAACGGTCGATTCGGTCGGGAACGCACGTAGCCCACCGGAAGGCGCCCCCGTGACCGTCCACGCCCTCGACGAGGCGGCCGCGCCGACGCCTGCCCCGGCTGCGGCGCAGCCCGCGGGGACCCTCGCCGGCGACGTCGCGCGACGGCTGGTGGCCAACGTGTCCACGGTCGTCCGTGGGCAGGACCTCGCGGTGCGTCAGGTGGCGGCCGCGTTCCTGTCCGGCGGGCACGTGCTCATCGAGGACACGCCCGGGAGCGGGAAGACGACTCTCGCCCAGGCCTTCGCCCGGTCCGTCGCCGCGGACTTCCGCCGCGTGCAGGGCGCCCCCGACCTCCTGCCGGCCGACGTGACCGGCTCGTCGGTCTGGAGCCACGCGCACCAGGGCTTCTCGTTCATCCCGGGACCGGCGTTCACCCACGTCCTGCTCGTCGACGAGCTCAACCGCACGCCACCGCGCACCCAGGCCGCGCTGCTCGAGGCGATGGAGGAGGGCGCCGTCACCGTCGACGGCGTGACCCGCCCGCTGCCGCAGCCGTTCGTCGTCATCGCGACGCAGAACCCGCTCGAGCAGCACGGCACGTACCCGCTGCCCGAGGGCCAGCTCGACCGCTTCGCGCTGCGCGTGACGCTGCAGCCGCTCAGCGAGCAGCACGAGCTGCAGGTGCTCCGCGACCAGGTCCACCACGCGACGGTCACCGACCTCGGCGCGGCGGTCGACGTCACCACATGGCACGCCGCGCGCGGCGAGGTGCGCTCGGTGCACGTCGAGCCCGCGGTCGCGGCGTACGCGCTCGCCCTCGTGCGCGCCACGCGCGGCCATCCCCGCATCCAGCACGGCGCCAGCGCCCGTGCCGCCATCTCGTTCGTCCGCAGCGCGCAGGCCTGGGCCGTGCTCGGCGGCCGGAGGTACGTCGTGCCGGAGGACCTCCAGTCGCTCGCCGTCGCGGCGCTCGGGCACCGCGTCTCCGCGTCGACCCAGGACGCCGACACCGCGATCGGCGAGATCCTCGCGCGCACACCGGTCCCGCTGGCGCGCTGAGGCGACGGCCGTGACGTCGTACGGCGCCGGACCGCGGCGATCGGTCACCCGCTCCGGCGTGGTGTTCGTCGTGGTCGCCACGCTCCTCGCCCTGCTGGGTTCGCTGCGCGGCAACTCATGGCTGTTCGTCGTCGCGCTGCTCTGCTTCACCAGCGTGGCCGCGAGCTACGTCGCCGCTCCCCGGCTCGACCACATCACCGTCCGCGTGCGCCGCCCGCGCACCGAGACCACCGGCCGCGCCTCCACGTTCCACGTGAGCGTGCACCACGACAAGGCCGGCCCCACCCACCAGCTCTGCCTCGCGCCGCAGGGCGCCGATCACGTCGTCCTGGCCGTGGGGTCTGGCCCCGCGGGTGCCGACCACGGGACCGACATCACCGTGCGCGGGGCGCGGCGCGGGATGTTCGACGCCCTGCTCCTGCACGCCAGCGCGCTCGGGCCGTTCGGGCTCAGCCGGGTCGACAACCGCTCGCCGATGGCTCTCTCGCGCGTCGTGGTGCCGCACCCGGACGCCGCACGCGTTCCGCCGCGCACCGCCTCGGACACCGACGGCGACGGCGCCCGCCGCCGGGTCGAGCGGTCCGGCGTCGACGTCCACGGGCTCCGGGCCTGGCACCCGGGCGACGGGTCGTCCGTCCACTGGCGCTCGACGGTCCGGCGCGGCACGCCGATCGTGGTCGAGCGGGAGACACCGCGTGACACCGCCGTCGTGGTGCTCCTCGCCGGTACGCCGGGAGCGCCCGGCTTCGACGCGCTGCTCTCGCGGGTCTGCGGGATCGCGCGGAGCGCCGCGCGCGACGACGTCTCGGTCGTGCTGGTGGCCGAGGGCGTCATCGTCGCGGACGGCACGTCCGGTCCGGACACGGCGCAGCTGTGGTGCGCCGCACTGCCGGACGCCGTGCCGCTGCCCTCTCGCGCGACGATCGCGGCGGCGGTGGCCGCCGCCGGCCGCGGCGGTCGGGTCGTCGTCGCACGCAACACACCGCTGCCCGCAGCCTGGATCACCGCGCTCTCCGAGGAGCTCGCCGAGACCGACGTCGACGTGCTCGACCTCGTCGTCTCGACCGATCCCCCGCCGGTGCCGGCCGCGGCGACGACGGTGGCGGCGATCGAGCCGGCCCTTCGCGTCGCCGCATCCGTGTCCGTCGTCGCCGGGATGCTCGGCCTGTTCGTGACGGGTCTGGCGTCGGGTGCGTTGACCGTCGTCGTGGCCCTCGCTCTCGCGGCGTCCACCGCGTCGTGGGTGTGGCTGCCCGCGGACGGCCCGGCCCGCGTGGCGCGTCAGCTCGCGAGCGCCGCCGCAGTGGTGCTCGCGCTCGCGCCGGTGGTGTCCGACCTCTCGGGCGACGACCTCGGCAGCACCCTGGCGCCCGCGCTCGGCTGGCTCGCCGTCGCTCAGTCGTTCGGGCAGAAGTCCCGGCGCGACGTGGTGGTGGGCCTGGCGCTCGGTCCCGTCCTCGCCGTGGCGGCAGCCGGTCTCATGCCCGGCCCGGCCGTCCTCCTCCCGCTGCTCGCGGCGTGGGCAGCGATGCTCGTGGGCCGCTCGGTGGCGGCCCAGGAGCTGATGGTCGAGGGCACGCACGCCACGCTCAACCCCGAGGGCGTGCATCGCGACCGCGCACTCGTGCCGACCGTGGTGGCGGTGCTCGTCTCCGCGGTCGTCGCGTTCCTCGTCCTGCCGCTCGGCTCCGCGCCGGTGGCCGGCCAGGGCGGAGCGTCCCTCGGCCCGCGCAGCGCGCCACCCGACTTCACCGGCGGTGCGCTCGACCTCGGCGCACGCGGGACCCTGCCCGACCAGCCGGTGTTCCGGGTCGCCGCCGGAGGTCCGACGCTGTGGCGCGCGACGACGCTCGACACGGGGACACGCGGCTTCTGGGTCACGACCCGGGAGACCGGCGAGGTGCTCGAGCCGGATGCCTCCGGTGCGATCCGGCTGCCCGCGGACCCGGCCGACTCCGGGCGGCCGCTGCGGGCAGCGCCGCGGCGTACGAGGTCTATCCCGAGTCGTGGCTCGAGCAGTCCGTCCTGGCGCCCGGGACCGCCGTCTCGCTGTCCGGCCTGAGCCGGGTCTACGGCTACGCCCCCGGCTCCTTCGCGATCGAGGAGCCGCGGCCCACGCCGTACGTCGTGACCTCCAGCGTGCGCACCGAGCTCGACACGCTCACGAGCAGCGGTGCGGGCGCGGACCGGCCGGAGGCGCTGTGGACCGACGTCCCGGCGGAGACGACGCCGCGCACGCGCGCGCTCGCCGAGCAGCTCACCGCAGGAGCCGGCCGCACCGACCGCGTGGCGGCCGCCAGGGCGGTGGAGTCGTGGCTGCGCGAGAACGTGCGCTACCGCCTCGACGCGCCCGTGCCCGCCGACGGCCAGGACGCGGTCGACTTCCTGCTCTTCGAGTCGCTCGAGGGGTTCTGCCAGCACTTCGCCGCGGCCGAGGTCGTGCTGCTGCGCAGCGCCGGGATCCCCGCGCGGATGGCGACCGGGTACTCGATCACGACCGAGCCCGTCGACGGCTGGGCGGTCGGGCGCGGCTCGGACGCGCACGCGTGGGTCGAGGTGTGGGTGCCGGGGCACGGCTGGGTGACCTCGGACCCGACCCGCGGTGCCCAGCTCTCGGGATCGGGTGACTCGTGGTGGGGCCGGGCCAGCGCCACGCTCACGTCGTGGTTCGCCTCGGACTCGTCGCGGCGCGTGCTCGCTCTCGCGGTGGTGCTCGGCGCCGGGGTCGCGCTCGGCGCTGTGTCGTGGCGGCGGCGGCGTTCCCGCGCGCGGACCGGCGTCGGCTCGGGGCGGTCGGCTGCGCAGGCGGAGCCGCTGGCCGCGTTCGCCCGGCTGTGCTCGGCGGTCGGCGTCGCGGGCCAGCCGCTCCGGCCCGGCGACGGCCTCGACGAGGTACGCCGCCGCCTCGCGAGCCACGAGCCGCCGCACGAGACCCCGCCGTACACCGACGCGCAGCACGAGGACCTGCTCGCCGCCCTCGACGTGGTGGAGCGATGCCTCTACGGCGGCGTCGCCGTTCCCACCGACGTACGACTCGCCGCCTCCGCGACGCTCGACCACCACACCGCTCGCCTGCACGCCGAAGCCCGCCTCGCGGACGCCCGCACCTGACCCGGTCGTCTCGAGTTACTGCCCGAAACCCCCATTTCGGAGGCTCGAAACCGGGGTTTCCGGCAGTAACTCGAGAGAGGGGGTGGAGCCGGGAGCCGGGTCAGTAGGCGTACGTCGGGGCGATGATCGCTCGGCCGAGGGTGTGGAAGGCGAGGTGAAAGCTGACCACGGCCGGGGACGCCGAGGCGTCGACGCCGAGTGTCGGGACGTCGACCGCGTGCACGACGAAGAAGTAGCGGTGCGGCTGGTCGCCCTGCGGCGGAGCGCACCCGCCGTACGCCGCCGTCCCCATGTCCGACCGCACGTGAAAGCCGCCGGGCAGCGTCGAGTCCGACTCGCCCGCGCCGGTGGCGAGCGAGGTGACCCGCGCCGGTAGGTCCACGACCACCCAGTGCCAGAAGCCCGACGGCGTCGGCGCATCCGGGTCGAAGCACGTCACGACGAAGCTGGCGGTGCCCGGCGGGAAGCCGGACCACGCGAGGTGCGGCGACCGGTTCGCGCCGCCGGCCGAGGTGTGGACGTGCTCGAGCGCGATCTCGGCACCGCCGACGACGTCGTCGCTCGTGACCACGAAGGCGGGCACCTGCGGCAGGTAGTGGTACGGGTTCACGGCGACCGGCCGGTCCAGGCTCACGATTCCTCCAGGCTGCGCACGACGACGCCACCAGCCAACCCCACGGCCGCACCGGGTTGCACCTCCAGCAGCGACCATCCGAGTAACAGTCCAGATGCACGCGAAACCGCCCGGTTTCACGTGCATCTGGACTGTTACTCGCGGGGTGGGGCTGGGGTGTGCCGCTCCCGGCGCGCGTGGACACGGGCGTGCGCGATCGCCTCGGGCGTCGAGGCGAACACGTGCCGCTCGTGCGCGAGCTCGTCGAAGACGCCGAGCCGCGTCAGCACCTGCTCGTGGTCACGCCGTACGCCGGACAGCAGCACCGTGATCTGCCGCGCCTCGAGCCGCGCGATCGTGTCCGCGAGCACCGAGGCGCCGGTGGCGTCGAGCACCGCGACGCGCGACATGCGGAGCACGACGACGCGCACGTCCGACACCTCGGACAGCTCGAGCAGGAACGAGTGCGCGGCACCGAAGAACAGCGATCCCTCGAGGCGGTACGCCACGATGTGGTCCGCCCGCAGCGAGACCTCCTCGGCCTCGTGGTCCCCGGCGTCGCCGCCGAGCTCCATCTCGTCCATGTGCGCCGACCGCGCGACCTGCTGCAGCGCGAAGAAGCCGGCCACCACCAGCCCGAGGATCACCGCGGTGACGAGGTCGAACACGATCGTGGCCACCGCGGTGAGCACGAGCACGACGGCGTCGCCGCGGGTCGACCGCAGCAGCGCGCGCACGCTCGACACCTCGACCATGAGGAACGCGGTCGCGAGCAGCACCCCGGCGAGCGCGGCGAGCGGGATCTTCCCCACGGCGGACGCGAGCAGGAGCACCACGACGAGCAGCACGAGCGCGTGCACGATCGCGGCGAGGCGTGAGCGCGCGCCGGAGCGGACGTTGACGGCCGTACGCGCGATCGCGGCCGTGGCGGGGATGCCGCCGAAGAACGGCACGACGAGGTTCGCGAGCCCCTGGCCGAACAGCTCCTTGTCCGGGTCGTGGCGCTCGCCGACGCTCATGCCGTCGGCGACGGTCGCCGAGAGCAGGCTCTCCAGGGCGCCGAGCGCCGCAACAGCCACCGCCGGCACGAGCAGGCTCGTCAGCGACGACCACGCGACGGGCGGGAGCGACGGCGCCGGCAGCCCCACCGGGATCGCCCCGATCACGGGCACGTCGAGGTGCACGTAGTTCACGACCAGTGCTGCCACGACGACCGCGGGCAGCGACACCGGCCACGACGGTCGGAACCGCACGGCCAGCAGCATCGCCGCCGCCACGAGCCCGGCGATCAACGGCTCCGCCCACTGCGGGTCCGCCACCCACTCGCGCACGGCGCCGAACGCGATGGCCAGCACCTTCTCGCCCTCCGACGGCACGCCCAGCGCGGCCGGCACCTGCTGCAGCGCGATGACGAGCGCGATGCCGATCGTGAACCCCTCCACGACCGGGAGCGGGATGTAGCGCATGTAGCGCCCGGCCCCCGAGTAGGCGAGCCCCAGCAGGATCAGGCCGGACAGCAGTCCGACGACGAGGACGGCCGAGGCGCCGAACTGCGCCACGATCGGCACGAGCACGACGGTCATCGCACCCGTGGGCCCGGACACCTGCAGGTTGCTCCCGCCGAACAGCGCGGCGACGGTGCCCGCGATCACGGCGGTGACCAGGCCCGCCCCGGCCCCGAGGCCGGAGGTGATGCCGAACGCCAGGGCCAGCGGCAGCGCGACGACGGCCACGGTGATCCCGGCGATCACGTCGCGCTTGGGATCGCGACGCATCGTGCGCAGCTCGGCACGGCCCGGCAGCAGCGCGCCGACGCGACGGCCGACGTCGGTGACGACCGAGCTCATCGGCGGGCCGCCCGCGCGGCCGGCCGGAGGTCGCGCTTGAGCTGGTCCTGGTCGTCGATGAGCTCCCGCAGGATCGCGCGCGCGGCGAGGAGGAGGTCGCGGACCTCGGGGACGCTCACCGAGTAGACGACGGCGCCGCCGTCGCGGCTCTGGACGACGAGTCCGGCCCGCCGCAGGACGGCGAGCTGCTGGGAGAGGTTGCTCGGGGCGATCTCGATCGCGCCGAGGAGCTCGTGCACGGCGTGGTCGCGCTCGGTGAGCAGCTCCAGGATCCGGATCCGGGCGGGGTGCCCGAGCGTGCGGAAGAACTCGGCCTTGGCCTGGTACAGCGGAACGGGCACGACGGGACCCTCCTTCACCGGATGGGTCGCTATCTTCGCACATGAAGAAGTCTTCATATAGTCCCCATCGACTGTGCATGGAGCTGGGGACAACCTGGGGACGACGACCCGGCGACCGGGGACAAGCTGTGCACATCCTGTGGGCGCAGAAACTGCTCCGGAAACTTCTCCGAAACCCCTTGTGCCCCTTGCCCGTACAGGACTAGAACTACGCACACGCCGAGCACGACGGGCGGACCGATCGGAGGCAACTCCGGCGGCGCGGGCACCGGGCAACCGAGGGTCGCGGCGAGGTTCGTCGGAAAGGCTCGGTCACGCCGAGAACGATCGGTGGGCCATCGGAGGCAACTCCGGCGGCGGCGCTCCGGGAGACCGGGCGCCGACGGCGTCCATCGAGCGCGACCGGCGGACGCTGATGTGAACAACGATCCGGTCGGAGGCAACTCCGGCACCGAGACCGCACCGGGAGACCGGGGCGGGCGCGGGGACCGGCGATCACGCGGCACCGCACGCGAGCCCGACCGTGGGGCAGGGGCAACCCGGCCGCCGGGGAGGCGACACGTGTGAGCGGGCCCCTCGATCTCATACATCGAGGGGCCCGCACCTTTTCCCAGGATGCCCGATGGGTCGCCGAGCCCCTGCGCGACACGACGAGACGTGGCTCACGCGTCCGAGTTCCGCCGACGTCCGCCCACCGGACGATCCGGGCCGTCGGGTCGTCCGTGAGCCGCCCGGCGAGGGCACCGACGGGGTCGGGCTACGGCGTCGCCCGGTCCCGGCGTCCCGGCGTCAGGCATCCGGGGTCGCCCTCAGCGCGGTCGCACCCGACCCGGTGCCACGGCGCGGCCGCGTCCGGATGCTCCGGACCCAGCCCTAGGCTCGCCGGCGTGAGCGAGCAGAGACCCGAGCGCGGGGGTGCCTGGGACTTCCGGGGCACGGTGCACCCGGAGTACGCCCCGAACCACGACGGCGAGCCGGATCCCGGCGAGGTCGTCTGGGCCTGGGTGCCGTTCGAGGAGGACCCCGCACAGGGCAAGGACCGGCCGGTGATCATCATCGGCCGCGACGAGGACGACAGCCGCACGCTCGTCGGGCTCATGCTCTCGAGCCAGGAGCACGACGGCGACGAGCGCTGGCACCGCGTCGGTTCCGGCGCCTGGGACCGCAGCGGCCGGCCGAGCTGGGCGAGGTGCGACCGTCCGCTCGCCGTCACCGGTCGCGCCGTACGCCGGGAGGGCTCGGCCATCGCCCCCGGGGTGTTCCTCGCCCTCGTCGAGCACGCGGTCGGGCTGCGCCAGCAGGGCCGGATCAGCTGGCCCGCGAGCGGTCCGCGCACCCGACGCGTCACCCGGCTCGTCGGCGTCTACCGCGCACCCACCGGACCGCTCGGCAGGATCGCCTACACCCTGGGCCGGATGGTGGGACGCGGCCACCGCGACCTCCCCGACGCCCACCGGTCCGCAGCACGGCGCAAGGCCACGTGGGACCGCCTCACGGCCACGATCCCCGTGCCGTTCGACCTGGTCCACGTCTCGGACGTCACAGGTCGCCTGCGGGCCGCGGTGCCCTCGCGGGACACCGCGCCCGTGGTGCTCGCGGAGGTCGGCGGGAAGCTCGAGCTCGTCCTGACGCCGCGCGACATCGAGCCGCTCGCGGGCAGCGTCGTCGCGTTCCAGCAGGCGCTGGCTCGCGCGCTCGGCCAGCGCGGCCTCGCCCTCCGCTGAGCCCCGCCGGCCGGTCTCCACCCCGGGGCCGCGCCGGCGTGGATCGGGCCGAGCACACGCTGCGAAGCCACGAGCACGATGCTGACCAGGGGCTGGCGCGCCGAGGCGTCACGGTCCGCCCCCGAGTCAGGGCTCAGCCCGTCCCGACCTCGGCGAGGCGGCGCTCGAGGTAGTCGCGCTCGGGTCCGTCGGGCACGAGCGCCAGGGCAGCCGCGTACGCCTCGCGTGCCTCGTCGTCACGCCCGAGCCGTCGGAGCAGGTCGGCGCGCGCCGCCGGGAGGTAGTGCCACGCGACGAGCTCGGGCTCGGTCCCGAGCCGGTCGAGCTCGGCGAGCCCTCGCTCGAGGCCGGACGCGAACGCCACCGCCACCGCGCGGTTGACCTCCACGACGGGGTTCGGCCAGACCTCGAGGAGCCGCTCGTAGAGCGCGACGATGCCCCACCAGTCGGTCTGCTCGAACGTGCTCGCCTCGCCGTGCACGCCGGCGATGGCGGCCTGGAGCAGGAACCGTCCGGGGGGCCGACCCGGGCCGGTGAGGAGCGTGGCGCGGTCGAGCAGCGCCTCACCGCGCGCGAGCGCGGCCCGATCCCACAGCGACCGGTCCTGCTCCTCGAGGACGACCAGGCGGCCCTCGTCGTCGGTCCGCGCGAGCCGCCGGGCGTCGGTGAGCTCGAGCAGCGCGAGGAGCGCGAGCACCTCCGACTCGGTCGGCATGAGCACGGCCAGGACGCGCGCGAGGTCCAGCGCCCGCTCGACGAGGTCGGTCGCGCACGAGGTGGGGGCCGCCGGT
The DNA here is from genome assembly GCA_963738455.1 of uncultured Actinomycetes bacterium. Taxonomy (GTDB): domain Bacteria; phylum Actinomycetota; class Actinomycetes; order S36-B12; family CAIYMF01; genus Longivirga. Next base: position 214,071 of record CAVTWM010000008.1, read on the forward strand.
CACGTGACCTGCGGTGAAGACGAGGTGGATCACCGTCAGCACGGCGTCGAGGCGCTCGGGAAGGTCCTCCGTCCGAGGCACGCGGTAGGGGATCGCCGCCGCGGTGATCTTCTTCTTCGAGCGGGTGATGCGCGCGGCCATCGTCGGCTCGGACACGAGGAACGCGCGGGCGATCTCGTCCGTGGTGAGCCCGCACACCATCCGCAGGGTCAACGCGACCCGCGCCTCGGGTGACAGGGCCGGGTGGCAGCAGGTGAACACGAGCCGCAGCCTGTCGTCGTCCACCACGTCGTCCGCCTCCATCGCCTTCCCCGGGTCGGCGTCGGCGTCGACGTCGTCGAGCAGCAGGTCGGGATATCGGGCACGCAGCCGCGCCTCGCGCCTGATCCGGTCGACCGCGCGGTTGCGGGCCGCCGTCGTCAGCCACGCGCCCGGACGCTGCGGGATCCCGCGCTCCCCCCACGTCTGCAGCGCGGCGACGAACGCCTCCTGCGTGCACTCCTCGGCCGTCGCGAGGTCACCGTCGAGCAGGCGCGCGACCGAGGCGAGGACGAGGCCCCACTCGGTGCGGTGCGCCTGCTCGACGGCCGAGATGACCTCGGAGCCGGGCATGTCGGGCTGACTCAGCCGGTCTCGACGAGCGGCCGCACCTCGACGTTGTCGATCGGGCAGGTGTGCGCGAACGAGAGCGCCTGGTCGAGGTCGTCGCACGACAGGATGTAGTAGCCGCCGAGCGCTTCCTTCGTCTCGACGAACGGACCGTCGGTGACCACCGGCGTACCGCTCGCCTTGCGGATCGTCGTCGCCGTCGTGGAGGGCGCCAGCGGGTCGCCGCCCTCGATCTTGGCGCCGCCGGCCTCGACGGAGGCCATCCACGTACGGTGCGCCGTGAGCATCTCGGCCCACTGCTCGGGCGTGGCGTCGGCCATGCTCGACTCGTCGCTGTACAGAAGGAACATGTATCGGGTGGTCATGGTGGCCTCCAGGCTGCCTCGTGGTTGTCCCCGCACCCATTCGACGCTCAGGCTCTCGCGAAATCGACAACCCGGCAGAAGATTCCTCGAGCGCCCCCGACGCCGGCCCCCCGCCTTACTCCCGACATGGTCGCTACCAGGCGCCGGAAGCGACCAGTTCGGGGGTAAGGCGAGGTCGAGGAGGCGGAGGGGCGGAGCGGTTAGCCTCCGGGGATGGTCGGCGACGGTGCAGGTTCGGTGAGCGACAACGGCGGGTCCGCGGCGGCGGCAGCAGAGGCGGCGGCCGCGGCGCTACGGCGGAAGCTCGACCGGGTCGCCGCGCACGAGGCGCTCGTGCACTCGGGGCCGCTCACCCGCGTGATGCGCCGCCTCGGGCGCACGCGCGCGTTCTCCGCGCTCTACGCGCGGATCGGCCCCACGATCGACACCACCCTCACCCGGGTACGCGAAGGCCGCCTCACCGCCCGGCTCTACGGTCTCCCGGTCCTCGTCCTGCACACCGTCGGCGCGCGCAGCGGGCAGCCACGCACCTCACCGCTGCTCTACGTCCGCGACGGGGTGGACCTCGTGGTCCTCGGAACCAACTTCGGGCAGCCCAAGCACCCGGGGTGGACGGCGAACCTGCTGGCCCGTCCCGACTCCGCGTGTCGAGATCGGCTCGGTGCACCTGCAGGTGCGGGCCGAGCTCGTCGATCCGGCCACCTGGGAGCGGCTGTTCCCCGCCTTCGTCGCGATCTACCCCGGCTACGCCGACTACCTCGGCAGGCGCGAGGGCCTGGTGCCGAGGATGTTCCGGCTCGTCCCCGTCTCGTAGCCGGTCACCCGAGGCCGACCACGGCGAGTCCCAGCCCGCCGTCGGGCCCAAGATCGCGAGTTGCGGGTCGGATCCTGCAGCTGAACTACCTTGATCGCCCCTCAGGGGACGCTGTCGGGGCGTGGTGGAACGGGGCACGGAGGGCGAGCGGGACTGGTTCACTGGCACCGACAGCTCGTGACCCCCGGTCGGAAGGCTTGATCCATGTCACTCGCCAGCATCCTCTGGGCGATCATCGGCGGCGCGATCATCGGCGGTCTGGCTCGGCTGATGATGCCCGGCCGGCAGAGCATCCCCATCTGGCTGACGGTCGTCGTCGGCATCGTCGGCATGGTCGTGGGCGACTGGCTCGCCTCGCTCATCGGCGTCAAGGAGACGGGTGGCATCGACTGGATCCGCCACGCCCTCCAGCTGCTCGTGGGAGTGGCCGGCGTCGCGGGCGTCGTCGCGCTCACCGGGCGCGGCAAGACCAGCTGAGCTCTCCTCGACCACGCGAGCGTCGGCCAGCGGAGCAGCGCGCCCCGACGGGGGACGGCGCCGCCGGCGTGATCGTGGTCACCGGTCGCGGTCGTGCCCGGGGCGACGTCGCGACGTAGCCTGAGGCCATGGTCCAGCGCGGGGTGACAGCGACCGCACGCCTTGCCGTGCTCGCCTCGCTCCTCCTGGTGGCCGGCTGCTCCACGCCGGCGCCGGGACCCACCACCCCGCCCCCGTCGTCCCCCTCGCCCTCGGCCTCCTCGGTCTCGCCCACCCCCACCACCGAGTCACCGACCCCGAGCAGCTCCGGTCCCAGCGACGGCGCCACCCCGGACGCCTCCGGCTCGGCCGACGCCGTCGTCGCGCGGGTCGGCGACGCGCAGTGGGCCCGGATCGTGGCCGCGGGGATGGCCCGCAAGGGCTGCCCGATGACCCAGGCCGACCTGCGCCGGGTGGAGGTCAACCACCGCACGTTCGAGGGTGAGGTGCGGCGCGGTGTGCTCGTCGTCAACGCCGACGTCGCGCGCAGCGTGGCGCGGATCTTCACCGAGCTGTTCGAGGCCGGCTACCCCATCAAGCAGATGCGCCCGCTCGAGGAGTACGCCGGCGACAACGAGAAGAGCATGGCGGACAACAACACGGCCGCGTTCAACTGCCGCAACGCTGCCCAGGCCAACGCCCCCGCGCTCAAGTCCCCGCACGCCAACGGTCGAGCGATCGACATCAACCCGGTGCAGAACCCGTGGATGGACCCGCGCTGCGAGTGCTGGAGCCCCACCGACGTGTTCGGCGAGACTCGCGTCGGGCCGGGCGTGATCACCGAGGGCAGCGTCGTGTGGACCGTCTTCGCCGACGAGGGCTGGATCTGGCAGGACATCGACGTCGCCGACTACATGCACTTCGACACCGGCTACCCCACCCGGCCGCTCGGCTCGCCGGCTCCCTCGTCGTCCCCCTCGCCGACAGCCTCCTGAGACGCCACACGGCCCGCCCACCGCGAGGTGGACGGGCCGTGGAGCGAGCGGCTGGATCAGCCCTTGACGGATCCGGCGAGCAGTCCGCGGACGAAGAACCGCTGGAGCGCGAAGAACACGCACAGCGGCACGATGATCGCGATGAACGCACCGGCGGTGATGAGGTGCAGCTGCGATCCGTAGGTGCCCTTGATGTTCGACAGGTACACCGTGATGGGTGCGACGTCGACGGTGCCACCGGCGAACGTCAACGCGACGAGCAGGTCGTTCCAGACCCAGAGGAACTGGAAGATCATGAACGACGCGAGCGCCGGCACCGAGAGCGGCAGCACGATCCTGCGGAAGATCAGGAAGTGGCTGGCACCGTCGACCCGAGCGGCCTCGAAGAGGTCCTTCGGGAGCTGGGCGATGAAGTTGTGGAGCAGGAAGATCGCCAGCGGGAGCGCGAACATCGTGTGCGCGAGCCAGACCGGGATGAAGCTCGCATCACCCGGACTGAGCGCTGGGATGATGGTCACGCTGCCGATGCCCCAGCCCTTGTTGAACAGGGTGAGCAGCGGGAGCAGCGCCATCTGCAGCGGCACGACCTGCAGCGCGAAGATCAGCAGGAACACGGCGTTGCTGGCCCGGAACGGGATCCACGCCAGGGCGTAGGCCGCCATGAGCGCGAGCGTCGTGGGGATGAGCGCGGCCGGGATCGAGATGACGAACGAGTTGATGAAGTACGGCGTGATACCACCGGGGATGGTGTCGCCACCGGTGAGCACCTCGCTGTAGTTCGACAGCGTGAAGACGGGGTTGGTGACGACCGTCCACCACCCGGTCGAGCTCGCGAGGTCGGAGGGCCGCAGCGACGTGATCAGCAGGCCGAGGGTGGGGATGGTCCAGAGGATGGTGAGCACGATGACCGTGCCCGTGGCCCAGGGACTCGACAGGTTGCGACGCAGCGCCGACGACATGCCGCCGTGGTCTGCGGGCGCGGCTTCGGGGATCGGTACGACCATGTGGGCTTCGACGCTCATCGGATCGACTGCTCCTTCCGAAGCTGGACGATGTTGTAGATGACCAGCGGGATGACGGCCACGAACAGCACGACCGCGAGGGCCGAGCCGCGACCCGCGTCGAACTGCACGAACGACTGGGCGTACATCTCGTTGGCGATGACCTGGGTGCCGAAGTTTCCGTTCGTCATCGTGCGGACGATGTCGAAGACCTTCAGGACCCCGATCGCGATCGTGGTGAGCACCACGACGAGCGTGCCGCGGATCATGGGCACCGTCACCTTCGAGAACAGCTTCCAGCCGGAGGCGCCGTCGAGCATGGCCGCCTCGGTCACGTCGGCCGGGATGGCCTTGATGGCGGCCGAGAGCACGACCATCGCGAAGCCGGTCTGGATCCAGATCATGATGACCATGAGGAGGAAGTTGTTCCACGGCTGCCACAGCAGCCAGTTCGGCGGATCGACCCCGAACAGGCTGACGACAGCGCTGAGCAGGCCGACCTGGTTGTCGCCCGGCTGACGGAACTCGTAGACCAGGCCCCAGATGATCGAGGCGCCGACGAACGAGATGGCCATCGGCATGAAGATGAGCGACTTGGGCAGCGACTCGCGCTTCATCCGGTCCATGAGCAGCGCGAGCGTGAGTCCGAGCAGGGTGGAAAAGAGCGGCGTGACGATGATCCACAGCGCCGTGTTGATGAGGAACTGGCGGTTGTCCGGCGTACCGAAGATCCACTCGTAGTTCGCCAGGCCCACCGTCTTCTTGCTGTCGGGGTCCTTGAAGCTCGCGATGAACGTCGCGATGGCCGGGATGACCAGACCGATGAACAGCAGCAGGATCGCCGGGCCGAGGAAGATCAGCCTGGCCAGCGGCGTCTGGACCTTGCCACGCGTCTTGCCGGCAAGGAACAGCACGATGAGCAGAACGCCGAAGAAGACCAGGACCACGCTGACCATCAACGTCAGCTTGGAGGCGTAGTTCATCCTGTCGATCACCCTCTCGTCGACTGGGTGTGTGCGGAGCGGTGGCCTGAGCCACCCGGGGTAAGCGGACCGGGGCCCGGGAGAGTGTCTACTCCTCCCGAGCCCCGGCCGGTGTCACTTCGTCACGTCAGGCGTGACGTTCGTGCGTGATCAGCTCGCAGGCCAGGCAGCGTCGATCGCTGCGAGGACTTCCTGCGTGGGCTTGCCCTCGCCGAACCACGCGGTCATCTGCTTCCACTCCGCACCCGCACCGACAGCAGCCGGCATGAGGTCGGAAGCGTCGAAGCGGAAGGTCGACGCGGGGTCGGTGAGGTACTTCGCGGCCAGCGTCGAGATGGTGTCCTTGTAGGCCGTGGCCGGGACACCGTTGTTGGCCGAGACCCAGCCGCCCTGCTCCACCTTGAGGGTGGCGAAGGTGTCCGACGCGAGGTAGGTCTGGAAGGCCTGGACCTCGGCACGGTCGGCGAACGCGGTGACGAACTCGCCGCCGCCGACGATCGGGGTGGTGACGTCGGCCTTGATTCCGGGCAGGTAGAACGCGTAGGCGTCACCGTCCTCGGCGACCTTGGCGCCCTTCTGGAACGTGTCCCACTGGGCCGCGTAGAACGAGGCCTGCTGGTACATGCCGCACTTGGCGCCCTGGCTGACGAGGATCGGCTTGCCACCCTCCTGGAACGCGGTGGTGGCGATCGTCTTCACGTCACCGATACCGGCGTTGACGTACTTGTCGTTCTTCATCCAGCCGGCGACGGTGTCCATCGCCTCGGTGATCTGCGGCGAGTCGAACTTCACCGCGTGGCTCACCCACTGGTCGTAGACGTCGCCGCCCTGGGTGCGGAGCACGATCTGCTCCAGCCAGTCGGTGGCGAGCCACCCGGTGGCGCCACCGGACTCGATGCCACCGCACCACGGCTTCATGCCGTCAGCGGCCATCTTGTCGGACAGTGCGAAGAGCTCGTCCCACGTCGTGGGGATGGTGTAGCCCTTGGTCTTGAAGGTCTGCGGCGAGTACCACACGAACGACTTCATGTTGGCGCTCAGCGGGGCGGCGTAGAAGGTGCCGTCCACTTCGCCGTAGGTCTTCCACGCCGGGGTCCAGAACTTCGCGACGTTGTCCGCGACACTCTGCGGCGCGGCCACGGGGCCGCCCTTCGACACGAGCTTCTGGAGCAGGCCGGGCTGCGGGATGAACGCGATGTCCGGAGCGTTGCCGCCGGCGATACGCGTCGGGAGCTGGGCCTCGAACTGGTCGCTCGCTTCGTACACAACGTCGATGCCGGTGCACTTCTCGAACTGGACCCACGACGCCTCGTACTTCTGCTGCTCGGGCGGCAGGATCGAGGTGAAGATCGTGACCTTGGTGCCATCGTGCGTGCCGTAGCTCGCGTAGTCGGCGCAGGCGGGGTCAACGCTGGCGGTCGAGCTGCCGGTCGCGCTGGGGCTCGTTGACGAGCCGGAATCGCCGCTGCTGCCACAGGCAGCGAGCAGCAGTGCAGCCGCGACGCCGCCGACAATGGCAGCGGTACGACGACGGGTGGGAACGGACATGCTGTCTCCCTCGAGCCGATTGAGAGTTCCGGGTGGCTGATCCCGGGGCTTGTAAGCGTTTCGCATCTTGCTGCGTGTCAGCGCCGTAAGCAAGGGGTTTCAGGCATGTTTCCGCTCTGCAACCGATTACAAATTGGTCTCGGAGAGGCGTCGATGGAGCGCTCCCACAATAGCGGCTGAGACACACGCTGAAAAGAGTGCGTCGAAGCCCCGAGCGCCCACGACAGGCTGGCTGCTCCGAGCCTGGCACGACAGCGCCCGGAAAGCGCGTCGGAGCGGGCGACCGCGACCGAGTCGTGACCCGCCGGTCAGTCCCCTACGTGCGGCGGAGGCACCGCGGAGGCGGGCGCGCTGAGCGCCTTGACCACGCCCACCACGCCCACGAGGCCCCAGACCCCGTTGAGCAGGGCTGACTGCCAGGCGCTGATCGAGACGGCCCAGACGAGGAGCAGACCGGCGAACACGGCGTTGGCCACCTGGTAGCGCAGCGATTCGGCGCGCCACCGACCCAGCGTCAGCAGGCCGTACGCCAGGAGCACTCCCACGGCACCGATCCACCCGAGGGCGTCAGTCACGGACATCCGTGAACAGTAAGGGCCAGATCAGCCGACGAACCTGCTCCCACCCGATGTCACGTGCGGGGCTCGGCGGGGAGCGGGCGCAGCTCGTCCGCCGTCGCGACGCCGGACCACCGGGCGATGTCGCCCGCGAGGTCCAGGCGCTCGACGGGCGCGGCGTTCTCGTGCTCGCCCCAGGTGGCCTTCGGCAGCATCCACATGACCTCGAACTCGTTGCGGTCCGGGTCGACGCCGTAGAGGCTCTTGGTCGCGCCGTGGCTCGACTCGCCCACGAACGCGCCCGCCTCGGCGAGCACCAGGCGTGCCGCCTCGAGGTCGTCGATCGTGTCGACCTGCCAGGCGAGGTGGTACAGCCCGACACCGGGACGCCGTGGCGGGGCGTCGGCGCCGAGCCCGAACAGCCCGAGGTCGTGGTGGTTGCCCGACCGGGGCAACCGGAGGAACGCCGCCCTCATCCGCGGCTCGAGCACGACGACCTCCATGCCGAGCACGTCGGTGTAGAAGGCGACGGCCCGGTCGATGTCGGACACGTAGAGCACGGCGTGGTTGAGGCGTACCGCGGAGATGGCCATGCGCCCATCCTGACGTGGACCGCGGGCGGCCGACCCCGCATCAGCCGATCCCGCGCCAGCGCACGATGCGTCTCGTGCGTGCCAGGTCACCGCCCAGGAGCGCGAGACAACCGGCGCCGCCGGGCTATCGTGCGCAGGACACGCACGGACGCCTGGAGGCGGTGGATGGCCATGACAGGACCGGTCAGCGGTCACCCTGTCCCGGCCGAGCGGACCGAGACGACAACCGCGATCGTCCCACTCGGCGACGTCGAAGGGCGGCTGCCTCCGCGGCTGAAGCTGCTCGGGATCGCGCTGCCGATCCTGTTCATCGTGGCGTTCATGGTGCTCGGCTTCCTCGACGTCACCTACGAGCTCGTCCCGGACGACCGCCACACCCAGGTCATCGCGCTCCTGGGGCTGGTCTCAGGTCTCGCCGTGATCGGGTTCACCCACGTCATGTTCCTGTACCTCGAACGGGCGCACGGCCAGGTCGTCCGCCAGAACCAGCAGCTGGCCGCCGTGAACTCGTTGCTGACCGAGGTCCAGGGGCACTTCGACGTCGACGACGTCACGCGGGCCGCCGCGCCGATCATCCTCGGTGCCACCGGCGCGGTGAGCCTCACGGTCAGGCTGTTCGGCGGCGACGGGGAGCCGCAGCGCGACGACAGCCTCGACACCCGTTGGACCTTCGTCACGGACGGTGGGACCGACTCGGCGACCCGTGTCCTCGACTCGCACCTCACGACCGGCACGGCGTCCGTCGGCTGGATGCGCCTGCAGGTTCCGGCGTCGCACCACCTCGACCGGTTCGCTCGCGAGACCCTGCGGGCGATGGCGCACCAACTCGCGTCGGCCGTGCAGGCCGCCCAGCTGCTGGCCGACCTGCGGCGCCGCGAGCGGGAGGCCAGCGCGCTGTTCGACCTGCTGCTGCAGGTCACCGAGCGCCACGCGACGGCCGACATCCTCGCCGCGATCGTGCACCACGCGCGCGGCATGCTCGTGACCGACGAGGCCCTGCTGACGCTCAACGCGCTCGCCCCGGGACCGCTCGGGTTCACCGACGCGCACGGCCCGTTCGGCGACGGCGTCAACTGCATCTCGGCGGGGACCGACGGCTTCCACGACGCTCACGGCGACGACCCCATCTGCCCGGTTCGCTCCTCCGCCGAGTGGCAGACCACCCTCACCGTCCCGATCCGCGACGAGGCCGGGTCGTACGGCGACCTCTGGGTGTCTCGCCGCGCCGACCGCATGTTCGCGCGCCGCGACAAGGACTACCTCGAGGCGCTCGCGAGCATCGCCGCCATCGCGCTGGGCAACGTCCGCGCCCGCGAGAGCGAGCACGCGGCGGCGGTGCTGACCGAGCGCGAGCGCATCGCGCGGGAGATGCACGACAGCCTCGCCCAGGTGCTCGGGGCGACCCACCTCCGGCTGCGCGCCATCGACGGCCGCGTGCGCGAGGGCGGGCTGCTCTCGGTGGCCGACGACCTCGCCCTCGTCGCCGACAGCTGTCAGGACGCCTACCGCGACGTCCGCGAGGCCATCCTCGGGCTCCACGGCTCGGCCCAGAGCGACCACGGGCTCGTGGAGGGACTCCGCACCTACGTCACCAAGTACAGCGGGCTGAGCGACATCGAGGCGACGCTCGACGCCGACGGGCTCTCCGACGTGTCCCTGTCCCCGGAGGTCGAGGCGCAGGTCGTGCGCGTCGTGCAGGAGGCGCTGACCAACGTGCGCAAGCACTCCGGGGCGACCGCTGTCGTCGTGCGGGTCCGCCAGGACGGGATGGCCGCGACGTTCACGGTCTCCGACGACGGCCACGGGTTCGACGTGGACAAGGTGAAGGGCGGGCACGACGGCTACGGTCTGTCCACCATGCGCGAGCGCATGGCGTTGCTCGGGGGCAGCCTGAGCATCCACTCCGAACCCGGCGCCGGCACCCGAGTCGTCGCGGTCGTCCCCGCGACGGGCAGACGGCGTACTCCGCTCGTCGAAGTGAACGGTGGTGCACCACTCGATGACCGCTGAACCGATCAGGATCATGCTGGTCGACGACCAGCCGCTCTTCCGCGGTGCCATCGCCGAGCTCATCGGCGGTCAGGACGACATGGTCGTGGTCGGTGTCGCCGAGAACGGGCTCGTCGCGGTCGAGCGCGCCCACGAGCTCGAACCCGACCTGATCGTCATGGACGTCGAGATGCCGGTCATGAACGGCGTCGAGGCCGCCCGCCTCATCCGCGAGCAGCTCCCCACCATCAAGGTGGTCATGCTCACCGTCTCCGACGACGACGACCACCTCTACGACGCGATCAAGTTCGGCGCACACGGCTACCTGCTCAAGGACCTCCGTCCCGAGCAGCTCTACGACATGCTCCGGTCGGTGATGGCCGGCGAGACGGCCCTGTCCCCGCGCATCGCCGGGCGGCTGCTCGTCGAGATCCGCGAGGGGCTGTCGACGCGGACGCCGACCACACGGCAGACCGACGAGCCGGTCGTGACGCCCCGCGAGCTCGAGATCCTCCAGCTCGTCGCAGAGGGCCTGTCCAACAAGGAGATCGGGCGCAAGCTACACATCACGGAGGGCACCGTGAAGAACCACGTGCACAACGCGCTGGAGCGCCTCCACATGGACAACCGGATCCAGGCAGCCGCCTACATCGTCCGGCAGGGCCTCGGGCGTCCGCCGCACGAGAGCTGACCAGTCCAGCGTCCGGCCGCGACCGCCCTCGACCGGAGGTACAGGCCGGGGGCGTCCGATCGTCGCGTGAGTTGTGCCACACGGGGGATGGAGTCCCGCGGGTCGCGTGACTACCGTGACGAGCAAGGGTTCGAACCGGATCCGGTCGGGAGTGGTCGCCATGAGCAGCGCACCGAGCGCGGTGGTGGTGCTCTACGAGCACCCGCTGCTCGGCGAGGGCATCGCGGCCTACCTGGCACGTGAAGGGGTCGAGGTCACCGCCCTCCCGGTCGACGACGTCGACGCGGTGTCCGAGGCGGTCGGGGCGAGCACGCTGGTGCTGGTGATCGAGCGGGGCGCTCCGGACGGCGCAGTCCCGCTGCCACGCATGTCACCGGACGCCGCCGTCATCGACGTCAGCCACACCGTGGCAGCCGGTGAGGTGCCCGACGTCTGCCTGGCCGGCCTCGAGTCCATCCTCGGCGTCGTCCGCGCGAAGACCGGCGTCCCCGCTCAGCGCTGACGCTCCAGCATCGCCTGCTCGACTCCGCGTCACGGCTGCGTCGCCGGAGCTCACGAGCAGCGGCCGCGAGGTCCGCTCGCCGGCGTCCTGCCCCTCGCGGCGCCCCTCGGGGTACAGGTGGGTACATGCCTCGGGCGTCGCATCCCATGACGGGTTTCTACCCCAGGGGTGTCCTCCGACGGATGTTGCTCCAATTCGCTCAAATCGACACTGGAGGAGGCAACCAAGCGCCGCCTCATCCCCACCCCGGCGGCGGTGTGTCAGGAGAGACGATGAACCAGCAGACGCGGAGCACGACACCCGCCGCCACAGGCGAGGAGATGCTCGGTCGACTCGGTCTCACGACCTCGGCCAGCTCCCAGCAGATCGAGACCCGCTACGAGGCTCTCGTCGACTTCCTCCGCACCGCCCCGCCCGAGACCCGGGTGTGGGCGACGCGGCAGATCGCCGACCTCGACGAGGCGTTCGCGGTTCTCTCGGACCCCGAGCAGGAGGCGCGCGCGGCCGAGCCGACCGGCGCCGAGGTGCTCACCGCGGCCACCGAGCCGCCGGCCGCGGACGGCACGCCGAAGCCGGCCATCGTCTGGAACCGGCACTGGGTCACGCTCGGTGCGGTGCTCGCCGGTGCGGCCGTCGTGCTGGGCGTCTACTTCGTGGGCCGCGGGCCCGCGGTCCCCGGCATCTCGGGCGAGGTCACCGACCAGCCGACGTCGACGTCGACCGCGGCTCTCGACACCGCCAAGGTCGCCGGGCTCATGCAGGCGATCAGCACGAACCCCAAGGACATCAAGTCCCTCCAGGCGCTCGGTGACACCTACTTCAGCGCCGGCGACTACACGACCGCCACCGACTGGGAGCAGAAGATCCTCGCGATCGACCCCAAGAACATCACCGCTCTCCTGTCCCTCGGTGCCGCGCAGTACAACCAGGGCGACGCCGTCAACGCGGAGAAGCAGTGGCTCAAGGTCGTGTCGATCGACGCGAAGCAGCAGGAGGCGCACTACGACCTCGGCTTCCTCTACCTGAGCCAGACCCCGACCGACATGGCCAAGGTCCGCAGCGAGTGGAACAAGGTCATCGCGATCGACCCGACGAGCGAGATCGCCAAGACGGTGTCGACGCACATGACCAGCCTCTCCAGCGCGTCCGCCAACCCGTCGCCGAGCTCGAGCTGACGAGGCCGACGACATGACCGGGCTCAGCATCGTGGTGGCGTTCCTCGCGGGGATCGTGTCCTTCGCGTCGCCGTGCTGCCTGCCGCTGGTCCCGGTCTACGTCGGCTACCTCGTCGGGAGCGACGAGCCGGACTCGCCGCGGGCGCGCATGGTGGCACTGCGCCAGGGTCTCGCGTTCGTGCTGGGCTTCACCCTCGTGTTCGTCACGCTCTGGGCGTCAGTAGGACTCGTCGGCTACGTGCTGCGTGACTACGCCGGCCTGCTCCGCATCGTCGGCGGCTCGGTGCTCGTGGTGATGGGCCTGCACGTCGCCGGCGTCATCAACCTCTCGGTCCTCTACCGCGAGGTGCGCGTCCCGGCGAACCGCGTCATGGGCGAGCCCGTGCGGACCCCGCCCGGCACGACGATGACGGCGACCAGGCCCAGCTACCGACGCTCGACCTTGCTCGGTGTCGTGTTCGCCGCCGGATGGACGCCCTGCGTCGGTCCCATCCTCGGCGGGATCATCGGCCTGGCCTCCGTGAGCGCGAGCTGGGCGCAGGGCACGGTCCTGCTCCTCGTCTACAGCGTCGGTCTCGGCCTCCCGTTCATCCTCGTCGCGCTCGGCGCCGCTGAGGTCAACCACCGGCTCGGCTGGTTCCGCAACCACCACGCCGCCGTGTCCCTCGTGACCGGCGTCCTGCTGGTGGCCATGGGCTTCCTGATGATCACGAACCTGTTCGCCCGCCTGTCCGGTGTCCTGCCGGCGTTCGGGGTGTGAGGAGAATCCGATGAGCAACACGATCCGCACCCGCCCCGGTGATCCCGGTCATGACGAGTGGATCGACGCCCTCGACGGCCTCGACGCGCCGGCCGTGCACCCCACCGAGGTCTTCGGCCGGGTGTGGCACCTGCTGATCTCGATGAAGGTCGGCCTCGCCCTCATCCTGGGTCTGGGGCTGCTCTCGCTGATCGGCACGCTGCTGCCGCAGGCACCCGCCGGGCTCGCGAGCGACCCCGAGGCGTACGCCGCCTGGCTCGACTCGATGCGCCCGCGCTACGGCGGCTGGACGAACGTCCTGAGCATGCTCGGCATGTTCACGGTGTTCACGTCGCTGGTCTTCAAGGGGATCGTCCTGCTGCTGGCGACGAGCATCATCGCCTGCTCGATCAACCGCGCACCGCGGCTGTGGAAGCACGCGGTCCACCCGCGCACCACGATGGGCGAGTCGTTCTTCGCCTCCGCGTCGCTGCACGACTCGATCCCGTTCGCCGCCGAGCCCGACGTGGCGCTCGAGAAGGTCCGCAAGGTCTTCCGGCACCACCACTTCCGCACCATCACCGGCACGGACGACAACGGGACGCTGACGCTGTACGCGGACCGGTACCGCTGGGGACCGTGCGGGACCGTGGTCGCCCACCTCAGCTTCGTCGTCATCCTGCTCGGCTTCGTCACCACCACTGTGGTCGGCTTCAAGAGCGACGAGTTCACCGTCCCGGTCGGCACGAAGGTCGCGGTCGAGCACGGCTCGAACCTGATGATCGAGGCGGCGTCGTTCAACGACACGTACTTCGCGGACGGGTCGCCGGCCGACTACGCCAGCGAGCTCGTGCTCTACAAGGACGGTGTCGAGGTGCAGCGCGACATGGTCCGGGTCAACCAGCCCATGCGCTACGACGGCATCTCGTTCTTCCAGTCGTTCTTCGGCGTCGCCGCCTCCCTGACCGTGCGCGACGCCTCCGGCGCCGTCGTGTACGAGGGTGGCGTCCCGCTCTCGTGGCAGTCCGACGACGGCAGGCACAGCATCGGCCAGCTCTCGCTGCCCGAGCAGGCCGTGACGGTGTTCGTCATCGCACCGGCCTCCGGCCAGGTCGACCCCGAGATCAAGGCCGGCCAGGTCCAGCTCGAGATCTACCCGTCCGGTGCGGACACGCCGTCCGCCGTCGAGGTGGTCTCGCAGGGCAAGGCGGCGAGCATCGACGAGCTCAGCTACACCTTCGAGCGCACCCGCCGCTTCACCGGCCTCATCGTCTCGCGCGACCCCGGTGCGGCCCTCGTGTGGATCGGCTCCACGATGCTCGTCCTCGGCATCGTCCTCGTCTTCTTCTTCCCGCACCGTCGGGTGTGGGTGCGCGTCCACCGCACCGACTCGGGCACCGAGGTGCAGTGCGCCTCGATCCTGCGCCGCGACCTGGCGTTCGAGTCGCAGTTCCTCACCATCGTCCACCAGATCGCTGTCGCCGGGTCCCCGGCAGACACCACTCGGAAGTAGGGCAGAACGATGCTCCAGCTGTCGCAGTTCTTCCTCGTAGCCAGCTTGATCCTGATCCTGCTGGCGCTCGGCGCCTACGTCACGGCGTTCGCCTCCCGCCGCTCGGCCCAGGAGGTCAACGCACCCGTGGCCGTCGGCCGTGGTGGCGTCGCGCTGGCGGACCCGCCCGCGACCACGCACGTCGGGCACGCGCCGCAGCGCGGATCGGGTCTGGCGGCCTACGGCACCTACTTCACCTGGCTGTCGCTGCTGTCCCTCACCCTGTCGCTGGTGTTCCGCGCGATCCTCACCGGGCACGGACCCTTCGCGAACCAGTACGAGTTCGCGGTCGCGTTCGCCTGGGGTGCACTCGCGGCGTACGTCTACTTCGAGCACCGCTACCACGTGCGGACCCTGGCCCTGCTGATCCTGCCGATCGCCTCCGCCCTCATCCTCTACGCCATGACCGTGGGCGACGCGGCCCTGCCGCTCGTGCCGGCCCTGCAGAACAACCTGCTCCTCACCGTGCACGTGGCCGTCGCGATCGTGGCTTACGGCGCCTTCACTGTGGCCTCGGCCGCGGCCGCCCTCTATCTGATCCAGCCCGAGGGCGGGCGGGCGAACCTGCCGAAGCCGGCGTACCTCGAGGAGATCTCCTACCGCTCCGTGATCATCGGCTTCCCGTTCCTCACCATGGTGATCGTCCTCGGCGCGGTCTGGGCCGAGCAGGCGTGGGGCACGTACTGGAGCTGGGACCCCAAGGAGACGGCCTCGCTCGTCACCTGGCTCATCTACGGCGCCTACCTGCACGCCCGCGTCGTGCGCGGCTGGCGGGGACGTCGCGCGGCCTGGCTGCTCATGCTCGGCTTCGGCGCCATCCTGCTCACCTTCTTCGGGAACCTGTTCTTCGGCGGGCTGCACAGCTACGGCGGCACCACGGGGGCCTGAGCCAGACATCCCGCTCGGCAGTGACTTGGAGGTCACGATGAACGCGCAGAGCACCGTCGGCGCCACGCAGGACTGGCGTTCGCGCACGCGCGACAGCAGGGCCGGGACCGTCCTCGTCCTGGCAGTGACGGCGGCGCTCGTCGCCGGCGCGGCCTTCCTGCTGCAGCGTCCCGCGGCCGACGCGTCGGTCGACGGCGTGACCGCCGTCAACCTCGTCGGCGAGGAGGCCGCCGCTCCCGTGATCGGCACGGTGCCGGCCGGTTTCACCGCGACCACGGTCGACGGCAAGCCGATCTCGCTGGAGTCGCTCAAGGGCCACCCGGTCTGGCTCACCTTCGGCGCGAGCTGGTGCTCGTCCTGCGCGGCCGAGGCGCCGGACATCCAGGCCGCCTACGAGCGGGCCAAGGCGCAGGGCGCGGTCGTCCTCGAGGTGTTCATCAACGAGGACGCCGCGACGGTCAAGGACTACGCCCAGCGGATCGGGCTCACCTACCCGGCCGTCGCCGACCCGCAGACCGACATCGCCTCGGCCTACCGGGTCATCGGGATCCCGGCCCACTTCTTCATCGACCGCACCGGCGTCCTGCGTGACGCCCGCACGGGGAGCATGAGCTCCCAGGACATGGATCAGGCGCTTCAAGGCATCAGCTGATGACTACCGACGACGACACACCCGTCACCGACGACACCGGTACCCCGCCCGAGGCGGCAGCACCCGCGAAGCGTCGGCGCTTCCGGCGTACCCGCGCGGCCCTGGCCCACGTCCCGCACCCGCCGATGCGCAGCAAGCGCGGCTTCCTGCTCGCGTTCGTGATCGTCGCGGGAGTGGGTTCCATCGTGACGCTCGGCGGCATGACGGTCGTGGGCTACACCGAGACCGCGAGCTTCTGCGGCAAGTGCCACACGATGGATCCCGAGCTCAAGGCGTTCGCGATGTCTCCGCACAAGGACCTCACGTGCGCCGAGTGCCACGTCGAGCCCGGTGTCGGCGGCTGGATCGCCGCGAAGGTGAAGGGGACCAAGCAGCTCATCCAGGTGATGACCGGCACGTTCCCGCAGCCCATCCCGCCGCCCGACCACGCCGACCTGCCCAAGACCGAGCTCACCTGCATGGAGTGCCACTCCGTCGATCGCCTCACGGCCGCGGGCGGCAGCGTCCAGGTCGTGCTGCGACCGCGCTTCCAGACCGACAAGGCCAACACGCGCGAGCTCGTCGCCGTGGCCATCCGCCCCTCGGGCATGGGTGAGGGGACGCAGGGCGGCGGCGTGCACTGGCACATCGCGCAGAACGTGTCGTACACGACCGACGAGGAGCACGACCAGACGATCAGCTCGGTGTCCGTCGAGCGCCCGGGCGGCGAGGTCGTCCGCTTCATCGCCGCGTCGGAGATCGGCACGTCGAACAACGTCGGCCCGGACTTCGACCGGCTCACGACCACGCAGACCAACCGGACGATGGACTGCATCTCCTGCCACAACCGGGTGGGCCACGGTGTCCCGAGCGCGGACGAGGCGCTCGACGACTCCATCGCCGCGGGTCGCGTCAGCGCCGCGATCCCGTTCATCAAGCGCGACGCCGTCGCCGTGCTCAACGGCGACTACGCCTCGGACCAGGCGGCCGACGCCGCGATCGACCAGCTCGGCGCGCGCATCCTGATCGCGAACCCGAAGCTCGCCGCCTCGGTGCCCTCGGCGCTCGCCGACATCAAGACGACGTACCGCCTGCTCGCCACCCCCGACATGAAGGTCCAGGCGCAGACCTACCCCGACAACCTCGGTCACCGCAGCGCGCCCGGGTGCTTCCGCTGCCACGACGGGGCCCACTTCAAGGTGGTCTCGGGCAAGGTCACCGCAGAGACGATCCCGTCGACGTGCTCGACGTGCCACACGTTCCCGCAGATCGGGGCGAAGGTCGCCAGCGTGATGCTCGGCGGTCCGCCGGCCACCCACGCGGACAAGCTCTACGTGTTCAGCCACAAGGACCTGGTGAACACGACGGACCCCAAGGGGACGCAGTGCAGCGCCTGCCACAGCAAGTCCTACTGCGAGAACTGCCACGACTCCGGTGCGATCAAGGTGACGCACGACGAGATGCTCTACAGCCACGCGAAGTCGATCACGACCTCCGGAGCCACGGCCTGCGCCTACTGCCACCAGCCGGTCTACTGCGCCACGTGCCACACCGGTCCGGTGCTCGGCACCCCGGCACCCGGTCATCCGAACGTCCCGGCCCCGTCGCCGTCGCCGCCCGCCGTGGTCGCGGAGAGGATCCGGCCATGACCGCCCCGACGCAGAGCCGCGACGAGCGCACCCACGCGGACACGCACGCGCCGTCCGAGTGGCTCACCGCGCAGGACGCGGCGGCGCTCACCGGGGTCTCACCCGCCACGCTGCGTCGCTGGAGCGACGCCGGAGACGTGCCGACGTACACGACTCCGGGCGGGCACCGTCGCTTCCGCCGTGCCGCGATCCTGGCGCTCGTCGGGGTCGAGACGCACCCGCGCCAGCGCGGCGCACGGCAGGACACGCGGTCGGCCGACGTGACGACCCCCAAGGTCGCGGCGGGAACCCTCGTCGCCGTCGTGGCGCACGCGCGCCGCGTCCCCACCGCCGCTCGCGAGGCGTACGCCCAGGCGCTCGCGGCCGTCGCCGAGCACCCGGCGGTCACGGTCATCCACACCTGCCAGCGGGTCGAGGTCTACGTCGCCGCCGCGGAGTCGTGCGGGCTCACCCTCCCGGCACCGCCGGCCGGTGCCCTGCAGCTCGCCGACGTCGACGCGGCCCGGCACCTCATCAGCGTCGCGTGCGGGCTCGAGAGCGCCGTCCTCGGCGAGGACCAGGTGCTGCACCAGATGCGCGAGGCGCACAGCACCCGCCAGTCGGCCGGTCCGCTGGCCCCCGTCGTCGACCGCCTGTTCCAGGTCGCGCTGCACGCCGGACGCCGGGCTCGCAGCACCCTCGGCCCGGTGCGGCGCTCGCTCGCCGACGTCGCTCTCGACGTTATCGCCGAGCGGGTCGGTGACCTCGCCGGTCGCACCGTCGTCGTCGTCGGAGCCGGCCGCATGGGCACCCTCGCCGCCGTCGCCGCGCACCGACGCGGGGCCGACGTCGTCGTCACCAACCGGTCCGCGGCACATGCGCAGGCGCTGGCCGACGACGTGCACGGCGCCACGTGCGCGTGGGACCTCGGCGACCTTCCGACGTCCGCACCCGTCGCGGGTGTCGTGGTCGCGCTCTCCGGCGCCTGGACCGTGCACCCGGCGGCCGCGGCGCGCCTGCACGGGGACGGATCCGTCGTCGTGGACCTGTCCTCCCCGATCTCGACGCCGCAGGACGTCCAGGCAGCGCTCGCCGACCGCTTCCGCTGCATCGACGACCTCGCCGCGGACGGGCGGGCGCAGCTGCCCGCCGAGCTGCAGGACGAGCTCGAGGCGCTCGTGTCCGAGTCCGGTCGCGACTACTGCCGCTGGCTGCGGTCCCGCGCGGCGCAGCCGACCATCGCGCACCTGACCGAGGCCGTGGAGGCGCGGCGCGTCAGCGAGATCGAGTGGCTCCTGCACCGGTTGCCCGACCTCGACGACCACGACCGTGCGATGGTGGAGCAGATGAGCCAGCGGCTCGTCGCGGGGATCCTCCACTCCCCGCGCAAGGCGCTCTCGACCGACGACTCCGGGTCGCTGCAGCGCGCCGCCCACGAGCTGTTCGGACTGTGACGCTGATGACCACCTCCGGCTCGGCCCCCGGTCCTGGGACACCACGGCTGCGCGTCGTGGTCGTCGGTGCCGGTGTGAGCGGGCTCGCCACCGGACATCTGCTGCGCCGCCGCCTCGGCGACGCGGTCGACGTGCGGGTGCTCGACTCGGCGCCACGCGCCGGCGGCAAGGTGTCGACGCGGACCGTCGCGGGGCTCCCGGTCGACACCGGACCCGACGCGTTCCTCGCGCGGGCCCCCGAGCTGCGCGCGCTGATCGAGGACCTCGGTCTCGACGACGACGTCGTCGGCCCCGTGTCCAGCGGCGCTTATGTCTGGTCGCGCGGGCGGATGCGCCGCC
Organism: uncultured Actinomycetes bacterium; assembly: GCA_963738455.1. GTDB lineage: Bacteria > Actinomycetota > Actinomycetes > S36-B12 > CAIYMF01 > Longivirga. The sequence continues at coordinate 233,580 of CAVTWM010000008.1, forward strand.
TGCCCCCGGGTGCGATGTTCGGCGTACCCGACCGGCTCGTCCCGCTCCTGCGCTCCGGCCTCCTCTCGCCGCTCGGCACCCTGCGCGCGGGGCTCGATCTCGTCCGGCCCGCGACGCGGCTGCCCGAGGACCCGTCCGTCGGCGAGATCGTGCGACCGCGGTTCGGCCGCGAGGTGTTCGATCGCCTCGTGGAGCCGCTGCTCGGCGGCGTGCACGCCGGCAGCGCCGACCAGCTCAGCGCGCGGAGCTCCGTGCCGGAGATCGCCGCGCTCGCCACCGGCCCCGGCCACAGCCTGTTCCTGGCCCTGCGACGCCGTCGGCGCGCGACCCCGAGCCCCGGTCCCGGGCGCGCCTCGCACCCCGCCGCTCGTCTCGCTGCGCGGTGGCATGGATCGGCTCACGTCCGCCCTCGCCGAGCAGCTCGGCGCCGGCGTGCGCACCGGGGTCGACGTCCGCGAGATCCGAAGCACCGCAACGGGTTACGCCGTCGACTGCGACAGCGACACGTTCGAGGCAGACGTCGTCGTGCTCGCCACCCCGGCGTACGTGACCGCGGGCCTGGTCGAGCGGCTCGCCCCCGAAGCGGCCGCGGTGCTCCGCGAGATCCCCTACGTCGACGTCGCCAACGTGACGCTCGCCATCCCGCGCGCGGCGATGCCCGCGCTCCCCCCGGACGGCACCGGCTTCCTGGTCCCCCCGGTGGAGGGCGAGCTCGTCGTCGGCTGCAGCTGGCTCAGCAGCAAGTGGCCGCACCTGGTGAACGACGACGTCGCGCTGCTGCGCTGCATGGTCGGACGCCAGGGCGACCGGCGCTGGACCGCGCTCGACGACGCGGAGCTCGTGACGCGCCGTGCGCGACGACCTCGCGCCGGATGCTCGGCCTCACCGCGACCCCCGTCGACACGTTCGTCCAGCGCTGGCCGGCGGCGATGCCGCAGTACACCGTCGGTCACGCCGCCAGGCTGGCCCGACTCGACGCCGCCCTCGCCTCCCTGCCCTCGCTGCACGTCACCGGCGCGGCCTACCGCGGCGTCGGCCTCGCCGGCTGCGTCGCGCAGGCGACGGCGCTGGCCGACGCGATCGCCGCAGCCGCCCGGACCACCGGCGTCGACATCACGAGCACGGACACGCTCGCCCTCCCCGAAGGAGCAACCCGATGACCACGCCAGTCCGACCCCGCGGCGTCGACTTCGCCCAGCGACCGATGCTCGTGTTCTGGGAGGTCACCCGCGCCTGCCTGCTCGCGTGCCGGCACTGTCGCGCGTCCGCGACCGCGCAGGGCCTGCCCGGCGAGCTGTCGGCGGAGGAGGGCCGCGCGCTGGTCGACCAGGTCGCCGGGTTCGGTCGCCCCTACCCGATCCTCGTGCTCACCGGCGGCGACTGCCTGCTGCGCCCCGACATCTTCGAGCTCGTGCAGTACGCCGTGGAGCTCGGCGTGCCGGTGTGCCTGTCGCCGTCGGTCACGCCGTTGCTCACGCCCGAGGCGATCGAGCGGATCGCGTCGAGCGGGGTGAAGGCGGTGTCGCTGAGCCTCGACGGCGCGTGCGCCGCCACCCACGACGGAGTCCGCGGGATCCCGGGGCACTTCGACGAGACGATCCCGGCGATCCGCGCGCTGGTCGACGCCGGCCTGCACGTGCAGATCAACACCACGGTGATGAGCTCCAACGTCGACGAGCTCGCCGACATCGCCGCGATCGTCAAGGAGACCGGCACGCAGATGTGGGAGGTGTTCTTCCTCGTCCACGTCGGCCGCGGGGAGGCGGAGGGCGCCCTCACCGCCGAGCAGCACGAGGACGTCTGCCACGTCCTCTACGACGCGTCGCACCACGGCTTCGTGGTGCGCACCGTGGAGGCCCCGTTCTTCCGGCGCGTGGTGGCGTCGCGGCGCGACGGCGGCGCGGCTCCCGCCTCGGAGCTGTACCTGCGGCTCAGCTCGCGGATCACCGAGCTCATGGGCGAGGGCGTCGCCCGCCCGTCCGCGCACACCGCGGCGACCCGCGACGGCAAGGGCATCATCTTCGTCGCGCACGACGGCGAGGTGTACCCGGCCGGGTTCCTCCCGCTGGGTCTCGGCTCGGTGCGCGAGCGTCCGCTGGTCGACATCTACCGCGACGACCCGATCCTGCGCCGCATCCGCGCCGCCGAGTTCTCCGGCCGCTGCGGCCGGTGCGAGTTCGCCGACCTGTGCGGCGGGTCGCGCGCCCGTGCCTTCGCCTCGAGCGGGGACCCGCTCGCCGAGGACCCGGCCTGCGTGTACGAGCCCGCGGCGCTCCTCGTCTGACGCGGCGCACGTTCTGCCCCTCCGGCCACTGCCCCCGGCCGGAGGGGTTCGCGTCGTCCGCCGGTCCACGGCCCGCCGCCGCCGGTCCCGGTGCGTGGGCACCCCTCGCGATCGGCGTAAGTTAGGTATGCCTTACCTTACTTCTCAGGTCACGGTCGGGTGATGCGCTCCGGCGCCTGCAGCGTCCGGGCCGGTTTCCGCGTGATCCTTGTCCCCAGCACCGCCCGCACTCCTGGAGCCCACCGCATGTCCCGAGCCCTCCCGGCAGCCGCCGCCACCGCCGTCGTCCTCGCGCTCACCGCGTGCGGGTCGGCGGCGCCCACGTCCGGGTCCTCGCCCGGCGTGATCGCCGTGTCGTCGACGTCGGACTCCTGCCTGCTCTCCGTGGCGTCGGCGCCCGCGGGGGCGACCGTGTTCGCCGTGCGCAACGACGGCGATGCGGTCACGGAGTTCTACGTCTACGCGAGCGACGGTGAGCGGGTGGTCGGCGAGGTGGAGAACGTCGGCCCCGGGATCACGCGCGAGCTCACCGTCGTGCTCGAGGCCGGCGCTTACGAGACGGCGTGCAAGCCCGGCGCGACGGGCGACGGGATCCGCGCCCCGTTCACGGTGGCCGGCTCGCTCGCCGTCGGCGCGGCGGACGCCGCCGCCCTCAAGGCCGCGGCCGCCCGCTACAAGGTGTGGGTGCTCGGCGAGGGGCGCGCGCTGCTGGACGGCACGCGGGAGTTCACCGACGCGGTGAAGGCCGGCGACTTCGAGGCGGCCAAGGCCCTCTATGCCGACACCCGCATGCACTGGGAGCGGATCGAGCCGGTGGCCGAGTCCTTCGAGGAGCTCGACGCCCGGCTCGACGCACGGGAGAACGACGTCCCGGCCGGCGTCGTGTGGACCGGATGGCACCGCATCGAGAAGGCCCTGTGGGAAGGGGGCTCGACGGCGGGGCTGAGCAAGCTCGCGACCCAGCTCTACTCGGACACCCAGCTGCTCACCGGCCAGCTGATCACCGTGCAGCTCACGGCGGACCAGGTGACCAACGGTGCGAAGGCGCTGCTCGACGAGGTGGCCACCGGGAAGGTGACCGGTGAGGAGGAGCGCTACTCGCACACCGACCTGTGGGACTTCCAGGGCAATCTCGACGGTGCGCGGAAGGCGTTCGACGTCGTTGCACCGCTCGTCTCGGTGAAGGATCCTGTGCTCACGGACCGACTCACCCAGGCATTCACGGAGCTGCAGGCCGCCATGGACTCGCACCGCACTGCGGACGGCTTCGTCCTGTACACCGAGCTGACGCCCGAGCAGGTCAAGGATCTCGCCGCGAAGGTCGATGCTCTCTCCGAGCCCCTGTCCCAACTCACCGCTGCGGTGGTCACGTGACCGATCCCGTCTCCCGACGTCGCTTCCTCGGCCTCGCGGCCGGCGGGGCGGCCGTCGGCGTGACCGCGATCGGCGTGGGGGTCGCGCGGGCCAGCAACGACGCCGAGCCCGGCCGCGGGACCGAGGCCGCCGTCCCGTTCGACGGGCCGCACCAGGCCGGCATCGTCACGCCGCCGCAGGACCGCCTGCACTTCGCCACCTTCGACGTCACCACCGACGACCGCGCCGAGCTCAAGGTGCTGCTCCGCGACTGGACGATCGCGGCCCGCCAGCTCACCGCCGGACAGCCGGTCGGGGACACCGGCGCGATCGGCGGGCACCCCTCGGCGCCTCCCGACGACACCGGTGAGGCGCTCGGCCTGCCCGCCGCAGGGCTCACGCTCACCATCGGCTTCGGTCCCTCGCTCTTCGACGGCCGGTTCGGGCTGGCTGCCAAGCGGCCCGCCGCCCTCGCGGACCTCCCGCACTTCGCCGCCGACGACCTCGACCCCACGATCAGCAACGGCGACATCTGCATCCAGGCGTGCGCCTACGACGAGCAGGTGGCGCTGCACGCCGTACGCCAGCTCACCCGGATCGGCTCGGGCGTCGTCACCCCGCGGTGGGCGCAGCTCGGCTACGCCCGCACCACCGGGGTCGGCGACGCCACTGCTACGCCGCGCAACCTCATGGGGTTCAAGGACGGCACCCGCAACCTCGACGTGACGAACCCCGCGCTGCTCGACGAGCAGCTCTGGGCGAGCGCGAGCGACGGCGCCCCCTGGATGGCCGGCGGCAGCTACCTCGTCTCGCGCCGCATCCGCATGACGGTCGAGGTGTGGGACCGCACCTCGCTGGGGGAGCAGGAGTCGGTCTTCGGGCGGCACAAGGGATCCGGGGCGCCGCTCGGTGCATCGATCGAGCACGACGAACCCGACTTCGCGGCGACCACATCGGCCGGTGCCCCGGTCATCGACGTCGCCGCGCACGTGCGTCTCTCGCACCCGGACCACAACGGCGGCGCCCACCTGCTGCGTCGCGGCTACAACTACGCGGACGGTCTCGACCGGCTCGGTCGCATGGACGCGGGCCTGTTCTTCCTCGCCTACCAACGGGATCCGCGCACCCAGTTCGTCGAGGTGCAGCGACGCCTCGCCGGTTCCGACCTGCTCAACGAGTACATCAGGCACGTCTCGTCCGGCGTGTTCGCCTGCCCGCCCGGCGTCAGTGCGAACAGCTACTGGGGCTCCACCCTCTTCGCCTGAGACCCGATCTGCGTCACGACCGAGTGCGGCGAGACGTCGGCTCGTCCCGGTACTGCGCGGTGACGGCGGAGTCCGGATCGATGCGATCGAGGATCGCCTCGGTGATGCCGATGAGCTGGGTGACCTGGCGCGGAGTCAGGGCGTCGACGACGTACTCCCGCACGGTCTCGAGGTGCCCGGGCGCGGTGTCCACGACCTTCGACCAGCCCTCCTCGGTGAGGTGCGCGTTGGTGGCACGCCGGTCGCCGGGGCACGGGACGCGCTCGACGAGGCCGCGGTCCTCGAGCCGCGCCACCACGTGCGAGAGCCGGGGCAGGGTCGCGTTGGTGCGCGCGGCGAGCGCAGTCATCCGCAGCGTGCGCTCCGGCGCCTCCGAGAGCATCGCCAGCACCCAGTACTCGAAGTGCGAGAGGTCGGCGTCTCGGCGCAGCTGGGTCTCCAGCACGCCCGGCAGCAGCTCCACCACGGCAGCGAGCCGGACCCAGGCGGCGCGTTCCTGCTCGTCGAGCCAGCGGGTGCTCATGCGGAGATCCTAGCCAATAGTTGACGTGACAACCAAGTACCTCTATCGTCTTAGTTGTAGCCACAACCAATAGACCTCAGGAGCACACCATGACCCACGTCACGATCCTCGGCACCGGAAACATGGGACAGGCCATCGCCGGTCTCGTCACGAAGGGCGGCAACACCCTCGAGCTGCTCGGCGAGACCGACACCGACAAGCCCGTCACCGGCGACATCGTCGTCCTCGCCGTCCCGTACTCCGCCGTCGCCGGGATCGTCGCGACCCGGGGTGCGAGCCTCGCGGGCAAGGTCGTCGTCGACATCACCAACCCGGTGAACTTCGAGACGTTCGACTCCCTCGTCGTGCCCGCCGACAGCTCCGCGGCCGCCGAGCTCGCCGCGGCCCTGCCGGAGTCGAAGATCGTCAAGGCCTTCAACACGACCTTCGCCGCCACGCTCGCGAGCGGCACGGTCGGCGACCTCACGACGACCGTCCAGATCGCCGGTGACGACGCCGACGCCAAGTCCGCGCTCGCCGCGGTCGTCACGGCCGCCGGGCTCAAGGCCGTGGACGCCGGTTCGCTGCGCCGCGCCCGCGAGCTCGAGGCGTTCGGCTTCCTGCAGATCTCGCTCGCCGCGACCGAGAAGATCTCCTGGACCGGAGGCTTCGGCGTCGCCGCCTGACCACCCTTCTCCGCGAGTAACAGTCCAGATGCACGTGAACCGACCCGGTTCTACGTGCATCTGGGCTGTTACTCGCGCTCACCCGTCCAGCCACTCGATCCGGGTCCCGGGTTGGCCGCTGGAACCGTGACCTGGCGGGCCCAGCGCCGGCAGTCGACGTGCCCGCCAGCCATGCTGCCTACTCAACGCGCATCCTCGATTACCCGCTGCGATCCTGGCCGCGAGGCGGTGGTGGACCATGGCCGCGCGGCATCGCGGACGCACCGACGGCCGGCGGGCGGCGCGCCACCGCGTCGCCGTCGCCGGACTCGTCGTCGCCCTGCTCGTGCCGGTTGCCGCGGTGACCTCCGCACCGCCCCCCGCCACGGCCGCTCCCGCGATCACCGCCGACGGTTCGCTGTGCCCGCCGAGCGTCGGGGGCGTTCCGCGCGACCCGGACCACACCGGGATCGCCAACATCGGGGACGTGCACGGTGTCAGCTGCGAGTACCGCAGCACGGCCAGCGAGTGGGGCTTCCGCATCGAGCTCAACTGGGTCGAGGGCGCCTCGACCGACGGCGCGCTCCCCCGGTGCGAGTGGCGCGTCGCCGTGACCCCGGAGGACTGGGTGCAGTCGTCGTCGCGCGACGCGTCGGCGTCGTGGATGGAGCTGAGCTACGGCGAGCTCCCTGACTCCGGCGTCCCGGAAGCCGCCGCGCAGATGCTCGCGTCCGTGGAGGGCGCGGCTCGCGTCTGCTCGACGGCACCTGTCCCGAGCACGTCGTCCGTGCCCTCGGTCGCCCCGCCGACCCAGTCGGCCACGGCGGCTCCACCGACTCCCCGGCCGTACACGTGGCAGGGCAAGGCGCTGTGCAGCGAGGCGGTCGCGCTCATGGAGGGCTTCGGGCCGGCGCGGCTCGCGGCTGCCGGCATCACGGACACGGCCAGCACCACCCTGCGCTTCGACGACGCCGAGCTGCTGGCCGACATGCGGGCCGGCGTCGCCCGCTTCGACGCCGGTCGCGCCGCCGACGACCGCGCGTACGTGTCGGACAGCGCCCCGCTGGTGGGCGAGGCGGCCGCGCTCGACTGGCTCGCCACGCCGGGCGGCACCCTCGGGGTCCTGCCGCCCATGACCGTGGGGGTCGAGGCACGGCTGGCGACGCTCATCAAGGCCAAGGTGACGGAGAACGCGGGCGGTCCGGCGCCGTCACAGTCCGAGACGGCGACCCCGCCGAATGATCCGCGGCTGCTGCCCGGTGACGTGCTCGAGCTGGCGCTGCAGGCGACCAACGGCAACCTCAACGACGCACTGCTCGCTGCGCACAACCTGCTGCGTGCCGAGGCGCGCCACGACATCACCGCGGCGCCCGGGCTCGGGCCGGCGGACCCGGAGTTCTTCTCGCGGTACCTGCAACCCCTTCGCGCACATGAGAATCCGGGCCCCTGGTACCACCTGTTCGGGATCGCCACGTTCGAGGTGACCGCGCGTGGGAGACTCCGGTCCGATGCTCGGCCTCGGCGCCGGGCTCGTGGCCATCGGCACCGGGATGGTGACCGGTGGTACGGCGCTCGCCGTGGGTGCGGTCGCGCTCGCGCTCGGCGCCGTCGGATCCACCAGCGGAGTCTCGGGCTCGCGGGTAGGGACCAGGCTCGCCAACGGCTTCGAGCAGCTCGTGCGCGAGTCGGGCGGCGGACGGCCGGACCCGGAGAAGTTCTGCATCAACGTGTGGGGCGCCCGGATCGGGGCCGCGCTCTACAAGGGCTTGCCCTACAAGCACTTCCGCGACTGGGCCGGTCCGTTCACGAACCTGCCCGAGCCCGCCGCGGAGGATCCGAAGCAGACGGCGTCGTGGCCCGCGGACAGTGGCAGCGGGGACTACCCGCAGTACGTCACCGTCGTGTCCTCACCCGCCTCGGTCTGGTGGGACGCGGGCGGCCAGTCGGCCCGCCTCGCACAGTCCGACCAACCCGCCGAGGCGCGGTGGGTCGGCGGGATCGACGGGCTGCTCGTGGTCCCGGTGCTGGAGCCCGACGGCGCGACGTGGGGCGTGGTGTTCGCGGGCGCGGACGACGTGGTGCAGCGCGTGGTGCTGGAGGCGACGTCGGAGAAGGCTCCGATCCACGTCACGCGCATCGACGTCGGCTCCGGTGCGACCACGGAGTTCACCGCGTCCCCGGCCCGCGGTGCCCAGCTCATGGTCGAGTTCGTCGGCAACCGCGCCCAGCCTGGCGTCATGACCTCGGACGACAGCCCGGTGACGGTGACGCGCACGACGGTCACGGTGGCGGACCGTGACGCCGCCATGACCGCCCTCGGCCTGGACGCGGGACTGGTCAGCGAGACTCCGTCCGCCGAGGTCGTCGAGTCATCGCCGGTGCCGGCCGGTGCGGACGACGCGGTGATCACTGACGACGTCTCGCGTCCGACGGCGGCGGTCGTGGTCCTGGGGCTGGTCGCCGTGGTCGCGGTCGTCGGGGCCGTTGTCATGCGCCGGTTCCGGGTGCGCCGCAGAACCGCGCCGGCGGCGCACGGTTAGGTCAGGTCGTCCGGCGCGACGGCATCAGCGCGATCACGATCAGCCCGATGAACGAGAAGAAGAACGCGAGGAGCCCCCACCCGAACGGCGAGCGGCCCTTGCGGCGCGCGATCGCCGCGGTCCAGGCGATGCACAGGATCCAGATGATGAGGCCGATGACCCACCCGATGACGGATGCGCCTGAGCTGGTGTTGGTCACGGTGGCGAGAAGCATGGGGCGTCACTCCTGGGTCGTGGGCGGGCGCCGTTTCGATGACAGCGTGGCGGGCCCCGAGACGGCAGTCCACTCAGCCGCGCCGACAGACCGCGCCGCACCAAGCCGTGAGGTCCAAGGCCTTGCCGACGTGCTATCGCCGATATATCGTCGAGCGATCGACAGCACAGGACGGAGCAGGCCATGACGGCGTACGCAGCAGGATGCGGATCCCCGTTCGGCGCGGGGACCGCCGGGTTCGAGGCAGCGCTCCTCGAGCTGCTCGAGCGGGGTCGCACGCACATGACGCGTGGTGCGGGACCGCGCTGGGGGCCGCCGGGTGGAGGTCCGTGGAAGGGCTGGGGGCCCGGCGGTGGCGGGTCGGGCCGCGGCTGGCCCTTCGGCCCCGACGGCGGCGGACCGCGAGCCCGGGCCGGGCGCGGCGACGTCCGCACGGCGATCCTCGCTCTGCTCGCCGAGGAGCCGCGCCACGGCTACCAGATCATCCAGGACATCACGACGCGCAGCGGCGGGGCGTGGAAGCCGAGCCCCGGCTCCGTCTACCCCGCGCTGTCGGCGCTGCAGGACGAGGGCCTCGTCGACGACGAGAAGATCGAGGGCCGGCGGGTGTTCTCGCTGACCACCGCCGGCCGGGCGCACGTCGCGGAGCGCGCGGACGAGCTCGCGGACGTCTTCGCGTCCAACTCCGCCGACGCCGAGCACGAGGACGTGACCGACCTGCGTCAGCTGCTCTTCGGCGTCGGCGCTGCCGCCGTGCAGGTGGTGTCCGCCGGGCAGCCCGATCAGGTCGATGCGGCGCGCAGCATTCTCGCGGCGGCGCGGCGCGACCTCTACCGGCTGCTCGCCGAGGACGAGTCGTGAGTGCGGCCGACGGGCCACGGGTCCTCCGCGCGTCCGACCAGGACCGGCACGAGGCCGTGCTCGCCCTCTCCGACCACTTCGCGGAGGGCCGGCTCGACCGCGACGAGTTCGACCTGCGCATGACCGCCGCGTCCGAGGCGACGTACGTCCACGACCTCGACCCGCTGTTCGCCGACCTTCCGGCGCGTCGGTCCGCGCACGTGGTTGACCGCGGCCAGGAGCTGCGGGTCCGCGGCCGGGGGTTCCCCTTCCCGGTGGTCCCGCTCCTGCTCGCCGCGTTCATCGCGCTGGTGGTCCTCACGCGGGGGCACGCGCTGTGGCTGATCTTCCCCGCGATCTGGCTGGTCGCCGCGTCCCGCCGCCGCGCCTGGCACCACCACATGGTCGGCGCCGGAGCGTGGGACTCACCCAGCGCCGCTGAGCTCCACCAACACCGACCGCTTCCCGGCCCTCTCCCACCGCTCCCCGAATAGCGGTGATTCCTGGTCACCTCCACCCGCCACCGGACGATTCCTTACTACATCTTGTGCGTTCCTTGGATAAGTGCCCTTCATCTGGGGGCCGTGGCTAGCCTCGCAAACGAGGGCGCGAGGGGCCTCTGTCGCGTCACCGGACCCACCTGAGGGGACCGACGATGACCACATCGGATGAGAACCACCGGCCAGGAACGCTGAACCGCCGCGCGTTCATCGCGATCACCGCACTCGGTGCGGTCGGGCTGTACACCGGGACCCGAGGGTCGAGTCCGGTGGCCGCCCTCACGGTGCCGGACGGGCTGCTCGACCCGCTCCACATCCCCAAGTTCCAGTCCGCCCTGCTGATCCCGCCTGTCATGCCGAAGGACGGGGCGCAAGCTAGCTCCGCGGCGGGCGGGTCGCGGACTACTACGAGATCTCGATGCGTCAGTTCCGGCAGCAGATGCTCCCGCCGACCTTCCCCTGACGACCGTCTGGGGCTACGGCGCCGTGCGCTCGGCGTCGAGTGCCGGCGTGGTGCTCCACCACGCGCCGTCGCTCACGATCGAGGCGACCTTGGGGCGAGCCCGTCGCCATCACGTGGATCAACGAGCTCGTCGACGACCGCGGCAAGTACCTGCCGCACCTGCTGCCGGTCGACCCGACCCTGCACTGGGCCAACCCTCCGGGCGGCATCGCAGGGCGCGACACGAAGCCGCTCGTTCAGCACCACGCCCGGCCGCTACACCGGCCCGGTTCCCATGGTGACGCACGTCCACGGCATGGCCAGGGTCGGCGACGACAGCGATGGCTACGCGGAGGCGTGGTACCTGCCGGACGCCGTCGACATCCCGCGCAGGTTCGCCAACGAAGGGGACGTGGTACGACTTCTTCGCCGCCAAGGCCGGCCGCACCAACGGCGTGGCGTGGCAGCGCGGATCGGCGACGTTCGTCTACCCGAACGCCCAGCGAGCAGGAACCGTCTGGTACCACGACCACACGCTGGGCATGACCCGCGTCAACGTCTACGCCGGTCCTGCCGGGTTCTACCTCATCCGCGGCGGGCCGGAGGGTGACGCGTCCGTGGTCGACGAACGCACGAACAGGCCGGCGGTTCTGCCCGGCCCCGCGCCCAAGGCAGGCGACCCGTTCCCCACGAGCCAGCGCTACTACGAGATCCCGCTCGCGATCCAGGACCGGGCCTTCACGCCAGAACGGGGACGCTCTTCTACCCGGACACCCGCGAGTTCTTCGACGGGCGTCACGGGACCGTTCAGCACCGGACACCGACGTCCCGCCGATCTGGAACCCGGAGTTCTTCGGCAACACGATGATCGTGAACGGCGCCACCTGGCCCTACCTCCAGGTCGAGCAGCGGCGCTACCGCTTCCGGGCACTCAACGGTTGCCAGGCGCGCTTCCTGATCCTCGACTTCGCGTCGATCCCCGGAGTCAGGGTGTGGCTGATCGGCAACGAGGGCGGCTTCCTGCGGCGACCGGTGAACCTCACCGGCACGAACGCCAACCGGCTGCTCATGTCGCCCGGCCGAGCGCGCGGACCTCATCGTGGACTTCACGCACGTGCCGCTGGGCAAGCACGTGCTTCGCAACGTCGGGCCCGGACGAGCCCTTCGGGGGCGGCGAGCCGGAGGTCGACTTCGACCCGGCGGACACGGGCGCGACCGGGCAGATCATGGAGTTCCGCGTCGTCCCGGGATCGGCCGGGACCCTCCACACGGCCGCAGCACCTGCGGCTGCCGGCCATCCGCGCGGATGTCCGGCGGTGAGGACGCGCGGCCCTGGCGCTGCTCGAGGAGATGTCGATGCACTTTCCGGACTCCCCCGTCGCGGCGAAGCTGGGCACGGTCGCAGGGCGACCCGAACACCGGGACGGGCACGGCGACCGGGCATCATGTGGATGGACCCGATCACGGAGAACCCGATCGCTCGGGGCCACCGAGGTGTGGGAGTTCTACAACGGCACCGGGGACGCCCACCCGATGCACGTCCACGAGGTGCAGTTCCAGGTCGTCAACCGGCAGGCGCGTCGTGTTCGACGAGGCGACGGGTGCCTTCCAGGTCGCGCCGGCTCGGTTCCGGCGACCACCTGAGCCGTGGGAGAACGGCTTCAAGGACACGGTCACGGCGTACCCGGGCGAGGTGACCGCGTACGCATGCACGTTCCAGACGCCGGGCCAGTACACCTGGCACTGCCACATCGTCGAGCACGAGGACAACGAGATGATGCGGCCCTACCGGATCGGCCCGCCACAGCACGGCGAACCGGGCCCCGAAGCCGATGCACTGACGCACCCGAGGTCGGGCATCACACATATCACCTAGGCGCACGCGAGCCGGACCGCCCAAGCGACGCACAGCTCGTCGTTGCCTCGGGCACATTGACGGCGTGCCCTCCACTGCGCGCGCAGGCGGGTATGCGGGCAGATCGGGATCGGTGCGGGTGGTGATGACGACGTGCCGGTTCGGCGGAAGGTGGTCGGGGAGGACCGTCACACCCGATGGCCACCTCAGGGCAGTCGGCCAGCTGGTCGTCGAGCACCCGGTCGATGTCGACCGGCGGCGCGCCAGCTCGTTGAGCAAGGGTAGAAGGGGAGGTGGTTGGTCGAGGGCGACCGGACGTCCCGTGACGTGCGTCCGGCAGATGTACGTGCGGCATGATCACCGCCTGAGACCCGCCGAGCTCGGAAGGGGGTAGCGATGAGGCGCTGGATCGCCGTGCTGTGCGCAGGCGTGGTCAGCCTGACGTCGACGTCGCTGATCCCCACCGCGAGTGCCGCCGCCCCTTCCGGAGGCACCTCCGCGAGCGCCGCGGCGACGACCGCGTGGACGCCGACACCGGCCGGAGCCGGTCGGGACCTGCCCGTGGTCTACGGCCGATGTCACTCGGCGGTGGCGGTCACCGCGCCGGTCGCGTGCGTCTTCGGCGACCTCGCCAGCCCGCGCACGGTGGTCGTGGTCGGCGACTCGCACGCCGCCAACTGGGTCCCGGGGCTGATCGCGGCCGCGACGGCGAACCACTGGCGCCTGGTGTCGGTCACGAAGACGACCTGCCCCGCGATGCCGGTGCGCGTCACGGTGTCGCCCAGCCTCACCCGGCCGCTGCCCTACACGCAGTGCGCGACGTGGCGCAGCAACGTGATGCGCACGATCGCGTCGTGGCGTCCGACGGTCGTGATCGTCGCCGGCTCGCACACGAGCCGGTTGATCGCGGCCGACGGTCAGGTCTACAAGGGTGACCCTGCCGCGATACGCGCGCGAGACGCAGCGTGGCGGACCGCCACGGCGTCGCTGCTCGCGGTGCTCAAGGCGCGCGTCCCCCGAGCCGTCGTGCTGGTGGCGCACGACACCCCGCTCGCCCGTGTCGACGTCATCGCCTGCGTGGCGCGTACCGGCGCAGCCGCCGGGACGGCGTGCTCGGTGACGACGGCGGCCGCGCTGCGCCCCCACGTGCGCGCGGCCGAGCTCGCCGCGCTGCCGGCCAACCCGCGGGCGCGCGTCATCGACCTGACCACGGCGATCTGCTCGGCCGGGCGCTGCGCACCCGCGGCTCGTGGCGTGCTGCGCTACCGCGACGCCGGGCACCTGACGGCGACGTTCTCCCGCAGCCTGTCCGGGACCTGGCGAGCCATCCTCGCCGCGACGCTCCGGCCGCTGCCGGCGGGACAGGTCCTCTGGCCCGCGCCGGTACCGCCGCCGCCCCCGCCACGCCACCGCCACCGCCGTCCCCGTCTCCCACTCCGACGCCCACGCCCCCGCCGGCGACGGCTCCGTTGTCGGCACCGCCGGAGACCACGACGACCCCTGCCCGGCGCCTCTGACCCCGGTACGACGGCGTCGGCCGCCGTCGCCGCGGTGTCACGGCAGGATGCGCAGGCGCGCAGGTGGCGGACGGCTTCCGCCAGAGGGGTGACACCGACCAGGAATCCTCAACATCGGCTCACGATCGAGCCGAGACACCAGGCGTAGATGCGGTGCGAGGAGGTCCCATGCGCGGGAGAGACGTCCGGGTCGGTCGCACGTACGCGTTCCCGACCAACCCCGGGCCGTGGCACCGGTTCGCCGTTCCGGCGCGCGCGATGGCGCACGCGCCCCGCGAGCGAGTCCTCGTGATGCTCCCCGACGGCGTCCCCGCCTCGCCCACACGAGGGGAGATCCCGCGCGCCGCGCTCGTCTGGATCGACGCCGGTGCGCTGGCCTCCACGTGGGAGGAGTGGCCCGCCCACGCAGCCTCGGCCCGAGCTGAGCTCACGTTCGCGGTAGCACGCTCGGTCGCCGCGCTCGGTGGCGACGGCGCCCCGACGCTCAGCACCGATCCCGCCGGACGTCGACCCGTCCGTTGGTGGTCCCGCCCGGTGCACGAGCTGCTGCGCCCGCCCGCGCTGCCCTTCCCCGACCACCGCTGACCGAGGCGCGTGCGTGGCGTCGTGGAAACACGCCGGCGCCCGCGGCGGTGCGGTGGCCGGGCGCGAGCCACGTCGACCTCGTCGGGTCGGACGCCAGGCCCGAGCGACCTGCGGAAACAACGAGGCCGGCCTGCACCCGTCGGTGCGGCCGGCCCGGTCGTGCTGCTGTCTCAAACAACGCGCGCCCGACAAGATTCGAACTTGTAACCTTCTGATCCGTAGTCAGATGCTCTATCCGTTGAGCTACGGGCGCATGGCGTGAAGCCGCGCAGAGTCTAACCGAAGGCCCGGTTCATCGGGAAATCCAGCGGTGGCGTCCGGGAGCCGCAAAGACGGGCCGGGGCAGGCCCCGAAAGACCTGCCCCGACCCATGGCGGAGGCGGGGGGATTTGAACCCCCGAGGGGCTTTAAGACCCCAACCCGCTTAGCAGGCGGGCGCCATCGACCGGACTAGGCGACGCCTCCAGCGCCGGGCCGGGCCCGCACGCGGACCTGCTTCCAGCCCGGACAGGTTACCCGACCTGTGCTGGGGGTTCGCACCACGGCCAGACTGTCGCCAGCACCCGCCACGAGGGAGAACTCGCCCATGACCGGCTCCGCCTCACCCGTCCGCATCGGCCTCGTCGGCTACGGCTTCGGCGGGCGCACGTTCCACGCGCCGCTCATCCGCGCGACGCCGTCGCTCGAGCTCGTCGGCGTCGTCACGACGAGTCCCGCTCGCATCGAGTCGCTCGCCGCGGACCACCCGGGGGTGCCGGCGGTCGGCAGCCTGCAGGCGCTCGTCGACGCCGGGGCCGAGGCCGTCGCCATCTCGTCCACGACCGGCACGCACACCGAGCTCACCGACGCCGCGATCGACCTCGGTCTGCACGTGATGTGCGACAAGCCGCTCGCCGTCGACTTCGAGCATGCCGCGGACTCCGTCGAGCGCGCGGACGCCGCGGGCGTGCTCCTCACCGCGTTCCAGAACCGGCGCTGGGACTCCGACTTCCTCACCGTGTCCCGCCTCGTCGCCGAAGGACGCCTCGGCGAGATCCACCGCTTCGAGTCGCGCTTCGAGCGCTGGTCGCCGGGGCCGGACCGCGCCGTGTGGCGCAGCGAGCTCACGCCGGCCGAGGGTGGCGGGCTGCGCCTCGATCTCATGACGCACCTCGTCGACCAGGCCGTGACGCTGTTCGGCGACGTCGAGTCGGTCTACGCCGAGATCGAGGTACGCCGGCCCGCGAACGTCTCCGACGACGACCTGATGCTCGCGCTGCGTCACCGCAACGGCGTCCTGTCCCACCTCTACGCGAGCAAGGTCGCCGGCGACCCGAGCAGGCGGCTGCACGTGAACGGGAGCGAGGGCGCGTACGTCGTCGGCGGGTTCGACGGGCAGGAGCCGGCACTGCTCGCCGGGAGGACCCCGGCGAGCGAGGGCGATCGGTGGGGGGTCGAGGCGCCGGAGGCGTGGGGAGCGATCCATCGCGGGGCCGACGTCGAGACCGTGCCGAGCGAGCGGGGTCGCTGGGACCTCCTCTACCCGGCGTTCGCGGCGGCGGTGCGCGGCGAGGGACCGCTGCTCGTCGACCCGCTCGAGGCCGTGCGCGTCCTCGAGATCCTCGACGCCGCCCTCATGAGCGCGGCGGAACGCAGCGTCGTCGCCTTCGACCCACCCGACCCGGTCCGCGAGTAACTGCCCGAAACCCCGGTTTCGGGCCGCCGAAATGGGGGTCTTCGCGTGTAACTCGAGGATGAGCGGTCAGCGGGAGGCGGCGCGGAGGAGGGACTTGCGGTAGCCGTAGAGGAAGTAGACGGCGAGGCCGACCGCCATCCAGAGGGCGAACACCAGCCAGGTGACACCGGCGAGGCCCATGAGCAGGTAGCCGCAGAAGACCATGCCGAGGATCGGCGTGATCGGGAACAGCGGCGCGCGGAACGAGCGGGTGAGGTCGGGCCGGGACCGACGTAGCACGATGACGCCGATGTTCACGAGCAGGAACGCGAACAGCGTGCCGATGCTCGTCGCCTCCGCGAGCTGCCCGAGCGGCACGAATCCGGCCAGCAGCGCGATCACCACCGTGACGATGATCGTGTTCGCGATCGGGGTCTGGGTGCGCGGGTTCACCTTCGTGAACACCTTGGGCAGCAGGCCGTCGCGACCCATCGCGAACAGGATGCGCGTCTGCCCGTACATCACGGTGAGCACGACGCTGAAGATGGAGACGACGGCGCCGAGCGAGATGAGGGTCGACGCCCACGTCGTACCGGTGACCTCCGATGCGATCGACGCGAGCACGGCGTCGCCCGATCCCTCCTCGCCCCAGAGGTAGATCTGCTCGCCGTCGATCGTCACCACCTCCCCGCCCCGCGCACCGAGCGCGGCCAGCGTGACCAGCACGTAGATCACCGTGACGATGACGAGGCTCGAGATGATCGCGATGGGCAGGTCCCGGCGCGGGTTCTTCGCCTCCTCCCCGGCGGTCGACGCGGCGTCGAAACCGATGTAGGAGAAGAAGACCTGCGCGGCCGCGGCCTGGATGCCCACGATCCCGAGCGGAGCGAACGGCGTGAGGTTGGAGCCGTCGAACGCGGAGAACGCCACGACGCAGAAGAAGGCGAGGATGCCGATCTTGATGAACACCATGATGGTGTTCGCCGTCGCGGACTCGCTCGCCCCGCGCAGCAGCAGCAGCCCGCACAGCACCACGACGAGGATCGACGGGATGTTGAACACCCCGCCCTCGACACCGGGCGGGTTCGCGAACTGCGGCGGGATCTCGATGCCGAAGTTGCCGAGGAACTCGTTGAGGTACTGCCCCCAGCCGACCGCCACCGCGGCGACCGAGACGCCGTACTCGAGCATGAGGCACCAGCCGCACACCCACGCGACGAGCTCGCCGAGGGTGGCGTAGGTGTAGGAGTACGAGGAGCCCGACACCGGGATCGTGCCGGCGAGCTCGGCGTACGACAGCGCGGAGAAGGCGCACGTGATCGCCGCGAGCATGAACGAGACGAGGACGGCCGGACCCGCCTTGGGCACCGCCTCGCCGAGGATCACGAAGATGCCGGTGCCGACGATCGAGCCGACCGAGAACAGCGTCAGCGCCATCAGGCCCATCGTGCGCTTGAGCTGACCGCCGCCCTTGTCGCGGTCGTCGGCCGCGGCGACGATGTCGTCGACCGACTTCGTGCGGAACAGGTCCGCCGTCATGGATCGCGCCACCGGGGCCTCCTCGAACCGAGCGCTCGACCGACCGACTCTGGCTACCGTAGCCGTGTCAGGACACCGCGGTCCGGCGCTCGATTGGTCTCCTCGGGAGGCGACGTGAGCACCCTCGTCATCGGCACCACCGGCGACGCCGGCAGCGACGACGCCACCGCCCTCGGCATCGCGCTCGCGGTCGCGTGGGACGCGCAGCCAGTCGTCGCGCACGTGCGGCCCGAGCCCTGGCAGGCCGCCGGAGCCGGCCGCGTCGACGCCGAGTGGGACGCCTACCTCGACGAGCGCTCGCGCGTCATCGTCGAGGAGGCGACCGCGTCGCACGCGTCGGACTTCGCCGCGCTGCACGTCACCGCAGCGATCGGCCGGCACCGCTCGAGCGGGGCCGGGCTCGACGCGATCGCGGTCGAGCACGGCGCCGAGGCGATCGTGATCGGCTCGGCCCCGGGCGGGAAGCCCGGCCGGATCCAGGGCGGCTCGACGTCGGAGCACCTGATGCACGGCGCGTCCGTGCCGGTGGTGATCGCGCCGAGCGGCTACGCCGCACGCGCACCCGAGCGCATCACCCGAATCGTCGTCGCCATCGAGACCACCGAGCACCACGCGCAGCTCGAGGAGCTCGTCACCTCGTCGCGACGTCGCGGTGTCGACGTCGCCTTCGTGACGATCGTGCGACGCGCTACCCGCATCTATGGCTCGAAGCTCGGCCGCGAGGCCGAGTCGCTCGTCATGGAGGCGTTGCGCGAGGAGGCCGCTGCGTCACTGACCGCGGCGCTCGCGGCGGTGGGCGACGACATCCCCGGGCATGTCCTCGTCGGCGACGACGTCACCGCCGCGCTCGCCGGATTCGGTTGGCACGACGGCGATCTCCTCGCCTGCGGCTCGAGCCGCGTGGGGCCGTTGCGTCGCGTCCTGCTCGGCGACATGACGTTCCGCATCCTGCGCGGCGCGACAGTCCCCGTGCTCGTCGCACCGCGCCGCTGACGCGCCGGCAACGTCGCGCGCGGCATCGCAGGCGGCCGCCAGCGCGCCGACGCCGACGCACGTTCGCGTGAACGGCCTACTCGAACACGGCCTCGCGGAACTCCTCGCGCTCCTGGCACGCGACCTTGATGGCCTCGAGCTGCTCGGGCGAGCAGTCGAGGTCGAAGACGTCGTGGATGAAGTCGGCGAGGTCCGGCCGGTAGTCGTGCGCCCAGGCGCGGTAGGCGCCAGGGATCTGCGCGTTCTTCATGTCGATGAGCGACTGGAAGAACGTCGTCATCGGACGCCAGCGCATCGACGCCGGGATGCCCCGCGGGGACCGGTCGGGGATCTCCTCCATGCGCGGCCGGTTCGGACCGAGCCAGGACGGGCGCTTGACGAGCAGGTCGGGGCCGAACTTGGTCACGCCGTCGTTGTCGTGGCTGAGCAGGACGTAGCGGACCCGCTCCTTCGCCGTCTCGCCGAGCGCGGCGAACTGCTCGTAGTCGTTCACCACCGCGACGAGGGTGGGGTCGACGTCCGGACGCGCCTTGCCGGTGACCTGGTGCATCCACGGGCTGCTCTGCGGCGTCCCGATCCAGAGCGCGCGGTCGATGCCCAGCGCCTCGAGGCCCAGCGTGCCCCAGTCGATGAGGACGTCCTGGCTCGTGAGCGCACCGAGCGACTCACCGAAGAGCACGACCTTGGGGCGGTCTGCCGGGGCCATCTCGCGGACCCGCTCGAAGATGCGCAGCCACAGCAGCCGGTTCTGCTCGCGAGCATCCTTGACCTTGCCGAGCGAGAGCGGCGAGGGCCGCTTGGAGTACTGCAGCGTCACGCTCGCGACGTCGCCGCGCGTCAGGTACTGCACGCACGCGATCGCGACGTAGTTCACGTAGCCGGTGCCGGTGGGCGAGACCAGCATGAGCACCGAGCGCGACCACGCGTCGGTGCGGTCCATCTCCGCGAGCGCGAGCTCGACGCGCTCGGTGGCCGACGGTGCGCTGTCGAGCCCGACGAAGATCTGGATCGGGGTCGCCTTCGCGTCCTCCTTCATCACCGTCGAGATGGACAGCTCGGGGCGCGCCCGTCCCTTGAACTCGGCCGGCTTGTCGAGCAGCGGCTTCGGCCGGACGTAGGTGACGACGTGGCGCCGGCCCTCGCGACCCATCGAGTCCCACGACACGAGGCTCTCCGGGTCGCCGCTCACCAGCGGGTTGGTCCAGAGTCCTGCGGCCGACTCCTCCATCCCCTCGTCGAACTTCGTCGTGCCCGCCTCGATGCCTCGCATCGCGCGCGCCCACAGCTCGTGCGTCCCCAAGGCCAGCCCGCCGAGCGCGAGGGCGTGGCTCGCGCTGCGCCACAGCATCTCCGAGCCGGGCAGCACGCGGCTGCCCACCGAGCCGAGGGCGCGCGCGAACCGCTGCTCGCCGTAGGCGCCGGCGGCGATGGCGAGCACGATGCCGCCGCCCGCCGCGAGCCCCAGCAGCGGGCTGGTCGCCGCCGGGTCGGTGTCGTGCTCGGGCGGGTTCTCCCGCTGCCGGATGCTCTCGACGACGAACGAGGTCGCGAGGCCGGCCGGGATCGCGACGGGCAGCCGCGCGAGGCGGCCGTCGAGGCCGAGCATGTCGTCGGCCAGCCGCGTCCCGCCCATCGCGCCGGCGAGGATCGTCCCGCCGGCACCCGTGACGCCGAGGCGCCAGCCGGCCTGGCGGATCACGGCGCGCACGCCGCGACTCGTCGTCGCGGAACCCGATGAGCGCGACGGCCCCGAACCCGATCGGCACCGCGACCATGTCCATGAGGAGCGTCGCCGCGCGGGTGCGCTGCTCGTCGCTCCACGACTCGGGGAAGGGCAGGACGGTCGACATGGCGCGGCCGGCGAGGTCGATCCCGTCCTGCGCCACCACGGTGAGCATGTAGTGGGAGCCCGTGGCAAGGCCGGTGATGATCCCCTGGTCGAGCCAGCTGCGCTGCGACAGCGATCGCGTGAACGTCGTGGGGACCGCCGCGGATGCGACCGCGAGCCCGACCTGCTGGCCCCTGTTGAGGATCTCCGTGCGAGGCATGTCCACCCCTCCTGCCGACACCACTGCTCTGCTCATGCGACCGTAGGCCATCCGACGACGCGAGGGAGGGGTAAGTGCGCACGGTGCTCCCCCCGCGCGACTCGTCCGCGCCCGTCGGCGTACGGGGTGACTGAGTGGGACCGGTGAACCGCTGGCTCGGCGGGACGTGCCTGCTGGTCGGCGTCGTCGTGGGTGCGTTCGTCGGCGGCGACCTCGGCGCGGTGGTCGGGGTGGTCCTCGCGATGGTCGGGTTCCAGACCCTCACGCGCGGGGTCGAGGGTGCGCCGTACATCAGTGCCGGGCTGGCGACGACGGGCGGCCTGGCCCTCGTCGCCTGGCGTCACGGGCTCACCGCGACCGACATCGGGCTCGGTCGCTCGACGTGGGTCACCGGCCTGATCTGGTCGCTCGGCATCGTGCTGGTGGTCGGTGCCGTGATCGGGATCGCCGGGAGCATCCCGCGGCTGCGCCGCCTGTTCGCCGACGAGCGCATCACCGCACGCGTCCGGCCTCACCACGGCGCGACGCGTGCTGCTCGACATCCCGTTCGGCACCGTGGCGATCGAGGAGTTCGCCTTCCGCGGCGTGCTGTTCGCGCTCGATCGACGTCAACTTCGGCACCGCCCAGGCGATCATCGCGACGTCGATCCTGTTCGGGCTCTGGCACATCGGGCCGTCGCTCGAGATGCACGACGCCCACGCCGAGACCTCCGGTGCCTCGTGGCCGACCGTGCTCTCGACCGTGTTCTTCACCGGCCTGTCCGGGGTCGGCTTCGCGTTCCTGCGCGTGCTCACCGGGAGCCTGTTCCCGCCGTCGGCCCTGCACTGGGCCGCGAACGGCACCGGCGTCGTCGTCGGCTGGGTGGTCCACCGCCTGCGCTGACGCCTCGGGCGCCCGGAGGCCGGGCCGGGCGCGCCCAGTTCGTGTGTCCGCGCGCTCTGCCGCGCGCAGGCACGAGTTCGGTGGCCCGAGGGCCCGGTCGGACGCCCGAGGTCGTGTGTCCGCGCGCTCTGTCGCGCGCAGGCACGAGCTCGGCGGCCCTCGGCGAGCCCGAGGCCGGGTCGGGCGCCCTCGAGCCCCTGCACCCAGGATGTGGGTCATGGAGATGCGTGGAGTCGTGCGGCCGGACCGGCCGCTGCTGGTGGTGGCGATGCGCGAGGAGGCGGTGCACCTCGACGTCGACCTGCCGATCCTGGTGACCGGTCCGGGGAAGGTGCGCGCCGCGACCGCGGTGGCGACGGTGCTGGCGGGACCGCGGCCGGCGTCGATCGTGAACGTCGGCACTGCCGGCGCGCTGCGGCACGGGCTCGACGGCGTCCACGAGATCGGCACCGTGATCCAGCACGACTTCGACGACGACGGCCTCTTCGAGCTCACCGGAGCGCACTTCGGCGCGCCGATCCTGCTCGGCGTCGGTCCGACCCTCGCCACCGGCGACCGGTTCGTCGCCGGGGGCCCGGTGCGCGAGGCCCTCGCCGCGCGCGCCGACCTCGTCGACATGGAGGGCTACGCCGTCGCTGCCGCCTGCGCCTCGGCCGGCATCCCGGTGCGCCTCGTCAAGCTGGTGAGCGACGACGCCGACGAGGGCGCCCACCTCTCGTGGGTCGACTCGGTCGACGACCACGCACGGACGCTCGCCACCTGGGTCCGCGCCCACCTCGGCTGACGCGCGGCGGGCGGGCGGCGCCTACGCCTGCACACGGTCGCGCGTGCTCAGCTGCTGGCGTCGGACCGCTACCGCCGTGGACTCGGATCGCGGATGGCGCGAGGGCGCCTGCACACGGTTGCGCGTGCTCATCGGCTGGCGCGGGCCCGCGCTACCGCGTTGAGACGCACATCGGACGGCGCGCGAACGGGTCGGACGTCGACGTCGACGGATGTCGATCCCACGCCAGTACGGGTGTCAGAGGCGGTGGATCGGGCGGGTCATGCAGGTGGGTCCGCCCTCGCCCTTGTCGCTCTCGCGCGAGTCGAAGGTGTGCACCTCCACACCCTTCTCCCGCAGCTTGTCCGCGGTCCGCACGTTGCGCGCACCCATCACCACGACGCCGGGCGCGGTCGCGAGGATGTTGCAGCCGAGGGTGACGTACTCGTCGTCGTCGACGGTCACCCACTCGATCCCGCGACGCGCGAGGGACTGCAGCATCGCGACCGGCGCGAGCTTCTCGTAGACCACGGCGAGGTCCTCGCGGACCGGCGAGATCACCGACATCAGGTGCAGGCAGTACTCCGGGCCCATGTCGTGCGGCAGGTCGAAGACCTCGACGCCGACCCCGTCGGCGGCGAGCATGCCGCGCATCTGGTCCACCGCCGCCTGGTTCGTGCGGTAGCTGCGGCCGATCGCGACCGTGCTCTCGTCCATCCAGTACATGTCGCCGGCGTCGGCCGTCGCCTCACCGACCAGCGAGCCGAAGGTGGGTACGCCGACGGACTCGAGATCGGCGATGAGGTGCTTCGCCTCGCCGACCCGCGCCGCCTTCGCCGACTGGAACGCGATGCTCCCCGACGGCGCCATGAAGACCGGGTCGTAGACGAACACCGCGTCGGGGAGGCCCGGGACCGGCGCGAACTCGGCGACGTCGACGCCGAGCGAGCGGAGCGTCGCGACGAAGCCCGCGTGCTGCTCGGCGAGGGCGGGGAGGTCGGGCGTCTGCCAGTGCGCGTCCTCGTACTGCGCGACGACGTCGGCCCCACCGACCAACGGCGTCCGCACCGCCACGCGTGCCAACGTGCCCACCGACGACCGGACCCCGTAGCTGCTCTGCGTCATGGCGCGGAGCCTGCCAGGTCGGGGCGCCCAGTGCCACGGCCACTCCGCCCGCCCTGTCCTCGAGTTACACGTGACAACCCCGGTTTCACGGTCAGGAAATGGGGGTTATCACGTGTAACTCGAGGACCAGGCAGGGCTGGGACGCGGAGGCGCCACCTCGCGAATGCCGGAAGTCGCGCCCCGGACACGGCACGATGCAGGAGGATCCGCACGACGAACAGGAGACGCGGTGAAGGTGCCCTCAGGCAGACGCCTGGTGCGCGGCTTCCGTGTGTGGTCCTCGCCCCCGGACGCACCCCGCCTACGCCGGCCCACGGACCTGCTCCTGCTGCTCGCCTCCGGCCTGCTCGCCGTCAGCCTCACCGCGATCGTCCGGAGCACTACGACGACGCCTCCCGCCGCCGCGTCGGACATCGTCACCGACGTCGTCGCCTGGGTCAGCGAGTTCGTCTACGGCTGCCTCACCGCGTGGGCGCTCGTGCTCGTGGTGCTGCCGCTCGCGCGACGAGGGCGACGCCGCCTCGTCGTCGACTACATCCTCGGCGCCGGCTTGGCCCTCCTCATCGCGACGCTCGCCACGCGTCCGTCGGCGGACGGCTTCCTCGCCACGATGGCGTCCGTGCTGTCGGCCGAGCCCGCGCCGGTCGACCTGGCCGGCGCGCTCTGCATGTCCACCGCGGTGCTCGTCATCGCCTCACCCCACCTGACCCGGCCGCTGCGCCGCCTCGGGCGCGTCCTGTTGCTCCTCGGCGCGTTCGGCGCGGCGATCACCGGGATCACGACGATGGCCGGCGCAGTCGCTGCTGTCGCGCTCGGTGTTGCTGCCGCCGCGATCACCCACCTGTTGCTCGGCACGCCTCCCGGCCGGGCGACGCCGGCGCAGATCGCCGATGCGCTCGCCGACATCGGCGTCGACGTCGACACCATCGACCTCGCACCGGTGCAGCTGCCCGGCTGCAGCCTGCTGCGAGCGCGGAGCACCTCGGGCGAGGACCTCGTGGTGAAGGTCTACGGCCGCGACTCGTGGGACGACCAGTTCGTCGGCTCGGTGTGGACGTCGCTCACCAAGCGCGGCGAGACACCCGACGTGTTCGTGAGCCGGCGTGAGCGCGTCGAGCACGAGGCGATGACGAACCTGCTCGCGGAGCGCGGCGGCGTCCCTGTCCTCTCCGTCGTCGCGGCGGGCATGTCGGTCGACGGCGACGCGCTCCTGGTGACGCAGGCTCCCGTGCTGACTCTCGCGGACCTGACCGTGGACGCCGTCGACGGCGCGCTCATCGCCGACGCGTGGGATGCCTTGGCACGACTGCACTCCCTGGGGATCGCGCACGGCGAGCTGTCGACGTCGAGCATTGCCCTACGCGCGGACCGCCGAGTCGCGCTGTGCGACCTCGACCAGGCGCGCGTTGCGGCTCCCGCGAGCTCGCTCATGATCGACCGCGCCCGGCTCCTCGTGATCGCCGCGACGGCGATCGGCTGCGACCGCGCCGTGAGCACCGCCGTGGCAGCGATCGGCGCCGACGGCATCGCGGACCTGCTGCCCTATCTCCAGCCGGCCGTGCTCGACCGCGCGACGCGGCAGGACGTGCACGCGGCCGACTGGTCGCTCGACGACCTGACGGCCGCCGCGGTCGCGGCCGCCGGAGTGGAGCAGCCCGAACTCCAGAAGATCCAGCGGGTGACGGTCAGGTCGATCGTCATGGTCGCGCTCGTCGCGATCTTCGCCTACTGGCTCATCGCGATGCTGGCCGGCGTCGACTTCGCGTCGCTCGTCGAGGAGCTCTCGTCGGCGAACAAGTGGTGGCTGTTCGGGGCGCTCCTGCTCTCGCCGGTCGTGCAGATGGGGCTGTCGTTCTCCACCCTCGGCGCGACGATGCAGCGGCTGCTCTACTTCCCCGTCCTCATGCTGCAGTACGCGATCCAGTTCATCGCGCTCACGCTGCCCGCCACCGCGGCGCGCGTGGCGCTGTCCGTGCGGTTCTTCCAGCGGTTCGGCGTACCTCCGGCCGGAGCGGTGTCGATCGGGATGATCGACAGCTTCAGCGGCTTCCTCGTCCAGATCGCGCTGATCCTGATCATCCTGCTGTCCGGCCTGCCCGGTTTCACCTCGCCGATCCGCAGCTCGACGGACACGACGTCGACCGACACGACCACCACCGATACGTCGTCCGACCCGACCTTGCTCGCCCTCGTCGGGGTGCTCATCGTGGTCGGCATCGTGCTCGCCCTCGTGGTGCCGAAGTTCCGTAACCGGATCCGCGGCATCATCCCCCGGATACGCGCGGGTCTCACGGAGCAGGCCGACGTCGTGCGCGCCGCGCTGGCCGTGATCCGGCGACCCACCAAGGTGGGGTCGATGCTGCTCGGCAACCTCTGGGCGCAGGTGGTCCAGGCGGTGATCCTGGGGATGTGCCTCGCCGCGTTCGGCCAGACCGCGTACCTGTCGCAGCTGATCCTCATCAACACGGCCGTGAGCCTGTTCGCGGGGCTGATGCCGGTGCCGGGCAGCATGGGTGTGGCGGAGGCCGGCTACACCGCGGGGCTGCAGGCGATCGGGATCCCGAGCTCGATCGCGATGTCGACGGCGATCGCGTTCCGTCTCGTCACGTTCTACCTGCCACCGCTGTGGGGCTCGGTGTCGATGCGCTGGCTCCGCAAGCACGAGTACGTCTAGACCTCGTCGCGGTCCCCCGGCGCGACCCGAGCCCCCAGCGGGGTCAGTGGCGCACCTTCGGTGTGCGGATCCCCGGCCACCAGCCGTTCTCGGGGCGGGCCGACTCCGAGCGGGCGTCCGAGGTGTCGGTGCCCAGCCACGGTGCGAGAGCAGCCACCGCGAGGAACACCAGCAGGAACATCAGAGCAGTCATCTGTCTCACATCCTTCGTCGATCTGTGCCCGGAACCGCTCCGGGATGACTCCAGGGTGAGCCCCCGATCGTGAAAGGACAAGCAATAATATCTTCACTTTCGTTCAGTGATCGTGAACAATGGCGACCATGCTGGACATCCGCCGCCTCCAGGTCCTCGCCGCCGTCGTCGACACCGGTTCGGTCACCGCAGCCGCCACCCGCCTCGGCTTCACGCCGTCGTCGGTCAGCCAGCAGGTGAGCCAGCTCGAGCGCGAGACCGGCGTACCGCTGCTCGAGAAGAGCGGGCGCGGGATCAAGCCCACCGCTGCGGGGCTGCTGCTCGCCGAGCACGCCACCAAGGTGCTGCGGACCGTGGCCGACGCCGAGGAGGCGCTCGAGGATCTCCGCGCCGGGCGCAGCGGGCGGGTGCGCGTCATGTCTTTCGCCTCAGCCGGCGATTCCCTTCTGCCTGCTGCGGTTGCGTCGTTGCGCGTCACACAGCCCGGGCTCCACGTCGCGACGACGATCGGCGAGAGCGACGACGCTTACGACATGCTGCGGGCGGGCCAGATCGAGGTCGCGCTCGTGCTCGAGCCGTTCGGCGCCGGCGACGCACCCGAGGACGACGTCGTCCGTCTGCATCTGCTCGACGACCCCTACCGCGCCATGCTCCCCGAGGGTCACCGGCTCGCGAACGAGCGGACCGTGGAGCTCACCGACCTCGCCCAGGACGACTGGGTCGCCGCCATGGGCGGCAACGGCTTCTGCCGCGACGACACGGTCGACATCTGCCGTCGCGCCGGC
Organism: uncultured Actinomycetes bacterium; assembly: GCA_963738455.1. Taxonomy (GTDB): domain Bacteria; phylum Actinomycetota; class Actinomycetes; order S36-B12; family CAIYMF01; genus Longivirga. The sequence continues at coordinate 260,799 of CAVTWM010000008.1, forward strand.
TTCTCGCCGCACTTCGTCGCGCACGCGGTGGAGTTCCCGGCCGCGCAGGCGTACGTCGCCACCGGCATCGGTGTCGGGCTCGTCCCGGTGCTGGCGCTCGGTGCGGTGCACGAGGGCGTGGTGATCCGGCCGCTGCGGCGCGAGCCCGAGCCGCGCCACGTCTGGGCGATCACCCGCCCGTCGATCGCCGCGTCCGTCCCGGTCGCCTCCACGGTCCACGCGCTCATCCTCGCCGCGGACAAGCACCGCAAGAGCCACGCCGGCCGCCGCCGCGTCTCCGGCGCCGCCTAGCGATCCATCTGGCGTGCCGCGAGTAACAGTCGAGATGCACGTGAACTTCCCCCACTTTGCGTGCATCTGGACTGTTACTCGCGGAGCAGCCTGGGCGAGCCGGGTGCTCCACCGGCGGAGCCGGGATGGCTACGCTCTCGCCGTGATCTCCCACCCGGACCGGCAGCCTGCGCGTGCCGAGCACCACGTGCTCGTCCGATCAGGGCGGGAAGTGCTCGCGCGACGGGAGAGTCCTGTGGTCGTGCGGCGGAGGAGCGGTGTGCGAGCTCGTCGCCACTCTGACAGGCTCGGTCGCCGGCTCGCGCTCGTCCTTGCCGCAGCAGTCGTGACGCTGGTCGCTGGGGCGGCGCCGGCGTACGCGCACGACACCCTCATCGCCAGCGACCCGAGCGACGGCGCGGAGCTGTCCGCCGTGCCGAACAGGGTGTCACTCACCTTCTCCGCCTCTCCGCTCACCGCAGGCGCCTTCCTTTCGGCCGTCGGACCCGACGGGGCACCGATCGAGCTCGGGCCACCCACGTTCGACGGGCCGCGGGTCTCCTCGACCTGGCCGAGGACTGCCGCTTCCGCTGGCGTCTACCAGCTCGTGTGGCGGGTGGTGTCGAGCGACGGCCACCCGATCGAGGGCACCCTGTCCTTCTCGTTGGACGGTTCGGCCGCGTCGCCCACGTCGACCTCGTCCGCCCCGACCTCGTCCGCGTCCACGCCCGCGGAGTCGACTGCGGCCGCGTCGAGCTCGCCGTCGGACGTCGCCACTCCCACCGGGTCGTGGTTCCTGCCCATCGCGATCGGGGCAGGCGCGGCCGTGCTCCTGGCGATCGTGGTGACGCGCCGGCGTGCGGTGAGCCGAGCCGACGACGACGAGGCCGAGCCCGTCTCCTGACGCCCAGCAGGTCGTCCCGCCGGTCCGCTCGACTCGCTCACCCAGCGTCGCCCGGACTCGCCCGAACGGGCGACTCGTCCTAACAGACGGTGACGACGAAGGCAAGGCGGCCCTATGGTGCACCGGTGGACCGGACCCGCACGTCGGAGTCGCAGCGCCAGGGGCGCGCGACCCTCGTCGGCGTCCACGTGACCGCCCCCGGACTCCGGCTGCGCGTCGCCGGGCCGGCCGTCGCCGCCGTCGTCCTCGGGCTGGGCGGCCACACCCTGGCCGGCGGGTCGCCGCCGCTCGTCGTGGTCCTCCCCGCGCTGCTCCCGCTCCTGGTGCTGTCGAGGTTCCTCGCGCGCCGCGAGATGCGACTTCCGTCCCTGATCGGACTGCTCCTCATCGGCCAGGCATGGGTGCACCTGCTGGCGTCCTCCTGCGGTCACGGCGGAACGGTCCCGAGCTCGTCCATGGTCACGGCACACGTCGTGGCTGCCGCAGTCGTGGGGCTGCTGCTCCGCATTCGCGAGGCCCGCTCGTGGACGGCCGTCCGCGTCTCGGCGCTGCGGGTGCTCGTGCGACGACAGCTCGCGGACGGCGCGACCACCCTCGTCGTACGACGGGCCGTCGCCGTCGTCGTCACCACGACCGCCGACCTCTCGGCTACGGCCGCGCACCTCGCTCGCCTTCCCGAACGACGCGGCCCACCCCTGCCCTTCGCCGCCTGAGCGCCGTCCCACCCACGGTGGTGGCGCACCCTCCAGCGCTGTCGTCCCGGCCGCCCGTCGGTCTGCGACACGACCCGGAGCGGCACCAGGCTCGGCCATCGCGACCACGCACCGACGACTCCTCGCCGGCGTCGGTCGCGGGGTGCCTTCTTCCCGCCACACCCTTCGGTGCTGTCGGGCGACGCCGTCATCGCGTCGCTCCAGCCACCGCTGCCCCGTCCCGTCGACGGTGCCGCTCCTTCCCGTGCTCCGCGCGGCGTGACGCCGCCGAGCACTCCTCGTCCACCGAAAGGTTCGTGTCATGTCTCGTTCCGTCTCCCGCTCGCCGCTGAGCCGCAAGCGCCGCGTCGTCGCCGTCACCGCAGGTGTCGCCGTCCTCGGCGCCAGCGTTCTCATGGCCAACTCGGCCAGCGCCCACGTCGGCGTGTTCTACGACGCCCCGCAGGCGCCGCAGCTCGGCAAGACCAGCCTCGTCAACCTGACCGTGCCGCACGGCTGCAGCTTCACGGCCGCCAGCCTCACCGCGCCGGCCACCGGCCAGACCCAGACCACCCTCGAGCAGCTCGGGCTCGCCGCGGGCTACGTCCCGGTCCCGGTCGTCGGTCACGCCGTGCTGGCCGCCGGGACGTGGCAGTTCTCGACCACCTCCATGGACGTCGCGCTCCCGCGCGTCGCCACGGCCGGGACCGACGAGTGGCTCGGCGTCAACGCCGGCGCCGTCAACGCGCAGTTCATGCCGGGCTCCGGCTGGTCCAGCGACGTCGACGAGTCGGATCCGTCCACGACAGTGGCCTCGTGGGCAGTCGACGCCACCTCGCCGATCGCCGCCCAGTCGTCGGCGCTGCCGTACCACGACTACCTCCAGTTCGGCATCCGCCTCAAGATCGAGACGCGCAAGACCGGCGCCGTGTACAACCAGCCGACCACCTGGCAGCCCAGCGCCTACCCGCTCGCGACCAACAAGCTCATGCTCGTGACCAAGCAGGGGTGCGAGGTCGACTTCACCAACGACGGCGGTGCCACCACGGTCCGCAAGACCATCTACGCCGGCGACCTCGTCAACGGCTGGACGTCGTCCTCGCCGACCCTCACCGTCGGCCTCGACCCGGCCGCGAACCTGACCACCGGCCCTGCTGGTCCGGCTGGTCCGGCGGGTCCCGCGGGCCCCGCAAGGGTCCCACCGGTGCCACCGGCCCTGCCGGGCCCTCGGGTGCCGGCAGCTGGGGTGGCGAGTTCACGGTCAACCGCTCGGGCGTCGCCGCTGCGGCCCGCCTCGGCGTGCTCGTCGACGCCAGCCGGAAGTACGCCGGCAAGCCGTTCGACGTACGCACGACGACCGGTCGGGTCATCTTCCGCGGCGTGCTGAACTCGGCCGCCGACTACCGGATCGGGCTCCCGTCCGCGGTCGCTCTCAAGATCGCGAAGGGACAGCGGCTGAACCTGTTCATCAGCGGCAAGAAGGTCGGGACGGACCTGGCCTGACCCAGACTCCCCGCCTGCTGCCGGCCCCGTCCGGTCGGTAGCAGGCGGGGGTCCGCCCGCACCCGATCAGACCCACCCTCGAACCGCGGAGGATCCCCCGTGACCACTCGCAAGGCAACCGCCCTCGCGATCGCCGTCGTCGCCGCGCTCGTCGTGGTGGCACTGGTCGTCGTGCTCACGAAACGCGGTTCCGACGACGCCGTCGCGGCGCCCGCCACGGGTCCCTCGTCACCTGCCGCGTCGAGCCCACCACCGAGTCCTTCCGGGTCCGCCCCGTCGGCGCCGACGTCGGCGCCGGTCACCGTCCCCCTCATGTTCGACGACGGCTCGTCCGGCCTCCTGCTTGCGAGCGGCGCGCCGGGCGCGCCTGTGTCGCTCACCCTGCGGCCTGCCGTCGCACCCGCCGACGACGCCGAGGTCGTCGTCACCGTCTCGATCGACGGACGCGCACCGCTGCCGTTCCCCGTCACGCGCGACGGCGCCGAGTGGACCGGCACCCGCGTCGTCCCCGACGGCGAGTGGGTCGTCGTCGTCTCCCTCACCGCTGACGACGGCGGCTTCACCACGACCGTGACCGCCACCGCCCCCCTGAAGCTCCCGGAGTGATCATCATGAAGCGACCCCTCGTCCTCGCCCTCGCTGCTGCTCTCGTCGCGGCCGCGCTGCCCGTCCTCGTCGCCGCACCTGCGCAGGCGCACGCGGAGGTCCTCGGTCAGGGCCCCCGCGACGGCACCGTCCTCACGGCCACCTCGGCTCGTACGACGGTCTACGTCGACTTCAACGAGGTCGTCTCCATCACGGGATCGTCCCTGCGGATCCGCGATGCCGCCGGCGTGGTCCGCTCGCTGCCCGCCACGATCCGGGAGCTGCCGTCGGGCGACCCCGACGTGACGCCGTCGCGGGTGAGCGCCGTGTCGAAGGTCGCGCTACCGAAGGGGCGCTACGCCGTCGAGTACTCCGTCCTGAGCCAGGACGGCCACCGTGTGACACGCGCGTTCGGGTTCGCCGTGGGCGTGTACACGACTCCTGCCAAGCCCGCAGTCGTTGTGATGCGCACGGTCCTCACGTCGCAGCCTGCTCCGCGTGTGGTGATCACCCGAGCGGCGGTCGGTCTGCGCACGATCAGCGTGCGGATGCCGACCGGAACCGCGGGCGGGACGGTCCAGCTCGTCTGCCAGCGCGTGGGAACTGCGGCGGCACGCGTGTCCGCACCCTTCATCTGGGCGCTCGGGCCCAAGGCCTCGACCGGCTACGCCGCCGCGCGCGGCTACCTCCCGACGCCGTGCCGCTACACGATCACCGTGACCGTGAACCGACCCTTCCCGAAGTACCCCTCGGCCTGGACCACGACCACCGGCCTGCTCATCACCGCCACCTGACTCTGTGCCCCGCGAGTAACAGTCGAGATGCACGTGAACTGGCCCTACTTTGCGTGCATCTGGACTGTTACTCGCGGACGTACCGGGTGCAACCGGACGGCATGTGTTGCACGCAAGATCCCGCTCGGGGCAGGGGTTTGCAGTATCTGGACCGCCTCCGGGTGAACACTCGCCGACAACCGGGACGAGTGTGCGCGCTCGGCGGGTGACCTGCCGCGCGCGACGGTAGCGTCGAGACCGCTCGCCCGGACCACCCCGACCACCGGGCTGAGGAGATCCGGTGACCACAACGGCCCTGCAGGGCGTCCCCGACGCGCGACTCGTCGAGCGGCTCGCCCGACCGACCGACGACGAGCTCGCCTCGCTCGACGCGTGGTGGCGCGCGAACAACTACCTCACCGTCGGCCAGATCTACCTCATGGCGAACCCGCTCCTGCGCGAGCCGCTCAGCGACGACGACATCAAGCCGCGCCTGCTCGGGCACTGGGGCACCAGCCCGGGCCTGTCGTTCATCTACGCCCACGCGTCGCGGCTCATCAAGGCGACCGGCCAGCAGATGATCTACCTCGCCGGCCCCGGCCACGGCGGCCCGGCGCTCGTCGCCGCCGGCTACCTCGAGGGCGCCTACACCGAGCAGTTCCCCGACGATCACGCTCGACACCGACGGCGTGCGCAAGCTGTTCCGGCAGTTCTCCGCGCCCGGCGGAATCCCGAGCCACGTCTCGGTCACGACCCCCGGATCGATCCACGAGGGCGGGGAGCTCGGCTACGTGCTCGTCCACGCGTTCGGCGCCGTCATGGACAACCCCGACCTCATCGCGCTCGCCGTCGTCGGCGACGGCGAGGCCGAGACCGGCCCGCTCGAGGGTTCGTGGAAGGGCGTCTCCTTCCTCAACCCGGCACGCGACGGTGCGGTGCTGCCGGTCCTGCACCTCAACGGCGCGAAGATCGCCGGCCCGACCGTGCTCGCCCGCAAGGACCCGGCCGAGGTGCGCCAGCTGTTCGAGGGTCACGGCTACGACGTCATCGAGGTCGAGGGCTCGGACCTGCCCGGCATGCACCACCGCTTCGCCGAGGCGCTCGCGACGGCGTGGAACCGCATCCGCACGATCCAGGCGTCCGCGCGCGGCGGCGACTGGGACGGCAGCCGCCCGCGCTGGCCGCTCATCATCCTGCGCAGCCCGAAGGGCTGGACCGGTCCGGACGTCGTCGACGGCGTGCAGATGCTCGGCACCTGGCGCGCGCACCAGGTGCCGCTGTCCGGCGTCAAGGACAACCCCGAGCACCTCGCGATCCTGGAGCAGTGGCTGCGGTCCTACCGGCCGGAGGAGCTCTTCGACGAGAAGGGCGCACCGACCGCGCTCGTACGTGCCGCCAACCCCGAGGGCGACCTGCGGATGAGCGCGACGCCGCACGCGAACGGCGGGCTCCTCACGCGCGATCTCGACCTGCCCGACTTCCGCGACTACGCGATCGACGTCCCCGCACCGGCGACGGTCCGCGCGGAGTCCACGCGCAAGCTCGGCGAGATGATGCGCGACATCTACCGCGACAACGACGACCGGTTCCGGCTCTTCTGCCCGGACGAGACGAACAGCAACCGGCTCGGTGCGGTGTTCGAGGTCTCCGACCGCGCGTTCGCCGAGCGGGTGACCGAGGACGACGTCGCCCTCTCGCGCGACGGTCGCGTGATGGAGGTGCTCTCCGAGCACAACTGCCACGGGTGGCTCGAGGGCTACACCCTCACCGGCCGCCACGGGTGGTTCGCGACGTACGAGGCGTTCGCCATGGTGAGCGCGTCGCAGACGATCCAGCACAGCAAGTGGCTGCAGGAGGCCGACAACCTGCCGTGGCGCGCGCCGGTGCCGAGCCTGAACGTGCTGCTGACCTCCACCGCATGGCGCAACGACCACAACGGCTTCAGCCACCAGGGCCCCGGCCTGATCCAGAACGTGATCACGACGCGCGGCAACATCGGGCGCGTCTACCTGCCGCCGGACGCCAACTGCCTGCTGTCGGTCGCGGACCACTGCTTCCGCTCCCGCTCGTACGTGAACCTCGTCGTCATCGACAAGCAGCCGCAGCTGCAGTACCTCACGATGGACGAGGCGATCGAGCACTGCGCCCGCGGCGCCGGCGTGTGGTCGTGGGCCGGCACCGACGACGGCAGCGCCGACCCCGACATCGTGCTCGCCTGCGCGGGCGACGTCGTGACGATGGAGACGGTCGCGGCCGCCGACATCCTGCGCGAGCACCTGCCGCACTTCCGCACGCGCGTCGTCAACGTGGTCGACCTCATGACGCTCCCCCGCGCCAAGGACCACCCGCACGGCATGGACGAGACGCTGTTCAAGGAGCTGTTCACCGACCACGTCGACGTCGTGTTCGCGTTCCACGGCTACCCGGGCGCGGTCCACCAGCTCGTGCACGGGCGCCCCGACGCGGACCGCTTCCGGGTGCGCGGCTTCATCGAGGAGGGCACCACCACCACGCCGTTCGACATGGTCGTGCGCAACCAGGTGTCGCGCTACCACCTCGTCATGGACGCGCTCAACAACGCACGCCGCACGCCGCCCGGCGCCAGCGACCTCAAGGCGTGGTGCCAGGCGAAGCTCGCCGAGCACGAGGCCTACGTCGTCGAGCACCTGCAGGACATGCCGGCCGTGCGCGACTGGGTGCTGCCGGACCGTTCGGTGGAGAGCTGACGTCGGTGACGGCTGATCCGCGGTGCGTGCTCGCGCTCAACTGCGGCAGCTCGTCGGTCAAGTTCGCGCTCGTCGACCCGGCGACCGGCGCTCGGCTCGTGACGGCGCTCGCCGAGCGGGTCGGGACGCCCGACGTCGGGGTCACGCTGTCGCGCGGCGATGCGACGACGACGAGCGCGCCGCAGGACCCGAGCCATCGCGGGGTCGTCGCGCACCTGCTCGCGACGCTCACACCTGAGGAGCGCCAGGCGATCTCGGGCGTGGGGCATCGGGTCGTGCACGGCGGCCCGACCCTGGCCGACTCGGTCGTCGTCGACGAGTCCGTCCTCGCCACCCTCGCCGACGTCGTCGATCTCGCGCCGCTGCAGGTCCCCGGCAACATCGCCGGGATCGAGGCCGCGCGCGCGGAGCTGCCCGGCATCGCCAACGTGGCCGTGTTCGACACCGGCTTCCACCGCACGCTGCCGCCCGTCGCCTACCGCTACGCCGTGCCCTCGAGCTGGTACGCCGAGCACGGCGTACGCCGGTACGGCTTCCACGGCATCAGCTACCGCTACGTCACGGCTCGGGCCGCGGAGCTGCTCGGCCGTCCGGCGTCGGAGGTGGATCTCGTCGCGCTGCATCTCGGCAACGGCTGCAGTGCTGCCGCCGTGCGCGGCGGCGTCTCGGTCGACACCACGATGGGGCTCACCCCGCTCGAGGGACTCGTGATGGGCACGCGCAGCGGCGACATCGACCCGGGCGTCCTCGGGCACATGGGACGCCGCACCGGCCGACCCCTCGCGGACCTCGTCGACGACCTGAACCACCGCAGCGGGCTGCTCGGCCTCTCCGGCATCAGCAACGACATGCGCACGCTGGTCGACGCCGCCGACGCGGGATCCGCCGACGCCGCGCTGGCGATCGACGTGTTCTGCTACCGCATCGCGACGACGATCGGCGCGCTCGCGACCGCCCTCGGACGGCTCGACGCGGTGGTGTTCACCGGCGGCATCGGGGAGCACGCGACCCGCGTGCGCAGCCAGGTGCTCGCGCGGCTCGGCCTGCTCGGGATCGAGGAGGACGTCGAGGCCAACGCCGCGCACGGCCGAACCACCGGCGGCCGCATCAGTGCGACCACACGTCCGGGCACGGGCGCGGCCGGGCCGACCGCCCTCGTCGTGCCAACCGACGAGGAGCTCGTCATCGCCCGCGACACCGTCGCCCTCCTCCCCTGACCCGGCCCCCGCCTCCTGTCGGGGACGGGTCGGAGGCGCGTCCCGGCGCGGCGGCATGATGGGTTCCCCCAGCGCGCGACGAGGAGAAGGCGGTACGCACCGATGTCGACCTCACGAGTCACGACCCCCTTCACCGCCGAGTCGACCGCGGCGGAGGTGGTCGACGGCGTCGACCTGCACGGTCGCACCGCGGTGGTCACCGGCGGCGCGTCGGGCATCGGGGTGGAGACGGCGCGGGCGCTGCACGCGGCGGGCGCCGACGTCACGCTGGCCGTGCGCGACGTCGCCGCGGGCGAGCGCGTCGCTGCCGAGATCGCAGGCGACGGCGCTGCTGTGCACGTCGCCGCGCTCGATCTCACCGACCGAGCGTCGATCGCGGCGTTCGTGCATGCGTGGGAGCGTCCGCTCCACATCCTGGTGAACAACGCGGGCGTGATGGCCTCGCCGCTCATCCGCACGGTCGAGGGCTGGGAGCTGCAGTTCGCGACGAACCACCTCGGGCACGTCGCGCTCACCCTCGGGCTGCACCCGTCGCTCGCCGCCGCGGGAGACGCACGCATCGTGTCGGTGAGCTCGACCGGGCACCTGCGCTCGCCGATCGTGTTCGACGACATCCACTTCGACGAGCGGGAGTACGACAAGTGGGCGGCGTACGGGCAGTCGAAGACCGCCAACATCCTGCTCGCGGTCGAGGCGACCACTCGCTGGGCCGACGACGGCATCACGGCCAACGCGCTGATGCCGGGGGCGATCCGCACGAACCTGCAGCGGTACTCCACCGAGGCCGAGCTCGACGCGATGCGCGCCAGAGTGGGCGGCGACTTCGTCTGGAAGACGACCGAGCAGGGCGCGGCAACGTCCGTGCTGCTCGCCGCGTCGCCGCTCACCGCGGGTGTGTCGGGCCGGTACTTCGAGGACTGCCAGGAGGCGCTCCCGCACGAGCCCGGGACGCGTCGCGGCATCGCCGCCTACGCGCTCGACCCCGAGGCGGCCGCGCGCCTCTGGCAGGTGTCCGTCGACGCGCTCAGCACCTGAGCCAGTGCGCCAGTACGCCACCAGCACGTGTCTGACTGGTGGGCTTGTCGCTTCCCGGCTCCGGATGTGACACCACCACCAGTCAGACGAGTGCGGGGACGGGACTGCGCCTGACCGGGGGTTGTCCCAGTCAGGCGCAGTCGGTCCAGTACAGCATCGCGTGCGGGTCGTCGGAGCCGGCCGGCTCGCGGCGGAGCCCGGGCGTCATCGGTCGGGTGACCGGGCGGCCCGCGCCGCCTTCATGCGGGTGGGATCAGACGGCGTCGACCACGGAGCCGAGGGTGACGGTCACGGTCGCCGCCTCGCCGCCTCGCGTGTAGCCGACCTCCACCTGCGACCCCGGGGCGAGCGAGCGAACCGTGGCGATCAGCGTCTCGGAGTCCGCGATCCGCGTGGTGCCGACCGAGGTGACGACGTCGCCGACCTCGAGCCCGGCAGCGGCCGCTGCCCCGCCGTCGGACACGACGGTGATGGTGGCGCCACCTCCGGCCGCGCTCTCGGCAGCGACACCGAGCACGGCCCGCGACGCGGATCCGTTGGCGCGCAGCTCGTTCGCGATGCGCTGCGCCTGGTCGATCGGGATGGCGAAGCCGAGGCCGATGCTGCCGCCCTGGGCACCTTCGGCACCACCGAGGGTGGCGATCGCCGAGTTGATGCCGACGACGCGGCCGGCCATGTCGACGAGCGCACCGCCGGAGTTGCCGGGGTTCACCGCGGCGTCGGTCTGGATCGCGTTGAGCACCGAGGTCTCGCTGCTGCCGGCCTCGCCGGAGCGCACCGGGCGGTTGAGCGCGGACACGATGCCCGAGGTCACCGTGCCCGAGAGCCCGAGCGGCGAGCCGATCGCGACGACCTGCTGGCCCACCTTGAGGTCGGCCGAGTGCCCGAGCTGCGCCGGGGTGAGGTCGCTGACGCCGTCGGCCTTGATGACGGCGACGTCGGCGGACGGGTCGCGGCCCACGATGGTGGCACCGGCGGTGCGTCCGTCGGTGAAGGAGACGGTGAGCGTGCCGCCGTCGGCCGCGCCGGCGACGACGTGGTTGTTGGTGAGGATGAATCCGTCCGCGGTGAGGACGATGCCGGAGCCGGTGCCGCCGCCCTGCTGGCCGGTGAACGCGATCGACACGACGCTGGGCAGCACGCGCGAGGCGACCGACTCGATCGTGGCGCCGGACGCGACCTCCGCGACGGGCGCGGACGACGAGGTGACGGAGCCGACGACGGGTGCGGCGTGGGTGAACGAGGCGCCGACAGCGCCGCCGACCACACCGGCGGTCAGGGAGGCGGCGGCGACGATCGCGACGGTGCGGCCGGCGCCGCGGCCCGAGCGGCGGGCGGCGTGCGGGCGAGGCGCGGTGGGCGCGGTCTCCGCGAGCGGTGCGGCGGGCGCGGTGGGCGCGGTGGCGTCGGCGGTGGGGACCGTCGAGGCGAGCGGGGCGACGAACTCAGGGGTACGAGGAAGGGTGTCCATGGCAAGGGTTCTGACCCCGAACCTGTGAAACCGCTGAGTGCACTGTGTGCGGACGTCGTGAGCTCGAGCGCGGTGCTCAGCGTCGCGAGGTCGAGCGCCGTGCTCAGCGTCGCGAGGAGTGCCGTCCCGGGCGGGGCGGGACGGATCCGGCCGGCTCGAGCTCGGTCGCGCGGACGACGGCGAGGTCCACGACCTCGTCGCGCCGGTGCGGCATCAGGTAGCGGCTGAGCGCGACCACCACCACGAGGACGCCGGTCACGACGTAGACGCCGAACAGGACAGGAGCGTCGAGGCCACCCAGGGTGTGCACCCACACGAGCATGAGCGAGACGATCGCGATCTTGTGCACCGGCCACCAGACGCGGTTGGCCACCCGTCCGGCCAGGGCAGCGGTGAGGCCGGCAGCGAGACCGGCCCAGAAACCGACGACACCGAGCGTCACATGGAACGGGCGGAAGTCCGACCCGAGCGGCACGAGGGCGCCCCACCAGCCGATCCCGTCGTCGTCGGTCGCCCACATGACGATGTGCAGCCCGGTGAACACGAGCGTGAACACGGCGAGGCTGACGTGCGTACGGATGCGCACCGCGACGCTCGGGCGACGCCACCGCGCACCGGCCGGGTGCGAGAGCACGAGGCCGAGCAGCACGAGGGCGACGAGGAGCAGGTACGCGGTGATGCCCGACGCGCGCGCCACCGTCCCCTGCGCATGGGCGTCGGAGATCACGGCCGAGATCGCCGTCCCGATCAGGACGCTGGTCACGACGGCGCTGACCGTCACCAGGCCGACGAGTCCGGCGCTCATGACGAGTGGTCGGTCGTGCGTCTGCTTCTGGTGCTTCACGGGCGGCACCTCCGGGTGCGAGTGGGTGCGCGCGCTGCTGCACGCCGACCGACCCCTGGCGTCGTCCCTGCGGACCACGGCGGCACGGGTCGCTCGTACGGAGTCGGTGAACCATCGACCTTGGGCGATCGTGACCCTGGAAGGACCTGGGGAAGACCCAAGATTCGTCGCAGGTCCTCGCCATCCCCGTCAACCGGACGGCCTCAGCGCGGCGACGTGGCCGGTGTCACGACATCCGGTAACCCGGACACGGGCGGCGACGCACGGTCCGCACGAGGTCACGCTCCGGATCGAGGTCGATCGCATTCCAGTGAAGTGGGCGTACGGCGGCGGCGGTCGCTGCTAGCGTCCGCCCGTGGACTCCATGGTGGGCATGCTGGCGAAGGTCGATCTGTTCTCGGGCCTGCCCAACGACGTGCTGCACGAGCTCGCGGCGGCCGGCAGCTCGCACACGTTCGCGCCCGGGCGCGCGATCGTCACGCAGGGTGCCACGGATTCCGGGTTTCAGCTCATCGTCGAGGGCGAGGCCGCGGTCCTGGTGCACGACGTCGCGGTCCGCACGATGCACGCGGGCGACTACTTCGGCGAGATCAGCCTCATCGACGGCGGGCCGCGCTCGGCCACGGTCGTGGCCGGCGCCGACGGCTGCCGCAACGTGCTGCTCTCACCGCTCGCGTTCTGGAAGGTCATCGACAAGCACCCCGGCGCGACCCGGCCGCTGTTCACCGCGCTCACCCAGCGCATCCGGTCGCTCGAGGCCGCGGCCCGCGCCAAGGCCGACGGCTGACGCCGACGCCGTAGCCGGCTCCCCCGGCCGCGCGACTCCCGGCGGTCAGCGCCAGGGTCAGTGGACGTCGGCGCGCGCGAGGATGTCGTCGCGCACCTGCCGGTGCAGGACCTTGCCGATGATCGTGCGCGGCAGCTCGTCGACGACGAACACCTGACGCGGCACCTTGTAGCCCGTCAGGTGCTCCCGCGCCGCCGTCCGCACGGCCTCGGGATCGAGCACGACACCGGCTTCCGCGACCACCGCGGCTACGACCGTCTCGCCGCCCGTCTCGTTCGGCAGTCCGACGGCGGCCGCGTCCGCGACCCCCGGGACCCGCCGGAGCGCCGACTCGACGTCGGACGGGTAGACGTTGAAGCCACCGGTGATGATGAGCTCCTTGATCCGGTCGACGATGCGGATGAAGCCGTCGTCGTCCATCACCACGATGTCGCCGGTGCGGATCCAGCCGCCCTCGAGCAGTACGCCCGCGGTCTCGTCCGGCCGGTTCCAGTAGCCGGAGAACACCTGCGGACCACGGATGAGCAGCTCGCCGGGCTCGTCCCTCGAGCAGTCGTGCGACGGGTCGTGCGGGTCGACGACGCGCACGTCGGTCGACGGGAACGGGACGCCGACCGTGCCGGGCCGCCGCGTTCCGGCGACCGGGTTGCCCACGGCCACCGGTGACGTCTCGGTCATGCCGTAGCCCTCGACGAGGAAGCCGCCGGTGACGGCCTCCCACTGGTCGACCACCTCGGCCGGCAGCGACATGGCGCCGGAGATGCCGACCCGGATCGAGGACAGGTCGACGCCGCGGACCACTGCGGCCTCCGCGAGCGCCTGGTAGACCGGCGGGACGCCGGGGAGGAAGGTGGCCGGCCGGCGTCGCATCGCCTCGAGGACCTGGTCGACGTCGAACCGCGGGAACAGCACGAGCACGGCCCCGATGCTCATCGCGAACGTCAGGCACAGCGTGAGGCCGTACGCGTGGAACAGCGGGAGCACGGCGTAGACGACCTCCTCGCCGTCCTGGAGGGTGGGCACCCACGCGCGGCCCTGGGCCGCGTTCGAGCGCAGGTTGCGGTGCGTGAGCATCGCGCCCTTCGGCACGCCTGTGGTGCCGCCGGTGAACTGCAGCGCGGCGAGGTCCGACGATGCGGGCCGCGGATGACCGGCGGGCAGCGGGGTGGCGCGCGCGATCATCGCGTCCCAGGGCAGCGCGCCCGTCGTCGTCGTGGTCATGGCCGCGCGGGCAGTGCGGGCCTTGGCGATGGGCAGCCGGAGCTTCCACTGCGAGAGCCGGGGCAGCGCCCTCGTGAGGTCGACCGCGACGATGGTGCGCAGCGCTGTCGTCGCGGTCAGGGACTGGAGCGTCGCGACGACCTTGTCCCACGCGATCGCGACGACGGCACCCGAGTCGGTGAGCTGGTGCTCCAGCTCCTCCGCCGTGTAGAGCGGGTTGTGCTCGACGACGACGGCGCCGAGGCGCAGGACGGCGTAGAAGGCGACGACGTGCTGCGGGCAGTTCGGCATCACGAGGGCCACGCGGTCTCCCGCGACCACGCCGCGCTCGGCGAGCGCCTGCGCCGCCCGCGCCACCTGGTCGCCGAGCTCGCGGTAGGTCGTGGTGGCGCCGTAGAAGTCGAGGGCGTCGTGGTCGGGGAAGATGCGCACCGCGGTGTCGAAGAGATCGCAGAGCGACTCCGTGGAGTCGGCGATCTCGGCCGGGACGCCCGGCGCGTACTGCGTGTGCCAGGGACGGACCTGGTCGGCGCTCATCGTGACCTCCGGCGGTTGTGCCTCCACCCTGTCACGGCGGACGCCGCCGTTCCTTCCGTGCGGCAGACCCGGCCGAGGACGCCCCGAGGCTTCAGGAGTCCTGGCTCAGCGCCGCCTCGAGCTGGGCGGTGAACGCCGTCACCACCTCGCGCAGGACGCGGGCCTTGTGCACAGCGTTGCTGCGCTCCGCGGCGCTCGAGCGCGAGTCGACGTAGAACTCGAGGGTCGTGACGCGTGAGCAGTCGGCGATCGTGAGCTCGGCGTCGACCCGGCGGCGGTCCTCGTCGCCGCCGACTGTCACCTCGGCGATGACGTAGGCGCCGGCGTGGTGACCGGGACGGTTGAGGAAGGAGCGGCGGTAGTACGCGCGGCGGGAACGCCGGGGACGGGACATGACAGCACCTCGGGGCACGAAGGAACGCCGGACGTCGGCGGCAGCCCCCGCCCTCAGCGCCCGCCCCTACTCCCGAACGGGTCGCTTCCCGGCCCCGGTGGCGACCAGTTCGGGAGTAGGACGGGAAAGGAGCGGTCGGCGAACGACGTTCACGTGCCGTCTACCTCGGTCTCGCCGTCAACGCGTGGGTGGGCCGTGCGCGGCCGCCGGTCGGGCGCGAGTCACGGTCGGGCCGCCACTCGTGCCTCGCGTGCGACCAGCCCGCCGGTGCGGGACACGGGTCGCGACGCGCGGTCGCGCCGTATCACCCATTCCGCCACGGCGAGGTTGATGATCCAGGCGGCTCCCATGGCCACGTCGCCGGCCAGCGCACCCGACCCGAAGAACGCCGCACGGATGCCGCCCGTGATCGTCTGCGTGCCGGCGGCGATGCCGATCGCGTACGCACGGACCATCCAGGCGCGGTGGGCCGCGATGTCGCCGTGCCGCACCGCGGTGACCCCGAGGACGAGGCAGGCGGCCATCGCGCAGGCGAACACGAGACGCAGCACGTACAGCAGCGAGCCGGTGCCGGGCTTCTCGGCGTAGACCAGCGTCATCCAGGCTGCGGACCCGGCGACGAGCAGACCGGCGACGGCGAGCACCCGCCCGGCGCGGCGGTGCCAGCTCATGTGCTGACGGCGAAACCTCGGGACGAACTGGAAGGCGCCGACGACGAGGTAGGTGCCGGCGCCGACGATGTGCACGATCAGCGGCAGCGGGAAGGTCGCGAACCGGTCGTCCGCCGGGATCAGCACCGGACCACCCAGCAGCTCGACCACGCGCAGCGCACCGGCCAGCACCGGGACGACGCTGAGGACCAGCGAGCGCGACCGGTACGGGCCAGCTCCGCTTCGGCGGACGTCGAGACTGCCGGGGCGTGTGCCCCAGCAGTCCCGACGGGTGCGGAGTGGTCATCAGACGGTCGCGTGCTCGAGGGTCGTCGCGGGCGTGGCGGCCAGGCCCGAGGAGCGCTGCTCGCGCCACAACGAGACGCCGAGGCCGACGAGGGCGATCCCGACGGGTACGGCCATCGGACGGTTGAACCACTCGGGCAGGACGGCGAGCGAGACGGTCGCGATGGTGCCGACGGCGAGGAGCGCCGAGGCCCATCGCGCCAGGATGTTGGCGCGGAAGAGGGCGATGCCGAAGAGCAGCCCGCCCACCATGTAGCCGACGCCGGCGACGGCGAGCACGGTCTTCATCGCGCCGATGTCCCCGACCGGCGTGCCGCCGGCAGCCGCGGTCAGGATGTCGTTCACGTAGGCCGGGGCGATGGTCGCGAGACCCGGGAGCACGTAGGCGGAGATGACCTCCGAGGCGAACATGAGCAGGTAGCCGGCGCCGAAGAGCAGGTAGCCGACGAGGCCGAGTACGCCGACCTGACGGATCTGACGCAGGTACATGCCGGTGATGCCGACGAGCGCGAGCGCCGCCATGGCCACCTTCGCCGAGTTGCGCACGACCCACTCGGTGGTGACGACCGACGACACGTCCATCGGCGGGTGGTTGACCTGGACGGCGATGAAGATCAGCCCTGCGGCCGCTGCGCTGATGCCGGCTGCCTTCGTGAGGCCTGTGGTGGTGACGGTCATGACGGACTCCTCGTCCCTGCGGGCCGAGCGGAGTGCCTGGCCGTGTCAGCGACGTTAGGAATCGACGTGATGAGCGCGCATCATCACATGATCTGACCGTGGTGATGAGCTGCCGTCGGAGCGGTGCTGAGCGTCCGTGCCACCTTCGGGCGGGACGAGCGGAGGGCGAGGGATTCGAACCCTCGGTTGGGGATCACCCAACAGCGGTTTTCAAGACCGCCGCACTCGGCCGCTATGCGAGCCCTCCCGATCGTGCGGGCCGAGCTGGCGTGACACGTGACCACCCAGATCTTCCCGCCGCACAGTGTCGCACCCGCCTCGCCCGCGCGAGTTACTGCCCGAAACCCCCGTTTCGACCTCCCGAAATCGGGGTTTCGGGCAGTAACTCGAGAACGGGGGGGTGGGGTGGCGGAGGGGTGACTCCGTAAGTTACTGTGGAGTAACCTACGGAGTCGTAAGTGGAGGTTCGTCATGAACGGGACCGACGAGCGCTCGCGTGCTCGGACCGCACTGCTGCACGGGCACGAGATGTCGTATCTCGAGCTCCCCGGGCACGGAGTCCCGCTCGTGCTCATCCACGGGGTCGGGTCGAGCCTGCGGACGTGGGACGACATCCCCGACCGCCTCGCTAGGGCCGGGCGCCACGTGATCGCCGTCGACCTGGTCGGCCACGGCGACTCGGGACACGGCAACGGCGACTACAGCCTGGGTGCCAACGCCAACAGCATCAGGGACCTGCTCGACCACCTCGGCCTCCCGCGCGCGCACCTCGTGGGTCACTCGCTCGGCGGCGGCGTCGCTCTGCAGATCGCCTACCAGTACCCCGAAAGGGTCGCGAGCCTCACCCTCGTGGCCAGCGGCGGTCTCGGCCCCGACGCGTCCAGCGGCCTCCGCGCGGCAACCCTGCCCGGCTCGGCGCTGGCCATCCGTGCGCTCACCTCGGACCGGGTCCTCGGGGTCGGCGACTGGCTCGGGCACCAGCTCGACCGCGTCGGCATCAGGACGGAAGCGCTGAGCGCCCGCACGCTCGACCGGCTGCGCGCCCTCAAGGACGAGCGCCGCTCGATCGCCTTCCTGTCGACCTTGCGCAGCGTCGTCGGCCCCGACGGCCAACGCGTCTCCGGTCTGCCCCGGCTCGCCACCATGGATCCCGAGCGCGTCCTCATCGTGTGGGGCGACCGGGACACCCTGATCCCCTGGCGGCACGGGCTCATGGCCCACGAACGCCTACCCGGCAGCAGGTTCGTGCTCATGCGGTACGCCGGACACCACCCGCACAACCACGACCCCGAAGGCTTCACCACCGCCGTCCTCGCCCACGTCGCGAAGGCCGACCGCGCCGCCGGTGCCGGCGCAGACGAGTGAGGGTCCGGTCCCCCGCTGGTCGCAGCCGATAGCGTCGACGGATGGCCCTGCGAGGTGGTCGGCGAGTCGTCGCACCGCTCCTCGTCGCCTCGGCCCTGCTTGCGGGGTGCAGCACCACGACGCCGACCGCGCTGCCGTCGACGTCGGGACCCGCTAGCGACCCGGCCGGTACCCCGGCCCCGAGCGGCACCACCGCGCCGCTCCTGTCCCCCTCCGGGTCAAGCCCGAGCGACGCGACGCCCACCGCTCCCGCGCCCCCTGAAACCAGCGCGACCGGCGTCGCGTCCGACGACCGACAACGACAAGCGTGAGCGCAACGCCGACCGCGGGTCCTCGAGCACCCACGCCCGGGGCCTGCTCGACCACGACGAACGCGACGACGGTGAAGGCGTGCGTCGCGCTGGCCTCCTCCACCTACGTGCGCACCTGGCGGGACGAGCTCGCACGCCGCGGGACCACCGCCGCGGCCGCACCACGCGCCGTCATCTTCACCGCGGTGCCCAGGAACCCGTGCGTCGACGGGAGCGTCGGCGACGTCGCGGTCGCGTCGTTCTGGTGCGGCAAGAACCGGACGGTGTACGTCTCCGCGACCGCCGCGCCGTTCTGGACTCGCGAGTACGCGCGCCAGGCGGCAGAAGCGAGGGTCCTCCCCCTCGACGCGGCGGCGGTCGGGATGAGCACGGCGAGGATGCGCAGCGGTTACCCGCTCGCGGGTGCCGCGACCGAGCTCGCTCACGAGCTCGGTCACTGGGTCCAGGAGTCAACCGGTCAGATGGCCTGGTACCAGAAGAGAATCGACAGTACCGACGTCGACGTGTCGAACGGCTACAAGCTCGCGAGCGAGCTGTCGGCGGACTGCCTCGCCGGCTGGGTGCAGGGTCGAGCCGCCCGGGACCGGACCTGGCGCGCCACGCCGTTCGACCGTTGGGCGCAGCACGCCACGATGGCCGAGCTCGGCGCCGACATGACCGGCATGCGGCGGGGCTTCACCTTCCCGAAGGAGGACTTCCTCGCCGGATACGGCGGCCCCTACTCCCGACTCCTCTTCTACGACAAGGGATACGCCGCGGGCACGAGCGGTCGTGCGGGGCTGTCCACGTGCGCCGCGGCCGCGGCCTCGTACACGTCGACGACGCGCCCTCCGATGCCCTGACCCCTCAGGGACCGAGCCGCTCGTCGCGTGCCAGGTGGTGCGCGGAGATCTCGTGCGCGATCGCGGCGCCGTCGTCGCTCCCCTGCACCGCGGACAGGAACTGGTCGCCGCCCACCACCAGGAGGCGGCCGGGCTCCACGCACGTCACCGTCGCGGTCCGCGGGATCGAGCGCATCAGCGCGATCTCGCCGAACCCGGTTCCGGGTCCCATCGGGTAGGGACGCCGGACCCCGTCCACGATCGCGACGAAGGCTCCCGCCGCGATCACGAAGAACTCCGCGCCGCGCTCCCCCTGCCGCACGACGTCGGCACCGGCTCCGACGTCGACCCATCGGGCGCCGCGCGCCAGACGCTCGAGGGCGTAGGGCCGCAGCACCGACAGGAAGGGCACACCGCGCAACAGGTCGAGCTCGACCGGCAGGTAGGTCGAGCGCGCGTCGAGACGCTTGATCAGGACCCACGCGCTGAGGCCGAACAGTGCCGCACCGATGCCCAGCGGCACGAACGCGCCCGCCGGCGACAGCCAGGCGATGAGCAGCGGAGCCACGATCGCGCCGAGCGCGGTGCCCAGCAGCGCGGTGCTCTCCTGCACCGCGAACACGCGCGCCAGGATGCGGTCGTCGGTCGACCGCTGCAGCAGCGTCCGGCCGGCGACCATCGTGAACGCACCACCGGCCCCCGCCACCGCGAGCAGCACCATCGCCGGGGTCAGGGCGCCCACCGCTGCCACGGCCGCGAAGCACACGCCCTCGAGCACGGCGCCCAGCACCACGACCGGGGACAGCGCCCGTCGTCGGGCCAGGTTGCCCCCCACGAGAGCACCGGCGAGGGCGCCGATCCCGACGGACCCGATGAGCAACCCGGCGCCGGTCTGCTCGCGGCCGAGCACCGACTCCGCGAAGGACACGCCCAGGACGTCGAGGGCGCCCATGAGCAGGAAGTCCACCGTCATCACGAGCAGCAGCGCGAGCGACGCCCAGTCGCCCCACAGCGCGAGCAGCCCACGCACCGCCTCGCGCAGGTCGCCCTCGCCGCCGTCGTCGGGTGCCGATGCACCGAGGTCGAGCCGGAGCACGAGCACCGTCGCCGTCGTCGACACCCCGGTGGCGATCGCGAACACGAGCCACGGGCCGTACGCCGCGACCACGATCCCCGCGGCGACCGGGCCGGCGAAGCGGACCACGCCGTCGGACAGTGAGGAGAGCATGTTCGCCGACACCAGCTCGTCCGGGCCCGCGGCGAGCTGCGGCAGCGCGGCGAAGTGCACCGGTCGGACGACGGCGATCGCGAGCGTGGCGAGCCCGGAGGCCAGGAGCACGACAGGCACGGGGGCGTCGACGACCAGCGCGACCATCGTGAGCAGGCAGGCGATCGCCACGCTGGCATGGACCAGCACGAGCGCCCTGCCCCGGGGCATCCGGTCGCCGACTGCGGCCAGTGCCGGGGCCAGGACAGCCGCAGGGACGAGCTGGACGAGGGCAGCGACCCCGGCGAGCGGAGCCCCGCCCTCGGCGTAGGCGTAGAGGATGATCGCGAGCCAGACGAAGAACTCGACGAAGTCGTAGAGCGCGTAGGCGACGAGGACGCGCCGGAGACCGCCGCGCGAGGACATCGCCCGCAGGGTCACCGGAAGCGACCTCATGGCTCCCCTCCTCCGGCGGGACCGCCTCGGTCGCAGCGCCTCGAACCGCTCGCGGACCAGGTTAGGTTCGCCCGCCCTGGCAGGGGTGAGAAGCCTCCATCCCCCAGGTCGGAGCAACTGGCGCCGAGATCCGCGGCGCCCGGTATCGCCTGATTCCCATGGCTTTCGCCCGCTAAGTGCCCCGGCAACCGGTCGCCGCCGCGGAACACACACCAACTCCACACTCGTTCGTCATGAGACGTACACCAACGACAGGGATCCTCGGCCCCGTCCGGTGCGTCACTTGGTCATGGGGCGCCGAGCGGCGCCGCAGGCGACGGAGGAGGAGTCGTGGGGAACCCCCTCGTACCACTGCCGCGATCGGGCGGCCGATCCGCAGCGCACCTGCCGGCACCACGCACCCCGCTCACGCTGCGCCGCGAGCACCACCACACCGACTTCCCGCTCGACGCGCTGCTCGCCGCCAAGGGCGAGCACCGCATCAGCGTCTGCCTCCCCGCCCGCGACGAGGAGGCCACCGTGGGCCGCATCGTCGAGACCCTCGCCCACGACCTCATGCGCAGCTGCCGCCTGCTCGACGAGCTCGTCGTCCTCGACCATCGCTCCACCGACGGCACGGCCGAGATCGCCTCCGCCGCAGGCGCCCGCGTGGTCTCGGCGGACTCCGTGCTCCCCGAGCACGGACCCGCGATCGGGAAGGGCGACGTCCTGTGGCGCTCGCTCGCGGCAACCAGCGGCGACATCGTGGTCTGGCTCGACGCCGACCTCGTCGACCTCACCTCCGACGTCGTCACGGGCCTCGTCGGACCTCTGCTGCACGACCCGCACGTCACGATGTCGCGCGCCGTCTACGAACGACCGCTGGCCGGCGCGGCGGGTGAGGGCGGGCGCGTCACCGAGCTCACCGCGCGTCCCGTGCTCTCGCTCCTGCACCCGAGGCTGGCCCACGTGCGCCAGCCGCTCGGCGGCGAGTACGCCGCGCGGCGCGACGTCCTCGAGGCAGTGCCGTTCGAGCCGGACTACGGCGTCGAGATGGGGCTGCTCATCGACGTCGCCGCCGCGTGGGGTGCCGACTCCATAGCGCAGGTCGACGTCGGCCAGCGCGTGCACCGCAACCGCCCGCTGTCCGCGCTCACGATCCAGGCGCGCGAGGTGCTCCGCGCCGCGCTCTGCCGCTCGGACGCCTCAGCCGCGGCCGGGCTGCGCGGCGACCTGCCGTTGCGGCCGCCCTTGCGCGAGCTGCGGCTGCAGGAGCTCGTCAGCTAGTCCGCTCTCAACCGCTCGTGGACAACGCCCTCGTGGGACAGGAGGGTGCGTCGGCCGTCAGCGGCGCGGGCGGAGTGCGGTGGACCCGCGCACCACCATGTCGAGCGGCAGCACCACGTGCTCCGGCGGGCGGCCAGGGTTGTCGAGCGCGTCGAGCAGCAGCCGGGCCGCGCGGGCGCCGATCTCCTCGACCGGCTGCACGACCGTCGTGAGGTCGAGGTGCTCGGCCATCTCGTGCCCGTCGAAGCCCACGATCGAGACGTCGCGCCCGGCCTCGAGCCCGTGCGAGCGCAGCGAGCGCAGCGCGCCGAACGCCATCTCGTCGGACATCGCGAACACGGCGGTGGGCGGGTTGGGCCGCGCGAGCAGCGAGGTCATCGCGCGCTCACCGCCCTCGGTCGTGAAGTAGCCGCACGACTCGAGATCGGGATCGATCGCGAGCCCGGCCTCGCGCAGCGTGTCGCGGTAGCCGAGGAAGCGGTTGGCCTCCGGGCGGAAGGGCGTGGGGAGGGTGCGACCGGAGATGAGGCCGATGCGCTCGTGCCCGAGGTTGATCAGGTGCTGCACGGCCATCCGGGCGCCGGCGACGTCGTCGATGCCGATGGAGGCGCAGCCGTCGTGATCGGTGTCGATGAGCGCCACCGGCAGGTCGAGGTCGAAGATCTCGCTGACGCCCTCGGTGTCGGTGGGCAGCGAGATGACGAGGAAGCCGTCGACGCGTCGACGCAGCTTGCGGTGCGGCGGCACGTGGGTGGCCTCGCTGGGGTCCCCCACGCTCGAGAGCAGCAGGTCGAGCTCGGAGCCCTGCAGCACGCTCTCGATGCCGCTCAGGACGCGAGCGAAGTACCAGCGCGCGATGTAGGGCGTGATGACCGCGATGCTCCCGGCCCGCCCGCTCGCGAGGCGCGACGCCGCCGGAGAGACGACGTAGTCGAGCCGCTCGGCCACCTGCCGGACCCGCTCGCGGGTCAGCGGATCGACGTTGGGCAGGCCCCGGAGCGCCCGCGAGACGGTGGCGGTGGAGACGCCGGCCTCGCGCGCGATGTCGCGGATCGTCATGGCCATGGCCGGGGTTCTCCTTCGCTGCGTGCGCCGTCAGCGTAGGGAATGACGACCGATCCTTGCAAGCGTTTACGCCGAGAAGCGGGACTCCTGGTCCCGCGGCGTGATACCGCTGTCACACGCTCAGCGAGAGGACAAAGCGGACATCGCGCGCCGCCCTCGTGGGCTCCTCGTGAGCCGGTGCGCGATGTCGTACGCGTGAACGGGCTGAAACACCGCGAGCGCGTTACACCTCGGTCAGGTGGCCCAGCGCGGCGGCCTGCGCTCGAGGAAGGCGGTCATCCCCTCGCGGCCCTCCGCCGACCCGAAGGCGGCCGCGGACACCGACGCTGCGGCGCCGAACGCGTCGCCGCGCGTCATCGTGGGCACCGCACGCAGCAGCTCCTTGGTCCGGCGCAGAGCGTCGGGTCCGCAGAGCAGGAGCTGGTCGACGTACGAGCGCACGACGGCGTCGAGCGCCTCGTCGTCGACGACCTCGAGGACGAGTCCCGCCTCGCGGGCCCGCTCGGCCGACACCCGCTCGCCGGTGAGCAGCAGCGCCCGCGCGTGGGCCGGGCTCATCCGGGCGAGGCACACCACCGAGATCACCGCCGGGACGACGCCGATCCGCACCTCGCTGAAGGCGAACCGGGCGCTCTCCGCGGCGATCGCCAGATCTGCCGCGGCGACGAGACCGTTGCCGCCTCCGGCGACGTGCCCCTGCACCCTCGCCACGATCGGCAACGGGTGGTCCAGCATCGCCTCGAGCACGCCGACGAGCGCGCGCGCACCCGCGCCGGCGAAGCCCTCGGCGTCCTGGCCCACCGCGGCCGAGAGATCGGCTCCGGCGCAGAAGGTGTTCCCCTCCCCCGTGAGGACGACGACCCGCACGGCGTCATCGGCGGCGGCGGCCGCGAGCCCGGCGCCGAGCGCCTCCAGGGTCGGGGCCGTGAGGCGGTTGCGCGTCTCGGGGCTCGCCAGCGTCAGCGTGGCCACGCCGCCGGCCACCTCGTACCGCACCGTCATCCGGGCCTCCCTCGTCGCGAACCGCCCAGGGCGGTGCGGCCACGGTAGTGCGACCGGCGTACTGCGCACCCGAGTGCGGCGGTTCGCGCCGCCCCCGGACCCCCGGACCGGGAGAATCGACCCGTGACCACCGCGACGTCCTGGGGGCGTGCCCGTCGCGCGGCCCGGGAGGCCGCCCGGCCGCTGCCGGTCGTCGAGGTGCCGCTGACGGCGGCCGTGGGGGCGGTGCTCGCCCATCCGATCGTCGCGGCCACCCCGCTCCCCCCGGTCGACGCCGCTGCCACCGACGGCTGGGCCGTCGCCGGCCCCGGGCCCTGGGCGGTCGTCGAGCTCGCCGGCTCGGACGCGGCGCGTCTGCCCGACGGCACCGCGGCCTGGATGCCAAGCGGCGCAAGCCTTCCCGCCGGCGCCGACGCCGTGCTCCGCCGCAACCGCGGGCTCGTGCTCGACGACTCCGGCGGCGAGCGGCTCTACGTCGGCGACTCGGCGAGCGGTCGGACGGCACCGCACCCCGGCTACGTCGTGCCGGGCACGGACATCCGGCCGCGCGGCCAGGAGGCGACGGCCGGCGAGGTCCTGCTCGACGCCGGCGGGATCGTCACCCCCGTCGTCGCGGGGCTCGCCGCGGCGGCCGGCTACGACACCGTCTCCGTCGTCCGACCGCCCGACGTCGCGATCCTCGTGCTGGGCGACCAGTTCCTCGCACGCGGACCCGCTCGGGACGGCCGCGCGCGGGACGCGCTCGGCCCGATGCTGCCCGGATGGGTGGCCTGGGCCGGCGGCCGTGCCTTCCCGCCGGTGCGGGTGCACGGCGCCCTCGCCGACCTCGTGAGCGAGATCGACGACGTCAACGCCGACGTCGTCGTGGTCACCGGCGCCACGGGCGAGCACGACGACCTCGTGCACGCCGCGCTCACCGCCTTCGGCGCCCGCTGGGTCGTCGACGGCGTCGAGGTCGAGCCCGGCGGCGCGATGAGCCTGGCCACCCTGCCCGACGGGCGGCACGTGCTCGCGCTGCCCGAGACACCGCTGGGCGCGGTGGCCGCCGTGCTGACCCTCGGCGTACCACTGCTCGCCGCGATGCGTGGCGAGGTGGGCGCGGACGAGGCGCGCATCGAGGAGGCGGTCCTCGACGCCGAGGCGCCGCACCATCCGGAACGCGTCTCGCTCGTGCCGGTGTCGCGCCAGCGCGGCGACCTCGTGACCACCGCGACGCCGGTCACGTTCACCGGTCCGGCGATGCTGCGCGGGCTCGCCGTCGCCGACGGCATGGCGGTGATCCCCGCGGGCGGCGGGGCACGCGGGTCCGGCGTCGCCGTCCTGCCCCTCCCGTGACGTCCACCCGCGCACGGGTCCCGCGGCTCGCTAGGTTCCTCGCGTGAGCATCACCGGGTCGCTGCAGATGCCGGCGACGCGGCGCGGACCGCTCGGGTCGTTCGCGTTCCGCGTGGCGATCGCGGTCGGGTGCCTCGTCGCGACGACGGTGCTCGTCTACCTCGAGCGCGACGGCTACAAGGACAGCAACGGCACGGGGATCTCGTGGCTCGACGCCCTCTACTACGCCACCGTCACGCTCTCCACGACCGGCTACGGCGACATCGTCCCGGTGACCGAGGGTGCCCGGCTCGCCAACGTCCTCATCATCACGCCGCTGCGCTTCGTCTTCCTCATCACGCTCGTGGGGACCACGGTCGAGGTGCTCACTCAACGCAGCCGCGACGAGTTCCGTGCCAAGCGTTGGAGGCAGCGCGTGAAGGACCACACCGTCGTCGTCGGGTTCGGCGTCAAGGGCCGCAGCGCGACCCGCGCCCTCATCGACCAGGGGACCGACCCCGGCGACATCGTCGTCGTGGCCCACGACCAGCTCTCGGTCGACGAGGCGACCGCGCTCGGCACCAAGGGCGTGGTGGGGGACGGCACGCGCGAGGACGTGCTGCGCGAGGCGTCGGCGCAGTCGGCGTCGCGCATCGTGGTCGCGACGGACCGCGACGACACCTCGGTGCTCGTGGTGCTCACTGCCCGGCGTCTCGCACCCGGCGCCACGATCGTCGCTGCCGCGCGCGAGAGCCAGAACATCCCCGTGCTCAAGCAGGGGGGCGCCGACGTCGTCATCCCCACGTCGGAGTCGGCCGGTCGGCTGCTCGGCCTCTCCCTCGTCTCACCGGTGGCGGGGCGGATCCTCGAGGACCTCCTCGAGCCGGCCGAGGGCCTCGAGATCCTCGAGCGGCCGATCAGCTCCGCCGAGCTCGGCCTGCATCCCGGCTCGCTCGTCGACCACGGCGACATCGTGCTCGCCGTCGTGCGCGGCGGCGTCACGCACCGGTTCGACGAGCGGACCGTCACCGTCCTGCAGAACGGCGACCGCCTCGTCGTGATCCGCCCAGCGAGCCGCACACTCTGAGCACGGATCGGCGTGCGGTCCGCGCACCGATCCCGCACGCCTCGCGCCTCGCGCCGCAGTCCTCGATCGCGGCGATCGCTAGCCTCGGGTCGTGCATGCGATCACCATCACCGAGCCCGGCGGTCCCGAGGTGCTGGCGTGGTCCGAGGTGCCAGAACCGTCGCCGGATGCCGGTGAGGTGCTGATCGCGGTCGCGGCATCGGCGGTGAACCGCGCGGATCTGCTGCAACGGCAAGGGTTCTACGACCCGCCGCCCGGTGCTTCCCCGTACCCCGGACTCGAGTGCAGCGGCACGATCGCGGCGCTCGGCTCCGGTGTCGAGGGGTGGGCGGTCGGCGATCCGTGCGTCGCGCTGCTGTCCGGCGGGGGCTACGCCGAGTACGTCGCGGTGCCGGTCGGGCAGGTGATGCCGGTGCCGTCCGGCGTCGACCTCGTCTCGGCCGCCGCGCTGCCCGAGGTGGCGTGCACGGTGTGGTCGAACGTCGTCCTCGACGCCGGGCTGCGCTCGGGCGAGACGCTGCTCGTGCACGGCGGGTCGAGCGGCATCGGCACGTTCGCGATCCAGGCGGCGGTGGCGCTCGGTGCGCGGGTCGCGGTGACGGCCGGCTCGGCCGAGAAGCTCGCGCGGTGCCGCGATCTCGGCGCGGAGATCCTGGTGAACTACCGCGACGAGGACTTCGTCGAGGTGGTGCGTGCCGCGACCGGGGGACGCGGGGCCGACGTCGTCCTGGACAACATGGGCGCGAAGTACCTCGCGCGCAACCTCGATGTGCTCGCCGTGGGCGGCCGGCTGGTGGTGATCGGGCTGCAGGGGGGCGCGAAGGCAGAGCTCGACCTCGGCGCGCTGCTCATGAAGCGCGCGTCGGTGCGGGCCGCGTCGCTGCGGGCGCGGCCGCCCGAGCAGAAGGCCGCGATCTGCGCGGCGGTCGTGGAGCAGGTGTGGCCGCTCGTCGCGTCCGGCGCCGTGCTGCCGGTGGTCGACCGCGTCCTGCCGATGCCCGACGCCGCCGAGGCGCACCGCGTGGTGGCTGCCAGCGAGCACGTCGGCAAGGTCCTCCTCGCCACCCCGTGACCCGCGGCGACCGTCCCCGGGATCCGCGAGTAACAGTCCAGATGCACGCAGAACAGGGCGTGTTTGCGTGCATCTGGGCTGTTACTCGCGGGGGAGGGGGAGGGACCAGGCGTCGATGATGCGGTGGGCCCTCATGCCGGCGCGCTCGTAGAGCTGGGTGGCGCCAGTGGGGTTCGTCGAGTCGACGCCGAGCTGCACCCCGAGCCGGCCCTTGCCGCGGTAGTACTCGAACGACCGCTTGAGCAGCAGCAGTGCGAGGCCCTGCCGACGGAACTCGGGGGAGACGCCGAGCGTGCGCACGTAGCCGTCGCCGACGTCGGCCCGGCACTCGTCGACGATGCAGATCGCGGCGTCGACGCCGTCGACCTGGAGCAGCCACCAGCCCTCGGGGTCCTCGGTGTTCTCGTCGTGGAACGCCATCCACTCCTCGAAGGGCCGCTCGACGTTGTGCCAGTGGTCCTGGAACGACGAGTTGCGGACCGCGTGCACCCGACGTCGGTCCGCCTCGGTGCGCGCCACCGAGACGGTCACCCCGGCGGGGAGCGACGGGGCCGACGCGGGCACGGTCGGCAGCGTGAGGTCGATGCGCATGCGCCAGAACCGGCGCACCCGCTCGAACCCGTGCCGCTCGAGCGCCGTCGCGAGCACGGCGTCGCTGGTGAAGCCGCCGCTGCGCAGGGTCCACTCCCCGCCTCCGCCGGCGGTGTCGCGGTGGCGGAGGGCCGTGAGTCGACCATGCTCGAGCGCGGCGTCGACGACCGCCTGGCCAGCCCGCGTGGGATGGGCGTAGACGTCGACCCACGTCTCGGCAGCGGCCCGGTCGAGTTCGACCCACACGAAGCCGACAGCCTCGTCGCCGTCGAACACGAGCACGGTGGCGTCGCGGTCTGTGGTCGCGCCGCTGAACATGCTCGCGATCTCGTCCGGCCCGGAGTCCAGCTCACCGAGCACGGCGACGTCGCAGGCCTGCACCAGCTCGACGGCGTGGGCGAGGTCGGCCGGGTCGACCACGCTCGCGGCGTCGGGACCGCCCTCGACGTAGCGGGCCGGGCGGACCGTGAGACCGGTCGACAGTCCCGTCCAGGCAGACTCCATGCCCCGAGCCTGGCCGAGGCCGGACGCCGGTGTCGCGCGGGTTTCCGCGCGGCACGTTGCGGGTCCGGCTCGGCGCGGGACCGACCAGTCGGCGATGCGCCGCGTGGACCGGCGCGCGACCGGCACGTGCCGATGCGGGCGCGGCGGGGACTAGCGCGCGACCGGCAGGCTCGCGATGCGGCGCGCGAGGTAGGGCGAGAACCAGCCGTCGTACTTCGCCTGCAGCTCGGGCTTCGTCCAGTCCAGACCGGTGACGACGCCGCGGCACGTCGGCTCGCCGCAGAGGCACTCGAACTCGTCGTAGTCGCTGGAGTCGCAGGTGGCGTAGTCGAACGTGAGCTCCTCGCCCACCTCGATGTCGCGACGCGCGACGAGCACGGTGGCGCCGACGAGCCCGCAGCTCGGCTCGCACGAGTGGTTGAGCATGTCGCCCGCCTCGGGCGTCTCGTCGGAGACGAGGTAGAGGTTCTCGTCGATCTGGATCGAGCGACCCTGGCGGTCGTGCGAGAACGTCTCGAGGGTGTCGTGCGTGACGACCCAGCCGCCGAACCCCGCGACGGTGGTGCCGGCGGCGATGCGCTCGGTGGCGAACGATCCCCAGCCCTTGGCACCCACGGGGCGGGCGTCCGCACCCGGGAACAGCCAGTTGTAGTCCACGTGTCGTCTCCTTCAGTGACGATCGCGCAGCCCGGTGCCCCCTCGGGTCCGGTGCTCTCACCCCTCACGGTGAACGCCGGTCCGTGCCCCTCTGGCACGTCGTGCGCGCCCATTCCACCACGTCCGGGCGAGCAGTGCCGAATCCCGGATCCCCTTGCGGCAGAACGCTGAACAACGGTTCAGGATCTCTCGAGGACGACGGCAGCGCCCCGCTCCGGTCACTCAGCCGCAGCCGCCGCGGCAGGGACCGCGTGCCGGCGCCGCGCCCGGCGTGTCCCGGGAGCGCCGCTCCCGGTGCTCGAGTTACACGCGAAGACCCCGGATTCGGGGCCGCGAATTGGGGGTCTTCACGTGTTACTCGAGGAGAAGCGGCGCGGGCGGGCTGAACTGTGGCGGAGGACAGGGTGGGTGGGGCGGCGCGGGCGCGGGGGTCGTGACGCGCGGGGCGCGGTGATTGGATGGGCGCCATGAGCGACGCGACGACGCCGGGACCGGCGCACTCACCGGATGGGGAGCTGGCGGAGGCGAGCAGCGCCGGCGCACTCGAGCGGATCATCGTCGTCGGGCCCGACGGTCAGCCGATCGGCTACCTCCCGGCCGAGGGCGAGCCCGGCGAGGAACCCGCCGAGGGATCGGTCGCCGATCTCGTCGAGCAGCCCGCGAAGGTCATGCGCATCGGCAGCATGATCAAGCAGCTCCTCGAGGAGGTGCGCACGGCGCCGCTCGACGAGGCGTCGCGCACCCGGCTGCGCGAGATCCACCGCCGCTCGATCAGCGAGCTCGAGGCCGGTCTCGCGCCCGAGCTCGTCGAGGAGCTCGAGCGGCTCTCGCTGCCGTTCGACGACGACCACGTCCCGTCCGACGCCGAGCTGCGCATCGCCCAGGCCCAGCTCGTCGGCTGGCTCGAGGGCCTCTTCCACGGCATCCAGACCGCGCTGTTCGCGCAGCAGATGGCCGCCCGCGCCCAGTTCGAGCAGATGCGCCGTCGGGCCATCGGACCGGGCGACACCGGCGTCCCCGGCGTGCCGCCGCCCGGCCACGACGGCGGCGGCCTCTACCTCTAGTCAGGCATCCGGCCAGCCGGCCCGCGGCGCGAGCCCGCCCTCACCGGTCGAACGCCCTGGTCGTGACCGGTGAGGGCAGGGACTCGAGTGCCGGGAGCGCGTTACCCGCGGGGACGGCGCGGTGCGTGCGCCGTAGGCTCTGGCCGTGATCGATCTCAAGCTCCTCCGTGACGACCCGGACCGCGTGCGGGCCTCCCAGCGAGCCCGCGGCGAGGACGAGACGGTCGTGGACCGCCTGCTCGCCGCCGACGAGGCGCGACGCAACGCCGAGGCCGCGTTCGGGGCGCTGCGCAACGAGCAGAAGGAGCTCGGCAAGTCGATCGGCCCGCTGCAGGGCCGCCTGAAGAAGGTCGCCGACGACGAGCGCGCCGCGCTGCAGACCGAGCTCGACGCCCTGATGTCGGGCGCCACCGAGCTCGCCGACCGCGTGAAGGCCGCCGAGGCCGCGCGCGCGGAGGCCGACGCGGAGGCGACGTCGCTCCTCGGCGACCTCTCCAACCTCATCGACCCGGCCGCGCCGGTGGGCGGCGAGGACGACTTCGTCGTTCTCGAGGAGGTCGGCACCCGGCGCGACTTCGCCGCGGAGGGCATCACCGTCCGCGACCACGTCGAGATCGGCGAGCTGCTCCGCGCGATCGACATCGAGCGCGGCGCCAAGGTGTCCGGCTCGCGCTTCTACTACCTCACCGGGATCGGCGCCCTGCTCGAGCTCGCGCTGGTGAACCACGCGATCGCACTCGCCTGCGGCAACGGCTTCACGCCGATGATCCCGCCGGCGCTCGTGAAGCCGGCCGCCATGGAGGGCACGGGCTTCCTCGGCCAGGCCGCGGAGAACGTCTATCGCCTCGAGGCCGACGACATGTACCTCGTCGGCACCGCAGAGGTGCCGCTCGCGGCCTACCACTCCGACGAGATCCTCGACGCCGCAACGCTCCCGCGGCGCTACGTCGGCTACTCGCCGTGCTACCGGCGCGAGTCCGGCTCCGGCGGTCGCGACACCCGCGGCATCTTCCGCGTCCACTGGTTCGACAAGGTCGAGATGTTCTCGTACTGCAACCCCGCCGACGCCGTCGAGGAGCACGCGCGCCTGCTCGGGTGGGAGCGGCAGTTCCTCGACTCGCTCGAGATCCCGTACCGCGTCATCGACGTCGCGTCCGGCGACCTCGGCTCGTCCGCCGCGCGCAAGTTCGACATCGAGGCGTGGGTGCCGTCGCAGGAGCGCTACCGCGAGGTCACGTCGACCTCGAACTGCACGGAGTTCCAGGCCCGACGCCTCCGCGTACGGCTGCGCGACGGCGGCGGCGTACGACCGCTCGCCACGCTCAACGGCACGCTGGTCGCGATCACCCGCACGATCGTCGCGCTGTTCGAGAACCACCAGCAGGCCGACGGCTCCGTCTACGTCCCGCCCGCCCTGCGCCCCTACCTCGGCGGTCGCGAGATCCTCACCCCGCTCTGACCTTCGCTGGCTACTGTTCTGGGCATGCCGAAGCCCACGATCCTCACCGTGGACGACGACCCGCATGGTGTCGGCGGCGATCACGCGCGACCTGCGGGCCCGCTACGGCGAGGGCTACCGCATCGTGCGCGCCAGCTCCGGGCGCGGAGGCGCTCGACCGTCCTCACCGAGCTGGCGCTGCGCGACCGGCCGGTCGCGCTCGTCGCTGTCCGACCAGCGCATGCCGGAGATGACGGGCATCGAGCTGCTCGAGCAGGCGCGCGCCCACGCACCCGGCGCGAAGCTGCTGCTGCTCACGGCGTACGCCGACACCGACGTCGCGATCCGCGCGATCAACGACATCGGGCTCGACTACTACCTCCTCAAGCCGTGGGACCCGCCCGAGGAGCGGCTGTACCCGGTCATCGACGACCTGCTCGGCGACTGGCTCCGCGCGAACCCGGACCACACCTCCGACGTCCGGGTGGTCGGCCACCGCTGGTCCGAGCGCAGCCACGAGCTCAAGACGTTCCTCGCGCGCAACCACGTCCCGTACCGCTGGTACGACGTCGAGCGCGACGCCGAGGCGCTCCGGCTCGTGGCGCTCGCCTCGGCCACCGCCGACGACCTGCCGCTCGTGCTCGTCCCCGACGGTGAGACGCTGCGCTCGCCGTCGACCCTCGAGCTCGCCGGCGCGCTCGGGCTGCGGACCACCGCGGGTCAGCCGCTCTACGACCTCTGCATCGTGGGCGGTGGGCCGGCGGGTCTCGCCGCGGCCGTCTACGCCGCGTCCGAGGGGCTCAGCGCCGTGATCGTGGAGCGTGAGGCCCCCGGCGGCCAGGCCGGCACGAGCGCGGCGATCGAGAACTACCTCGGATTCCCCAAGGGGCTCACCGGCTCCGACCTCACCCAGCGCGCGGTCGCGCAGGTCTCGCGCTTCGGCGCGGAGATGGTGCTGGCGCGCGACGTCACCGGCTTCGAGACGCGCGGACCCGTGCATGCCGTGCTGTTCGCGGGATCCGGGGAGATCGAGGCGCGCGCGGTGCTCGTCGCGACGGGCGTGTCCTACCGACGGCTCGCCGCCGACGGCCTCGACGAGCTCACCGGTCGCGGCGTCTACTACGGCGCGAGCGCGAGCGAGGCGAGCCAGTGCGAGGGCGACGACGTCTACGTCGTGGGCGCGGCGAACTCGGCCGGTCAGGCCGTGCTCCAGCTGGCCCGCTACGCGCAGCGCGTGGTGATGGTGGTGCGCGGCGGCAACCTCGAGGACGGCATGTCGCAGTACCTCGTCGACCGGATCCGCGCGGCGCCCAACGTCGAGGTGCGGCTGCGCAGCGAGGTCGTCGCGGGCCGCGGCGAGGGGCACCTCGAGGCGATCACGCTGTGCGACCGCGACACCGGCGCCACCGAGGAGGTGCCGACCAGCTGGCTGTTCGTGTTCATCGGCGCCTCACCGCGCACGGACTGGCTCGGCGACGCCGTGCTCCGCGACGAGCACGGCTTCGTCGTCACCGGCCCGGAGCTGGTGTCGTCGTCGAGCGTCGGCCTGGCCACTCGCGTCGCGGACGCCGTTCGCGCTCGAGACGAGCGTGCCGGGCGTCTTCGCGGCCGGCGACGTGCGGCTCGACTCGATGAAGCGGGTCGCGTCGGCCGTCGGCGAGGGCGCCATGGCGGTCTATCTCGTGCACCGCTACCTGGCCACGATCTGATGAGCGACGACCGGATCGGTCTCGACGAGCTGCGCACGGTCGTGCTGTTCGAGGGGCTCACCGACGACGCAGCTGCAGCAGCTCCTCGACGTCGCCGAGGTGGTCGACTTCGAGCCCGGCGACGTCCTGTGGATCGAGGGTCAGCCCGCGCGACTCCTGGTGGGTCCTGCTCGACGGGCGCATCGACATGGTCCGCCAGGTCCGGCACGAGAGAACGGTGGTCGGCCAGCTCGACGTGCCCGGCCGGTGGGCCGGCGGCTTCGGCGCGTGGGACCCGCACGCGCTCTACCTGGGGACCGGGCAAGGCGACGACCGACGGGCGCATCCTGCGCGTGCCCTCCGCCGCCCTGCGCGAGCTGCTCGACGGCGTACCGCTCGCTCCGCCACCTCGTCGACGGGCTCTTCAACACCGCGCGGCACATCGAGGCCAGCACCCGGCAGCGCGACGCGCTCATCACGCTCGGGACGCTCTCCGCCGGGCTGGCGCACGAGATCAACAACCCGGCCGCCGCTGCGACGCGCGCGGTCGACTCGCTCGAGACGGAGCTGGACACGCTGCTGGCGTCACTGCGCCGGCTCGCTCGGGGCGAGATCTCCGCGGAGCAGTTCTCCGCGCTCGACGCGCTGCGGCGCGAGATCGTGCCGCCCACCGGGTTCCTCGACCCGCTCGCGCTCGCCGACCGGGAGGACGAGCTGTCCACGTGGTTGGCCCGGCACGACGTCGGGCGCGACTGGGTCCTCGCGCCCGCACTCACCGCCGCCGGCGTCGACATCGCTTGGTGCGACCGGGCTTCGGAGCTCCTCGACGGTCCCGCACTCGAGGCGGGGCTCGAGTGGGTCGCCAGCACGCTGTCCGTCGCCAGCCTGCTGGGCCAGGTCAAGGAGTCCACCCGGCGGGTGTCAGAACTCGTCGGCGCGGTGAAGTCGTACTCGCAGATGGACCGGGCGTCGCTGCACGAGGTCGACGTCACCGACGGCATCGAGAGCACCCTGCTGATGCTCGGCGCACAAGCTCCGCGAGGGCGTCACCGTCGTACGCCGGTACGCCGAGGACCTCCCGCGCATCGAGGCGTTCGAGGGCGAGCTCAACCAGGTGTGGACGAACCTCGTCGACAACGCCGTCGACGCGATGGAGGGTGGCGGGACGCTCGACATCGCGACGCGGCGCGACGGGGATGCGGTGGTGGTCGACGTCGGCGACAGCGGCGTCGGCATGCCGCCCGAGGTCGCGACACGTGCGTTCGAAGCGTTCTTCACGACCAAGGGCGTCGGGCAGGGCACCGGGCTCGGGCTCGACATCGCGCAGCGCATCGTCGTCGAACGCCACCGCGGCACCATCTCGATCGAGTCCCGTCCCGGGCGCACGGTGATCTCGGTGCGGCTGCCGCTCCACCACCCCGACTCCGGCTGACCGCGCGGATCCGGCGGCGCGGCGCTACGGACCGCTCGTCGAGGCGTCGTCGGGCGGGGTCGTGGGTCCGCTGGTCAGCGACGTCACCGCCGCGAGGCCGACCAGGGCCAGCACGATGAGCAGCATCCCCACGAGCAGCACGCGGAGCAGGCGACCCCCACGCCATCCCGGAGTCATGGCCATCTGCGCCTCGAGCCCGATCCGCTCGACGTCGCCGGACGGCGTGATGCCGCTCGCCGCCAGGTGCTGGAGCGACAGCGTCGAGCCGAGGGTGTCGCGCGGATCGGCGTACCGCTCCCGCATCTCCTCGAGGCGCGCCCGCTGCGCGCGCTCGCGCCGGCGCTGGGCACGTCCCATGGCGCTCCCCCTCACGAGTCGAGCCGAGCCGAGCCGGATCGAGTCGAAGCCGGACCAAGATCACGAGTTGCGGACCGGATCGTGCAGTTGAACTGCCGTGATCACCCTAAGAGGAAGGATCGTCGAGTTGAGGTGACTCCGGGGGCGAGGGGAGCTCGTGCGTCTCGAGGCGGGCGGTCACGAACTCGACGAGGGGATCCCACTGCAGCGGGTCGCGCAGGCCGCGGCGAGGCAGGAGCGCGAGGATCGCGGACTCGGTCGGGCCGGACGCGAGCACGAGCATGTCGTCGAGGGGGACGACGGAGTGCCATTCGCCCCAGGTCGCCTTGTGCTGGGTCTTCGACACCTTCCCCGCGATGCCGGCCGCGTTCACGATCGTCACGCACGGTGCGAGCATCGTGGGCGTCTTGGCGATCAGCCGCTTCTGGCGGAACTGCGTGGCGTAGCCGGTCAGGTAGAGCGCCCCGAACACCGCGACGCCGAGCGGGATCACCATGAGCGCGACGCCGGAGCTGTCGCCGCCCGCGATGCTCACCAGCCCCATCACGATGCCGACGCCGCCGAGCGCGAGGCAGGCGATACCCCACACCCGCTCCGAGCGCCGCCCGCCCGAGGCCACCGACCACGCGCTCATCCCGCGCTGCCACTCCGCCACGCTCGGCGTGAACTGCAGGCGGTACTCCTCGGTCTCCGGCACGCCCGCAGTATGACGCGCGAGAGCCCGACCGACGGCGCGCACCACCGGCACGATCGCCGCCCGCCGCCTGCGCACCGCCGGCTCGCCGACCGCGACCGTCGTCGCTGCACGGACCACGAGCCCCATCGAGGGGCGGCCTGGCGATTGCTGTGGCCGAGGGTCGAGGGCTCTGCCAGAGTCGCGCGCGTGACGACCACGGATCCCCACCCCGCCACCGCCCACCTCGCGACCGCGACCGCAGCCGAGATCGCCGCCGACCTCGCCGCCGGTCGCACCACCTCGGTGGCCCTCGTCCGCGCGCTGCTCGAGCGCATCGAGGCGGTCGACCGACCCGGTGACACCCACCTGAACTCGGTGCTCGCGCTCGCACCCGACGCGCTCGCCACGGCCGAGCGCCTCGACGCCGAGCGCACTGCCGGCACGGTGCGCGGACCGCTGCACGGCGTACCCGTGCTCATCAAGGACAACATCGAGGCGATCGGCCTGCCCGGTACGGCGGGGTCGCTCGCCCTCGCCGACCGCCCGGTCCATCGCGACGCACCGATCGTCACCCGGCTGCGCGACGCCGGGCTCGTCGTCCTCGGCTCCACGAACCTGTCCGAGTGGGCCAACATCCGCTCCGCGCACAGCACCAGCGGCTGGTCCGGCGCCGGCGGGCTGACCGGGAACCCGTGGGGCCTCGACCGCAGCGCCGGCGGGTCGTCGTCCGGTTCGGGCGCCGCCGTCGCAGGCGGGCTCGCGCCGCTGGCCATCGGCACGGAGACCGACGGCTCGATCACCTGCCCCAGCTCGCTCAACGGCATCGTCGGGCTCAAGCCCACGATCGGTCTGGTGCCCACCTCCGGCATCGTGCCGATCAGCGGCAGCCAGGACATGCCCGGTCCGATGGCGCGCTCCGTGCACGACGCCGCCCTGCTGCTCGACGCGCTCACCGGGTCCGACGAGTACGCCGCAGCCTGCGGCACCGCGACGCCGGCCGGGCTGCGCCTCGGCGTCGCCGCTGGGTGGCTCACCGGGCACCCTGGGACGGACACGGTCTTCCTCGGCGTCACCGACTCCCTGTTCACCGCCGGCGTGACCCTCGTGACCTCCGAGGTGACGGCGTCGAACTTCCTCGGCGTCGACGAGCTCACCGTCCTGCTCTCCGAGCTGCTCGACGACATGGACGCCTACCTCGCCGGGCGCCCGGGCGACGGCGTGCGCTCGCTGGCCGACGTCGTGGAGTTCAACCGGGTCAACGCGCACGACGAGCTCGCCCACTTCGGGCAGGAGTTCTTCGAGATGGCGCTCGAGACCGGCGGTCGGGCGGGAGAGGGGTACGACGGCGCGCGGGCCCGGTGCCTCGAGTGGGCGGTCGACCAGAACCTGCAGGCCGCGTTCGACGCCGAGGACGCCCCCGAGTTCCTCGTCGCGCCCGGCTACTGGCCGGCCTGGAAGAGCGACCTCGTGACGGGCGACCACTTCGGCGGCGGCAACGCGAGCCCGGCCCCGTCGATCGCCGGGTGGCCGGTGATCTGCCTGCCGATGGGCGTGGTCGGGGGGCTCCCGGTGGGCCTGGTGCTCATCGGCCGCCCGAACACGGAGGCCCGGCTCATCGCGGCGGCCTACGCCGTCGAGGAGGTGATCGGCCTCCAGGGAACCAGCTCGCTCACCCCCACCTGGACGCCGGCCGCGCGCGGCTGAGCGACCGAGCTCGTCGAGCCGCTCGCGGGACACCGGCACCGAGCCCGGGCCTCGGGCCGGGCGCCGAGGACGGACCGGGCTCGAGAACGGCCGCGAGACCCCGGACATCTGTCGCGCGTGCCCGACCGCCACCGCCCGCGACAGGCCGCTCGCGGCGGCGTCGGACCGCTGACAGAGGATGGTGCCGTGACCTCGACGCAGCCATCGCCCGGTCGGGTGCACGACACCCGCTGGCCCGATCTCGCGCCGGGCATCGCCCTCGTGGCCACCGACCTCGACGGCACGCTGCTGCGCCCGGACCTCACCGTGTCGGAGTTCACCGTCGACACCCTCGCCCGCGCGCGCGAGCAGGGGCTGCCGGTGGTGTTCGTGACCGGCCGGCCGCCGCGCTGGATCCCGCCCGTCGTCGCGATGACCGGCCACGTCGGCACCGGGATCGCGGCCAACGGCGCGGTGGTCCTCGACCTCGCCACCAACGCCGTCGTCGAGGCGCACACGCTCTCCGCCGACATCCTCGACGAGGTCGTCGCCACGCTCCGCACCGAGGTTCCGGGCATCGGCTTCGCGGTCGAGTGGATCGGCGGCGAGGGCACCGACTTCGCCTACGAGGAGGACTACCACCCCCGCTGGCCGGCGCCGGAAGCCGCGAGGACCGAGGACGTACGCCGGTTCAGCCGTGGCCAGCGGGTGGTGAAGCTGCTCGGTCGCGTCACCGGCTCGACGCACGACGCGGACGCCTTCCTCGACCTCGCCCTGTCCCACGTCGAGCACCTCGTCACCGTCACGCACTCGAACTCCGACGACGTCCTCATCGAGATGAGCGCGCGCGGCGTGAGCAAGGGCGCGGCGCTCGCCGCCCTCGCCGGGGCGCTGGGCCTCCGCGCCGACCAGGTCGCGGCGGCGGGCGACATGCCCAACGACGTCCCCATGCTGTCGTGGGCAGGGGTCGGCCTCGGGGTCGACGGCGCCCACGCGGCGGTGCTCGAGGTGGCCGACGCCGTGCTGCCCGCGCCCGCGGAGGACGGCGTCGCCCGGTTCGTCGAGGCCGTGCTGGCCGGTTCCGGCCGCTGACCCCGCTCACCGGACCGCACCGACGACTCACCGGACCGCGCTGTGACCGCCGTCACATGTAACCGGTGACGTGGCTCACAGAACTGGGTGAATCGTCCCCAAACCGGACAGTCGACGTGAGCCCGCGAGCCTGCCCTGCCTACGGTTCCCAGGTCGTTCAGCCATGTCCGGGTCTGCCGGGCCTGACCGACGCGCTCAATCGCGGGGCCCTCCAGCCCGGCGAGCCGGGGACCCACATCTCTCGGGGCGAATCACCGCGCGGTCTCACGACCCCGCGGCGTAGGGCACCTCTCTTGCCCGAGCCCGTCAGCTAACCCGGTCGGCGTGGAGAGGAGTCTCTTTCGTGCTGCCCACCGCTCGTCGCCGGTTCATCCCGGCCACGCTGATCCTGACCGGCGCCCTCACGGCCGGCCTCGTCGGCACCACCGTCCCCGCCCACGCCGCGACGGTCACCCCCACCGCCACGACCGCCGTCGTGACCCCCGCTGCGGCCCCGGCCGTCGCGAAGCCGGTCGCCGTCGTTCGGCCCACGGCCGCGCAGATC
The DNA here is from genome assembly GCA_963738455.1 of uncultured Actinomycetes bacterium. GTDB lineage: Bacteria > Actinomycetota > Actinomycetes > S36-B12 > CAIYMF01 > Longivirga. The sequence goes on from CAVTWM010000008.1 coordinate 300,084, forward strand.
CGCGCCGCCTACGTGGCCAAGGTCCGCGCCAAGGCCGTGCGGGTCGCTCGCGCCCAGGTCGGCGACCGCTACCGCGCCGGCGGCACCGGCCCCAGCTCGTTCGACTGCTCGGGCTTGGCGATGTACGTCGCCAAGCACAGCTACGGCCGCTCGCTGCCGCACTACTCGAAGGCGCAGTACCGCGTCACGAAGCGCGTCGCGCGCGCCAACCTGCGCCCGGGCGACCTCGTGTTCTTCTTCAAGCGGGGCGCCCACCACGTGGGCATCTACATCGGCCACGGCAAGATGGTCGGCGCGGCCAACCCCCGCAAGGGCGTCCGCATCGACAGCGTCTTCTCCGGCTGGTACGGCTCGCGCTACACCGGCGCCGGTCGCCTGGTCTGACCCGCCCCGAGCGGCACGATCGCACTCCGACGAAGCCCGGTCCCCTCACGGGGGCCGGGCTTCGTCGCGTCCCGAGGTGGCGACGGAATACCCCAGGGGGGTACCCTGTTGCCCTCAGCAGGAGGAGATGCCATGGCCCACGGATATGCCGGTGACAAGGACGCGATCCTGACCCGGCTGCGACGGGTCGAGGGCCAGGTGCGCGGCATCGCGCGCATGGTCGACGACGACACGTACTGCATCGACGTCCTCACGCAGGTGTCCGCGGCGACGCGCGCCCTCGAGAACGTCGCGCTGCTGCTCCTCGAGGACCACCTCGACCACTGCGTCCGCGACGCCGCCCAGCGCGGGGGCGAGGAGGCCGACTCCAAGATCGCCGAAGCGTCCGCCGCCATCGCGCGGCTCGTGCGCTCCTGACCACCCGCGCCGTCCGGACGACGGCGACCCCGACCGGAGGAACCTCATGAGCACCACCACCTGGACCGTGCAGGGCATGACCTGCAGCCACTGCGTCGCCGCCGTCACCTCCGAGGTGTCGGCCATCCCCGGCGTCACCTCCGTCGACGTCGACCTCGCCTCCGGGCTGGTCACCGTCGTCGCCGATGTCGACCCGTCGGCCGAGGCCGTCACCGAGGCGATCGACGAGGCGGGCGGCTACACGCTCGTCCCGGCCTGAGCCCGCCATGACCGCGTCCGAGGAGCTCACGACGACGGCGTCACCGGTCGACCTCACGGTCACCGGCATGACGTGCGCGTCGTGCGCGACCCGGATCGAGAAGAAGCTCAACAAGGTGCCCGGCGTGGCGGCGTCGGTGAACTACGCGACCGAGACCGCGCACGTGCTGCGACCGGCAGCGGTGAGCGTCGAGGACCTGGTCACCGTCATCGAGGCCACCGGCTACGGCGTCGCCGCACCCGACGACGCCGAGGACCTCGACCCGGACGAGCTGGGGCGCAGGTGGCGGGTCAGCGCGGTGCTCACCGTGCCCGTCCTGCTCGTCTCGATGCTGCCCGCGCTCCAGGCCACCGGCTGGCAGTGGATGGCCTTCCTGTTCGCCAGCATCGTGGTGCTCTGGGGAGGCGCGCCGTTCCATCGCGCCGCGTGGGTCAACGCCCGCCACGGCACGACCACGATGGACACCCTCGTCTCGATTGGCGTGCTCTCGGCCTACCTCTGGTCGGCGTTCGCCGTGCTGTTCACCGAGGCCGGCGAGCTCGGCATGTCGATGGAGATCTCCTGGCTCCCGATGAGCTCGGAGTCGCACGGCCACCCCGACCTGTACTTCGAGTCGGCCGCGGTGGTCACGACCTTCCTGTTGATCGGTCGCTTCCTCGAGCACCGGGCGAAGCGGCAGGCAGGTGCCGCGCTGCGCGCACTCCTCGACCTGGCGCCGCGCACCGCGCGGGTGCGCACCGACGCCGGCGACACCGAGATCCCGGCCTCGCACGTGACGGTCGGCGACCTCGTCGTCGTCCGGCCGGGGGAGCGGATCGCCGCCGACGGGATCGTGACCGACGGCGCGTCGGCCGTCGACGTCAGCATGCTGACCGGCGAGTCCGTGCCGGTCGAGGCCGGGATCGGGGTCGAGGTCTCCGGCGGCACGGTCGTGCAGGACGGCCTTCTGGTCGTCCGGGCGACGAGGGTCGGCTCGGACACCGCGCTCGCGCGCATCACCGCGCTCGTCACGGCCGCGCAGAGCGGCAAGGCGCCCGTGCAGCGGCTCGCGGACCGCGTGTCCGCGGTGTTCGTCCCGGTCGTGCTGGTCATCGCGCTGCTCACGCTGCTCGGCTGGGGCGTCACCGCCGGGTGGCAGCAGGGCTTCACCGCTGCCGTCGCCGTCCTCGTGATCGCGTGCCCCTGCGCGCTCGGCCTCGCGACCCCCACCGCGCTGCTCGTCGGCACCGGGCGCGGCGCGACGATGGGGATCCTGGTCCGCGGTCCCGAGGTCCTCGAGTCGACCCGCCGCGTCGACACCGTGGTCCTCGACAAGACCGGCACCCTCACCACCGGGGTCATGACAGTGGCCCACCACCGTGGCGACGACGAGGCGCTCCTGCTCGCGGCCTCGCTCGAGTCCGGCTCCACGCACCCCGTCGCGCGCGCCGTCGTCGCCCACGCGGAGGCGCTCGGTGCGATCCCGGTGGCCGCGTCGCACGAGGCGGTCCGCGGGTCCGGCGTCTCGGGACGCGTCGACGGGCGAGAGGTGCGGGTGGGCCGGCCGGAGTGGGTCGGCATCGACTCCCGGTGGACGTCCGACGTCGAGACCTGGCGCGGCCACGGCGTCACCGTGATCGCCGTCGCGGTCGACGGCGAGACGCGCGCCCTCCTCGGCGTCGCCGACGAGGTGCGCCCGACGAGCCGCGACGCCGTGGAACGGCTGCGCGAGCTGGGACTCGAGCCGGTCATGGTGACCGGCGACGCACCCGCCGTGGCGCAGTCGGTGGCGCGGTCCGTCGGCATCACGCGGGTGGTGGCCGACGCGCGCCCCGAGGACAAGGTCGCGGAGGTCGCACGCCTGCGGGCCGAGGACCGCGTCGTCGCCGTCATCGGCGACGGGATCAACGACGCCGCGGCGCTGGCCTCGGCCGACCTCGGGATCGCGATGGGCAGCGGCACCGACGTCGCCATCGAGGCGGCCGACATCACGCTGCTGCGCGACGACCTGCGCGCCGCGGCCGACGCCGTGCGCCTCTCGCGCGCGACGCTGCGCACGATCAAGCAGAACCTGGTGTGGGCGTTCGGCTACAACATCGCCGCCATCCCGCTCGCGGTGAGCGGCCTGCTCACGCCGATGGTGGCCGGTCTCGCGATGGCGCTCTCGAGCGTGAGCGTGGTGTTCAACAGCCTGCGCCTGCGCCGCTTCCACTGACGCCCGCGTGCGTCGAGATCGCGTCAGCGCGCTCCCTGAATCCACTGACGCCCGCGTGCGTCGAGATCGCGTGAGCGCGCTCCCTGCTGCGCGCAGGCACGACCTCGGCGGACCTCGGTGCCGCGTCACGGCTCGCGCAGAGTCCAGCCGTTCTCGGCCAAGGCCGCCTCGAGCAGCCGGACCACCGACGGTCCGACGCCGTGCATCGCGAGCAGCTCGGTGCGCGATTGCCCGCGGAACTGCTCAAGGCGCACGTAGCCCGCGGCGTCGAACGCACGCCTCGCAGGCCCCGAGACCCCAGCCGGCAGGCCCGCGTCCATCGAGATCGCGTCAGCGCGCTCCCTGCCACGCGCAGGCACGATCTCGGCGTACGTCGGGTGCCGCGTCACGTCGGTCACTCGCGGTCTCGTGTCCCGATCACCGTAGCCAGGTCGGTGGTCACTGCGCGGTGAAGTGGGGGTTGCGGATCCACCCGACCACGGTGCCGTCGGGCGTGCGCACGGATCCGGTGACGATGCCGTCGCCGACGTCGCTCGCCGCCACGTGGACGACCGCGCCGGCGGCCACGCAGCCGGCGATCGCGGCGTCGACGTCGTCGACGCCCCAGTAGGTGAGCGCACCGTCGCGCGGATCGGCGTCGGGAAGCAGGCCGAGCTCGTAGCCGCCGACGGTGAAACCGACGTAGAACGGCTGGTCGAAGTACGGCCCGAAGCCGAGCACGCCCGTCCACCACGCCGTCGCTGCGGCGAGGTCGGGAGCGGGGTAGATGACCGTGCGCAGTCCGAGGACGTCGATGCTCATGGGACCACGCTGCCACGGACCGCCGACGGCGGGCACGGCCAGGACATCCCGCCGTGTGAGTGCCAGCGCGCGCTCTGCGACGCGGTGGCACTCACAACCAGCGCCACCAGCGCGGCGCGACGTGCCTCGGCGGGCGGGCGCGCACCGGTCACATGCAGAGGCGGATCCAGGTGGTCGCACCGGGACGACGGGCGAAGGTGGCCTCGTGCCCGGCAGCATCGGTGAACTGTGCCGTCCCGTCGGGGCGCACCGTCATCGTGCCGCTCTGGTACGGGTTGCCCCAGCCGGCCGGCGGGTTGCCGCTCCCGTCGCTGAGCTCGGGCGTCGCGACGTAGTAGTCGTCGCCGATCTTCGCCTCGCGGATCCCGCAGTGCGTGTAGAGGTCGTACCCGGTGATGGTCCGCGTCGACGCCGACGGGGCGACCACGCCGGCCGAGCCCGATCCGGTGGCTGCGGCCGTTCCGCAGCCGGTCAGCGTGATCGCCACCAGCAGGGCAGCGCTTGTTCTCCTCATGGCGACCTCCCGGTCCTCCGGCCCCGTGCAGCTTCGACGCCGACGACGGACACCCGGTTCCGCATCACCCGCCGTCGAGGACCGGGGTCGTGAGTGTCAGCGCGCTCTCTGCGACGCGGAGGCACTCACAACCGTCGGGTCGCGGGGTCGGTCAGGGGCGGCGGCGGACCGAGCCGAGCCAGGACTCGGCGGCGGCGAAGTCGGAGTCGGTGACGCCGGGGCGCAGCAGCGGCTGGCGGCCGTCGTGGCGCGGGTAGGAGCCGAGGAAGCGCACGTTCGCGCAGATGCGGTGCAGGCCGGCGAGCGCCTCCCCGACCCGGGCGTCGTCGATGTGGCCCTCGCAGTCGACCGAGAAGTAGTAGTCGCCGAGCGCCTTGCGCGTGGGTCGCGACTCGATGCGGGTGAGGTTGACCCCGCGCACCGAGAACTCGGTGAGGATCTCGAGCAGCGCGCCCGGGTGGTCCTCGCGCATGAACAGGGTGAGCGTGGTCTTGTCGGCTCCGGTGGGCGCCGGCAGCGCGCCGGGCAGCGACACCAGCACGAAGCGGGTGGACGCCTCGTCGTTGTCGCCGATGTCGTCGGCGAGCACCTCGAGGCCGTACGCCTCCGCCGCGACCCGCGGCGCGATCGCCGCCTCGTACGACGGCGGGTCCTCCAGCAGCGCGGCCGCGGCGCCGGCCGTGGAGCCGGCGGGGATGACGACGGCGTCGGCGATGTTCGCACCGATCCAGCCGCGGCACTGGGCCGAGGCGTGCGGGTGCGTCGCGATCCGGCGTACGTCGGAGATCGTGGTGCCCGGGCGCGCCATCAGCGCGAACCGCACCGGGATCGCCTGCTCGTCGACGATGACGAGGGGCTCGCCGGTGGCCAGCTCGTCGAGCGTGGAGGTCACCGACCCCTCGACGGAGTTCTCGATCGGGACGAGCGCGTAGGTCACCTCGCCGCGACGGGCGGCGTCGAGGGCGATCGTCACCGTGGCGCACGCGATGAGCTCGGACTCGGCGCTCACGGTCATCTCGCGGAGCGCGGCCTCGGCGAAGGTGCCGCGCGGGCCGAGGTAGGCGATCGAGGTCACGTCGCCGCCCCGCGCAGCGCGAACGTGATCGCCTGCAGCTCCTCCGGGGAGAGCGTGGCCTCGCTCGCGCCGCCCTTCACGCCCTTCATGTACGACCGGGTCTCCGAGCGACCGTGGATCGAGGTGAGGACGAGGCCGTCGCCGCCGTCGTCGAGCAGCGCGGCCGAGAACGAGAGCCGGCCACCGAGATCGCCGAACGCGTCGTAGCGCACCACGCTCACATGGCGGATGGCGTCGGCGAGCTCGGTGCGGGTGCGCGCGAGCAGCGCCTCGAGGTTGTCGACCTCGAGGCGCATCGCGGCGACCTCCTCGGTCTTGCGCGCGACAGCGTCGACGAACGAGGGCGCGTCGCCGTCGGCGGCGAGCAGGACCAGGTCACGCCGGATGCGGCGCAGCTTCAGCAGGGCCACCGCCCCGAGCAGGACGGCGAGCGCCGCGAGGGCGACACCGACGATCACCAGGACGTCTCGGGCGGCGGGGTCGAGGGACACGCCGCAAGGGTAACGGCGGCTAGGGTCGGGCCCGTGCGTGCATTCCCCGGACCAGGTGCGGCGTCGCGATGACCACCTCGCTCCCGGTCTCGATCCTGTGCTTCATCCTCGGCCTCGCGATCGTGCTCGCCGTGTTCTCCTCGATCCTCCGCACGCTCGTGGTGCCGCGCGGTGTGCGCAGCAAGATCGCGGACCTCGTCCTGCGTGCGACCCTCGGCACGTTCCGCGTCGTGGCCCACCGCACCTCGACCTACGGCGCCCGCGACGCCGTGCTGGCGTATGCCGCTCCGCTCTCGCTCCTGCTCATGCTGCTCACCTGGCTCGGTGCCCTCCTCGTCGGCTACGCGTTCCTGCTCTTCTCGTTCTCGCCGCTCGACTGGGCGTCCTCGTTCCGCGAGGCGGGCTCCAGCCTGTTCACCCTCGGGTTCGCCAGCACCGACCGCGGTCAGCTCACGGCGGTCGACTTCGTCGCCGCCGCAACCGGGCCGATCGTGGTCGGCCTCCTCGTCGGATACCTGCCGAGCCTCTACGCGTCCTACAACCGGCGCGAGGTCGACGTCGCCCTGCTCCATGCCCGCGGCGGCGAACCGAACTGGGGGCCGGAGATCCTGGGCCGCCACGCGATCGTCAACTCCTCCGAGGAGCTCACCACGCTGTGGCGTGGGTGGGAGCGCTGGGCGGCCGACATCGCTGAGAGCCACACGAACTACCCCGTCCTCATCCACGTGCGGTCCGCTCAGCCGTTGCGCAACTGGCTGGTCGCGCTCCTCGCCGTCCTCGATGCGGCCGCTTTCCAGATGTCGGTCAACCCGCAGGTGCCTCAGGGACCGGCCCGCGTGGCGCTGCGCCAGGGCATCGTGACGATCCGCGACATCGCGCGTGCCGAGGGCGTGCTCGTCGACGACGACCCCGATCCCGACGGCCCGATCACGCTGACCTTCGAGGACTTCGCCTCGGCGTACGGGATGCTGGCGGACTTCGGCTACCCGATGATGCGCGGGGCGGAGGAGGCGTGGCCGCACTTCAAGGGCTGGCGGGTGAACTACGAGCGTGCGGCCTACGAGCTGGCCTCGCGGATCGACGCCGTGCCCGCGGCGTGGTCGGGCACGCGACGGCCGCCGCTCGACACGATCTATCCGGCCCGACCGCAGAATCGGATGCCCGGCGGACGCACGGGTCGTCCGGTCGTCGGCGAGTGAGCGCGCGTGACCCAGCTGCTCGACATCGGCGTGCTGGTCGCGACGTTCGCCGTCATCTTCCCGGCCGAGCTGCCGGACAAGTCCTTCGTGGCCACCCTCGTGCTCGCGACCCGCTACCCGAGGCTCTTCGTGTGGCTCGGCGCCTCGGCGGCCTTCGGCATCCAGGTGGCCATCGCCGTGGTGGCCGGGCAGCTGCTCTCGCTCCTGCCCCGCGAGCTGGTGCTCGGTGCGACCGCGGTGCTGTTCGCGATCGGTTCCGCGGTGCTGATCCGCGGCGGCCTGCGCGCCCGGGACGAGGAGGCGGCCGAGGAGGCCGCCGAGGCGGAGGAGATCGCGGCAAAGGCCACGACGGGTCGCACCGGCCTCGCCGCGTTCGCCACCACGTTCGGCCTCGTGTTCACCGCGGAGTGGGGCGACCTCACGCAGCTGGTCACGGCCGGTCAGGCCGCGCGCACCGGTGCCCCGGTCGCGGTCTTCCTCGGCGCGTGGGCGGCGCTCGTCACCGTCGCCGGCATCGGCGTCCTCGTGGGGTCGTGGCTGCAGGCGCGCGTCCCGCTGTGGCGGATCCGGCTGGTCTCCGGTGGGCTGCTCGCCCTGCTCGCCCTCGTGACGGTCGTGGAGCTCGTGCGGGGGTGACACGCGAAACGGCCCACCCGGTCAGGTGGGCCGTTCGTACGAGCGGACAAGCTTCCGCGGCCGAGAGACGATCACGACCGGGCCGGGCGACACCCCCGCGGGCTCCCGAACCTCGTGGCCCCGTGATCCCCCGAGGTCCCCCTGGAGAAACGCGCCGTCGAGATCTGGCCCTGTGGCGCTCGCCACGTCGGAACGGCGGCGACTGCGCGATATGCGCCGGAATCACCCGGACATTGAATGATCGGACGCCACCGACGGGGGATGCAGCGGCGTCCGATCAGCACAGACGCTAGGGGACGATGACGAACTCGACAACCGGTCACGCCGGACTCGTCCTGTTCCTTTAGACAAAATTGAGTTACTCCGGCTGAACGGGCGCGCGGCCACGTATATCGGGCAGGGGGCTCATGGATACGGTCTAGACCGAAACCGCAGGTCAGGCGGGATCTAGGCGGTGCGTGGGAGCGCTCCGTGTTCGATCGCTAGCGGAGCGTGACCTGTCGATTCGCGAGGCCGGCACGGGCCCGGCGCTCCGGCTCGGTGAGGTCGCCGGACTCCTGAACGGCCGCCCCGAGTCGCACAGCGAACTCGGCCGCCGGCTCCTCGATCTCGGGCGCCTCAGTCCCTGGGACGAGGTCCCACACCGGCACGAGGAGACCGTGGGCGCGGAAGGTGCCGATGAGCCGGGTGCCCGTGCCGAGCGTGTCCTCGCCGCGCGCGTGGAGCCGGGCGAGCGCGTCGAGGAGTGGCTCCTCGTCGTACGGCTGGACCCAGCGCAGGTGCTCCTTCGGACCGATGCGGCACCAGTACGCCGGCGTCGACGCCCTCGAGCCGGCGCGTCGGCACGACCGAGGCGTTGGCCCGCTCCAGCGACGCGGCGACATCCGGACTCGGGTCGACGGTGCCGTCGATCCAGAACGTCGAAGCCGTCGTGCACCGTGAGCTCGAGCGACGAGCCGGGCGCGAGCACGTCCTGCAGCCGCGGTCCGCGCCGCGATGCGCATCGGCGGAACCGGTTCACCGGGCTCGGAGTCGAGCGCCCGCAGGAGCGCCTCGGCGATGTCGCGGCTCGGGTCGCCGCCCCCGGTCGCGGTCTGCAGCCCCAGGAGGATCTCGCCGTCGACGCGCACGAGCGCGGGCCACGCCATCGGCAGCACGGTGGCGAGGGTGACCGGCCGACCGTCGAGGCGCTCGGCGTACTCCGGGGCGAGGGTCAGCGGCGACGTCGCCGACGGGACGAGCTCGCGCAGCGCGACCCAGTCGGCCTCGTCGGCAAGGCCGGCGAAGGGTCGGCGGACCAGGGTCGAGCCGGCGGCGGACGCCTCGCGGCCGTGGCAGGCCTTGTAGCGGCGACCGCTCCCGCACGGGCAGGGCTCGCGCATCCCCACGACGGGGACGTCGCCGTCCGGCTCGACGGTGCTGGTGCGGGGTGCGCGCTTGTCCTTGGCCACGATCGGCGAGCGTACGCGAGGCTCAGCCGCTGCGGCGCACGCCGGTGCTGGCGGCGCCGGTGCGCCCGAGCTGCTCGAGCACCGCCTTCGGGCGGTTCGTGATGATCGCGTCCACCCCGAGCTCGAGGCAGAGGTCGACGTCGGACTGCTCGTCGACGGTCCACACGTGGACGGCCATGCCCTTGGCGTGCGCGCGCTCGACGTAGCGCGGGTGCAGCCGCACGATCTCGATCGCTCGGCCCGGCGATGCGCGCGCCGAACGGGAGCCGGCCGTCGCGGAACTGCAGCGGGACGCGGTCCATGAGGAACACGGTGGGGAGCCCGGGTGCCATCGCGCGGATCCGGCGCATCGAGAGCTGCGAGAAGCTCATGACCCGGATGCGGCTGTCCTGCTCGGTGCGCGGACGGGCCAGCCCGAAGTGCTTGAGCAGCTCCACCGCCCGCTCCTCGACGAGTCCGGCGTAGCGCGTGGGGTGCTTGGTCTCGATCGCGAGCCCGATCTCGCGCTCGGAGTCCACGACGAGCTCGAGCAGCCGCTCGAGCGTGAGGACGCGGCGGCGGGTCTCGTCGAGGACGTACGGGCTCGTCGCCGAGCCCGGGCTGCGTGCTGTCGGTCTTCCACCGGCCGAAGTCGACCCGGTGCAGGTCGTCGAGCGTCATGACGGACACCACGCCGCGCCCGTCGCCCGTGCGGTCGATGCGGCGGTCGTGCACGCACACGAGGTGGCCGTCGGCGGTGAGCCGGACGTCGCACTCGAGCGCGTCGGCGCCGTCGGCGATGGCCTGCACGTAGGCAGCGAGCGTGTGCTCCGGCACCTCGGCGCTGGAGCCTCGGTGCGCGACGACGGCGGTCACGGTGCTCATCGTGGCACCGCGAGGGCCCTGCAGGCCCATCACGGCAGGTGACGACACGACGAACGTCGCACGACGTCTCGAGGTCGCCGGCCGCCTCACTCGAGGATGACGCCGGGGTTGAACAGGCCGGACGGGTCGAGCGCCGACTTCACGGCGCGCATCGCGGCGATCTCCGCCGGGGTGCGCGACAGGCCGAGGTAGCGCGGCCTTCGCCCGGCCGATGCCGTGCTCGGCCGAGATCGATCCGCCGTGGTCGGCCACGGTCGCGAGCACGGCCTCCGCCGCCCGCTCGTCGTCCGGGTCCGGGCCGATCACCTCGACGTGCAGGTTGCCGTCGGCGAGGTGGCCGAAGGTCAGCAGCCTGGTCGACGTCGGGCACGGCGCGCAGCCGCTGCCGGACGTCGTCGACGAAGCCGTCCCACCGGTCCCGCGGCACCGACACGTCGAACCGGTGCGTGACCCCGAGGGTGGAGACCGCCTCGCCGGCGCGCTCGCGGTAGGCCCAGAAGCGCGCGCGGTCCGCGGGGTCCACCGCGACGACGACGTCGACGGTCGTCCGGCAGGTCGAGCGCGACGTCGCCCGGCGCGCGCGACTCGGTCTCGAGCAGCAGCACCTGGGCGGCCGGGCTCGGCAGCGGCCAGGGCCGTCCGATGACGTCGCACACCACGCGCAGCATCTCCGCGTCGATGATCTCGGCGGCCAGCAGTCGCGAGCCCGCGGGCACCGCGGACCGGAGCAGCGCCAGTGCGTGCGCGGCGTCGCGCACTCCGACCAGCGCGACGACGGACTCGCGCGCCGGGCGCACCAGCGCGAGGCGCACGGCCGTGACGACGCCGAGCGTTCCCTCGCTGCCGACGAGGAGCCCGGTGAGGTCGTAGCCGGTGTTGTCCTTCGGCGAGCCCGCCGAGGTGCGACACGACCGAGCCGTCGGCGAGGACCGCCTCGAGGCCGAGCACCTGGCGGCGCGTCATCCCGTGGCAGCAGACCCTGATGCCGCCCGCGTTCGTCGCGACCGTGCCGCCCACCGTGGCGCGAGTCGCGGGCCGCGAGGTCGACGCCGTACTCCCAGCCGGCCGCGCGACGCGTGCGCGTGCAGGTCCGCGAGCGTGACCCCGGCGCCGACCGTCACCTGCCCGACGAGGTCGTCGACCGGGTCGAGGCGGGTCAGCCGGCGCGTCGAGAGCACCACGCATGCCGGTCCGTCCGCCCCCGGGACCGACCCGCCGACGAGCCCGGTGTTCCCGCCCTGGGGCAGCAGCGCCACCCCGGCCTCGGCGCAGGCGCGCACGACCGCCACCACCTCCGCGGTCGACGCCGGGCGCACGACCGCCAGCACGGGGCCGTGGAAGCGTCGGGACCAGTCCTCGCCGTACGACGCCGTGACCGTCGGGATCGGTGAGCACGTGCGCCTCGCCCACGGCAGCGACGAGCGCGCCGTGCAGCGCGGCGTCGAGGGCTGCGGGCAGGTTCGTCACGGGCCCATCCTGCCGGGCTACTTGAGGAACTTGGACGTACGCCGGTCGGCGAGCGGGGTTCCGCCGGTCTGGCAGGTCGCGCAGTACTGCAGCGACGAGTCGGCGAAGCTCACCTCGCGCACGACGTCGCCGCACACCGGGCACGGCTGGCCGGTCCGGCCGTGGACGCGCATGCCGAGCTTCTTCTCCGCCTTGAGGTCGCCCGCGCCCAGTCCCTCGCTGCGGCGCGACGGCGTCGGTGAGGACGTCGTGCATGGCCTGGTAGAGCGTCGTGACCTCCTCGGGCGTGAGCTTGCCCGCGGCCTTGAACGGGCTGAGCCGCGCCGCGTGGAGGATGTCGTCGCTGTACGCGTTGCCGATCCCGGCGATCGTCGACTGGTCGCGCAGGACGCCCTTGAGCTGCTTGCCGCCGGCGTCGCGCAGGATCTCACCGAAGACATCGATGGTGAGCTCGTCGGAGAGCGGCTCGGGTCCCAGCCGCGCGACGCCGGGGATCGTCGACGGGTCGCGCATGACGTAGACCGCCAGCTTCTTCCTGGTGCCCGCCTCGGTGAGGTCGAAGCCGCCGGCCGCGACGCCGTCGTCGTCGACGAACGCGACGCGGAACGCGAGCGGGCCGCTGCCCGGCCTCGGCGGAGCGGCCGGGATCTCCTTGCGCCAGTGCAGCCAGCCGGCGCGTGCGAGGTGCGTGACGAGATGCAGCACCTCGCCGTCGTCGTCGACGAGCGCGATGTCGAGGAACTTGCCGCGACGCGACGCGTCGAGGACGCGCGCGCCGACGAGGTCGGTGACCGGCGGGTCGAAGGTCTTGAGCGCGTTGATCGCCGCGAGCTCCACCCGGACGATGCGCAGATCGCCTGCGGTCGCCCGCAGGTAGGCGGCCAGCGACTCGACCTCGGGCAGCTCCGGCACGGGGCGAGCCTGCCACGCGCACCCGATCCGACGAGCCGTGTTGGCCGGGTCGGGCTCCCCAATCCGGGTCGGATGGGCGACACTGATCCGCGTGACGGACGTCGGACCTGCGGTGGACGCGGTGCTGCCTGGACGCATCGGGCTCCTGGTGCGCATCCCGGTCCTGCCCGGACGCCGCGCGGCCGCGCTCGACGTCCTCAACCGCTACGTCGACGACCTCGACCAGGAGCCGGGCACCGAGGCGTTCATGGTCTGCATCGATCCCGACGACGGCGACGTCGTCTGGCTCTACGAGTGGTTCCGCGACGAGGACGCGCTCGAGGCGCACCGCTCGGCACCGCTGTTCTCCCGGCTGATGGGCGAGCTGCCCGACCTCGTCGGGGAGAACCCCGGCATCATGCGGCTCGATCCCTTGCGCCTGCGCATGTCCGCCGCCGTCACCGCCCAGACCTACTGACGCTCACGCGTCGAGCTGCGCCAGCACGTACTCGATCCCGCGGTGCATCGTGGGGTAGGCCCACACCATGCGACGCAGATCCGCCACCGGGATGCGCCCCTGCACGGCGACCGACAGCGCACCGAGCACCTCGCCACCGGTCGGCCCGGCGCTGGTGGCGCCGACGAGGACGCCGCCGCTCTCCACCACCTTGAGGAACCCGTCGTTCCCCGGCCCGTGGATCCAGCCGCGAGTGGCCGCGGACGCGAGCGGGACCGAGGACACGCGCACGTCGAGACCCTGCTCCCGCGCCTGCGCCTCGGTGAGACCGACCGCACCGATCTCCGGGTCGGTGAACGTGACCCGGGGGAGGGCGGTGACCGGATTGCTCGACGGCGCACCGGATGTGAGCGCCTGCACGACCACGCGAGCGTGATGCACGGCCACGTGCGTGAAGGCACCCTGGCCCACGGCGTCGCCGATCGCGTAGACCCCGTCGAGCGCACCGCCGGGCCCCAGCAGGCGCAGCTGGTCGTCGACCTCGAGGGCGCGTGAGTCGGTGTCGACGCCGAGCGCGGCGACGCCGAGCGCAGCGACGTCGACCCGTCGTCCGGCCGCGACGAGCAACCGCTCGCCGCTCACGGTCGAGCCGTCGGCGAGGTGCACGACGAACCCGGTCGGCCGAGTGCTCGACCCGAGTCGCCCCGACGCCGGTCCGCACCGAGATCCCCTCCCGAGCGAACACGTCCGCGAGCAGCGCACCCGACTCCGGCTCCTCGCGCCCCAGCAGCCGCTCACCCGGTTCCACGATCGTCACCTCGACGTCGAAGCGGGCCATCACCTGCGCGAGCTCGCACCCGATCGCCCCGCCCCCGAGGACGACGAGCGAGCGCGGCAGGTCGGCCGACTCGACCGCACGCGTGGTTGGTCCAGTACGGCGTCCCGGCGAGCCCGGCGATCGGCGGCACGGCCGGTGTCGACCCGGTGGCGATCACGAGGGCGCGTGATGCGGTCACCGTGACGTCCTCACCGCGCGGCGTCCCCACGACGACCTCCCGCGGACCGGTGACACGGGCGACACCTCGCACGAACGTGCCGCCCTTGCCCTCGAGCCGCGCGACCGCGACGGCGTCGTCCCAGTGGTCGGTCGCCTCGTCGCGGATCCACGCGTGCACCGGTGCCCAGTCCGGTGTCACGACCGCGGTCCCCGCGAGACCCTCGACGCGACGGGCCTCGGCGAGCGCGGACGCGGCTCGGGCCATCCGCTTGGTGGGGACGCATCCCCAGTACGGGCACTCGCCGCCGACGAGCCCGGCGTCGACCCCCACGACGGCGACCCCGGCGCTGGCGAGGTCCTCGGCCACCTGGCCACCGCCAGGGCCGAGCCCGATCACGACGACCTCGGTACGGAGCTGCTGCATGCCCGCCAGCCTGCGGCCCCGAGCCACCCGGCACCAGCCGGTTCGCAGAATGTTCAGGATCTGGTGCGGCGCAGGAACACCAGGCCGAGCACCGGGAGCACGAGCGGCACGAACGCGTAGCCCTCGCCGAAGTGCGACCACACGGTGGCCCGCGGGAGGAGGGCGGGATCGACGTAGCTGAGGGTTCCGACGACGAGGACGCCCACGAGCTCCACCACGATGCCGACCTGCGCCACGCGGCGCGCCCGCGGTGTCCCGCGGACCAGCGCGACCGTGATGACGACGTACACGATCGCGGCGAACGCGGAGAGCAGGTAGGCGATCGGCGCCTCGGAGTAGCGGGTGGCGAGCTGGTAGAGCGAGCGCGCGGTGGCGGCGAGCGCGAACACGGCGTAGACGGCGATGAGCACCCGCCCCGGCCCGCGCCGGGTCGAGGGCGTGTCGGCCGATTCCTCCACGACGACCTCCGGCGGTTCAGGCACTGCCGACCCAGACCTGCTGCACGCGCAGGACGAGCACGGCCAGCACGATCGCGGCGGCGGCGACCACGCCGCTGCCCCAGCGGCCCGGCTCGCCGCGACCCCACCACACCATCGCGGGCGGCACGCCGAGGCAGAAGAGCAGGTAGAACACGAACACGACCGGCTCCGCCGGGCCGGTGCCGCCGATCCAGGCGACGACGCAGACGATCGTGAGGACGAGGACCGCGAGCTCGAGCAGCCCGAGCAGGACGAGGCCCCAGACGGGCACGGACCGGTCCAGGATCGCGAGCACGACCATCGCGGCCGCCGCCACGAGCGCGAGCGCGATGACGACGTCGAGCGCGATCGGTGCCGGCCATGCGCTGGCGGCGAGGGTGGAGATCACGCGCTGATTCTGCGGGACGGCGGGGTGCTCGCGCGCGACGAGGGTCAGGCGCCGCGCGCGTCGCGGATCTGCGCGGCGTGCGCCTCGGCGTGGTCGGCGTAGATCTCGAGCCACTCGCGCAGCGAGTACGTGCCGCTGTCGCTGTGCGTGCCGGTCCGGTCGAGGTCGGCGTCCACGAGGGTGTCGAGCAGCTCCGAGCTCGCCGCGCGGACTGCGCGGAACACCGCGAGCGAGGCCGCGATCGGCCGGTCGTAGTGCAGGACGGTGGCCCAGTGCGCCTCGTCGTAGCCCTGGATCGTCGTGGGCGCCGGCTCGGCGAGCAGGCGGCGGAGCCGCACGTAGGAGTTGGTCTCCGAGTCGGCGAGGTGGTGCACGACCTGGCGGGCGCACCAGGCGCCTTCCTCAGGACCGCGACGGTCGAGGTCGGCATCGGTCGCGCCGTCGAGCGCGGCCTCGACGAGGGCCACCCCGGCGCGGTAGCGGTCGACGAGGGCGAGGGCGGCAGGGTCGGTGAGCATGAGTCGATCCAACCGGCTGGCTCGCGCGGCGTCACCAGGGATTCCGTCGTCGAGTGAGTGCCGGCGCGCGCTCTGCCGCGCGCTGGCACCCACTCGGGGGTCCGTCGCGGGTCAGCCGAGGGCGAGGAGGGCGGAGGCGACGAGCGCGGTGACCATGCCCACCTTCTGCATCGGGCGCAGGCGTTCGGCGAGGACGAGCCGTGCGAGCAGCACGGTGGCGGCCGGGTAGAGCGAGCCGAGGACCGCGACGACGGACAGCAGGCCGATCTGGAGCGCGAGGACGTAGACGGCGTTGGCCCCGACGTCGAGCACCCCCGCGGTGACCGCCTGCCAGCGGACGGAGGTGACCCGGGGGATCGCGGGGGACGCGGTGCGCACAGCCACGACCACGCCGATCGTCACGAGCAGCACGGTCGAGGTGCCGCGGGCCCACACCACGGGCCAGAGGCCGGCGTCGTCCGGCGCGAACGCGAGGAAGCTGAAGAACGCGCCGATGCCCACGCCCGCGCCGAGCGCGAGCATGAGGGCCTTCGGCGTCACCCGCTGGTGGCGGGAGTCGTCGGTGGGGGCCGCCGGCTCGAGGCCGACCGTCACGATCGCGACGACCGCGAGCGCCATGCCGGCGTACGCCGCGGCACCAGGCCGCTCGCCGCGCGCCAGGCCGACCACGACGGGGATGGCCGCGCCGAGCACCGCGGACACCGGCGAGAGGACGCCCATCGGGCCGATCGTGAGCGCGGCGTAGAGCAGCAGGATGCCGAGGCCGCCGAAGAGTCCCGCGCAGATGCCCGGCCACGCGCTCCCACCGGTGTTGCCCCCGAGCAGCAGCGCGATCGGAAGGACGGCGAGGAAGCCCGCGGGCGTCGTGAGCACGAGCGTCTGCACCGGCGACGACCGCCGCGAGGCCAGGCCGCCGACGAAGTCGGCCACGCCCCAGACGACGCTGGAGAGCAGGGCGAGAAGGGCGGACACGACGGGCTCAGCCCGCGACGACGCGGACGAGCGACATGTCGGGCGCGAGCGCGCCACGGACATGACCGAACGGCGCCGCCGCCGTCTCGTGGAGGAACGCGAGCGTCTCCGAGGTGATCTCCTCGCCGGGCATCAGGTTCGGGATGCCCGGCGGGTACGCGGCCACGCTGTCGGCCGACACGCGTCCGACCGCAGCACTCGCCGGGATCACCTCCGACGGCGCGAACCACGCCTCGCGCACGGTCATCAGGCGCCGACCCGGGTCCGGCAGCTCGATGTGGTGCCGTTCCGCGGAGTCGCTGCGCGGCAGCAGGAGCAGGGCGTCGGCGAGCTCGTCGGAGTCGGTCGGGACGCCGGCGCCGACGACCGCGACGACGACGTCGTCGGTGGCCATCTCGACGTGGTGCCCGAGGTCGTGGAAGAGCCGAGCGCGGGCGTCGTGGCCGCTGATGCCGCCGCTGCGGGTGTCGATGACGACGCGCAACGGGTCGGTGCCGACGACGTCGGGGAACGCGGTGATGCGCGGCGTGGCGTCACGGAAGCGGCCGTCTCCCTCCACCCGCTCGCGCAGTCGGGCGGCCGCGGCGAGGCTGGCCCCGATCGTCTCGTGGCCGTGCACGGCGATCTGGCGCCGGGCGAGGTCGAGCGAGGCGAGCAGGCCGGCGTATACCGACGTCGACTGCAGCGACCGGAATGCCCTGTCCAGCAACGGTTCCAGGCGGTCGGCGTACGGTCCGTCGCCGAGGTGGAGCACCGCCGTCTGGCTCAGCGAGCCGGCGAGCTTGTGCACCGACGCGATCACGACGTCGGCCCCGAGGCGCACGGCGTTGACCGGCAGACCCGGGTGGAACCCGAAGTGGGCACCCCACGCCTCGTCGACGACGAGGGCGGCGTCGTGGCGGTGCGCGACGTCGGCGAGCGCGGCGATGTCGGCGCACGCCCCGAAGTACGACGGCGAGACGACGAAGGCGGCCGCGGCGTCGGGGTGAGCGGTGAGGGCTGCGTCGAGGGCGGCCGGCGTCACCCCGTGCGCGATGCCGAGCGTGTGGTCGACGTTCGGCGCGACGAACTCGGCGACGAGACCCGAGAGCGCGAGCCCGTCGACGACGGAGGAGTGGACGCTCCGCTGCGCCACGATCGTGGTGCCGAGGCCCGCGAGCGCGAGGCAGGCGGTCTGGTTGCCCTGGCTCGAGCCGTTCGTGAGGAACCACGTGCGCCGCGCGCCCCAGGCCCGCGCCGCGAGCTCGAGCGACTGCTCGAGCGGGTTGCCCGGCCCGAAGTCGACCCCCTCGATGGTGGGCTGCAGGTCGAGCTCGAACGCGTGCGGTCCGAGGATCTCGCGCTGGCGCAGCTGCGCCCGCACGGAGTTCTGGTGCCCGGGGGTGGTGTGCCGCACGAGGCCGCGCGCGGCGTAGGCCTGGAGCGCGTCGGCGTACGGCGAGGCGTCCTGCGCGGCGCGGCCGGCAGCCGGCTCGGGTGACATGCAGGAGACCCTAGTGAGCGAGGCGAGGCGCGACGAGCGGGCGAGTCAGACCGGGAAGCCCTCGGCGTCGCAGGCGATCCCACCCAGCGCCTGGGCGCAGGTGGACGCGACGAGGTCGAGCGCGGCACGCGCCTCGGCGTCGGCGATGTCGTCGGCCCCCTCGACCCGGATGGCCCACAGCGTCGCGGAGCGGAGCGCCTGAATGGCGCCCACCGCGGCCCACGACGGATCGCCGACGTCGTCCCACGACTCCGCACCCTCGAGGTCGACCTCCTCGAGCCACAGCCCGAGGCCGTCCGGGGTCTCGAGCACCCATGAGGGCGAGCCGGTGGTGGCCGCGACCAGGCCGGGCAGCACCGTCGCCACTGCCCCGGCCACCGTGGCCGGGTCGGGCGGCGTCGTGACGTAGACCGACCAGACCGCTTCCGGGTCACCCGGTTCCTCCCAGCGCTCGCCGGCCACGCGGACCTGCCCGCCGGTGCGCCTGGCGAGGCCCTCCACCGCGGCGACCGCGTAGCTGCGCGGACCGCCGTCCGGCGGTTCGTCGTCGCGTCGCCCCGCGTCGTACAGCCAGCCGGCGAGCCGGATCGCGGCTTCCCACTCGGAGTCGAGCACCGGGTCGCCGGGCGGCTCCGGCGCCGGCGCGCTCGGTTCCCAGGTCATCGAGTACACCCAGCGCCCCTCGACACCTTCGGCGGCCGTCCCGGCGCGCGGCCCGGTCCAGGTCAGGCCGGCCGGAAGGACCAGCGGACGACGTCCGGTGAGGTCGCCCATGGCCCAGCCGCGCAGCAGCTGGTCGAGGTCCCGATCGGTCACGGTGCTCCCGGCGGGGAGGGCGAGCTCAGCGGTGCGGCTCGCGGTGGACTGGCCCGTGTTCGTCCCGAACAGTCCCATCGCGAGCTCCTCGCGTCCGTGCCGTGCTCCCAGCATGCACCGTGCCCGTCGCGACGGTACCGCCGCAAGCAGAACTGCGGATACCGAGGTTGCGGTCAGGTGACGGGAGCGCCCGGGGGCGCATGCCCGCGCCGAGTGCGACCGTCGACGGACCACCCGGCACGGCTCACTCGACGGTACCGGTCAGCAGCTCCCGTGGCACCGCCCGCAGCACCTCGGCGAGCGTGGTGCGGCCGGCCCGGGCCGTCTCGATCCCGGCGGCGAGCAGAGACGCGAACCCGTCGCGGCGCCCGGCGCGACGCACCTCGTCCTCGCTCGCGCCGGAGAGCAGCGCGCCCCGCACCGTGGCGGAGACCGGCAGCATCTCCAGCACCGCGGTCCGGCCGAGGTACCCCGTGTCCGCGCACGCCGGGCAGCCCACGGCCCGCGTCCAGTCGCCCTCGCGGTCGGTGACGCCGAGCTCGGCGAGGACGGCCGGCGCCTCGGCGTCGGGGATGCTGCACGACCCGCACGGCACGCGGACGAGCCGCTGGGACACCACCAGGGCGAGCGACGACGTGATGAGGTACGCCGGCACTCCCATGTCGGTGAGGCGCGTCATGGCGGACGCCGCGTCCATCGTGTGCAGGGTCGACATCACCAGGTGGCCGGTGAGGGCGGCCCGCACGGCGAGGTCGGCCGTCTCGTGGTCGCGCACCTCGCCGACGAGGATGACGTCGGGGTCCTGACGCAGGCTGGCCCGCAGGCCACGGGCGAAGTCGAGGCCGACCCGCTCGTCGATCTGCACCTGGGTGGCGCCCGGCAGCTCGATCTCCACCGGGTCCTCGAGCGTGATGACGTTGCGGGTGCGGTCGACGCCGTCGTTCAGCGCCGCGTAGAGCGTGTTCGTCTTTCCCGACCCGGTGGGTCCGGTGATGAGGACGAGCCCCTGGGGCTGGGAGAGCACGTCGAGCAGCACCTTCTTCTGCTCCTCGGAGACGCCGAGCCCGAGCAGGTCCGGGAGCCGGGCCGCCGACGGGAGGAGGCGGATCACGAGCTTCTCCCCGTGCATCGACGGCAGCGTCGAGATGCGGGCGTCGACGGTCCCGCCGGGGATCCTGATCCGGGCGCGGCCGTCCTGCGGCACGCGGCGCTCGATGACGTTGAGCTCCGCCACGATCTTCATCCGGGCCGTGAGCGCGGAGTGGCCGGACTTCGGCAGCTCGAGGACCTCGCGCAGGACGCCGTCGACACGTAGGCGTACCAGGACGCCGGAGCGGTGCGGCTCGATGTGCAGGTCGCTCGCCCGCTCGCGGACGGCGAGCGCGAGCAGCCGGTCGACGAGCCGGATCGTGGCCGGGTCGTCCGCGCCGTCGTCGATCGCCAGTACCGCGTCGACGGTCGTCTCGTCCACGAAGGCCCGCAGCGCGTCCTCGTCGTCCTGCTCCGCCCACACCTGCGCGAGGGCGGAGACGATGCTCGACCGGGTGGCGATCGAGACCGACAGCGAGGTGGCACCGGTGATCATGCGGATGTCGTCGAGCGCGACGACGTCGACCGGGTCGGCCGCGACGACGTGCAGCCGGCCCTTGCGCTTCGCGTAGACCAGCACGCCGAGGCGCTGCGCCGTCTCGCGTGGGACCAGCCGGGCGATGTCGCCGTGCACGTGGAGGAAGTCGATGTCGACCAGAGGCAGACCGTGGACCGCGGCCAGCGCCTCCGCCACGTCCGCGTCCGTGACCAGACCCATGTCCTGCAGGACCGCTCCCAGGCGCGCGCGCGGGCCGGTCGCCTGCCGGGCGAGCGCGCGCTCGAGGTCGTCCTCGGTGATCAGGCCGAGGCTGACCAAGGCTTCACCGAGCCGCGGTCGCTCCGTCTCGAGCGCTGGCGAAGGCGGGCAGTAGACAGTCATGCACGGGTCATCGACCGAGCCGGAACCCCGTCTTGAGCACGTCGGGGCGGACCGGCGTCGCCCCAGTCGATCCGGCCCTCGGGCGTGCCGATAACACGAGCGCGAGCCCAGTGGCAGGCGGGAGGAGGTCCGATGGCCCACGACCTCAGCGAGGCCCCGATCGCCGGCTCCTCCTGGTTCCAGCACCTGGCCGAGGGGTCCTCGGACATCGTCACGGTCATCGACCGCGAGGGGGTCATCGAGTGGGTCTCCCCGTCGGTCCGGACGACGCTGGGCTGGGCCGTCGAGGACTACATCGGGTGCCTCATCGCCGACCTGCTCCATCCCGACGAGGCACTCGTGATGGCGGACACCCTGGCCCGGGCCGACGCCGGACAGCCCACCGTGCACCTGCGTCACCGCATCCGCTGCGCCGACGGCAGGTACCGGTGGCTGGACTCGGTGGTGACGATCGAGCGCGACGCCCCCCGGACGCCGAGGAGGGGATACGTCACCAGCCGCGACGTCCACGACGAGGTGGTGGCGCTCGAGCTGCTCGCGCAGTCGGAGCAGCGCTACCGCCTCCTCGCGCAGAACGCGTCGGACGTCGTGTTCCAGACCCGCGGCACGGTGGTGGACTGGATCTCACCGTCGTCGACCGAGGTCCTCGCCTGGCACCCGTCCCAGCTGCTGGGCACGGACCTGGTCGCGCTCGTCCACCCCGACGACCGCGACCGGGTCGCCGCCGCGCGCGCCGCCCGTCGACCGGGCGTGACGAGCCGCGTCCGCTACCAGCTCCGGCGCGGCGACGGCACCTACCGCTGGTTCGAGACGTGCGCCAACGTGACCGTCGACGACGTCACCGGGGAGCTGGTGACCGTCGCGTCGCTGCGCGACGTGCACGACCAGGTGCTCGCCCGCACCGAGGTCGAGCAGGCGCGAGACCAGCAGCACGCGATCCTCGACAGCCTCCTCGACCCCTGGATCCTGCTCGCCGCCCTGCGCGACGACGCCGGGACGATCGTCGACTTCGAGTACGTCGACGCGAATCGCGCCGCGTGCCAGGCGAACGGGCTCACGCTCCCCGAGCTGGTGGGGCGGCGGTTGCTCGAGCTCTTCCCCGAGCACGGGCCGAGCGGCTGGCTCGAGGCGTACGCGCGGGTCGTGGAGACCGGCGAACCGCTCACGGCCGACGACGTCCCGTTCGGGGTCCCCTCGAACTCCGAGCCGCGCTGGTTCGACAACCGCGCGGTGCGGATCGACGACGGGATCAGCTTCACGTGGCGAGACGTCACCGATCGCTACATGGCGCGCCACGCCGCCCAGGTCCTCGCCCGCCAGGACGCGCTCACCGGCCTCCCCAACCGCCTCGATCTCCAGGAGCGGCTTCCCGCGCGGCTCGGCCGTGCGCACGCCGGCTCGGCGCTGGCTGTCCTGTTCTGCGACGTCGACGGGTTCAAAGGCATCAACGACGGACACGGGCACGAGGTCGGCGACCAGGTGCTCGTCGAGGTCGCGCGCCGGATGACAGCGTCTCTGCGGTCCAACGACTACGTGGCGCGGCTCGGCGGCGACGAGTTCGTGATCCTGCTCGACCGCGTGCGCGACGCGGAGGAGGCCGAGTCGGTCGCGCACAAGGTCCGCGCCGCGATCGCGCGGCCGATGACGTTCGGGTCGGACGACGGCCGCGTCACGATGAGCATCGGGGTCGTCCTGGCCACCGGGCACGAGGAGCCACGACGCGTCCTGGCCTCGGCGGACCGCGCGCTCTACCGCGCGAAGGACTCCGGCCGCGACTGCGTCCGCGTCCAGACCTGACCCCACCCGACGTTCACGCCTTCGGCGCGTGAGGTCCGCGAGTAACAGTCGAGATGCACGCAAACTTCGTCCAGTTCACGTGCATCTGGACTGTTACTCGCGGACGGGGTGCACGGTCGCGGCGCGGCTTTCGAGGAGCCGGCGCTCGGCCGCGTTGTCGGTGAGCCCGGCCGCACGGGTGAACGCCGCCGCCGCCTCGTCCGCGACGGCCGAGGCGCGCCAGCAGGTCGCCGCGGGTCGCGTGCCACAGGTGGTAGGAGTCGAGGTCGAGCGCGTCGACGGCGGCGAGCGCGACCTCGGGACCGTGCGACCTCAGCCGACGGCGATCGCGCGGTTGAGCGCGACGACGGGGGTGGGCGCGAGCGCGTAGAGATGGTCGTAGAGCGCCAGGATCTGCGACCAGTCGGTGTCCGCCTGGGTGGCCGCGTCGGCGTGCACGGCGGCGATCGCGGCCTGCAGCTGGTACGGCCCGGGCTGGTTGCGACGCAGGCATCGGCGCACGAGAGCGAGGCCCTCGGCGACCAGGGCGCGGTCCCACAGTGCCGCGGTCCTGGTCGGCCAGGCGGACGAGGTCGCCGTCGGGCGTCGACCCGCGCGGCGCGGCGCGACTCGGTGAGCAGCATGAGCGCCAGCAGCCCCATGGCCTCGGGCTCGTCGGGCATGAGCTCGACCAGGAGCCGCCCGAGCCGCAACGCCTCGGCGGTGAGCTCGCGCCGGTCGAGCGAGTCGCCGGCGGTGGCGACGTAGCCCTCGTTGAAGACGAGGTAGACCACGGCCAGCACCGAGCGCAGCCGGTCGGGAAGCTCGGCGTCGCCGGGCACGCGGTACGGGATGCGCGCGTCGCGGATCTTGCCCTTCGCGCGCACCAGCCGCTGCGCCATCGTCGCCTCGGGCACGAGGAAGGCGCGGGCGATCTCGGGTGTCTGCAGCCCGGCGACGAGGCGCAGCGTGAGCGCCACCTGCGACGTCCGGCGACAGCGCGGGGTGGCAGCAGGTGAAGACGAGGCGCAGCTGGTCGTCGCCCACCGGTCCCACCTCCTCGGGCTCGCTCGGCACGGTGAGCAGCACGGCCTGGACCTGCCGCGCGTCGCGGCTCGACTCCCGTCGTGCGCGGTCGATGGCCCGGTTGCGGGCGGTCGTGATGATCCAGCCGGCCGGGCTGGGCGGGACGCCGCGCTCGGGCCACGTCGCCACCGCGGCGACGAAGGCGTCCTGGACCGCCTCCTCGGCGAGGTCGATGTCGCCGGTGAGGCGGACCAGGACCGCGATCGCGCGACCGGAGTGCTCCCGGAACACCCGCTCGATCTCGGCGTCGGCCGAACTCATGCTGCGGTCGCCCTCACACGCCCTGGAACGGGCGCACCTCGACGTCGCCGCGACAGGCGACGGCGCCCTTCTCGGCCCACGCGAGGGCGGTCTCCTCGTCCGGGCACTCGAGGATCCAGAAGCCGCCGATGTGCTCCTTGCCCTCGAGGTACGGACCGTCCGTGCGCAGCAGTCCGGAGTCCTTGCGGCGCACGACCTTCGCCGTGGTCGAGGGCTGGAGCCCGCCGGCGAACACCCACACGCCCGCGGCCTGCATCGCCTCGTTGACGCGTCCGGTGTCGGCGAACGCCTGCTCCATGTCCTCGGGCGTCGGGTACACCGGGGCGTCGTCGTTGTGCACCGACAGCAGGTACTGAGTCATCGCAGGTCTCCTTCTCGTGGCCGGGGACCGGGTCGTTTCCGGTGCCTCCACCCTCTGTACGAGCGCGGCGGGCCGGACTCGACATCACGCGTCCGGACCATTCTCGGGCGATCCTGCCGGGTCGCACCTGCCTATCCCTGGAAGGGACGGACCTCCACCGGCACCGTCACCGCCGCGGCCAGCCGCTCGCCCCAGGCCAGCGCCTCGTCGAGGTCGGCGACGTCGATGATCGAGATCCCGCCGATCTGCTCCTTGGACTCGATGAACGGGCCGTCGGTGAGGACGGTCTCGCCGTCGACGCACGTCACCACCGTCGCCGACTCCGGCCCGTGCAGCCCACCGTCGAACACCCACGCGCCGGCGGCCCGCAGGTCGGCCTTGACCTTGCCGACGTCGGTCATGATCCGAGCGAGGCGGTCATCGTCCGGTGTCTCGGCACCGGCGGGGTAGCAGATGGAGAGCAGGTACTGGCTCACGGTTCCTCCTGTGGTCGCGGCCACGGGACGCGGCCTCCACCCCTTGTACGAACGGGACGGACCCGGATCGACCGGAGCACCCGGGAGAACGACGAAGGCCCCCGTCCCGGAGGACGAGGGCCTGTCGCTGCTGGTGCTGTGGTGCGCGAGGGGGGAGTTGAACCCCCACGCCCTTTCGGGCACACGGACCTGAACCGTGCGCGTCTGCCTATTCCGCCACTCGCGCGCGCCGGAGAAGGCTAACACGCAGCACGGGAACGACCCGAACGCCTGCGGCCGTCCCATGACATGAGGAGACGGCCGTCACCCGCGCGCGAGCCGGGGCACCAGGCGCCCGCCCGGTTACGATCACCGTGGCACGCAGTCTGTGCGGCCGTACGACGAGGGAGGCACGGTGGGTCTGCTCGACCGCTTCGAGCAGCGGCTCGACCGCCTGGTCAACGGCGCCTTCGCCCGCGCGTTCAAGGCCGAGGTGCAGCCCGTCGAGATCGCCTCCGCGCTGCAGCGCGAGATCGACGATCGGGCCGCCGTCGTGAGCCGCGGCCGCACCGTCGTCCCCAACGTCTTCACCGTCGACCTCAGCGGGCACGACCACGACCGGCTCTCGGTCTACGCCGGCACCATCACCGAGGAGCTCGCCACCATGGTGCGCGAGTACGCCGAGGAGCAGCGCTACACCTTCCTCGGCGGCACCGAGGTCACGCTCAACCGCGACGAGACGCTCGACACCGGGCTGTTCCGCGTGCACAGCGAGGCCAAGGCCGAGGTCGCCGCGAACCCGCAGGGCACCCGCTCGCCGGCGTCGCCCCCCGCCGGGGTCGGCCACCCGCGACTGGTCGTCGACGACACCGCCTACCCGCTCACGCACGCGGTGACCCGCCTCGGCCGCGGCACCGACGTCGACATCCGGGTCGACGACCCCGGCGTCTCGCGCCACCACGCCGAGATCCTGCTCGGGCGCGAGGTGCTGCTGCGCGACCTGGGCTCGACCAACGGCACCTACGTCGACGGCGTGCAGGTCGGCGAGGTCGTCCTGCACGACGGCGCCGTCGTCCAGCTCGGCGCGACCCGGCTCGACGTTCAGGGCCGGGTGAGCGGCGGGTGTCCGAGCTCGTCCTGACGCTGATCCGTCTGGGCTTCCTCGTGCTGATCTGGTCGCTCGTCCTCGTCGCGGTCGTGGTGCTGCGTCGCGACCTGCGCGCCCCGCGCGACGCCCGGCCCCTCGTCGCCACCCCCGTGCCCGGGCTGCCGCGGCACCCGCACCGCGCGCGCCGAAGCCGGCGAAGGCGCCCAAGGCCCCGAAGACCGGCGTGCGCAGCCTCGTCGTCATCGAGGGCCCGCTGGCCGGCACCGTCATCCCGCTCGGGCGGCGCCGGTCACGATCGGCCGCGCGCCCGAGCTCCACGCTCGTGCTCGACGACGACTACGCCAGCAACGCGCACGCCCGCATCACCCTCAACGGCAGCGCTGGATCGTCGAGGACATCGGCTCGACCAACGGCACCTGGGTCGACCGCACCCGCATCACCTCACCGACCCCGCTCGCCGTCGGGCCACCAGCTCAAGGTCGGCCGCACCGTCCTCGAGCTGAGGCGGTGACCGTGGTGCTCGTGCTGCGCTCCGCCGCGCGCTCCGACGTCGGCCTCGTGCGTCCCGGCAACGAGGACTCCGGCTACGCCGGCGGCGAGCTGCTCGTCGTCGCCGACGGCATGGGCGGGCACGCCGCCGGCGAGCTGGCCTCGGCCATCGCGATCGCGACGATGTCGGAGATGGAGACCGCCGGGCTCGACGACGCCGAGGCGCTCGAGCGGCTCTCGCGAGGCGGTCGTCACGACGAGCGAGCGGATCGCCGACGTCGTCGCCGCGCAGCCCGAGCTCGCCGGCATGGGCACCACGCTCACCGCGCTCGCGTGGCTCGGTGGCGACCCGTCGCGGGTGGCCGTGCTGCACGTCGGCGACTCGCGCGCCTACCTGCTGCGCGACGGCGAGTTCACCCAGGTCACCCGCGACCACACCTACGTGCAGACCCTCGTCGACTCCGGCCGCATCACCGCGGAGGAGGCCACCACCCACCCGCGCCGCAACCTGCTCATGCGCGCGATCGACGGCGTGCACCCCGCCGAGCCCGACGTGTCGGTGCGCGAGGCGCGAGCCGGCGACCGCTACCTCGTCTGCAGCGACGGCCTGTGCGGCTACGTCTCGGACGCGCGCATGCACGAGCTGCTCGGCTCAAGGACCCCGTCGCCGTGGTCACCGCGCTCGTCGACGCCGCGCTCGAGGCCGGCGCCCCCGACAACGTCACGTGCGTCGTCGCCGACGTCGTCGCGGTCGACGCTGCGCACGTCGCGGAGGCGCCCGTCGTGGTGGGTGCGGCCGGCGAGCCCCGCAACCGCGAGCGGCTGCCCGGCTTCGCCTTCCCCGCCGACGAGCAGATCGACACCCGGGTCGTGAAGGTGTCGACGCAGTCGAGCTCGGCCGAGGGCGGGGTGGCGGCGCTCGCCTCGGTCTACCACGAGGAGCAGCGCGGCCCGAGCACCCGCCGGCCGTGGAAGGTGCTCGCGCTGCTCACCGCGCTCGTCGTCGCCGTGGCCGCCGTCCTGGGCCTCACCTACGCGTGGGCGCAGCAGCAGTACTACATCGGCAACGACGGCGGCTACGTCGCGATCTTCCGCGGCCTGCCCGGCCGAGCTCGGGCCGATCAGCCTGCACTCGGTCGAGCACCGCAGCGAGGTCACGGTCGACTCGCTGCCCGACTTCGAGGCGACCCAGGTCGAGGGCACCATCCCCACCGGGTCGCTCGCCGACGCGGAGCAGGTCGTGCAGCGGCTGAGCGAGCGGGCGGCGCAGTGCGCGGCCGCGCCCACCACCCCGGGCTGCCCCGACACCGTCGGCACCGACGCCACCGGGAGCCCGTCCCCGGCGGCCACGATCACGAGCAGCCCGTGAGCGTCGAGACCGCGCAGGCCGTCCCCCGCTACCGCCAGCCGCAGCGGCGCTGGGCCGAGTTCACCCTGCTCATGGCCGCGCTCCTCGTCGGCGCAGCGGCCTACGTCCAGGTCGACCTCGCCGTGCTCGGCCACGTCGCCGACGACACCGTGCTCGTGCTGTCGGTCATCACCGGCCTGATCCTCGTGGCGCACCTCGCGGTCCGGCTGCTCGCCCCGTACGCCGACCCGCTGCTCGTCCCGGTCGTCGTGACCCTCAACATGCTCGGCCTCGTGATGATCCACCGCCTCGACCTGGCCGAGGCGCAGCGGGCCGCGCGCAACGGCAGCCCCGTCCCCACGCCCGACGTCTACAGCCAGCTCACCTGGACCACGCTCGGCATCGTGCTGTTCGTCGCGTGCTCGTCGTGGTGCGCGACCACCGCATGCTGCAGCGCTACACCTACACCGCGATGTTCGCTGGGTCTCGTGCTGCTGCTGCTGCCGCTGGTCCCCGTCATCGGCGCCAGCGATCAACGGCGCCACGCTGTGGATCCGCCTGGGCAACGCTCTCGTTCCAGCCCGGCGAGCTCGCGAAGATCCTGCTCACCATCTTCTTCGCCGGCTACCTCACGGTCACGCGCGACTCCCTCGCGCTCGTGCGCACGAAGGTGATCGGCATCGAGCTCCCGCGCGGCCGCGACCTCGGGCCGCTGCTCGTCGCCTGGTTCGTCTCGCTCGCCGTGCTCGTGTTCGAGCGCGACCTCGGCACGTCGCTGCTGTTCTTCGGCCTGTTCGTCACGCTGCTCTACGTCGCGACGCAGCGACGCAGCTGGCTCGTGCTCGGTGCCGTGCTCTTCATCAGCGGCGCCGTGTTCGCCTACCTCGTCGTTCGGCCACGTCCGCGTGCGCGTCGACGTCTGGCTGCACCCGTTCGCCGACGAGGCCGACTCCAGCTACCAGATCGTGCAGTCGCTGTACGGGTTCGCGAGCGGCGGCATGTTCGGCGTCGGGCCTCGGCCAGGGCTACCCGCAGCTCGTCCCGTACGCGAAGAGCGACTTCATCATCGCGGCGTTCGGCGAGGAGCTCGGGCTGATCGGGCTCGTTCGCGATGCTCGTGCTCTACGCGATCGTCGTCCAGCGCGGCCTGCGCACCGCCGTCGCCTGCCGCGACGCGTTCGGCACGCTGCTCGCCGCGGGCCTCTCGATCGTGCTCGCGCTGCAGGTGTTCGTCGTCGTCGGCGGCGTCAGCCGGCTGATCCCGCTCACCGGGCTCACGACCCCGTTCCTCTCCCAGGGCGGCTCGTCGCTCGTGGCCAACTGGATCGCGATCGGCCTGCTCATGCGGATCAGCGACACGGCACGCCGTCCCGACGCCGAGACCGTGCAGCCTCGAGGACGCGCCCACCCAGGTGGTGCGCCTGTGATCCGGTCCATGCGCCGCCTCGCCGCCGTGATCGGCGCGCTCCTGCTCGCGCTGCTGGTCAACCTCACGTATCTGCAGTTCTTCGCGGCCGCCGACATCCGCAGCCCAGGCGGGCAACAGCCGCACGCTGCTCGAGGAGTACAACCGCGAGCGCGGTCCGATCCTGCTCGGGTCGCACCCCGATCGCGTCGTCGATCCCCACCGACGACCAGCTGCGGTTCCTGCGCCAGTACCCCGACGGCCCGCTCTACGCGCCGGCGACCGGCTTCTACTCGATCGTCTACGGCGCCACCGGCATCGAGCGCGCCGAGAACTCCGTGCTCTCCGGCTCGGACGACCGCTTCTTCGTCGACCGCGTGCAGCAGCTGTTCGCCGGACCGCGGCATCAAGGGCGGCGCCGTGCGGCTCACGCTCGACCCGGCGGCGCAGAAGGCGGCGTACGACGGGCTCGCGGGACGCACCGGTGCGGTGGTCGCGATCGACCCGCGCACCGGCGCGATCCTCGCGATGGTGTCCTCGCCGTCGTTCGACCCGAACCTGCTCAGCAGCCACAACACCGCTCAGATCCGCGAGGCCTACGCCGCGTACTCCGACGACCCCGAGCAGCCGCTGCTCAACCGCCCGCTCGTCATGACGCTGCCGCCGGGCTCGACGTTCAAGCTCGTCACCGCCGCGGCCGCCCTCGAGTCCGGGAAGTACACCCCGACCACCGTGGTGCCCGGACCCGCGTCGATGCCGCTGCCGAGCACCAGCCGCGAGCTCAAGAACTGGTCCGGGTCGGCGTGCGGCCCGGGCGATGTGACGACGCTCGAGAACGCGCTCGCGATCTCGTGCAACACCGCGTTCGCGTCGATCGGCCTCGAGCTCGGCGACGACGCCCTGCGCGCGCAGGCGGAGAAGTTCGGGTGGGGCACATCCTTCGACGTGCCCGCTGCGCGCGGCGGCCAGCCAGTTCCCGGCCGACCCGGACCTGCCGCAGACCGCGATGAGCGCGATCGGCCAGTTCGACGTCACGGCGACGGCGCTGCAGATGGCCATGGTGGGCGCCGGCATCGGCAACAACGGCCAGGTGATGTCGCCCTACCTCGTCTCCCAGGTGCTCTCGCCCGAGCTCGACCGTGCTCGAGACGGCGGAGCCGGTGGAGTTCTCGCAGGCCATGTCGCCCGCGAACGCGGCGGCGCTGCTCGGCATGATGGTCACCGTCGTCGACCAGGGCACGGGGTCGAACGCGCGCGATCTCCGGCGTCAGCGTCGGCGGGCAAGACGGGCACGGCGCAGACCGCGCCCGGCCGCCCGGCGCACGCGTGGTTCGTGGGCGTGGCGCCGGCCGACGTCAGCGGTCAGGCTCAGGTGGCCGTGGCGGTCGTGCTGCAGAACGGCGGCGGAGCGGCGGAGGTCAGCGGCAACCGGCTGGCGGCCCCCATCGCGCAAGGCGGTCATGGAAGCGGTGCTGGAGCGATGATGCTGCGACAGCTCGGCGCCGGGCAGAGGCCCGGCGACGGAGGAGGAACGGTGAGCGACGACATCCGCCGCCTCGGCGAGCGCTACGAGCTCGGCGAGGTCATCGGCCGGGGCGGCATGGCCGAGGTCTACGAGGGCAAGCGACCTGCGCCTCGGCCGCCGCGTCGCGGTGAAGATCCTGCGCCCCGACCTGGCGCGCGACCCGTCGTTCCAGGCCCGGTTCCGTCGCGAGGCGCAGAGCGCGGCGTCGCTGAACCACCCGAACGTCGTCGCGGTCTACGACACCGGCGAGGACGTGCTCGGCGATGCCGAGGGCGCCACCGGCGAGATCGTCCCGTACATCGTCATGGAGTACGTCGACGGCATGACGCTGCGCCAGCTGCTCGCTCAGCGGTCGCCGCCTGCTGCCCGAGCGCGCGCTCGAGATCACCGCCGGCATGCTCGCCGCGCTCGACTACAGCCACCGCCACGGCATCATCCACCGCGACATCAAGCCCGCGAACGTGATGCTCACGCGCAGCGGCGACGTCAAGGTCATGGACTTCGGCATCGCGCGCGCCCTCGCCGACGCCGGCCAGACGATGACGCAGGCGTCCGCGGTGCTCGGCACCGCGCACTACCTCTCGCCCGAGCAGGCGCGCGGCGAGGTCGTCGACAGCCGCAGCGACATCTACTCCACCGGCTGCCTGCTCTACGAGCTGCTCACCGGCCGGCCGCCGTTCACCGGCGAGTCGCCGGTCTCGATCGCCTACCAGCACGTGAGCGAGGACGCCGGTCCCGCCGTCGCAGCTCGACCCCGCGGTCACCCCGCAGATCGACACGATCGTGCTCACCGCGCTCGCGAAGAACCCCGAGGACCGCTACCAGACCGCGGCCGAGATGCGCGACGACGTCGAGCGCGCCATCGCGCGGCCTGCCCGTCACCGCTCCGGTGCCCGTGGTCGGCCAGGACACCGCCGTGCTCGCGCCGGTCGGTCGCCGCGATGCTCGCGGCGGCGGCGCGGGCGACGACACCGAGCAGCGCAGCCCGTGGTTCTGGGTCCTGCTGACGCTCGGCGTGATCGCGGTCGCCATCGCCACCGTGCTCGTCGGCAAGGCGATCTTCGGCGCCCCCGCGGTGGAGCAGGTCGCGGTCCCCGACCTCGTCCGGCCTCACGGTCGCCCAGGCGCAGACCGAGCTCGCAGCGCCAGGGGCTCGTGCTCGGCACGCAGACCCCGCAGCCGTCCGACGACCGGCCCAAGGACACGATCATCCGCCAGCTGCCCCAGGCCGGTGAGCAGATCGCCAAGGGGCTCCCGGTCGACATCACCATCTCGACGGGCAAGGACCAGGCCACCGTGCCGCTGCTCGTCGGGCCTCACCACGGCCGACAGCGCCCGGCCCGCGCTCGTCGACGCCGGCCTCCTGCTCGGGACGGTCACCGAGGTCGACTCCGACCAGCCGGCCGGGTTCGTCGTGGCGCAGGACCCGCCGCAGGACACCCAGGTCGGCGGCCGGCTCCGCGGTCAACATCTCGGTCTCCAACGGCAAGGTCGAGGTGCCCGAGCGTGGTCGGCAGGTCCGAGGCGCAGGCCAAGAGCGACCTGGCCAACGCCGGGTTCGACGTCAACGTCGTCCGTCAGGAGGACGCGGGCGCGACCCCGGGCACGGTCCTCGCGCAGACGCCCGCAGGGCGGCCAGATGCGCCGTCAAGGGGACGCTGGTGACGATCACGGTCGCGAAGGCGCCGCCCACCCCGACGCCGACTCCCACGCCGACACCGCACGCCCACGCCGTGACGGTCAGCCGCGTCGCGCGCTCGGTGACCTGAGGCCTAGCGACCGACGACGGGCGCGAGCCCGGCCGTGCGGCCCACCGCGGCCGGGTCGCCGCACGCCGACGAGCCAGTTGGCGAGCATCCGGTGCCCGCCCTCGGTGAGCACGGTCTCCGGGTGGAACTGCACGCCCTCGACCGCGAGCGTGCGGTGCCGCATCGCCATGATCACGCCGGAGTCGGTGCGCGCGGTGACCTCGAGCTCGCCGGGACGGTGGCCGGGTCGACCGCGAGCGAGTGGTAGCGCGTGGCGGTGAACGGGTCGGGCAGCCCGGCGAGCACGCCGACGCCGTCGTGGTGCACGAGGCTGGTCTTGCCGTGCAGCAGCTCCGGGGCGCGGTCGACCGTGGCGCCGTAGGCCTCCGCGATGGCCTGGTGCCCGAGGCAGACGCCGAAGATCGGGAACCGCGCCGGCGAGCTCGCGCACCATGTCGATGCAGACGCCGGCGTCGGCCGGGGTGCCCGGGCCGGGCGAGAGCAGGACGCCGTCGTAGCCGCCGCGCGTCGTCCGGCACGACCTCGTCGTTGCGCCGCACGTCGACCTCGGCGCCGAGCTGGCCGAGGTACTGCACGAGGTTGAACACGAACGAGTCGTAGTTGTCGACGACGAGGATGCGGGCGGTCACGGGCACATCATCGCCCACGGCCGGAGCGACGGTCGTGCCGGTTCTCCTCAGGCGCCCGTGGGTCGAGCCGACCGACCACGGTCCTGCCGCGCTCGCGCCGTCGACCGTCACGTCGTTGAACGGCAGCCGCGGCTCGAGCCACGGGAACACGACCGTGAACAGCAGCAGGGTGACCACCAGCGCGAGCACGACGGCGAGCAGCAGCTTCACCGGCCACGGGCCGGGCAGCTTGCCCCACATCCAGGCGTACAACGGATCCTCGCTCGTCGGTCGGTTCGGGTGGCTCAGGCGGTGGTGCTCGGGCGGTTGCTCAGGCGGTGTTGCTCAGGCCGTCGGGCGGGCCCTGCGCGGTGGGCTGCGTGGCGCTGAGCTCGCCCCACCAGGCCCAGCGGCCGGTGGAGCCGTAGCGCGGCGTGCACGTGGTCATCGTGAGCAGCCGCTCGGTGGGCGTGGCGCCGGGCTGGCCGGGGACGGGTTCGACGACCCAGACGTCGCTCGGTGTCAGGTTCGGGTCGTCGTGCGTGAGCGTGTAGGTGTACCAGGTGGTCTCGGTCTGGACGTAGACCTTGTCGCCCGCACGCAGCTCGGCGAAGTCGCCGAACGGCTCGCCGTGGGCGGAGCGGTGCGCGGCGATCGCGAAGTTGCCGATCTCGCCGGGCATCGCGGTCGTCCGGTAGTGGCCCGCGCCCTTCGGCCAGCACGTCCTTGCCGGTGCCCTGACGGATCGGCAGACCCCACACCCGGGACTCCATGCGCGGGACGTAGAGCAGCGCGAAACCCGTTCCGTCCGAAGGCCTCTCGGCCGTGGGGCTCGCGCTCGGGGACGCGGTGCCGGAGGGAGTGGGAGTGGGCGACGCCGTGGCCCACGACCGGGTGATCTCGTCGCGGCCCGCGGCGATCGCGTGAGCCGACTCGATGTTGGTCCACCACAGCTGGTAGACGCACATGAGGAGCAGGAGCACGCCGAGGGTGATGAGGACCTCGCCGATGCCGCGGACGACGAGCCGCACGCGGTCGCCGGTGGAGGTTCGGCGTCGTGCTCCTGGGTCGGCGGGGTCCGGCGTCGGCAGGTCCGTGGGATCGACCTCGGTGCTCACGACACGTCCGCGGGGCTCGCGAAGACGGGCTGCACGCTGCCGGTGAACGGGGGGACCGTCATCGAGGTCTCGGCGCGCACGAGGTAGCCGAGTCCGTAGAGCGCCACGTACTGACGGTAGATGGTCACGAGCGGGTCGAGCTCGAGCGACGCGGACAGCGGCTGCGGGATCACCGACGGCCGACACCGTGAACGGCGGGGAGTAGACGCGGCCCTGGAGCAGCAGCGTGTTGCCGACGCAACGCACCGCCGACGTCGAGACGATGCGCTGGTCCATCACCTGCACCGCCGACGCTCCCCCTCTCCACAACGCGTTGACCACGGCTTGCACGTCCTGCTGATGTACGACGAGATCGTTGGGTGCGGGGTTCCCCGGGATCTCCTGGCCCGGCCCCGGCCGGGGGGCGTCGTCGAGCGTCACCCGGACGCCGGGGCCGACGACGGCGGTCAGCCCGGCGGCGGGCGCGAGCGCGGCGGTCTCGCGCTGGGACTCGGCGAGGGCCGCGTCGCGGCCCGCCACGGCGACGAGGTCCGCGACCTCCGCCTCGAGCGCGGCGAGGGCTGCCTCGGCCTCGGCGACCCGCTGCGCCTCGCGGACGACGAGGTCGCGGGTCTGCACGGCTCGGCCGCCACGCAGGTCCGTGCCCCGAGCGGTGCTGGCGCTGGCGGCGAAGAGCAGGCCGGCGAGGGCGAACACGAGACCGGCCACGATCCCGGCCGTGCGGCGCCCGTTCGGCGTACGGCGGTCCTCCGCCGTGGCCTGGACTCCCTCATTCGCCGACATGCTCGGTACGCTACGACCACACCGGCGATGGCCGGACCGCGACGTACCGGTGCTGACCGGTGTCTACCGAGAGCCACCACGAGAAGGGGGCCGACCGTGCCTGAGTCCCGGCTTCGCCGCAAGAAGCCGTACGTGCCGCCGAACACCGCGAAGCAGCCGGTCAAGTACGGCTCGTCCGCGTGGTGGGCGCCCGTGATGATCGGGTTCTTCGTCTTCGGCCTGCTCTGGATCGTCGTCTACTACATCGCCGGCGCCGACCTCCCGGTGATGAAGACGCTCGACTGGTGGAACATCGTCGTCGGGTTCGGCTTCATCGGGATCGGCTTCGGGATGTCGATGCGCTGGCGCTGAGCCGCCGCATCCGCTCGCCACGAAGGCCTCCGTCCTGTGGACGGGGGCCTTCGGCATTCCTCCACGTCCGCTCAGGACAGCCTCAGCACACCCTCGTCCGGAGCCCGGATCCCGTGTGATCGCGGTTGCGGACTTACACGCCTGTCATTCGTCCCCAGGTGTGGACAGGCCTGTGGATAACCATGAGATCCCCCAGCGAGCCCCTGTGGGTAGCGCAGGGTCATCTGCTCGCGGTGAGGTCGTACCCCTGCCGGAGAAGGTCGCTGGTCAGCGCGTTGTCCCGTGCCACGGTCAGGCCCAGCAGCACCACGACGATGGCGCCGACGGCGAGCACCTGGACGACGACACGGTTGCGGGCGGGTGGGTAGACGAACACCGCCGCCACGAGCGCGCCGGTGAGCAGGCCGCCGAGGTGG
The DNA here is from genome assembly GCA_963738455.1 of uncultured Actinomycetes bacterium. Lineage (GTDB taxonomy): Bacteria > Actinomycetota > Actinomycetes > S36-B12 > CAIYMF01 > Longivirga. The sequence goes on from CAVTWM010000008.1 coordinate 336,089, forward strand.
GCGCGCCAGTCGATCCCGGACGCCACGAAGCCGATCGCGAGGTTGATGCGCGATGAGGACGAGCACCTGCGTGATGTCCGCGCGGCAGCGCCTTGCCGACGACGACGTAGGCGCCCATCAGCCCGAAGATCGCGCCGCTCGCGCCGAGCGAGGGGACCCGCGGGTCGGAGAACCAGAACGAGGCGACCGAGCCGCCGAGCCCGGCGACGAGGTAGAGCGTGGCGAACCGGACGTGGCCCAGCAGCGTTCTCCAGCGCCGGGCCGAGCGCGCACAGCACGTACATGTTGAAGCCGATGTGCAGCAACCTGCCGTGCAGGAAGGTCGCCGTGAGCAGCCGGTAGTACTGGTCGAACGCGGCGACGCCGATGGGCCACATCTCCCAGCGGCTGGTGAAGTCGTTGCCCGAGCAGCGACTGGAGCCCGAAGACCACGACGTGACGCCGAGATCAGGGCGTAGGTGACGTACGGCTTCGAGGGCACCTGCGCGCCCAGGGCCGACCTGACGACGGGTGCCGACGTCGCGGCCCTCGGCGACGCACTCCGGGCACTGGAAGCCCGACCGACGCGCTGATCATGCAGTCCGGGCAGATCGGGCGCTCGCACCGCGTGCAGCGGACGTACGTCTCGCGACCGGGGTGCCGGTAGCAGGTCGGCACGGCCGCGGGTGCGGCGCCGGTCGGGTCAGGCGTCGACACTGCTCGACCGTGACCGACTCGATGACGACGGCGTTCATCGGCCGGTCCTCGCGCCGGTCGGGCACGGCGGCGATCGCGTCGACGACGTCCCGGCTCGTCGGCGTCGGCGACCTCGCCGAAGATCGTGTGCTTGCGGTTGAGGTGCGGCGGTCGGCCCGACGGTGATGAAGAACTGCGAGCCGTTGGTGCCGGGGCCGGCGTTGGCCATCGCGAGCAGGTAGGGCTGGTCGAACGACAGGTCGGGGTGGAACTCGTCGCCGAACTTGTAGCCCGGGCCGCCGGTGCCGGTGCCGAGTCGGGTCGCCGCCCTGGATCATGAAGCCGGAGATCACCCGGTGGAAGACGACGCCGTCGTAGAACGGGCGTGCTCTTCGGCTCGCCGGTCTTCGGGTCGGTCCACTCCTGCGTGCCCTCGGCGAGACCGACGAAGTTGGCGCACGGTCTTGGGCGCGTGGTTCGGGGAACAGGTCGATCAGGATGTCGCCGTGGTTGGTGTGCAGCGTCGCGTAAGTGGTCACGCCGGAATCCTCGCACGCCGCCCACCCGCTCACGCCACCCCCCGTGCGCACGGCGGCCCCGGTGACCGTCGGGGCACGGCGACCGGAGGACCGGGCGGGGAGTGGGTGCACGCAGGGGCGGGTGGTGGAGGCTAGGGGACTCGAACCCCTGACTTCTGCCTTGCAAAGGCAGCGCTCTACCAGCTGAGCTAAGCCCCCGGGCGACGGCTCCGCGGAGCCGGTCACACGGTCAGCGAAGGTCCGGAGCCGAGGTGGCCTCGGTCCAGAGGTCCTGCTCCGCCTGGCTCGCCGCCACCTGGCGGTAGACGACGTAGCCGATCGCGGCGAGTGCGGCGAGCACGAGCAGCTTCTTCACGGTCTCTGCCTCTCCGGCGGGATGGTGCGGGATGGTGGGCCTAGATGGACTTGAACCATCGACCTCTTCCTTATCAGGGAAGCGCTCTAACCGAGCTGAGCTATAGGCCCTCGGGTGGTGCCGGAGAAGGCTACCTCAGGGCGTCCGAGCGTCCCAAACTGCCTCGGCCGCCGGCGGCGCCCGACCCGAGGGACGCGTCAGGCGTCCTCGGAGAGCGTGACCTCGAGGCCGCCGGTCAGCCCGACGGACAGGTTGTACAGGAACGCGAACAGGGTGGTCAGCGCCGACATGAGGACGATCTCGACGGCGGCCAGCACCAGCGAGATGCCCATGACCCGGCTGAAGCTCACGAGCGCGAGGAAGTCGAAGGACGTGGTGCCGCTGCCGGCGACGTCGTCGATCGTGCGGCTGATGGCCGCGAACACGCCGGTGACGTCGAGGGTCCACCAGAGCAGCGCCACCGCCATGATCGTGACGATCGCGATCGACACCGAGAGCATGAACGCCGTCTTCATCACCGACCACGGGTCGAGCCGGGTGACCAGCAGGCGGGCCCGGCGCGGACCCATCGGGCGGACCTGCGCGGCGGGGGCGGGGCGGACCGCCCCGGACCCGGCGAGCGGGTCCGCGACGACCGGTGTCACGGGCCGGACCGGCGCCGCCGCCGCGGGCGCGACGGGGGCCGGCTCCGCGGCCGCAGCCACGCGGGGCGACGCCCCGTTCGACGCCGGCGCCGCAGCGGGGGGCGCTGCCGGCGGCTTGCCACCCGGTGCGGGCTTGACCTGGGTCACGTCGACGTCGACGCCGCGACCGGATCGGGGGCGGGCGCCGGCTCGGGGGCCGACGCCGGGCGCGCGCCGGCCGGGTTCGCACCCGACGGGCGGCTGCCCGTGGGACGCGAACCCGCGGGTCGCGACGGCGTACCGGCGGTGTCCACCGAACCTGCTCCTAGTCCTCGGCCCCGGTGTCGTCGGCCTTCGCCGCGGCACCGGAATCGGAGTCGTCCTCGTTCACGGTATCCGAGCCGCCCGCGATTGCCTCGTCCGAGCCGTCGGGCGAGTCGGTGGCGGACGCCTCGGCGCCCTCCGCCTCGTCGTCGAGCTCGTCGTCGTCGGTGGCCTCGCCGCGGGCGACGGCCACGATGCTGGACTCCCCGCTCACGTCCATCAGCGAGACGCCCATGGTGTCGCGGCCGGTCGCGCGGATCTCCGAGACCCGGGTGCGGATGACCACGCCGTCGGACGCGATCGCGTAGACCTCGTCGTCCTCGGCCGCGACGAGCGCGCCCACGAGCGAGCCGCGCTCCTCGACCAGCTTCATCGCGCGGACGCCGTAGATGCCGCGGCCCTTGACCGCCCACTCCGACACCGGGGTGCGCTTGGCGTAGCCGCCGTCGGTGACCGTGACGACGAAGGAGTCCGGCACCACGGTGTCCATCGCGAGCAGCTCGTCGCCGTCGCGGAACCGCATGCCGATCACGCCGGAGGTGGCGCGACCCATCGGGCGCAGCGTGTCGTCGTTCGCGGTGAAGCGCACCGACATCCCCTTCGTGCTCACCAGCAGGAGGTCGGCACCGTCGTCGACGAGCTGGGCGCTGATGAGCTCGTCGTCGTCGCGCAGGTTGATGGCGATGACGCCGCCGCTGCGGTTGGAGTCGAAGTCGTCGAGGCGGGTCTTCTTCACCATGCCCCCGCGGGTGGCGAGCACGAGGTAGGGAGCCTGCGCGTAGTCGCGGACGTCGAGGACCTGCGCGATCTTCTCGTCCGGCTGGAACGCGAGCAGGTTGGCCACGTGCTGACCGCGGGCGTCGCGACCGGTGTCGGGCAGCTCGTAGGCCTTGGCGCGGTAGACCCTGCCCTTGTTGGTGAAGAACAGCATGTAGTGGTGCGTGGTGGTGACGAAGAAGTGCTCGACGACGTCGTCGCCGCGCAGCGAGGCCCCGCGCACGCCCTTGCCGCCGCGGCGCTGCGCGCGGTAGTTGTCGGTGCGGGTGCGCTTCGCGTAGCCGCCGTGGGTGATCGTGACGACGACGTCCTCCTCCGCGATGAGGTCCTCGTCGGTGACCTCGCCGTCCCAGGGGACGAGGATGCTGCGGCGCTCGTCGCCGTACTTCGCCGTGATCTCCGCCAGCTCCTCGCTCACGATCGAGCGCTGGCGCGGCTCGCTGCCGAGGATGTCGTTGTAGTCGGCGATCTTGATCTGCAGCTCGTCGTACTCGTCGATGATCTTCTGCCGCTCGAGGGCGGCGAGGCGGCGCAGCTGCATGTCGAGGATGGCGGTCGCCTGCAGCTCGTCGATCTCGAGCAGCTCCATCAGGCCGGTGCGGGCGTCGTCGACGGTGGCGCTCGCGCGGATCAGTGCGATGACGGCGTCGAGGGCGTCGAGCGCCTTGAGGTAGCCGAGCAGGATGTGCGCGCGCTCCTCGGCCTTGCGCAGCCGGTAGCGGGTACGCCGGACGATGACCTCGATCTGGTGCGTGATCCAGTGCCGCACGAACCCGTCGAGCGACAGCGTCCGCGGGACGCCGTCGACGAGCGCGATCATGTTGCAGGCGAAGTTGTCCTGCAACGCCGTGTGCTTGAAGAGGTTGTTGAGCACGACCTTCGCGACGGCGTCGCGCTTGAGCTCGATGACCAGGCGCATCCCGGTCCGCGACGAGGAGTCGTCGCGGACGTCGGAGATGCCGGAGATCTTGCCGTCGTTCGCGAGCTCGGCGATGCGCAGCAGGAGGTTGTCGGGGTTGACCTGGTAGGGCAGCTCGGTGACCACGAGCATGGTGCGACCGCGCGCGTCCTCCTGCACCTCGACGACCGCGCGCATCATGACCGAGCCGCGACCGGTGCGGTAGGCGTCCTCGATCCCCTTGCGCCCCACGATGAGTCCGCCGGTGGGGAAGTCCGGGCCCTTCACCTTCTCGAGCAGCACCTCGAGCAGCTCCTCGCGGGTGGCGTCCGGGTTCGCGAGCGCCCACTGGGCGCCGGCCGCGACCTCGCCGAGGTTGTGCGGCGGGATGTTGGTGGCCATGCCCACCGCGATGCCGGCGCTGCCGTTGACGAGCAGGTTGGGGAACCGGCTCGGCAGGATGACCGGCTCCTGCGTGCGTCCGTCGTAGTTGGGCGTGAAGTCGACGGTCTCCTCGTCGATGTCGCGCACCATCTCCATGGCGAGCGGCGCCATCCGCGCCTCGGTGTAGCGCATCGCCGCGGCGGGGTCGTTGCCCGGTGAGCCGAAGTTGCCCTGGCCCTGCACGAGCGGGTAGCGCAGCGCCCACGGCTGCGCCAGGCGCACGAGGGTGTCGTAGATCGAGGAGTCGCCGTGGGGGTGGTAGTTGCCCATGACGTCGCCGACGATGCGCGCGCACTTGGAGAACCCGCGGTCCGGCCGGTAGCCGCCGTCGTACATGGCGTAGAGCACGCGGCGGTGCACCGGCTTGAGCCCGTCGCGCACGTCGGGCAGCGCGCGCGACACGATGACCGACATGGCGTAGTCCAGGTACGAGCGCTGCATCTCGACCTGGAGGTCGACCGGCTCGATGCGCGGGTTGAACTCGGGGGACTCGGTGGTGGTGTCGTCAGGCATGGCGGTCCTTCGGCGTACGACGGGAGCGGTGGGCGGACGTCGTACGCGGCTAGATGTCCAGGAAGCGGACGTCGCGGGCGTTGCGCTGGATGAAGGTCCGGCGGCTCTCGACGTCCTCGCCCATGAGGACGCTGAACATCTCGTCGGCCTGGGCGGCGTCGTCGAGGGTGACCTGCAGGAGCACGCGGCGGTCGGGATCCATCGTGGTCTCCCACAGCTCGTCGGCGTTCATCTCGCCGAGGCCCTTGTAGCGCTGGGTGGCCTCCTCCTTGGGGAGCTTCTTGCCCGCCTCGATGCCGGCCTTGATCAGCGCGTCGCGCTCGCGGTCGGAGTAGGCGTAGGCCGGCTCCTCGCGCGACCACTTGATCTTGTACAGCGGCGGCTGCGCGAGGTAGACGTGACCCTGCTCGACGAGCGGCTTCATGAAGCGGAACAGCAGGGTGAGCAGCAGGGTGCGGATGTGCTGCCCGTCGACGTCGGCGTCGGCCATCAGGACGACCTTGTGGTAGCGCAGCCGGGCGATGTCGAAGTCGTCGTGGACGCCGGTGCCGAACGCCGAGATGAGCGCCTGGACCTCGTTGTTCTGCAGCACGCGGTCGATCCGCGCCTTCTCGACGTTGAGGATCTTGCCGCGGATCGGGAGGATCGCCTGGGTGCGCGGGTCGCGGCCGCTGCGGGCGGAGCCACCGGCCGAGTCGCCCTCGACGATGAAGACCTCGCACTCCTCCGGGTTGGTCGACGAGCAGTCGATGAGCTTGCCCGGCAGGCCGGCTCCGCCCATGAGGCCCTTGCGGTTGCGGGCGAGGTCGCGGGCCTTGCGGGCGGCGATGCGGGCCGACGCCGCCGTGACCGACTTGCGCGCGATCTCCTTGCCCTCCGCGGGATTGGCCTCGAACCACGCGCCGAGCTGGTCGTTGACGACCTTCTGCACGAAGGTCTTCGCCTCGGTGTTGCCGAGCTTGGTCTTGGTCTGGCCCTCGAACTGCGGCTCGCTCAGCTTCACCGACACGATCGCGGTGAGGCCTTCGCGGATGTCCTCGCCGGAGAGGTTGGCGTCCTTCTCCTTGAGGATGTTCCACTCCCGCGCGAACTTGTTGACCAGCGTGGTGAGCGCCGACCGGAAGCCCTCTTCGTGCGTGCCGCCCTCGGTGGTGTTGATCGTGTTCGCGAACGTGTAGACCGACTCGGAGTAGCCCGAGTTCCACTGCATCGCGACTCCGCCGAGATGCGGCGCTCCTCGTCCTCGTTCTCGACGTCGATGACGTGGAGGTGGGCCGGACCCTTCGTGGCGTTGAGGTGCTTGACGAAGTCGGCGATGCCGCCCTCGTAGTGGTAGCTGATCTCGCGCAACGCCTCCACCTCGTCGACGACGCCGTCCGCGTCGTCGACGACGACGGGCACGCGCTCGTCGATCAGCGTGAGGGTGAGGCCCTTGTTGAGGAAGGCCATCTCCTGGAAGCGCCGGGCCAGCGTGGCGAAGTCGTAGTGCGTGGTCTCGAAGATGTCGCCGTCGGCCCAGAAGGTGACCGTGGTGCCGGTGTGGTCGCTGGCCTCGCCCTTCTCCAGCGGGCCGCCGGGACGCCGTAGCGGTAGGACTGACGGTAGACGTGGTCGTTGCGGCGGACCTCGACGTCGAGGTCGGTCGACAGCGCGTTGACCACCGAGACGCCGACGCCGTGCAGGCCGCCGGAGACGGCGTAGCCGCTCCCGCCGAACTTGCCGCCGGCGTGCAGGACGGTGAGCACGACCTCGACGCCCGGCTTGCCCTCGCTCTCGACGATGTCGACCGGGATGCCGCGGCCGTTGTCGACGACCCGCACGCCGCCGTCGGCGAGGAGGGTGACGACGATGGTGTCGCAGAAGCCGGCGAGCGCCTCGTCGACGGAGTTGTCGACGACCTCGTAGACGAGGTGGTGCAGTCCCCGCTCGCCGGTGGAGCCGATGTACATGCCGGGGCGCTTGCGCACCGCGTCGAGGCCTTCGAGAACGGTGATGGCGCTGGCGTCGTAGGACACGGGTGGCTGACCCTCCTGCCGGTGAAGCCCGGCCGACGCTGCACGGCCGACGCTCGAGGCGTCGGCCGGCTGCGCTGATCGACCGGTCCAGGGGTCCGCTCCACGACCTGTGGAGGTCCCCGGGATTGTGCTCCCAGTCTAGCGTCAGGGGACCCACAACGCCGCCAAGGGGGCGTCCGTGACTGGGGATATGTCGGCGGGGGTTTCGGGGGCCTGAAACGGCTTGACGCCGGTTGCGCCGCCGGTCACCCGCTCCCGAAGGCTCGGCCGCGACGGAACGGGCCGGGCGGGGCTCAGCCGTAGGTGTCGCGCGGTCCGCGGCCGGGCACGTGCAGCCGGCCGTGCTTCCACGACGGGGCCGCCGGGCCGAGCACGCTGATGTCGCGGACAGTGCCCACCCCGAGCTCGGTGTCGACGCGCGCCCGTACCTGGGGGAGGAGCAGGCGCATCGAGGTGGCCCACGCGGTGGAGTCGGCGCGCAGCACGAGCAGCAGCCCGCGGCCGTCCGGCGACGGCTCGAACGTCTCCGGCACCACGTGCTCGGCGACCTCGTCCCCGACGATCTCGGCCCACCGGCCGGTGAGCCCGCCCACCGCGGTGGGCGCCTCCCAGCCGCGCTCGCGCATGAGCCGGTCGACCGACGAGCCGAGCAGCTGCGGGTCGCGTCCGTCCGGCCCGGGACCGCTCCGCGTGTCGGGGTCGAGGCGGCGTCGGCCCTGGTGGCCGGCTTGCGGGCGCGAGCCGGTGGACGCCGGTGCCTGGCGCGCCGCCGCGCGTGCCCTGGCCAGCGCGTCCTTGGCGGCGTCGACACCCGTGCGGACGGGTGGCTCGGTGACGGCGGACCCGAGGTCGAGGGGCTCGTCCGCGCCGACCTCGTCGGGGCCGGGGTCAGCGGGCACGGGACACGCCTCCCGCCGCGACGTCGATGCGGTCGCCGACGAGGAGCTCGGGCACGTCGGCCTCGACCGCCGCCGTGACGAGCACCTGCTCGGCCTGCGCGACGAGCCGGCGAGGCGGGCTCGCCGCTCGACGTCGAGCTCGGCGAACACGTCGTCGAGGACGAGGACCGGCTCGCCGCCGGCCGAGCCGTCGTGGCGGAGCAGGTCGTAGGAGGCGAGGCGCAGGGCCAGGGCGTAGGACCACGACTCGCCGTGCGAGGCGTAGCCCTTCGCCGGCGCGGGACCGAGCCGCAGCAGGAGGTCGTCACGGTGCGGGCCGACGAGGGAGATGCCCCGGTCGAGCTCGTCGCGGCGGCGTGCCTCGATCCCGGCGAGGAGCTGCGCGGTGAGCGCCGCGCGGTCGGCGACGAGCTCGACGTCGGCACCGAGCGAGGACACGTACTCCAGCGACGCCGGGCCGGCGCCGGAGCTCACGGTGTCGTAGGCCTTGTCGACCAGCGGCGTGAGCGAGGCGACGAGGTCGAGCCGCGCCGCCAGCAGCTCCCCGCCCAGGGTGGCGAGGTGGGAGTCCCACACCTCGAGGGTCGCAGGACGTCGGCGGATCCGCTGCCTCCGCGGCGGGCGGCCGCCGCCGTCTTGAGCAGTGCGTTGCGCTGCTTGAGGACGCGGTCGTAGTCCGCCCGCACGCCGGCCATGCGCGGTGCGCGGGCGACGAGGAGGTCGTCGAGGAACCGACGCCGCTCACTGGGGTCGCCCTTGACCAGCGCGAGGTCCTCGGGCGCGAACAGCACCGTGCGCAGCAGGCCGAGCACCTCGCGCGGGCGCGGCACCGGAGACCTGTTGATCCGCGCGCGGTTCGCGCGACCCGGGTTGATCTCGATCTCGACCAGCGAGGTGCGGTCGTCGCGCGCCACCTGGGCTCGCACGATGCGCGCGCTCGGCGCCGAGGCGCACGAGCGGGGCGTCGGTGGCCACGCGATGGCTGCCCAGCGACGCGACGTAGCCGAGGGCCTCGACCAGGTTCGTCTTGCCCTGGCCGTTGGCGCCGAGGAACGACGTGACGCCGGGGCGCAGCTCGAGATCGACCTGCGCGTAGCAGCGGAAGTCGGTGAGCGGAGAGCCCTACGACGTGCACGATGCCTCGGCCTCGACGGGGCTCAGCCCGACAGCCGCACCGGCATGAGCAGGTAGCGGTAGGTGGGGACGGAGTCGCCGGTGCCGCCGGTGAGGACGGCCGGTCGCGTGGAGGTGGTGAACGAGAGGCGGGTGGTGGCGTTCTCGACCGCGCTCAGCCCGTCGAGGAGGTACTGCGGGTTGAAGGCGATCTCGATGGCCTCGCCGTCGACCGCGCACTCCACGGCCTCCGTGGCCTGCGCCTCGTCGCCCGCACCCGCGCGCAGCTCGACCTCGTCGCCGGAGAAGGTGAGCCGCACCGGGGTGTTGCGCTCCGCGACGAGCGCGACGCGCTTGACGGCGTCGACGAGCGCGGCGGTCTCGACCGAGGCGACGGTGGCCGACTCGCTCGGCAGCAGGGCGCGGTACTTCGGGAACTCGCCGTCGAGCAGGCGCGTGGTGGTGCGCCGGCCGTCGCCCTCGAAACCCATGAGCCCGTCGCCGGCACCCGACGCCGAGAGCGCGAGATGGACGAGGTCGCAGTGCGCGAGCGACTTCGCGGTGTCGGCGAGCGTGCGGGCCGGGACGAGCGCGTTGGTGTCGAGCCCGGAGAGCTCGGGCGTCCACGAGAACTCGCGCACGGCGAGGCGGTAGCGGTCGGTGGCCGCGAGCGTGATGGTGGTGTCGGCGATCTCGACGCGGATGCCGGTGAGCGTGGGGAGCGTGTCGTCGCGGCCGGCGGCGATGGCCACCTGCGCGACGGCGGCCGCGAGCAGGGCGCCGGGGACGGTGCCCGTGGAGCCGGGCATGTCCGGCAGCGAGGGGTAGTCGTCGACCGGCAGCGTGGGGAGCGTGAACGACGACCGGCCGCAGCGCGACCTCGACCCGGCTGCCCTCGGACGTCACGGTGACCGGTGCCGCGGGAAGGGCGCGCGCGATGTCGGCGAGCAGGCGCCCGGACACCAGGACGCGACCCGGCTCGTCGACGTCGGCGGCCACGGCGACGCGGCCGGACACCTCGTAGTCGAAGCTGGACAGCATCAGGCCACCCGGGGCCGCCTCGATGAGCAGCCCGGCCAGCATGGGCATCGACGGGCGGGACGGCAGGGTGCGGGCCGCCCACGCCACGGCATCGGCGAGGACGTCGCGCTCGAGCCGGAACTTCACGTCGGGTCACTCCTGTCGAGACGGTGGGACGAGCGGGCAGTAGGCATCACCGCGGGGTGACGGAGGGTCATGTTTCCACGGACCGACGACGGAGGGTGGACGGCACCCCGAGCGAGGGCTGCCCAGTGTGTCCGCAACCCGGGCCCGGAGCCGCACCGGACCCCTGCGGGGCGGTCGGCCTGGCGTTCGGACGGAGCAGGTCCAGGGTCTCCCGAGCGCAGCGAGGGCGACCCGATCCCGGCGGCCGTACCGGTCGGCGGGACTCCCGCGATCCGGTCGTCCACAGAAGGTCGGTCCGTCCTGGCTCTGGAATGACTCCCCCTTCTACCTCTGTGGTTGTCGTCATAGGGGGTGTGACACTGGGGACGACGGTCGACGTCGCAGGTCACTCCGCGTGTCGTCGTCCACCGCGGCTGTGGACACGGCCTGGGGACGACGCCGCCACCTGGGGACGACGCCGGGTGCGGCCGACGTTGTCCCCCGTTGTCCACAGGCAGGGAGCGCGACGCGCCCGGTTGTCCCCCGAACCCTCAACAACGGGATCTCTCCGTGATCCACAGAGTTATCCCCAGGGTGTGAACGCACCGTGTGATCGACGCAGGACGCCCGGTGACTCAGGGTGGTCACGGGCCGGAACGAGCTCATCACGCCTGGCGCGCGGTGCTCTTGATGCGCGCGGTGAGGTCGGTGACCTGGTTGTAGAGCGAGCGCCGCTCGGCCATGAGCTGGCGGATCTTGCGGTCCGCGTGCATGACCGTGGTGTGGTCGCGCCCCCCGAACGCCTGGCCGATCTTGGGCAGCGAGAGGTCGGTGAGCTCGCGGCACAGGTACATCGCGATCTGACGCGCCGTGACCAGGACCCGGGAGCGGGACGAGCCGCAGAGGTCGTCGACGGTCACGCCGAAGTAGGCGGCCGACTGCATCATGATGATCGAGGACGTGATCTCCGGGCCGGCCTGGTCGGTGATGAGGTCCTTGAGCACGACCTCGGCGAGGGGCAGGTCCACCGGCTGGCGGTTGAGGCTGGCGAACGCGGTGACCCGGATGAGGGCGCCCTCGAGCTCGCGGATGTTGGTGGAGATCTTCGACGCGATGAACTCGAGGACGTCGGGCGGAGCGGAGAGCCGCTCCTGGGCGGACTTCTTGCGCAGGATCGCGATGCGGGTCTCGAGGTCGGGCGGCTGGACGTCGGTGATGAGGCCCCACTCGAACCGCGACCGCATGCGGTCCTCGAAGTCCTGCAGCTGCTTGGGGGGCAGGTCGCTGGTCACGACGATCTGCTTGTTGGCGTTGTGCAGCGTGTTGAAGGTGTGGAAGAACTCCTCCTGCGTCTGCACCTTGCCCGACAGGAACTGGATGTCGTCGACGAGGAGAACGTCGACATCCCTGTAACGGCGCTGGAATGCGGCCGCCTTGTCGTCACGGATCGAGTTGATGAACTCGTTCGTGAACTCCTCCGAGCTCACGTAGCGGACGCTGGCACCGGCGTAGAGGGTGCGGGTGTAGTGGCCGATCGCGTGCAGCAGGTGGGTCTTGCCCAGCCCGGACTCGCCGTAGACGAACAGCGGGTTGTAGGCCTTGGCCGGCTGCTCCGCGACGGCGACCGCCGCGGCATGGGCGAACCGGTTGCTGGAGCCGATGACGAAGGTGTCGAACGTGTACTTGGGGTTGAGCCGGCTGGTCTCCTCGCCGCGGGTGCCGGGCGAGCCGGTGCCCGGCCGGCTCGACTCGGGCGCGCGAGGAGGCGGGCGAGCGGGGGCTCATGACGGGGGCCGGAGCAGGGGGCGCGGAGACCGGGTCGGCGTAGGTGGAGTCGGCGAGGTCGTCGGTGGCGTCCTCGTCGAGGGCCGGCGCGATCGCCGGGTCGACCGTGACGGCGATGCGGACCTCACGCCCGAGCGTGCGGGAGAGGGCGTCGACGACGAGGGGTCGGAGCCGGCTCTCGAGGACGTCCTTGGTGAACTCGTTCGGTGCCGCGACCAGCGCGGTGTCCTCGATGATCGCCAGCGGACGGGTCAGAGCGACGAACGCGCGCTGCTGCGAGGTCATCCCCTCGTCGCCCAGCGATGCGAGTGCTCGGGCCCACACCTCGGTGAGGTCCAGCTCGTCCGCCACGGTTCTCGCGTCCCCTCGTTGCTCTCGTCTGCCGCCGTGAGCGGCCGCGCGTCCACACGCTCATCCACAGGTGTGGAGCGGGTCGTGCGGCGTGGATGTGAGTCCCGGGCCCAGGTGAGTCCCAGGTGTCCGGTGCCGATCCACCGCCTGGTGTCCGCGCGGGTGGCGTGACGTTAGTCGCGCCTCCCCGGCCCCCGTCAAGGGGTTGTCCACAGGCAGGAGGCGGAGTCTGCCACGATCCGTCGGGTTTGTCGGCGTGTCGGTGCGAGGGATTTCCGGGGCCGGGGCAGGAGGATGAGCGGTTGCTCCCGGAGGCGTAGATCACCGAGGACCGACGACCTCGCGGTTTGACCCTCGCGCGGGGATCGCCGTACCGTGGACGAGCCGACGAGTGTCCAGGACGGGGGATTCCCCCGCACCGACGTGCGTCAGCGGCCTCCGCCGCATGCCTGCGCCTCGTGCGTCGGCGTCCGGTGGCGGCCGACCGGCCCGCCGGTCAGCCCTCACCAGTTCGACCCCGACCGGTCCGCCGGTTCACCACGCCTGGCCAGGTCCCCTGGCCCCCACCACGGTTCGGAGCCGACCGATGAGCAAGCGCACCTTCCAGCCGAACAACCGCCGTCGGGCGAAGACCCACGGTTTCCGCCTGCGCATGCGCACCCGCGCCGGCCGCTCGATCCTCGCGGCTCGTCGCCGCAAGGGTCGCACCGAGCTGTCGGCCTGACGGTCCGACTCGAGCCGCGAGCGTGCTCCCGAGCACCGCGCGGTTGCGTCGCAGCCAGGATCTGAGCGAGACCGTACGACGAGGCAGCCGGGCCGGTCGGCCCCTGCTCGTGGTGCATCTGCTGGTCCCCCCCGACGACACCGCCCCCCGATCCCGCCCCGCGGACAACCCACGGGCGGGATTCGTCGTGAGCAGGGCCGTCGGCGGCTCGGTCGTCCGGCACCGGGTCACCCGGCGCCTGCGGCACCTCGTGCGCGACCGGCTGGGCGCGCTGCCGGCGGGGACCGACCTCGTCGTCCGCGCGCTGCCGGCGTCGGCCCGAGGCCTCGTCCGCCGAGCTCGGTGCCGATCTCGACGCCGCCCTGGCCCGGGCGCTCCGGCCTCGCGAACCACGACCTGCACGGGAGGTGACCGCGTGAGTTCCACCGTTTCTGCGGTCCGCCGCGTGCTCGGAGCCACCGTGGGCCGGGTCTTCCGCCTGGCCCTCACCGCACTCATCATCGGCTATCGCCGGCTGCTGAGCCCCCTGCTCGGGCCGCGCTGCCGCTTCTACCCATCGTGCTCGAGCTACGCCCTCGAGGCCATCTCGGTGCACGGGGCGGCCAAGGGCAGCGTGCTCGCCACGGCCCGGATCTGCCGCTGCCACCCGTGGAACCCGGGCGGCGTCGACCACGTGCCCGCTCGGGGCGCCTGGAAGCCCGAGCCCTACGTCTCCCTCGAGAGCCTCGCAGCCGAGGCTGCCTCGCCCTCCACTCTCGACCCTGATGCCGCGAGGAGCACCGCGTGAGTCTCAACCCCCTCAACTGGCTCGAATGGATCGTGTCCTGGATCCTCGTCCAGTTCCACACGGTCTTCGGGGCGATGTTCGGTGCGGCCTCGGGCTGGGCCTGGGTGCTGTCGATCGTCGGCCTGGTCGTCGTCATCCGCATCGCGCTGATCCCGCTGTTCGTGCGGCAGATCAAGAGCCAGCGCAACCTGCAGATCCTCCAGCCGAAGATCAAGGAGATCCAGAAGAAGTACGCCGGCGACCGCGAGAAGCAGAGCGCAGGAGATGATGGCGCTCTACAAGGAGACGGGGACCAACCCGCTGGCGAGCTGCCTGCCGATCCTGGCGCAGGCGCCGATCTTCTTCGCCCTGTTCCAGGTGCTGCAGGGCATCGCGCAGCGTCCAGGCCAAGGGCGTGCTGACCGCTGCGCAGGTGCAGCAGGCGCACGACGCGTCGATCTTCGGGGTGCCGATCTACGCCTACTTCATGGAGGCGGACAAGACCCCGAACCCCACGAACACGCGGATCCTCACCCTCGTCCTGATCATCCTCATGACGATCACGACGTTCCTCACCCAGCGCCAGCTGATCGTGAAGAACACCGCGCCGCGACAACCCGATGGCCCAGCAGCAGAAGATCCTGCTGTACGTCTTCCCGTTCTTCTTCGCCATCACCGGCATCAACTTCCCCGTCGGCGTCCTCATCTACTGGTTCACCACCAACCTGTGGTCGATGGGTCAGCAGTTCTACGTGATCCGGAACAACCCGCAGCCGGGCACACCCGCGTACGCCGCCTGGGAGGCCCGGGCGGCAGCGAAGCGACGACGGAAGAACGACGGGGTCGACCCCGAGGAAGTGGTCCCGGTGATCGCTCCCGCCGGCGCCCCGGCAGCAGCCCAAGGACCAACCACGGAGCAAGCGCAAGAAGATAGCTGCTCCACCCCGACCCACGTCGGCGGCCTGCGGGAACTCCGTTTCCCGTGAAACAGCCGCCCGCGTCTCCGGGTGCCACGTGGCACCCCTGTCCGAGGAAGACGAGCACCCATGACTGACACGACGGCGGCCGAGCCGACCACCGACGACCCCTCCGCCGACGTCCGACCCGACCCCTGTTTCCCGTGAAACGGGATCCAGCGAAGACGTCCGGGCCGGCGAACCTCGAGCACGAGGGCGACATCGCCGCCGACTACCTCGAGGGGCTGCTCGACATCGCCGACCTCGACGGCGACATCGACATGGACGTCGAGGGCGACCGTGCGCTCGTGAGCATCGTCGGCGGCGACCTCGAGCACCTCGTGGGCGAGAACGGGCAGGTCCTCGACGCGCTGCAGGAGCTCACCCGCCTCGCCGTGACCCGGGAGACCGGGGAGCGGTCCCGGCTCATGCTCGACATCGCCGGCCATCGCGCGGCACGCCGGGAGGCGCTCACCGCGCTGGGGGCCGAGGCGGCCGCCCGGGCGACGAGCACGGGCGAGCCGGTCCGGCTCGAGCCCATGACGCCGTTCGAGCGCAAGGTCGTGCACGACGCCGTCGCCGCCGCCGGCCTCACCAGCGAGTCCGAGGGCGTCGAGCCGCACCGCTTCGTCGTCGTCCTGCCGCGCGCCTGATCCGTGGCCGGTGACCGAGGAGTCACCCGCGCGTGACGCGACCGACCTGCTCGTCGAGCAGCGGCTGCGCTCGCGCTATCCCGGCGCGGCCGACCGCCTGACCCAGTACGTCGAGCTCCTCGCCACCGACGGCGTCGTACGCGGGCTGATCGGCCCGCGCGAGACCTCCCGGCTGTGGAGCCGGCACGTCGCGAACTGCGCCGTGCTCGAGGAGCTCGTCCCGGCGGGCGCCCAGGTGGCCGACGTCGGGTCGGGCGCCGGACTGCCGGGCCTGCCGCTCGCCCTCGTGCGCCCCGACCTGCACGTCGTGCTCGTCGAGCCGCTGCTGCGGCGCACCACCTTCCTCACCGAGGCGGTCGAGGCGCTCGGCCTGGCCGACCGGGTGACCGTGCTGCGGGGGCGGGCGGAGGACCTGACGCTCACCGTCGACGTCGTCACGGCCCGCGCGGTCGCGCCGCTCGACCGGCTCGCGGGCTGGACCCTCCCGCTCGTGCGCGTCGGCGGCGTGCTCCTCGCCCTCAAGGGCGAGGGCGCGGCGGACGAGGTCGCCGCGTCGCACACCGTGCTCGAGAAGCGTGGCGGCGGCAACGCCGAGGTCGTGGTCTGCGGCGAGGGGGTCGTCGACCCGCCCACGACCGTGGTCCGGGTCGTGCGCCTGTCCGCCGGACGTCGAAGGGGAACCCGATGAGCATCGACGACACGCCGCTCGCGCGCGCGGCCGAGGTCGCCGTGCAGGTCACCTACCGCCGCTTCGGCGACGACCTGCCCCGGCCGGTCCGCACCCGGGTGCATCACCGTGGCCAACCAGAAGGGCGGGGTCGGCAAGACCACCTCCACCGTCAACCTCGCCGCGGCGCTCGCGCTGCAGGGGCTCGCGGTGCTCGTCGTCGACCTCGACCCGCAGGGCAACGCCTCCACGGCGCTCGGCGTCGAGCACCACGCCGACGTGCCGAGCGTCTACGACGTGCTCATCGACGGCCGCCCGATGGCCGAGGTCGTGCGTGCCCGTCGCCGGAGATCGAGGGCCTGTGGTGCGCCCCGGCCACCCTCGACCTCGCCGGCGCCGAGATCGAGCTGGTCGTCGGTCGTCGCCCGCGAGCACCGGCTGCGCAAGGCGGTCACCGCCTACCTCCCGGTGCACGAGGCGGCGCACGGGCGCCTGGACTACGTCCTCGTCGACTGCCCGCCCAGCCTGGGCCTGCTGACCCTCAACGCCCTGGTGTGCGCCGACGAGGTGCTCATCCCGATCCAGTGCGAGTACTACGCGCTCGAGGGTCTCGGCCAGCTCATGCGCACCGTGGGCCTGGTGACCGAGGAGCTCAACCCGCGGCCTGCACGTCTCCACGATCCTGCTCACGATGTACGACGCCCGCACCCGGCTCGCGGCCCAGGTCGCCGACGAGGTGCGCTCCCACTTCGCCGAGCGCGTGCTGCAGACCGCGATCCCCCGCTCGGTGCGCGTCTCCGAGGCGCCGTCCTACGGCCAGACCGTGATGACCTACGACCCGGGCAGCACGGGGGCGCTGTCCTACCTCGAGGCGGCCCGGGAGCTGGCGGCCCAGGTCGCTGCCCGACCCCCGGCAGGTGGACGAGATACCGCCGTACTGCGGTAGCAGACCAGCATTGGCACGTGCAGGATGCGGTGCGAGGCCGCTGCGCGGCTCACCGTCGTCGGCCCGGGGTAGGGTCGGCCCCCGACAGCCGACGACAGGAGCGAGCAGGGTGAATCAGCGACGTGGCCTCGGCCGTGGGCTCGGGGCGCTCATCCCCACCACCGCGCGGGTCGACGCCCCGCCGGCCGATGTCGCCGTGGCCCGGCACCCGGCCGACCCCGTCGCGTCGGTCGAGGACCTCGAGGTGGTGAGCGGTGTCCGCTACGCCGAGATCGCCGCTCGACGACGTGCGCCCCAACCCGCGGCAGCCGCGCACCGTCTTCGACGAGGACGCCCTCGCCGAGCTGGTCTACTCCATCCGCGAGATCGGGCTGCTGCAGCCGATCGTCGTGCGCCCGGTGGCCGACCCGGCGCCCGAGGGTCCGCACTACGAGCTCGTCGCCGGCGAGCGGCGGCTGGCGCGCCAGCCGCGAGGCCGGCCTCGACCGCCATCCCCGCGATCGTGCGCGAGACGGCCGACGACGTCCTGCTGCGCGACGCCCTGCTCGAGAACCTGCACCGGGCCGAGCTCAACGCGCTGGAGGAGGCGGCGGCCTACCAGCAGCTGCTCGACGACTTCGGCTGCACCCAGGAGGAGCTCGCCACCCGGATCGGCCGCAGCCGCCCGCAGGTGAGCAACACCCTGCGCCTGCTCCGCCTCCCCGCACCCGTGCAGCGTCGCGTCGCCGCCGGCGTGCTCGTCGGCGGGCCACGCGCGGGCCCTGCTCGCCCTCGACGACGCCGACTGCGATGGACCGGCTCGCCACCGCATCGTGGCCGAGGGGCTCTCGGTGCGCGCGGTCGAGGAGATCGTCACCGTCGGCGAGGCCGACGGCCGCGAGCGCGCCCGTGTCGCGCGTCCGCGCACCCCGAGCGCCCCCGGGCTGATCGAGATCGCCGACCGTCTCTCGGACCGGCTCGAGACCCGCGTGCGGGTGGAGTCGGGCAAGGCCAAGGGCAAGGTCACCATCGAGTTCGCGACGCTCGAGGACCTGCGCCGCATCGTCGACGTCATCGACCGCGACTGACACTGGGTCGTCGGGGTGTCGGGAGGAAGCGCTCAGAACCCTTGCAGCACAAGGGATCTGAGCCGGTAGGTCAGCCGCGTTCGATCGCGCGCTCCACCAGCTGCGCGGTGAGCCGCCGAGGTCGAGCCCGGCGGCGGCCACCGCCTGCGGGTAGGTCGAGGTCTCGGTCATGCCCGGCGCGACGTTGACCTCCAGGAACCACGGCGTCCCGTCGGCGTCGACGATGAGGTCGCTGCGCGACCAGTCGCGCAGGCCCAGGTCGCGGTGCACGGTCACGGCGACCGCGGCGCACGCGGCGAGGACGTCGTCGGGGAGGCGCGCGGGCGTCGAAGAACTCGGTGGCACCGGCGGTGTAGCGCGCGCCGTAGTCGTAGAAGCCGCCGTCGGGCACGATCTCGACCACCGGCAGCGCGCGCAGCCCCGGACTCGTCCTCGACCACCGACACGGCGACCTCGGTGCCCGTCACGAACGTCTCGATGAGCGCGATGTCGCCGTAGGCGAAGGCGGCCACCATCGCCGCCGGGAGGTCGGCGGCGTCGCGGACGACGGACGCACCGAGCGACGAGCCGCCACGCGTCGGCTTCACCATGAGCGGCAGGCCGAGACGGGCGACGACGGCGTCGAGCACGGCGGCCGCGCCGAGCTCGCGGAACGTGGCGTGCGGCAGGGCGACCGACGCCGGGACGGCGACGCCGGCGGCCCGCACGAGCGAGGACGCCACCGGCTTGTCGAACGCCTGGCGGCACGACGCCGGACCCGAGCCGACGAAGGGCAGCCCGAGCGCCTCCAGCACGTCGCGCATCGCGCCGTCCTCGCCCGGGGCGCCGTGCAGCAGCGGGACGACGCACGACCGGCGGGTCGGCGGCGAGGGCGGGCGAGCAGTGCGGCGTCGACGTCGAGGACCGCCGACGTCCACCCCGGTCGAGGCGCAGCGCGTCGGCGACCCGGCGCCCGGACCGCAGGGACACGTCGCGCTCGGGCGAGAGGCCGCCGGCCAGGACGACCACGCGCCCGGAGATGCTGCTCATACGTCGAAATCCCTTGTGCTGACGAGGATCTGGCGGTTGTCCGCCCTGATGGTCACGCGATGTCCGGCGACGGTGAGGACGGGCCCTTGCGGTCGGCGACGCGCAGCGGGCGAACCGAACGTGTCGGCGAGCTCGAGCTCGGTCTCGATCACGCCGGCGAGGCGACGCACCCCCTCGCGGATGCGGTCGGGCTCGGGGTAGCAGTACGACAGCCGCAGCGACTGGCGGCCCTGGCCGTCGGCGTAGAAGCCGGTGCCCGGGACGTAGGCCACCAGCGCCGCCACGGCGCGCGGCAGCATCGCGGTGGCGTCGAGGCCGTCGGGCAGGGTCACCCAGGAGTAGAAGCCGCCGGCCGGGACGGTCCAGCGCGTGCCCTCCGGCATGAGGGCCTCCAGCGACTCGAGCAGCGCGTCGCGGCGCTCGCGGTAGACCTCGCGGAAGACCTTCACCTGGTCGAACCACGGCTGCGTGGCGAGGTACTCCGAGATGGTGAGCTGGGCGAAGTTCGACGGGCACAGGGTCGCGGTCTCGTTGGCCAGCACGAGCTTCTCGCGCACGCCGTGCGGGGCCACCGCCCAGCCGACGCGCAGCCCGGCCGCGATCGTCTTGGAGAACGTGCCGAGGTAGACCACGCCCTCCGCCTCGTCCGCGCGGATCGCCCGCGGGACGGTGCCGTCGAACCCGAGCAGGCCGTACGGGTCGTCCTCGAGCAGCAGGAGCCCCTCGGACCGCGCGACCTCGAGCACCTCGGCGCGTCGGGCCGGCCCCTGGGTGACGCCGGCGGGGTTGTGGAACGAGGGGATCGTGTAGACGAGCTTGGGCGTGCGACCCGCGGCGCGCACCGCGGCGATCGCCTCGCGCAGCGCGTCGGCACGCAGGCCCTCGTCGTCCATCGGGACGTGCACGACCTCGCACTGGTAGGAGGAGAACACGCCGAGCGCGGTGACGTAGGTCGGGGCCTCGACGAGCACGACGTCGCCCGGGTCGCAGAACACGCGGACCACGAGGTCGAGCGCCATCTGCGAGCCGGCGGTGACCACGATGTCGTCGGGGTGCGCGCGCACGCCCACGGGTGCCATGACCTCGAGGATCTGCTCGCGCAGCGTGACGTCGCCCTGGCCGGAGCCGTACTGCAGCGCCACGGCGCCGCGCTCGCGGATGAGGCGGGCGACGGTGTCGGCGAGCGCGTCGAGGGGGAGCGCGGACACGAACGGCATGCCGCCGGCGAGCGAGACGACCTCGGGCCGCGAGGCGACGGCGAACAGGGCGCGGACCTGCGAGGCGGTGAGGCCGCGGGTGCGCTCTGCGTAGGCGTCGACCCAGGGGTCGAGCCGCGTGCCGGTCCTCGGCTCCATGGCCGTCCCACACCCTTCCTCGGAACGGGGTGCGACGCCCTCGGATCGTCCGGTCCGGGTGCCGCGTCCCCCTGCTGTGCGCCTACGATGCCGGATGAACGGTGGGAGGTGTCATGCGGGTTGTCCGCTGGCTGGTCGGTCTGGTCGTGCTCGGGCTCGTCGTCGGCTTCGTCGTGGGCCTGATCCGGCCCCATCGCGGCGAGCTCCCGCGGCCCGTGACGGAGTAGGCGCGCCGTGGCCGGCCGGCTCTCGCCGCTGACGCGCGACTCCCTCGCCGAGCTCCCGGACCCGTGCCGGGCCTGCACCCGCTGGGAGCTCGACGCGTCGCCCACGGCCGGGTCGAGCGCGACGGCAGCGGCGTCGCCGCGAAAGAGGCCTGGCTCTCCTCCACCCTCCTGGACTGGGGTTCGTGCGGCCTCGTCGCGCGCATCGACGGCGCGGTCGCCGGCTACGTCCTCTACGCCCCACCGGCCTATCTCCCGGGGCTGGCGGCCTACGCCACCGCTCCCGTCGCCGCCGACGCCGTGGCGCTCGCGGCGCTGCGCGTCGAGCCGGCGCACACCGACCGCGGGCTGGCCCGCATGCTCGTGCAGGGGATGACCGCCGACCTCGCCCGGCGGGGCGTCCGCGCGGTCGAGGCGGTCGCGTCCGCGAGCGGCGACGACCCGTGCCTGATCCCCGCCGACTTCCTGCTGGCCGTGGGCTTCACGACCGCGCGGCCGCACCCCCGCACCCCGCGGCTGCGGCTCGACCTGCGCTCGACGGTGAGCTGGCCGGAGGACGTCGTCGAGGTCGCGCTCGACCGGCTGCTGGGCCGGCGTCACCAGGTCGGCGCACTGCACCGGGAGGACCCGACGTGAGCGTCGAGGCGCACCCCGCGCGGCAGGAGGCGCTCGAGGCCCGGCACCGCGCGGCCCTGCGGTCGCTCAGCTACTCCGCCGGTGCCTGGTCGCTCGTGCTGTGCTGCGTCGGGCTGGTCGTCCTGGCCTCGGCGCAGGAGGCGTTCGCGCAGGTGCTCGGGGCGGTGCTCGGTGTCGCGGTGCTGGTGTTCGCCGCGCTGAGCGTGCAGGCCGCACGGCACGCCTACCGAGGGCGGAAGTCCGGGCGCGCGGTGTCGGCGTGGGCCGGCTGGCTGGCGCTGCTCGACCTCGCCGTGAGCGGCCTGCTGCTGCTCATCGCGAGCTACGTCCTGCTCGGCGTCCTGGTCTCGATCGGCTGAGGCCGGATCAGACCTCGGCCGGCACGGGCGCGAAGAACCGCACGACCGCGGCGGCGATGCCCTCGGCGACGGCGTCGCGGAAGGCCGGGTCGGAGAGCCGGCGGGCGTCGCGCGGGTTGCTCAGGTAGCCGCACTCGATCCGCACCGCCGGCATGCGGGTCATCCGGAGCAGGTCCCAGGTCTTCGCGTGGGTGCGGCAGTCGGTGAGGTCGGTGCGCAGGCAGATCTCGTCCTGGACCATCTCGGCGAAGCGCTGGCCGAGCGTGGACCCGGTGCCCGCGGCGGCGTCGCCGAAGAAGAACGTCGCGCAGCCGCCCGGCAGCGGCGAGCCGACGGAGTCGACGTGCAGCGAGAGCACGAGGTCGGCGGCCGTGTCGTTGGCGAAGGCCGCCCGCTCGGACTCCTCGGGAGCGGAGTCGCCGTCCGGGGAGCGGGTGAGCAGCACCTGCACGCCGATCGCGGCGAGGCGGCCCTCGATGCGGGTCGCGAGGTCGCCCGCGATCGTCGCCTCGGCGAGCTCGCCGTGCGAGAGCCCGTCGTCGTCGCCGCCGTGTCCGGGGTCGAGGACGACGACCTTGTCGGCGACACCGCTGCAGAGCGTCTCGAGAGCGTGCATCTCGCGCAGCGTGGCAGCCGCGCCACCGCCGCTCATCGTGCGGGCGAGCCGGGCGATGGCCCGGAACGTCGCCGGACCGCAGGTGCCGTCGGGGTCGACGCCGACGCTGCGCTGGAACTCGCGCAGGGCGGCGTCGGTGCGCACGCCGAACACGCCGTCGACCCGGCCGAGGTCGAAGCCGAGGCCCGACAGCCGCTGCTGCAGCGCGAGGACGTCGTCGCCCGTGACGAGGTGACCGGGGCTGTAGGACAGCACGCGGTCCCCGAGCGCCCAGCGTGCCTCCTCGAGCCGCCGGAAGGTCTGCGCGCCGACGACGCCGTCGACGGTGAGGCCGCGCTCCTGCTGGAACGCGCGCACCGCACCGTCGACGGCGTCGTCGAAGCAGGCGTGGGACGGGTCGACCCCGGACTCCGCCGCAGGCAGCAGCCCGAGGCGGCCGAGGCGGTCCCGGATCTCCGCGACCGCCGCACCGGTGTCCCCCCGCCGTGAGGAGGGAGGGGTCACCGACTTACAGGAACTCGGCGAGGTCGGCGAGCAGCGCGGCCTTGGGCTTGGCGCCGACGATCTGCTTGACCAGGCGACCGCCCTGGTAGACGTTCATCGTGGGCATCGACATGATCCGCTCGCTCGCGGCGGTCTGCGGGTTCTCGTCGACGTTGAGCTTGACGACGGTGATCTTGTCGGCGTTGGCCGCGGCGATCTCCTCGAGGATCGGCGAGACCATCTTGCACGGTCCGCACCACTCGGCCCAGAAGTCGACGAGGACGGGCTTGTCGGACAGCAGGACGTCGTCGGCGAACGTCGCGTCGGTCACGATCTTGGCGGCGCCCATGAGCGGCGCTCCTTCCTGGCAGGGGGTGGTGCTTCGGTCGGGTGGCCGCGGAGGCCGGTGGGAACACCGTACGTCGTGCGGCGCGGACGTGTTCAGACGAGCGCCTGCGCGGGGTCGTGCGCGGCCTCGGCCGCTTCGAGGGCGGCGAGGAAGCGCTCGGCGTCGAGCGCGGCGGCGCAGCCGGAGCCGGCCGCGGTGATGGCCTGGCGGTAGGTGTGGTCGACGAGGTCGCCGCAGGCGAAGACGCCCGCGAGGTTGGTGCGGGTGCTGCGGCCCTCGACCAGGACGTAGCCCTCGTCGTCGAGGTCGACCTGGCCCGTGACCAGCTCCGAGCGCGGGTCGTGGCCGATCGCGACGAACAGCCCGGTGACGTCGAGCGAGCGCGTCTCGCCGGTGACGGTGTCGCGCAGGACCACGGCGGAGAGCTTGTCGTCGCCCACGATCTCGGCGACCTCGGAGTTCCAGGCGAAGTGGATCTTCTCGTTGGCGAAGGCGCGCTCCTGCATGATCTTGCTGGCGCGCAGCGAGTCGCGGCGGTGCACGAGGGTGACCGTCTCGGCGAAGCGGGTGAGGAAGGTGGCCTCCTCGAGCGCGGAGTCGCCGCCGCCGACCACCGCGATGTGCTGGTTGCGGAAGAAGAAGCCGTCGCAGGTGGCGCACCAGGAGACGCCGTGGCCGGAGAGCCGCTTCTCGCCCTCGACGCCGAGCTCGCGGTAGCCCGAGCCCATGGCGAGGATCACGGCGTGCGCGCGGTGGACGTTGCCCTCGCCGTCGGTGACGACCTTGATCGGGCCGGTGAGGTCGACGCGCGACGACGTCGTCGGTGACGAGCTCGGCGCCGAAGCGCTCGGCCTGGCTGCGCAGGTTCTCCATCAGCGCCGGGCCCATGATGCCGTCGGGGAAGCCGGGGAAGTTCTCGACCTCGGTGGTGTTCATGAGCGCGCCGCCGGCGGTGACGGCGCCCTCGAACACAGCGGGGCGAGCTGGGCGCGGGCGGCGTAGATGGCGGCGGTGTAGCCGGCCGGGCCGGAGCCGATGATGATCACGTTGCGGACGTCGGTCACGGGGGGCCTTTCGACGGGCGGGACGGGCGTCCTGCGGGCGGTGGTGCGGCCTGAGGGCCACCGGCGTCAACGATCCTAGGCCGAGTGGCATTCCGCGCCGAACCGCGACCGGACGGTGGTCGCCGGGGCCTCAGGGGATGGGGATGCGGCGGACCGTGAGCGGGGTGGCCTCGGTGAGCGAGCACCCCGGCGCGAGGACCCACACGTCGTAGGACGCGGCATCGTCGAGTGCCGGCAGAACCACGATGTCGGCGGGCTTCCCGTCGAACGTGCCGTGGTCGACGGCGATGGCCAGGGTGACCTTGCCGCCGGTCAGCTGCTGCACGCAGCCGGGCAGCGTCTGCGCGCTCAGGGCCGACGCGGGCCGGGCGCGACGTAGGCGCCGCCGGTCGGGCTCGGGGACGAGCCGGGGTCGGTCCCGCCGCTGGCGGGCGTTCCGGGGTCGCCCGCGACCCCGCCGCTCTGCGGGCTGTACCCGGACGCCGTGCGGGTCTCGATCGTGCTGACGAGCGCGGCCGCCTGGGTGGCGAGCCCGGCGGTCGTGTAGGCGGTGCCGGTGTCGGCGAGGACCTTCGCGGTGTCGCGGGTCAGCGAGTCCTGCGCGGCGACCTCGGGCGCCGACGCCGCGCTCCCCGAGGTGGAGCTGTCGCCCGAGGTGAGGCCCGCGCCGTTGAGCACGGCCGCGCCTCCGACGACCACCAGCGCAGCCGCGGCGAGGCCGCCGACCCACTGGAAGGCGCGCAGCGACGGCCCGCGGCGCTGGGTGGGGAGGACTGTGACCGGAGCCAACGGTGCGACGCCCGGCAGGTCGGTGCCCGCGTCGGAGAGCGACGCTGCAGCCGAGGCGGCACCGGCCGCCGACGTGCGGCGCTCCTGCGCCAGCACGGCGTCGAGGCGTGCGGCGACGTCGTCGGGCATCGGGATGTCGTCCGGCCCCAGCGACGCGAGCAGCCCGGCGACGAACGCCTCCTGCTCAGGGGTGGCGTCGGGACCGGGGGTGTCGTCGAGCTCGTGCGGCTCGGTCATGGCGTCACCTCCGGCGTGCTGGTCGGGTCGGTCGCCGGTCGGGTCGCGGCGGTCCGTGTCGATGGGACGCCGATCCCGACGTCGGGGTTCCGCAGACCTGCGAGCGCGACGGCGAGCCGCGCCCGTCCGCGGGAGCACCGGCTCTTGATCGTGCCCTCGGGGACGCCGAGGACCTCGCTCGCCTCGGCCACCGACAGCCCCTCGACGTCGACCAGCACGATGGCCGTGCGCTGGTCGACCGGCAGCGCGGCCAGCGCGCGGTCGATCTCCATCCGCAGCTCGAGCCGGTCGAGGTCGTCGCGCGGGTCGGCCACCCCGCGGTGGCCGGTCTCGCCGTCCTCCTCGGGCAGCGGCACCGTGGGACGGGCCTTGCGCCGCCGCATCCGGTCCAGGCAGGCGTTGACCACCACGCGGTGCAACCAGGTGGTCACGGCCGCCTCGCCCCGGTAGGAGGCGGCGTTGCGGTACGCCGAGATCAGAGCGTCCTGGAGGGCGTCGGCGGCGTCCTCGGGATCGCTGGTGGTGCGCAGCGCCACCGCCCAGAGCCGGTCGCGGTGGCGGCGTACCAGCTCGCCGAAGGCGTCGGGGTCACCGGCCACGTGCGCGGCGATGAGCGCCCGGTCCTCGGCACCGGGATCGTCGTCGACCGCGCCCTCGGCCGAGGGGGTCGCGTGCTCGGGGTCGTGGCTGGTCATCGCGCCGGTCAGCCTACGGGGACTTGTCGCGCGGGCCCGCGACCCGCGTCGCCGGTGCGGCGGGCGTCGCTGTGGGTCGTCGGCTCAGCCGCGGACCCGCACGTCGGAGACGCCGCCCTGGTAGGAGCCGTCGACCGACGGGATCCGGGTCAGCCACACGAGGATGTAGCGCGTCGTGACGGGCCGGGCGAGCGGGAGGGTGACCTCGTTGCTGGCGCCGGTGACCTCGGCGATGGAGCGGAACTTCTCCGGCGCCAGCCGCGGGTTGTCCGAGGCCCGGAGGGAGAGGTCGGTGTCGTTCCCGACCAGCCGCAGGGCCACCACCGACACCGGACGCGGTGCCCCGAGGTCGAGCAGGAGACCGACGCCGGGCTTGCCCGAGAGGTTGTCGGCCCGGTAGCGCACCGTGCGCCAGGCCGACGCGACGTCGTCGTCGATCGCGTTCTTGGCCTGCTCGGGGTTCTCCTCCTTCGTGTCGCCGTAGGGGTCGAAGTCGACCACCGAGACGATCGGGAGGTCACGCTGGCCGCCGGTGGCGGGGCCCACCGGGGTGGGTGTGGCGGAGCCCGGGCGGTCCTGCGCCACCGTGCGCGGCACGGTCAGCGGGGAGCCGCCGAGGCCGAAGAGCATCGCGACGCCGAGGGCGGCCAGCCCGAACGCGGCCGCCCCGGCAAGGATCACCGAGCCGACCCTGATCGCCGGGCGCCATCGGCGCGGGTTCTCGACCACGGGGGCGACGCTCATCGCGGAGGTCAGGGCGACGACGACCTCCGCCACCGAGGTGAAGTGCGTCGTCCCCTTGGGCGCCTGGCAGGTGCGCAGGCAGCGCGCAGCGATCTCGTCGAGCGCGGGCGGGACGTCGGCCACCACGCGGCTCGGCCACGGGATGCGACCCCGGTCGAGCGAGGGCACGCCGGGCAACCGGTCCTCACCGTCGATGGTCGGCCAGCGCCCGGTCAGCCCGGCGTAGAGGACCGCGCCGGCACCGTGGACGTCGGCGAGCTCGGGGTCGAGCTCCGGGACGACGCCGTAGAGCACCCGGTCGACCCCGAGGCCGCGCACCCGCACCTCGGCGGTGTCGCTGATCATCACTGCACTCGGCCGCACGTGCGCGTGCGCGATGCCCTCCGCCTCCGCGGCAGCGAGGAACCGGGCCACCTCGAGCGCCACTGCCGCGGCGTCGCGCGGGGGCAGCGGGTCGCCCTGCCGGGCGACCAGGTGCTCGCTCAGCGGTGTGCCGATGACCCACTCGGTGACGACGACCAGGTGCCCGGCGTGGTCGTCGGCGACGATGTCGAGAACCGGGACGGCGCGTCGGTCCGTGACGAGCGACGCGCGCGAGACGGCCTCGCGCAGCGGGACGGCCAGGACGTTGTCCAGCGGCATGAACCGCACGGCCACCGGCCGGCGCAGGCGTTGGTCGACAGCCCGCCACAGCGACGTCCCCGCGGTGTCGCCGATGCGGTCCGTGAGCCGGTAGCGATCGAGGACGACGGTGTCCGGCGCGGGCTCGAGGCCGCGGGCGGGTCGTCGTCGGGTGCTCACGGTTCCCCAGGGTAAAGGGATTCCCAGGCGGTGGCGTCGTCGGTGCCGCGCGTCGGCGGGCCGGTCGTCGCGGTCAGACCGGCCGGACCGCCCCGATGAGGCCGCGGAGGTAGACCGAGGCGACCTTCACGTGGTCGCCCGTGTGCGGCGCGTGGACCATGAGGCCGTGCCCGATGTAGAGGGCCACGTGGTGGATCGACGACGGGTTGCTCGTGTTGTACGCCCAGAACAGCAGGTCTCCCGGCTGCAGGTCGGACATGGCCACGTGCTCGCCCTCGTGCCACTGGGTGCGCGAGGTCCGGGGGAGATGGCGCCCGGCCACGCTGAAGATCCGGACCATGAGGCTCGAGCAGTCGAACCCGATCGTGTTCTCGGCGGCGCAGGACCCGTCGTCGGTGCGCCCGTCGTCGGGTGCCGACGAGGAGCACCAGCCGCTGCCGGGACCGTTCACGCCGCCGCCTCCGGCGGAGTAGGGCGTCCCGAGCCAGCGCCGGGCGTCGGTGATCGCGGCGACCGCGTAGGGCGTGGCGGGAGCCGCGGCTGCCTCCGCGATGGCCCGGTCGACGGCGGCGTAGGCGTCGGCGGGGACCGGGTTGGTGGTCCAGGGGACGTCGAAGGCCGCGCTCCGGGCGAGCGCCTCGGCCCGCGCCTCGGCCGCGGCCCGCTCCTCCTCGACGAGCCGTCGCACGAGCGCGTCGGCGTCGGCGAGCGCGGCAGCGGCCTCGGCGTGCAGGGCCTCCGCCCGCTGCGCCGCGGCGACGAGACGGTCCTCGAGCACCCGGCGCTGCGCGGTGAGCAGGCCCAGGTCGGCGGCCGTCGTGCGAGCCTTCGCGGCGTCGGCTCGCGCATCGGCGTAGACGATGATGTCGCCGCGCACGACGGAGTCGACTGATGCGAGCCGGTCGAGCACGTCGGAGATGTCGTCGCCCTCGAGCACGCTGGCGTAGATCGCCCCGATCCCGCCGGTCTGGTACATCTGGCGGGCGACGTCCGCGGTGCGGCCGGCGGCCGCCTTGGCGGCCTGGTCGGCGGTGTCCACGTTCTCCGTGGCGACGAGCAGGCGGGTCACGACCTGCTCGAGCGCGTCGTTGGCGGCGCCGTAGTCCTCGGCGGCCGCTTCGGCCTCGCCATGGAGCCGGTCGACCTTGTCGCGCAGCTCCGACGCGGCGGCCCGCGCCTGCGTGAGGTCGGGGTCAGCGGACGCGACCGGACCCACGGGCAGCAGGGTGAGCGCGACGAGAGCCCCCACGGCCCCCGTCGCGATCCCTGCTCGTCGGACCCATCGCACGACCCTCAACACCTCAGCTGGTCGGATCGCTGGCGGTCGCGACGGCGGTGACGGTGGCGTACGACTCGATCGTCGGGAGGTAGCCCGCCACGAACGTGCGCGCCTGGCGGCGCAGCTGCACGGTCACGCTGTTGTGCGGGCCCACCTTGAACCCGGCGGGGATCACGGTGTCGCCGTGCTCGCGGGCGTACTTCACGATCGCGGCGTAGGCGGCCTTCTCGCTCTTGCTGTCGCGCAGGGCCTCGTGCCCGAGGACGGCGGCCGCCTGGGCGTGGTCCTGCGTCGAGAGGTGGGTCGTGGTCATCGAGATCGCGTCGTAGCCGAGCGTCCCGACCACCGCGAGCACCAGCACCACCTTCGCGAGCATGCCGAGCACGATCGCGCCGGCGTCGTCGACCCGGAGCGGGTCCCGACGCGTGGGCGTGCGAGCAGAGAGGTGTGCCACACCCTGCTTGTCGGAACACCTGAGCCACCGCTTGAGGTAATCGCGAGGGAGCGGCGCCGGGCGTACCCCGTCCGGCCTAGCGCGGTCCGGTCAGCGGGGCTCGGGTCCGCGCCCTCGCGCTGCCTGCCGGCGCAGCAGTGCGAGGACATCGGTGACCTCGTGCACGTGCAGCAGGGCGGCCACGGCGAGGTAGGTGCCCACCCCCGCCGCGCCGACGAGAGCGATGTCGAGCGCTGCGGCGAGCTTCGGCGCGGCCGGGAGGTGGTCGCGCACGAGGAACTGGAGCCCGGCCATCACCGCGAGCGTGACGAGGCCGGCCAGCGACATCCGGACCAGGCTGCGCAGGGTGCGGGCGGTCTCGAGGCCGCCGAGCCGGCGGGACAGCACCACCCAGGCCACGATCAGCGTGATCCAGTACGACGCGACGTAGCCGAAGGCCAGCCAGGCGAGGTTGCCCGGACCCGGGTCGTTCGCGAAGGCGTAGTTGAACAGCGGGACGGCGATGGCCAGGTTGACCACGTTGAGCACCACGGTGATCCAGAACGCCGTGCGGGTCTGCTCGAGTGCGTACCAGCCGCGCAGGATCACGTAGTAGAGCGTGAACGGGAGCAGGCCGAGGGCGAACACCGAGGCGAGCTGGCCGGTGACCTGTGCCGAGGCCGTGGAGGTCTGACCGTAGTTGAAGAGCAGGACACCGGCCTGGGTCCCGAGCACGACGAGGGCCACGGCCGCGGGGATGATGAGCGCCGAGGCGGAGCGCATGCCGCCGGCGATGTCGCCGGCGAGGTCGCGGAACTCGCGGTCGTGGGCGGAGCGGCTCATCCGCGGCAGGAGCGCCGCCACGATCGACACCGTGATCACCGAGTGCGGCAGCACGAACATGAGGTGGGCGTTCGTGTAGGCGGTGAGGCCCGCGGCCGTGAGGCCCTGCTCCTGGGAGACCGCGTTGACACCGGTCGCGAGGCGCACGATGACGGCGTAGGCCACCTGGTTCACCAGGACGAGGCCGATGGTCCAGAACGCGAGGCTGCCCGCGGTGCCCAGGCCCGAGCCGCGGAAGGAGAAGCGCGGGCGGAAGCTGTAGCGCGCGCGCCGCAGCACCGGCACCAGGATGAGCGCCTGCGCCGCCACGCCGAGCGTGGTCCCGATCCCGAGGATCGCGACCTGCTCGGGCTCCAGCACGCCGTCGGCCCCGGCCTCGGGGCCGGCGACGACGATGAACAGCACGAACGTCGCGATGGCGATGATGTTGTTGACGATCGGCGCGAACATCGGGGCCCCGAAACGCCCGCGCGCGTTGAGGACCTGCGACAGCATCGTGTAGACGCCGTAGAAGAAGATCTGCGGCAGGCAGAACCGGGCGAACGCCGTGGCCAGGTCGAGCTGCTGCTGGCTGTACTGCGGGGTGGCGTAGATGCGCACGAGCCAGGGGGCGATGAGCACCGCTGTCACGGACACGACGAGCAGCAGCGTGCCGACCACTGTGATGAGCCGGTCGGCGTAGGCGACGCCGTCGTCGCCGTCGTCCTTCATGTGGCGGACCAGCTCGGGGATGAACACCGCGTTGAGCGCGCCGCCGATGACGAGGATGTAGATGACGTTGGGCAGCGTGTTGCCCAGGTTGAACATGTCGGCGACCGTGCCGGCGCCGAGGGCCGCGGCGAGCGCGACGCCGCGGAACACCCCGCCGAAGCGCGAGAGCACGGTGCCCGCGCCCATGACCACGCTCGAGCGCAGGACGCTGTCGCGGGCGGTCGGGGTGGTGGTCGTCTCGATGCCCGACGCCGCCGCGGGCGAGGTGACGACGTCGCCGGCCAGCTCCTCGGACAGCGACTCCACGAGCTCGGCGGAGCTCTCCTCCGCCGGGGGCGCTCGGTCACGCGGCACCTCCGGCATCGTCGTCGGCCGGGGTGGACGCCGGACCGGTGCGGCGTCGGACGAAGTTCACGCCGAGCAGCACCACGAGGATGCCGAACAGCCCGCCCACCACCCACGCCGCCGCGCGGGCGTAGGCCGCCGAACGCACCTCGGTGCGCACCGGGTCGCCGAACGGCTGGCCCTCGGGGGTGAGCAGCTCGATGTCGACAGCCACCGGACCGGTGCCGAGCACCCGGGCCTGCACCTCGAGCGTGGCCTTCTCCCCGGGGGCGAGCGTGACGGGCTCGACGTCGTCGGCCTCGAAGCGCAGCGCGGGCGTGCCGGTGAGCCGGACCCCCACCCGGGCCGGCCGGTCGAGGTCGTTGGCCACGGTCACCGGGATGACCCCGGAGTCCCCGGGCAGTGTCACCGGCGCGCGGGAGAGCACCGAGATCTGGTCGATCTGCGCGCTGATCTCGCGGGTCACGGAGGTGAGCAGCCGCCGCCCGCCGGCGAGGTCGCGCCGCCAGGCGGAGGACTCCGTGCGGGTCAGCGCCGACTCGAGCCCGCTGGTGCTCGTCCCGGGGACGTCCGGTGCGACCGAGTGGAGGGCGGCGAGCGCCGTGCGCTGGCGTCCGACGCTGGCGAGGTAGGCCTGCGGCAGCTCCGCCTCGCGCGCGGAGTCGGGATAGTCGGCACGCCGCCGCGGCACGTCGCTCGGTGGCTCGTCGACCAGCACGGCGAGCCTGGACGGCACCGACCACGGGCTGGCGATCGTGGCGACGAGGTCGCGCGTGGACAGCCCGTCGACCCGCCACGAGGGCGAGGGCGCGATCACGAGCGTGCGTGCCGTTGCCGGCAGCTCGAGCGAGGTCATCGCGATCTCGGCGACCGCGGTCTGGCGGCGCACGACGGGGCCGCCGGGGATCGTGTCGGCGGCACCGGGGGCGGGCGCCGCGACCAGGGCGGAGAGCTGGTCGTCGAAGACCGCCGCGCGCAGCGGCGAGCCGCCCGTGGCGAGGTCGACCGAGCCGCTCGGGGTGTACGTCACCTCGGGGGACGCGGGGAGCGCCGACGACGAGAGCACCACGACTCGCGCGCCGGACGCGCGGAGCACGTCGAGGGTGCCGTCGTCGGTGAGCCCGTCCGCCGGCCAGGCCAGCCCGCTCTCGATCCCGCGACCGAGCACCGTCTCCGCCACCGTGCTGGCGGTGGTGGCGGCCAGGGCGATGTCGACGTCGAGGCCGGCGCGGTGCAACGCGACGACGTCGGGCAACGCGTAGGCGGACCCGGTCACCTCGGCCGCGAGCACGAGCGACCGGAGCCGGGCGATCCAGGCCGCCGCGGCGGCGGACGCGGTGCCGACCGCCGTGCCGCCCTCGGGCGTGGCGACCTCGTAGCCGTCGGCCATGTCGGCCAACGCCTCGAGCAGCTGCGGGTCGACCACCCAGCTGACCGCCTGCGGAGCCGCGGCGGCGGCGTCGAGGAGCAGCGAGAGGCGCCCGCGCGGACTGATCTCGGTGGCGAGGTGGTCGTCGAGGAACACGCCGTCGCCGGCCCGCGCCGGTGCGGTCGTGAGCGGGAACAGCCAGACGAGCCGGGTGGGCGCCACCGGCGAGTCCGCCGGGAACCAGGGCAGGAACGTGCGGGTGAACCCGGTCTGCGTGCTGTCGAGCCCGTCGTCGGCGACGTCGCCGAGCGACTCGACGCCGAGCACCACCACGGCGGCCCCCGCCGGCAGGTCGAGATCGTCGACGGGCACCGCGATCGTGAAGGTGGCCGTGGAGTCCGGCGCCAGCGTCTCCGCGACCGTGACGAGGGTGGAGTCGACGGCGATCCCGGTCCGGCCGGCCTCGCCCGCGAGGATCGCGCCGAGCTCGACCCGGTTGCGCACCGGGGTGGGGGACACGCGCAACCGCACCTGGACGCGGGTGACGACGGCTCCCGTGAGGTTCGCGACGCGCCCGGCGAGGGTGAGGGTGTCACCGGCCACCGGAGCGGCAGGCGCCTGCCGGGTCAGCGTGACGGCGACCCCGCCGGGTGGGTCGGCCATGCGCACCGCGCCCTGGGCACCCGGCCCGACGAGGGGGAACGTGACGCCGGCGAGGAGCGCAGCCGCGAGCGCGACCCCCCGGCGCGCCGCTGCGCGACCGATCATCCGGCGGTGCCGCCCTCGGCCCTGGCGTCGCCGGCGAGCAGGGTGTCGACCCGCTCGATGAGGCGTCGCTCGTCGGCGTAGGCCAACCGGTCGTGGACGTCGGTGAGCGGGACCCACGCCACCTCGACCACCTCGATGTCGGCGTCGGACAGCTCGCCGCTCGTGGCCTCGAGGAGGAAGTGGTGGACCGTCTTGTGGACGCGGCGCTGCTCGGCGACGAACCAGAAGTCGATGGTGCCCAGGGGCGCCAGCACGGTCCCGCGGATACCGGTCTCCTCCTCGACCTCGCGGATCGCGGCGTCCTCCGGCGTCTCGCCGGGCTCGAGGTGGCCCTTGGGGAGCGACCAGACGAGGCGGCCGCGGCGGTCGTGCCGGGCGATCAGCGCGGCGCGGGCCACGCCCTCGCGACGATCGACCACGAGGCCGCCGGCGCTGGTCTCGTCGACGCGCGCGAGGCGTGGCGGCGGCGTGCGAGGGGTTGGCCTCCCGCCCGCGGGAGGTGCGGGGCGAGGTGAGCCGGACATACACGGAGGATAGCCGCGCCCGGGGACGCCTAGGCTGTCGCGACGTGCCCACCGACACCCCCGCACCCGATCGGCCGACGACCGGCTCGACCGCGCTCGTCGACGCCGCGGTGGTCGCGCTGCGCTCGCACGCGGCGGTCGCTGTGGAGCTCGGCGAGCTCTTCAGCGCGGCCGGGCACGAGCTGGCGCTCGTCGGTGGCCCGGTGCGCGACGCCTTGCTCGGTCGGCTCGGCGACGACCTCGACCTCACCACCGACGCCCGGCCCGAGCGCGTGCTCGAGCTCGTGGCCGGCTGGGCCGACGCCACCTGGGACGTCGGGATCGCATTCGGCACGGTCGGGGTGCGCAAGGGCGAGCACAAGCTCGAGATCACGACCTACCGCGCCGAGGCCTACGACCGCGAGTCGCGCAAGCCCGAGGTGAGCTACGGCGACTCTCTCGCCGAAGACCTCGTGCGGCGCGACTTCACCGTGAACGCGATGGCCGTCCGGCTGCCCTCGCTCGAGTTCGTCGACCTGCACGGCGGTCTCGACGACCTCGCGGCCCAGGTGCTGCGGACACCGGGGACGCCCGAGGACTCCTTCACCGACGACCCGCTGCGGATGATGCGGGCGGCACGGTTCGCGTCGTCGCTGGGCTTCGCCGTCGCGCCCGAGGTCGTCACCGCCATGACCGCGATGAGCGGACGCCTCGCGATCGTCTCGGCGGAGCGGGTCCGCGACGAGCTCGTCAAGCTGGTGCTCGGTAGGGCGCCGCGCGCGGGGCTGGCCCTGCTGGTGTCGACGGGCCTGGCAGCGCTGGTGCTGCCCGAGCTGCCCGCGCTGGCGCTCGAGGTCGACGAGCACCACCGTCACAAGGACGTCTACGAGCACACGCTCATCGTCCTCGAGCAGGCGATCGCGCTCGAGTCCACCCACGAGCCGGTCAGCGGTCCGGACTTCGTGCTGCGCTTCGCCGCCCTGATGCACGACGTCGGCAAGCCGCGCACGCGTCGCTTCGAGGACGACGGCGGCGTCTCGTTCCACCACCACGAGATGGTCGGGGCGCGAATCACGCGCAAGCGCATGCAGGTGCTGCGGTTCTCGACGTCGGACATCGACGATGTGTCGAAGCTGGTCGAGCTGCACCTGCGCTTCCACGGCTACGGCGACGGCGACTGGACCGACTCGGCCGTGCGCCGCTACGTCCGGGACGCCGGCGACCTGCTCGACCGCCTGCACAAGCTCACGCGCGCCGACTGCACCACGCGCAACCGGCGCAAGGCGGACAAGCTCGCCCGCACCTACGACGACCTCGAGGAGCGGATCGCGCGGCTGTCCGAGCAGGAGGAGCTCGCCGCGATCCGTCCCGCTCTCGACGGCAACCGCATCATGGAGATCCTCGGCATCCCGCCCGGTCGGGACGTGGGTGCGGCGTACTCGTTCCTGCTTGAGCTCCGGCTCGACCGCGGCCCGATGACGGACGCCGAGGCGGAGGCGGAACTCAGTGCCTGGTGGGCGGCGCGCTGACGCAGCGCGTCGGGGCAGGATAGGGACCTCCCGGCCCCGCGTCGAGGCCAGGAGGCTCCAGGTCACCCGATGGGGTGACGTCGACGTCACCCGATTGGCCCACGGCCGAGGCTCCACTAGCCTCCGAACGCCTGGGGTGGGTCAACACCACGCTGGGTCGCGGAGCCCGTCGGGCCTCGCGGATCGAGGAGGCGTTGACCCGCGACCGCACGTCACGGTCACCTGTCCCGTTCGCGGGACGATGGTTGCGGAGAGCCAGTGGTGAGCCCGGCCTTGATTGTCCTGTGCCGATGCCGGGCGCTCAGCCCGGTCCGTAGAGGAACGTCATGAGCCGTCGACCCACGCGCCACATCAAGCCTGACCCCACGTCGCACCTGCGCGTGTTCCCCGAGCACGCCAAGCCCGACCCGACGTCGCATGCCAAGCCGGACCCGACGTCGCACGCGATGCCCGCCCCGGAGCTCGCCCGCCCGCGCGCTCGGATCAGCGTGACCGTCGCGGCGTTCCTCACGATCTTCGGTGTCGGGCTCGCCGCGGCGCCGTTCGTGGCGCTCGCCTCGGCGTCGTCGGGCTCCTCGGTCACCCCCGTCTGCTACCCCACCTCCAGCGGCCACGAGTCGGGCACCCCCACCACCAAGCCCTCGCACTCCTCCTCGAAGCCGTCGCACTCCTCGTCGGAGTCGGAGTCGGAGTCCGAGTCCGGGAAGCCGTCGCACTCCTCGTCGTCGAGCCCGTCCCACTCGCACTCGCCGTCGTACACGCACTCGCCGAGCCCGTCCGACTCGCACTCCCCGTCGCACACGAAGACGCCGAGCCCGTCGAACTCGCACTCGCCGTCCAACTCCCACTCGCCGTCGTACTCGCACTCGCCGTCGGAGACGGGCACTCCGACCGAGACGAGCACGCCGACCGAGTCGAGCACCTCGACCGTCACGAGCACGCCGACCGAGTCGAGCACCTCGACCGTCACGAGCACGCCGACCGAGTCGAGCACCTCGACCGTCACGAGCACGCCGACCGAGTCGAGCACCTCGACCGTCACGAGCACGCCGACCGAGACGAGCACGGCGACCCAGACGAGCACGCCGACCGACACCGGCACCCCGACCGACCCGGGCAGCGAGACCCCGAGCACGACGACGACGCCACCCACGGACCCGGCGACCGCGACCTCGACGCCGCCCGACAACCCGAGCAGCATCCCCGTCACCGGGGCCAGCGTGACGCTGCTGGTCCTACTCGGAGCCGCCCTGGTGGCGGTGGGCGTCGTCAGCCTCGCCGCGACCCGTCCGGACGGCTCGCACCACTGATCACCCGCCGGTGACGCCGGCACCCAGCACGTCATCGAGCGCTCGTCGGACCTCCCGGCGGGCGCTCGATGCTGTCGCCGGTCGGAGCACTGTCGCAGATCGGGTCGCGGGATCTCCGAGGCGAGGCGGGGGCCAGGGGGGCCCCAACCGGCCGGCCGCCCGGGCGAGCCGGGCTGACGCCGCCGGGAGCCGGGTGGCGACACGCTCAGCCCTCGCTGAGCTCGCTCTGGTCGCTGAGCGACCCCCGGAGGAGGTCCCGCAGCCGCGGCGGCGACGCCGGTCCGGGCAGTTCCGGCGGAGCGCCGTCGACGAGCACCGTCCCGGCCTCCCCCCGCAGCCAGGTCGCCACCGAGCCGGTCCCGCTCGCCAGCGCCGGGCCCAGCGCTGCACCGAGGACGAGGACGAAGGCGAAGCCGACGAACCAGGTCACGAACGAGAGCGCGACGCCGATGAAGCCGAACTGCGCGACGTTGTTCTCCAGCACGCGTGGCATCCAGACCGAGGCCGCGACCGAGTAGAGGCCGGCCCCGAACCCCGTGGCGAGCGCCGTGGGCAGCAACGGCCGCCAGCGCACGTGCCCGCGCAGCAGCGTGTGCGCCGTCCACCACCACAGCGTCGACGAGCCGACCAGGCCGAGGACGAGGGTGAAGACCGTGCCGGGCGGGCCGGTGAGGACCCGGGCGACGGACCCGATCACCGCGATGAGGGCCAGTGCGGACGCCAGCCAGATCAGCCCCTGCCGCTTGTCGCGCAGGCCGCCGCGCGCGGGTCTGCGCCAGGCCCGCAGGTAGACGCGCTGCAGCGCGGTGGTGAACGACACGGCGTACAGCAGCGTGAGGACGAGACCCAGGACACCGGTGGCGGAACGCACCTGGTCCGGCTGGGCGAACGCCGAGCGGACGAGCTCGAGCGAGTCACCGGCGAACCCGAACCGCGTCGCGAGGGACGTGAGGATGGACTCGCGGACCACCTCGGGAGTGAGCGCCGCGGCCACGATGAGCATCGGGAAGAGCGACACGAAGGCCTTGGCGGCCAGCGCCACGGAACGGTCGACGAACTCCATCTCGAGCAACCGCTGCCAGAGCCGCCCTACCGCCGTCTCGTCGGCCGCGGTCAGCAGCCGCTGGGACCTGGCTCGGCCGCCGGCGACCGCGGACGACCACCGCCCCGGACCCTCGCTCATGAGCCGCGGGACCGCTCAGTGTCCGGCGGCGTCGACGGCCTCGGCGCTCGTGTCGGCCGAGGGCGGCTCGGCGTCGGGGTCGCCGTCCGCGACCCGCGCGGCGTTCGCCCCGCCGGCAGCGGCGAGGAACTCGACCAGCACGAGCGCGAGCACCGAGATCAGCGTGGTCCACAGGATGAGGGACCCGGTGATCGAGCCGGAGAGCAGGAGCACGGCGACGGCGACGCCGATGATGAGGGCTCGCCAGAACGTGCGCGTGCGGGCGAAGAACACGCCGATCTCGCCCACCGGGCTGTCGGACGCGCGGGTGCCGGCGCCGGACAGCACGCCGGACAGCATCGCGCGGGTGCGCACGGCCGACGACGTGCCCGAGACGAACCAGCCGACGACCGCCAGCACCAGCCCGAGCACGAAGGCGGCGCGGATGGCGTTGAGCAGGAAGTACGTGAGGATCGTGAAGAACGCCGACTCGGCCAGCGCGAACGGGGTGTCCTGCAGGGTGAGCTGCAGCTCGCTGTCGCCCCAGGCCATCGCGAGGCGCAGCACCAGGCCGCCGGCGATGAGCGCGAGCCCCGTCGCCATGATCATGCGCCCGCGGCGCCGCGAGACGAGGATGGCGGCGACGAACATGAGCAGCACGACGTAGATAAGCCACTGCGCGACTGGTTGTCCGATCGCGTAAGCGGCGCGCGCCCGCTCCAGCTGCGGCGAGGTGAGCAGCACCACCTCGCGGTCGAGGCGCGGGGGCACGGGGATGTTGGCGGCGAAGGACAGCCCACGGTCGACGAGGCGCTGCTTGACGATCTCGATGAGGTCACCGGTGTCGAGCACGACCTGGTCGCCCTGGATCGTCACGGCTCCCGACGGCTCGTTCGACAGCGCCGCGACGAGGGCCTGCTGCAGCCGTGTGTTGATGGCCACCCAGATCGAGGCGAACGTGTCGCTCGCCATGAACTCGTCGACCTCGCGCTCGATGAACCCGTTGACCCCGTTGGCGATCGGGCCGGCGAGCAGGGCGAGCTTGGGGTTGTCGGCGAGCAGCTCGCTCACCCGGGTCTCCGCGTCGAGGTTCTTGATGATCGCGGCGCTGACGGTGTCCGCGACGGCGTTCTGGATCGTCGGGTCCTCCGACAGCGGGGCCACCGTGGCGACGAACCGCTCCGTGTCGGTCAGGGTGCGCTGGCCCCAGAACGCGGTGAGCGCGAGCGGGAACAGCAGCGCCGCGACGATGAAGATCGCCCAGGCGCCGAACCCGCGCCCGTCGAAGCGGCGCTTGCCACCGCTCTGCTCGAGCTCGGCGATGCGTGCCTTGAGGGCGTCGACGTCCTCGGGGGTGTCGGCGGACATGTCGTTGCCTTTCGTCGGAGGGCCACGACGACCCTAGACCTCAGTCGCTGCCGGGGATGGCGATCGGATCAGCGGCGTAGGCGCGCGCCGGGTCGCGCCGCTCGGCCGAGAGCGCCCACCACGCACCGAGAACCGCGATCGCAGCCATCGACGCGGAGATGGCCGGCGACACCCCGTTCGGCGGTGCGGCGAAGGCCGCGGCGGTGAGGCCGACGACGATGGCGACGTTGACGCCGACGTCGTAGAGCGCGAACACGCGGCCGCGCCGGTCGTCGTCGACGTCCTCCTGGACGATCGTGTCGGAGCAGACCTTGACGGCCTGACCCGCGAACCCGACGAACAGGCCCTCCACGAGCAGACCGGGGAGGGTGCCGGTGGCCACCCCCGCGGCGCCGATCGTCACGCCGACGACGAGCGCCGACGCCGACCAGCGCACCGCGCCGAAGCGTCGCGAGGACCGGGGGGTCGACACCGCGCCGAGGAACGCGCCGAGCCCGGCGGCGGCCGTGGTGAGCGTGAGGGCGTAGATCGCCGCCTCGGGGTCGTCGGGGTGCAGCGCCCCGCGCGACTGCAGGACCGCGAGCGCCACCGCGATGCCGAAG
The DNA here is from genome assembly GCA_963738455.1 of uncultured Actinomycetes bacterium. Lineage (GTDB taxonomy): Bacteria > Actinomycetota > Actinomycetes > S36-B12 > CAIYMF01 > Longivirga. Next base: position 375,928 of record CAVTWM010000008.1, read on the forward strand.
ATCAGCCGGTGGACCATGACCAGGCCGATCGCCCGCGCCGCCGGACGTCGGGCGGCGAGGTGCCGGACGCCGGCGACCATGCCGCTCACGACGTTGCGGACGGTGTCGGCTTCGGCGTCCGCGTCCGGTCCGAGCTCGGCCGGCGCGAGACGCGTGGCCACCGAGGACGCGACCACGTAGGCGCAGACGGCACACGCGAGGACGATCACGGAGCCGGTGTCGCCCCCGCCGGTGGCCTGCCGGATCGCCACACCGGCGAGGCCGCCGACCACCGACGCGACCGTGCCGGCGGTGGGGGCGAGCGCGTTGCCGGTGACGAGGTGGCGACCCACCACCACGTGGGGCAGGCCCGCGGACAGCGCGGCCAGGATGAAGCGGTTGACGCCGAGGACGACGAGCACGGACAGCGCGAGGACGACGTCGTCACGCCCCGAGGCCACCACCGCCGCGAGCCCCACGACGAGCACGGCGCGCGCAGGTTGGCCCACACGAGCACGGTGCGGCGCCGCCACCGGTCGAGGAGCACGCCGGCGAACGGGCCGATGAGCGAGTAGGGCAGCAGCAGGATCGCGAAGGCGACCGCGACCTTGGCCGCCGTCGGCTGCCGCTCGGGGGAGAACAGGACGAACGTGGCCAGCGAGGCCTGCAGCAGGCCGTCGCCGAGCTGGCCCGAGAGCCGAGCCCCGAGGAGCAGGCGGAAGCCGCGGACGCCGAGGATCTCGCGGAGCCCCCACCCCGTTCTCGGCCATGCCCGGGACGGTACCGGTGTTCGGCGACGGCAACGACGAAGGCCGGACCCCCGAGGGCCCGGCCTTCGTCGTTCGTCGGGTCGTGCTGGTCGTGCGTGCGCGCGGGTGGTGACTAGGTCAGCGCTCGATCTCGCCGGCGATGAAGGCCTCGACGGCCGTCTTCGCCTCGTCGTCGGAGTACTGCTCCGGCGGGCTCTTCATGAAGTACGACGACGCCGACAGGATCGGGCCGCCGATGCCGCGGTCCATGGCGATCTTCGCGGCGCGGATCGCGTCGATGATGATGCCGGCGGAGTTCGGGGAGTCCCACACCTCGAGCTTGTACTCGAGCGACAGCGGGACGTCGCCGAAGTTGCGGCCCTCGAGGCGCACGAACGCCCACTTGCGGTCGTCGAGCCACGCGACGTAGTCGGACGGGCCGATGTGCACGTTGCGGGGCGCGATCTCCTCGCGCAGCTGCGAGGTGACCGACTGGGTCTTCGAGATCTTCTTCGACTCCAGGCGCTCGCGCTCGAGCATGTTCATGAAGTCCATGTTGCCGCCGACGTTGAGCTGGTAGGTGCGGTCGACGGTGACGCCGCGGTCCTCGAACAGCTTCGCGAGCACGCGGTGCGTGATGGTCGCGCCGACCTGGCGACTTGATGTCGTCGCCGACGATCGGCACGCCGGCGTCGTCGAACTTCTTCGCCCACTCGGGGGTGCCGGCGATGAAGACCGGGAGGGCGTTGACGAACGCGACGCCGGCGTCGATGGCGCACTGCGCGTAGAACTTCGCGGCGTGCTCGGAGCCGACGGGCAGGTAGCAGACGAGGACGTCGACCTTGCGCCTTGCGCAGCGTCGCGACGACGTCGACCGGCTCGTCGTCGGACTCGGTGATCATCTCGCGGTAGTACTTGCCGAGACCGTCGTAGGTGTGGCCGCGCTGCACGGTGACGCCGGTCGGCGGCACGTCGCAGATCTTGATCGTGTTGTTCTCGCTGGCGACGATCGCGTCGGCGAGGTCCAGGCCGACCTTCTTGGCGTCGACGTCGAACGCGGCGACGAACTCCACGTCGCGGACGTGGTACGTCGCCGAACTGGACGTGCATCAGGCCGGGGACCTTGGCGCTCGGGTCGGCGTCCTTGTAGTACTCGACGCCCTGGACGAGCGACGAGGCGCAGTTGCCCACGCCGACGATGGCTACGCGAACCGAACCCATCGGGATTCCTCTCTCATTCACCGTGGGCGGACGGCTTGTGGCCGGCCCCGGTCCTGGTGTTCACCGGGTGCCCCGACGGGGCTGCCGTGACTCCTGTGGTGGTTGCTCTCGTTCGTGCGCGATGAGCTCGTCGAGCCAGCGCACCTCGCGCTCGACACTGTCGAGCCCGTGCTGCTGCAGCTCGAGGGTGTAGCTGTCGAGGCGCTCGCGGGTCCGCGCGAGCGACGACCGCAGCGCGTCGAGGCGCTCCTCGAGCCGGGAGCGGCGTCCCTCGAGGATGCGCAGGCGGACCGAGGCCTCGGTGCGGCCGAAGAACGCCAGGTGGACGCCGAAGCGCTCGTCCTCCCACGTGTCGGGACCCGGCCTCGCCGATCAGGGCCTGGAAGTGCTCCTTGCCCTCGGCGGTGAGGCGGTAGACGATGCGCGCGCGACGCCCCGAGAGGCTCGGGCCGGCAGGCGCTCCGTCGGTGTCCTCGATGAGCCAGCCGCGGGCCACGAGGTCCTTCAGGCACGGGTAGAGCGAGCCGTAGGAGAGCGCGCGGAACGTGCCGAGCACGCCGGTGAGCCGCTTGCGCAGCTCGTACCCGTGCATCGGGGACTCGTGGAGGAGCCCGAGGACGGCGAACTCGAGGACACCGCTCCGCTTGCCGGGCGCGGGGACATCGAGCCCCTCCTTCGTGCTCACCGATGTATCGAACCGATATAGCGATGCACACTACGTCGAAGATGAACGCGAGGCAAACAGGGGCCCTGTTCCGCACGCCGCCCGCGTCGCGCCGCCCGCGTCGCGCCTCCCGTGCGCGCCTCGTGCCGCACGCCTCCCGCCTCCCGTGTCGCGCCTCGCGCTTCCCGCCGACGCGGCGGGCGCGACGCCCGCAGCGGGCATCGCCGTTGCCCCTAGGCTTTCCCCATGGCGACGCCGCGGCACCAGAGCCATCGGGCGGCCCGCATCCGCGGGGCGCGGCCCGCGGAGCCCGCGCGCGCGCCTCTGCCCCCGGCCGAGGTGGTCGCCGACCCGGCCCGGCCGCGGTCCGTCGTCGACTACGGGCTCACCCGGCGCGGCGTGCTCGAGCGCATCGCCGGCGGCGACGCCTTCGCCCGCGACGACCACTGCGACGCCGACCCCTACCTGCTGCGCGCGGCGAAGCACCACGGCGAGGCCACCGAGCGGCCCTGCCCGATGTGCCGGGTGACCGAGCTCGTGCACGTCACGTACGTGTTCGGCGACGAGCTCGGCCCCTACTCCGGTCGCGTCAAGGGCTCCGCCGAGCTGCCCGTGATGGCCTACGAGCACGGCCAGTTCCGCGTGTACGTCGTCGAGGTCTGCACCGGCTGCGGCTGGAACCACCTCACGCTGTCCTACGTCCTCGGCGACGGCGTCCCGCGGCGCCCCCTCCGCAAGCCCGCCGACCTCCTCGACTGACCCCACCCGCTGCCCAGATCTCCCTCTAGGGGTGATCAAGGCAGTTCAACTGCACGATTCCGTCCGCAACTCGTGATCTTGGCGGCGGCGACGGGTGGCGGGCGACACGTTTCCGCCCGCGCCCCGCGGGCATGAGAGACGCGCCACACGGCGCGGATTTCCGGTCTGGGGCCGAAACCTGCGACGGTCGTCAGACGTCGCACCTGCAGGCGACGCTGCGGGAACCGACCCGTCAACGCCCCTTCCCCCGAGGATGTCCACGTGAGGATCGACTACCCGCGCGCCGGTCGCACCGGTGTGCGCCACTGGCTGCCCTCGTGGCGCCAGGTGCTCTCGGTCGCCGTCCTCGGCCTGCTCGCGGTGGTGGGCACGTTCATCCTCCTGGTGTCGCGCACCGAGGTGCCGGCTCCCAACGAGGTGGCCACCGCGCAGACCACGATCGTCTACTGGAGCGACGGCACGACCGAGCTCGGCCGTCTCGGCGACGCGAACCGCATCAACGTCCCGCTCGAGGACGTCCCGCTCGACGTGCAGCACGCGGTCCTCGCCGCGGAGGACCGCGACTTCTACGACCACGGCGGCTTCTCCCCCAAGGGCATCGCCCGCGCCATCTGGAACAACGTCTCCGGCGGCGACGTCCAGGGCGGGTCGACGATCACGCAGCAGTACGCGAAGAACGCGTTCCTCACGCAGGAGCGCACGTTCAAGCGCAAGGTGAAGGAGCTGCTGCTCGCGGTCAAGCTCGAGACGACGGTCTCGAAGGACCAGATCCTCAGCGACTACCTCAACACCATCTACTTCGGCCGCGGCGCCTACGGCATCGAGGTCGCGTCGCAGCAGTACTTCGGGAGGTCCGTCAGCGACCTCGACCTCGGTCAGGCCGCGGCGCTCGCCGCGATCATCCGCTCGCCCGGCGGCTACTCCCCCGAGAACAACCTCGAGAAGCTCCAGGGCCGCTGGACCTACGTCCTCGACGGCATGGTCGAGAAGGGCTGGATCACGCCGGCGCAGAAGGCGGCCGCCGTCTTCCCCAAGTTCAAGGAGAAGCGCCCGGCGAACCGCTTCGGCGGCCCGAACGGCTACCTGCTCGACGCGGTGCGCACGCGCGCTCGCGGACAAGGGCATCACCGAGGACGAGCTCAACCGCGGCGGACTCCGCGTGATCTCGACGTTCGACCGCGAGGCGCAGGCGGCCGCGGTGGCGGCGGTCAAGGAGGAGTCGCCCACAGCGGCACCGAGGGCCTGCGGATCGGGCTCGCCGCCGTACGACCCGGCACCGGCGAGGTCGTCGCGATGTACGGCGGCGCGGACTTCATCACGAGCCAGATCAACAACGCCACGCAGGCGATCGGCCAGGCCGGCTCGACCTTCAAGCCGTTCGCCCTCGCCGCCGGCATCGAGAAGGGCATGGCGCTCGACTCGATGTGGAACGGCAACAACGGCGTCGCGATCGACGGCTACAAGGTCGATCAACTACGGCGACAAGTCGTGGGGGCAGATCACCCTGCTCACGGCCACCGAGCAGTCGGTCAACTCCGTCTACGTCGCGCTCTCGAAGGAGGTCGGCTACGACGCGGTCGCCGACGCCGCGCGGCGCGCCGGCATCCCGGAGAGCGTCGAGGTCCTCCCGGTGCGCACGGTCGCCCTCGGGGTCGCGTCGCCGCACGTCATCGACATCGCCAGCGCCTACGCCACGTTCGCCGCGCGCGGTGCGCAGATCCAGACCACGGTGGTCATCGAGGTGCGCGGCCCCAACGGCGGCGTGCTCTTCGAGCTGGACCCGACGCCGAGGCAGGTGTTCTCCTCCGACGTCGCCGACACCGTGAACTTCGCGCTCGCGAAGGTGGTCACCGACGGCACCGGCTAGACGGCGCGCGGCCTCGGCCGCCCGGCCGCCGGCAAGACCGGCACGACGAACGACAACAAGTCCGCCTGGTTCGCCGGCTACACGCCGCAGCTCGCCGCGGCCGTGATGTTCGTGAAGGACGGCGACGACGGCGATCCCGTGTCGCTCAGCGGCGTGGGCGGGCTCAACTCCGTCACCGGTGGCTCGTTCCCGGCGCGGATCTGGACGGCGTTCATGAGCGGCGCGCTCGAGGGCGAGCCGGTCGAGAGGTTCGTGACGCCGACCCTGTTCCCCACCGCGACACCGAGCCCGTCGGTGAGCGAGAGCCCGACCCTGACGCCGAGCCCGAGCCTGACCCCGAGCGCCACCCCGTCGGCCACCCCGTCCGCGACGCCCTCGGCCACGCCCTCCGCGACGCCGTCCGCCACCCCGACCCCGTCCGCGACGCCCGACCCGTCGCTCTCCCCGTCGCCGGCGGCAACCGCGAGCGCGGCCGCCAGCCCGGCGGCGGCGGGCGCGTCGCCGTAGCCGCCGGCGATGACGTCCCCTCGCGATGCGCGTGTCGGTGACAGCGCGCCGATCCGTCATCGGCGTACGGCACGATGACCCCCGTGCAGGAGACCGACGCCGACGTGCGACCCGCGGACAACGACCCGCTCGTCGCCGACGCGACCGAACGGATCGGGGGCCGCCTCGGCGCCCGCGTCCGCGGGTTCACCGGGTGGTGGACCCCGCTGCGCGTCCTCGTCGTGATGGGCGCGAGCGCCTACACCCTCGGCTACCTCGCGAAGCTGCCCTGCCACGCCGAGGCCTTCGGCGGCGACGCCCGCTACACGCGGCTGTGCTACTCCGACATCCCCTACCTCTACGAGCTGCGCGGATTCGCCGACGGGTGGCTGCCCTACATCCAGACCGGTGACGGGCAGGGCCCGCCGTTGGAGTACCCCGTGCTCACCGGGTTCTTCATGCAGGTCGCGTCGTGGCTCACCGGCACGAGCGGGGCGGCGTCGGACCGGGCCCTGCAGTTCTTCGACTGGAACGCGCTGCTGCTCCTGATCGCCCTGCTCGTGACCGTGGTGGCGACGGCGCTCACGGTCCGCCGTCGGCCGTGGGACGCGGCGATGGTCGCGCTCGCCCCCGGCGTCGTGCTGTGCTCGCTCATCAACTGGGACCTGCTCGCGGTCGCGCTCACGTCCGTGTCGATGCTGCTCTGGTCGCGCAAGCGGCCCGGCTGGGCGGGCGTCCTGCTCGGACTCGCCGTCGCGGCGAAGTTCTACCCGCTGCTCCTGCTCGGTCCGCTGCTCCTGCTCTGCCTGCGATCTGGCCGGATGCGCGCCTTCTGGGTCACGGTCGCGGGCGCCGCCGGGGCGTGGGCGCTCGTCAACGTGCCGGTCTACCTGCTCAACCCCGACGGCTGGTCGGAGTTCTACACGTTCTCGTCCACGCGCGGCGCCGACTGGGGCTCGATCTGGTACGCGCTGCAGGTCGTCGGCCATCCCGTGCCGCCCGAGGCGCTCAACGGTGTCGCGGTCGGGCTCCTCATGCTGCTCTGCCTCGGCGTCGCGGGGCTGATCGTCCTCGCGCGTCGGCGTCCCCGCTACGCGCAGGTCGCGTTCCTCGTCGTCGCCGCGTTCTGCCTCACCAACAAGGTGTACTCGCCGCAGTACGTCCTGTGGCTGATCCCGCTCGCCGCCCTGGCGCGTCCGCGCTGGCGCGACTTCCTCGTCTGGCAGGCCGGCGAGGTGGTCTACTTCGCGGCGATCTGGTGCTTCCTGCTGCAGTACGGCACGGAGGAGAAGGGCCTGCCCGAGGGCTGGTACCTCGTCGCGATCGTCGTGCACGTCGCAGCGACGGCGTACTTCGCCGGGATGGTCGTGCGCGACATCCTCCGGCCCGAGCACGACCCGATCCGCAGCGACGGCCACCCCGACCACACCGACGACCCGGGTGGCGGCGTCCTCGACGGCGCCCCCGACACCCGCTGGATCGCCGACCTGCACCGCGACCCCGACCCCGACCCGGACGCCGACGCGCCCGCCGACGCCGAGGTCCGCGAGTTACTGCCCGAAACCCCCAGTTCGAGCACCTGAATCCGGGGTCTCGGGCAGTAACTCGAGGACGGGCTGGGCGTGACCGGGCCGTCCGGGGAGCTACAGGTCCAGGCCGAGGACGCGGTCGGGGTGGATCGTGGTGAGGCGGACGTCGACGTCGATCTCGTCGCCGACCTGCGGCAGCGGCACCCCCTGCGGGACCCGCACGAGCGACACCTGCATGTGCGGGGGCTCGGCGAACCAGCGCTGCTTCCCGCCGACGTGGAACGGCGAGAGGGAGCGGCCTGCCGCCTCGAGGACGCCCGAGCCCGCTGCGACCGCCCGCTGGCGCGCGGACGCGACCGGTGACGGTGCCTCCAGGGCGACGCCGTGCGCGGTACCGCCTCCGACGACGAGCACGGCCCCCGCGCGAGGCGCCCGACGCTGGCGGTAGCCGCTCGTCTCGCCGCGCTCCACCATGTGCACGGCGAGCACGGTGCCGCGTGCCTGCAGCGCACCTCGGTCGCCGAGCCACAGGCGGGTGCCGATCCGCGCGTACAGCGCGATGTCGGGCAGCGCGGCGCGGAGGCTGCCGAGCTCGCGGTCGTCGAGGTGGCTCACCCAGAGCGCGGCGGCGGACGTGATGGCCGAGATCGCCTCGGTGTCAGCGGTACCCGTGACGCGCTGCGACAGGTCGGCGAGAGCCTGCTGCCACCCGAGACCCCACACGAGCGCCTCGCGGACGCGACCGGACGAGCCGGCCGGAGGCGCGGGGGCGACCGCGGAGTCGCGCCAGCGCGCCCCGGGGACCGACCGGTGCAGCTCGCCGGGCTGCGTGAGCGGGAGGTGCAGGGCGAGTCCCTCGAGTCGGATCCGCCCGGCGGTGATCGCGTCGAGCGTGCTCGGCTCCGCGAGCAGCTCGAGGACGTCGTCGGCGGTCAGGCCGAAGCGACCCATCGACGTCAGCGCTTCGAGCACCACCCGCACCGGTCCTGGGCCGGCGACGAGCGCGTCCCAGGCGGCGCGCGAGGACACGGTGCGCAGGATGCGCGCGGCGTGCGGACCGCGACGCGAGCTCCGCCCACGCGTCGGCGGCGACTCGGTCCGCCGGCTCGAACGGGGTGAGCACGAGGAGGTCCCCGTCGTACGCCGGTGCGAGCTCGACCGCCTCGAACACGGTGCCGACCGCGACGCGGGTGAGCCCGAGGCGCGACGCCTCCGCCGCCAGGCGCGCGGAGCCGAGGCCGTAGCCGTTTCCCTTGGCGACGGGCACGAGATCGCCGTCGGTGTGCTCGTGCGTGCCGGCGCTGATCGCCGTACGCACGAGCTCCCGGGTCGTCTCGGTGTGCCGCCGCCAGCGCGCGCCGTCCACGTGCACCACGAACGTCATGCGCCCAACCTACGGCCGTAGCCGGGGTCTTCGAGTTACTGCCCGAAACCCCGTTTTCGGTGCCGTGAATCCAGGGTTTCGGGCAGTTACTCGCTGACAGGTGGAGTGGAGCGGTGCGTCAGCGGTGCGCGAGGTAGGCGTCGACGGCGCGGGCCATCACGGGGCGCAGGCGCAGGTCCCACTCACCGAGGTACTCCTGCGCGTAGCCGCCCGTGCCGAGCTTGAACTGGATGAGCCCGAAGAGGTGGTCGGTGGGGTCGAGGGTGTCGCTGATCCCGCGCAGGTCGTAGACGGCGCACCCCGCGCCGAGGGAGTCGCGGATCATCGCCCACTGGATCGCGTTGGACGGGCGCACGTCGCGGCCCTCGTTCGACGAGGCGCCGTAGGAGTACCAGGAGTGCGTCCCGACGCGCACCAGGGTGGTGGCGGCCAGCACCCGGCCCTCGTGCCGCGCCAGGTAGAGCGTGATGCGCGACGGGTCCTCGGACTCCATGGCCCGCCACATGCGCTGGAAGTAGGCGAGCCCGCGTGGGGTGAACCGGTCGCGCTGCGCCGTCTCGACGTAGACCGAATGGAACGCCGGAAGGTCGTCGAACCCGCCGTGCACGACCTCGACGCCGGCCTTCTCGGCCTTCTTGACGTTGCGCCGCCAGAGCTGGTTGAAGCCGCTGAGCAGGTCGGCCTCGGTGCGCCCGGAGAGCGGCACCTGGAAGACGTAGCGCGGCTGGACGTCGCCGAAACCCGGCGCCCGTGTCGGGCTTCTGCGACCACCCGAGCGCGCGCAGCCGGTCGGCCACCGCGAGCGCGGCGCGAGTGCGTCTCGTCGGGCGCGACGTCGCGCAGCCGGAGCGCGGTGCCCTCGGCGATCGCCGCCTTGAGGGAGTCGGCGTGCCATCGGCGTACGACGACGGTGGGGCCCATCTTCACGGCGAACGCGCCCACCGACTTCAGGTGCGAGGCGAGCGGCGCGAGCCAGTCGACGAGCTCGCGCCCGGTGCGCTCGCCGGTCCAGTCGATGTCGGGACCCTCGGGCAGGTAGGCGAGGAACCGCTTGACCCGGGGGACCTGGCGCAGCAGCACGAGTCCTGCGCCCACGAGGGTGTCGCCGTCGAACCAGCCGAGCGACTCCGACGTCCACTCCGCCTTGACCGCGCCCCAGCTCGGCAGCTGCAGGAACGAGTATCCGCCCTGCTCGGCCCGCACACGGGCGTAGGCCAGGTGCTCGTCGGCCGTGATCCGGCGGACGGTGAGAGGCGACGTGGAGGGCACGACCGAGGAGCCTACGTTGCCGGTCGGGATGGTCCGGTCACGACGTCGCCGCACGCATCGCCCGCGAACCGGTGCAACCGCGCCACGGTCAGAGGGTGACGTCGACGACGACCGGGGCGTGGTCCGAGGGCGGCGTGGTGCCCTTCGCCCCGGGCTTGCGCGCGTCGCGGTCGACGTAGGCGTCGGTGACCGCCGCAGCGAGCGACGGCGAGCCGAACACGAGGTCGATGCGCATGCCGGTGTTCTTCGGGAAGGCGAGCTGGCGGTAGTCCCAGAACGTGAACGGCACGTCGTACTTCAGCGCGCGCGGCATCACCTCGACCAGACCGACGTCGGCCAGCGCCGCGACCGCCGCTCGCTCGGCCGGAGTGACGTGCGTGGAGTCGACGAACTTCGTGATGTCCCAGACGTCGGCGTCGGTGGGCGCGACGTTGAAGTCGCCGAGGATCGCCACCGGCACGCCGGTGCCGAGCTCGGCTCGCGCGACGTCGCGCAGCGTGGCGAGCCACTCGAGCTTGTAGGCGTAGTGCGGGTCGTCGACCGTGCGCCCGTTGGGCACGTAGAGCGACCAGACACGCACGCCGCCGCAGAGCGCGCTGATCGCGCGCGGCTCCACCGCTCCGTCGAACGCGGGCTGTCCCGGGAGGTCGCGAACGACGTCCTCGAGCCCGACCCGAGACAGGATCGCGACGCCGTTCCAGCGGCCCGTGCCGTGCGCGGCGACCTCGTAGCCTGCCGCGCGCACCTCCTCGTGCGGGAACTCGTCCGTGGGGACCTTGAGCTCCTGGAGGCACAGGACGTCGGGCGCGGCCGACTCCAGCCAGGCGAGCAGCCGGTCGGTGCGGACGGTGACGGAGTTGATGTTCCAGCTGGCGATGCGCACACGGTGATCATCCCACCGGTCACCCACGGTGAGCGCCGCCCGCCGACTCGTCCGCCTTCTGTCCAAGACCGCACCTGCAACCGTTCCCGGTGTCTAGGGTCGGGGCCGCTCGACCGCCGAGTGGCGGTCACAGCCACGGTTGCGAGGGAGTGAGCTCATGCACATGCGGCATCGACGGGTACTGGCTCTGGTAGGCATCGGGACGGCGGGCGCCCTGCTCGCAGCGGGCGGGCTGACGACCACGGCGTCGGCGAAGTCGAAGCCCGACAAGCCCAGGACGGTCGATCTGCAGATCCTGTCCTTCAACGACTACCACGGTCACCTCGAGCCGCCCACGGGTAGCGACGGGCGCCTGCCCGGTCGGCCGACGACCGAGGCGTACGGCGGATCGGCGTACCTCGCCACCGCGCTCCAGACGCTGCGCACCGGCAAGAAGAACAGCCTCACGGTCGCCGCCGGCGACCTCATCGGTGCGAGCCCGATCGTGTCCGGACTGTTCAAGGACGAGCCGAGCGTGGAGTCGCTCAACGCCCTCGGGCTCGACGTCTCGAGCGTCGGCAACCACGAGTTCGACGAGGGCGTGCCCGAGCTGCTGCGCATGCAGTACGGCGGCTGCAGCCCGGTCGACGGCTGCTACGACGCGGACGGCTACTCCGGCGCGGACTTCCGCTGGCTCGCCGCGAACGTGACGTACAAGGACGGCGTCCGCGTGCGCAAGCCCAAGCACTCCCGCGACTACGGCAGCTGGTTCGAGCGCCGCACCGGCCGCACCGTCCTGCCGCCCACCTGGACCACCGAGGTCGACGGCGTGAAGGTCGGCTTCATCGGCATGACGCTCGAGGGCACTCCCGAGCTCGTCGCCCAGGCCGGCATCGCGAACGTCGACTTCCACGACGAGGTCGTCACCGCCGGCCTCGCCGCGCGCGACCTGCGCAAGCGCGGCGTCCAGGCGATCGTCGTGCTCATCCACGAGGGCGGCCTCCCGCCGAGCGGAGCGGCGTACGACTTCCCCTGCAACAGCGCAGGCGGTGCTGCGGCGATCTCCGGACCGATCGTGTCGATCGCGCAGAACCTCGACCCGAGCATCGACCTCGTCGTGAGCGGGCACACCCACCAGCCCTACACCTGCTCGATCCCCGACCCGGCCGGCAACCCGCGCCAGGTCACGAGCGCCATGTCGTTCGGCCGCCTCGTGACGGAGACGAACCTGCAGCTCGACAAGCGCACCAAGGACGTCATCCGCTCCTCGGTGACCTCGGTCAACCGCCCGGTCGACCGGACGACGGCCGACCCGACGCTGGCCGCGATCGTGGCGAAGTGGCAGACGCTGGCGGCGCCGATCGCCAACGAGCAGGTCGCCACCATCACCGGCGACATCACGCGCAGCACCACGCGCGACACAGAGTCGAGCCTCGCCGACCTCATCGCCGACGCCCAGCTCGAGCGGACCCTGGCGAACGGCGCCCAGATCGCGCTGATGAACCCCGGCGGGGTCCGGGCCAACCTGTCCTACCTGTCGAGCACGGCGCTCGAGGGCGACGGTGTCGTCACCTACGGCGAGCTGTTCGCCGTCCAGCCGTTCGCCAACACGCTGCTCACCATGACCCTCACGGGCGCCCAGGTGAAGACGGTGCTCGAGCAGCAGTGGGCGTTCCGCGGCGGCGCCTCGACGGTGTCCTTCCTGCACCTCGGGATCTCCACCGGGCTGACGTTCTCCTACTCGGCGAGTGCCGCCCTCGGCAGCCACGTCGACCCGGCCACGCTCAAGCTGAACGGCGTGCTGATCGACCCGGCGGCGTCGTACCGCGTCACGGTGAACTCGTTCCTGGCCGACGGCGGCGACTCGTTCGTCGAGCTGCGGAACGGCACCAACCGCACGGGTGGCGGCATCGACCTCGACGAGTTCGTCGCCTACATGGCGGCGCACAGCCCGGTCACCGGCCCGACGCCGAACCGCGCGACCCCGCTGCCGTAGCCGGCAGCGCACGCCGGACGGGCGGCTCCTCCCACGCGGGGGGGCCGCCCGTCCCGCGCGTGGGGCAGGCCCGCCCGCGCCGCCCCCAGCCCCTTCCCGGTCCTACTCCCGAAACGGTCGCTTCCCGGGCCGGGTGGCGACCCTTTCGGGAGTAGGGCGAGGCCTCGCCGGCGCTCCCGTGCTCGAGGGGTGCGGCGGCATTTGGGGCGCGGCGGCCCCGCCGGGTACCCTGCTGCCTACGTGCCCGGCTCGTCCGTCCGCCCCTCCTGGGGCGTCGTGAGCCTGGCGTGACGCTTCAACCCTCCTGCCACGGAGAGACCGTGGCCGCCAAGTCCAGAGGAGGTGGGTACGCATGCGTCATTACGAGGTCATGGTGATCCTCGACCCCGATCTCGAGGAGAAGACCGTCGCTCCCAGCCTGGAGACGTTCCTCAACGTCGTGAAGGCTGACGGCGGGTCCGTCGACAAGGTCGATATCTGGGGCCGTCGGCGCCTTGCGTTCGAGATCAACAAGAAGGCCGAGGGCATCTACGCGATCCTCGACCTCACGTGCAACCCGTCCGCGGTGCAGGAGCTGGACCGTCAGCTCAACCTCAACGAGGCTGTCCTGCGCACGAAGGTCATGCGCCCGGACGCTCACTGAGCCGTCCGACCGCGCGTCCTGCACAGTCCGCGCCCGATTCCCCCGCGGGAGTCGGAGCGCATCCGTAAGGTCCGGCCACAGTCCGTACCCCACACCTTCCACTCGAGGCGGTTACCCCCATGGCCCAGGGCGACATCAACGTCACCATCGTCGGGAACATCACCAACGATCCCGAGCTGCGGTTCACGCCGAGCGGCGCCGCGGTCGCGAGCTTCACCGTCGCGTCCAACTCGCGCTACCTCGACAAGACCACGAACGAGTGGAAGGACGGCGACCCGGTCTTCATGCGCTGCAGCGTGTGGCGCCAGTACGCCGAGAACGTCGCCGAGTCGCTCACCCGGGGCACCCGCGTGATCGTCACCGGCCGTCTCAAGCAGCGGTCGCTACGACTCCCGCGAGGGCGAACAAGGTCACCGTGATCGAGATGGAGGTCGACGACGTCGGCCCGGCGCTGCGCACCGCCACGGCGAAGGTCACGAAGGTGGCCCGCTCCGGCGGCGGTGACGGCGGCTTCGGCGGAGGCAGCTCCGGCGGTGGCGGCGGCTTCGGCGGCAACCAGGACACCTCCGACCCGTGGGCGTCCAGCGCCGGCGGGCAACTCCGGCGGCGGCGGCAACGCTCCCGCAGGTGGCGGATCCTGGCGGCGGCGGCGGCGGTGGTGGCGGCGCGTCCTACGACGAGCCCCCGTTCTAGTCCCGGACCTTCAGCACGACCCCGCGCGCCCACGACGGGTGAACGGGAGATCCCGAGCCCGACCCCATCCCGGCATGACGCCGGGCTCCCGACCTAAGGAGCACCACGATGGCCAAGCCTGCTCTTCGTAAGCCGAAGAAGAAGGTCTGCGTCTTCTGCAAGGAGAAGATCGCGCACGTCGACTACAAGGACACGTCGCTGCTGCGCAAGTACATCTCCGACCGCGGCAAGATCCGCGCCCGTCGCGTCAGCGGCAACTGCACCCAGCACCAGCGCGACGTCGCCATCGCGGTGAAGAACGCCCGCGAGGTCGCTCTGCTGCCCTACACCTCGACCGCCCGCTGACGAAGGAGGCGACAACGACATGAAGCTCATCCTCACGCAGGACGTCCACGGTCTCGGCGCCCCCGGCGACGTCGTGGAGGTCAAGGACGGCTACGGCCGCAACTACCTGCTCCCTCGCGGTCTCGCGACCGCGTGGACCAAGGGCGGCGAGAAGCAGGTCGCGCAGATCAAGCGCGCCCGCGACGTCCGCGAGGTCCGCGACCTCGACGACGCCCAGGCGATCAAGGGTTCGCTGGAGAACCTCAAGGTGAAGGTTCCCGGCGCGCTCGGGCGAGACCGGCCGCCTCTTCGGCGCCGTGACCGTCTCCGACGTCGTCGACGCCATCACCGCCGCGGGCGGCCCGTCGGTCGACAAGCGCAAGGTCACGATCCTCGCGCCCATCAAGACCGTCGGTTCGCACAAGGTCGAGGTGCGCGTGCACCCCGAGGCGCTCGCCTCGCTCACGGTCGAGGTCGTCAGCTCCTGACCTCTCGCCCGTCCTCGAGTTACACGTCGGACCCCCAATTCGGAGCCTCGAATCGGGGGTTTCGACGTGTAACTCGAGAGATGTGCAGGCGGGCCGACCGCCGGACCGTTCGCAGCGTGGCTACAGCGTCCTGCCAGGAAACTGGCAGGTTCGGCACGCACGGTCGGCCCATGACCTCCCCACGCAGACGGTGGCTCCTCAACGGGATCCTCGCGGCAGCCCTCGTGGTGGCCCTCGTCGCCGGGGCGCTGCTCGTCCTGCGCCCCGCCGACGCCGCCTCCACCACGAGCGCCACCACGCGCACGGTCGCCGTGACCACCGGGTCGGTGCAGGCCACGGTGACGGCCGACGGCACGGTGCAGGCGGTGTCGCAGGTGGCGGCGAACTTCGAGACGTCCGGCACGGTCGCGACCCTGCTCGTCGCGGTCGGGGACACCGTGCGCAAGGGCGAGACGATCGCGATGCTCGACCGCACGAGCGCCAAGCGGCAGCTCGCCCTCGCCCGGGCCAACCTCGCCTCCGCCGAGGCCTCGCTCGTCCGCGGCCGAGGACGGCACCACCACGACCGACCCCCAGACGGGTGCGAGCACCACGACGGTCAGCGACTCCCAGGTGCTCCAGGCCGAGAGCCAGGTGCTCCAGGCCCAGGCATCCGTCGACGACGCCGCGACCGCCCTGGCCGCGACGATCCTGCGCGCACCCATCGCCGGCACGGTGCTCGAGGTCAACGGGCGGGTCGGGTCCAGCTCCGTGGCCGGTGGCACCGGAGCCGCGGGCGACACGACGTCGAGCGACTTCGTGGTGGTGGCCGACCTCACCAAGCTCGAGGTGGCGGTGTCCTTCTCCGAGGCCGATGTCGCCAACCTCGCCGTGCGCCAGGCGGCCACGGTGACGTTCCCCGCGCTGGCCGACGTCACGGCGAAGGGCGCGATCACCGCGATCGACCCCACGGGTACGGCGTCGAACAGCGTGGTCACCTTCGGTGCGGTGGTCCGGCTGGCCACCGTCCCGAAGGCGCTGCGGCTCGGCCAGTCGGCGTCGGTGAGCATCACGACCGGCTCCGTCACCGACGTCGTCGTCGTTCCGTCGGCGACGGTCACGACGAACGGGTCGGGCTCGACCGTCACGACGCTCGCCGCTGACGGGTCCCGACGCACGACACGGATCGAGGTGGGGCTGGTCGGTGACTCGTTCACCGAGGTGACCTCGGGCCTCGCGGTCGGCGACCAGGTCCTGCTCACGACCGCGACCTCGGGCGGGTCGACCAACTTCCCGGCCTTCCCCGGCGGCGCGGTGCCCGGCGGGATCGGCGGCGGCGCCGTGGGTGGTCCGCCCGGCGGCATCCGTCCGGGAGGCTGACGATGACCGACGAGCGCCGCTGGGCGATCGAGGTGCCTGCGGCGCGCGGGCTCGACCCCGACGTGGCCGCACCGGCCGAGGCAACGGAGGCCACCAGCCGGGTCACCCCGCTCGTCCTCGACGTGCGCGGAGTGAGCAAGACGTACGGCGTGGGCGAGACGGAGGTCCGCGCGCTGCGCGACGTGACGCTGCAGGTGCACCGCGGGGAGTACGTCGCGGTGATGGGTGCGTCCGGATCGGGCAAGTCGACGCTGATGAACGTCCTCGGCTGCCTCGACGTCCCCACGACGGGTCGTTACGTCCTCGACGGGATCGACGTCGCGCAGCTCTCCGACGAATCGCAGGCGCTCGTCCGCAACCGCAAGATCGGCTTCGTCTTCCAGTCGTTCAACCTGATCCCGCGGATGAGCGCCCAGGCCAACGTCGAGCTCCCGATGGCCTACGCCCGCGTGCCCGCACGCGAACGCCGGGAGCGCGCCCGCGCCGCGCTCGAGCTCGTCGGTCTGGGCGACCGCGCGCACCACCGCCCCCAGCAGCTCTCCGGCGGTCAGCAGCAGCGCGTCGCCTTCGCTCGTGCGTTGGTGATGACGCCGTCGCTGCTGCTCGCCGACGAGCCGACCGGCAACCTCGACTCGGAGTCGACCGACGAGATGCTCGGCGCTGCTCGACGAGCTCAACCGCTCCGGGCGCACCGTCGTCGTCATCACGCACGAGCTCGACGTGGTCGCCCACGCCCGGCGCCGCGTCGAGATGCGCGACGGCCGGATCGTCGCGGACGAGGACCAGCTGGCCCGGGTGGTCGCGCGATGACGCTCAGCGACATCCTCCGCTCCGCGCTCCGCGGCCTGTCGGCCAACAAGCTGCGCTCCGGCGCTCACCGTGCTCGGCATCCTCATCGGGGTCAGCGCGGTGATCCTGCTCGTCGCCGTCGGCAACGGCTCCGCCGTGGCCATCCAGGACCGGCTGCAGTCGCTCGGCACCAACACGTTGACCGTGTCCGCGACCGGCGGTCAGGGCGGTCTCGGCACACGCTCGTCGGCGCAGTCGCTCACGCTCGATGTCGCGGCAGCGCTGGACGACCCCGTGACCGCGCCCGATGTCGCCACGGTGTCGCCCGTGCAGTCGGCGTCGGCGACGATCGCCACGGTGGCCAGCAGCGACACGGTGACCGTCACCGGGACGGTGCCCACCTGGTTCACCGCCACCAACTCACCCGTCGGCACCGGCACCGCGTTCACGACGGCGGACGTCGACGACCATGCGAAGGTCGCCGTGATCGGCGCCACGACCGCCGACAACCTGTTCCCGGACGAGGACCCGCTGGGGCAGACGCTCCGCGTCGGTGGCGCGACGTACACCGTGGTCGGGGTGCTCGAGCAGAAGGACAGCAACGGTCCCAACGACTCCAACGACGTGCTCGTCGCCCCCATCACCACGGTGCGGGACACGGTCGCCGGCTACGGTCCGCTGTCGAGCATCACGGTGCAGGCCACCTCCCCCGACACCGTCGACGTCGCGCAGGCCGAGATCACCGCGATCCTCGACGCCGAGCTGCACGTGACGGACTCGAGCAGCGCCACCTATCGGGTGTTCAACCAGGCGCAGCTGCTCGAGACCTCGACGTCGACCGCCGACACGTTCACCGTCCTGCTCGGCGCGGTCGCCGCGATCAGCTTGCTGGTGGGCGGTATCGGCGTCACCAACATCATGCTCGTCACCGTCACGGAGCGGACCCGCGAGATCGGCGTCCGCAAGGCGCTCGGTGCGCGGCGCGGCAGCATCCTCGGCCAGTTCCTCGCCGAGGCGACGATCCTCAGCCTGGTGGGTGGGGCGCTCGGGGTGCTGGTCGGAGTGTTCGCCGTCGCAGTTCACGATCGCCGGCGTCGAGCCCGTGGTGGTGCCGGCCTCGATCCTGCTGGCGTTCGGCGTCTCCGCGGCCATCGGGCTGTTCTTCGGCAGCATCCGGCCAACCGGGCCGCGAGGCTGCTCCCCATCGAGGCGTTG
This sequence comes from uncultured Actinomycetes bacterium, assembly GCA_963738455.1. GTDB lineage: Bacteria > Actinomycetota > Actinomycetes > S36-B12 > CAIYMF01 > Longivirga. The sequence goes on from CAVTWM010000008.1 coordinate 394,204, forward strand.
AGGTACCAGTGAGCACCGACCCGTCGTCCGACCTTCTCGCGTCACCGCCGGCCGGCTCCGATGCGGAGCTGCTCGAGGAGCGGCTGAGCAGCCCGCCTGCCTCGCCGCGCGCCCGGCGGCTCACGCGAGTCCTCGTCGTGGCGCTCGTGGCTGCGTGCGCGTTCGTCGGGGGAGTCTGGGTGCAGCAGCGCCACGGCACCGCCACGACCGCGACCCCCGGCCGCGGTGACCTCCCGGCGGGATTCCCGACGTCGTTCCCTGCCGGTGGCGCCGCGGGAGCCGGACCCGGCGCCACCGGCCGTCCGCCGGGGCCACCACCGCGGCAGCGACCACGACCGGCACGGTCACCCTGGTCGACGGCGCCGTCGTCTACGTCACGACCGCCGCGGGGGCGGTCGTGCGCGTCGAGACCGGCACGGCCACGACCGTCTCCCGGACCGCGGCGTCGACGGTCACCGCTCTCAGGCCCGGCGAGCAGGTCACCGTGACCGGCTCGACCTCGACGGACGGGACGGTGACGGCCACGGCGATCTCCGCCGCCGCCGCGCCCGCCACCACCGCTACCCCGTCCCCCTCGGCGTCGTGACCTCCCTCGGCACGCAGTGCTCGAGCCTCCGAAAGGAACAACCCTCATGACCGCACACCCGTTGCGGCGCACGGCATCCGGCCTCGCGCTCGGCCTCGTCGCCGTCCTGCTGGCCGGGTGCGCCGCGTCCGGCACCGGCGATGCCGCCGACGCCACGGCGACCTCGCCTGCCGGCACCGCGTTCCGCGACTGCATGGCCGCCAACGGCGTCGAGCTGCCGGAGTCGGTGGGTGGCCTCCCCGGTGGCCGCCCGTCGGGTGCGCCCAGTGGCATGCCGACCGACCGTCCGCCGGGTGCGCCGAGCGGGATGCCCACCGAGCGTCCGAGCGGTGCTCCGTCGGGCTTCCCGGGCGGTCCGGGCGGTCCGGGCGGGCCGGGCGGTGCGCTGCCGAGCGGTGTCGACGCCTCGGCGTTCGCCGCGGCCCAGCAGGCGTGCGCGTCGCTCGCCCCGCAGCGCGGTGACGGTGCGCCGGGAGGAACAGCGGCTCCACCCGGCGCCGGCGCGGGTGTGGCCGTCGCCTACCGGGCGTGCCTGCGCGACCACGGCGTCACGCTCGCGCTCACGGCCGACCCCTCGTCCCTGGACACGACCGACCCGGCCGTGCAGGACGCCGTCACCACCTGCGCACCACTGAGCCCCTCGCCCGCGCCGTCCTCCTCCTGAGCCCGGCGCCGACCCCGCCTGACCTCGCGAGCGTTCTCGAGTTACACGTCGAAACCCCCGTTTCGGAGGCCCGAATCCGGGGTTTCGACGTGTAACTCGAGGAGAGGTGTGGGCAGGTCAGAGGCGTTGGCGCAGGTGGGTCACCACGCCGGGAGTGGCGGCCTCGATCATCGCGAAGACCGTCTCGTAGTCGCGCAGCTCGCCGTAGTACGGGTCGGGGACGTCGAGGTCGGCGTCGCCGGGCGTCAGGTCGCGCAGCGCCGGGTCGAACGACCGGTACAGCGCGACGTCGGTGCCCGGCGCGAGCCGGCGGAGGTCGCGGTAGTGACCGGAGTCCATCGCGAGCAGCAGGTCGGGCGCACCGTCGCGCTCGAACCAGTCGGCGGTGATCTGCTGCACGCGGTGCGGCGGAGCCGTCGTAGCCGTGGGCGCGCAGCGTGGTCGCGCTGCGCTCGTGCATCGGGTCGCCGACGTGCCACCCGCCGGTCCCGGCCGAGTCGACCGCGATCGCGTGAGCGAGACCGGCGTTGGCGACGGCGTCGCGCAGCAGCACCTCGCCGATCGGCGAGCGGCAGATGTTGCCCGAGCAGACGACGGTGACGCGGAGGCTCACGCGGCGAGATCCTGCCGTGTCGCTGGTGCGCAGCCAGCGATCGCCGCGCGCGCGCCACCCGAGCAGCCCGCCCCGCACCACCATGAACCAGGTGAGCGCCCACCACAGCCCGACGACGCCGAGGTCCGCGACCAGCACGAGCCACGCCGCCGGCAGGAAGGCGAGCAGCATCGCGGTGCCGGCGAACGCGAGCCACCGCGCGTCACCCGCGCCGATCAGGACGCCGTCGAGCACGAACACCGGTGCCGAGAGCGGCTGCTGGAGCGCGGCGACGACGAGGGACGCGGTGATGAGGTCGCGCACGAGCGGGTCGGTGGAGAACGCGCTCGGCAGCCACGGCAGGCACGCGAGCACGACCAGCGCGAGCACCACGCCGAGACCGACCCCGAGCCGCACGAGCCGCGCGGTGACGTGCCGCGCACCGGCGGCGTCGCCCGCGCCGAGGTAGCGGCCGAGCAGCGCCATCCCCGCGATCGCGAGCGCGTCGGAGGCGAGCGCGAGCAGCAACCACACCTGGAAGCTCACGTGGAACGCGGCCAGGTCGGCATCACCGAGCCGGGCGGCCACGGCCGCGGCGACCAGGAACACGATGCGCAGCACCACCGTGCGCCAGAACAGCGGTACGCCGGTGCGCGCGGCCGCCAGCATGCCGATCCCCGACGGGCGCAGCGGCACGCCTCGGGAGCGCGCCACGCGCGCCACGACCACGACGTACGCGATGGCCTGCACCCACTCCGCGATCGCGGTGGCCGACGCCGAGCCCGCCACGCCCCAGCCGAGCGCCAGGACGAAGGTGAGCGCGAGGACGGTGTTCACCACCACCACGAGCAGGGTCACGAGAAGGGTGGTGCGCGTGTCCTGGAGGCCGCGGAGCACCCCGACGCCGGCCATGGCGAGGAGGGCCGCCGGGAAGCCGAGGGCGACGACCCGCAGGTAGGTCACGGCGTACGGCGCCACCGCGTCCGACGCGCCGAACGCGTGCACCACCGGCTCGGCCAGCACCACCGTGGCGATGCCGACGAGCACGCCGAGCCCGAGTCCGAGCGCCATGCCCTCGACCCCCTCGCCGAGCGCGTCCGCCCAGCGACCTTCGCCGAGGCGGCGCGCGACCGACGACGTGGTGGCGTACGCGAGGAAGATGCACAGGCCGAGGACGAGGCCCACGATCGTGGCGGCGGCGCCGAGGCCGGCGAGCTGGGCGGTGCCGAGCGTCCCGACGATCGCGGCGTCGACCAGGACGAACAGCGGCTGCGCGACGAGCGCGCCGAGCGCCGGCACCGCGAGCGCGAGGATCTCGCGGACCGACCCGGCCCCGGCCCGCCCCGGGGTCGCGTCCTGCGTCGTCACCCCCGCATCCTCCCGCGCGACGAGATCCCGCCGGACCCGCCCCGCCCCGGACCGCCGCCGACCGCCCCAGCCATCCGCCCGATCCTCGAGTAACACGCCGAAACCCCGGTTTCACGGTCGCGAAACCGGGGTTTCGACGTGTAACTCGAGGAGGAGGGGGGCGGGCTGGTCCAGGTGGTGGAGGGCGGGTGTTCACCAGTCGGACACCTCGGCGAAGTTTCTTCCCTCCCCAGGCTGCGGCAAGCATCGTCGCAGGTCAGAGGACTTCGTATCAAGATCCGCTGGGTTATCCCACGGTTGTCCACAGGCTTGTCACCCGCCCTGGGCGCGTCGTCCCCACGTTATCCCCAGGTCTGTCCCCAGGCCGCGTTGAGTCCGGGCGAGAACCCCCCTACGGTCACGCGAGGCATGTCAGACCCTCGGCGTACACCTAGGGAGCGAGACGGTCGCCGCGGACGCACGCCGGCGGCCGTGGTGCTGCAGCCAGGAGGAGCTGCCCTGTGAGTGTCGTCGAGCTCTGCCCCGCGCGACGACTCCGGCGCCCCCGACCGCACCCCGCCGCAGGACCTCGCCGCCGAGCAGTCGCGTCCTCGGCGCGATGCTGCTGAGCAAGGACGCCATCGCCGACGTCGTCGAGGTCCTGCGCGAGGCGCGACTTCTACCGGCCCGCGCACCAGCCGATCTACGACGCGATCCTCGACCTCTACGGCCGCGGCGAGCCGGCCGACGCCGTCACCGTCTCCGCCGAGCTCACCCAGCATCGGCGAGCTCGGCCGCGTCGGCGGGGCGCCCTACCTCCACACCCTCATCGCCTCGGTCCCCACCGCGGCCAACGCCGGCTACTACGCCCGCATCGTCGCCGAGCGCGCCATCCTGCGCCGCCTCGTCGAGGCCGGCACCCGCATCGTGCAGATGGGCTACGCCGGCGACCGGCGACGTCGACGAGGTCGTCGACCGCGCGCAGGCCGAGGTCTACGACGTCACCGAGCGGCGCACCAGCGAGGACTACCTCCCGCTCGCCGAGATCATGCCGGGCACCCTCGACGAGATCGAGGCGATCGCGCTCGCGCGGCGGCGCGCATGGTCGGCGTGCCCACCGGCTTCGCCGACCTCGACTGCCCTCACCAACGGCCTGCACCCCGGCCAGATGATCGTCGTCGCGGCGCGTCCCGCGATCGGCAAGTCCACCCTCGGCCTCGACTTCGCGCGCTCGGCGTCGATCAAGCACGGGCTCACCAGCGTCATCTTCTCCCTGGAGATGAGCCGCAACGAGATCGCGATGCGCCTGCTCTCGGCCGAGGCGCGCGATCGCGCTGCAACCACATGCGCACCGGCACGATGTCGCGACGACGACTGGCAGCAAGCTGGCGCGCAAGATGAGCGAGGTCTGCCGAGGCGCCGCTGTTCATCGACGACTCGCCCGAACATGACGATGATGGAGATCCGCGCGAAGTGCCGCCGCCTCAAGCAGCGGCACGACCTCCGCCTCGTCGTCATCGACTACCTGCAGCTGATGAGCTCGGGCAAGAGGGTCGAGAGCCGCCAGCAGGAGGTCTCGGAGTTCTCCCGCGCGCTCAAGCTGCTCGCCAAGGAGCTCGAGGTCCCCGTCGTCGCGATCAGCCAGCTCAACCGTGGCCCCGAGCAGCGCACCGACAAGAAGCCGATGCTGTCCGACCTGCGCGAGTCCGGCTCGATCGAGCAGGACGCCGACATGGTGATCCTGCTCCACCGCGAGGACGCCTACGAGCGCGAGTCACCGCGCGCGGGCGAGGCCGACTTCATCGTGGCCAAGCACCGCAACGGCCCGACCGCAACGATCACCGTCGCCTTCCAGGGCCACTACTCCCGCTTCGTCGACATGGCCCAGACCTGATCCGCGGAGTTCCACGCCCGCGCCGACCGGGGCGAGGCTCGGCCACGGCAGGACGGGCTCGGCGGAACCGTGCCGCCGTCGACGAGGCGTGCGGACTTCGGCGAGCCTGACTCGCTCATCGCCCCTAGCCTGGGCGCATGCAGGTAGAGATCAGCTCCGGTCCCGCGTTCGCGTTCGGTGAGGTCACCCTGCCGCCGGGCGGCCGCGTCCGGGTCGAGGCCGGCGCCATGGCCATGACCCGCGGCGACGTGCAGATGGCGACGTCCACGCAGGGCGGCTTCATGAAGGGCCTCAAGCGCTCGCTCGGCGGGGAGAGCTTCTTCGTCAACGACTTCAGCTCCGCGTCCGGCGGCGCGGTCGGAGTCGCCGCGGCGCTGCCCGGCGACCTGGCCGTCGTCGCGCTCGACGGGTCCCGCGCGCTCATGGTGCAGTCCGGGTCGTGGATCGCGTCCGACCCGGCGGTCGATGTCGACTCGAAGTGGGGCGGCGGCAAGACGTTCTTCAGCGGCGAGGGGCTCATCCTGCTGCGCTGCAGCGGCCAGGGGGATCTGCTGATGTCGGCGTACGGCGCGCTGCGCCTCTACACGCTCGCCCCCGGAGAGGTCCTCACGCTCGACACCGGGCACGTGGTGGCCTTCGACGAGGGTGTGACCTACTCCGTGCGCAAGGCGGGGTCGTGGAAGTCGACCATCCTCGGCGCCGAGGGCCTCGTCACCGACTTCACCGGGCCGGGACGCGTGTGGCTGCAGACCCGAAGCAGCAGCGACCTCGTCAACTGGATCCAGAGCAAGCTGCCCCAGTCGCGCAGCTGACCGTCAGCGCTGGCCCGGTCGCGCCCAACGCGCGTGCCGCGCCCAGCCGTCCCCGATCCGTCCGACGCCGCGAGCACTCGCGAATCCGGACGAGTGACCGGGAGTGCGCCGCTACCGCGTCGCGGTCTGGGCGGCGAGCTTGGTGGTGATGGCCTTCATCTCGAGGAGCGCCTTGAGGGTGCGCTTCGCGGTCGAGACCTCGTTGCCCGGCAGCATCATCACGGCGAGCAGCTCCTTGCCGCTCGTCCAGATGCAGAGCCCGCCGCCCTGACCCTTGGCGCTGACCGGGACGCACCAGGTCTTGCCGATGAGCTTGTCGTCGTACTCCGTGGCCTTGCCGGCCGAGACCGTCCCGCCGGAGGCCTGCAGCAGGCCCTGGCTCACCTGGTTGATGAGTTCGGCCGCCGCCTCGGGGCTCGACAGCGCACGGACCGCGTCCGGCTGGTCGGACGTCGGCAGCGCCGTCGCGATGTAGAACGAGGTGAACGACTTGCCGCGGTACGCCGAGGTCCAGGCCCAGGTGGCGCCGTCGTCGGTGAACGTCTTCGCGAGGGCCCCGGTGTTGAGCCCGGGCACGGTGGTGCGCCGCTCGGCGGCGAGGGTCCGTGGGGCGACGTGCGGCAGGACCGACTCGGTCGCGGCGGCGGTCTGGATCGCCTGGTGGTCGCGGTAGCGCGGCAGCACGAGGAAGTACATCGCCGCGCCGAGCGCCGCGACGACGAGCCCCACCAGCACCATCGTGATGGGCCGTGGTCCGCGGCGGGGAGCCGTCGTCGCGGCACCGTTGAGCTCGGGGGTCCAGCCGTTGGAGGACGCACCCATGCGGTGCACCTGTCCCGCGCCGCTGAACTGGCCGCCGCCACCGCCGAACGACCCGCCACCGACGCCGCCGCCGAACGACCCGCCGCCGACCGAGCCGCCGTAGGACGTGGCGTACGAGTCGACCGCCGGGGCGTGGGACACGGGAGGCAGGCTCACGGGGTGGGTGACCTCGGGCGCGTACGCCGCGGGGGCGTACGCCACGGGCTGCGCCGCGACCGGAGCCGTCACGTGCGCGGGCTGCACCGGGAGCGGCTCGAGCGTGACGGTGGCCACCGGCTGCGGCGTGACGGACGAGTGGGCGATGGGGTGCTGGGCAGCGCCGGCCGCGCCTCCGACGTACGGCGCCCCCGCTCCGACCGGCTCGAGGACCGGCAGGGGCTCGAGCACGGGCAGCGGTTCGAGGACGGGCAAGGGCTCCAGCGCGATCACCGGCGCGGGCGCGGGCGCGGGACTGGGAGCGGGAACGGGTTCGGGCACGGGCAGGGGCCGCGTGTGGGCAGACCACGCGCCGCCGTCCCACCAGCGCTCGGCGGAGGCGTCCGAGGGGTCGGCGTACCAACCCTGCGGTGCACTCACGGTGAACCCCCGCCTCCTCCCCGCATGTCGAGCGGACTCGCCTGCCGGTCGCACGGAACAGAGCCGGTGCCGCTGCGACCGATCGGCCCGACTCTGTCTCATCGGCCAATCAGGTGAGCCTCTTGACCCGGGCGCGACGATTCCCCCGGACGCCGGCCATGAGCCTCCGGGGGCGGGCGGGTGAGACGCGACGGAGGGCGCGGACCTCAGCGGTCCACGCCCTCCGGCCAGGCGCCTGGTGCGCCCGCCGCGGTCAGCTCGGTCGTGGCGCACCCGGCCGGGCGTAGCGCACCCAGGTGAGGCCGATGCAGAACGCGATGAACACGATCACCGCCCAGAAGAACGTCGTCACGGACAGGGCCGCGAGGCCCACGCCGAACAGGAACGGGCCGTACGCCGCGATCGCGCTCACCCAGCCGATCACCGTGCCGGCCTGGCGGCGCTCGAAGATCATCGGCATCTGCTTGAAGGTCGAGGCGTTGCCGATGCCGGTGAAGAAGAAGGCCGCGATCATGCCCCCGAGGAACAGGTGGAAGTCGCTCGTGAGGGCCTCCGCGCCCGCGCTGGGGTCGGGGTCGACGAACTGCAGCGTGAAGAGCAGCGACCCGAGGATGCCGAGGCCGGAGACGAGCGTCCACCGGGCGCCGCCGAACTTGTCCGTGAGCGGGCTGAAGGCGACCCGCGCCCCTGCCCCGACGAGAGGGCCGATGAACGCGTAGGTGAGGGCGAGAGGTACGGCGTACCCGGCGACGAGCACCGAGGTGGAGCCGTCGGCCGCAGCCGCGACGATCTCCGGGTTGCCGGCGCCGTACAGGTTCTTGATGAGCAGGCCGAACTGCGCGGACAGGCCGGCGAACGTCCCGAACGTCATGACGTACAGCGCGGTCATCCACCAGGTGTCGGCGTTGTGGAAGATGTCGAGCTGCTGGCGCACGTTCGCCCGCACCGGCACGCTCTTGAGCATCGTCCAGGCGAGGATCGCCGCCACGATGACGAACGGCACGTAGATGTAGGCCGCGTTCTGGTACCAGACGTCCTTGTTGGTGCCCTTGGACGGGTCGTGGAACGTCTGCGCGGCACCGAGGGCGCCGATGAGCGCGAAGCCCACGATCCACGGCGTCACGAACTGCACCACGGACACCCCGAAGTTGCCGATCCCGGCCTGCACGCCGAGCGCCGTGCCCTGCAGCCGCCGTGGGAAGAAGTACGACGTGCTCGGCATGAAGCCGGAGAACGCGCCGCCGCCGATGCCCGACAGGAACGCCAGGATCATGAAGGTCGTGTACGTCGTCGACGGGTTCTGGATCGCCATGCCCCACCCGACCAGCGGGATGAGGAGCAGCACGGTCGTGAGGGTGACCAGCTTGCGCGTGCCCAGGACGGGCGGCAGGAACATCCAGACCAGCCGCAGGGTGCCGCCGGCCAGCCCGGGCATGGCGGTGAGCCAGTAGAGCTGGCTCGAGCTGATGGTGAAGCCGAGGTTGCCGAGCGCGGGCGCGAGCGCGCTCGCGAGGAACCAGGTGGAGAACGCGAGCAGCAGCGCGAACGTGGTGATGCTCAGGGTCCGCCAGGCGAGCCGGGAGTTCCACCGTTCGGCGTCCTCGGGGTCCCAGTCCGCGAGCCATTCGCCGCCGGTGCGGCGCTCGTCGGTCGTGGTGGTCATCGATCGCTCCTCGTCCTCGGGACTCAGTGGGTCGACGCCGACGAGGCGTCGTGGTGCGGCTGCTCGAACTCGTCGGTGAGGTCGGGCGCGTTGTGGTGGAGCATGTGGACGACCGTGAGGTGCATCCAGAGCGAGCACGCGAGAGTCAGCAGGAAGAGCACGCCGAACAGCGCGGTCGGCAGCCCGGTGAGGGCGACGGCGTACCCGAAGATCGGGAGCAGGAAGAAGCCGCCGAGGGCGCCGAGCATGCCGACGAGACCGCCCACCGCACCGACGTCGCCGGGGAAGTACTCGGGGATGTGCTTGTAGACGGCGGCCTTCCCGACCCCCATCGCGCAGCCGAGGAGGACGACGACGGCGGTGAACGGGACGACGCCGAGGCTCCACGGGAGCACCTCGATCGTGCCGTCGGCGGCCTTGGCCGGCAGCACCTCGACCGTGATGAAGCCGCTCGGCATCATGAGGATCCCGGTCGTGACGAGCATGAGACCGAACGTCCAGTACATGATCCGGCGAGCGCCGATCTTGTCCGAGAGCCAGCCACCCAGCGGTCGCAGCAGCGACGCCGGGAAGATGAAGAGCGCGGTGAGCAGGGCCGCGGACCAGAGCGGCAGGTCGTACTGCGTCTCGTAGTACTTCGGCAGCGCCGACGCCAGGGCGACGTAGGCACCGAAGACCGCGACGTAGTAGAGGCTGAACCGCCACACCCGCATCTGGCGCAGCGGCCGCAGCTGCGCCGCGATCGGGATCGCCGCCCCGGGCTTGCGGTCCTGGCGCGGTGCCACGAACCACACCACGGCGGCCATCACGACGAGCGCGACGGCGTAGATCACCGGGACCACGCGCCAGCCGCCCGTGATGAGTCCCCCGAAGTACACCGAGCCCGCGGTGACCGCGATGATCCCGGGGCCGATCAGCTTGGTGACCGACGCGCCGACGTTCCCGGCGCCGAAGACGCCGAGCGCGAAGCCCTGCTGCGAGCGCGGGAACCAGGCGCTGTTCCAGGCGATGCCGGAGCTGAACGAGTTCCCCGCGAAGCCGATGAGGAACGCCAGGACGAAGAGCCAGACGGCGCTGTGCGTGCCGGCGAGCAGGTAGGTCGGGATCGCCGCGAGCAGGAGCAGCCCGGTCATGACCAGCCGGCCGCCCCACCGGTCGGCCAGGATCCCGGTCCACAGCCGCCAGATCGCGCCGTTGAGCACCGGAAGCGCGGTCAGCCAGTAGAAGGCCGTGTCGGAGAGCCCGAACTCCTTCTGGATCGGCAGGCCGAGGATGCCGAACTGGAGCCAGACGGCGAACAGCAGCGTGAACGCGATGGTCGAGGTGACGAGCACGCGGTAGCGCCCGGCTGCGGGGATCTCGGTCAGCGTCGAGGGGGACGCGGCCGACGACGTGGGCGCGATGCTCAAGCTCATGGGAGGCTCCGATTGGTATTTACTAGTTCCATCGGCAGCGTAGCCCTCGCGAACGGGACGAAGTCCAGCCTGAGCGGCAATTGATACCTGTGACCTGGGTGACATTCCTCGCCTGTTCACGCGTGGATGACCCGGGTGTACCGTGCTGTCAGGTGTAGAACACACCGGAGTGGTAACAAAGGCGGAAGAACTGATGACGCTCCCGGCAGACATCGACGGCGCGGTCTCGTCCGGACGCCGGGTCCTGGACCTGCTCGTCGCCTCGGACGCGGCCCTCACCGTCCCGGACCTCTGCCAGCGCACCGGGCTGCACGCGAACACCGTGCGGTCGCACCTCGCGCTGCTCGTCGAGATGGGGCGCGTCGAACGGGTCTCGGAGGGCCGCACCCGCCCCGGCCGACCCCGCCTGCTCTACCGCGCCGTCCCGCAGGTGACCCCGGACGACCCCTACCGGGCCCTGGCGGCGGAGCTGGCCGCCGGCATCGCGTCGGCCGACCCGGGCGACAGCCCCGGGCAGGCCGCCGGACGCCGGCTCGCCCGCAAGCAGCGCGAGAAGCTCGGCGGCCCCGCCACCGTGACCGCCGAGGAGAGCGTCGAGATGGCCGTCGAGGGCCTCGAGGTGCTCGGGTTCGAGACCACCACGGACCCGCTCGGGGACCGCCTCTACCTCTCGGTGTGCCCGTTCGTGGAGATGGCCCGCGAGGACCGCTCGATCTGCCGCCTGCACCACGAGATGCTCCACGGCTTCTTCGGCGAGCTCGACGCCGGCGTCACGGTGCGTCGCCTCGACGTGTTCGTGAAGGGCGACCTCTGCGTCGCCCACCTCGACCGACCCGACCTGCGCCCGGCACCGAGCCCGGCGCGACGGCACGACGACGTCCCGGATGCAGGGGAGCACTGACGTGACCACCACCCGCCCGATCGACGACCCGCTCGTCGACACCCTCATCAAGGCGCGCTCCTTCCTCACCCGGACGGAGATCTCGCCCGACCACCGGGCGGTGTACGAGGTCGGTGGGCGGGAGGGCGACTCCTTCTACCGCGACCGGTGGTCGCACGACCGCATCGTGCGGTCCACCCACGGCGTCAACTGCACCGGCTCGTGCTCGTGGAAGGTCTACGTCAAGGACGGCATCATCACCTGGGAGACCCAGCAGACCGACTATCCGTCGGTGGGGCCGGACTCCCCGGAGTACGAGCCGCGCGGGTGCCCCCGTGGGGCCGCCTTCAGCTGGTACACCTACTCGCCCACACGTGTCCGCTACCCCTACATCCGCGGCGTCCTGCTCGACCTGTACCGCGCGGCCAAGGCGGCGCACGACGGCGACCCGGTCGCCGCCTGGGCGAGCATCGTCGACGACCCGGACAAGCGACGCGTCTACCACCAGGCGCGCGGCAAGGGCGGGCTCGTGCGTGCCTCGTGGGACGAGGCGCTCGAGATGGTCGCCGCCGCGCAGGTGCACACGATCGGGACCTACGGCCCGGACCGGGTGGCCGGCTTCTCGCCGATCCCCGCGATGTCGATGGCGTCGCACGCCTCGGGCGCGCGCTACACCTCGCTCATCGGCGGCACGATGCTGAGCTTCTACGACTGGTACTGCGACCTCCCGATCGCGTCGCCGCAGATCTGGGGAGACCAGACCGACGTTCCCGAGTCGGCCGACTGGTGGAACGCGAGCTACCTCATCATGTGGGGCTCCAACATCCCCACCACGCGCACGCCGGACGCCCACTTCATGACCGAGGCCCGCTACAAGGGTCAGAAGGTCGTGACGGTGAGCCCGGACTACGCCGACAACACGAAGTTCGCCGACGAGTGGCTCCCGGCACACCCCGGCACGGACGGCGCCCTCGCCATGGCGATGGGGCACGTGATCCTGCGCGAGTTCTACGTCGACCGCCAGGTCCCCATGTTCACCGACTACGCGAAGCGCTTCACCGACCTGCCCTTCCTCGTCTCGCTGCGACCGCACGGCGACTCCTGGGTGCCGGACCGCTTCGTCAACGCGGCCGACCTCGGGATGGACGTCGAGGCGGCCGAATGGAAGCCGGCGCTGCTCGACTCCACCACCGGAGAACCGGTGGTGCCCAACGGATCCATCGGCTTCCGCCACACCGACTCAGGCGTCGGGCAGTGGAACCTCGATCTCGCCGGGATCGACCCGGCGCTGACCGTGCTGAGCGAGGGCGGCGAGTCCGTCACGGTCGACCTGCCCCGGTTCGACCTCGGCGACGGTGGCACCGAGCGGGGCGGCGTGATCCGCCGCGGCGTGCCGGTGATCAAGGTCGGCGACCGCCTCGTCACCACGGTCTACGACCTGCTGCTCGCCCAGTACGGCGTCGGGCGCGACGGTCTCCCCGGCCTCTGGGCCAGCGGCTACGACGACGCCTCGAGCCCCTACACGCCCGCGTGGCAGGAGGAGATCACGTCGGTGCCGGCCGCCACGGTCGAGCGCATCGGGCGCGAGTTCGCGGCCAACGCCGAGGAGTCGGGCGGCCGCTCGATGATCACGCTCGGCGCGGGCACGAACCACTGGTACCACTCCGACACGATCTACCGCGCGATCATCAGCCTCGTCCTGCTCACCGGCTGCCAGGGCAAGAACGGCGGCGGCTGGGCGCACTACGTCGGCCAGGAGAAGGCGCGCCCCTTCACCGGCTGGGCCCAGCTCGCCTTCGGCCTCGACTGGTCGCGCCCGCCGCGGCAGATGGCCGGCACGTCGTTCTGGTACCTGCACACCAGCCAGTGGCGCTACGACGCCTTCGGTGCGGATGACATCGCGAGCCCGCTCGGCTCCGGGCGCTTCGCGGGGCAGGCCTTCGCCGACACCTTGGCGCAGTCGGTGCGGATGGGCTGGACGCCGTCCTACCCGACCTTCGACCGCAACCCGATCCGGCTCGCGGCCGACGCCGAGGCCGCGGGGATGTCGGCACCGGACTACGTCGTGCAGGAGCTCAAGGCCGACCGCCTGCGCTTCGCCTGCGAGGACCCGGACGCCCCGGAGAACTTCCCGCGCGTGCTGACCGTCTGGCGCGCGAACCTGCTCGGGTCGTCGGGCAAGGGCAACGAGTACTTCCTCCACCACCTGCTCGGCGCGGAGGGAGCCATCAACGCGGAGGAGACCCCGGAGGGTCTTCGTCCGCGCGAGGTCACGTGGCGCGAGGACGCGCCCGTGGGCAAGCTCGACCTGCTGGTGTCCCTCGACTTCCGCATGACGAGCACCGGGCTGTTCAGCGACGTGCTGCTGCCCGCTGCCACCTGGTACGAGAAGTACGACATCTCCTCGACCGACATGCACCCCTACATCCACGCGTTCAACGCGGCGATCACCCCGCCGTGGCAGGCGCGCAGCGACCACGACACCTTCCAGAAGATGGCGCAGGTCTTCAGCGAGCTCGCCGGCCCGCGCCTCGGGACCGTGCGGGACGTCGTCGCGCTGCCGTTGCAGCACGACACCCCGACCGAGACCGCGCAGGCCGGTGGCCGCGTGCTGGACTGGCGGGCCGGCGACTGCGAGCCGATCCCCGGTCGCACGATGCCGAGCATCGTCGTGGTGGAGCGCGACTACGGCGCGATCGCCGCCAAGATGGGCGCGCTCGGGCCGAACGTCGAGAACCTCGGCACGGTGGTCAAGGGCATCACGCTCAAGCAGGCCGACTCCGTCGAGCACCTCAAGCGCGTCAACGGCACCGTGCGCGGTGGCGTCGCCGACGGCCGCCCGCTCCTCGTGACCGCGGAGCAGGCGTGCGAGGCGATCCTCACCCTCTCCGGCGTCTCCAACGGCGCCGTCGCCGTCGCGGGGTTCGAGGCTCTCGAGCGGCGGACCGGCGCCACGCTCGCCGACCTGGCCCGCGAGCACGAGGGCAAGATCATCTCGTTCGCCGACACCCAGAGCCGGCCGCAGTCGGTCATCACCTCGTGGGAGTGGTCCGGCAGCGAGCACGGCGGACGTCGCTACTCGCCGTTCACGATCAACGTCGAGCGCGGCAAGCCGTGGCACACGCTGACCGGTCGCCAGCACTTCTTCCTCGACCACGACTGGATGGCCGAGGTGGGCGAGCACCTCCCGACCTACCGGCCGCCGCTCAACCTGCACGCGATCTCGGGCTACCCGAGGATCGGCGACCACGACGAGTCGCAGGTGGTCGTGCGCTACCTGACACCGCACTCGAAGTGGTCGATCCACTCGGAGTACCAGGACAACCTGTTCATGCTCGCGCTCTCGCGCGGGGGTCCGGACATCTGGATGAGCCGGGAGGACGCCGCGAAGATCGGGGTCAAGGACAACGACTGGATCGAGGCGCACAACCGCAACGGCATCGTCGTGGCGCGCGCGGTGGTCTCCCACCGGATGCCCGAGGGCACCGTGTACATGTACCACGCGAAGGACCGCACGGTGGGCGTGCCGAGGGTGGAGAAGACCGGCAAGCGAGGCGGCATCCACAACTCGCTGACGAGGCTGCTCATGAAGCCCACGCACCTCATCGGCGGCTACGCCCAGCTCTCGTACGGCTTCAACTACTACGGCCCCACGGGGAACCAGCGCGACGAGGTCACCACGATCCGGCGTCGGTCACAGGAGGTGCAGTACTGATGACCCGAGTCATGGCCCAGGTGGGCATGGTGATGAACCTCGACAAGTGCATCGGCTGCCACACGTGCTCGGTCACGTGCAAGCAGACGTGGACGAACCGTCGCGGCGTCGAGTACGTCTGGTTCAACAACGTCGAGACCCGCCCCGGCCTCGGCTACCCGCGTCGCTACGAGGACCAGGAGGAGTGGAAGGGCGGCTGGGAGCGCACGAAGCGCGGTCGGCTGCGCCTGCGCTCGGGCAGCCGGTTCCGCCGCCTCGCCTCGATCTTCAGCAACCCCAAGCTCCCCGGGCTCGACGACTACTACGAGCCCTGGACCTACGACTACGACACGCTCATCAGCGCGCCGCCGATGGACACGGTCCCGGTCGCGCGGCCGAAGTCGATGATCACCGGCAAGGACATGGAGATCCGCTGGGGCGCGAACTGGGACGACGACCTCGGCGGCACGGCCGAGACCGGGCACGCGGACCCGATGCTCAAGGGCATCGAGGACCAGGTCTCGTTCGAGTTCGAGAAGGCGTTCATGTTCTACCTGCCGCGCATCTGCGAGCACTGCCTCAACCCGTCGTGCGTGGCCTCGTGCCCGTCCGGTGCGATGTACAAGCGCACCGAGGACGGCATCGTCCTCGTCGACCAGGACCGGTGCCGCGGCTGGCGCATGTGCGTCTCCGGCTGCCCGTACAAGAAGGTCTACTTCAACCACCGCACGGGCAAGGCCGAGAAGTGCACGCTCTGCTACCCGCGCATCGAGGTGGGCCAGCCCACCGTGTGCGCCGAGACCTGCGTCGGCCGGCTGCGCTACATCGGCCTGTTCCTCTACGACGCCGACAAGGTGCTCGCCGCCGCGTCCGTCGAGAGCGACCAGGACCTGTACGAGGCGCAGCTCGACCTGCTCCTCGACCCGTCCGACCCGGCCGTGGTCGAGCAGGCCCGCAGGGACGGCATCGCGGAGGACTGGATCGAGGCCGCGCAGCGGTCGCCGGTCTACCGGCTCGCCAAGCAGTACCGCCTCGCGCTGCCGCTGCACCCGGAGTACCGCACGATGCCGATGGTCTGGTACATCCCGCCGCTCTCGCCCGTCGTCGACGCCCTGCGCCGGCAGCGGCAACGACGCGGAGGACAGGGGCAACCTCTTCGCGGCCATCGAGACGCTGCGCATCCCGATCGGCTATCTCGCCAACCTCATGACGGCGGGCGACGTCTCGGTGGTCGACGGCGTGCTGCGGCGGCTCGCGGCCATGCGCTCCTACATGCGCGACGTGAACCTCGGCCGCGACACCGACGAGTCGATCCCCGAGTCGGTGGGCCTCACCGGCGAGGACATCTACGAGATGTACCGCCTGCTCGCCATCGCCAAGTACGAGCAGCGCTACGTCATCCCCGCGGCGCACCAGGAGGCCGCGGACGCGCTCGAGGAGACCGCGGGCTGCTCGCTGGACTACTCCGGTGGACCCGGGATGGAGACCACCGCGGTCGGCGGGGTTCGCCCCGTGCCGGTGTCGATCGAGAGCTTCCACCTCACCAAGCAGCGCGCCGAGGCCGAGGCCCACGCGTCGCTGCCCGAGTCGGGAGGAGACCGATGAGGACGGGACGGCACGTCGACGAGACCGGGGTTCGCCGCCTGCTCGCGGTGTGCTCGATGCTGCTGGCCTACCCGGACGAGGCGACCGTCGAGCGGTTGCCGGTGGTCCTGGCGAACCTCGAACGGCTCCCCGAGAGCTCGCGCCGTCCGGTGTCCGAGCTGGTCGAGTGGCTCGCGGGCGTCGAGCTCCTGCAGGCGCAGGCGCACTACGTCGAGAACTTCGACCGGCGTCGCCGTGCGTGCCTCTACCTCACGTACTTCCTCAACGGCGACACACGCCGTCGCGGCATGGCGCTGGTGGAGTTCAAGCAGGCCTACCAGGCGGCCGGTTTCGACCTCGGACCCGAGGAGCTGCCGGACTTCCTGCCCGTCGTGCTCGAGTTCGGCGCGGTCGGCGATCTCGACGTCGCCCTCGAGCTGCTCGCCCGCCACCGGTCCGGGCTCGAGGTGCTCGAGCACGCGCTCGAGGGCTTCCACTCGCCCTTCGCGGCGGCCGCCACGGCGCTCCTCACGGTCGTGCCGGCCACGTCGGAGGGTCCCACCGCGGAGCAGCTCGCCGCGAGCGGCCCACCCGCGGAGCAGGTCGGCCTCACCCCGTTCATCCCGCTCGAGTCGCTGACAGTGGGGGCACGCGCATGACACCGCTCGACACCTTCGCCTGGGTCGTCCTCCCGTACGCCACCACCGTCGCGTTCGCGGTCGGCATGTTCTGGCGCTACCGCTACGACGCCTACGGCTGGACCACGCGCTCGTCGCAGATGTACGAGAAGCGCCTGCTGCGCATCGGCAGCCCGCTGTTCCACGTCGGCATCCTCATGGCGCTCGGCGGTCACATCCTGGGACTCCTCGTCCCGGAGGGATGGACCGAGAAGGTCGGCGTGAGCGAGCACCTCTACCACGTGGTCGCCGTGGCGTTCGGCGTGGTCGCGGCGGCGATGGTGGTGTCCGGCCTGGCGATCCTGATCTACCGGCGGCGCACCGTCGGTCGCGTGTTCAGCGTCACGACGCGCATGGACAAGCTGATGTACGTCGTCCTCGGCGGCGTGGTGCTCCTCGGGGTGGTCAACACGGTCGGCATCAACCTGCTCGACGTCACGGGTGAGTACCCCGACGGCTACAACTACCGCGAGTCGGTGGCCGTGTGGTTCCGCAGCCTGTTCCTGTTCAACCCCTACCCCGAGGGGATGGCCGAGGCTCCGCTGTCGTTCCAGCTGCACGCCGTCGTGGCGATGCTGCTGTTCGCGCTCCTGCCGTTCACCCGGCTGGTGCACATCTTCAGCGCGCCGCTCGGCTACGTCGCGCGGCCCTACCTCGTCTACCGCAGCCGCGACCCGAAGAAGGCGGGGGTCCGCGACCCGCGTCCGGGCTGGGAGCCCATCAAGCACCGCTGAGATCGCGACACCCGCGTCGGGACCCGCGTCGGTCAGGGCAGCGCGAGCCACCGCACCGGCTGACCACCGCCGGTGCCACCGGGAGGGACGACGGCGAAGCCGTGCGCGTGCACGAGCCCGCGCAGCATCGCCGACCCGCGGTGGTCCACCGGGGTGGCCGTCGTGCCGTCGAGCACGCGCGAGGACGAGCCGGGTCTCGTCCGGGCGTGCCCGCACGTCGGTCCGCAGCGTCACCTCCGGCAGCACCGCGAGCGGGACGCCGTGCAGGGAGTCGACCAGCGGGGAGCCGAGCGTGAGCAGGGCCACGACCGCGGCCTGCGGGTTGCCCGGCAGCCCGACCAGCCACCGCCGCTCGCCCCAGCGCCCGAACAGCATGGGGTGACCCGGGCGGACGGCGACGGAGTCGACGAGGAGCTGCCCCTCCGTCTTCTCCAGCGCGCCGCGCACGCGGTCGACCGGGCCGGCGGCCGTGCCGCCCGTGGTGATGACGACGTCGACGTCGGTGCACGCGGCCAGGGCCTCCACGTGCGCCTCGAGCGAGTCGTCGACGTGCACGGCACCGAGTCACGCGCACGCCGAGCCGGTCGAGCCAGGCCGGGAGCTGTGGCCCGAGGCTGTCGCGGATCCGTCCCTCGCGCGCGAGGCCGGCGGTGAGCAGCTCGTCACCGAGCACCAGGATGCGGGCGGTGGGGCGGCGCACCACCTCGAGCTCGTCGGTTCCCGCTGCGGCGGCGAGCCCGAGATGGCCTGGCGTCAGGCGCATCCCGGCGTCGAGCAGGACGTCGCCGTACGCCGCCTCCTCGCCGGCGGGGCGGAGGTCCTGGCCGTCGACGCACTCGCCGTCGAGCAGCCCCTCGCGGTCGAGGGAGCCGCGCTCGCTGCGGATGACCCCGCGCGCACCCGCGGGAGGCGTGGCGCCGGTGGCGATGGCGACGGCCTCACCCGGCGCGAGGGGAGCGGCCGTGGGTCCGCCGGCGAGGACGCGGCCGACGACGCGCCACGGACCATCGCCCGCGACCGCCCAGCCGTCCATGGCGGAGGTGAGGTGCGGCGGGAGCGCGGTGCCGCCACGACCGGAGCCGCGAGGACGCGTCGGTCACCGAGCGCGATCGGCACGCGCTCCGGGTCGAGCCGATGGCCGGCACCGTGAGCCAGCGCCCTCGCCTCGTCCCAGGCCGGGCCGAAGGCGGTCACGGTGAGTCGGGCTCGGGCGCGCGTGAGGCGGCGAGGCGACGAGCGGTCTCGACAGCGGCGGCGATGTCGGCCGCGCTGCCACCGGCACGCGCCGCCGCGTAGCCGACGAGGAAGGTGGTGAGCGGGGCCGCGGGCCGCTCGACGGCGTGCGCCACCTCGCGGGCGAGGTCGAGCAGCAGGTCCGTGTCGACGGTGAGGTCGAGGCCGAGCTCGGTGGCCAGCGCCTCGGTCCAACGATCGCTCATGTCGCCGTCCTCACTCGTGGGGGGAGCCGTGCCGGTCGCCGCCCGGTCGCGGGCCGCGGCGAGGTCGTCCGGGGTGTCGACGTCGAGCAGCGACCCCGCAGGCAGCGTATCGGCGTCGACGGTGGTCACGCGCAGTCGCCCGAGCAGCGTGCGCACGGCCGCACCGTCGACGACCTCGAGCTCGGCCACGGCCCGGCGCAGCGCCTGGGTGCGGTAGGCGGCGGCCAGCGGCTGGGTGCGCCCGCCGGAGTCCACCGGGACGACACCGTCGGCCCCGGGAGCGCCCACGAGAAGGGCGCGCAGCCGGTCGGGGAGACCCTCCGCGAACGGGAGGTCCCCGGCGAGCAGGACCACGACGTCGGTCTCGACCAGGGGGAGCGCGGCGGCGAGCGCCGCCACCGGGCCACCCCCCGGCGGCGCCTCCAGCACCCACCGCACGTGCCCCGGGGTCGCCCCAACCCCGGGAGCGGGACCGACGACGACCACCCGGGCCGCACCGACGACGGAGGCGATCACGCCGCTCGAGCAGCGGCACGGCACCCACGTCCGCGCGCAGCTTGTCGACGCCGCCCATCCGGCGGGCCCGCCCGCCGGCCAGGACGACCGCGGTCCAGTCCGGCACCGTCATGACGTGCGCCGGACCGCGACGAGCGTGATGTCGTCGCGATGCCACTCCGGCGCGTCCTCACGCAGCTCGGCGAGCACGCGCGGGACCAGCTCCTGCGGGTCGCGGGAGCCGACGCCCTCGACGAGCGCGGCCAGCGCGTCGTCGGAGACGTCGCGTGCCGGGTCGCGCGTCTCGACGAGGCCGTCGGACCACACCAGCACGACGTCGCCGACCTCGAGGCCGGCCCGCCGCGTCTGCCACGCGCCACCGAGCGGCGACAGGAGCGGCCCGGTCGTGGTGAGGTGCAGGCGCTCGTGGGTGGCGCCGTCCGGGAGCAGCCAGCCCACCGGGTGGCCGGCGTTCGCCCAGGACAGCTCGTCGGTGGCCGGGTCGAGGACCACGACGAGCGCGGTGGCGAACCGCCCGTCGACGCCGTCGGCGAACGACATGGCGGCGCGCTCCATCGCCGTGCCGGCGTCGAAGCCGGAGCGCAGCGCGACGGTCATGACCGAGCGCAGCCGCAGCGAGACGATCCCGGCGAGCGGTCCGTGCCCGGACACGTCGACCACGAGCAGCGCGGTGCGCTCGCCGTCGAGCGGGACGACGCCCCACCAGTCCCCGGCGAGCACCCCCTGCGCCGGGTGCAGCTGCCCGTGCACGGCGAGCCGCGGCGCGTCGGGGTCGGTCTCGGAGTCGAGCTCGTCGCGGATCGCCGCGATCACCGGGCTCTCGAGCTCGAGCGACTCGTCGGCCTGGCGCGCGGCGTCGGCCTCGGCGACGAGCGCCCGACGCATCGACTCGGCGTCGGCCCCGACGGCGCGCAGCTCCGGCGGTCCGGACGGGCGCGATGACGCGGTCGCGCTCGCCGTCCTGCGCGACCGCACGGAGCTGGCTCGACAGGTCGTCGAGCGGCGTCAGCACCCAGCGGCGGAGGAGCAGGTAGGCGCCGCCGAGCAGCACGAGCACCCGCGACGCCGGACAGTGCCAGGGCGAGCGCCATCCGCCGGGCGACGGCGGCGAGCGCCTCGATCGCCGCGTCGCGGTCAGCCGGCGCGGCGTCCTGCACGGCCTTCGTCGCCGTGCTCACGTCGACGTACGCGGCCCGCACGAGCAGCGACACCACGATCAGCGCGACGAGCCCGGCCACGGCGAGCAGCGCCACGCGCGTGCGCAGCCGCACCCCGCCGCCGGACTCCATGCGGCCACGCTAACGACCGCGTCGGCCCGGGGCGCGAACGGCCGGATCCTGCGTAGGGTCGGCGCATGCCGGACGCCACCCCTCGACTGCGCCAGACGCTGGACCGACTCCCGGCCTACGTCGCCGGCCGCCCGCCGCAGGGGCGCCCCGACCTCGACGCCCTACAAGCTGTCGAGCAACGAGAACCCCTACCCGCCGCTGCCCGGTGTGCTCGAGGCGATCGCCGCGCGCCGCCGCCGCCGACGAACCGCTACCCGGACCCCGCGTCGACCGCTCTGGTCGACGCCCTCGCCGAGCGGCACGGCGTCCCGCGCGACCACATCGCGCTCGGGACCGGCTCGGTCGGTCTCCTCCAGCAGGTCGGTGCAGATCAGCGCCGGTCCGGGCGACGAGGTGATCTTCGCCTGGCGGTCGTTCGAGGCCTACCCGATCATGACGATCATCAGCGGTGCGACGGCCGTGCAGGTGCCGCTGCGCGCCGACGAGGCGCACGACCTCGACGCGATGGCGGCCGCGATCACCGAGCGCACCCGGCTCATCCTCGTCTGCACGCCGAACAACCCCACCGGGCACGGTCGTGACGCAGGACGAGCTCGACCGCTTCCTCGACCGCGTGCCCGACGACGTCCTCGTGATCGTCGACGAGGCCTACGTCGAGTTCGTCCGCGACCCCGACGCCGTGCGACGGCCTCGACGACCTACCGCGACCGCCCGAACGTCGCCGTGCTGCGCACCTTCTCCAAGGCCTACGGGCTCGCCGGGCTGCGCGTCGGGTTCGCGGTCGCGCACCCGCGGGTCGCGACGGCGCTGCGCCAGACGGCGGTGCCGTTCGGCGTCTCGACGATCGCGCAGGCCGCGGCGGTCGCGTCGCTCGGCGCCGAGACGGCGCTGCTCGAGCGGGTGGAGTCCCTCGTCGCCGAGCGCACCCGGGTCGAGGCCGCGCTCGCGGCGCATGGGGTGGGTGCTGCCGCCGAGCCAGGCCAACTTCGTGTGGCTGCGCCTCGGCGACCGCATCGCCGACTTCGTGGCTGCCTGCGAGGCGGTCAACCTCGCGGTGCGCCCCTACGGCGACGAAGGCGTCCGCATCACCATCGGGGAGACCGAGGCCAACGACCGGTTCCTCACGACGGTGCGGGACTTCGCCCCAGCCGCTCGCCGTTGACCACGAGCACCACGCCCGCGACCACGATCGCGCCGCCCACGAGCAGGCCGGCGGTGAGCGGCTCGTCGCGGAACGCCCAGCCGAGGGCCACGGCCACCACCGGGTTGACGTAGGCGTACGTCGCCACGAGCGACAGCGGCGCGTGCCCGAGGACCCAGACGAACGCGGTGTAGCCGACGAGCGAGCCCATGAGCACGAGGTAGACCCAGGCCCACCACGAGCGCGACGTCGCCAGCGTGAGGTCGTGCACCTGCTCCCCGCGGGCGAGACCCACGAGGCAGAGCGCCGACGCCGCCGGCGAGCATCTCGTAGGTCGTGAGCACGAGCGGGTCGCCCGGGGTGCGCAGGCGTGGCTGCAGGAACGACCCGAGGGCCCAGCACGCCGGCGCCGAGCATGATCGCGACGGACCAGAACACGCGCTGCGCCTCGGTGGCGCCGGCCACCGTGCTCACGTGGCTGCCCGGCAGCACGAGCAGGGCGACGCCGACGAGCCCGACCGCGATGCCGACCAGCGTCACCAGCGCGCGGGCGGTCGCCCGTGACCGTGCGGAGGACGACGATCCAGAGCGGCATGACGGCGACGATGAGCGCCGCGACGCCGGTGGGCACGTACCGCTCGGCGAGGGTGAGGATGCCGATGCCGAACCCGAGCAGCAGGACGCCGACGATCGAGGCACCGCGGACCTCCTGCCACGGCACGCGCAGGGCGCCCGGGCCGCGGCGCAGGGCGACGTAGCCGCCCATGAGGATCGCGGCGGCGAGGAACCGCGTGCCGAGGGCGAGCAGCGGCGGCATCGACTCGATGGAGACGCGATCGCGAGGTAGGTCGAGCCCCAGACGATGTAGACGATCCAGAGCGCGCGACCACACCCGGGCGACCGACGTCGTCGGCACGGCGGCGACGTCGGGGGCTGCGCTGCTCACGCGCCCATCCTGGGGGCTGATCCGGCCCCGTCACAATCCGTTCCGGGGCTTCGGTCCGGATCCCGCGCAGCGTCAGCACGGCGAGTGGCGGGTGAGGGGAGCCTGTCCACGGCTCGGGCGGATCGTGCGCACGAGCCGGCTCTGGGTCAGGTCAGGCTTGGCTGCGCGACACAGTTCACAGGAAGTCTGGGTCCCTCGGGCTCATCGGGTGGAGCAAAGTGTCCAACGCACGATCGCGTGCGTTCCGATCCCGCGGAGGAGCCCGCTCTATGAGCGCGCTCGACCTGGCGCGGTGGCAGTTCGGCATCACGACCGTCTACCACTTCCTGTTCGTCCCGCTCACGCATCGGCATGTCGTTCGCTCGTCGCGGTCATCCAGACCGCCTGGGTCCGCACCGGCAACGAGAAGTACCTCAAGGCCACCAAGTTCTTCGGCAAGCTCTTCCTGATCAACTTCGCCATGGGCGTCGTCACCGGCATCGTGCAGGAGTTCCAGTTCGGCATGAACTGGAGCGACTACTCCCGCTTCGTCGGCGACATCTTCGGCGCCCCGCTGGCGATCGAGGGCCTGCTCGCCTTCTTCCTCGAGTCGACGTTCCTCGGCCTGTGGATCTTCGGCTGGGACCGGCTGCCGCAGCGGCTCCACCTGGCCACGATCTGGCTGGCCGCGATCGGCACGATGCTCTCGGCCTACTTCATCCTCGCCGCGAACTCCTTCATGCAGCACCCGGTCGGCTACGTGCTCAACCCGGAGCCGGGCCGCGCCGAGCTGACCGACATCGGCGCCGTGCTGTTCCAGAACACGACGCTCATCGCCTTCCCCCACACGATCGCGTCGTGCGTTCCTGGTCGTCGGGCGCGATGGTCGTCGGCGTCAGCCTGTGGCTCATGATGCGCGGCAAGTCCGTCGACGCCATGCGCCGGACGCTGACAGGCTGGGCGCTCGTCGCGGTGATCGATCGCCGGCGTCGGCACCGTCGTCACCGGCGACATGCAGGCCAAGATCATGGTCGAGCAGCAGCCGATGAAGATGGCGGCCGCCGAGGCGCTGTACGAGACCACGAGCCGACGCGCCGTTCTCCCTCTTCACCATCGGCACCGCTCGACGGCAGCGAGGCCTCCTTCGCCATCGAGATCCCGGGCCTGCTCTCGTTCCTGGCGACCGGGCGACTGGAACGGCCGAGGTCGAGGGCATCAACGACCTGCAGGCGCAGTACGAGGCGAAGTTCGGCCCCGGCGACTACGCGCCGAACGTCCCGCTCACCTACTGGGCGTTCCGGCTGATGATCGGGCTCGGCATGCTCGCCGTGCTCTTCGCGCTGTTGGCGTCTGTGGCTCACCCGCAAGAGCAGGCCGCTGCCGACGGCGCAGGTTCATGGCCTGGGCGGCCGCGACCATCACGCTCTTCCCGCTGTTCGGCAACTCGGCCGGCTGGATCTTCACCGAGATGGGCCGCCAGCCCTGGATCGTGTTCGGCCTCATGAAGACCGCGGCCGGCGTCTCGCCGACGCTGGCGCACGACCGAGGTCTGGATCTCGCTGATCGGGTTCACGCTGCTCTACGGCGCTGCTCGCGGTCGTCGAGGTCGGGCTGCATCGTCCGAGCACGTGAAGATCGGGCCCACCGGAGACCGTCGGAGCTCGTCGACGCCGACGACGACCAACGCCGGCCAGCCCCTCGACCTTCGCGTACTGAGGACAGGAGACCGACATGTCATGGACACTCACAGACCTCTGGTTCGTGCTCATCGCCGTCCTCTGGATCGGCTACTTCGTCCTCGAGGGCTTCGACTTCGGCGTCGGCATCCTGCTGCCCGTCCTCGGCAAGGACGAGCCGAGCGCCGCGCGTCCTCATCAACACGATCGGCCCGGTGTGGGACGGCAACGAGGTGTGGCTGCTCGTCGCCGGCGGCGCCACCTTCGCCGCGTTCCCCGAGTGGTACGCCACGCTGTTCAGCGGCTTCTACCTCGCGCTGTTCGCTCATCCTCGTGGCGCTCATCCTGCGCGGCGTCGCCTTCGAGTACCGCGGCAAGCGCGACGGCCCGGTCTGGCGGCGCCGCTGGGACGGCGCGATCGTCGTCGGCTCGCTCGTGCCGGCGCTGCTGTGGGGCGTCGCGTTCGCCAACATCGTCGCGCGGCACCCGCTCGAGCTCGACGCCAACGGCAACAGCGAGTACGTCGGCGACGTTCTTCGACCTGCTCAACCCGTACGCGCTGCTCGGCGGCCTCACCACCCTCGCGCTGTTCATCACCCACGGCGCCGTCTTCCTCGCCCTCAAGACCGACGGCGACATCCGGGTGCGCGCGAACAAGTCGCCGGCCAGGCCGGTCTCGTCGCGGCGGTGCTCGCGGTGGCGTTCGGCCTGTGGACCCAGTTCGCCTACAGCCAGAACACGCTCAGCTGGGTGCCGCTCATCCTCGCGGTGCTGTCCTGGCTCGGCGCGCTCGCCGCGAACCGCCTCGGCCGCGAGGGCTGGGCGTTCCTGGCCTCGGCCATCACGCTCGCCGGCGTCGTGGTCTTCCTGTTCGTCGCGCTGTACCCGGACGTGATGCCGAGCTCGATCGACCCGGCGGCGTCGCTCACGATCACGAACGCCTCGAGCACGGCGTACACGCTGCGGATCATGACGTGGGTGGCCGTGATCATCACCCCGATCGTGCTCGTCTACCAGGCCTGGACCTACTGGGTGTTCCGCAAGCGGCTGCACCCGGACCAGATCCCGGACCCGGAGCACGGCTCCCTCGACCTCCCGCACGAGATCAACGCCTAGTCTGACCGGATGCCACGCCCGCTCGATCCCCGACTGCTGCGCTACGCACGAGGTGTTCGAACCCTGCTGATCGGGTCGATCGGCGTGGCCTCCGGAACGGCTGTGCTCGTCGTCGCCCAGGCGTTCTGCCTGGGCGACGTCGTGTCCCGGGTCTTCCTCGGCGGGGCGACGTTCGCGGACGTGCAGCCGGTCGTGGTCGCGCTCGCCGTCATCGTCGTGGGCCGGGCGGTGCTCTCGGCGGTCGGCGAGATCCTGTCGCAGCGCGCCGCCACCCGCACGTCGGCCCAGCTGCGGGCGGCGCTGCTCGGCCACGTCGTGCGCCTCGGTCCGGTCTGGCTCTCCGGCGAGCGACGCGGACAGGTGGCCACTCTCGCGACGCGTGGCGTCGACTCCGTCGAGCCGTACGTCGCGAAGTACCTGCCGCAGCTGGTCGTCGGCGATGATCGTGCCGATCACGGTCGGGGTCGCCATCGCGACGCAGGACATGCAGGCCGCGATCATCGTCGCCGTCACGGCACCGCTCATCCCGGTGTTCATGATCCTCGTCGGGATGTACACGCAGTCCGCCACCGCCAAGCAGTGGTCGACCCTCGGCGTGCTGTCCGGGCACTTCCTCGACGTCGTCTCCGGGCTGCCCACGCTCAAGGCGTTCGGCCGCGAGCGCGCGCAGTCCACGCGGATGGCGGAGGTCGACGCCCGCTACCGCAAGGCCACGCTCGGCGTGCTGCGCGTGTCGTTCCTGTCGTCGTTCGTGCTCGAGCTCCTCGCCACCGTGTCCGTCGCGATCGTCGCGGTGTCGATCGGCCTGCGCCTCGTGAACGGGACGATGGACCTGCAGACCGGGCTCACCGTCCTGATCCTCGCGCCCGAGGTCTACCTGCCGATCCGCATGGTGGGCGCGCAGTTCCACGCCGCGGCCGACGGCATCGACGCCGCCGAGCAGGTGTTCGAGGTGCTCGGGACCGAGCCCGCGGTGCGGGGCACGCGCACCGACGTCCCCGTCGCCGACGTCGTGGTCGACTCGGTCGCCGTCACCTACCCCGGCTTCGACGTCGTCGCGCTGGCACCGACGTCGCTCGCCGTGCGGCGCGGCCGGGTGACCGCCGTCGTGGGGCCGTCCGGCGTCGGCAAGTCCACCCTGCTCGCCGTCCTGCAGGGCTTCGTCGCGCCCTCGTCCGGGTCGGTGCGGATCGGCGACGCCGACCTCGCCGACCTCGACCCGGCCGCCTGGCACCGCATCCTGGGCGTGGTCTCGCAGGACCCGGTCCTCGTCGGCCCGACCATCGCCGACGACGTCCGGCTCGGGCGTCCCGGCGCAGCTGCGGCCGACGTCGACCGCGCGCTGCGCTCCGCCGGGCTCGACCCGGCGTCGCTCCCCGACGGCGCGGCGACCCGGGTCGGCGATCTCGCGTCCGACGTCTCCGCCGGCCAGCGCCGCCGGGTCGCGCTCGCCCGGGTGCTGCTCGACCCGCCGCAGGTCGTGCTGCTCGACGAGCCGAGCGCGGGGCTCGACGACGACGCGGAAGCCGATGTGGTGCGGGCGATCCGGCGCCTCGCCTCCGACGGCGCCGCGGTCCTCGTCGTCGCGCACCGGCCGTCCCTCGTGGCGTCCGCCGACGACGTCGTCACGCTCTCCCCCGTGGAGGTGCCCGCATGAGCGACATCGCCACCCACGCTGTGCCCCTCGTGGCCGCCGCCGACGTCGTCATGCGCGTCCGTGGGGGTGCCCGCATGAGCGATCGCGCGGCTCTGCTCGTGGCGTCCGCGGACGACGTCGTCACGCTCTCCGCTGCGGAGGTGGCCGCATGAGCGACGTCATCGACCGCGCGGTGCCGCGCGGAGCGTCGCCGGTGCGACGGCTGCTGCCCTGGGTGGGCGCGGAGTGGAAGCGCCTGACGCTGGGCGTGTTCCTCGGCGCGATGGCGATCGGCTGCGGCGTCGGCCTCATGGCGGTGAGCGCGTGGCTCATCTCGAGCGCCGCGCTGCGCCCGCCGATCCTCGAGCTCGAGGTCGCGATCGTCGCCGTGCGCGCGTTCGGCCTCGGGCGCGGGGTGTTCCGGTACGCCGAGCGGCTGGTGTCGCACGACGCCGCGTTCCGCGCCCTGTCGAGGCTGCGCCTCGCGGTGTACGACCGGCTCGCGGTCGTGGCGCCCGCGGGTGTTCCGGCGTACCGCCGCGGGGACCTGCTCGAGCGGCTGGTGCGCGACGTCGACGCGACGCAGGACCTGCCGCTGCGGGTGCTGCAGCCCTACGTCTCCGGTGCTGTGGTCGCGCTCGCGTCGGTGGTGCTCGCCTGGTTCATCCTGCCGGTGGCCGGCGTGGTGCTCGGGATCTCGCTGCTGCTCGCCGCCACGGTCGTGCCGTGGATCACCGCTCGTGCCGCGGCCGACGCCGACCGCGCGAGCGCACCCGCGCGCGGCGACCTCAACGGCGACGTCCTCACGCTGCTCGACGGCGTCGGCGACCTGTCGCTGTCGGGTGCGGCACCGGCGTGGCTCGACCGGCTGGCCACCGACGACCGCCGCATCGGCGACCTCGCCGGGCGCAGCGCGCGCGCCGCCGGCCTCGCATCGGGCCTCGGGGTGCTGCTCTCGGGCGGTGCCGTGGTGGCGATGCTGCTCGTCGCGATCCCCGCGCTGCGCAGCGGTGAGCTCGCCGGCGTCAACCTCGCCGTGCTCGTGCTGCTGCCGCTCGCGACGTACGAGGCGGTCGTCGCGATGCCCACGGCCGCGCTGGCGCTCGGGCGCGTGCGCGGGTCCGCCCAGCGCGTCGTCGAGGTGCTCGACGCCGTCGACCCGGTGCCGGATCCCGCTGAGCCCGCGGCGATCCCGGCCGGGGTCGTGGGGCTGGCACTGCGCGGGGTCTCGGCCGGCTGGCCGGGCGGGCCGGCCGTGCTCGACGGCCTGGACCTCGTCGTCGCCCCCGGCGCGCGCGTCGGTCTGGTCGGCTCCTCCGGCGCGGGCAAGTCCACCCTGCTCGCCGTGCTGGCGGGCTTCCTCCCCTACGACGGCTCCATCCGCCTGACCCACGCCCCGGCAACGACCACCGACAGACCCGCGGCCGAGCGCCCGGACTCGCGGGTGCCGGCCCGGGCGTCGAGCTGCACGACCTCGCGGGCGCCGGACCCGCTGTCGAGCTGCACGACCTCGCGGGCGCTGGACCCGGTGTCGAGCTGCACGACCTCGCGGGCGCCGACATCCGCCAGGTGGTCGGGTGGTGCCCGCAGCTCCCGCACGTGTTCGACACCTCGGTGGTGGAGAACGTGCGGCTGGCCAAGCCGGACGCGAACGACGACGAGGTGCGGGCCGCCCTCGACGCCGTCGGCCTCGGGCCATGGCTCGAGGCCGCGCCGCTCGGCATCCACACCCAGGTCGGGGACCACGGCGCCCTCGTGTCCGGGGGGCAGCGGCAGCGGCTCGGCGTCGCCCGGGTGCTGCTCGCCGGGCACCCGGTGGTGCTCCTCGACGAGCCGACCGAGCACCTCGACGAGGAGCTGGCCGACGTCGTGGCGGCGGAGCTCCTCCGCGCCCTCGAGGGCCGCACCGTCCTCTGGGTCGCGCACCGCCCCCACGGCCTCGCCGCCCTCGACGCCGTCATCCGCCTCCCCTGACGAACTCCCCTTAGGGACGATCAAGGAAGTTCAACTGCACGATCCGGTCCGCAACTCGTGATCTTGGTCGCTGTCGCGCTGGATGCGGAGGGGGTGGGGCCCTCGCTGCCGACACGGGGCCAGAGCACGTCGAGGTCGTGCTCGACCCCATCCGGGCGACGGCAGGCGGACCCGTCAGTCGGCGCGGAACTGCCACTCGAGCAGGAGGCAGTCGCTCGGGTTCGAGCCGCCTGCCGAGCGATACGCCCCCACGGCCGCGGCGTTGTCGTCGTCGGTGAGGACCCACATCCCGTAGCAGCCGCGCTCCCGGGCGACCGCAGCGAGCGCCGAGACCAGCGCGGTCCCGATCCCGCGACCGCGCGAGCTCTCGTCGACCCCGAGCTCGTAGAGGAACATCTCCGTCCCCTTGTCCGGGTGCGTCATCTCGACGCCGGTCACCATCCCGACCGGTCGCAGGTCGTCGTACGCGACCAGCAGGAGGTGGCCGCGCTCGGCGAGGAACCGGGTGGTCGCCTCAGGGTCCGGCGGAAGGTCGAAGAGATGGGCCGCGGCGACGACGTGCTCGTACGTCGTCACGGGCTCGATCCGGATCACGGCACCACGCTCGCACCGGAGACCGCGGGACGGCGAGGCGGTTTCCGCCGCGAGCGCCACCGCGACCGCGCCGGCCCGGACCGACGCCCTACTCTGCGTCGGAGTCCGCGACCAGACGTGCGTACCGGGCCAGCGAGCGCTGGTAGCGCGGCAGGTGCGGAGCGAGGGCGCCCAGCGCGTGCGCCACGGCCTCACGCTCGCGGCCGACGTCGACGAGCGCCAGCGCGAGGAACGCGTGCACCGCGTCGTCGAGGTGGTCGGAGGGAGCGTGCAGCTCCTCGGTGAGCAGGCGCACGCTCTCGTCGGCCTCGCCCATGTTGCGCAGCGAGCTCGCCAGCTGGATCACCGCGCGTCGCCGCCGCTCCCCGACGAGCCCGGCGGCGAGTGCGGCCCGGTACAGCGGCACGGCGAGGTCGGAGCGTCCGGTCGAGTCGTACGCCGCGGCGCGCTCGAAGTCGCCGATCCCGGTCCCCTCGGGAGCCTCCTGCGCCAGCGCGTCCATCAACGCGACGAAGTCGTCCTCGTTCTCGCTGTCGATCGCGGCCCACGTGTCGGACACGCGGCGCTCCCAGTCGGTGTCGCTCATGGCGCCACCGTCGCAGACCGCCGGACGCGCGTCGACCGTGCCGCCGCTCACCGCGCCCTCGGGCGACCCAACCCCTCGGGGTCCGGGTCGCGCGCAGCACGACGTCACGAGGTCAGCGAGATGACACTGATCGTGAGCCTGCGGCCGACGTTCGGGAGCCGGATCCGGATCACGACCCGGTAACCACGACGGTGCCGGCGCCGGCAGGTTGAGCGTGCGGCGCTGGCGGAAACTCGCCGTGGCAGTTCTGCGCCACGGACCGGCGGGTCCAGATCGGCCCGCGCCGGGTTAGACACCTGCCCATGACCTCATCGTCCCGCCGTCTCCACCGCACCCGCACGACCTCGATCGTCGTCGTGGCCGGGCTCGCGACCGCGCTGCTGGCCACGACGCCGTCGAGCGCCGCCCCCAGCCCCGCTGTCGCCGTCGCCAGCCCCGACACGGTCGCTCGGGCGCAGGCGGTCGCGAGCGGCGGATCGGCCCACACCGTCACCCTGATCACGGGCGACGTCGTGCGCGTGACCGACATCGGGAACGGTCGCAGCACCACCGAGATCACCCGCCCGAGCGGCGCGACCGGTGGGGTGCACTCGCGGACGATCGGCACGCACACCTACGTGCTGCCCGACGAGGTCCTGCCGTACCTCGCCGCAGGCACGGTCGACCGTCGCCTGTTCGACATCACGGGACTCATCGAGCAGGGGTACGACGACGAGCACAGCGCCGGTATCCCGCTCATCGTCAGCTACACGTCCGCGTCCGCTGCGACGCAGGTCGTGCCGGTCGGCGCCACCAAGGTCCGCACCCTCCGCAGCGTCCAGGGCGCC
The DNA here is from genome assembly GCA_963738455.1 of uncultured Actinomycetes bacterium. Lineage (GTDB taxonomy): Bacteria > Actinomycetota > Actinomycetes > S36-B12 > CAIYMF01 > Longivirga. The sequence goes on from CAVTWM010000008.1 coordinate 425,863, forward strand.
GCGCTGCGTGCCACGAAGCGCACGGCCCGCGGTGTGTGGGACCGGCTCGCCGCACCCGGGTCCGGCCGCACGATGACCGCCCCCCGGACCTCCACGATGGCGGTCGCGCCGTCGCGCATCCCGGCGCTCGGCGCCGGCGTCGCCGCGATCTGGCTCGACGGCAAGGTCCACTCGACCCTCGCCGACAGCACCGCGCAGATCGGCTCGGCGCAGGCCTGGGCCGCCGGGTACGACGGCCACGGCGTGAAGGTCGCCATCCTCGACACCGGGGTCGACCTCGAGCACCCCGACTTCGCCGGCCGCATCTCCGCGGCCGAGAGCTTCGTCCCCGGCGAGACCGTGCAGGACGGCAACAGCCACGGCACGCACACCGCCTCCACGGTCGGCGGCAGCGGTGCCGCCTCCGACGGGCTGGAGAAGGGCGTCGCGCCCGGCGCGGACCTCATGATCGGCAAGGTGCTCGCCGACATGGGCTACGGCGAGGACTCGTGGGTGATCGCCGGGATGGAGTGGGCGGCCACGCACGGCGCCAAGGTCATCAGCATGAGCCTGTCGGGAAGCGATCCCTCCAACGGCACCGAGCCCATGTGCCAGGCGACCGACGCACTGTCGGCCGCGCACGACGTGCTGTTCGTCGTCGCTGCGGGCAACGCCGGCGCCGAGGGCGTCATGAGCTGCCCGAGCGCTGCCGAGTCGGCCCTCACGGTCGGAGCGGTCGACTCCACCGACACGATCGCCGACTTCTCCTCCCGCGGACCGCGCTGGGGCGACTACGGCATGAAGCCCGACGTCTCCGCGCCGGGCGTCGACATCCTCGCGGCGAAGGCCGGCGGCAGCGCGGAATCCGGCTGGTACCAGTCGATGAGCGGCACCTCGATGGCCACGCCGCACGTCGCCGGTGCCGCCGCGATCCTGCTGCAGGAGCACCCGACCTGGTCCGCGCAGGACGTGAAGAACGCCCTCATGAGCACGTCGCGCAAGCTCACCGACTACACCTCCTACCAGGTGGGCGCCGGACGCGTGGACCTCGCGAACGCCATCACGTCCACGATCACCGCGACCGGATCGACGTACTTCGGCTTCGCCGCCTGGCCGCACACCGCGCCGGCGACCGAGTCGCGCACGATCACGTACGCCAACAGTGGCGACGCCGCCGTCACGCTCACCCTCGGCGAGCAGGTCGCGGTCGCCGGCGGGCCGTTCGACGTCGATCCCACGATCGACGCCGGGACGCCGGCGCCCGACGGCATGTTCGCGCTCTCCGCGCCCACCGTCACCGTGCCCGCGCACGGCACGGCATCCGTGACGGCGACGGCGAACCCGGCGCTGGCCGCGAACGGGCGCCGCTACCTCGGCGAGGTCACGGCCACCGTGGACGGCACGGTCGCCGCCCGCACGCAGGTCGGCCTCTACTCCGAGGACGAGCGCTACAGCCTCACCATCAAGGTCACGCGACCGCAGCGGGAACCCGGCGTCGGCCTACATCGAGCTCCAGCGCTTCGGCGTCCCGGACCCGACGATCGAGCACGTCGGCGAGACCGGCGTGCTCACGCTGCGCCTGCCGCGCGACACCTACAGCCTCGCCACCTACCTCGACGTGCCCGGCTCGAAGGGGCACGACTCGCGCGGCGTGGCGCTGCTCGGCGACCCCGAGATCGTGCTCGACCACGACGTCGTCGTCGACCTCGACGCCCGCAAGGCGGTGGAGGTGAAGGCGGTCGTGCCCGGCACCACCGAGAACCGCGTGCAGTACCTCGACTGGTACCGCACCGACGGCGGGTCGAGCACGATCGCCGAGCAGTACATGCTCCCCGAGTGGTGCGACACCATGTACGCGCTGCCGACCGAGACCGTGACGCAGGGCGAGTTCGAGTTCGAGGCGCGCTGGCGCAAGAGCGCGCCGCCGCTGACCGCGACCGACCGTGGCGCGAAGGTCCGGCTCTTCTCGCAGGCCGGCAGCCCGTACTTCTCGGGATCGAAGCGGTTCACGACCGTGTACGCCGGCTACGGCACCGCCGCCGAGCTCGACGCCGTCGACGCGCGCGGCAAGGCCGTGCTGGTGCGTCGCTCCGCCGAGGTCGACGGCTCGACCCGCGCAGCCGAACGCCGCAGCGGCCGGTGCCGCGCTCGTCATCACGGTGAACGACGTCGACGACCCGGGCATCGAGTACGTCGGCCAGCCCGACGGCTCGGCGAGCGCGGTCCCCGTCGTCCTCGTGACGTCGTCGACCGGTGACGCGCTCGTGGCGCGCGCCACCTCGGGCACCGGCCGGCTCCAGGTGCGCGGCGTGCCGAACTCGCCGTTCGTCTACGACCTCGTGGACCTGCACCCGGGCGGCATCCCGGCGAACCTCACCTACGCGCCGAAGCGCAGCGAGCTCGCCACGGTCGAGACCGTGTTCCACGGCACGGACAAGTACGAGAGCGGCGAGTTCCGCTGGGACTACCGCCCGTACCGCCCGTACGGCTTCGGCTTCATGCTGCGCACGGACATGCCGGGCACGCGCGTCGACTACGTGTCGACGCAGCCCGGCGTCGAGTGGGCGGAGGCCGCGGTCACCGGTCCGGGCTACACCTGGGTGTCGTCGTCGGAGGTCCACCCGCTGGAGGCCGGCTCGCGCACGACCGACGAGTGGTTCGGCGCGGTGGTGCGTCCGCGCAACGGCGGCGGCTTCTGGTCCTCGACCCGCTACTCGGGATTCATCGCCTTCAACGTGCAGCCCTGGGCGGACGGCGGTGCGCTCAAGGCGGGCTACATGCAGTTCGACGACACCAAGCGCTTCACGGTCCACCAGGACGGTGTGCTCGTGGCGGAGTCGGACTGGGCGTCGGCATCGGTCTACCCGGTGACCGACGACGCGCACCGCTTCCGGCTCGACCTCGTCGCCGACCGTGACCCGGCCGTCTACGAGTACTCGCCGCACACGCACACCGTGTGGGAGGTGAGCTCGCCGGCGATATCGAACGGGCTCGACACCATCGAGCTCATGTCGCTGCTCCAGCTCGACTACGACGTCGACACCGATCTCGCAGGCCGGGCGACCGGGGGGCGCCAGACGCTCGGCCTGCGGGCCAGCCACCTCGAGGGCGCCGTGGGCACGGGGCGCATCGGCCGGCTGACCCTCGCCGTCTCGTACGACGACGGCAAGCACTGGAAGCCGGTTCGCCTCGAGCGCACCGGCGCCGGCGCAGCAGTCGCCCGCTTCACGGCGCCGCGCTCGGGCTACGTGTCGCTGCGCGCCTCGGCGCGCGACGACGCCGGCAACACGATCACGCAGGACGTGATCCACGCCTACGGTCTGCGCTGACCGGTGGGACGCGGCGGCCGAGCAGCGCTCGGGCCGAGGACGTCGCGTCCCGCCTCGGCATTGGTGTCGCGGGCGGGGAACCGTATCCTCACGGCACCGTCGTCGAGGACCCGTGAGGTGAACGTGCTGTCTGCCCTCGGCCTCGACGGTGTCGAGGAGGAGGTCTACCGCCACCTCGTCACGATGGCCGCGGGCGACGTCGCCGCCGTGGCAGCCGCGTCCGGGCTCGGGGCCGCGGACGTGCGCGCGATCCTCGAGCGCTTCGCGGCCACCGGCCTCGCCGTACGGGACGACGACGGCGAGGGTGGGCTGCGATTCACCGCGGTGTCGCCGGCGATCGCGCTCGGGGCGCTCCTGCGGGACCGGCGCGACGCGCTCTACTCGGCCGAGCTCGACCTGGCCGAGCTGTCGGACGCGCACCGCAGCGCCACGCTGGGGAGCACGCCGGCCGACGTGCTCGAGGTCATCACCGACGTCGACGCCGTGCGCCACCGGTTCGCGCAGATCCAGCGCGGCGCGCAGCGCGAGGTGCGCTCGATGATGGTGCCCAACCTCAGCGTCGTCCCGTCCGCCGAGAACCTCGCCGGTGACGAAGGCCTGCGACGAGGCGTCCGCTACCGGGCGATCCTCGACCGCGCGGCGCTGGACGAGCCCGGCATGGTCACGGCCATCCTGCGCGACCTCGCGAAGGGCGAGGCGATCCGAGTGGCCGACCACGTGCCGGTCAAGATGGTGATCGTCGACGAGACGGTCGCGATGCTGCCGCTCCTCGCCGAGCGCAACAACGCGCCCGAGTCCGTGCTGGTGCACGCCGGCGGAGTGCTCAGCGCACTCGTCGCGGCGTTCGAGACGGCCTGGGACAGGGCCTACCCGCTGTGGCCCAACCGCGACGGCGACGACCTCGTCGAGCTGCGACCCGGCGACATCGACGAGCTCGATGCCCGGATCCTGGCCCTGCTGCTGGCGGGGATGACCGACCAGGCGCTGGCGGGTCAGCTGGGGCTCTCGCTGCGCACCGTGCAGCGGCGGATCCGCGCGCTCATGGACAAGGCGGGCGTCGACACCCGCATCCAGCTCGGCTGGCACGCCGGCCGGGCGGGCTGGGCCTGATCCCGGGTCGGCCTGGGTCGACCGCGACGGCTGCCCCGGACGTCGCGAGGCGGACAAGCGTTGCGTCGAACACCGGGGAAGGTGCCAGGATGCGGGTGACACGCGGCGTTGCGTGGGAGTGCGGCGGTGATCCCGCCCGGCTCCGGCGTACGCCGAACGACGGCTACCGCCAGGAGGTCCACCCATGACCGCAGACGGAGGCCCCGAGCTCGTCCAGCTCCTCACCCCTGAGGGCGAGCGGGTCCACCATCCCGACTACGACGTCGACCTGACGCCGGACGAGCTGCGCGGTCTCTACCGCGACCTCGTCCTCGTCCGTCGCATCGACGCCGAGGCCACCGCGCTCCAGCGCCAGGGCGAGCTCGGCCTGTGGGCCCAGCTCCTCGGCCAGGAGGCCGCGCAGGTGGGATCGGGACGGGCCCTGCGCCCCGACGACTTCGCGTTCCCGACCTACCGCGAGCACGGCGTCGCGTGGACCCGCGGGGTCGAGCCGCTGCAGCTGCTCGGCCTGTTCCGCGGCGTCACCAACGGGGGCTGGGACCCGCACGAGCACAACTTCTCGCTCTACACGATCGTCATCGGCGACCAGTGCCTGCACGCGGTCGGCTACGCGATGGGCATCCAGCGCGACGGCGCGGACCAGGCGGTCATCTGCTACTTCGGCGACGGCGCCACGAGCCAGGGCGACGTCAACGAGTCGTTCGTCTTCGCGTCGGTCTACAACGCGCCCGTCGTGTTCTTCTGCCAGAACAACCAGTGGGCGATCAGCGAGCCGCTCGAGCGTCAGACGCGCATCCCGCTCTACCAGCGGGCGGCCGGCTTCGGCTTCCCCGGGGTCCGGGTCGACGGCAACGACGTGCTCGCGGTGCTCGCGGTCACGCGGGCGGCTCTCGCGAACGCGCGCGACGGCCAGGGACCGACCCTCATCGAGGCGTTCACCTACCGCATGGGTGCGCACACGACCTCGGACGACCCGACCCGCTACCGCGTGGCGGCCGACCTCGAGGCGTGGAAGCTGAAGGACCCGATCGAGCGGGTGAAGGTCTACCTCGCCCGCACCGGCATCGCCGACCACGAGTTCTTCGACGCGGTCGAGGCCGAGGCGGAGACGCTCGCGATCGCGCTGCGCGACGACTGCCGCGCGCTCCCGGACCCGCCGCCCACGCGCATGTTCGACAACGTCTACGCCGAGCCGCACCCGCTGGTCGACGCGGAGCGCGCCGAGTTCGTGCGCTACCACGCATCGTTCGGAGGAGGGCACTGATGGCTGTCACCACGATGGCGAAGGCGCTCAACGCCGGGCTGCGCAGGTCCCTCGAGAGCGACGACCGCGTCCTGCTCATGGGCGAGGACATCGGCAAGCTCGGCGGCGTCTTCCGCGTCACCGACGGCCTGCAGAAGGACTTCGGCGAGGCCCGCGTGATCGACTCCCCGCTCGCGGAGAGCGGGATCATGGGCACGGCGGTCGGCCTCGCGATGCGCGGCTTCCGTCCGGTCGTCGAGATCCAGTTCGACGGGTTCGTCTACCCCGCGTTCGACCAGATCGTGTCGCAGGTGGCCAAGCACCGCGCGCGGTCGCAGGGCAACACCCCGATGCCGATCACGATCCGCATCCCGTTCGGCGGTGGCATCGGCGCGGTCGAGCACCACAGCGAGTCGCCCGAGGCCTACTTCGCGCACACCGCCGGGCTGCGGGTGATCTCGCCGTCGAACGCGATGGACGCCTACGTCATGGTGCAGCAGGCGATCGCCTGCGACGACCCGGTCGTGTTCTTCGAGCCGAAGCGGCGCTACTGGGACAAGGCCGACGTCGACGAGACGGTCGACATCGCCGCCGCCGCGTCGCCGTTCGCCGCACGAGTGGTGCGGCCGGGCTCGTCGATCACGGTGGCCTGCTACGGCCCGATGGTGCGCACCTGCCTCGAGGCCGCCACTGCGGGCGCCGAGGACGGCCTCGACATCGAGGTCATCGACCTGCGCTCGATGTCGCCGCTCGACACCGCGACCGTGGCCGCGTCCGTGCGTCGCACCGGGCGGCTGGTGGTCGTGCACGAGGCGTCGGTGTTCCTCGGCGTCGGCGCGGAGCTCGCCGCGCGCATCACCGAGGAGTGCTTCTACGCGCTCGAGGCGCCGGTGCTGCGGGTCGGCGGCTACCACGCGCCCTACCCGCCGTCGCGGCTCGAGGAGGACTACCTCCCCGACCTCGACCGGGTGCTCGACGCCGTCGACCGAGCGATGGCGTACTGAGGTGGCTGGCATGACCGACGTCAAGACGTTCCTGCTCCCCGACGTCGGGGAGGGCCTCACCGAGGCCGAGATCCTCACCTGGCACGTCAAGCCGGGCGACACCGTGGTGGTCAACCAGACCATCGTCGAGATCGAGACCGCGAAGGCGGCGGTCGAGCTGCCCTGCCCGTACGCCGGCGTGGTGGCCGAGGTGTTCGTGTCCGAGGGCGACACCGTCCCCGTCGGCTCCCCGATCCTCAGCATCACCACACCCGCCACCCCCGGAGCCACCCCCGCCGCCCCTCCCCCCGCCCCGGCTGGGTCCGAGGACGGTGCCACGGGCGGCCGCCGAGCCCGCTCAGGCTCCGCCACGACACCGTCGGCGCCGCACGTGGCGCCGTCGTCGCCGCTGGCCGAGCCGCCGCGCGAGGCGGTGCTGGTCGGCTACGGCGTACGGCAGACGGGTGCCCCGCAGCGTCGTGCCCGGATCCCTGCCGGAGACCCGCACGGCACGATGGCGCCCGAGGCGGGGCCGCCCGGCGAGGCCGTGAAGCCGATCCGCCACGGCGGCCTCGAGGTCGGTCGGCACGCCGAGGAGGTGCTGTCGCACCGCAGCAGCCAGTGCTCGCGAAGCCGCCGGTGCGTCGCCTCGCGAAGGACCTGCAGGTCGATCTCACGGGTGTCGACGCCACCGGCCCCGGTGGCGTGATCACCCGTGCCGACGTCGAGCGCACGGCGCGGCTCGGCGCGACGGGTCATGGCCACGCTCGCGCAGGCGATTCGGTGGGGAGCCTCAGCGGCCTCGTCGGCCGTCCCGGGCACGCTCGCCGGGATCCGGCCGAGCGGGGTGAGACGCGGGCCCCGATCAAGGGCGTCGTGAAGGTGATGGCGGAGGCGATGGTGGCGAGCGCGTTCAGCGCGCCGCACGTCACCGAGTGGGTCGAGGTCGACGTCACCCGGTCGCTCGAGCTCGTCGAGCGGCTCAAGGCGCGTCCCGAGTTCGAGGGCACGCGCGTGAGCCCGCTGCTGCTCGTCGCGCTCGGCCTGATCCGTGCCGCACGCCGTCATCCCGGCATCAACGCGACGTGGGACGCCGCGGCGCAGGAGATCGTGACGAAGCACTACGTGCACCTCGGCATCGCCGCGGCCACGCCGCGCGGGCTCGTCGTCCCGAACGTCAAGGACGCGGACTCGCTCGATCTCGTCGGCCTCGCGGCGGCGCTCACCGACCTCGTCGAGACGGCGCGGGCGGGGCGCACCACGCCGGCCGACATGAGCGGCGGCACCATCACGATCACCAACGTCGGCGTCTTCGGCGTCGACGGCGGCACGCCGATCATCAACCCGGGCGAGTCGGCGATCCTGTGCATGGGCCGCGCGATGCCCAAGCCGTGGGTCGTCGACGGCGAGGTCCGGGTCCGTCAGGTGATGCAGCTGACGCTGTCGTTCGACCATCGCCTCGTCGACGGTGCGCTCGGGTCGCAGGTGCTCGCCGACGTCGCCCGCTTCCTCGAGGACCCCGCACTCGAGCTCGTCCTCGGCTGATTCCCGGCGGTGGCTCCCGGCGTCGCGGGCCGGCCGGCTGGCGCGCGGCGGGTGGCGAGCGTGGTCAGGGAGTGATGGCGAGCGCGCGCGGGAGCTGCGCGGCGAGGGCCGGGTCGCCGGCGAGCTCGACCCGCGCGAGCACCGCGGGGTCGGAGAGGTCGAGGCGACCTCCCGCGAGCCGCGCGAGCGTCTCCCAGTCCGTGGTGAGGCCGACGGTCGCCTCGTCGACCGGGTCGCACGCGGCGCACGTGTCGGCGTCGACCCGCACGGCGTAGCGCTCGAACGCGATCGGACCGGTCGCCGTGACCCGCAGCGTGGTGCCCACCGGGGCGTCGGCGACCTCGGCGAGCACGAACGGCAGCGCGCTCGCGATCTGCGCCGCCGACTGCTGCGCTCCCGGCGTCGCGAGGTTCCCGGGCAGCCCGACGGCGCGCCGCACGTCCTGCTCGTGCGTCCACGTGTCGAAGGCGCGCACGCGCAGCAGCCGAAGCAGCGTGGTGGGTCGCCCGCTGATGCCGGTCACCTGGGTGTCGAGGGTCAGCGGATCCAGCGCCATCAGCTGGGCGAGGCGTACGTCGATGAGCCCGTCGAGCTCGGCGCACACGTCGGCCTGCGCGTGAGCGCGACGCACCTCCACCCCCGCCTCGGTCCGGCGCGAGAGCTCGCTGCGCACGTGCGGCCGGGTGTCCCAGTCGATCTCGACCGGCGGGTCGGTCCGACCGGCCAGAAGAGCCTCGATCCAGCACAGGTGCCGCACGACGTCCCCGGCGCTCCATCCCGGGCACTCGGTCGGCGCGGCCCACCCGTCGGCGTTGAGCCGGCGGCCGAGCTCGTTCACCGCGTGCAGCGAGCCCTCCCACGCGTCGAGGACGGCGGCGACGCCGTAGGACTCTGCGGCCAGCGGTGTCGTCATGGCCCCGAGGCTAGCCGGGGCCGGGGGCGGGCAGGATGGGTGCCGTGACCCTGACGGCCGGCTGGGCGGCGACGTGGCGCGCCGCGCCGGATCGGGTCGTGCTCGTCGACCAGCTGCGGCTCAACACGATGGGCAAGGTGCGTCGCGTCGTCCTGCGGTCGCTCGCCACCGACCCGCACCCATCGGGAAGGATGGGCGCATGACCCGTGTCGCGCTCGTCCAGCTCGAGGTGTCCGACGACGAGGCGCCGGCGCAGCGGGTCGATCGGGTGGCCGCACTCGTCGCGGGGCTCGGTGACGTGGATCTCGCCGTGCTCCCCGAGCTGTGGCACGTCGGTGCGTTCGACCTCGACGCGGCACGCGAGCACGCCGAACCGCTCGACGGCCCGATCGTCACGAGCATGCGCGAGGCCGCGCGCAGTGCCGGGATCTGGCTGCACGCGGGATCGTTCGCCGAGCTCGCGCACGGCCACCGCTACAACACCTCCGTCGTCATCGACCCGAGCGGGGACGTGCTCGCGACGTACCGCAAGCAGCACCTGTTCGGGTGGGAGGACGGCGAGCCGTCGGTGATGACCGCCGGCGATGCGCTGGTGGTGCTGCCGACGCCGCTCGGCGCGACCGGACTGGCGACCTGCTACGACCTGCGGTTCCCCGAGCTGTTCCGCCGTCTCGTCGACTCCGGCACGGAGACGTTCCTGATCGCGAGCGGCTGGCCGATGCCGCGGATCGAGCACTGGTCGATCCTCGCGCGGGCGCGGGCCATCGAGAACCAGGCGTGGGTGGTCGCGTGCAACACCGCGGGGACGCACCACGGCGTCGCGATGGGTGGTCGCTCCGTCGTCGTCGACCCCCGGGGCACCGTGGTGGCCGAGGCGGGGGTCGACGAGGAGATCCTCTACGCCGACGTCGATCCCGCGCTCACCCAGCAGTGGCGCCGCGACTTCCCCGTCCTCGCCGACCGCCGCCTCTGACCCCCTCCCTCCTCGAGTTACTGCCGGAAACCCCGGTTTCGCGCACCTGAATTCGGGGTTTCGGGCAGTAACTCGAGGGTCGGGCCCTGGTGCGGTTGGATGCTGGGGTGACGTCGTCCCGCGCCCGGGTCCGGGCACCCGAGCTCACCGGCCGCGGCGGGTGGCTCAACACCGGCGGGCGGGAGCTCTCGCTGCGCGACCTGCGCGGCAAGGTCGTGCTGCTCGACTTCTGGACGTTCTGCTGCGTCAACTGCCTGCACGTCCTCGACGAGCTGCGCCCGCTCGAGGAGAAGTACGCCGACGTCCTCGTCACGATCGGCGTGCACTCGCCCAAGTTCGTGCACGAGGCCGAGCACGCAGCGGTGGTCGCGGCGGTCGAGCGCTACGCCGTCCACCACCCGGTCCTCGACGACCCCGACCTCACCACGTGGAACCAGTACGCCGTGCGCGCCTGGCCCACGCTCGCCGTGGTCGACCCCGAGGGCTACGTCGTCGCGCAGCTGTCGGGCGAGGGCCACGCGCACGCTCTCGACGTCCTGCTCGCCGGACCTCGTCGCCGAGCACGAGGCGAGGGGCACGCTGCACCGCGGTGACGGGCCCTACGTCGCACCGCCGCCGCGCGACGACCTGCTCTCCTTCCCCGGGAAGGTGCTCGTCCTGCCCGACGGCACGCTGCTCGTCAGCGACTCCGCCCACCACTCCCTCGCCCAGCTCGCGCCCGACGGCGAGACCCTGCTGCGCCGCATCGGCGACGGCACGCGCGGGCTGCGCGACGGCGACCCGCGCACCGCTCGGTTCAGCGAGCCCAACGGTCTGGCGTCGCTCCCGGCCGGGGTGGCTGCCGAGGTCGGCTACGACGTCGTGGTCGCCGACACGGTCAACCACGCGCTGCGCGCTCTCGACACCGCCACCTGGACCACGCGCACGATCGCCGGCACCGGTGCCCAGTGGATGCAGGGCGACCCCACGGACGGCGACGCGCGCGGCATCGCGCTCTCGAGCCCGTGGGACGTCGCGTGGTTCGACGGCGGCGATCGTCGTCGCGATGGCCGGGGTCCACCGGCTCGACCGGCTGGATCCGCGCACCGGCACGATCGCGCCGTACGCCGGGACCACCCACGAGGGCCTGGTCGACGGCCCGGTCGCGAACGCGTGGTTCGCCCAGACCTCCGGCCTCGCCGCGGCGGCGGACGGCGAGACGCTGTGGCTCGTCGACCCGGAGACCTCCGCCCTGCGCCGCGTGCACAACACGGTGGTCCGCACCGAGATCGGGCAGGGGCTCTTCGACTTCGGGCTGCGCGACGGACCCGCACGCGACGCCCTGCTGCAGCACCCGCTCGGGCTCTGCGAGCTCCCGGACGGGTCGGTGGCCGTCGCCGACACCTACAACGGTGCGATCCGCCGCTTCGATCCGTCGACCGCCACGGTCACCACCCTCGCGACCGGGCTGGCCGAGCCGAGCGACGTCGCCGTCGTGGCCGATCCCGATCGCGGTCACGTCCTGCTCGTGGTCGAGTCCGCCGCGCACCGGCTCACGCGCGTCATCCTGCCCGACGCGGCCGTCCAGGTGGCGGGCACGGCGTACCGCACGACGCGGACCGCCACCGAGATCGCCTGGGGCGCAGTCGATCTCGAGGTGCTGTTCGTGCCGCCCGCCGGCCAGAAGCTCGACGACCGGTACGGCCCGTCGACCTACCTCGTCGTCTCCGCCTCGCCGCCGGAGCTGCTCGCCGAGGGTGCCGGCAACGGCACCGACCTGACCCGCGCGCTCCGCCTCGCGGACCCGGGCGAGACGGGCGTGGATGCGGGCGTGCTGCACGTGTCGGTGCGCGCCGCCTCGTGCGACGACCCCGAGGCGCCCGGTGCCGCCGAGTTCCCCGCGTGCCACGTCCACCAGCAGGACTGGGGGGTCCCGGTGACGCTCACGCCCACGGGCGCTCGCCGCCTCCCCCTCGTCCTCGCCGGCCTCGACACCTCCCCTTAGGGACGATCAAGGAAGTCCAACTGCACGACAGCGTCCGCAACTCGTGATCGTGAGCGCGCAGCACCAGCGCCCCACAGCGCTGAGCAGCGCCGCGCGTCGACATGCCGCCGCGCCGCGACGGCAGAACGGCGCGGGCACAGGCGGCCGGGCGCCGGCTACTCGATCGGCAACGACGCGATGAGGGTCTCGAGCCGCTCCGTGTCGGCCGCGGTCCACCCGGGCGGCTGCGCCACGGCCGCGAAGATCGCGGGCATCGCGGTTCCGTAGTTGTGGCCCTGGCCGTTCGGCACGTTGACGCCGACGAACTGGTCGACGGTGACCTGCAGGAACGTCAGCACCGGGTAGTAGCGCATCGTCGGCGTACGCCCCACACCCGGAGGCTCGAGCAGCCAGTCCGGCTCCTGCAGCAGCAGCGCCGGGCTCCACCACACCACGGGGTCGTTGGCATGCTGCACGTAGGCCACGCGCGGCGGGCCATAGGTGGCCGCCGGGTTGTCGAGATCCTTCGGTACGCCGGCGTAGCGCACGACCGCGCCGTTCCGGTAGATCGGTTGCCACTGCGGGCTGCCGGCGTCCCGAGCCGCGGCGATGTCGCCCCACGGCTGCGAGAAGTTCGGCGACCCGACGAACACTGCGCCCTGGGTGCGCGCGGCGAGGTCGTCGGCGGACGCGAAGCCCGACTGCATCGAGAACGAGCCGAGGCTCAGCCCGTAGGCGAGCAGCTTCGGCCGAGCGTCCGCCGGGAGCGTCGACCATCGCGCGTAGACGGCGTCGAAGAGCTCGGTCCCCGCCGCTGCGGCCTTGTCGACGTCGACCAGCGTGGAGATCCAGCTCGGCAGGTACGAGTACTGGATGCCGACGATCGCGGAGTCGCCGTTCCACTCGTACTCGACGGTGTCGACGGTCTGCGGCTCGAGCCATCCCGTGCCGGTGGTGCCGGCGACGACGAGGACCTTCCGGCTGAACGCGCCCGTGCGCTCCAGCTCCTTCACGGCGAGCTTCGCACGCTCGGCAGCGGTCGGAGCGGTGTCCAGACCGACGTAGACGCGTATCGGCTCCTTGGCCGGCTTGCCCGAGAACGCTTGAAGGTCAGCCGGTTTCGGCCCTCGGGAGACGAAGTTGCGGCCCTCCATCCCGAGCGTGTCCCAGGCGGCGAACGAGGGCGGTGACCCGGACCGCTCCGGCGCCGCGGGTTGGCTGACCCCCGGCATCGTGCTCGCGTTGGTGTCGGCGTAGAGCTTGTTCATGAGCGCGACGAACCCGTTGAACAGGATGCCGGTCACGGCGACGTAGACGAGTGCGACCACGGTCAGGAACGCGACGATCGAGGCGAACCACGCCGGCACGTGCTTGACCATGTGCCGCAGGAGCCAGCCGTTGAGCTTGCGGAGCAGGCGGCCGAGCAGGACCGCCCCGATCGCCACCGGGACCGCGACGACGGCCACCTGCACCGACGTGCCGAGTCCCTCGTCGGCCATCCCCACGAGCGTGCGGACCTCGTTCTGCCAGCCGACGCCGAGCAGCAGCCAGAACACCCCGAGGGCCGGGACGACGACGGCCAGGACACGCCACGCCCAGAGCTTCACGCGCGGTCCGGGCTCGCGCGGGAGCACGAGCCGCACCAGCCAGCTGATCAGGACGCCGACGCCGTAGCCGATCGCGGCACCGAGCCCGCAGATGACGCCCTCGAACAACCACGGCCGCGGCAGCAGCGACGGCGTGATCGACGCGCCGAACGCGAGCGTGCCCAGCACGAGGCCGAGGTAGTTGGGTCGCGGCCGGCGTCGTCGCGACCGCGTCGACGGCGTGGCCGACGTCGAGCCGTTCGACTCGCTGGGCTCGGCGGTGTCGGAGTCGCGCGTGGGAGTGGCGGTCCGGCCGCCGGCACTGTGGCTCACGCGGACGACTCTAGGCGCGGACCGGCTGCTCCCGCGGTCGTTGGCGCGTGCCGGAGGGGCGACGCCGTCCGTTCCCGCGGGTGCGGGCGCGCGGGCTCGTCAGCCGATGCGCCCCTGGTCGGCGAGCACGGGGTCGAGCTCCACGGAGTCCGACTCCTCGGGTGTCTCGTCGTCGGACCGCCGGCCGCGCAGGTAGATCGCGGCGGCGACCGCGGTCCACACCACCGTGCCGATGCCGCCCACCAGCAACCCGGACCGGGGACCGAGGCGGTCGGCCGCCCACCCGATGAGCGGCGCCCCGATCGGTGTGCCGCCGAAGAACATGAGCGTGTAGATCCCCATCACGCGCCCGCGGACCCAGGCAGCCGAGCGCATCTGCAAGAAGCTCTGCGACGACGTCGTGAACGTCATCGCGAGCAGCCCGGCGAACGGCAGCGACAGCAGCATCGCCGGGTAGGTCGGCGAGAGCCCCACGACCACCTCGACCGCGCCGAAGGCGAGCGCGGCCCCGACCACGAGGCGCAAGGTCGCTCGGCTGCGGCGCGCGGCGAGGAGCGATCCCACGAGGGCGCCGAGCGCGAGTGCCGTCGACATCACGCCGAACTCGGCGGCGCCGAGGTGGAACTGCTGCCTCGCCATGAGCGCCATGGTGATCTGGTAGTTGAGCCCGAGCGTCGCGACGCCGAGGAGCAGCACCAGCACGAGCACCAGGTCACGGCGGGCGCGGACGTAGCGCACCCCCTCGACGAGGCGCACCTTGCCGATCTCGCGCACCTGCGGCGCGAGCTCGGCTGCGCGCATGGCCACGCAGTGCGAGCATCGTGACGCCGAAGGACGCGGCGTTGATGATGAACACCCAGCCGCTGCCGATCGCCGCCACCATGATCCCGGCCAGGGCCGGTCCGACGAGGCGGGCGAGGTTGAACGAGGCGCTGTTGAGCGCGATCGCGTTGTGGAGGGAGTCGGGCCCGACGATCTCGTTCACGAACGCCGCGCGTGTCGGGTTGTCGACGGCGGACACGACGCCGAGCGGGAACGCGAACACGTAGACGAGCGTGCACCGTCGCGTCGCCGCGCAGCGTGGCGATGCCGAGCAGGAGCGCGAGGAGCCCCATCGCGCCCTGCGTCACGAGCAGGAGGCGACGTCGCTCCACGCGGTCGGCGAGCGTCCCGCCCCAGAGCGAGAACAGCAGGAACGGCAGGAACTGCAGGCCGGTGGTGATGCCGAGCGCCGCGCCGGAGCCGCCGCTCAGGTCGAGCACGAGCCAGTCCTGCGCGACGCGCTGCATCCACGTCCCCGTGTTCGACAGCACCTGCCCGGAGAAGTAGAGGCGGTAGTTGCGCACTGAGAGCGCGCGGAACATCGGGGTCACGACTCGGCCAGCACCTCCAGCACCGGCAGGGCGGCGGCGAGTGCTGCGCGCTCGTCGACATCGAGCTCGAGGAGCAGCGCGGCCAGCCACTCGTCACGGCGCCGGCGGTCCTCGCGCAGCAGCGTCCGTGCGGAGTCCGTGAGGGTGACGACGACCTGGCGACCATCGCGCGGATCCGGTGCGCGGTCGACGTAGCCGCCCTCGGTCAGCGTCGCGAGCGCCTTGGTCATGGAGGGCGGTCGCACTTGCTCGTGCTGGGCGAGCGACCCCGGGCGTCATCGGGCCGAGCCGGTCGAGCGTGGCGAGGACGGAGAGCTGGCCGAGCCCGAGCCCGTGGTCGTCGCGCTGCTGGCGCAGCCGGCGAGCCAGCCGCATCACGGCGAGCCGCAGGTCGTGCGCGAGGTCGGCGGTGACGGCGGGGGACGGAGACATATCGTTAGCCTAACTAACGATGTTCGATCCGCCAACCCGTTTCGCTCCGGACGAACACCCCAACTGCCGCCGCCCGTGCGTCGTCCGCTGGACCCACGTGGGCGGGTTGGCCAGGCGAGACAGCGAGACAGCGGGACGCGACAGAGGGCGGACCCGATCGGGGTCCGCCCTCTGTCGTGTGTACGGCTGCGCGCCTGGTGAGGTCGCGCGCCGCAGGTCCGGCGCTCCGCGATCGCGACCAAGATCGCGAGTTGCGGAGCGGATCGTGCAGTTGAACTGCCTTGATCATCCTTAGAGGGTGATCAAGGAAGGTGGCGTGGCGTGGTTAGAAGGCGGACTCGTCGAGGTCCATGAGGTCGTTGTCGGCGCTCTCGGCGATGGCGCGCTCGGCCGCGAGCAGCGGGAAGCGCTGGTGCGCGAAGAACCGCGCCGCGGCGATCTTGCCCTGGTAGAACGCGACGTCCTTCTCCGACGGCGTGCCCGCGAGCGCCTCGACCGCGACCGCGGCCTGCCGCAGCAGCAGCCAGCCGATGACGAGGTCGCCGAGGCACAGCAGCAGGCGCGTGGTGTGCTGGCCGACCTTGTAGAGCTCGCGCGCGTCGGTCTGCGACTTCATCGCGTAGCCGCCGAGCGCGCCGACGATGCCCTGGACGTCCTCGAGCGCCTTGCCGAGCATCTCGCGCTCGACCGCGAGCGTGCCGTTGCCGGCGTCGCCCTTCGCGAAGTCCTGCACCTCGCCGCCGAGACGGGTCAGCGCGTGGAACTGGTCCTCACCATCTTGCGGAAGAACAGGTCGAGACCCTGGATCGCGGTGGTGCCCTCGTAGAGGGTGTCGATCTTCGAGTCGCGGATGTACTGCTCGATCGGGTAGTCCTGCAGGAAGCCGGAGCCGCCGAGCGTCTGCAGCGACTGCGCGAGCTGCTCGTAGGAGCGCTCCGAGCCGACGCCCTTGACGATCGGCAGCAGCAGGTCGTTCATCCGCTCGGCGGTGTCGAGGTCGACGTCGGTCGGGAACGCCGGCCTCGCCGAGCTCGACCTGGTCCTGGTAGTACGCGGTGTAGTGGATGAGCGCGCGCATGCCCTCGGCGTAGGCCTTCTGCATCATCAGGCTGCGGCGCACGTCCGGGTGGTGCGTGATGGTGACGCGCGGCGCGTCCTTGTCGGGGAACGCCGACGAGGTCGCCGCCCTGCACGCGGTTCTTCGCGTAGTCGAGCGCGTTGAGGTAGCCGGTCGACAGCGTCGCGATCGCCTTGGTGCCCACCATCATCCGGGCGTACTCGATCACCTTGAACATCTGCGCGATGCCGTCGTGCACGTCGCCGACGAGCCAGCCGACGGCCGGCTGCTTCTCGCCGAAGGTGAGCTCGCAGGTCGTCGAGACCTTGATGCCCATCTTCTTCTCGATGTTGGTCGTGTAGACGCCGTTGCGCTCGCCGAGCTCGCCGGTCTCGAGGTCGACGTGGAACTTCGGGCACGACGAACAGCGACAGGCCCTTGGTGCCGCCGCGCGCACCCTCGGGCCGCGCGAGCACGAGGTGGATGATGTTGTCGGTCATGTCGTGCTCGCCCGAGGTGATGAAGCGCTTCACGCCGGCGATGTGCCACGAGCCGTCGGCCTGCTCGATCGCCTTGGTGCGGCCGGCGCCGACGTCGGAGCCGGCGTCGGGCTCGGTGAGCACCATCGTGGCGCCCCACTGGCGGTCGATCATCAGCCGGGCGAGCTTCTTCTGGTCCTCGTTGCCGAGGTGGTCGAGGATCGCGGCGAAGCCGGGGCCGGACATGAACATGAACGCGGCCGGGTTGGCGCCGAGCATGCAGCTCGCTCGCGGCCCAGCGCAGCGACGGGAGGCGCGCCGGGTCCGCCGAGGTGGCGTCGGGCAGGTCGAGGTTCCAGAAGCCGGAGTCCATGAGCGCCTGGTACGACGCCTTGAACGCGGGCGGCATCGTGACGGTGCACGGCGACCGGGTCGTAGACGGGCGGGTTGCGGTCGGCGTCGACGAACGAGGCGGCCAGCGGCCCGGTGGCCAGGCGCTCGACCTCGCGCGAGGATCTCGCGCGCGGTGTCGGACGTCCATGTCGGCGTACGGGCCGGTGCCCATGCGGTGCTGCGCACCGAAGACCTCGAAGAGGTTGAACTCGATGTCGCGCAGGTTGGACTTGTAGTGGCTCATCGCCGGTCTCTCCCTCGTGGTCCCCGGTTACCCGTCAGTAACAGATGATGCTACCCGTCGGTAACCAGCGCAAGGCCGCATCCCCCGATCGACGGCGTTTCCCGGCGTCGTCGCAGGTCAGCGGACTGAGACTGCCCTCACTCGGGCAGGTCGCGCCGGCGGATCCCGGCGGCTCCGGCCGCGAGGAGGGCGATCGCGAGCCCGGTGAGCACCAGCTCGGGCAGCCACCGCATCGGTTGCGCGGGCCAGAGCGGGACCTGCCCGGTGGGGGCGGTCCGGGCCAGCCAGTCGGGCAGTCCGAGGACGGCGCCGAACCAGCCGACGAGGACGCACCAGCCCAGCAGCGCCCACGCCAGCCCGGTCCAGCGCGGACGCACGCCGACGAGCGCCACCGGCACCGCGACGAGCAGCCACACCGCCGGTGCCGTCACGAGAGCCGCGAGCATCGCGCGCCACGCCGTCCCGGCCACGTCGCCCGTACTCGCGCCGAACGTCGCGCCAAGGCAGAGCCCGCCCACGGCGAGCAGCACCGTCGCGCCCACGAGCGCTGTCGTCGTGTGACCGGAGAGCCAGCTCACCCGCGCGGTCGACGTCGTCCACACGTTCTCGGCGCGGCCGCTGGTCTCCTCGGACCGCAGTCGCAGCACGGTCGCGATGCCGTAGCCGGCGGACGAGAGCGCGAACACCCCGACCATCACGACGAGGAACGCGTCCGAGAGCACGTCCGTGCCACCGATGGCCACGATCACCTCTGCCAGCTGGGGATTGGAGGCGACGACGTCGAGCGACGACGTGAGCAGCTGCCCGACGATGGCCCCCATCGCGGCGGTGGACAGGGCCCATCCCAGCAGCCACCCTCGGTCGAGCCGCCAGGCCAGCCCGGTCGGCGAACGCACCCAGCTTGCGGCGCGGCCGCGGCCGGGGCGGTCCGGCATGAGGCTGGCACCGAGGTCGCGGCGCGCGGCCAGGACGAGCGCGAGAGCGCACAGCGCGATCGATGCCAGGACCGGCACCCCCAGCAGCCACCAGCGCTCGTCCGCGAACGCGCGTGTCTGCTCGGCCCAGCCGAACGGCGAGAACCACACCCAGGGGCTGCCGTCCGGCTGGCCGTTGCCGTACGCCGTGAGCGCGAAGCCGACACCGACGACGAGTCCGGCGAGTCCGTCGGCCGCGCGCGAGGTGTGCGCGAGCTGTGCCGTGATGCCGGCGACACCGGCGTACACGAAGGCGCCGAGCGCCACGGTGAGGGCGTAGGCGAGCGATCCGGCGAACGGCAGTCCCTTCGCCAGCAGGGAAACGACGACGAGAACGGCGATCACGGTGCAGTAGGCGAGTGCGAGCAGCAGCGCGGCGGCCATCCGCGCTGCCCGCGCGACCGTGCCGGCCATGACGATCTCGGCACGACCCTCCTGCTCCTCCGTCCTGGTGTGCCGCACCACGGCGAAGGCGACGACCAGGCCCAGCACCAGCATCGACCCGGCAGTGGTGCGCCAGGCGGTGAGCCCGCCCGTGCTCAGCGGGTCGAACAGCGGACCGAGGAGCGCTGTGAGCGACGGGTCGAGCTTGAGCGTGCGGGCGAGCTCGAGCCGCGACGCTGGTGTCGGGTAGAGCCGGTCCCACGAGGAGGCGACACCGACTGAGAGCACGACGTAGACGGCGCTCCAGACAGCCAGCCGGACGCGGTCCCGACGGAGGCCGAACACGACCAGGGTGACGGTCCCGGTGAGCAGGGAGCCGGGCGTCGCACGCCGGATCGGTGCGGGCCGCGCGGCGGTGGCGTTCGTCATCGGGACGGTTGGTCGTAGTACCGCAGGAACATCTCCTCGAGGGTCGGCGGTCGGCTCTCGAGGCTGAGGATGCCGGCCGCGGACAGGTGCGTGATGAGCTCGTTGAGCGAGCCGGGGTCGACCGCGCAGCGCAGCCTGGTCCCGGTGTTCTCGACGTCGTGCAGGCCAGCGACGTCCTCGACGCCGTGCATCACGTGCTCCGTCTCGACGATCACGTTCATCCGCTGCAGGTGGCGGAGGTCCGACAGGTTCCCGCTCTCGACGGACCGTCCACCGCGGACGATGGAGACCGTGTCGCAGACGGCATCGACCTCGGCGAGCAGGTGGCTGGACAGCAACACCGTGCGACCTCGGTCCCGCAGCTCGGCGATGGCATCGCGAAAGACCTCCGACATCAAAGGATCCAGGCCGTCGGTGGGTTCGTCGAACACATAGAGCTCCACATCGGCCGCGAGCGCCGCGACCAGCGCCACCTTCTGCCGGTTGCCCTTCGAGTACGCCGACACCTTCATCGTCGGGATCCAGCGAGAACGACTCGACGAGCCGCGCTCTGCGTCCGTCGTCGAGCCCGCCGCGCAGTCGGCCGAGCACGTCGATCGTCTCCCCGCCGGTGAGGCTCGGCCACAGCGCGACGTCGCCGGGCACGTAGGACAGGCGGCGGTGCAGCGCGACGGCGTCGGTCCACGGGTCGGCGCCGAACAGGCGAGCGCTGCCGCCGCCGGCGCGCAGCATGCCGAGCAGGATGCGCAGCGTCGTCGTCTTCCCCGCACCGTTGGGTCCGAGGAAGCCGTGCACCTCGCCGGGGGTCACGACCAGGTCGAGGCCGTCGAGCGCTCGGGTCGCGCCGAACGTCTTGACCAGACCGCGGACGTCGATGACAGGCTCGGTGTCGCTCACCCGTCCGTTCTACTCCTCTCCGACGGGACGCCGCACGGCACGTCACCGGATCGTCCCGAGGTGGTCTCGTCCACCACCCGGCTGGTCC
This sequence comes from uncultured Actinomycetes bacterium, assembly GCA_963738455.1. Lineage (GTDB taxonomy): Bacteria > Actinomycetota > Actinomycetes > S36-B12 > CAIYMF01 > Longivirga. Next base: position 446,570 of record CAVTWM010000008.1, read on the forward strand.
GGTCGCGCGGTGCTCGCCGCTCGTGCGCACGTTGCGGCGCAGTGGCTCGACGGTCGTGCCGGGCTTCCGGTGCGCTCTCCGGTGGCGCGATAACTACGGTGACGCGCGCTACCCACCGGGGCTACCGTCAGGGACGACCGCGGCGTCGAACGAGCCGCACGGACCATCTGGAGGACCTCATGGCTGCCATCACCCGCGCCGGTGTCCCCGGTCCGCGTCGTCGCTGAGCCTGTCTCGCGCTCGACCCGGTCGCTCGACCCGGCGGAACCCATCCGCCCGCCGCGTCACCCCTGACGCGCTGATGCCGCGCTGGAGTCCCGGTGTCCCCTGCTACATCCCTGGCCGACCTCGGCTGGGCCCCCTTCTGGATCGACCGCTCGACCGAGCACCCGCACCTCCGCCCGGCCCGCATCACGCTGCAGGGTCGCGACGTCTGGCGCGTCCACGACGGCGACGCCGAGCACACGGTTGGCGTCCGCGGCCGGCTGCGCGAGCAGGACCACGGCCTCCCCGTCGCGGGTGACTGGGTGCTGCTCGGCGGTGACGGCGTCACCGGCCACGTGATCGAGCAGGTGCTGCCCCGGCGTACCGCCCTGCTGCGCAAGGTGGCGGGTGCGCGCACCGACGAGCAGGTCGTCGCCGCGAACGTCGACGTCGTGATCGTGTGCGCCCCCGTGCACTCGCTCAACGCGCGCCGTCTCGAGCGTGAGCTCACCATCGTGTGGGAGTCCGGCGCGCGACCCGTCGTCGCCATCACGAAGTCGGACCTCGCGGATGACGTGCCGGAGACGCTCGACGAGATCCGCGCTGTCGCGGTCGGTGTCGACGTCCTCGCGGTGTCGTCGTACGACGGCGACGGGCTCGACGACGTTCGTGCGCTCATGCCGCCGGGTGTCACGGCTGCCGTGATCGGCCCGTCCGGCGCCGGCAAGTCCACCCTCGTGAACGCGCTCGTCGGGCACGACGTCCTCGCCACGACCGCGGTACGCGCCGACCATCGCGGTGTGCACACCACGTCGGCGCGTCACCTCGTCGCGATCCCGGGCGCGGGTCTGGTGCTCGACACCCCCGGCATGCGCGAGCTGGCGCTCTGGGCCGACGAGGACGCGCTCGACGCGACCTTCGTCGACGTCGACGATCTCGCGCAGCAGTGCCGCTTCCACGACTGCGCGCACGACACCGAGCCCGGCTGCGCGGTGCTCGCCGCGGTGGAGTCGGGTGTGCTCGACGAGGACCGGCTCGCGAGCTGGCGCAAGCTCCAGCGCGAGCTGGCCTACCTCGCCCGCAAGCAGGACGTCCGCCTCGCACAGGAGGAGCGCCGCAAGTGGGCGAGGCTCAGCCAGGAGGCCAAGTCCCGCACCCGCCCCTGACCCCTCGTTGCTCGTGCCCTGACCCGCCTGGATCTTCGAGTAACAGTCCAGATGCACGTGAACCGGCCCCGTTTCGCGTGCATCTGGACTGTTACTCGTGAAGGCGGGGGCGGCGCGTGCGACGCTCGGCGGCATGACGGACGCTGGTGACCACACGGCACGGATCGCATCGCTGTTCGACGCGCTCTCGAGCGCCTACGACGCCTCCGGGGTCGACTTCTTCCAGCCGATCGCCGCGAGCCTGGTCGAGGCCATGCCGCCGGAGCCCGGCGAGCGCTGGCTCGACGTCGGCTGCGGACGCGGCGCGGTGCTGCTGCGCGCGGCTGCGGGAGTCGGGCCGCAGGGCCGGGCGGTGGGGATCGACATCTCGCCGGAGATGGTCGAGCAGACCCGCGCGGCGGCCTCGACCGAGGGCCTCGCCAACCTCACGGTCGGGGTCGACGACGCCCAGGCGCCTCGCCTGTCCGCGGTGTCGTTCGACTCCATCTCGTCGTGCCTGGTGCTGTTCTTCCTCGCCGATCCCGAGGCGGCGCTGCGCTCGTGGCTGCCGCTGCTCGCACCGGGCGGCCGGCTCGGCGTCACGACGTTCGGGCCGATGGACGAGCGGCTGGGAGCACGTCGACGACGTGTTCACCCCGTACCTCCCGCCCGCCATGCGCGACGCACGCACCACCGGGACGACGGGGCCGTTCGCGAGCGACGCGGCCATGGAGGCGCTCGTCGAGTCCGCCGGCTACGTCGACGCGCACACCGTGACGACGACGATCCCGGTCCGCTTCGCCAACGCCGAGTACTGGCACGCGTTCACGTGGTCGACCGGGCAGCGGATGATGTGGCTCGCCGTCCCGGAGGAGGAGCGCGCGGCCGTGCGGGCCGAGGCCGAGCGGCGGATCGCGCCGCACCGCGGCTCGGACGGGTCGTTCACCTTCACCCAGCAGGTCCGGCACACGCTGGCCTGGCGACCCACCACCTGAGCTGCCGGGTCGAGAGCCGCGCCGCCGCGAGCCCGCAGGGCTACGTCGTCGACGCCCGTGCCTCGACGACCCAGAACGACGCGCCGAACGGGTCGGTCACGGCGGCCATGCGGCCGTACGGGGTGTCGAAGCCGGGGCTGAGGATGTGGCCGCCGAGCCGCTCGGTCTCGGTCACCGCGGTGTCGACCGACGCGACGCCGAAGTAGGCGATCCAGTGCGACGGGAAGCCGGTCATCCCCATCATGCCGCCGATCCCACCGAGGGCTGCCTCGGCGCCGGTCCCGGGGTGCTGGAACGTCGAGTAGTCCGGGCCGGCCATGGCGAGCGGCTCGTAGTCGAACCCGAACACGGTGGCGTAGAAGGCGCGCGCGGCGTCGGGGTCCGCCGAGCGCAGATCGACCCAGGCGAGCCCGCCGGGCTCCTGGACGACTGCCGCACCGATGAACTCGAGCGGCTGCCAGGCACCGAACACGGCACCGGCCGGGTCGGCCGCGACGACCATGCGGCCGAGCGACCCGATGTCCATGACCGGCGCCACGGTCGGCGCCGCCGGCGGAGGTGACGGCAGCGACGGTGGCGTCGGCGTCGTCCACCGCGAAGTAGAGCGTCCAGGCGGCAGGAGCGCCGTCCTGCACCGGCCCGATGCCGGCGGCGGCATCACCGTCGACGTCGCAGATGCAGGTAGCCGCCGAACTCGGGCCCGACGTCGACGAAGCTCCAGCCGAGCAGAGCGCCGTAGAACTCCCGGGCGGCGGCGAGGTCGGGGGTGGCGAGGTCGACCCAGCAGGGCGTGCCGGCCGGCCAGCGTTCGGTGCGTCGGGTCATGCGGCCACCCAACCGGGACGCGGCACGCGTGTAAAGCGATCACCGCGCGGGTGGTGGGTCGTCACCACCGGATGGCCCGGGTCCGGAGCGCGGCGACACGAGAGCCGCGAACGGCTGCGGTGCACGGCTTCAGAGGCTGTTGATGGCCTTCGCGAGCACGAGCGTGGCCAGCGACAGCGAGATGGCGGCCTCGAGGATCATCAGCATCTTCGCCCAGCGCTTGATGGCCGAGACGTCGGTGGGGCTGAACGCGGTCGCGGTGTTGAAGGACAGCGCGAGGTAGTCGGCGAACTGCGGGTACCAGGTCTTCGGCATGTGCTCGGGGAGGTTCATCTCGGGGAAGACGAACGCCGGATCCGCCCACGCCCCATGGGATGCGCGTGTCGCCGCTCCTCCGCCGTCGACGTCCCAGAACCACAGCGCGAACGCGATGACGTTCGTCGCCCAGACGACCGCGCCGATGCCGAGCAGCTGGTAGGGGCTGTTGTCGAACTCGCTGTCGTTGAGGATGCCGTCGATGAGCCGGATCGCGGAGAGCAGGTTCGACAGCGCGATCAGCGCGATCATCAGCCCGGTGGTGACCCGCAGCCACCGGCGCTCGCGGTTGATCAGCCCGGGGTCGCCCGGCGATGAGCAGGACGAGGAAGCCGCCCATGAGGACCGGGTAGATCCACAGCGGTGCCAGCCGGAAGTCCTCGGGCAGCGCCTGGTGCAGCACGCCGGCGACGAGGGTCGGCGAGCGCCATCGGCCAGCGGTGCTCGCCGGGACGCGCGGGCTCCGCGGCGCGGTCCGGGGTCAGGTCCGAGGGCACGCCGCGAGGCGCGAGGGTCGCGTCGTCGTCCGGCGTCAGGTCCGAGGGCACGCCGCATTGTCGCGCGGCGGCGGGTCGGTTTCCGTCAGATCCGCGATGTCGCAGAGCGCGTCACGCGACCGCGAGGTAGGCCTCGGCGAAGTCGAGGACCGCGTCGGCCGTCGGACCGAAGATCTCGATGAGCTCGCCGCCCTTCTTGTAGGCGACGGCGAACGCGAGGTCCGCGGTCTCCACGAGCCGGACCGGCGTGCCGGAGAAGACCTTGCTCGTCGTCGTGACGTCCTCCGTCGAGGTCGCGGTGGCGCCCTTGATGGCGCCGTCGAGGACGTCCTTGACGGGCAGTGCGTCGAGCCCGAGCGTGATCTTGTCGGTGTACTGCGCGACGACGAGGGCCGCGATGACCTCGGAGTCGCCGGCCTCGGTGACCCCGTAGCCGACGACGCCCGTCGTGAGCCCGGCCTGGTCGAGACCGTCGAGGATCGGCGCGATCTCGTCGGGGAGGGTCGTGTAGGCGTAGCCGGGGACCGCGACGACGTCGGTGGGCGTGATCGGCGAGCCCGAGGGAGCTGCCGACGTCTCGCCCGCGGTGGGTGTCGAGGACTCGCTCGGCGTCGCCGAGCTCGCCGTCGGCGTCGAGGACGTCGCGTCGGACGCCTTCACCCCGGTACCGGTCGAGCACGCGCTGAGCCCGAGCACGCCCGCCGCGACCGCCGCCACCAGGACCGCACGTCGATCCCCCGAGAACCCGTTCATGTCCGCACCCCTCACTCACCGATCAGTCGCCGAAGCCTAAGCCAGCCCGCGCCCGACCATCGCCGGTAGGTCCGCGAGTAACACGCGACAGACCCCGGATTGGGGCGCCCGAATCCGGGGTTGTCGCGTGTTACTCGCGAATCCTGGTGAAGAGGCGCTCGTAGTCGGTGACCATGCGCTCGGCGCTGAAGCGGGCGCGGGCCTCGGCGCGGCACGCGCCGCGGTCGATCCGGCCGATGTCGGCCACGGCCGTCACGGCCGCGTCCGCGTCGGCGACGAGGTACCCGGTGACTCCGGGGGAGATCAGCTCGGGGAGCGACCCGAGCGGGGTGGCGATCACCGGCGTACCCGTCGCGAGCGACTCCACGACCGAGAGCCCGAACGGCTCCTCGAAGTCGATGAGGTGCAGGAGCGCGACGGCGCCCCCGAGCAGCGCGTCGCGCTCGGCCGGCCCGACCGAGCCGACGAAGCGGACGGACGTGCCGTCGACGTACGGCTCGACCGACGTGCGGAAGTAGTCGACGTCGTGCACGACCCCGGCGATCACGAGCGGGAGACCCGCGCGCCTCGCGACCTCGATCGCCAGGTGCGTCCCCTTGTCGGGATGGATGCGACCGAAGAAGAGCAGGTAGCCGCCGGCGCCGTCACCAGCGCTGAAGCGGTCGAGCTCGATGCCGTGGTAGATCGTCGCGGCGTACGTGAGCGCGGGGTGGCGGTTCGCGTCGCTGATCGAGACGTAGTGCGCGATGTCGTCGTAGGCCGCGTACGCCGGCACGATGCGCTCGGAGGAGAAGCCGTGGATGGTCGTGACCACGGGAGTGCTCGTGAGCCGGCTGTAGGTGAGCGGCAGGAAGTCGAACTGGTTGGAGATGACGTCGAACTCCGACGCTCGCTCGAAGACCGACGCGATGTGGAGCGAACCACTCACCTGCGCATCGACGGTCTCGTCCTCCTCGTACCCCGCGCGAGCCTCGGCGTGCAGGGTGGCACCCGTCACGGAGTCCGCGGTCGCGAACAGGGTGACGTCGTGCCCCCGGGCGACGAGACCTTCGGTGAGCGTGGACGCCACCTGCTCCCACGGCCCGTACGAGCGCGGCGGTGTCCGGTGAGCGATCGAGGCGAGCACGGCGATTCTGACGGGGGCCTCCACCCTGTGCGAAGCCATGAATCTAGCGGGATTTCGGCGCGCGTAGCGCTGGTAGAGTGGGGCCCACAACATCGCCAGGCTCGGCCTGGCATTCGGTGCCGCCGTCTTCGGCCGGGCGCCCTAGGGACACGCCGTTTCCCGCTCGTGAAGGCAGCATGTTCGCTGCGCAGTCCGACCGGTGAAAGAGGGGCCTTGATGGCCATCAGCTTTGGCGTGCTCTCGACCTATCCGTCCACCCAGTGCGGCATCGCGACGTTCTCCCAGGCCCTGGTCGGGCACCTGCAGTCGTCCGGCGCGCACGTGGGTGTCGTCCGAGTCGTCGATCAACCGCAGGCGGACGCTCCGCCCGTCGTGCACCAGCTCGTGACCGGACGCGCCGGCTACGCCCGCGACGCCGCGCGCGCGCTCAACCGCTACGACGTCGCGCTCATCCAGCACGAGTACGGCATCTTCGGCGGACCCGACGGCGCCGACGTCCTCGAGGTCCTGGCGCACGTCGACGTCCCCGCGATCGGTGTCCTGCACACGGTGCTGACCCGGCCGACGCGTCACCAGCACGTCGTCCTCGCGCGGCTCGTCGCATCGCTGTCCGCCGTCGTCACCATGACGGAGACGGCGCGCGAGCGGCTCATCTCCGGCTGGGACGTCGACCCGGCGAAGGTCACGGTCATCACGCACGGCGCCGAGGACAACCGGAGCGACGACGCCGAGCGGCCCGCCGCCGCGCGACCGACCATCCTCACCTGGGGTCTGCTCGGCCACGGCAAGGGCATCGAGTGGGCGCTGCACGCGATGGCCGGGCTGGCCGACCTGACGCCGAAGCCGCTCTACCGCGTGGTCGGCGAGACGCACCCGCGCGTCGTCGAGCGTGAGGGCGAGTCGTACCGCGACCGGCTCGTCGCGATGACCCGCTGGCTCGACGTCGGCTCGATGGTGGAGTTCGACGGCCGCTACCTCGCCGGCCCGGACCTGCGCGCGGTCGTGCGCCGCGCCGACATCGTCCTGCTCCCCTACGACTCGCGCGACCAGGTCACCTCCGGCGTCCTCACGGAGGCCGTCGCTGCCGGGAAGCCGGTGGTGTCCACCACGTTCCCGCACGCGGTCGAGCTGCTCTCCGACGGCGCCGGACTCCTCGTGCCGCAGCGCGACTCGGGTGCGATCGAGGCGGCGCTGCGCCGGGTGCTGACCGAGCCCGACCTCGCCGCGTCGATGGGATCGCGGGCGCGCGAGCTGTCGGCGGGGCTCCTCTGGCCGGCGGTGGCCGACCGGTACGTCGCCCTGGGCCGCTCGCTCGTCGCCGCGGCGACGAAGTCTGTCGCCTGATGGGCGCTCCCGTCTCCTACGACCACCTGGTGCGACTCAGCACCGACATCGGGATCTACGAGCACGCCCTGCTCGCCGAGCCGCGCCCCGAGCACGGCTACTGCGTCGACGACGTCGCGCGCGGCCTCGTCGTGGTGGTGCGTGCCCGCGACCCGAAGCTGGCGGACCTCGTGGAGATCTATCTCGGCTTCCTGCTCGACGCGCTCGAGGACGACGGCTCGGCGCACAACCGACGCGACGCTGACGGCAGCTGGACCGACGAGGCGACCACGGGCGACCACTGGGGACGCGCCGTCTGGGCCCTCGGCACCGCGGCGGCCGAGACGACCGACCCGCTCGTCCGCAAACGCGCGCTCGCCGGCGCGGCGATCGCGATGCGCGCCCGGTCCACCTGGGCGCGGGCGAAGGCGTACGGCGTGCTCGGGGCGGCCGAGGTGCTCTCGATCCAGCCGGAGGACGCGGACGCACTCGCTCTCGTGGCCTCGTCCCGCTCCGTCCTGCTCCATCACACGGCTGACCCGGCGTGGCCGTGGCCGGAGCCGCGACTCACCTACGCCAACGCCGTGCTGGCCGAGGCGCTGCTCGTCGTCGGCTCCGTGCACGACGACGAGCTGATCCGCAGGGAGGGGCTCGACATGCTCACGTGGCTGCTCGAGCTGCAGACGAGGGACGGGCACCTGTCCGTCGTCCCGGCCGCCGGGCGCGGTCCCGCCGATCGCGAGGCCGGCTTCGACCAGCAGCCGATCGAGGTGGCGTCGCTGGCCGAGGCCTGCACGCGGGCCTTCGACCTGACCGGCGACGAGTCCTGGCGCCGCGCCGTCGGCCTGTGCCGCGACTGGTTCCTCGGCGACAACGACGCCGGGCTCGCCCTCTACGACGCGCGGACGGGTGCCGGCTACGACGGTCTGCACCGTGACGCCGTCAACGAGAACCAGGGTGCGGAGTCGACGCTGGCCGCGCTCGCCACGCTGCAGCTCGCGGCTCACGTGCACGCGCACGTCACCTCGTGACCCGGGCACGCGCACGGCCGCTCGTGCGGCGTGCCAACGTCGAGCTGCGCGCCGACCCGACGCGCGTCGTGGCCACGATCTTCCTTCCGGGACAAGAGATCGCGGCCACGGGCGAGTCGCGCTCCACGGCGGTGCTCGAGCGCATCCTGGCGCTCGACGACGTCGTCGTCGCGAGCACCCTGGACGCGCTGCGCACGTCCTTCCTCCCCCGGCACCCGCACCTCGCGGGCATCTGGGAGGCCCATGCGCGCCTCGTCGAGCACCGCATGGTCGACCACCCGCGGATGACGCCGGACCGGCGGGCGCTGATCGGCGCCTACTTCACGCAGGAGTACGCGATCGAGGCGGCGGCGCTGTTCAACCCGTCGATGGTCGTGCACCCCGACCAGTCCGGGCTCGCCGAGGGATCGCTGCGCTTCGTCATGAGCGTGCGCGGAGTCGGGGAGGGACACATCTCCAGCGTGGAGTGGCGCTCCGGCGAGATCGACGTCCGCGACGTCGTCTCGTTCGACAAGGCTGCCGAGGGGCCGCTCCTGCCCACGTTCGTGCCGACGCCGTACGCCCGGTCCACGTTCGAGCAGCAGATGGCGGAGTTCGGCGGGGACCACTCCGACTCCGACTTCGTCCTCGACTCCCTGCCGGACACCTTCTCCCGCTACGACCTCGACATCGCGCTGACCGACCTCGAGGCGCAGCGGCTCACCCGCCGCTCCGCGATCCGCACCGTCGACCGGTTCCGGCGTATCGCCGCGTGCAACTACACGGTCGAGTTCCCGGACAGCTCGTCGCTCGACCAGCGCGTGCTCATGCCCCGCGGCCCGTCGGAGAGCCATGGGCTCGAGGACCTGCGCCTCGTCCGGATCGACGCGCCCGACCCGCACGCCGGGTACGTCGGCACCTACACCGCCTACGACGGCTCGAAGGTCGTGCCGCAGGTGCTGCGCACACGGGACTTCCGCACCTTCCACGTGTCCCAGCTCAGCGGTCCCGGTGCGAAGAACAAGGGCCTGGCGCTGTTCCCCCGGAAGGTCGGCGGTCGGTACCTCGCGCTGTCGCGCGCTGACCGAGAGTCGAACGCGCTCACCTCGTCGGCGGATCTGTGCCAGTGGGACAAGCCGCGCCTGCTGCAGTCGCCGGCGCGGGCCTGGGAGATCATCCAGCTCGGCAACTGCGGCCCGCCGCTGGAGACCGAGGCGGGGTGGCTCGTGCTCACGCACGGCGTCGGCGCGATGCGGGAGTACGGCATCGGCGCGCTCCTGCTCGACCTCGACGACCCGAGCGTGGTGCTCGGTCAGCTCGAGGCGCCGCTGCTCACACCGACCGCCGACGAGCGCGACGGCTACGTGCCCAACGTCGTGTACTCGTGCGGCGGGCTCGTCCATGCCGACACGCTCGTGCTGCCCTACGGCTGCAGCGACTCCTCGATCCGCGTCGCCCTCGTCGACCTGCCCCGCCTGCTCGCGCAGCTCCAGCCCTGAGCGTTCGACCCGAACCTCCCTCGGCCACCCTTCACCCCGCGCGCGCGAGTAACAGCCAAGATGCACGCAATTGGGCGGCCGGTTCACGTGGCATCTCGACTGTTACTCGCGGTTTGACAGGTGCGGGAAGGGACCTGAGACTGGAAGGACTTCGTAGGGGAGTACCCCCTCGCTACCGCGTCGTCAGTACGACGCCGTTCCCTCGGGACCGGTGTCCGGTGCGGTGGGTCGCGTCCGAGTCGGGCGCGGCGGCGGGAGACCTTCGACATCAGTAGGGCGTTCGCGCCCACGAGTCGGAGGTACGTCCGTGTCCGTTCCCCTCTGGGGCTGGGTGGCCGTCCTCGGCGTCATCCTCGCGATGCTCGCCGTCGACCTCGTCGCCCATCGCCACGCCCACGTCGTCTCCGTGCGCGAGGCCGCCTGGTGGAGCGCCGCCTGGGTGTCGCTCGGCGTCGCCTTCGGGGCGTTCGTCTGGTGGTACTGGGGTGCCGAGCTCGGCGCGCAGTACGCCGCCGGCTTCGTCATCGAGAAGTCGCTCGCCGTCGACAACGTGTTCGTCTTCGCCCTCATCTTCACCGCCTTCGCCGTCCCGCGGGAGCATCAGCACCGGGTGCTGTTCTACGGCGTCCTCGGCGCCCTGGTGTTCCGCGGGGTCCTCATCGCGGCGGGGTCCGCCCTCATCGCGTCCTCGGCCTGGATCCTCTACGTCTTCGGGGCGCTCCTCGTCGTCACCGGCGTCCGGATGGCCCTGACCCGCGGCGAGCACGCCGACCCGATGCGGAGCCGGACGGTCCGGCTCTTCCGCCGGGTCGTGCCGACGACGGAGGAGTACCACGGCGCCAGGTTCTGGATCCGCACGAACGGCGTCTGGCTGGCCACGCCGCTGCTCGTGGTGCTCGTGCTGGTCGAGGTCTCCGACATCGTCTTCGCGGTGGACTCGATCCCCGCGGTCTTCGCCGTGACGCAGGAGCCCTTCCTGGTCTTCACCTCCAACGCCTTCGCCATCCTCGGCCTGCGCGCGCTCTACTTCCTGCTCGCCGACCTGATCCACCGGTTCGTCCACCTCAAGCTCGGCCTCTCGATCGTCCTCGTCTGGGTGGGCGTGAAGATGCTCCTGCTCGACGTCTGGAAGGTGCCGACGCTGCTGTCCCTGGGCGTCGTCATCGCGATCCTCGCCGTGTCCGTCATCGCCAGCCTGCGCGCCACCAGGGCGATCGGCACCGACCCCGCGCGCTCGTCCGACGACGTGCCCCACCCGCCGCTGTCGCCGGCTCCCGGCGACCCAGCGCTCACCCCGGCCGACGGCCGGGCCACCACCACCGGAGGCCTGTCATGAGCTCGTCCACCCCCACCCGCCGCCCGTCCGTCCCGCGCTCCGGCGCGCCGATCACCGGGCCGGTCGACGTCGCCCCCGTCCGCGACGAGGTCGTGCTGACCTCGGGCGGGCGCGACCTGCTCGCCGAGCGCCTGCGGATGCTGCGCGACGTCGCGCTGCCCGAGCGCCGCCCGATGCTCGTCGACCGCGAGCGTGACGAGCGCGACGTCGCCGACTTCGAGCGGCTGCTGGCCGAGGCCGAGACCCTCGAGCACCTCCTCGCCACCGCGCGCGTCCTGGAGCCGTCCGGTGGTCCGGTCATCGCGCTGGGCAGCCGCGTGCTGCTCCAGCTGGCCCGCCGCGAGCGCCTCACGGTGCGCGTCGTGCACCCGGTCGAGGCGTCGCTCGACGACGAGCGCGTCTCCGTGGAGTCACCGCTCTCGCAGGCTCTCCTCGGCGCGCGGGTCGGCGACACCGTGACCGTGCAGGGCCCCGCAGGAGCCTGGCGCTGCCGCGTGCTCGAGGTCGCTGACGGGAGCGTCCGCGCGACAGGTGCAGCATCATGACGAGCGTGATGCAGCCGCAGGTCGAGCCGTCGAGCGACGGTCCCGACCGGATGAGCCGGCACCAGCGCGTGCGGCACTGGGCGAAGCGGCGTCGGACGACCCACCTCGCGCTCAAGGCGGTCGTGTTCGTCCTCGGTGTGGGGCTGGTCGGCGCAGGGATCGCGATGCTCGTCCTCCCCGGCCCGGGGTGGGCGGCGATCATCCTCGGCCTGGTCGTGCTGGCGTCCGAGTTCGCCTGGGCGGAGCGGGCGCTCGCACCCGCGCGCGCCGCCGCCGAGCGGGGCGTCGACGCGATCCGCCGGCTCCCCCACGGCGGCGCGATCCTCGTCGGCCTAGTTGTGGTCGGGTGTCGCGCTCGTCGGAGGTATCGCGGCGCTGGTCGTGTTCCTGCGCTGAGCGGCGTCGGCGCCCCGTCGAGCCCGCTCTCGCCGTCAGGGGGTCGATGCGGGGACGTCCGTGGCCACGGCGTCCGACGCGGTCGTCCCGAGGTCGGCCACGGCGTCCGTGACCCCCGCGGAAGCGGCGTCGATCGTGTCGGCGCCCGCGCCCATCACGTCACCCGCTGCCGCGGTGACGGAGTCGGTGACAGCGGCGAGATCGACCGGGAGCTCGGGCATCTGCGGGATCTCTACGCCCAGCTCCTCGGTGAGTCCTAGGGCTGCTTGCTTGATCTTGTTCCACACAGGGCACCTCCGGTGCTCGACCGTCGCTGCGGTAGTGCCCAGTTTATGGCGTATGGACTGATTCGGTCCGGCACGTGACGTGTGCCACCACCGTCCTTCGAGTGGCATCCGTGCCCTGCTCGGTCGACCGTGACCGAGGCGGTCGACGTCATCGCGCCCGCCGCGCCGTCCGGAGGGACGAGCGGGGCACGCGTTGGACGACGGTGGTCCTCGGGCAGGACCGCACGACTCCAGCTCGACGCCGACCGCACGCCGCGGCCGACCTTCGCTTCGGTGAGGACAGGTGTACGGCATGAACGTGTATGTCCACGACTTCCGTGACGGGGACAAGGACCAGAAGGACCTGCTCGGCGGCAAGGGCGCGAACCTCGCCGAGATGACCCGGCTCGGCCTCCCCGTCCCCCCGGGGTTCACCATGACGACCGAGGCGTGCCGGTACTTCCTCGACCACGGCGAGGAACCGGGTCAGCTCGCCGCACAGCTGACCGAGCGGTTGCGCGACCTCGAGCGACGAGATGGGCCGCAGGCTCGGCGACCCGGCCGACCCGCTTCTCGTCTCCGTGCGCTCCGGAGCCAAGTTCTCCATGCCCGGGATGATGGAGACCGTCCTCAACATCGGTCTCAACGACGCGTCCGTGGAGGGCCTCACCGCCCACTCGGGCGACGCGCGCTTCGCGTGGGACTCCTACCGGCGTCTCGTGCAGATGTTCGGCAAGACCGTCCTCGACGTCGACGGCGAGCTGTTCGACTCCGCGCTCGAGAAGGCGAAGGCCACGGCGGGGGCGCAGAGCGACGTCGACCTCCCCGCCGACCACCTGCGCGGACTGGTCGCCGACTACAAGGCGATCATCACCGAGGAAGCGGGGCACGACTTCCCGCAGGACCCGCGACCCAGCTCGACCTCGCGGTGCTCGCCGTCTTCCGCTCGTGGAACACCGACCGGGCCAAGGTCTACCGCCGGCAGGAGCGCATCCGCACACGACCTGGGCACCGCCGTGAACGTGCAGGCGATGGCGTTCGGCAACCTCGGCGAGGGATCCGGGACCGGCGTCGCGTTCACCCGCGACCCCGCCACCGGCGCGACCGGCTGCTACGGCGACTACCTGCCCGACGCGCAGGGCGAGGACGTCGTGGCCGGCATCCGCAACACCCTGCCGCTCGACAAGCTCGCCGAGCTCGATCCGGACAGCCACGCCCAGCTGCTGGAGATCATGCACACGCTGGAGACCCACTACCGCGACCTGTGCGACATCGAGTTCACGATCGAGCGTGGCAAGCTCTGGATGCTGCAGACCCGCGTGGGCAAGCGCACCGCCGCGGCCGCGTTCCGGATCGCCATCCAGCTCGTCGACGAGGGCCTCATCGGCATGGACGAGGCGCTCACGCGGGTCACCGGCGCGCAGCTCGGCCAGCTCATGTTCCCGCGCTTCGCCGACTCCGGTGACCGCGTGCTGCTCGCCAAGGGGCTCAACGCATCCCCGGGCGCGGCCGTCGGACGCGTCGTGTTCGACTCCGCGACCGCCGTCACCTGGGCCCACACCGGCGAGCACGTCATCCTCGTACGCCGCGAGACCAACCCCGACGACCTCGACGGGATGATCGCCGCGGCCGGCATCCTCACCTCGCGCGGCGGCAAGACCAGCCACGCCGCCGTGGTGGCGCGCGGCATGGGCAAGACCGCCGTGTGCGGAGCCGAGGCGCTCGAGGTCGACACGAAGGCCCGGCAGTTCGTCGGTCCCGACGGCGTCGTGGTCTCCGAGGGCGACGTCGTGTCCATCAACGGCTCCACCGGCGAGGTCTTCCTCGGTGAGGTGCCCGTCGTGCCGTCGCCGGTGGCGCGGTACTTCGAGGAGGGGCTCGCTGCGGTGCTCGCCGAGGCCGACGCCGAGACGGCGGATCTCGTGCACGCCGTCGACCGGATCATGACGCACGCCGACGCCGTACGCCGGCTGCGCGTGCGCGCCAACGCGGACACCCCCGACGACGCCGCCCGCGCCCGTCGGATGGGGGCGCAGGGCATCGGCCTGTGCCGCACCGAGCACATGTTCCTCGGCGAGCGGAAGAAGTACGTCGAGCGGCTCATCCTCGCCGAGAGCTACGAGGACAAGGCCGAGGCGCTCGACGCGCTGCTTCCCATGCAGCGCAAGGACTTCATCCGCATCCTCGAGGTGATGGACGGGCTGCCGGTCACGATCCGCCTGCTCGACCCGCCGCTGCACGAGTTCCTCCCCGACCTCACCGAGCTCGCGGTGCGGGTCGCGATCGCGGAGGAGCGCGGCGAGCCCGTCGAGGCGGACCTTCGCCTGCTCCAGGCCGTCAACCGGCTGCACGAGTGGAACCCGATGCTCGGGCTGCGCGGCGTACGGCTCGGCCTCGTGATCCCGGGCCTGTTCGCGCTGCAGGTGCGCGCCATCGCGGAGGCCGCGTGCTTCCGCAACCGGATGGGCGGCAACCCGCGCGCGGAGATCATGATCCCGCTCGTCGGGTCGGTGCAGGAGCTCGAGCTCATCCGCGACGAGGCGCGCGCGGTGCTCGACGAGGTGGCCGACGTCAACGGCTGCTCGCTGAAGTTCCCGATCGGCACCATGATCGAGCTCCCGCGCGCGGCGCTGACGGCCGGGGAGATCGCCGGGGCTGCCGAGTTCTTCTCGTTCGGCACCAACGACCTCACGCAGACCACGTGGGGGTTCAGCCGCGACGACGTCGAGGCCGGGTTCTTCTCCAACTACCTGGAGAAGGGCGTGTTCGGGGTGTCGCCGTTCGAGTCGATCGACCGCGGGGGAGTCGGGCGCCTCGTGCGCATCGCGTGCGAGGAGGGCCGGGCCATGCGCCCGGACCTCCACCTCGGCGTGTGCGGGGAGCACGGCGGCGATCCCGACTCCGTGCACTTCTTCCACGACGTCGGCCTCGACTACGTCTCGTGCTCCCCGTTCCGCGTGCCGGTCGCCCGGCTCGAGGCCGGACGCGCGGTCGTGCTCGCGAAGGGCAACCTGTCCGACACGCGGTAGCCGCACAGCCGGCTCGACGCGCGCTCACAGGAGGCGGTCCCATGCTCGACGGGACCGCCTCCCGGGTTCCCCACCGCCGGTGGACGGGGGGATGATGGAGGTGCGTCGAGCGGCCTGGGTCGCGCGGCGGCGACGCAAGGAGTGAGTGCCATGAAGGCGTCCCTCGGAGACCGGGTCCTCGTCGCGTCGGGCCGTCCCGGACACTCCCGGCTCGGCCGGGTCGTGCAGCTGCGGCACCCCGACGGCACACCGCCGTACGTCGTGCTCTGGGCCGACACCGGCCTGGAGTCGCTCTACTTCCCGAAGGCCGACGGCGTGGTCGAGCACGTCGAGGGTGCCGAAGCCGAGGTCGAGGTCGCGGAGCCGGACGAGGGCGTGCGGGTCGCGAAGACCTGGCACGTGGACCTGTACGTGACCGAGACGGGGACGCAGACCTCGGTACGCGCGATCCTGCACGAGGACGAGGACGCCGGTGTGGTCGCCAGCGTGGGTCGGGCCGTGCGCGACCCCGAGGACCCGAACATCCCGGAGGTCGGCGACGAGCTCGCGGTCGGCCGGGCGCTGCAGCGGCTGTCCGAGACGCTCGTGCAGGCGGCGGAGTCGACCCTCGCCGCGGTGCACGAGCACGACGCGCACCTCGCCGTCGACTTCCGCGCCGCCGACGTCGACGTCCGCTGACGTCGGTGCGAGGACGTGACGGAGCCTGTTCGAAGCTCGTCCTCGGGCGTACTCGTCATCCGGTCGACGGGGAACTGGACAGCTCTCGCGGAGTGGTCAGCGGCCGAGGACGTCGCGGTCGCCGGGATCACGGGCTGGATCGTTGCTCGGCAGCGCGTCGATCGCCCAGGCGGATCGTTTCCAGTCCGGGACGGGCGTCGGGCAGTCCGAGCGCGGGACGAATCCGGACCGGCGCACCAGCTGGTAGCGGTGGATGTAGCGAGGGCAGTTGGGGTAGACGGCCCGTGCCCGCACGCGGACGACGAACTGCGCCTCGTGGTACTCGGCCGTCAGCGGATCGTCGGGGTCGATCGTCGCCTCGCCCTCCAGCCGCATCCGGTTACCGTGCTCGAAGTCGATGAAGAGCATGCCGACGTGCGGGTTCACCAGCACGTTGCCCGCCGAGAGGTACATGCCGTTGCCGTCGTAGTTGGGGAAGGCCACCGTGCGGGCGTCGAGGACGCGGACGAATCCCGGCTCGCCGCCCTTGTACGAGCACGTCGGTCTCCCGTCCGCGTCTGCCGTGGCCAGGAAGAACATGTCCCGGTCGTGGATGAAGGCACGGTCGGACTCGCCGATCGTGTCGGTCACCAGCAGGCTGTCGATGCGGTCCGCCAGGGCCCGCGTGTCGAAGCGGTCCTGGAGGGACCGGCTGCCACCGTGGAATCCCGCGGACATGCTGCACTCCTCGCACTCCGAGCCGGCCACTCACCTGGGACCTGGCCCATGCGAGACACAGTGTGGACCTGGCGACAGAACCTCGTCGAGATGTGGCACCCGGGTCGTCGTGGGTAGTGCTGCGCGCGCCACAGACGTCACCAGAGACTCCCGAATTCTTAACCCCGTCACGAACCGATCCGATCTGGACGGGCTCTCGCGCGCCACACAGACGGATTCGCCACCGGTACTGGTCAGGACCGGGGTGGAACGATCATGCGTTCGAGGCGTAGCGCGGCCTGCTCGTGAGCCCGGGGGCGGAGGTCGTCCGCGAGGCCCCGGTAGAGAGCGCGGGCGGGAACGGCGGGCCACGACGCGTCAAGGAAGTCCGGGGGTAGTCGTGGGTCGTCGCGGATGACCTGCAGCCAGTCGGCCGACAGCACGACGCGGGCCGCCAAAGGATCAGCGACCGCCGCGGCGCCTGCTCGTCCGACGGGCCGCCAGCGCACCAGAAAGGCCGCGTAGCGGTGGGCGACCTCGGTGAGGTCGAACGAGCGGCGGGCGAGCTCGCCGGGGTCGGTCGGCGCCTCGGGGCGGACCGAGAAGACATGAACGTGGTCGAGTACATCGAGGTGCTCGAGCAGCGCCACGGCGTCGACCTCGCGTGGTGCGGCCCAGAGCCCGTTGTTGACCATGCCGAACCCGGCCCACGACAGCACCGCCCGCAGCTCGTGCCGCCGTCGCTGCGCGTTCTCGGGCAGCGAGAAGCTCACGAGCGTCCAGCGTCCGTCCCAGGTGCGGTCGAAGGCGTCCGGCTCCTGCGCGCGGTTGCGACCGTCGAGCACGGTGCGCAGCCCGAAGTCGGTGAGGCTGAAGAAGGCGCGACGGCCTTCAGTGTGGCGGTGCAGGAAGCTGCGACGCACCATCCGGCTCAGCGTCGCCCGCGCCGCCTGCTCGCTGACTCCGGCCGCGCCGAGAAGTTCGATGACGCTGGAGGACGACACGGCGAGGGTCGTGTCGTCGAGGTAGTCGCCGAAGAACGTGAGCAGGACCGACTGCGGGCGCAGGTCGACGTGGGGCAGCGCCACGGTACGGCGCGACCTGCTCATGCGGGCAGGCTAACGAGGCCCGGCGGGGTGCCGCGCACGGGCGTGTCAGGCACCGAGACCGAGCATGCGGACGGCATTGTCCTTGAGGATCTTCGGGCGCACCTCGTCCTTGATCGGGAGCTCGGCGAAGTCGGCCAGCCACCGGTCGGGGAGGATCACGGGGAAGTCCGAGCCGAACAGCATCTTGTCCTTGAGCAGCGTGTTGGCGTACTGCACCAGCTGCGGGGGGAAGTACTTCGGCGACCAGCCCGACAGGTCGATGTACACGTTGGCCTTGTGCGTGGCCACCGCCAGCGCCTCGTCCTGCCAGGGGAACGACGGGTGCGCGATCACGACCGTGAGTCCGGGGAAGTCGGCCGCACACGTCGTCGAGCAGCATCGGGTTGGAGTGACGCAGCCGCAGGCCGCTGCCCCCGGGCAGGCCGGCACCGATACCGGTCTGCCCGCTGTGGAACAGGGCCGGCACGCCGAGCGACGAGATCGCCTCGTAGAGCGGGTACGCCATCCGGTCGTCGGGCGAGAAGCCCTGAAGCGTGGGGTGGAACTTGAACCCTCGTACGCCGTGGCCCTCGACGAGCCTGCGCGCGCGGTCGGCCGCGTCCGGGCGGTGGGGGTCGACGCTGGCGAAGGGGATCAGCACGTCAGGGTGCCGCTGCGCCGCTCGGACGACGTCCTCGTTGGCGATCGGCGGGTGCCCCGTCTGGTGCTCGCTGTCGACGGTGAACACGACCGCAGCCATCCGCCGCTCGCGGTAGTGCTCGGCGAGGGCGTCGAGCGAGGGTGCGCGTCCGTCCCCTGTCGTGAAGTACGTCGCCGACGCGGCCATCAACGCGTCCGGCAGGCTGTGGTGGTGCCCGTCCTCGGACACCTCGGCGTGGGTGTGCACGTCGATGGCGACGAGCGAGTCGACGTCGATACCGGTCATGGCTGCTCCTGCCTCAGCGGGGAAGTTCGGTCTCGCCGGCCTTGGCCGCGAGGACGGCGAGCACGACCCGGTCGCGTGCGGCGGAGAGTTGCTCGGACGTGCGACCGTCCATCTCGAGCGCGGTCTGCTCGACGACGCGCGCGACGAGGTCCGGCGTCCACGCTGGGGTGCCGAGGTCGTCCCACCATGCCGCCATCGGCGGTCCCAGGTGCTCGAGGGTGCGGGCGATGCCGCCGTCGCCACCCGACAGGTGCTGCCCGGCGAACGGTCCGACGACGGCCCAGCGCAGGCCGGGGCCCTCGGTGATCGCGGCATCGATCTCGGCCACGGTCGCCGCCCCGCGCTCAACGAGGCTGTAGGCCTCGCGCCACAGCGCCGCCTGCAGGCGGTTGACCACGTGGCCGTCGAGTTCCTGGCGCACGTGGATGGGCCGCTTGTCGTTCGACGCGTAGAACGCCAACGCGGCCTCGACCGCGGCGACCGAGGTCTGAGCGCCGCCGACCACCTCGACGAGCGGCACGAGATGCGCAGGGTGGAAGGGGTGCCCCACCAGCACGCGCTCGGGATGGCGGGCGCAGGTCGCCTGGATGTCGCTGGGGCGCAGGCCTGACGAGCTGCTCGCGATCACGGTCGAGGCGGGCGCGTGCTCGTCGATGGTGGCGATGAGGTGCTGCTTGTGCGCGAGCACCTCGGGGCCGCTCTCCTGCACGAAGGACGCGTCCGCCACGGCGCCGGCGACGTCGTCGGACCACTCGAGCAGGTGGAGCGGCGCGACGGGTTCCGCTCCCAGGCTGACGAGGGCGGGCCACGAGGCTCCGATGCCCTCGACGAGCCGGCCATGCGCATCCGGTGCCGGGTCGTGGGCGCGGACGACGTATCCGCGGCTGAGGAAGAGGGTCGCCCAGGCAGCGCCGATCACACCGGTGCCGACCACCGCGACCGTCCCGCTCATGCGCCATCACCTGCGCCTAGGTCGAAGAACAGGTCGAGCGTGGTCGGGTCCATGAGCGAGTCACGGCTGGCGACCTCGTCCGGGTCGGCCCCCTGCAGGATCCGCTTCACGGGCAGCTCGAGCTTCTTCCCCGTGCGGCTGCGGGGGATCCCGCGCACGCCGCGGATGGAGTCGGGCACGTGCCGAGGCGAGAGGTTCGAGCGCAGCGCCGCCACGAGCCGGGTGCGCAGGTCGTCGTCCAGATGTCCGTCGCCGGTCACGACGAACAGGATGAGCTCGCCCGGGCCGCCGTCGGGATCCTCGAGATGCACCACCAGGCTGTCGTCGATCTCGGGGAACTCCTCGACGACGGAGTAGAAGTCGGCGGTGCCGATGCGGACGCCGCCACGGTTGAGCGTGGCGTCGGAACGGCCGGTCACCACGATGCTGCCGCGCTCGGAGATGCGCACCCAGTCACCCATGCGCCAGATGCCCGGATACATGTCGAAGTACGCCGCGCGGTACTTGCTGCCGTCGTCGTCGCCCCAGAAGCCGACCGGCATCGACGGCATCGGCTCGGTGATGACGAGCTCGCCGAGCTCGCCGACGACCTCGTGCCCCGAGAAGTCGTACGACGTGACCGCGCAGCCGAGCACGCGCCCCGACATCTCACCGGCGTACACGGGCTGCAGCGGGCTCGCCGAGATGATCCCGGTGCAGAGGTCGGTGCCTCCCGATCCGACGTTGAGCAGCACCTCCTGGCCGAGCTGCTCGACGAGCCAGACGTAGCCCTCGGTGGCCAGCGGTGCTCCGGCGCAGCCGATCTGCCGCACGCGGGAGAGGTCGAACTGGCGGGCCGGCTCGAGGCCCGCCTTGCGGCAGGCCATCACGTAGCCCGGCGACAGCCCCACCAGCGTCGCGCCCGTCTCCTCGGCCCAGCGCCACTGCTGGGTCACGTCGGGGTGCAGCGGGTTGCCGTCGATCAGCACCGCCGCGGCACCATGCAGCAGTGCCGAGATGACCGTGTTCCACAGCATCCAGGCGGTGGTCGAGAACCAGAGAAGGCGGTCGCCCTCGCGCAGGTCCCACAGCAGGCCCTGGCTCTTCAGCTGCTCGACGAGCAGCCCGCCGTGGCAGTGGACGATCGCCTTGGGCTTGCCGGTGGTGCCCGAGGTGAAGAGCACCACCATCGGGTGGTCGAACGGAACCGCGTCGAACTCCAGCGGTCCCGCGTCGCCGAGCAGGTCGTCCCATGCGATGGAGTCGGGGATCGTGCCCTCGCCGTACGGCACGGCGACCACGTGCTCGAGCGTGGGAAGGCCGGCCCGGATGTCGGCGACCTCGGCCGTGCGGTCGATCACCTTGTCGCCGTATACGTATCCCGGGACGGCGAGGAGCACCTTCGGGGTGATCTGCCCGAACCGGTCGATGATCGCGCGGTGGCCGAACTCCGGCGCGCAGCTGGCCCAGATGGCACCGAGGCTCACGGTGGCGAGGTAGGCCACCGCGGTCTCGGTGATGTTGGGCAGGTAGGCGACGACGCGGTCGCCGCGGCTGACGCCGAGACGCTGCAGACCCGCGCGGGCGCGAGCCACCTGGTCGGCGAGCTCGCCCCGGCTGGTCTCGCATGCCGGGCGCGTCTGCGAGCGTTCGATGAGCGCCAGCCCTGAGGGGTCGCGCCAGGCGCCCACTGCGTGCTCTGCCCAGTTGAGCGTCGCACCGGGGAACCACTCGGCTCCGGGCATCGCACGCGACCCGAGCACGGAGGTGTGCGGGCTGTGGGCACGGACGCCGAAGAAGTCCCAGATGCTCTGCCAGAAGGCGTCGAGATCTGCGACCGACCAGTGGTGCAGCGCGTCGTAGTCGTCGAACGACAGGCTGCGCTCGCGCTCGAGCCAGCCCAGGTAGTCGCCGATGAGGGTCGTGTCGCGGGCGTCCGCCGGCACGGGGCGCAGGACGTCACCCTCGCGCACCTCGGTCATCGGGTCTGCTCCGTCGGGGCCGCGACCCGAGCTGCGCGCCCCTCGAGGAACTCGCGCATGCGCGCTTGGGCGTCTTCGGACGACGATGCGACGGCGGCCATGAGCGACTCGAGGAGGTAGCCCTCATGCGGGCCGATCTCGGCGATGCGCGGCAGCGCCTGCAGCACGGCGTACACCGTCATGGGCGCGACGGTCGCGACCTTGGCGGCGAGCCCGAGCGCGTGGTCGAGTCCGGCGCCGTCGTCGACGAGGTAGTGCGAGAGGCCGGCGGCATGGCCCTCCTCGGCGTCGAGAGCGCGCCCGGTGAGCATCATGTCGACCATCCGGGAGGCGCCCATGAGCCGCGGCAGCCGTACCGAGCCGCCACCGCCGAGGAACAGGCCGCGCTGGCCCTCGGGCAGCGCGTAGAACGCCGACCGCTCGGCGACCCGGATGTGGGTGGCGCTGGCGAGCTCGAGTCCGCCGCCGATCACCGCGCCGTGCAGCACCGAGATCACGGGCACCCGGCCCAGCTCGATGGCACCCATGACGCGGTGCCACATGCGTGAGTGGTGCAGCCCCTCCTCGACCGTCGTGGCCGACAGCGACGACAGGTCGAGACCGGCGCAGAAGTGGTCGCCGGCTCCGTGGAGCACGACCGCGCGCACGCCGCCCGGGGGTGCCTGGAAGAACGACTCCAGTCCCAGCACGGTCTCGTTGTCGAGCGCGTTGCGCTTGCGCTCCCGCGACAGCGTGAGAACGGCGACGTCACCGCGGACGTCGAGGGCGAGCGAGGGGGGCAGTGCTGAGGCCATGGGAGTGACGTTAGACAGTCATGGTACGGCAGTCAACGAAGTGTCGTACATGTGTAACGGTTGGGTGAACCTTCCGGCCGAATTCCATTTCGGTAGTGACAATCAATAGTCGCGCTGCGAGCCTCGCATCACCAAGGCCCTGCAGCGCTCCCAGCGCAAGCAGACAGAGCGATCACCGCCGCACGTCCCGCACGCGACGACCTGCCCCTCTCTCGCTTGGAGCACCGATGACCACTCGTACGTCGACCCGGAGGGCCCGGGCCAGTCTCGGGGTCGTCGGGGCCTCCGTCCTCGCCCTGACGCTGGCGGCATGCAGCTCGGGGTCCACGACCGCCACGCCGTCGGGGAGCGGTGAGGCGATCGAGCTGACCACCACCACGCCAGCCGCCTCAGTCGATGTCGAGTCGATCAGCTGGGCCCTGCCGACCGGGGAACCGAGGTCGCTGGACCCGGCGAAGACCGGCGACTACGCGGCGAACACCGTGGTCACGAACCTCTGCGAGAGCCTGCTGCGGCTCGAGCCCGACTTCTCGACCTCGCCGGGACTGGCGACCGAGATCGAGCGGGTGGACCCTGTCACTACCGTGATCACCCTGCGCGACGGCGTCACGTTCTGGGACGGTTCGCCGATGACGGCGGACGACGTCGCCTACAGCCTCAACCGCAACCTCGACCCGGCCGTCGGCTCGTTCTCCGCGGCGATCTTCCGTAACGTCGCGTCCATCAAGGCGACGGGTCCACTGCAGGTGACGGTGGCGTTCAAGATCCCCGACGCCGCGTTCGTCGCCTCGATGGCCGGCGTCGCCGGTGCCGTGATGGAGCAGGCCTTCTCCGAGAAGGCCGGTGCGGATCTGGGCGTGCGCGGCACGGGCGTGATGTGTACCGGCCCCTTCTCCCTCGGTGACTGGCAGTCGGGCAGCAAGATCGTGCTCGAGCGGTACGACACCTACTGGGACACCGCGCGCAAGGCGCGGTCGAAGTCGTTCACCTTCGTCGTGTTCAACGACGACAGCGCGCTCACCAGTGCGCTGCGGGCGGGCGAGGTGGACGGCAGTTACTCGCCGCCTGTGAGCAGCCTTGCGACACTGTCCACGCCGGAGGTCGGCACCATCTACTACGGGCCGAGCACGGAGTCGTACAGCCTCGGGCCCACCGCGTCCGAAGGGCCGGCCGCCGACCCGAAGATTCGTCAGGCCCTCGACCTCGCCATCGACAAGAACGCGATCATCTCCACCGTCCTCAAGGGCACGGGCGAGCCGCTGAAGACCTTCACGCCGCCGCTCGTGTGGCAGGGCGACCCGGCGAAGGCCGTGTACGACGCCGGCTACGCCGCTCTCCCCGAGACGGGCAAGCCCGACATCGAGGCTGCCAAGAAGCTCGTGCAGGAGGCCAAGCCGTCGCGGACCGAGATGGTCCTCGCGATCCCGTCCGGATCGCAGGCGCTGCTCCAGGTGCGACCGTGGCACAGTCGGCGGCCCAGCAGATCGGGCTCTCGTTCACCATCAAGCAGCTCCAGCCGAGCGAGTTCAGTGCCCTGTTCTACGACCCGGCCGCCGCGCCGGAGTGGACTTCATCGCCACGACCGGGTACATCGAGGTCCCGGGTGCGCTCTACTACGCACCTGCGTTCGTCTTTCCCGGTGCGCCGTTCAACTGGACGAACTACGAGGACCCGGCCGTGACCGCAGCCATGGGAGAGGCCACGACCGCCATGCGATCCGACCGTTTCCGCCGAGAAGTTCGTGGCAGCGCAGGCTGTGTACGCCCCCGCGAACCTCCAGATCACCCTGGCGTCCTCGTACAACCGGCTCTTCCTCGGCAAGGGCATCACTGGGGCGCCTGCCTCCTTCGCCTACATCAGCTCGCCCTGGGCGGCTCTCGTCGGCGGCACCGGCTCGGGTTCGTGAGCGGATCGCCTCTGGCGCTACGCCGCCCGCAAGGCGGGCGGCGTAGCTCGTCACGCTGCTGGGTGCCAGCCTGCTCATCTACGGCGCGCTCTACCTGGCCCCGGGCGACCCGGCCACCCTGCTGGCCGGGGGGCAGATCCCCAACCCTGAGGCACTGGCCCAGATCCGCGAGCAGTACCACCTCGACGACCCGTTCCTCGTGCAGTACTGGCACTGGCTGAGCGGGGTCCTCACGGGCGATCTCGGGAGCTCGATCATCCTCAAGGAATCGGTCGGCTCGCTGCTGGCGGGCCGGGTGCTCACAGTCGGTGATGCTCGTCGTGATGGCATCGGTGATGATCCTGTCGGTCGGGTATCGCCCTGGGCATCGCGGCTGCCACGCTGGGGCAGGGTGTTCGACTTCGCGGCGCTCGCCACGACGACCGTGCTCATGGCGGCGCCGGCGTTCGTCTCGGCCATCGTGCTGATCTGGATCTTCTCCACGAAGCTGTCGTGGCTCCCGGTCTACGGCACCGGCGACGGCTTCTGGGACAGCTTGCGGCACCTGGTGCTGCCCGCGATCGCCCTCAGCCTGAGCTATCTCGCGTTCGTCAGCCGCATCACTCGCACCGAGGTCCGGGGCGAGCTCGGGAGCGAGCACGTCGAGGCCGCCCGGGCCCGTGGGGTCGGCCGCGCCGCGGTCGTGCGGCGGCACGTGCTGCGCAACGTGTCACCGGGCATCCTGTCCGTGAGCGCCATCACCTTCGCGGGGTTGTTCGCCGGTACGGCCGTCGTCGAGCAGGCCTTCGGGATCAGCGGCCTCGGCTCGCTGCTCGTCCAGAGCGCGGCCAGGCAGGACGTCGTCGTCGTGCAGTCGCTGTCGCTGCTTCTGGTGGGCGCGTTCGTGATCGTGAACCTGGGTGTGGACATCGTGAACGCCCTGCTCGACCCTCGCCTGCTCCGAGGGCGGGTGGCGGCATGACTCTCATCGTGAACTCCGAACCGGCCGCTACAGGTCCACGCTTCGCGCGCCCTCCCGGTGCAGGCTTCGTGAGTCGGCTCGACCCGGAGGACTGGGTGGCGGTCTGCGCCGGCGCCGTCGTCGTCGTTGTGGTCGCCGTCGCGATCCTGGCGCCGTGGATAGCGCCGTACGACCCCTACGCGATCGACCCGCTCAACCCCCTTGCGGCGCCCTCTTCGCAGCACCTGCTGGGCACCGACGATCTCGGCCGGGACATCCTGTCGAGGCTTCTCGTCGGATCGCGCACGAGCCTGGCGGGCCCCTTGATCGTCGTCACGGCCGCGGCGTGGCCGGCACGCTGCTGGCGCTCACTGCCGCGTGGTTCGGCGGCTGGTTCGACTCGGTCATCTCGCGCGTGCTCGACATCCTGTTCGCCTTCCCCGCGCTCATCCTGGCCCTCACCGTGACGTCGCTGTTCGGCGCCGGATTCGTCGCTCCCGTGGTCGCGCTGTCCATCGCCTACGTACCGATCGTCGCCCGGGTGATCCGGAGCGCGGCCCTGCGCGAGCAGGCGCTCCCCTACATCGAGGCGCTCGAGGTGCAGGGCTTCTCCAGCGCCCACATCTGGCGGCGTCACCTGCTGCCCAACCTGGCGCCGCTGATCCTTGTGCAGTGCGCCATCAGCTTCGGCTACGCGATGCTCGAGCTCGCGGCCCTGTCATTCCTGGGTCTGGGACTCCAGCCCCCGTCGGCGGACTGGGGCCTCATGATCGCCAACGGGCAGCCGTCCATCCTGGCCGGCAGCCCCATGCAATCGCTGTCTGCTGCGGTCGCCGTCGTCGTGACCGTCATCGGGTTCACTCTGGTCGCCGAACGGCTGGCCGTGCGCTTCGAGTCGGGGCCCCGATGAGCACGCCCATCCTCGACATCGCCCACCTGGGCATGACCGTGCCCGCCCACCGTGGGGAGGTGCGCCCGATCCTGCGGGACGTCGCCCTCACCGTGATGCCCGGGGAGGCTGTGGGACTCGTCGGGGAGTCCGGATCGGGGAAGTCGATGACCGCGCGGGCGGTGCTGCGGCTGCTGCCCCGCGGTGCCCTGGTCGAAGGATCGTTGTTGTTCCGCGGCGCCGACGTCATGTCCATGTCGCGGTCCGACGTGCACCGGCTGCGGACCCACGACGTGGCGATGATCTTCCAAGACCCGCGGGGCACCGTCAATCCGGTTCGAACCGTCGGCGACTTCTTGCTCGAGGGGCTGCGTGACCGCGGGGTCGGGAAGGACGAGGCCACCCGCACGGCAGTCCGGCTGCTGGGGGAGATCGGCGTCGACCGGCCGGAGCGCAGGATGAGCCAGCGGCCATTCGAACTCTCGGGTGGACTGCTCCAGCGCGTGGTCATCGCGGCGGCTCTCGCCGCCGAGCCCGAGCTGGTGCTGGCCGACGAGCCGACCACTGCGCTGGACGTCACGACTCAGGAGGAGGTTGTCGCGATCCTCGACGAGCAGCGGCGCAAGCGCGGCATGGCCATGCTCCTCATCAGCCATGACCTCGAGCTGGCGGCGGCGGTCTGCGAGCGCATCGTCGTGATGTACGCCGGTGTGGTGGTCGAGGTCGTCGAGGCGGCGCGGCTGCACAGCGAGGCCCGCCATCCGTACACGGCCGCGCTGATGGCGTCCCGGCCGGGATCGGTCTCCCCGGGCGAGAAGCTGATGACCGTGCCTGGGCGCCCGCAGTCGGCGTACGACGCACCGGCCCTGTGTGTGTTCTCCGACCGATGCCCGCACGCGCAGGACGTCTGCCTCACTGTGACCCCGCCCGTCGAGAGCCCGCCGGGTGGGATGGTGCGCTGCCACACCCCGATCGAGGTGCTCGCATGACCCCGATCCTCGAGGTGCGCAGTCTCAGCAAGACGTTCGTCAGCGGGCATGGCAGCCGTCGCGACGCCTTCGCCGCGGTGGACGACGTGTCGTTCGCGGTGCCGGCGCACGGATCGGTCGCCCTCGTCGGGGAGTCCGGCTCGGGCAAGACGACGACTGCGCGCATCGTGGTCGGGCTCGAGCGGGCCACCGCGGGGGAGGTGCTTCTCGACGGGCGAACGGCAGCGCCGGGCACGCGAGAAGGCCGGCGCCTCAAGGCCTCCACGGTGCAGATGGTCTTCCAGGACCCGTTCCAGTCACTGGACCGTCGCCAGCCGGTCTCGAGCTGCCTCGAGGAGGTGCTTGCGCTCCACTCGACACTTGACCGCGCTGGTCGGAGGGCCCGTACGGCCGAGCTGCTCGATCTCGTCGGCCTCGACACCCGGCATGCCGCCTCGCGTCCTGCGCTTCTGTCCGGAGGCCAGCGCCAGCGGGTGGCCATCGCTCGGGCGCTAGCGGCGTCCCCCCGCCTCCTGGTGTTGGACGAGGCGGTGGCTGCGCTCGACGTGTCGATCCAGGCCCAGATCCTCAACCTGCTCGTCGACGCGCGTGCCGCGACCGGGGTTGCCTACCTGTTCATCACGCACGACCTCTCGGTCGTCAGGCAGGTCTGCGACGACGTAGTGGTCATGCGGGAGGGGCGGGTCGTCGAGCAGGGCCAGGTGCTGTCGGTTCTCGAGTCGCCGCAGGAGCAGTACACGCGCGACCTCGTCGGCTCGATCCCGCGGCCCGGATGGGTGCCCCGTAGGCGAGGTGCCAGCTATGAGCGCTGATCGAGCCGTCCCGGGCAGCGCGCTAGGCCTGCTCGGCAAGCGCCGTCACGAGCGACTGGGCGACGCGCCGCGGCGTCGGCCCGGAGGCCTCGGACAGGCCGATCTCCGCCAGAGTGGAGTTGCCGAGCGCGAGGCACCAGATGCCGTAGGCCAAGACGTTCGCCCGCTTCCGCGACGTCTCCGGGGCGGCGCTGCGCACGACGTCGGCGATCATCGCGATCGCGTGCTCGTACCGCGCCTGCATGCCCGCACGCAGGGTGTCGTCCGAGAGGCTGGCAGTGACCAGCTCGCGGATGACGGCGTCGTCGTCGGACACGGGCAGGAAGCCGCTGCCGAACAGGTAGTCGATGACGGCCGCGAGGCCTTCATCCGGGGAGATCTCGGCGACCATCTCGGACAGCGACGTCTCGAAGCCGGCGAAGAGCCAGTCGGCGAACGTCCGGAGGAGGTCGTCGCGGTTGCCGACGTAGTGACGCACGTGGCTCCGGCTGAGGCCGGACTCCTCGGACACCCGCTCGAGCGTCGTTCCCGCGAGCCCGTGCTGGCGCAGGCAGGTGTAGGTCGCCTGAAGGATCTGCTCCGTGCGCTGAGGCGCCAGGCTCGGGCGACCCATGGAACCTCCCACCCTCTTCAGCGGCGCGCCCTCTCGGACCGCCGATCCCGCAACCGCTTGTCGCTCAACCCATCCTACGGACAAGGACCAACATGCTGACGACAGGACTCCCCGATCCCCGACTCCGTTTCGCCTTCGAGGCGCGAGTCGACATCGCGCCGTCCCTGCACGTGGGGCATGGGCCGGACGAGCTGGTCATGTTCACCCCGATCACCGGGGGCGAGGTCGAGGGCCCCCGTCTCAACGGGACGGTGCTGCCCGGTGGCGGCGACTGGTCGACCGCGAGGCCCGATGCCACCGAGCTCGACGCGCGCTACCTCCTGAAGGCCGACGACGGAAGCGTGATCGACATCGTCAACCGCGGGTTCTGGCGCGCGTCCGAGGACGTCGAGCGACGACTTCGTGCGGGTGAGCACGTCGATGACTCGGAGATGTACTACGTGACCTCCCCGGTGTTCCGCACCGACGCGCCCGCGCACCGATGGATGTGCTCGACGGTGTTCGTCGGCCTGGCGCGCGGCGACGACGAGCGGGTGTGCATCCGCTTCTTCGAGGTGCTGTGATGGTGACGTCCATCGTGCGTACCGGCCCTGGCCCTGTGCCGCCGGATGCCACGGAGCACATGGTGCGCATGCGCGACGGCGTCCGCCTCGCCACGGACGTCTACCTGCCCGACGGCGACATCGAGCCCGGGCCGACGATCCTCACGCGGCTGCCGTACGACAAGAACGGCGACTACACCTATATGCCCACCGTGGCGCGCTACTTCACCGCCCGTGGCTACCGCGTGGTGGTGCAGGACGTCCGGGGCAAGTTCCGGTCAGAGGGCGAGACGCTTCTGTTCGTGAACGAGGCCTACGACGGCTACGACACGCTCGACTGGGTCGTCCGGCAGGACTGGTCGGACGGCATCGTCGGGATGTGGGGAGACTCCTACTACGGGTACACCCAATGGGCAGCGGCCTCGACCAGCCACCCTGCGCTCCGCGCGATGGTGCCGAGGGTGACCGGGCACCCGCCTCGGGCGAGCTGCCCGTGCCCGCTCCGGGCGCGCGGACGCACGACGTGGAGATGGGCATCCTCCGCTTCTACCCGCTGTCGATGTTCCACGGGCCGGACACCCTCGACTGGGAGCTCGACTGGTCGCGCCGGCCGCTGGCGGACGCGGTCGAGGAGTTCTTCGCCGAGGTCGGGAGCCGGTCGCCGTCGTACGACCTGTGGTTCCCCCACCCCGTCGAGCTGCGCCGATTCCCGGCGGGTCACCCCTTCGACGCTGCGCCCGTGCCGGTGCTCATGACCATCGGCTGGTGGGACAACTGCGCTCCGTGGCAGTGGAGCGACCACGCCGAGCTGCAGTCGCGGCCGGGATGGGCGCTCAACGAGTACCTCCTCCTCGAGGCGATCGACCACGAGAACAACAGCCACTTCGAGCTCGACGACCACCGTCCCGCGACCGAGTCCGACGCGGTGCTGCGGCGCTACCTCGACCCCGCCGTCGAGTTCTTCGACGTGTTCCTGCGGGGGGACGACCGTGAGATCCCTCGGATCCGCTGGCAGCTGGCCGGATCGGGCGACGCCTCGATGCGAACTGCGACGACCTGGCCGCCGGAGACCGCCGCGTCACTCGTCCTCCACCTCGCCGGCGGGACTGCGGCGGCCGCGTCGCCGGCGGGTGGCGCGCTCGACCCTGCCCCGCAGGCCTCCCGAGTGGGCGTCGTGGGCGCACGACGCCTCCGATCCCGTTCCGTCGCCCGTCGACAACGCCTTCGCGTACCTGCTCGAGCGACCCGACGAGCGAGGTCTTGCCGATCGGGTCGATGTCCTGGGCTTCTACGGCGCTGAGGTCGGCCGAGCCGCTCGACCTCGTCGGGCCGGTGACTCTCGAGGTGTGGGTGCAGTCCGACGGCCCCGAGATGGATGTGTTCGCCCGCCTCGTCGACGTCGCTCCCGACGGGAGCGCCCATCTTGTCGCCCGCGGCCAGCAGACGGTGCTGGGCCCGGGGGACGGCTACCGTGTGATGATCGATCTCGGGCACGTGGGCTATCGCCTGTCGCCGGGCCACCGGCTCGGCCTGACCGTGGCGAGCAGCGATGCCCCGGAGTTCGTCCCAGCCCCGGGCACGGGCGAGCACCGCTGGCTCGCGGCCAAGACCACACCGAACAGTCAGCGGATCCGGCTCGGCGGCGACGAGGGTGCCCGCCTGACCGTCAGCGTCCTCCGTGACGACCCGCAGACCGACGCCTCTGGAGGCAGCGCATGAACACCTCGCCGACATCCATGACCGCGAGGGGGATCGCAGCCGCGGTGGGATCGGGGGAGCTGTCAGCCGCTGCTGTGGTCGAGGCGCACCTCGCTCGCATCGCGGACGTGAACCCACAGGTGAACGCAGCGACTGTGGTCCTCAGCGACCGCGCCCTCGAGGCGGCCCACGCTCTCGACCGTCGCATCGCGGAAGGAGGGGACGTCGGAGTGCTCGCCGGTGTGCCGATCTCGGTCAAGGAGAACATCGACTGCACCTGGTCCGCGACGACCTCTGGTCTGCCGTTCGCTGCCGGCTTCGTCCCCGACGAGAACGCGTCCTTCCTCCAGCGACTCCTGGACGCGGGGGCGATCCCCGTCGCGCGGGGAAACATGCCCGACTTCGGCTTGCGCTGGGACACCGACAACGACCTCTTCGGCCGCACCGCGAACCCCTGGGACCCGACGCGCGTGCCCGAGGGCTCGAGCGGCGGCGACGCCGTCCTCGTCGCGACGGGCATGGTGGCGGCAGGCCTGGGCAACGACTACGGCGGCTCGCTGCGGCTGCCGGCGACCGCGGCCGGCGTCTCGGCCTTACGCCCCACGACCGGTCGTGTCACGGGTCCGAGCCGTCGTCTCGAGCCGATCTCGCTCACGCTGCAGACGTTCGCGACCAACGGGCCGATCGCCCGGAGCGTGGACGACCTCGACCTCCTCTTCTCCGTCATGCACGGCGCGGACGGCATCGACCCGCTCAGCGTCACCGTCCAGCATCCCCGGGAGTACGGCGGAACACGGCGGGCAGCGGTGGTCGTGGATCCGGGCTGGTCTCGGCGTCGACCCGGACGTCGCCGCCGCCGTCCGGCGCGCGGCGGACGCGCTCGTGTCAGCGGGCTGGGACGTCGAGGAGGTCGAGGCTCCATCGGTCGCACGAGCGACGGAGCTCTGGGAGCAGCTCGGCCTCGTCGAGATGATCGAGTTCTTCGAGCCGGGTGTGCTGCCGGGCCCTCTCTCCGCGGGGAGCGAGACCTGGTACCGCACCGTGAACCGCGACGTGCCCATGCTGAACACGACGTCGGCCTACAGCGCAGCGTGGGCTGAGCGGCTGATGATCGCCGGTCAGTGGCGGGCGCTCCACGCTCGGTTCCCGGTCGTGGTCGGACCGGTCTCGACCGGGCAGCCGCCCCGGGTCGGGTTCGACATCTCCGGGCATGACGCTGCGCGGACCCTGGTGCGTGAGCACCGGTTGACAGTGACCGTGAGCCTCCTCGGCCTGCCGTCGGTGGCTGTGCCGACCGGGGTCGCGGACGGCCGTCCTCAAGGGGTGCAGGTCATCGCCTCGACGTACCAGGACCACGTCGCGCTGGCCGCCGCTCGAGACATCGAGGCCACCTGCGGTCTCTGACGCCCGTGGATCCCCGGACGTAGCCATGGCCCTTGATGCGCGCCGTGCGTCGCTCATCTGAGAAGCGTCAGGACTCTGCGGCGATCCGGTCCCGCATGCGCTGGCGGCTTCCAGCCCGGGCCGGGCACCGAGGCCCGCAGGAGCCGTGTGTACGGGTGCTGCGGGTCGTCGAGCACGCTGCTGGTCTCGCCACGCTCGACGACGACGCCGCGCTGCATCACGATCGTCTCCTCGGTGAGCTGGCGCACGACGGCGAGGTCGTGGCTGATGAGGATGTAGCTGATGCCGCGCTCGTCGCGGATGTCGGCGAGGACGTTGAGCACCTGGGCCTGGATCGACACGTCGAGCGCGGCGACCGACTCGTCGAGGATCAGCACGCGTGGATCGGTCGCCAGTGCGCGTGCGATCGCGACCCGCTGCCGCTGACCGCCCGACAGGGCCTTGGGCATGGCGTTGATCTGGCGCTGGTCGAGACCGACGATCTCGGCGAGCTCGCCCACGATGCGGCGGCGGTCGGCGGCGTCATGGTCGTGATGGACCCGCAGCACCTCGTCGATCAGCTGGGCGCCGGACTGCCGGGGGTCGAGCGAGGAGTAAGGGTCCTGGAAGACGATCTGGACCTCGCGCCCGCGGGCCTTGCGCTCCTTGCCCCGGCGGGCCGGCTTGGACCGGTCGCGGCCGCAGGCGGTGATCGTGCCCGAGGTCGGCTTCTCCAGGCCGCAGATCATCCGGGCCACGGTGGTCTTGCCGCTGCCGGACTCGCCCACGATCGACAGCGATCGGCCAGGCATCAGGTCGAAGCTCATGTCGTCGACGGCGACCTGCGTGCCGAACACCTTGCGGAGGTTGCGCACCGAGAGCACGGCCTGCGCGTCGTCCAGGGTGGCTCGGGTGGCGGGACCGCGGACCTCGTCAGACATGGGCACCATCCAGGAGTCGGCCGCGAAGATCCTCGGCCCGGCGGCAGCGGACCCACCCGCCGTCGAGCTCGGTCAGGGCCTGCTCGTCGCTGCGGCAGGCGTCCTCTGCGTGCGGGCAGCGCGGGGCGAACCGGCAGCCGGACGGCGCCTCGAACGCAGACACCGGGCGCCCGGGGATGGCGACGAGCCGCTCGGCGGTGGAGCTGATGTCGGGGCGCGCCTGGACCAGCGCCGCGCTGTAGGGGTGCAGCGGGTCGCCGTGCAGGAGGTGCGCGGCGCGGGTCTCGACGACCTGGCCGGCGTACATGACGCAAGTGCGGTCGCAGACGGCGCCGGCGAGCTCGAGGTCGTGCGTGATGAACAGCATCGACAGGCCGCGTTCGCGGCGCAGGTCGTCGAGGATCGCCATGACCTCCGCCTGCGTCGTGACGTCGAGCGCGGTGGTGCACTCGTCGGCCAGCAGCAGGCGCGGCTCGGAGAGCAGGGCCGTCGCGATCATGACGCGCTGCAGCATGCCGCCCGAGAGCTCGTGCGGGAACTGGCGCAGCCGCTTGGCGGGGTCGTCGATCCCGACCTCCTCGAGCGCGGCGGCGGCCCGCTTGGCGGCGTCGGCCTTCGGCACGTCGTCGAGGATCCGCAAGGACTCGGTCATGAAGTCCTCGATGCGCCGCACCGGGTTGATGTGGGCGCGGGGGTCCTGGAAGACGACGGCCACCTGCGCGCGGTGCTTGCGCAGCGCGTCTCCGTCCAGCGCCAGGACGTCGGTGCCGTCGAAGGTGACGCTGCCCTGCACGTCGGCACCGTCGGGGAGGAGCCGCGCGATCGCCTTGGCCGTCATCGACTTCCCCGAGCCCGATTCGCCGACCAGGCCCATGGCCTCGCCCGCGGCGATCGTGAGCGAGGTGCCGGTGATGACCTCCCGCATGCCGGAGTCCATCTTCAGCTGCACGGTGAGGTCGCGGACCTCGAGCAGCGCGCTCACCGGTTCACCGCCTTGGACGAGGTGTCGAGCCGGTCGCCGAGGAAGCTCACCGCGGCCACCACCGCCACGATGCACAGGACCGCGGAGATCGACACGAGCGGGTAGCCCTGGAGCAGGCTCGTCTTGCCTTCGCTCACCATCACGCCCCAGTCGGCCTGCGGCGTCTGCACCCCGAGGCCGAGGAACGAGATCGCGGCGAGGTCGACCATGGCGAAGCCGAACAGGATCGTGCCCTGGGCGACGATGAGGCTGGAGATGTTGGGCAGCAGGTGCCGCAGGCACAGCCGCCAGGCCCCGAAACCCTGGACCTCGAGCGCCGCGATGTAGGCCATCGCGCGCTCCTTGAGCGCAGCCCCGCGCAGCACGCGGGCGACATACGGCGAGTACGCGATCGCCAGGGCGAGCCCGGCCGAGAAGAGCGACGGGCCGAACACGGCCGCGGCCAGGATCGCGAGAAGGATGCCCGGGAAGGCGAACACCACGTCGATGACCACGGATGCGGACGCGTCGACCTTGCCGCCGAACCACGCCGTGACCAGTGCGAGCGACGAGCCGATCACCACCGCGACCAGCGAGACGGCGGCGGCGCCGAAGACGGCCGTGCGCGCCCCGGCCAACAGGCGGGACAGGACGTCGCGGCCCTGGCCGTCGAAGCCGAGCAGGTGCGGACCGAACGGACCGACGTTGGCGAACGCCAGGTCGCCGGTGTTGGGGTCGAACGGCGCGAGGATGGGGCCGAGGACGGCCATGAGCAGCGCCAGGACGATGACCCCGACGCTCACCCACCCCACCCAGCCGATCTTGCGCAGGCTGCGACGGTCGGTCGAGGCCTCTTCGGCCTCGACCACCGGGTCCACGATCTCGATGCTCACTGGGCACGGCTCCCGAGGGTGACGCGAGGGTCGAGCAGGGCGTAGGCGATGTCGATGATCACGTTCGTGATGACGAAGGCGAACACGAGCACGAGGCTGATGCCCTGCACGGTCGCGAAGTCCTTGTTCTGCGCGGCCTGGACCAGGTAGGCACCGAGCCCGTTCAGGCCGAACGCGGTCTCCACCACGGCGGCAAGAGCGATGAGGCTCGTGATGGTGATGCCCACGACCGTGGTGATGGGGATGGCAGCGTTGCGCAGCACATGCCGGCGCACGACCTCCCGCCACGGCAGACCGCGGCTGACCGCCGTCTGCACGTGCTCCTTGTCGAGCTCGTCGCGGACCGCGGTGCGGGTGACGCGGGCGACGAGAGCCACCGAGGTGGCCGCCAGCGCCAGCGCGGGCAGCGTGAGATGTCGTAGTTGATCGAGGAAGCCGTCGCCCGTGCCGAGGACGGGGAACCAACCCAGCACCACCCCGAAGACGAACTGCAGGAGCACCGCGGCTGCGAAGGCCGGCAGCGCCGCCGACACGGTCGTGGCGAGCAGCACCCCCGAGTCGACCGAACCGCGGCCGAGCGCCCCGAGGATCCCGAGGCCCACGCCGACGATGATGATGATGGCCGCCGTGAGCATCACCAGCTGAAGCGTGACGCCGATGCGCTGGCCGATGATCGTCGAGACGTCCTGCCGGAGCGGGATCGACTCTCCGAGGTCGCCTCGGACGACTCCGGAGAGCCAGATCCAGTAGCGGACCAGGAACGGCTCGTTGAGGTTGTAGCGCTCCTCGAGCTGGGCGAGGACCTCGGGAGGCACGGACCGGCCACCGGTCAGCGCCGCGATGGGGCTGCCGGGTGCCAGGTACAGGGCACCGTAGATCGCGAAGCTGGCGACGAGCAGCGTGGCGAGCAGCATCGCCAAGCGCTTGCCGAGGAATGCGATCACGTCCGTGCCTCCCGAGTTCCGTGCGTCAGATCAGGCGCCGCCGAGGTAGGCCGCCCACGGCCCGAACATGTACACGAAGGTCGCGGGAGCACCCGTGACGTCCTTGTGCATGATGACGACGTTGTTCGCCGCGACCATCGGGAACCACACGAGGTCCTCGGTGATCTTCTTCTGCGCGGTGATGACGTACTCGGCCCGCTTCACGTCGTCCGCCTCGCTGCGAGCAGCGTCGAGCGCCGCAGTCACCTCGGCGTTCTCGTAGCCGCTGTAGTTCTGCGAGCCGCCCGGGTACGCCATCGACTTGTACAGCGCCGACGGGTCTGCGTAGTCGCCG
This sequence comes from uncultured Actinomycetes bacterium, assembly GCA_963738455.1. Classification (GTDB taxonomy): domain Bacteria; phylum Actinomycetota; class Actinomycetes; order S36-B12; family CAIYMF01; genus Longivirga. The sequence continues at coordinate 482,794 of CAVTWM010000008.1, forward strand.
TAGTTCGACGTCGCGAAGGCGTCGACGGAGCTCCACGCTGCCGGGTCGATGAAGTAGTTGATGTAGTTGGACGGGCTGACGTTCTGCAGCTCGACCGTGAGGCCGACGGCCTCGCAGGCGGCCTTGAACGCGAGGGCGAGCGAGTTGAGGGCCGGGATGCCCGACGAGGTGCCGATGGTCACCGTCTTGCCGGCGAGGTCGAGAGTCTTGGCCAGCTCCTGCGCCTTGGCGAGGTCCTGCTTCATCTCAGGCAGCTCCTCGGACGCAGCCTTGAACGTGTCGTACGCCGTTCCCCACGTGCCCGAGCCCTGCAGGGCGCGCGGCAGGTTCGCCGCACCCTTGAAGACGGTGTTGCCCATGCCGGTGCGGTCGAGCGCGTACGACACGGCCTGGCGGACCTTCGGGTCGGCGAGCGGGCCGTCGGTGGCGCTGATGACCATGGCGGAGGCCAGGAACGGCGCACCCTGGCTGACGGTCACGTTCGGGTCGCTCTCGAGCTGGCCCAGGGTCGACAGCGCGATGGCGTAGGTGCCGTCGATCTCGCCCGTCGTCAGACCGGCGGTCACGGTGGCGTCGTCAGGGACGCCGATGAGCGTGAGGCTCGTGACCTTCGGCGTGGGCAGCGTGGTGTCCCAGTAGTCGGCGTTGGGGACCATCTTCACGCCCTTGCCGGTCTCCCACGTGTCGAGCTTGAACGGCCCGGAGCACATGGTGCCGGCGGTGACCGTGCCGAAGTCCTTGCCCTTGGACTCTACGAAGGCCTTCTGCACGACCGCACCCGGAGTGGACGAGAGCTCGCCGAGGAGCCAGTAGTCGGGCTCGTTGAGGACGATCTTGAACGTCTTGTCGCCGGTGACCGCCATGCTCTTCACGCGGTCGAAGGTGCCGGCGTAGAAGCCGCCGCCCTCGGGGTCGGCAGCACGCGTGAGGCTGTAGACGGCGTCCTCGGCGGTGACCGGCGTGCCGTCCCAGAACTTCGCGTCGGCGTTGATCTCGAAGTCGAACTCGGTGGGGGACGGGTTGGTGACCTTGGCAAGGCCGTCGCCATAGCTCATGTCGTTGCTCTGCCGCAGGATCGAGTCGCACAGGATCGACACCGCGGTCTGCTCGGGGTAGTCGAAGCCCTGGATCGGGTCGAGCGTCTGCGTCTCGCGGTAGGTCGCCCACACGACGTCTCCCGCGTCCTTCGTGGGTGCCGGCGTGTCCACGAGGAAGTCGGACGTCTGGGCGCTCGAGGTCGCCGACCCCGAGGCGGTGGGCGGCGGAGCGCCCGTGCAGGCGGCGGTCAGGCTCGCCGCGGCGCCGAGCGCGATAAACCCGAGAACTGCGCGGCGGCGTGAGGTGGTGCGAGGCATCGTGGTCCTTCCTGGACGGGCGGGGGACGAGGTGGTCGTGGAGCTGTGCGACGGGTGGAGCGGTTCGGGCGGAGGAAGCCTGGTGATCACAGGGAAGGACGCCAGGCCGGGTCGTGCCAGAGGCCGAGCTCGCGCTCGGCAGCCGCCCCGGCGTGGAACGCCGTGACGTCGTCGTAGGGGCGCGCGACCACCTGGACGCCGGTGGGCACGCCGTTCGGGCCGATGCCGGAGGGAACCGAGAGCACCGGGTGCCGGCTCGCGACGTTGAAGACCGGGGTCTGGCAGGCCAGCAGGTACAGATCGAGGTGGGTGCCCGCGACATCGATGCCGCCGGCGTACTCCTCCCCTGCGCGGAAGCCGAGGCCGCCGACCGTGGGGCAGACGAGGACGTCGTGGTCCACGAAGACCTGCGCGAGCGCGAGGTGCACCTCGGACTCCCCTGCGAGGCCGTGGAACACCGACGTCCGTGCCGCGGCCGCCGTCGCCACGTCGAGGAAGTGCTGGGTGTACGCCTCGAACATCGACGGGTCGACCCCGAGGTCGGTCATCGAGGGGCCCATGATCGAGCCGTAGTGCACGAGGGCCGCCTCGAGCAGCGCCGCCCGGCTGAGGGCGACGGTGACCTCGTCCACGACCGCTCCGGCGGAGGCGAGGGCGGCGGCGAACGCGCGGGTGTTGGCCTCCACCTCGGGCTCGACAGGCAGGTCGCCCAGCGTCACGGCGAGGGCCACGCGCATGCCCCGCACATCGCCGAGCTCCGCCGGGATGGGCACGGCAGGCAGCGACACGTGGTCGAACGGGTGCTGCCCCTGGATCACGTTGTGCAGCAGGGCGGTGTCCGCCACCGTGCGGCCGAGCGCGCCGTCGTGGCAGTAGGTGTCGAGGTTGAACGGCGGCATCGCGGGCACGCGTCCGTACGGCGCCTTGAAGCCCACGACGCCGCAGAACGACGCCGGGATGCGGATCGATCCGCCGATGTCGGATCCCGACGCGAGGTACGCCGTGCCCGAGGCGAGTGCCGCGCCGGAGCCGCCGGACGATCCGCCAGGGGTCCAGTCCGGGTTCCAGGGGTTACGGGTCACGCCCCACAGCTGCGAGTGCGTGAACGCGGCGCAGGAGAACTCCGGCGTGGTGGTCCGCGCGTGGACGTTGGCTCCCGAGGAGAGGATGCGCTCGGCGACAGGGTGCGTCTCGTCGGAGACGTAGCCCTCGGTGACCTGCGAGCCGAGGCGCAGGGCGCGCCCCGCGATGGGCTGCTCCTCCTTGAGCACCACGGGCAGCCCGTCGAGCGGCCCGGACGGCGTCCCCGCCGCGTAGCGCTCGGCCGAGCGGGCGGCCTCGAGGCGGGACGTCTCGACGTCGCGCTCGAGCAGGCAGTTCACCGTCGGCTCGACGGCGTCGGCGCGCGCGGCGACCGCGTCGAAGACCTCGACCGGCGAGAGCTCGCGTGCCCGGAAGGCACGCAGCACCTCGGTGGCGCTCAGGTAGTGAAGGTCGGTCACGTCCGGCTCCCGTCGCCCTGGATGCGGGCGAACGTAGGTCCTCGGCGACTCCCGAGTCAATACCCTTGACAAAACCGTTGTCGGCGCGGTGCGCTTCACCCCTGACGGGGACGCCCGCCGTAACACGGCGGAAACGGAGAGCCGTCAGATGTCCACGGCGACAGCCGTTTGCACAACCCCGGAGGCCGAGATGGTGAGGATCCTCGAGCCCTCGGGCACGCCGCCTCAGCTCGCTGCCCTCGGCTACGACGGCCGCACCTGGGACGCGCCCACGAACCTGGCGCGTGGTCAGATCACGACCGGTGAGCGGATGCGCAGCGCCGAGCTCGAGACCGGCGGATCCGCCTCCGCGATTCCTGTCGGGGAGCGCCTCGACCTCGACAGCGTCGGCTTCGTCGACCCCCTCACCGGCCGCCCGGTGACAGGCGGCCAGTTCCTCGACCGTCGGCTGCGCACCGATGCTCTGGCGATCGTCAAGGACGGTCGTCTCGTGTACGAGACCTACCGCGACGGCATGGTCGAGACCGACCGGCATGTCGTGCACTCGTGCACCAAGACCCTCACCTCGATGCTCGTCGGGATCGCGGTCGACGAGGGCCGGATCGACGTGGCGGTGCCGATCAGCGAGTACGTCGAGGAGCTGCTCCCGCTCGCGGCCTGGGACGGCGTCAGCGTGCAGCACGTGCTCGACATGGCTGCCGGCCTCGACGTCGAGGAGCACTACGAGCTCCCCGACTCGATGTACTGGCGGTATGCCGCCGCCGTCGACTGGTACGAGCAGGACCATCCTGGTGAGGGGGCGCTCGCGTTCGTCGTGCGCGAGCTCACGCGCCGTGCGGACGATCCGGGCAGCCGCTTCAACTACGCGTCGTACCTGACTAATCTCCTGCCGATAGCGGTGCAGCGCGCCTACGGCATCGACGTGCTCGAGCTCTACGAGGACCGCATCTACCAGCACCTCGGCGCCGAGCAGCCCGCGCTGCTCAACCTCGACAGCACCGGCTTGCCGATCGTCGAGGGGCAGGCCAACCTGACCCTGCGCGACTTCGCCCGGTGGGGCCACCTGCTGCTCGACGAGGGACGCACCTTCGACGGTGCCCAGGTCGTGCCCGCCGCGTGGATCGCGGAGGTGTTTCGCCCGGATCCGCAACGGGCGGAAGCATTCTCGCGCGGCGAGACCGCGGCGGTCTTTCCGGGAGCCGAGTACCACAACCAGACGTGGATGCTCGAGCCCGGCCGCACCGCGACGATGCTCGGGATCCACGGCCAGTTCTGCTGGGTCGATCCGGCGGAGCGGCTCATGGTCGTGGGCATGTCGTCGTTCCCCGACCAGGTGCACCCGCTGATGACCGCCTGCCTCGACCAGCTGTGGCAGACGGTCCGCCGCGAGACCTCCTGACCGCCCCGTTCGACGCCCACCCACCCGAGGAGCCCGCTGTGCCAGCCGATCTTGCGATCGTCGACGTCGCGATCCGCACGCTCGACCCCGCCGCGCCGACGGCCGAGGCGGTCGCGGTGAAGGACGGGCGCATCGTCGCAATCGGCACCACGGCCGAGGTGCGCGAGGCCTGCGACGCGACGACGAAGGTCGTCTCCGGGCCGGGATGGCACGTCACACCGGGGCTCGTGGACGGGCACCAGCACCTGATCATGGGTGCGCAGATCGGGCGCGGCGTCTCCTTCGACCGCGTGGCCACGCTCGACCGCGTGCGCGAGCTGCTGCGCGAGGAGCGCAGGCGCATCGGGCCGGGCGCGTGGCTCCGCGGCTACGCGTTCGAGTACGCCGCGCTGGGCGGCCGGGACTACCACCATTCGCTCATCGACGACGCCGCGGGCGACGGCCCGATGCTCCTGCACTCCCTCGACGTCCACACGGGATTCGCCAACGCCGAGGCGCTGCGCATCGCCGGGGTCACGGGCTCGCGCGAGTTCCCCGACGGCGCGTTCATCGTGGTGGACGACGCGGGCCGGCCAACGGGCGAGCTGCGCGAGATGGCGGCGATCCAGGCCGTCTGGCAGCACGAGCCGAGTCCGAGCGACAGCGACCGCATGGGCTGGGCGGTGGACGCGATCCGCGCGCAGAACGCCGTGGGCATCACCGGCGTGCACAACATGGACGGCGGCCGCGAGACGCTCGAGATGCTCGCGGCGCTCGAAGCGGAGGGGCTGCTGGGCCTGCGGGTGCGTCAGCACCACTGGGTCGACCCTGCCGATGACGAGGACGCTCTCCTCGACATCGTGTCCCGTCGCGACCTGCACGGCCGCCGGTGGACGGCGAACTCCCTGAAGTTCATGATCGACGGCGTCATCGACACGGGCACCGCCTGGCTCGAGGAGCCTGACACGCACGGGGCGGGCAAGGACCCGATGTGGCCGGAGATCGAGCGGTACCGCGCCGCCATCCGTCGGTTCCACGACGCGGGCTTCTACATCACCACCCACGCGATCGGCGACCGCGCGGTGCGCGAGGTGCTGGACGCGTACGCCGAAGTGGGCTCGAACGGACGTCATCGCATCGAGCACATCGAGGCGCCCCCGGCCGAGACGCAGCGGCGCTTCCGCGCCGAAGGGGTGCACGCCTCGATGCAGCCCGTGCACATGCGCTGGATCAACCCGGACATGAGCGACCCCTGGTCCGAGCGGCTGGGCATCCACCGCTGCAGGCACGCGATGCCGTCGGGCGACATCTGGGCCACCGGCGCGAACGTGGTGCTGGGCTCCGACTGGCCGGTCGCGCCGTACGACCCGCGCTTCGGGTTCTTCGCAGCCCAGATGCGTCGTGCGCACGACGTCGACGACCCGCGCCCCGTCGGTGAGAGCCGGCCGCTGACCGGTCTGCAGACCCTCGAGGGCTACACCGTCAACGCCGCGCGCGTCGATGGCGGCGACGGCGGGGTGCTGCGGGTCGGCGCGCCGGCCGACCTCGTGGCGTGGGGCGACGACATCGCGTCGGTCGCTCCGGCCGACGTCATCGACCTGCCCGTCCACCTCACCGTCGTCGACGGCGAGATCGTCCACCAGGGCGCCTGAGCGCCTCATCCCAGGAGCAGAGCCCATGAGCACCGCCACCTCGGCCGCATCCGGCCCGGACGTCATCCTCTCCGGCGGCTCGGTCTGGACAGCCGGCATGGCCCGGCCCGTGCCGGGCGCCGTCGCCATCTCGGGAGGCCGCATCCTCGCCGTCGGTCAGGAGGCCGACGTGCAGGCGCTGCGCGGGTCGCGCACCGAGGTGGTCGACGTCGCCGGAGGCCTGGTGCTCCCTGGATTCCAGGATGCCCACACGCATCCGGTGATGGCCGGCGTCGACATGAACCGGTGCGATGTGCACCACTGCGAGAGCGCCGACGACGCCCTCGACGTGATCCGGCGCTACGCCGAGGCGAACCCGCACCTGTCCTGGATCGTGGGCGGCGGCTGGTCGATGTCGCACTTCCCCGGGGGCACACCCACCCGCCAGATGCTCGATGCCGTCGTGCCCGACCGGCCGGCGTACCTCGTCAACCGGGACGGGCACGGCACGTGGGTCAACACCCGGGCGATCGAGCTCGCCGGTCTGCACGCGGCGACACCGGACCCCGCCGACGGCCGGATCGAGCGCGAGGCCGACGGCTACCCGGCCGGCACCCTGCACGAGGGTGCGGGCCACCTCGTAGACCACCTGCTGCCCGCCATCACGTTCGACGAGCAGCTCGCCGGGCTGCGGGCAGCCCAGGAGCACATGTTCTCGCTGGGGATCACGTCGTGGCAGGACGCGGCCGTCGGCGCGATCTTCGGGCAGGACGACATCCTCCCCGTCTACCGCGAGGCGGCTCGCAGCGGCGAGCTCCTCGCTCGCGTCGTCGGATCGCTGTGGTGGGACCGCGCGCGCAGCAGCGACCAGATCGACGACCTCGTCGACCGTCGCGGCGATGGTGGCGCGGGCCGCTTCCGGCCCACGACCGTGAAGATGATGCTCGACGGCGTCGCGGAGAACTTCACCGCCGCGATGCTCGAGCCGTACGAGGACGGCTGCGGCTGTGCCACCGAGAACAGCGGGCTGGACTTCGTCGACCCCGTCGGCCTCCTCGAGTACGTGACGCGTCTGGACTCGCTCGGCTTCCAGGTGCACTTCCACGCCCTGGGTGATCGGGCGGTGCGCCACGCGTTGGACGCCGTGCAGGCCGCCCGGGCCGCGAACGGGCCCGACGGCGGGCTGCACCACCTCGCGCATCTCCAGGTCGTGCACCCCGACGACATCCCGCGCTTCGCCCAGGTCGGCGCCACGGCCAACATCCAGTCGCTGTGGGCGGCGCACGAGGACCAGATGGACGAGCTCACGATCCCGTTCCTCGGCGAGCGGCGGGCATCGTGGCAGTACCCGTTCGCCGGTCTCCTGAGTGCCGGGGCGGCCCTCGCCGCCGGCAGCGACTGGCCGGTGAGCAGCGCCGACCCCCTCGCTGCGCTGCACGTGGCGGTGAACCGGATGGTCCCCGGAGCCGAGGAGGGCACGGCGCCGCTGGACGCGGAGCAGGCGCTGCCGCTCGACGTGGCGCTGACGGCGTACACCGCGGGTTCCGCACGTATCAACGGTCACGCCGACGTCACAGGGCATCTGCGCGAGGGCGCCTACGCCGACATCGCCGTGCTCGATCGCGACCCGTTCGCCGGGCCCGCGGATCAGATCGCATCCGCTACGGTCGTGCGGACGTACGTCGAGGGTCAGCAGGTCTACCTGCGGGGGCAGTGATGGCAGAAGCGAAGCGCGGCAGACGTGCGACCCTGTCGCGCGAGCTCATCCTGAAGGCGGCCTTCCGCGTCGTCGATGCGACAGCCATGAACGACCTCACGATGAGCAGGCTCGGGCGCGAGCTCGACGCCGATCCCAGTGCCGTGTACCGGCACTTCCGCAACAAGGACGAGCTTCTGCTCGCGATGGCCGACGTCATGCTCGAGGAGTCGATCGAGGAGTACCTGTCGTACCCCCCGAGCGACGACCCCATCGAACGGCTCCGTCGGCTGTGCTGGACGCTGCGGCGCTCGTACCTGCGGCGTCCGGGCCTGGCGCGGAACGTGTACTTCCGGTTCACGGGTGGAGAGGCGGAGGCGGTGTCGGTCCGCACGATGCTGGCCGACATGCGCGAGCTCGGCTACTCCGACGACGAGGCGATCGCCAAGGCGCGCGGCCTGGGCGAGATGACGCTCGGGCACATCTCCATGACCGCGGACTCCCTCGCGCTCCCGCGCAAGGCCCAGAGCCTGCGAGCTGGAGATGGCGCGGACGTACTACACCTACGAGCTGGAGCGTCCGCCCAAGCGGAGCGACGCCGAGCTCCGCGACGCCCAGCTCGCGGATGGCGACCTGGTGTTCACCGCAATGCTGGAGACGTACCTCACCGGCATCCTCGCCCTCGCCCCGGCGCGACCAGCCCCGACGCGCGCCGGGAAGCGGGTGCCCGCGCCGGCGGCGAAGGGCCGCCGTACCGGCTGACGGCCGGTGTCCGGCCCTCCTCGCGCAGCACTCGTCCCGACCCTGGAGCCGTCATGCCACGAGACCTTCCGAGCCCCGTCCTCGAGCCGGCCTTCGAGGTGCGGGTGGACGTCGAGCCGCCCGTACGCATCGGAGGGGGGCCGGGTGAGGAGCTCAACTTCGTCGCCATCGGCGGCGGCACCGTGAGCGGCCCTCGGTTCAGCGGACGGGTCCTGCCCGGCGGCGGCGACTGGTATGTCGACCGGGACGGGGTCGTCGAGCTCGACGCGCGCTATCTCATCGAGCACGACGACGGCACTGTGGTGGACGTGGTCAACCGTGGCTTCTGGCATGCAGATCCGTCGACGACGGCGAGGCTCGACGCCGGGGAAGCCGTGGACGAGCGCGACTACTACTACCGCACCTCGCCACGGTTCCGGACCGATGCGCCCCAGCACGAGTGGTTGGCCCGCACGGTGTTCGTGGGCCTCGCCCGGCAGGAAGGCCCCACCATCTGCATCCGCTTCTTCGCCCTGGCCTGACCGTTCGACCGGAGGCTCAGACCTCGCGGCGGCGTTTGGGCAGAGGGTGTCCGCGGGCCGGGTCAGGCGAGAGGCGCCACGGCCGCGGCAAGCTCGTCGAGCAGGCTGGTCGGAGCGCCGTGCGGCAGGTTGAGCACCACGATGTCGACGCCGGCCTCGCCGAACGCGGCGATGCGCTCGAGCGCCGGCCCGAAGTCGCCGTCGGCGGGGATCATCACGTTGACCGAGCACTCGATCTCGCCGGGGTCGCGGCCGACGTCGGCGCAGTGCGCGAGCAGGATCTCTTTCGAGGCGAGCCAGGCCTCGGGGCTCGGCGTGATCGCGTTCCACTGCTGAGCCCACCTCGCGGTGGCCAGCAGCGTGCGCTTCGGGCCGCTGCCGCCGATCACGATCGGCGGGTATGGACGCTGCACCGGCTTGGGCTCGTTGCGGGCGTGCGTGATCGTGAAGTACTCACCGGCGAAGTCGGTGTACTCGTCGCGGAGCAGGCCGATGAGGATCTGCGTGCCCTCGTCGAACTGGTCGAACCGCTGCTTCAGCGGTGGCAGCTCGATGCCGTAGGCCGTCGTCTCCAGCTCGTTCCAGCCGGCACCGATGCCGAGCTCGAGCCGGCCGTTGCTGATGATGTCGACGGTCGCGGCCATGTTGGCGAGCACAGCGGGGTGCCGGTAGATCATGCCGGTGACCTGGACGCCGATCCGGATGCGCTGGGTGGCATCGGCAAGCGCAGCGAGAGCGGTCCAGGCCTCGAGGTTGGGGCCGTCCAGGTCGCCCGTCAGCGGGTAGAAGTGGTCCCAGTTCCAGGCGGCGTTGAAGATCTCGATGTCGTCGGCCGCGACCCAGAGGTCGCGCATCTGCGTCCACGTGACGTGCTCGGGGCGGGTCTTCACGTCGAACTTCATGCGTGACCTCTCGGTGCGGGATACCCAGCTCTCGCACCGTACCGTCGGCGTCGGTGAAGGTGCACGAGCTGCGCCCGCCGCAGATCTCGGCGGACGAGGTCGAATGCCCGTCGTCAGGTGCGTGCATGCCGGACCACGGCGCCCCGAAACTGGCGTTCTGGCAGCGTGCCGGTGGCCACGTCGACGGATCGGGGTGGGCGATGACTGCGAGCGGTCGTCACAACGAGCAACAGTGATTGGTCTTGGCAACGTCTATAACGATTGATATAAATGACCACCGCCATCCGACGAGGAGTCCCGTGACCGACAATTCGGACATCATCTGGCTCTCTGCCGGGGAGCTGCGGCATGCCTATCTGAACGGCGAGCTGTCGCCGGTCGAGGTCGTCGACGCCGTCCTAGCGCGGCTCGACGAGGTAGAGCCACGGCTCAACGCATTCGTCACGGTCACCGCTGACGAGGCGCGGCGGCAGGCGCGAGAGGCTGCCACCGCGATCAAGCGGGGAGAGACCGACGGCCCACTCGTCGGCATCCCGGTCACCGTCAAGGATCTGACCAGCACGGCAGGAGTCCGAACGACCTTCGGCTCCACCCTCTACGCGGAGAACATCCCGACCGAGGACGACGTCGACTGGGCCCGCCTCAAGGCTGCGGGGGCGATCCTCATCGGCAAGACGACGACCCCGGAATTCGGCCTTCTGGGAGTGACGGAAAGCCGGCTGACCGGGATCACCTCCAATCCCTGGGGAGAGGGGCGCACCGCTGGCGGATCCAGCGGAGGTGCCGCAGCGAGTGTGGCCGCCGGAGTCGCGCCCATCGCCTGGGGAAGCGACGGAGGGGGATCGATCCGCGTGCCGGCCGCGTTCTGCGGCGCCGTCGGTCTCAAGCCATCGGAAGGACGCATCCCCTCGCTGTCGCAGAGCTACCAGGGAGTCCTGTCCAGCGGACCGCTCACCAGGACGGTGCGGGACGCGGCCCTGGCGCTGTCGATCACGGCCGGACCCGACGAACGGGATGCTCGATCCCTGCCGGCGGCTCGCGGCTCCGACTACCTCGAAGCGGTGCAGGCACCGAGCGTGGCAGGGCTTCGGATCGCAGTCCTCGAGCACTTCGGCCTGGGGCCTGTATCGGGAACGGTCGGCGCCGTGATGCGCGAAGCCGCCGAGGTGCTCAGTGCTCTCGGCGGCCGGCCTGAGCCGATGGCACTGAACCTGCCGGACCCCATCGACTACTTCCTCACGTTCTGGGCACCGAGCTTCACCCAGGCCTTGGCCGAGATGCGCGCGCTGGAGGGGTGGGCCGACGACCGGGTGCACCCGACCATGCTGGACGTCGCCGAGCGCGGCACCCAGATGTCGGCGATGGAGTACTGGGAGACGGCTGTGGTGGTACGACAGCAGCTGTACGACGGCTTCCAGTCGGTGTTCGAACGTGCCGACTTCATCGTGGTGCCCACGGTGCCCCTGACGGCTTTCCCGCACCCCGGGCCGGCAGCGGGCAACACGCATATCGACGGCATGGAGATCGCGCATCCCACGTTCGACTTCCACCGGCTGACGGAGCCGCCGAGTCACGCAGGGCTTCCGGCGATCACGGTCCCGTGCGGATTCGACCAGGACGGGATGCCGGTCGGGCTGCAGGTCATCGGTCGCAGATTCGACGACGCCGGCGTGCTGCGTGTCGCGGCCGCGTTCGAGGAGGCCACAGCCTGGCACCTTCGCCACCCTGCGTGACCTTCTGAACGGCGTCTATGTCAGGTCCATGAGCCGCAACTGGTTGTCCAGCAGCGCGATGATGCGCCGCCGTGGCCACTTGCCGGGATGCTCTGCCGCAGCCAGCACCACTCCGTTGATGAGGACACGCAGGATCTCGACCGCGGCGTCGAGCTCGTCACCGCTGCGGAAAGGCGCCAGATGGCTGCGGAGCAGCGCGCGCATCTTCCTGTCCATCGCGGTCGAGAAGACGCCGACGTGCAGATCTGAATCCCGGTAGCTGACGAGCATCACGCGCGCACGTTCCTTCCGCTGCTCCTCGACGGACAGCGGCAACATCCATTCGAGCAACAACCGTAGGCGTTCGCGGTCATCGGCACCGTCTTCCAGTGTTGCCAGGTCCGCATCGAACTCCGCGATCGCGGTGCGTGTCAGGCCTTTCATGAGAGCCGCACGGTCCGGGTAGACATGCGTGACGAGAGTTATCGACCCGCCGAGCTCATCCGCCAGCTTGCGAAGAGTGAGCGCACCCGGGCCCTTCTCCGACATCAACCTCATGGCGGCGTCGTAGATCACGCGCTCGCGCTCGGACTTGTTCAGGGCTGGCGGCACCGTGGTCCTCCCGATCTGCATCTGCGAGGAGCCTAGCGGGACGAAAGTTTACGGCTGCGAAACATTGGAGGCAGGTGACCCTTGCTCTTGTCTATGACACTTGCTATAAATGCGAAACCCACTCGGCAACAAGGAGTCACTGGTGATGGTCGGCAACGGGAACGACCTGCACACGGCAGTGAGTGCAGTGCTTCGTCCTCGGTCGGCCGTGGTCATCGGCGCGTCGGCGAAGCGGCGAGGAAGCGGCAACTTCGCGCTCGCCAACCTCGCCGCAGCGCCGGGAGGGCCCGACGTCTTCGTCGTCCACCCCAGCGCGAAGCACATCGAAGGGCTCGCTGTCACACCGACCGTCGCCGACCTGCCACGAGGGTTGGACGTCGCGCTCGTGTCGCTCCCCCCGGCTGGGATCGTCCCGGTGCTCGAGAACCTCGCTCAGCAGGGGTGCCGTGCCGCCATCGTGCCCACCGCGGGGCTTGGGCCGCACGAGACCACAGCACTCCGAGCGTTCGCCCTCGCCTCGGACATGGCGGTTCACGGCCCCAACTGCATGGGGACGATCAACGTCTCAGACGACATCGCGTGCTGGTTCTACGAGGACACCCTCACCGCTCAGCGGAAGGGGCCGATCGCTCTCGTCTCGCAGTCTGGCTCCGCTGCGTTCCTCACCCGGGCGCTGGAGGGCGTCGGTGTCTCCAAGGTCATCTCCTCGGGCAATGAGCTCGGGCTGACGATGGCTGACTACCTCGGTTGGCTCGCTGACGACCCGGCGACGTCAACGGTCGGGTTGGTGATCGAATCGCTGCGCGACGTTCCTGGATTCGTCACCGCAGTCGCCGCGATGAGGTCCGCTGGCAAGCGGGTCGTGGCGCTCAAGGTCGGCCGCACCCAGCTCGGGTCTGCGGCGGCGCGAGCTCACACCGGTGCCCTTGCGGGGTCGGATGCCGGGTACGCCTCCCTGTTCGAGCGTCTCGATGTCCCCCTGGTCGCCGACTATGACGAGCTCGCGGTGGCGCTGCAGGTGCTTGCGACGCCCGGAATGCCGGCGTCGCGAGGACGCCGGCTGGCGGTCGTCACCGACTCCGGCGGAGAGTCGGGTCTCGCGGCGGACCTGAGTGTCGGCCACGCGATCGAGTTGCCCGGCTTCACGGCTGCGACGACCGCGACCCTGGCCGAGGTCCTGCCGGGGGCTGAGCTGGGCAACCCGCTCGATGCGGGCGCGAGTCCCGGTGCGCCCGATGATGCCTACTACCGCGTGTACTCGACCGTGCTCGAGGATGCACGCGTGGACGCGCTGCTCGTGCTCGTCGAGGGCCACCACACGATGTCGCATGGCGAGCTGCACTACTCAACCGAGCTCGCGGACGCGCTGCGCCGCATCGCCGGTAGCAGTCCTGCCAAGCCTGTGGTCGTCGCATCCAGTTCCTCGACCGCTACCCATCCCGAACTGGCCGCGTGGCTCTCGCCCATCCCGCTCGTGCGTGGCATCGGCAACGCGTTCACCGCTCTGGGTGCGCTCGCGGGGAACCGACAGGTGGTTCCGCCGCCGCCCACGCGTCCCGAGGACCTTCCCTCCGTCGCGATCGTCGACCAGCTGCGCCGCGAGGTCCGGAGCTGCAGCGGTGTGGTCCCGGCAGCGCTCACCGCACGGCTGCTGGACTCGTATGGGGTGGCGTTCGTGGCGTCCGCGGTCATTGCTTCAGCAGCGGAGGCCGTCGACTGGGCGGACGGGCGGTACCCCGTGGTCCTCAAGGTGGTGTCGCCGGACATCGCCCACCGCAGCGACGTCGGAGGTGTGGCGGTCGATCTGCGGACATCGGCGGAGGTCGAGGAGGCGGCGCGGCGGATCCTCCTGGACGTGGCGAGGAACGCGCCCGGTGCGCAGATCACAGGGCTGGAGATCCAGGCGATGGTCCCCCGCGGCGTTGAGGCCCTGGTGGGCTCCACCTCCGACCCCGTGTTCGGTGCACTGCTCACGGTTGGGAGCGGGGGAACTCTTGTCGAGCTCGAGGCGGATGTCGTCTCGGCAGGTGCCCCCATCACTCGCGATCAGGCGGTTGACATGGTCGGTCGGACACGTCTGGGTCGACGCCTTGCTGGATACCGGAACCTCATGCCGCCGACGTCCTTGGACGAGCTCGCCGGCATCGTCGTGCGCCTGTCGTGGCTCGCACACGACTTCGCGGGGATTCTGGCGGCGGTCGACCTCAATCCCGTCGTGGTCGAGCCGGGGAGCGGTCGTTCCACGCTGGTGGACGCGCTGATGATCGTGGCTGACGACCTGGACGCGACGCAGGTCGAGCCGCAGCCTGCTGGAGCGTCTCGATGAGCGGCGTGGCTCAGGACGGCATGCTGAGCCTGACGTTCGCCTTCGACGAGCTGCCGACCCTGGTCGGACGGGACTTCCGCAGCGACTGGCTGGCGGTGGATGCCGACCGCCTGCCCATGTTCGACGACGCCACGTACGTGTCTCTCAACCCCCACGCCCTCAGCGACGACCTCTACCCCGAGGCCCTGGTCGAGGGTTTCCACCTGATCGCGCTCCTGGACCACCTCTCCAATCCGCTGTTCCGACTGGCCGAGGGAACGCTCTCAGGCTGGAACTACGGCTTCGACAACGTCCGCTTCGTCAGCCCGGTACAGGCCGGCCAGCCACTTCGTCTCGTGGGTCGGCTGGGCTCAGTCGTCCCCAGGGACGAGGGCTACAAGGTCCGCCTGGACTGCCACCTCGAGGTCGAGGGACGTGACCGCCCGGCCCTCGTGGCCGAGTGGTGGGTGCTCTGGTTCCTGGCACCTCCGGTCGAATCGAGCCACTCGTGACCCACCGCGCGCACCGCTCTCGCTCACTCGTTCCCCCCATCCCACCGAACGGAAGGAAGCCGATGCACCAGAACGCCCGGCGACACGCCACCAAGGCGGCCAAGCTCACCCTCGCGGTGACCGCGGCAGCGCTCGCTCTTGCTGCCTGCACGTCGGGCTCGAGCACCGGCACGAGCGCCTCGCCAACGAATCCAGACGGCAGCGCTGGACCCGCTGTCGACAAGGTCAGCACCTTCGGCACAGCGGTCGCCGACGTCGACATCCTGAAGTGGGGCCTGCCGTACGGCGAACCGAACACCATCGACCCGCCCAACACCGCCTACTACAGCAGCGCCCTGGTAGCCATGAGCCTGTGCGAGCCGCTGACCAGGCTGAATCCCGACTACTCGGTCAGCGACGGCCTCGCGACGCTCACTCAACCTGACGACACGACCATGGTCTACAAGATCCGGGAGGGTGTGACGTTCTGGGACGGGGCACCGCTGACAGCGGACGACGTGGTGTGGAGCATCGACCACGCCCGTGACCCTGCCACGCTCACCAGCTTCCTCTACGCGAACGTCGCCTCGGTCGAAGCCACTGGGCCCCTCGAGGTCACGATCAAGCTGAGCGCGCCTGACTCCATGATCGCGATCGAGCTGGCCACCTTCGCTGGTGCCATCCAGCAGAAGGCCTTCTCCGAGAAGGCAGGCAAGGACCTGGGCACGCCTTCTGTCGGCGTCATGTGCACCGGCCCATTGAAGTTCGGCTCCTGGGAGTCCGGCCAGTCGATCACTCTGGAGGCGAACGACACGTACTGGGACACGGCCCGGGCCTCCAAGGCCAAGAAGGTTGAGCTGAGCTTCACCGCTGACTCGTCCACCCTCGCGCAAGCACTCACGAGCGGCGAGCTGGACGGTGCGTACGAGGTGCCTGCTGCGACGATCCCGACGCTGCGGAGCGCCACCTCCGGCACGCTGGTCACCGGGGCGCCGACTCAGCTGAATCTCCAGCTCGCCGTGCTCGACGACAAGGGAGCGCTGTCCTCCGCCGACATCCGCAAGGCGTTCTACATGGCGATCGACAGTGCCGGGATCGCGAAGGTCGTCTACCAGAACGCAGCAACCCCGAACTACACCGCCCTCAACAAGGACTCGTGGGACAACGGGTCGTTCACCGCTGATGCCCGTGCCGTCTGGCAGAAGGCTTACGACGGATTCACGGCGGAACGGACTGGTTGGGGGAGCGCGGAGGCGCTGGCGGAGGCGAAGACACTGGCAACGAGCGGCCGGCTATACCGGTGACACCATCGTGATCGGCACGCTCGCGGGTGACGCGACGCTGAACCAGGTGTCCCAGTTGGTCCAGGCCGAGGCCAAGGCCGCCGGCCTCAACGTCGAGATCAAGCCCCTGCAGCCGATCGACTACTCGAATGCCTTCGTCGATCCGGCTGCGCGCGAGGGCCTGGACATGATCTTCGCTGTCAGCTTCAACGGGGCACCCACGCCCCTCGAGCCGATGATCTTCAACTTCCTTCCGGACAGCTTCTACAACTACACCGGGTACGACGACCCCACGGTCGCGGCGAACATCACGGAAGCTCGCAAGACGCTCGACCAGGTGACGCAGGCCGAACTTCTGGTGGCGGCGCAGGACGTCTACGAGAAGGAGTACCTGTCCATGGGTCTCGTCCAGATGGATGTGCTGCTCTACCTCAACAAGCGTCTTGGTGGAGCGATCGCGTCCTTCGCCTACCTGAACTCCCCGGCGCTTGCCACCATCGGTTCGTCAAGCTGATAACCGTCCGGAGCGAGGAACTGAAGGGTCGTCGTGGCAGGGAAGCAAGCAACACCGGCGGGCCGGGCGCGAGCTATCGCGACCCGGCTCGCCCGGTGGGTCGCTGTACCTCTGGTGACCATCGTCGCCGCAAGCTTCGCGCTGTTCGTAGCGTTGAGCCTCGCTCCGGGAGATCCCGTCTACCAGATCCTTGGTGGACGGGGAACCCAGGAGCAGTACGACGCGCTCCGGGCTGAACTGGGACTCGATCAGCCTCTGCTCGTGAGGTACTGGGACTGGCTCACCGCGGCAGTCCACGGCGACTTCGGACGCTCTTTCACCTACAAGGAATCCGTATCGTCGCTGCTCGAGCCGCGCATCGGCATCACGCTGTCGTTGGCGCTGTACGCCGGGTTCCTCATCATCGTCGCGGGCGTCGCGCTCGGTGTCGTAGGAGGTGCAACACGCAAGGCGGGTCCAGCGGTTGCCGCCGTGTCAGGGCTCGGTATCGCGATCCCTGCCTTCGTCGCCGCGCAGTTGTTGATCGCCACGCTCGCCGTGAACCTAGGCTGGTTTCCGGTGCTTGGGGCCGGCGAATCCGGATGGGATCGGATCTGGCACCTGACGTTGCCGGCGCATCGCACTGTCCATCGGGTTCGACGCATACGTAGCGCAGGTGACGCGCGCGGCGGTGTCCGAGGAGCGGGTCAGCACCCATGTCGAGACCGCCCGCGGCCGGGGGCTCGACTCCGGCCTGGGTCTTCCGGCGGCATGTCCTGCGTAACGCGGCGATTCCCATCACGACCGTGTCGGCGCTCGCGGTCGCGGGTCTGTTCGCCGGAGCCGTCGTCGTGGAGTACGCCTTCAGCCTCGGCGGCCTCGGGATCGCTGCTGGTCCAGAGCGTCGCGTCCAAGGACTACAACGTGGTCCTGGCCATCTCCTTGATCCTGCTCGTGGTCTTCGTGCTCGCGACCACGCTCATCGACCTGGTCCAGTGGCTGCTCGACCACGCCAGCGTACGAGAGGAAGGGCATCATGACCGCGATCTCGGGGAGCGTCGGTCAGCGACGCCTTCCCGCCTCCTTGACTCTTCGTGGCCGGGATCCTCTCGCGGTTGCCGCTGCGACCGTCATCGCGCTGGTCGTGCTGCTCGCGTTGCTCGCCCCACTGCTCAGCCCGTACGACCCCGCCGCCGTCGACATCCTGTCGGCCAACCAGGCTCCGTCGGCGGCGCATCCGCTGGGCACTGACTCGCTGGGTCGCGATGTGTGGACGCGTCTCCTCTACGGCGCCCGCCTCAGCCTGCTCGGCCCGCTGCTGGTGACGCTCATCGGCAGCTTCCGCCGGCACGGCGCTGGCGCTGATCGGTGCCTGGCGCGGCGGGTGGCTCGACCACGCCCTCGTCCGTGTGCTCGACGTCCTGTTCGCCTTCCCCGCGCTGCTGTTCGGCATCCTCGCCGTCGCGGTGCTCGGCGCTGGGCTGGCCGCGCCGGTCATCGCGCTGTCCATCGCCTACACGCCCTACGTGGCCCGCGTGATCCGGGCGCGTGGCCGTCCGGCAGCGTCACCTGCCGTTCATCGAGGCTTGCGAACTTCTCGGGTACACGAGCTGGAGGACCGCGATCTTCCACCTGCTTCGCAGCGTTCGGCTCTATGTCGTGGCGCAGGGGACGCTCACGTTCGGGTATGCCTTGATCGACTTGGCCGCCATTTCCTTCATCGGTCTGGGGGTGCAGGCTCCGGCGGCCGAGTGGGGTCTCATGGTGTCCAACGGCGCGTCCGCAGTGCTCAACGGAAGCCCGTGGGAGTCGTTGTCTGCGGGCGTGATGATCATCGTCGTGGTTGTGGCGTTCAACGTCCTCGGGGAACGGCTGTCGAGCCGAGCGGAGGAGTCATGACCACCGACCGGGACCTGCTCCTGGAGCTACGCGACGTCAGGATCGACCTGCGGGTCGGCCGCACCAGGCGAATGGTGGTCTCGTCTGTCGACCTGGCCGTACGTGGCGGCGAGGCCGTCGGGCTTGTCGGCGAGTCGGGGTCCGGCAAGTCCATGACAGCGCGGTCCGTGGTGCGTCTGCTACCCGACGACGCGCGAGTCTCGGGCTCGGTGAGGGTCGACGGGCGTCAGGTGACAGATCTCGATGCGGCGGGCCTGCGCCGGCTCAGGAACCGGGATGTTGCGTTCATCCACCAGGACCCGAGGTCGGCCATCAACCCGGTCAGGACCATCGGCGACTTCATGACCGAGGCGCTGCGCGACCGCCCGAAGGCGGAGCGCTTCGAGCTTGCGGCGCAGGCGCTCGCCGAGGTCGGCATCGACGACGCGGGCAGGCGCTTCCGGCAGTACCCCCATCAGCTGTCCGGAGGCCTGCTTCAGCGCGTGATGATCGCCGCGGTGCTACTGCCAGGTCCTCAGTTGGTCCTCGCCGACGAGCCGACGACGGCCCTCGATGTCACCTCCCAGTCGGAGGTCATGGCCGTCCTGAGCGATATGCAGGCGCAGCGCGGGATGGGCATGGTGGTCATCACCCACGACCTCGACCTCGCAGCTGCCGTCACGGACAGGATCGCAGTGATGTACGCCGGCACGATCGTGGAGTCCGGCCCGACGGAGAGCATGCACGCGCGTGCTCGGCATCCCTACACGGTCGCGTTGATGGCAGCTCGCCCGAACACCTCACGCAAAGAACGGCTCAGGACGATCCCGGGTCGGCCGGTCGGGGCATTCGAGGCCGGGGATGGCTGTGTCTTCTCGGCGCGTTGCCCCTTCGCGCAGCAGCGATGCCTCGACGAACGCCCGGTGGGGCGACCTGTCGGAGAACACGTCGTCGCCTGTCATCGTGCCGAGGAGCTCGACGGTGTTATCGCGAGCGGACTCGAGGCGGGGTCATGACGGCGCTCGTCGAGGTTCGTGACCTGCGCAAGGTCTTCCATCTGCAGGCAGACTCTGGGCCCGAGGACTTCGTGGCCGTCGAGTCGGTGTCGTTCGACCTCCAGCCTCGCAGGTGCCTGGCCATCGTGGGGGAGTCGGGCTCGGGCAAGACGACGGTCGCCCGCATGATCGCGGGCCTCGAAGTTCCGACGAGCGGCACTGTCGAAGTCGATGGGCAGCTGCGCCTCCCGACCCCCTGGACGCGCCAGCACCGCATGCTGATGGCGCGCCAGGTGCAGATGGTGTTCCAGGATCCCAACTCTTCGCTGGACCCCCGGCAGACCATCGAGGACTCGTTGATGGAGGTGCTGACCGTTCACTTCGGTCGTGACGGGAAGGCTCATCGCGATCGCGTGACGGAGCTGCTCACCCAGGTCGGGCTCGATCAGCGCCATCGAGGACTGCGACCGAGAAGGTTGTCCGGCGGGGAACGGCAGCGCGCAGCCATCGCGCGCGCCCTGGCGGTCGGACCCAAGCTCCTCATCCTCGACGAGGCGGTCTCCGCGCTGGATGTCAGCGTGCAGGCGCACGTCCTGAACCTGCTGTCAGACCTGCGCGAGCAGCTGGGGCTCACCTACCTGTTCATCTCCCACGACCTGGGAGTCGTGCGCCAGGTGAGCGAGGACGCCATCGTGATGCGGAACGGAGTTGTGCAGGAGTCGGGTGCGACGGAGGACATCCTCGACAATCCGCAGTCGGACTACACGAGAACTCTCCTCGAGGCCCTCCCGCGCCCGGGATGGAAACCGCAGCGGC
The DNA here is from genome assembly GCA_963738455.1 of uncultured Actinomycetes bacterium. Taxonomy (GTDB): domain Bacteria; phylum Actinomycetota; class Actinomycetes; order S36-B12; family CAIYMF01; genus Longivirga. Next base: position 503,126 of record CAVTWM010000008.1, read on the forward strand.
GAACGACGTGAAGGATCTCGCCATCCCCGCTGCCCCCGCGGACCGGATCGGGACGGTGGTGGAGACGTGGAAGCACCCGGTGAAGTCGATGCATGGGTGCCTTCGTGACTCGATCCTCCTGACCCCGCGCGGTGTCGATGGAGACCGGGCAATCGCCGTGCTCGACGAGGAGACATCGCAGATCCTCACCTTGAACTCGGCACCCGAGCTTCTCCACATCGGCACGTTCCTCGACGCTGCGATCGGGGAGCTCTCCTTGCTCGTGCCCGGCGTGGTCGACACGCTGCCCTGGACTTCGGCTGGCCCCGCTGTGAGCGTCTACCTCGGCCGCCGGGTGACCCTCACCGAACGAGCGACGCTGACCGGGGCTACGAGCTTCGACTACGGGTTGCCCGTCGGGCCCGTGGGATGCGGCTTCGCCGACGTCGCTGAGGCAATCCACATCGTGTCGACGGCCTCTATGAGATGGGTCAGCCCGCAGTCACCCGATCCTCGACGGGCCCGCGCCAACATCGTGGTCGACATGGGTGACGAGCCCTTCGCCGAGCACGGACTCGTAGGCCGCACGATACGCATCGGGGAAGCAGTCCTGTTCGTATCCGAGGTGACCGAACGCTGCGAGCTCCTCGACGCAGGGCATCCGGGGCTCGATGGTCGACCCGGGACGTTGCAGCGGCTCCGGGGTACGACGAATGGCGGCCTCGGGGTCTACGCGACAACCCAGTCAGACGCCAGTGTCAGGCCGGGCGACCACGTCACGCTGGTGCCGTGAACCAGGGCACCAGCGATGCCCGCTGCCTTGCCGTCATCGCTCGCGGTGCTGCGGTTGACGTCGGCGTCAGCGAACTTGTGGGCGAACTGGAAGTGCAAGCCCGACTCTGGGATCGCCTGTCCGTCCTCAGCGATCCGAGACGGCCTGCACCGGAGTCGGCGCCGTCGGCACCACGGCGTGGGCTCGAGGAGTACCTGACCGAGTTGGCAGGAGTTGCGGTAGGCAACAGCCTGTCCCTGGGTGCCGCGGCGGAGACGTGCCTCAGGCGGCTCGGCCTGCTGAACACGCCAGCGCTGGCGGGTCACGCCTCCCTGCCGGCTGCGTTGCGCGTGGTCAGTGTTGACCCAAGTGGCAGAGACGCGGCGCTCCTCACCCTGAGCGTCCCGTCAGCGCAGCTGCTCCGCTTCGCCGGCCGCGGCGGGCAGCACGTGACCCTGCACCTTGAGGTCGATGGCGTCCCGATCCGTCGCTCGTACTCGCTCGTCAGCGGGCCGTCGCGCATCCGCGACACCCAGCAGCTCGTCCTGGGCGTACGCAGGCAGCCGGGCGGGGTGGCCTCGGCGCTGTTGGTGGACCGAGTCCGCGGAGGGGACCTCATCGCCGTGTCACCTCCGGCCGGCACCCTCACACGGACATCTCGTGGTTCCGCAGGATCACTGCTGTTGATCGGTGCGGGCAGCGGTGTCACGCCCCTTGTGTCGCTCGCCGAGGAGGCGTTGGACTCGACCGCATGCAGGGTGAGGCTCGTCATCGTCGAGCGCGAGTCGGCAGATGTCATCGGCGGAGATCTTGTGCAGTCGATGTGCGATCGCTTCGGTGATCGGCTGGCGGTCAGCGTGTGGGAGACGACGCACCGGGGCAGGCCGGTGGCCGCCGATCTGGTGCGCGCCCTCGTTGAGCTCGAGCGCCAGGGAAACCAGCAGAGCCCGGCGGAGGCCTTCATCTGCGGGCCGCAGGGCTTCATCGATGAGGCCCTGGCATGCGCAGCCCTGCTCGGTGTGTCCGAAGACGATGTTCACACGGAGTCCTTCCTGGTGGGTGGACCTATCCGTCGCGCAGCTCGGCCTGGTGGTGCGGTGGTGATCGAACTGCATGGTGCGTCCACCCACCTTGATGTCAGACCTGGGGAGTCGATCCTGGGCGCCGCGGTCAGCATGGGTCTTGACGTGCCGTACTCGTGCCTCAGCGGGTCGTGCGGAACATGCGCGGTCAGGGTGGTGGCAGGAGACGTCGAACCCTTGTCGCCGCCGGTGCTCGGTGGCGTCCGGACTGCTGAAGGCTGGGTACTGGCGTGTCAGGCGGCACCACGGTGACCCGCAAGTCCGAAGCTGGAGCCCGCCCGCTGGACCCCGAGTCCGCGGCTGCGCTCTCGCGACTGCTGCGCTCGCTGCCGTCAGCGGGGCAGGGTCGGCCATCGCTTGACGCGCGCCGGGCGCTGCTGGAGAGCCTGGCACTGGACGAACGAAGGCGGGTACCTCGTGCGCCGACGGTCGAGGTCGTCGACACATCGGTTCGCTCGAGCGACCACACGTTCGATGTCCCGCTTCGCGCCTTCGTGCCCCGCGCACGGATGGGTGCTGTCGCACCGGGAATCCTGTACATCCATGGCGGTGGCTTCGTCATGGGCTCCGTGGACACTGACGATCTGCTGGCCGAGCAGCTGGCCTTGGCCGTGGGGGCGATCGTCGTCTCGGTGGGGTATCGGCTCGCGCCCGAGCACCCGTACCCGTCCGGGCTTCACGACTGTCTCGCGGCCTTGCGCTGGCTTCGTTCCGAGCGCTCTGACCTCGCCGTCGACCGTGGGAACGTCGCGGTCTACGGCGGCAGCGCAGGCGGGTCGCTCGCTCTGGCCAGCGCCATGGCGCTTGAGCCTCACGAGCGCGCAGGGCTCCAGCTGGTCCTCGCTGCCTACCCGATGCTTGACGACTCCAACTCGACGGCCTCCAGCCGCGAGGTGCTGTCCGTGGGGGTGTGGGATCGCGACGACAACGTGGAGGCGTGGGGCCTGTATCTCGGGGGGCGGCCTGCGGACGAGTTCGCGGCCCCAGCGCGGGCGCGGTCGTTGACGGGCCTCCCTCCGGTCTTCCTCGACGTCGGCGACGCAGACCTCTTTCGGGACGAGACGATCGAGTTCGCGACCCGGTTGATCGGTGACGGGGTGCAGACGGAGCTGCACGTGTACCCGGGTGCCTTTCACGCGTCGGAGGAGTACGCACCCGAAGCTGATCTATCCCGGCGCATCGTGGGCGCCCGAATCTCGGCGCTGCGCAGGGCGCTCGCCCCGTCGGCGAACTGGCCTGTTCAGAACTAGCCAGTGCTGACCGAGGGGTCGCGGGGCAGTGAGCAGCTCCCTATGCCTGGGCAGCGAGCTGCTGCTCGAGCTCGCCGAGGACGCGGTAGCAGTCGAGCACCGACGACACCGACGAGTTCGGGCTGGCGGCCCTCGCGGATCGCCGCGATGAACTCGCGGTCCTGCAGCTCGATGCCGTTGGTGGAGACGTCGACCTGCGTGACGTCGATCGGCTCCTCCTTGCCGTTCACGAGGTCGTCGTACCGCGCGATGTAGGTGCCGTTGTCGCAGATGTAGCGGAAGAACGTGCCGAGCGGGCCGTCGTTGTTGAACGACAGCGAGAGCGTGCAGATCTTGCCCGGTCTCGGTGCGCAGCTGGATCGACATGTCCATCGCGATGCCGAGATCGGGGTGCAGCGGTCCCTGGACGGCGTTGGCGATCGTGACGCGCTCGCCGGTCTGGTACTGGAACAGGTCGACCGTGTGCGCGGCGTGGTGCCAGAGCAGGTGGTCGGTCCACGAGCGCGCCTGGCCGAGGGCGTTCATGTTGGTACGCCGGAAGAAGTACGTCTGCACGTCCATCTGCTGGATCGCGAGCTCGCCCGCCGCGATGCGCCGGTGCACCCACTGGTGCGACGGGTTGAACCGTCGCGTGTGGCCGACCATGGCGACGAGGCCGGTCTCCCTGGCCACCCGCTCGACCTCGAGCGCGTCCGCCCAGGAGTCGGCCAGCGGGATCTCCACCTGCACGTGCTTCCCGGCGCGCAGCGCGGCGATCGACTGCTGTGCGTGCAGCTGCGTGGGGGTGCAGAGGATGACGGCGTCGACGTCGTCGCGGGCGAGCGCGTCGTCGAGATCGGTCGACGCGTGCGGGGCGCCGTACTTCGCAGCCACCTCCTGCGCCTGCTCGAGCCGACGGCTGACGACCGACGTGACGGTGACGCCGTCGATCGCGGTGAGGGCGTCGAGGTGCTTGATGCCGAAGGCTCCGGCTCCGGCGAGGGCGATGCGCATGATGTGCTTTCCGTTGCGGGTGGTCAGGTGACGGGCTCGAGGACGAGGTGTCCGACGGCCGTGTTGCTCGCGGGCACGTGGTAGAAGCGGTGGAGCTCCTGGACGGCGTCGCCGAGGGCGCCGCGCATGATCAGCCACATCACCATCTCGATGCCTTCCGAGCCGGTCTCGCGGAGGTACTCGAGATGCTCGATCGCCGCGGCCGACTCGGGGTCGTCGACGATGAGGTCGAGGAACCGGTTGTCCCACTCCTGGTTGATGAGACCTGCCCGGGCGCCCTGGATCTGGTGGCTCATCCCGCCGGTGCCCCACACCTGCACGCTGAGGTCTTCGGGGAAGCTCTCGACCGCCCTGCGGATGGCCTTGCCGAGGTTGAAGCAGCGGCGGCCGGTGGGCGGCGGGTACTGGACGACGTTGACGGCGAGCGGGATCACCTTGGTCGGCCAGGCCTCGCGCTTCCCGTAGACGAGGGAGAGCGGCACGGTGAGCCCGTGGTCGACGTCGAGGTCGTTGACCAGCGTGAGGTCGAACTCGTCGAGGATGAGCGACTGCGCGAGGTGCGCAGCGAGCTCGGGGTGGCCCTCGACGACCGGCACCGGGCGAGGGCCGTAGCCCTCGTCGCAGGGCTGGAACGACGCCGCGGTGCCGAGCGCGAAGGTCGGGATCATCGTCAGGTCGAAGGCCGAGGCGTGGTCGTTGTAGACGAGGATGACGACGTCCGGCGGCTCGGCGTCCGCCCACTTCTTCGTCCACTCGTAGCCGGCGAACAGCGGCTGCCAGTAGGGCTCCTCGGTCTTGCCGAGGTCGACGGCCATGCCGATCGCGGGGACGTGGCTGGTGCTGAGCCCAGCGGTGATGCGCGCCATGTCAGGAGGGCCTCTCGCTCTTGGAGCGCCAGCCGTCGGGGCTGCGTCCGCCGGCCAGCATCATCGCCTGGTACTCCTCGACGGAGTACTCGGTCATCGTGCTGACGGCCTGCACGTACGACAGGCCGTCGCTCGCGAAGATCTTGGACAGGAAGTAGACGTTGCCGCCGAGGTCGAGCATCCGCTGGAAGTCGCGGTCGATCACGGCCTGCTTCTGCTCCTCGCTCATCGGCCACTCGTCGAGATAGGCGCGCTCGTCGGCGTGGAACCGGTCGCGGTTCGGCGCCTTCATGAGGCTCATGCAGAACTGGTTGAGGTGGAAGCCGAGGCGAGACCGCTCGGCGGTGAACACCGTGGTGCCGGGGATGTCGTCGAGTGCTGAGTTGTCGACCATCAGTCCTCCCAGTAGAGCCGGGTCGGGTTGGCGACGAGGAGCCGCTTCTGCAGGTCCTCGGTGGGGGCGATGTGCGGGATGACGTCTGTGAGCAGGCCGTCGTCCGGCATGTGGCTCTTCATGTTGGGGTGCGGCCAGTCGGTGCCCCAGAGCACGCGGTCGGGGAAGCGCTCGACGACGGCGCGCGCGAACGGCCGCACGTCGGAGTACAGCGGCGGACCCTCGACCGAGAGGCGGTCGGGGCAGCTGACCTTGCTCCACACGTCGGGGCCGCTCTCCATGAAGCGCAGGAACTGCCCGAACTCCTCGCCGTCGACGGGCTTGGTCACGTCGGGGCGCCCCATGTGGTCGACCACGACCGGCACCCCGAGCGCGGTGAACAGGTTCCAGCGCTCGGCGAGGTCGGCCGCCTCGAAGTAGACGACGACGTGCCAGCCGAGCGGCGCGATCCGCTCCACCAGTGCGCGGTAGTACGCGTCGGGCTTCGGGTCGACGAGCCGCTTCACGAAGTTGAAGCGCACGCCACGGACGCCGGCCTCGTGCAGGTCGCGCAGCTCGTCGTCGGTCACGGAAGGCCGGATCGTGGCGACGCCGCGGGCCCGCCCGTCGCTGTGGCGCAGCGCGTCGACCATCGCCGAGTTGTCGGCGCCGTGGCAGGTCGCCTGCACGACCACCTGCCTGTCGAAGCCGAGGAAGTCGCGCAGGGCGAAGAGCTCGGCCCTGCCGGCGTCGACCGGTGTGTACTTGCGCTCGGGGGCGTACGGGAAGTCGTCGCCCGGGCCGAACACGTGGCAGTGCGCGTCGACCGCCCCGGGGGTGGCACGTACGTCGGCTTCGTCGGGCTCTGGTGGAACGCGAGCCAGTCGGCGTCGGGGGTGAAGGCGGGCATCGTCTACAGCCCCTTCGCCTTCAGCGACGCGTCGAGGCGCGGGTAGACGCGGCGAGCGTTGCCGCTGAAGACCTGCGCCTTCTGCTCGGCCGGGATGTCGAGGGCATCGACGTACCTCTTGGTGTCGTCGAAGAACTGCCCGGTCTGCGGGTCGATGCCGCGGACGGCGCCGACCATCTCCGAGCCGAACAGGATGTTGTCGACGTCGATCACCTCGAACAGCAGGTCGATGCCGGGCTGGTGGTAGACGCACGTGTCGAAGAAGACGTTCTTCATGACATGGGTGTCGAGCGAGGGCTTGTTCAGCATGTCCGCGAGCCCGCGGTAGCGGCCCCAGTGGTAGGGCACGGCACCCCCGCCGTGGGGGATGACCAGTCTCAGGTCGGGGAAGTCGGCGAACAGATCGCCCTGGATGAGCTGCATGAACGCCGTGGTGTCGGCGTTGATGTAGTGGGCGCCCGTGGCGTGGAAGACGGGGGTGCACGACGCCGACACGTGGATCATCGCCGGTACGTCGAGCTCGACCATCGACTCGTACATCGGGTACCAGTAGCGGTCGGTCAGCGGCGGCGAGCTCCAGCGGCCGCCGCTCGGATCTGGGTTCAGGTTGAGCCCGACGAACCCGGCGTCGACGCACCGGTGCAGCTCGGCGATCGCGGCGTCGAGAGGCTCGCCCGCGGTCTGCGGCAGCTGGGCGACGCCGATGAAGGTGTCGGGGAACAGCTCGACCACGCGGGCGATGAGGTCGTTGCAGCGGTACGCCCAGTCGATGCTGACGCCGAGGTCGCCCTCGTGGTGGCCCATCGCCGAGGCGCGGGGGGAGAAGATCGTCATGTCGGCGCCGCGCTCGCGCAGCAGGCGCAGCTGGTTCTGCTCGATCGTCTCGACGATCTCGTCGTCGGAGATCGTCGGGTACGCCGGGGCCGGACCGCCGGCGAGGAAGGCGGCCAACTGGCCGTCGCGCCACTCGGTGTGCGACGGCAGGCGCGGTCGTGTAGTGGCCGTGGCAGTCGATGATCATGCGGTCGGCTCCTCGGCCTCGTCCTGGTTCATGGCGGCGAGCACGGCGTCGACCATGCCGATGGTCGTGCCGGCGTGCCTCGCGTCGGGGAACTGCGACGCCCAGCGCTGGCGCTGCACGGCGGCGAGCGACATCAGGGGGTCGACGCCCGCCTCGGCCACGGTGGCGGCGGCCTCCTCCATCTCCTCCGAGCGCCGCCGGCCGTGCTGCAGGGACCGGGAGATGAAGTAGCCGGCGACTGCGTCCCAGTCGGCCGGAGGCAGGATGTTGGGGAGCGAGTCGAGGACGTCGCGCTCGACCCCGTGCACCCGTGCGGCGAGCAGCGACTCGGTGAGCAACGACTCGAGACCCTTCACGATCACCGACCGGCAGAGCTTCGTCGCGGCCGCCCGGCCGATCTCCTCCGACAGCGGCGTGACGTCGCTGAGCCCGAATCCGGCTGCGGCGCCGGCGAACTCGGCCGCATGCGGTCCGCCGAGCAGGAAGGGCGAGGCGAGCCGCCTCGGGCCGATCGGCGACATGAGCGCCGCCTCGACGTAGCGCCCACCCGCAGCCTCGACCGCTGCCGCGGCCGTCTGCTTGTGGCCGGGCGAGCTCGAGTTGAGGTCGAGGAACCAGGCCCCCGGCGCGATCCCCGCGGTGACGGACTCGGCGGCCGCGACGCACTGCGCGGCGGTCACGGCGCTGACCACGAGATCCGCCCCGGCGACTGCCGCGGGCGCCGACCCGGCACGGGCGATGCCGAGGTCTGCGGCGTTCCTTGATGCGGCGCTCGCGTCGTCCGCGAAGGCGGTGTCGAACGCGGAGAGGTCGCGGATGCCGGCGATGCGCAGGTCCTCGGCGAACGTGCGGCCCACCTCTCCGAGCCCGATCAGGGCGACGCGCGTCACGACCCGCTCCAGACCGTGGCGGGCACGAGGACCTCGCCGCGCATGAGCAGGCGGGCGGTGCGCAGCAGAGCGGAGCGCGTGACGTCGGGCACGGGGCCGCTGCGGTCGACGTCGAGGGTGACGGTGAAGAAGCCGGTCGGGTGCTCGACGACCACGTCGACCCCGGTGTCGCCGGCGGGCACCTGCGCGACCTCGGCCGCCACCGATCCGGGGAGGAGGCATGCGGTCGCGACCGAGACGGCGCCGAGCACCCCGATGGCGTCGTGCACGCGGTGCGGGATCAGGGTGCGGGTGGAGACCGCGCCGCCGTCGACGGGTGACGACAGCAGGCTCATCTTCGGAACCGTCTGGTTCGTGACGTCGCCGAGGTTCATGAGCGGGCCGGCAGCGAGGCGCACCTCCTCGATGCGGGCCTTCACCTCGGGCATCGCCTCGATCTCGGCCGGCGTCTCGGCGCCGGTCAGCCCGAGGTCGGATGCGGCGAGGCACACCACGGGCATGCCGTTGTCGATGCAGGTCGCGCGCAGCCCAGCGATCTCGTCGACGACGTTGCCGGTGGGCAGCAGCGCGCCGCACGAGGATCCCGCGATGCCCTCGAACTCCAGCGGGATCGGCGCGTGCGTGCCGGGCACGCCGTCGATGCGGGCGTCGCCGTCGTAGCTCGACGACGCCGCCCGGAGTCTGCACGTACGCCGTGGCCAGGGTGTCGGTGTTCTGCATCCAGATGCGCACCGGCGTCACGCCGTCGACGGCGGCCACCAGGCCGTTGTCGATCGCGAACGGGCCGACGGCGGCCAGCATGTTGCCGCAGTTCTGCTGGTCGGAGACCTCGGGCCGGTCGGGCCACACCTGGAGGAACAGGTAGTCGACGTCGGCGTCGTCGCGCGTCGAGGCCGAGACGACGGCGACCTTCGAGGTCAGCGGGTGCGCCCCGCCGAGGCCGTCGATCTCGCGCGCGTCGGGCGACCCCATCGCCGCCAGCAGCACGGCGTCGCGCGCGGCGCGGTCGGCCGGCAGGTCCTCGAGCCGGAAGACCAGCCCCTTGGACGTGCCGCCGCGCATCACGGCGCAGCGGGATGGCCGTCTGGCGTCACGGCGACTCCGAGCAGTCGACGTAGCGCAGGCCCTTCTCGGCGAGGCGCTCGCGCATCGAGTAGATGTCGAGGCCGAGCTCGCCTGCGGCGAGCCGGGCGCGCTTGGAGGTCTCGTTCGCCTCGCGCTGCCTGGCCTTCTGGACAGCACCGCTGCGGCGTCCTCGCGACGGACGCGGACGACGCCGTCGTCGTCGGCCACGATCACGTCGCCCGGGCGCACGTCGACGCCCGCGATGACGACGGGCACCTGGCAGTCGCCCGGGGTCTCCTTCACCGTGCCCTGGGCGCAGATCGCCTTGGCCCACACCGGGAACTCCATCTCGGTGAGGGTCGAGACGTCGCGCACCCCGGCGTCGATCACCAGGCCGCGGACGCCGTGCGCACGCAGGCTCTCCGCCAGCAGGTCGCCGAGGTAGCCGTCGTCGCACGGGCTGGTCGGCGTCACGACGAGGATGTCGCCGGGCTGCGCCTGCTCGACGGCGACGTGGATGGTCCAGTTGTCGCCGGGAGCCACGGTGCAGGTGAGCGCGTTGCCGGCGATGCGGGCGCCGGCGGTAGATCGGGCGCAGCCGGTGGTGCAGCAGCCCGGTCCGGCCCTGGGCCTCGTGGACGGTGGCCGTGCCGAGCCTCGGCCAGGGCGTCGACGACCGCGAGATCCGTGCGCGGGGTGTTGCGGACGACGACGGGCACGGTGGCTCCTTCGGGGCGTCGGACTGGGGCGCCCACCTTCCCAGCCGGATCGCCCGGGGGATACCGTGCGCTTCCGTCCAGACGGAAACCGAGGAGGCCAGATGCGTGCCCACTGCGCCGCGGCCCGTCGGTGACCTCGCGGGTGCTCGCCATCCTCGGCGCCTTCGACGAGCACCGCCCGCGGCTCACGCTCACCGAGATCGCCGAGGCGGCCGACCTCCCGGTCTCGACCGCGCACCGGCTCGCTCGCCGAGCTGCAGGCCTGGGACGCGCGTCGAGCGCGACCTCGACGGCCGCTACGTGATCGGGCAGCGGCTGTGGAAGGTGGGCACGCTCGCGCCGGTCGCGCGCGAGCTGCGGCAGGCGTCGCTGCCCGGCATGCAGGACCTCTACGAGGCGACCCACGAGAACGTCCAGCTGGCGGTGCGCGAGGGCACTGACGGCGCTCTACGTCGAGACGCATCCGCGGGCAAGCAGTCGGTGCCGGTGCTGAGCCGTCCGGGCGTGCCGCTCCCGCTGCACGCGACGGGTGTCGGCAAGGTGCTGCTCGCGTACGCGCCGCGGGAGGTCGTCGAGGCCTGCTCGAGATCGCTCAAGCCGATGACGCGCTACACGATCACCGAGCGCGGGCGGATGCTGCGCGAGCTCGCGTCGGTGCGCCGGCTCGGCTACGCGCGCACGGTGGAGGAGATGGGCTACGGCACCTGCTCGCTGGCCGTGCCGGTGCTCGACGGGAGCGGCGCGGTCGTGGCGGCGCTGGGGCTCGTGACCCGCACGGTGCGCAAGGACCTCGTGAAGTTCGTGCCGGCGCTGCAGGTGGCCTCGGCGTCCATCACCCGCCGGATGCTCGTCTGACCGCGCTTCCGCCCAGCGGAAACGGACCCTGGTGGTGCACTCGCGCGGCCCGGAGCATTCCCGCCATGCGTACCCAGGTGGCGATCATCGGCTCCGGCCCGTCCGGCCTTCTGCTGTCCCAGATCCTCGCGAAGCACGGCGTCGAGTCCGTGATCGTCGAGAACCGTTCGCGCGACTACGTCGAGGCGCGCATCCGTGCAGGCGTCATCGAGCACGGCGCCGTCGACGTCCTCACCGAGTACGGCGTCGGCGAACGGCTGCACCGCGAGGGCATGCGCCACGACGGGGTCTACCTGCAGTGGCCCGGCGAGCGGCACCGCATCGACTTCGTGGAGTCGTGCGGCCACTCGGTCTGGGTCTACGGGCAGACCGAGGTGACCAAGGACCTCATCAACGCCCGGGTCGCGGACGGCCAGCAGATCTTCTGGGAGATCTCCGACGCGCAGATCCTCGACGCCGACACCGACCACCCGCGGGTGACGTTCGTCGACGCCGACGGCAACGCGCAGAGCATCGAGGCCGACTACGTGGCGGGGTGCGACGGCTTCCACGGCATCTCGCGCCCGACGATCCCCGAGAGCGTGCGCTCGGTGCGCGAGCGCATCTATCCGTACGCCTGGCTCGGCATCCTGGCCGAGGTGCCACCCTCGACCGACGAGCTCATCTACGCGCTGCACCCCGACGGCTTCGCGATGCACTCCATGCGCTCGGAGAAGGTCAGCCGTCTCTACCTGCAGGTCGACCCCGACGAGGACATCGCGAACTGGTCGGACGACCGCATCTGGGACGGCCTCTCGACGCCGGATGGCGCTCGACGGCTGGTCGCTGGCATCGGGCCCGACGCTCGAGAAGTCGATCACTCCGATGCGCAGCTTCGTCTCCGCCCCGATGCGCTGGGGCCGGCTGTTCCTCGCCGGCGACGCCTCCCACATCGTCCCGCCCACCGGCGCCAAGGGCCTCAACCTCGCGATCGCCGACGTGAAGCGCCTCGGCACCGCGCTCGTCGCGAAGTACGCCGACGGCTCGGACGACCTGCTCGACCGCTACTCCGACGACGCCCTCGAGCGCGTCTGGCAGTCGACCCACTTCTCCTGGTGGATGACCTCGATGCTGCACACCCCGGCCGCGGACGACCCCGACCGCGACTTCCTGCTGCAGATGCAGCTGACGCAGCTGAAGCACGTGACCACGTCGAAGGCCGCGGCCGCCGGCCTCGCCGAGAACTACACGGGATCGGTGCTTCCCTACCCCTGAGGGCCGAGCCAGCGCCGCACGATCTCCTCGACGGGGAGCGTGCAGCCGACCACCAACCCGTCTTCGTCGGGCTCGAGCGGCTCGAGCGTCGCCAGTTGGGACGAGACGAGCGAGGCAGGCATGAAGTGGTCGGTGCGTCGCTGGAGCCGCGAGTCGAGCAGCTCGGTGTCGCCGACCAGGTGCAGGAAGCGCACGTTGGGCGCCGCGAGCCGCAACCGATCCCGGTAGGCCCTGCGCAGGGCCGAGCAGGCGACGACGCCGTGCGGGTGCTCGGCCAGCCAGGCACCGACGGCGTCGAGCCACGGCGCGCGGTCGACATCGTCGAGCGGCTCGCCCCGCGCCATCTTCGCCACGTTGGTCGCGGGGTGGAGGGCGTCGGCGTCCACGAACGGGACTGCGAGCCCTGCGGCGAGGGCGATACCCACGGTCGTCTTCCCGACGCCCGTCGCTCCCATGACGACCACCCGGTTGTGCACGGGCTCATCCTGGCGCTGGGCGACACCCCTCGCGACAGTCCGGTGCCGTGCCCTACGGTGGAGCCGTTTCAATCCGTTTCAAAACACCTCGACAAGCGTTGGAGCACCCGATGGCCCGTCCGAGCGTGAAGGACGTCGCCGCGCGCGCCGGCGTCTCGCTCGGCACCGTCTCCAACGTGCTCAACCGTCCCGAGGCCGTGCGGCCCGAAACGAGGGCGAAGGTCGAGAAGGCGATCGCAGACCTCGGCTTCGTCCGCAACGACTCGGCCCGGCAGCTGCGCGCCGGCGTCAGCAGGACGATCGCCTATGTCGTTCTCGATGCGAGCAACCCCTTCTTCACCGACGTCGCCCGCGGGATCGACGAGGTGGCCAAGGACCAGCGGCTGATGGTCTACCTCTGCGACAGCAGCGAGGACCCGGCCCGCGAGGACGACTACCTCGACCAGCTCCTCGAGCAGCGCGTGCGCGGCATCTGCATCACGCCGGTGGTGGGCACCAACCCTCGCTCGCGCAGGATCGTGGAGCGCGGCGTGCCAGTGGTGATGGTCGACCGGACGTTCGGCCACGACGAGGACTTCTGCTGCAGCGTGGGCGTCGACGACGTGCTCGGCGGCGATCTCGGCGTGTCTCACCTGATCGAGCGCGGGCACGAGCGCATCGCCTTCGTCGGGCCGGCGCGCATCCCTCAGGCAGTCGACCGTCTCGCCGGCTCGCGGCGGGCCGTCGCCGAAGCAGGGCTGTCCGAGGACGTGCTCACGGTCCTCGAGACCACCGCGCTGACCGTCGGCGAGGGCCGCAAGGCGGGCGCCCGGCTGCTCGGGCTCCCGAAGCGCCGACGTCCGACTGCGGTGTTCTGCGCCAACGACCTGCTCGCACTGGGACTTCTGCAGCAGATGACGCAGCACGGTGTCCGGGTGCCAGAGGACCTCGCCATCGTGGGGTACGACGACATCGAGTTCGCGGCGGCGGCCGCCGTGCCGCTGACCTCGGTGATGCAGCCGCGCCTCCTGCTCGGACGGACGGCCGCCGAGCTGCTGCTCGAAGAGGCGGCGGATCGACCCGACCATGTCCACCGGCATGTCGAGTTCGCTCCTGAGCTCGTCGTCCGGCAGTCGTCGGGCACCTGAGCTCGCGGCCGGCTTGTCCGTTTCAGGTGCATCTGGGCATGCGTTACAGAACCGTTGCCCCCGATTTCCGGTCGTTTTCACGCCAACCTCTTGACGTGCTCTCAGTGACCCACCTAACTTTCACCCGAGGTTCTGAAACGATTCAGAATCGGGAGTGCACCCAGTAGCTCTTGGAGGGCTCGGATGAAGTTCGGAATCAAGAGGCGCGGCGTCCTCAGCGCCGCAGTGCTCGCGTCCGGCGCGCTGCTGCTCAGCGCGTGCGGCTCGAGCGGTGGCGGCGACCCGACGTCGTCGACGTCCGACACTGCTGCGGCGTCCACCGCCCCGATCGAGATCACCTTCCTCGTCGACAACTCCGACCCCACGGTCGCCACGGCCAAGGCCCTGGTCGAAGCGTTCAAGACCGTCGAGCCCAACATCACCATCAAGACCGAGACGCGCCCAGGCGGTGCCGAGGGTGACAACGTCGGTCAAGACAAGGCTTGCCACCGGCGACATGACGGACATGTTCTGGTACAACTCCGGCTCGCTGCTCCAGGCCATCGACCCAGCCCAGAATCTGGTGCCGCTCACGGACGAAGCCTTGCAGGCCGACGTCGACCAGGGCTTCAAGGACGCCGTGACCTTCGACGGCCAGGTGTTCGGCGTGCCGGCTCGGCGCAGCCATGGGCGGCGGGATCCTGTACAACAAGAAGGTCTACGACGACCTCGGCCTGACCGTTCCGACCACGTGGGACGAGTTCATGGCGAACAACGCCAAGATCAAGGCCGCTGGCATCGCCCCGGTGCATCCAGAGCTACGCGGACACCTGGACGTCGCAGCTGTTCGTGCTCGGCCGACTTCCACAACGTCGCGGCCGCGAACCCGGACTGGGCGGCGCAGTACACGGCGAACGACCCGAAGGCAAGTACGTCGGACGAACCGGCCATCAAGGGCTTCCAGCGACTGGCCGAGGTCTCCGAGGCCGGTTACCTCAACGAGAACTTCGCCTCGATCAAGTTCGAGCAGGCGCTCGCCGACCTGGCGGCCGGCAAGGGCGCGCAGTACCCGATGCTGACCTTCGCGCGTCCCTGCGCTCGATGGGGATAGACAACGGCCGAACGCGCGAGAACATCGGCTTCTTCGCTCAGCCCGGTGACGATGCCGCCACGAACGGCATGACGCTCTGGAAGCCGGCAGCGCATCTACATGCCCGACCAGCACCGAGGGCGACAAGCTCGACGCCGCCAAGAAGTTCGTCGCCTTCGTCGCCAGCCCCGCGGGCTGCGACGCGCAGACCGAGGCTCTGGGCGCGACCGGCCCGTACGTCGTCAAGGGCTGCACGCTCCCCGACAGACGTCCCGCTCATGGTCGCAGGACATGCAGGCCTACGTCGACGGCGGGCAAGTCCACCCCGGCGCTCGAGTTCCTCGCCCCGTCAAGGGCCCGAACCTCGAGAAGATCACCGTCGAGGTCGGCTCCGGCATCGCCTCGGCCGAGGACGGCGCCGCCCGTACGACGAGGACGTGAAGAAGCAGGCACAGCAGCTCGGTCTCGAGGGCTGGTAGCCAGCACGCACGACGTTCGACCCCGCTCGTCCTGGTGGGGCCGGCCGCAGGAGCCCTCCTCGGCCGGCCCCGCCGGGCTCGAGCACGACGAGTCCGGGTACTTCGCCCCCCTGGCCGGTCCGACGGTGGACCCTGGCCGCATGCTCCCCACGACCGCCCCCCGAGACCGGCAGGACGTGCCGCCATGACAACCACCCACGAGCCTCCCGCGCCGGAGGTGATCGATGGTGCGACCCGCACTCGCAAGCAGGCCAAGCGCGGCAAGGACGGCGCAGCGCGGTCGCAGGTCGACAAGAGTTACCCGCACTGGTTCTACGTTCCCGGCGGCGTGCTCTACCTCGTGCTCTTCATCGTGCCGACGTTGCGTCGTTCTACTTCGCGTTCACCCGATGGACGCTGTTCAAGTCGAAGTTCATCGGGTTCGACAACTTCATCACCTTCTTCCAGGAGCCGGGGCTCATCGGGGCATTCACGCAACACCCTGATCTACGCGTTCGTGACCTCGGCGCAAAGGTCGTCCTCGGCCTGCGCTCGCGGTGCTGCTGACGGCGCCGATCCTCGGCGCGCGGCTACCTGCGCTCGGTGGTCTTCTTCCCGGTCCTGGTCAGCACGGTCGGCGTCGGCATCACCTTCCAGGCGCTGCTCGACCCGTTCGACGGCCTCGTGAACAAGGCGCTCGCCGCAGTCGGCATCGAGGGCCCGGGCTGGCTGACCGACCCGAACCTCGCGCTGCTACTCGGTCGCCGGCATCGACATCTGGAAGGGCGTCGGGCTCGCGACGCTCATCTACATGGCCGGGATCGTCGCGATCCCGCAGGAGTACTTCGAGGCGGCGCGGGTCGACGGCGCCGGAGCGCTGGCAGATCTTCCGCAACATCACCCTGCCGCTGGTCCTTCCCGGCGACGGCGACCGTCATCATCCTGTCGCTCATCGGCGGGCTGCGGTCGTTCGACCTGATCTGGGCGACGACGCAGGGTGGCCCAGGCTTCGCCAGCGACGTCATCGCGTCCGTCATCTACAAGCAGTACCAGGCCGGGTTCTACGGCCTGTCGACCGCTGGCAACGTCATCCTGTTCATCGTCGTCGCCGCGATCATCCTGCCCCTGCTCCGCTGGCTCAACCGAAAGCGAGATCGACCTGTGAGCGCGCGCCCAGTCAGTCCGCCGCATCCGGTCGGATCCGGCATCGTGGCGATCGCTCGTCATCGATCGTCTTCCTCGTCCCGTTCGCCTTCATCGTCCTGACCGCGATCAAGGACAAGCAACGAGGCGAACCTGCCTGCACTTCTCGCTGGCCGACCGAGTTCCGGCTCTGGGAGAACGTCGTCGACGTCGTTCCAGACCAACGACTACATGCTGCTGCACGCCTTCATCAACAGCACGATCCTCACCGTCGGCTACGCGTGACGATCATGGTGATCTTCGGCGCGATGATCGGCTAGGTGCTGCAGCGCCGCCGTAGTCCGGCTGGAACCCGTTCGATCAACTTCCTCGTGCTCGCCGGGCTGATCGTCCCTCCCGCTGTCGTGCCG
Organism: uncultured Actinomycetes bacterium; assembly: GCA_963738455.1. Classification (GTDB taxonomy): domain Bacteria; phylum Actinomycetota; class Actinomycetes; order S36-B12; family CAIYMF01; genus Longivirga. Next base: position 519,838 of record CAVTWM010000008.1, read on the forward strand.
ACCATCTGGGTGATGCAGGGCCTCGGGCATCTTCAAGACCATGCCCGGCCTCATCCTCATCGAGGTCGCCTTCGGGCTGTCCTTCTGCGTCTTGCTCTTCCGGGCGTTCGTGTCCACATCCCGAGGGAACTCGACGAGGCGGCCGATCATCGACGGCGCCGGCCCGATCCGGCTGTTCTTCCAGGTGGTCTTCCCGCTTGCTGCGGCTCGGTCATCGTCACGATCGTCGTGGTGCAGTCGGTCTTCGTCTTCAACGACTTCCAGAACCCGCTCTACTTCCTGCCGGGCGACAAGAACGCGACCGTGCAGCTGACGCTGTTCAACTTCCAGAGCCAGTTCAACACGTCGTACAACCTGCTGTTCACGAACATCCTGCTGATCACCATCCCGCCGCTGATCATGTACATCTTCTTCAACCGGCAGATCGTCGCGGGCATGACCGCCGGGCGCGGTCAAGGGCTGACATGTCTGCCATCGATCCCGCTCAGAGCCTCGACCGTCGGGAGCCGGCCGAGCTCGTCCAGCGGCTCACCCTGGAGCAGAAGGTCCGTCTGCTCACCGGTGCCGACTTCTGGGGCCTGCACCCGATGGACGAGGTCGGCCTGCGCCGCCTCGTGGTGTCGGACGGCCCCGTTGGTGTCCGGGGTGAGTCGCTGGACGAACGGGAGCCGTCGGCGAACACGCCGTCACCGACCGCCATCGCGGCATCGTGGGACGTCGAGGTGGCGTCGGCAGTCGGCGCGGTGCTCGGCGCCGAGGCGCGCCGCAAGGGCGCCGACGTAGTCCTCGCGCCTGTCATCAACCTGCAGCGCACGCCCTACGGCGGACGGCACTTCGAGGCGTTCTCGGAGGATCCGTTCCTCACGGGCGTCCTGGGCAGCGCCTGCATCCGGGGTGTGCAGGCCCAGGGTGTAGGCGCGTGCGCGAAGCACTTCGTGGCCAACGACTCCGAGACGGAGCGCTTCACACTCGACGCCATCGTCGATGAGCGGACGCTTCGGGAGGTCTACCTCGCGCCGTTCGAGCTCGCCGTGAGGGACGCCGAGGTGTGGACCGTCATGGCGGCGTACAACGGGGTCAACGGCAGCACCATGACCGAGTCGCCGCTGCTGCGCGAGGTCCTGCAGGACGAGTGGGGATTCGACGGCGTCACGATGACGGACTGGTTCGCCGGCCGATCGGTCGAGCAGTCGGCGAAGGCCGCGCTCGACCTCTGCATGCCCGGACCGGCGGGCCCGTGGGTCGTCGGCCTCGTCGAGGCCGTGCGCGGTGGTCTCGTCGACGAGGCTCTCATCGACGACAAGGTGGAACGGCTCCTGCGCCTTGCCGGTCGCACTGGCGCCCTCGATGGGTACGCCGAGCAGCGGGCGGCAGCTGTGGACGTCTCTGCGGCGCTCCGCGCGGCGGCTTCGGCCGGGATGGTCCTGGTGCGCAACGAACCCGTGGACGGCGCGCCCGTACTCCCGCTCGACGTCGCGTCCGGCAGCACCGTTGCCGTCATCGGGCGGCACTCCGTCGCCCCCCGGACGCTGGGCGGCGGATCCGCGCAGGTCGCGCCTCCGTACGTGGTCTCCCCGCTCGACGGTCTGGCCGCGGTCCTCGGCGACCGCATCAGCCACGCCCCGGGCGTGCACGTGTCCGACCGGGTCCAGGTGCTCCCGCTGTCCAGCGTCACGGCTCCGGACGGCGCACCGGGCGTGGAGCTCACGTATCTCGGGCACGACGGCTCTACCGTGCGCGTCGAGAACCGGCCGGGGACCTCGTTCCTCTGGATCGGGCACTTCGGGGCCGGGCTCGCCACGGCGGACGTGGCCGAGATCGTCCTCCGCACGACGCTCCTGCCGCGCGAGGACGGGGATCTCGTGCTCGGCGTCTCGGCGCTGGGGCACGTCCGCGTGGGCGTCGACGGTGCCGACCTCGTGGACCAGACCCTGGAGCTGGTGGGGGGCGACGTCGTCGAAGGATTCGTCCGGCCGCCCCAGGGGTCGGGCACCGTCGCCGTGACCGCCGGGGTGCCGCTCGACGTGGTGGTGCGCTACGACGTGCCCGCGAGCGGCGGCACGTTCGACGCCCCTCCCATCTGCCTGCTGCAGCTCGTCGGCGAGCCGGTGGTCTCCGACGACGAGGAGCTCGACCGCGCCGCCGCAGCCGCCGCGGCAGCTGACGTCGCGATCGTCGTCGTCGGCACCGCTGAGGATGAGTCGGAGGGCTTCGACCGCACGACTCTGGCCCTGCCGGGGCGCCAGGACGACCTGGTGCGGCGCGTGGCCGCGGCCAATCCGCGCACCGTTGTGGTCGTCAACTCCGGAGCCCCGGTGCTCCTCCCGTGGCGCCACGACGTGGCCGCCGTCCTCCTCACGTGGTTCCCTGGGCAGGAGTTCGGGCACGCGCTCGCCGACGTCGTGACAGGTGCCGTGGAGCCCGGAGGGCGCCTCCCGGTCACATGGCCGGCGGACGAGGCCGGACTTCCGAGCGCCACCCCGGTCGACGGCGTGCTCCAGTACGCCGAGGGCCTGCACGTGGGCCACCGAGCGTACGACCGCGACGGCGTCGTGCCCGCCTACCGCTTCGGGCACGGACTCGGCTACACGGGCTGGGCGCTGTCGTCCGCCACGGCGGCCGCGGCACTTGACGGAGGAGGGACCGTCACGGTGAGCCTCGCCAACGTCGGCGACCGGCCGGGCTCCGAGGTCGTGCAGGTGTACGCCTCACGTCCAGGGTCCTCGGTCGAGCGTCCGGAGCGGTGGCTCGCCGGCTTCGCCCGCGCGGTGGCCGCATCGGGGGAGACGGCGACAGCCGTGATCCCGATCTCGGCCCGCGCCTTCGAGCATTGGGCGCCCGGCCGCGGCTGGGCGCTCGAGCCCGGGGAGTTCGTCCTGCACGTCGGCCGATCCTCTGGCGACCTCCCGCTCACCACCGTCGTGACCCCGTCCGGGGCCGTCGACACCGGCACGACTGCGATCTGAGGAAAGACGATGTCTGACACCGCACGCGTGGACGCCGCACTCACCGCCCTGGCCGACGTCGCCATCGAGCTGCCCTCCTGGGCGTTCGGCAACTCCGGCACGCGCTTCCGCGTCTTCCCCTCGGCGGGCACGCCGCGCACGGTGCAGGAGAAGATCGCCGATGCCGCGCAGGTGCACCGCTCACCGGTTCGGCGCCGACCGTCGCGCTCCACATCCCGTGGGACAAGGTCGACGACTACGCGGCCCTGCGCGCCTACGCCGAGGACCTCGGCGTAGGGCTCGGCACGATCAACTCCAACACGTTCCAGGACGAGGCCTACAAGTTCGGCTCGCTCGCCTCGAGCGACAAGGTCGTACGGCAGAAGGCGATCGACCACCACCTCGACTGCATCGAGGTCATGGATGCGACGGGGTCGCGCGACCTGAAGATCTGGCTCGCCGACGGCGCGAACTACCCGGGCCAGAACGACCTGCGCGCCCGCCAGGACAACCTCGCCGAGTCGCTCGCCACGATCTACAGCCACATCGGCGACGACCAGCGTCTCGTGCTCGAGTACAAGTTCTTCGAGCCGGCGTTCTACCGCACCGATGTTCCCGACTGGGGCACGGCCTACGCGCAGGTGCTCGCCCTCGGCGACGCGCGCGGTCGTCTGCCTCGACACCGGCCACCACGCGCCGGGCACCAACATCGAGCAGATCGTCGCGAAGCTGCTGCGCCTCGGCAAGCTCGGCTCGTTCGACTTCAACAGCCGCTTCTACGCCGACGACGACCTCATCGTGGGTGCGGCCGACCCGTTCCAGCTCTTCCGGATCATGGTCGAGGTCGTGCGCGGCGGTGGGCTGGACGCGGACCGCGCCGTCGCGCTGATGCTCGACCAGTGCCACAACATCGAGGCCAAGATCCCCGGCCAGATCCGCTCGGTGCTCAACGTGCAGGAGATGACCGCTGCGGGCGCTGCTCCTCGACCGCACCGCGCTCGACGCGGCTCAGGCCGAGAACGACGTGCTCGGCGCGCCAACGCCGTGTTCATGGACGCCTTCTACACCGACGTCCGCCCCGCGCTCGCCGAGTGGCGCGAAGGCCGCGGGCTCCCTGCCGACCCCATGGCCGCGTTCAGGGCCAGCGGCTACCTCGACCAGATCGCGGCCGACCGCGCCGGCGGCACCCAGGCCGGCTGGGGCGCCTGACCGCACGCGAGCCAGTCGCCCCGGCCACCCAACCTAGATCGGACAGCTCCATGACCAGCCCGACCAGCCCCGCCGCCGAGCTCGTCGCTCGCAGCAACCGCCTGGGCAGGACCCGAGCAACACCAACTTCGCCGGCGGCAACACGTCTGCCAAGGGCGCCGAGACCGATCCCGTGACAGGCGAGCCAGTCGAGCTTCTCTGGGTCAAGGGATCCGGCGGCGACCTCGGAACGCTCACCGAGGCTGGCCTGTCGGTGCTGCGGCTCGACCGCATGCGCGCCCTCGTCGACGTCTACCCCGGCCTCGACCGCGAGGACGAGATGGTCGCGGCGTTCGACTACTGCCTGCACGGCAAGGGCGGGGCGGCACCGTCGATCGACACGGCGATGCACGGACTGGTTCCGGCGCCGCACGTCGACCACCTGCACCCCGATTCGGGCATCGCCCTGGCGACGGCCGTCGACGGTGAGGCGCTGACCCGCGAGTGCTTCGGCGACAGCGTCGTGTGGGTGCCGTGGCGCCGACCCGGCTTCCAGCTGGGCCTCGACATCGCGGCGATCCAGCAGCAGAACCCGCAGGCGATCGGATGCATCCTGGGCGGCCACGGCATCACAGCGTGGGGATCGACCTCGGACGAGTGTGAGAGGCGCTCGCTCGAAATCATCCGAACCGCCGAGGCCTTCCTCGCCGAGCGCGGCACGACCGAGCCCTTCGGCCCGGTCGTCGCCGGGCGTGAGCCGCTCGCTCCCGAGGTCCGCCGGGAGCGAGCGGCCGCGCTGGCGCCGGTCATCCGCGGGCTCGCCTCGACGGATCGCCCGCAGCTCGGCCACTTCACCGACAGCGACGTCGTGCTCGACTTCCTCGCCCGCGAGAAGGCGCCGGCACTCGTCGAGCTCGGGACGTCGTGCCCCGACCACTTCCTGCGCACCAAGGTCAAGCCCCTGCTCGTCGACCTCCCGTCAGATGCACCGATCGAGGACGTCGTCACGCGCCTGCGCGAGCTCCACGCCGCCTACCGCGAGGACTACGCGGCCTACTACGACCGGCACGCCACGGCCGAGAGCCCCGCGATCCGCGGCGCCGACCCGGCGATCGTGCTCGTGCCCGGCGTCGGAATGTTCTCCTTCGGCGCCACCAAGCAGACCGCGCGCGTCGCCGGCGAGTTCTACGTCAACGCGATCAACGTGATGCGCGGCGCCGAGTCGGTCTCGACGTACCAGCCGATCGACGAGTCGGAGAAGTTCCGCATCGAGTACTGGTCGCTCGAGGAGGCCAAGCTCCACCGGATGCCCCAGCCCAAGGCTCTCGCCGCCCGCGTCGCCCTCGTGACCGGTGCCGGCTCCGGCATCGGCCGCGCGATCGCTCTGCGCCTCGCGGCCGAGGGGGCGTGCGTCGTCGTCGCCGACCGCGACGGCGAGGCAGCCGCGAAGGTCGCCGCCGAGATCGGCGGCCCGGACGTCGCGATCAGCGTCGCCTCCGACGTGACCGACGCGGCGGCGGTCGCCGCCTCGATCGCCGAGGCCGCCCTCGCCTTCGGCGGCGTCGACCTCGTGGTCAACAACGCGGGACTGTCGCTGTCGCGCAGCCTGCTCGAGACCACCGAGGCCGACTGGGACATCCAGCACGACGTCATGGCCAAGGGCTCGTTCCTCGTCAGCCGAGAGGCCGCGCGCAGCCATGATCGCGCAGGGGATGGGCGGGGACATCGTCTACATCTCCAGCAAGAACAGCGTGTTCGCCGGCCCCAACAACGTCGCCTACGGCGCCGCCAAGGCCGACCAGGCGCATCAGGTACGTCTGCTCGCCGCCGAGCTCGGCGAGCACGGGATCCGCGTCAACGGCGTGAACCCCGACGGCGTCGTGCGCGGGTCGGGCATCTTCGCCAGCGGCTGGGGCGCCAACCGGGCCGCGGTCTATGGCGTCGCGGAGGAGGAGCTCGGCTCGTTCTACGCCCAGCGCACGCTGCTGAAGCGCGAGGTGCTCCCCGAGCACATCGCCAACGCGGTGTTCGCCCTCACTGGCGGCGAGCTCTCGCACACCACGGGCCTGCACATCCCCGTCGACGCCGGAGTCGCGGCGGCGTTCCTGCGATGAGCAGCCGCTACGCCGCCGTCGACCTCGGAGCGTCCTCGGGGCGCGTCGTGGTCGGCCGCGTCGGGCCCGGGCGAGCTGTCGCTCGACGAGGTGCACCGCTTCGCCAACGGCCCGGTGCGCCTGCCCGAGGGACTTCGTTGGGACGTCCTGGGGCTGTGGCGGGAGATCCTCGTCGGCCTCCGTCGGGCGCGCGGCACGGGGGAGACCCTGCGCTCGATCGGCATCGACTCCTGGGCCATCGACCACGGCTTCGTCGACAGCCGCGGAACCCTGCTCGCCAACCCCTGGCACCATCGCGACAGCCGCACCGACGGCATGGCCGACCTGCTGTCGGCCTCGCTGCCCGCCGACGAGCTCTACCGGATCAACGGCCTCCAGCACCTGCCCTTCACCACCGTCTACCAGCTCATGGCGTCGAAGGGCACGACGGCCATGGACGTCGCCGCGCGCATGCTGCTGCTCCCCGACCTCCTGGTCAGCTGGCTCACCGGGGTAGAGGGTGCCGAGCGCACCAACGCCTCTACCACCGGCCTGCTCGACGCCACGACCGGCGACTGGTCGACGCGAGTGCTGACGGCCGCAGGCGTCCGGGCCGGGCTGCTCCCGGCGCTGCGGGAGCCCGGCGAGGTCGTCGGCCCGCTGCTCGACGTCATGCGCGCCGAGACCGGCCTCGACGCCGCCACGGTGGTGACCACGGTCGGCTCGCACGACACCGCCAGCGCCGTCGTCGCCGTCCCCGGCGAGGGCAGGAACTGGGCGTACGTCGCCTGCGGCACCTGGGCCCTCGCCGGCGTCGAGCTCGACCGCCCCCGTGCTCACCGACGACAGCCGCGCCGCCAACTTCACCAACGAGGTCGGGGTCGACGGCACGATCCGCTACCTGCGCAACGTCATGGGCCTCTGGGTGCTGTCGGAGACGCTGCGCACCTGGGAGTCGCAGGGCCGGCCGTCGGACCTCTTGTCGCTCCTGGCTGAGGCCGAGGCCCTGCCCGCCGGTGGCCCAGTCGTCGACATCGACGACCCGTCGCTGCTGCCGCCCGGCGACATGCCGGCCCGCATCGCTGCGCTGTGCCGCGCGGCCGGACAACCGGAGCCGTTCGGCCAGCCCGCGATGGTCCGGCTGCATCGTCGAGAGCCTCGCTGCAGGCCTTCGCCCGCGCCGTCGACGACGCCGAGCGTCTCTCCGGTCAAAGGGTCGACGTCGTCCACCTCGTCGGCGGCGGCTCGCGCAACCAGCTGCTCTGCCGCCTCACCGCGGACGCCTGCCGCCGTCCCGTGCTCGCCGGGCCGGTCGAGGCGACCGCGCTCGGCAACGTGCTCGTGCAGGCCCGCGCGCACGGTGACGTCTCCGGTGGCCTCGACGACCTGCGCGCCCTCGTCCGCGAGACCCACGCGCTCACCAGGTACGAGCCGAAGGGATGAACGACATGGCCACCGCAACGCGGGATGACGTCCTGCGACCCAGCGTCGAGGAGGTGCTGGCAAGCATGGGGGCCGCTGGCGCCCGGATCAGCGAGATCGACGCCAGCGAGGCCGGTGCCGGCAACATCTCGGCATATCTCGGCTGGCCCCTGGAGCTCCGCCGCATCTTCCCGAACCAGGAGGAGGTCGAGCTGCCCTGGCACGCGCCGAGCCTCGCCGGCGGCACAGTACTGGTGACCGGATCGGGTCGACGGCTGCGCCAGATCGGGGACGACCCCACGGCCAACGTCGGCGCCCTGCGCATCCACGAGGGCGGGCGCACGGCCACGCTGCACACCGCGCCGCAGCGGCTGTTCGAGCGGCTGACGAGCGAGCTCAACTCGCACCTGGCGGTGCACGAGGACCAGGTCGCACGTCGAGGGCTCGACTTCCATGCCGTCGTGCACGCGCAGCCACCGCACCTGACCTACCTCAGCCACATCCCCGCCTACCGCGACGACGCGGTGATGAACCCGCGCATCCTGCGCTGGGAGCCGGAGTCGATCGTCGCGCTGCCGCAAGGGATCGGCGTCCTCGAGTTCATGGTGCCCGGATCTGCCGAGCTGCAGGCCGCGAACGTCGCCGGGCTGCGCGACCACGAGATCGTGCTGTGGAGCAAGCACGGCGTGATGGCCCGCTCGGACCTCTCGGTGACACGCGCGGTCGACCGGGTCGAGTACGCCGAGACCGGCGCCCGTTACGAGTACATGGACCTCGTGGCCGGCGGCCACGGCCAGGGCCTGACGAGCGAGGAGGTCGCGCGGGTCGCGACCACCTTCTCGGTCTCGTCGCCGTGGGTCGTGACTGCGGCAGTCTGAGCGGGAGATCCTGACACCGTGCGCATCGCGCTGTTCGCCACCTGCCTCGTCGACGGGATGTTCCCGTCGGTGGGCCGGGCGACCGTGCGCGTGCTGGAGCGGCTGGGCCACGAGGTCGTGGTGCCGTCGTCGCAGGTGTGCTGCGGCCAGATGCACGTGAACACCGGCTACCTGAAGGACGCGCTGCCGGTGGTGGCGAACCACGTGCGCAGCTTCGAGGCGTACGACGTCGTCGTCGCCCCGAGCGGCTCGTGCGTGGGGTCGGTGCGGCATCAGCAGGCGATGGTCGCCGAGCACAACGGCGAGTCGGCGCTCGCGGACGATGCCCGAGCCCTGTCGGCGCGCACGTTCGAGCTCTCGGAGCTGCTCGTCGACGTGCTCGGCGTCGAGGACGTGGGGGCCTGGTACCCGCACACGGTCACCTACCACCCCACGTGCCACTCGCTGCGGCTGCTGCGGGTGGGTGAGAAGCCCTTGGCCTTGCTGCGCAACGTCGAGGACCTCACTCTCGTCGAGCTGCCTGCGGCGGAGTCCTGCTGCGGGTTCGGCGGCACGTTCGCACTGAAGAACAGCGCGGTGTCGGGCGCGATGCTCGCGGACAAGGTGCGCAACGTGGTCGCGACCGGGGCGTCGGTGTGCACGGCGGGCGACTCGTCGTGCCTGCTGCACATCGGTGGCGGCCTCTCGCGCGACGGTGCCGACGTGCAGGCGGTCCACCTGGCCGAGGTGCTCGCCGGCACCCGCGCCGAGCCGTGGGTGCGCCCATGACCGCGCCGGTGTTCCTCGGTCTGCCGCACGCGCCGCGCGGCGTCGGGAATCTCCGGGGCGAGGAGACGTTCCCGCATGCGGCGGAGAAGGCGCTCGGGGACGCACAGCTGCGGCGCAACCTCGCAACGGCTACGACGACCATCCGCGACAAGCGGCTCCGCGCGGTCGGGGAGGTGCCCGACTGGGAGGCGCTGCGCCAGGCGGGTGCCACGATCAAGGACGACGTTCTCGCGAACCTGGACCGCTACCTCGTGCAGCTCGAGGAGCAGGTGACCGCGCGGGGCGGCGTCGTGCACTGGGCACGCGACGCGAGCGAGGCCAACGCCATCGTGACGCGCCTCGTGAAGGCCACGGGTGCCGACGAGGTCGTGAAGGTCAAGAGCATGGCCACCCAGGAGATCGGCCTCAACGAGGCCCTCGAGGCGGCGGGCATCGCAGCGTGGGAGACCGACCTCGCCGAGCTCATCGTGCAGCTCGGGCACGACAAGCCCTCGCACATCCTGGTGCCGGCGATCCACCGCAACCGCGCGGAGATCCGCGAGATCTTCGTCCGCGAGATGGCCAAGGTCGGGCGGCCGGCTCCGGAGGGCCTGACCGACGACCCGGCCGCGCTCGCCGAGGCCGCGCGCCTGCACCTGCGGCAGAAGTTCCTCCGCGCACGCGTTGCCATCAGCGGCGCCAACTTCGGCGTCGCCGAGACCGGCACCCTCACGGTCGTGGAGTCCGAGGGCAACGGCCGGATGTGCCTTACCCTTCCCGACACCCTGATCACGGTGATGGGCATCGAGAAGGTGGTGCCGACCTTCGCCGACCTCGAGGTGTTCCTCCAGCTCCTCCCTCGGTCGAGCACCGGCGAGCGGATGAACCCCTACACCTCGATGTGGACCGGCGTGACGCCCGGCGACGGTCCGCAGGAGTTCCACCTCGTCCTGCTCGACAACGGCCGGACTGCGACGCTCGCCGACCCGATGGGGCGCTCGGCATTGCGCTGCATCCGCTGCTCGGCGTGCCTGAACGTCTGCCCGGTCTACGAGCGTACGGGCGGTCATGCCTACGGATCGGTCTACCCTGGCCCGATCGGCGCGGTGCTCTCGCCGCAGCTCACGGGGGTGCAGGACAACGCCTCGTTGCCGTTCGCCTCGACCCTGTGCGGCGCGTGCTACGACGCGTGCCCCGTCGCGATCGACATCCCGACGATGCTCGTGCACCTGCGCAGCCGGGTCGTGGAGTCCAAGCCGGGAACGACTCCCGAGGCGGCTGCGATGCGCTCGCTGTCGTGGGCGATGTCCGACGCCACCCGGTGGCGGCGCCTCCTGCTCGCGAGCCGCGGCGGCCGGGTCGCGGGCAGGCAGTGGCCGTATCAGGATGCGGCTGCCGTTCCTGTCGCGCTGGACGTCGTCCCGCGACCTCCCGGTGCCGCCGAAGCAGTCGTTCCGTGACTGGTGGTCGAGCCGATGAGCGCGCGCGAGGAGATGCTCGACCGCGTCCGCCGTGCGGGGGCGACCGCGGTGGCTCCGGACGTCCCCCGGGCCTACCGCCGCTCCGGCTCCGAGCCGCTCGACGGCGGGTCTCTGGTCGACCTGCTCGTCGACCGGCTGCTCGACTACAAGGCCGGCGTCACCCGCACGTCGCCGGACGCCGTGGCGTCCGCGATCACCGCGGTCCTCGCGCGCCACTCCGCCCGGAATGTCGTCGTACCGCAGGGCTTCCCCGAGCAGTGGCTCCCGGGCGACATCGCCCTGCGCCGCGACACTCCTGCACTCACGGCCGACCAGCTCGATGCCATCGACGCCGTGCTCACCACCAGCGCCATCGCCATCGCCGAGACCGGCACGATCGTGCTCGACGCCAGCGCAGGCATGGGCCGGCGTGCGCTCACCCTCGTGCCTGATCTGCACGTCCTCGTGGTGCGTACCGCCGGCGTCGTCCGCGGTGTGCCCGAGGCGATCGCGCGGCTCGAGGCGGTCCGCCCCCTGACCTGGATCAGCGGCCCGTCCGCCACCAGCGACATCGAGCTCGACCGCGTCGAGGGCGTCCACGGCCCCCGGCGCCTCGAGGTCGTCCTCGTCGACTGAACATCCGCACACCCGCACGAGACTGGAGAACCATGAGCCACGCCTGGACCGCGCAGTTGATCGCGTCCGACTCCGCCTTCGACGGCGCTCCGTTGCTGCGCCGCGAGGTGGTGCTCGACGACGGTCATGGCGACGTCGTCCGCGCCACGCTCCGGGCGACCGCGCTCGGTGTGTTCGAGGCGTTCGTCGCCGGGTCGCCGGTCAGCGACGAGGTGCTCTCGCCCGGGTGGTCGGCGTACGAGTGGCGGCTGCGCTACCGCGAGCACGACGTCACGGCCCTCGTCGCAGCGGCCGATGGCGCGTTCGTGCTGGGCGCGGTGCTCGGCAACGGCTGGGCCGTCGGCCACCTGAGCTGGACCAAGAAGCGGGCCTTCTACTCCGACGAGCCGGCCTTCCTCGCCGAGCTCGCGGTCGAGTTCGTGGACGGGCACCTGCAGACCGTCGTGACGGATGGCTCCTGGTCGGCCGGTCCGTCGGCAGTGACGGCCAACGATCTCTACGACGGCGAGACGATCGACGCGAGGCTCGTCGACGACGCGTGGCTCACGGTCGGCGCGGCGCTGGACGGCTGGGTGCGGGGTGCACGCGAAGGACTTCGACACAGCGCGGCTCGTGCCCTACACCAGCCCGGTGGTGCGCCGGCAGGAGACGGTGCGCCCCATCTCGATCTGGACCTCGCCGTCGGGCCGGACGCTGGTGGACTTCGGGCAGAACCTCGTGGGGTGGATCCGCCTGCGCGCCCACGGCGAGGCCGGCGGGGTCATCACTGTGCGGCACGCCGAGGTGCTCGAGCACGACGAGCTCGGCACCCGGCCTCTGCGCAACGCCCAGGCCACCGATCGGTTCGTCCTGTCCGGGGGCAGCGACATCTTCGAGCCGACGCTCACCTTCCACGGCTTCCGGTACGCCGAGGTCGACGGGTTCCCTGGCGAGCTGACGGCGGACGACCTCGAGGCCGTCGTGGTGCACACCGACCTCGAGCGCACGGGCACCTTCGAGTGCTCCGACGCCGAGGTCAACCAGCTGCACAGCAACGTGGTGTGGGGCCTCAAGGGAAACCTGCTCGACGTGCCTACCGACTGCCCGCAGCGTGACGAGCGCCTCGGCTGGACCGGCGACCTCGCGGTGGTCGCGCCGACGGCTGCGTACCTCTTCGACGTCGCTGCCTTCATGGACGACTGGATGGCCGACCTCGCCGCGGAGCAGGCAGCAGCCGATGGCCGCGTTCCCTTCGTGATCCCCGACGTCCTGAAGTACGACGGGTTCCCGGAGGAGTTCCAGCCCATCGAGAGCGCGGCCATCTGGTCGGATGTCGCAGCCTGGCTCCCCTGGGCCATGTGGGAGGCGTACGGCGATGCCGGCGCCCTGGCCCGGCACCTGCCTGCGATGGTCGCGCACCTGCGGCACGTCGAGGGGATGCTCTCGCCGACCGGGTTGTGGGACACGACGATGCAGTTCGGCGACTGGCTCGACCCGGACGCGCCGCCGGAGAACCCGGCCGCGGCCAAGGCTGACCCCAACGTCGTCGCGACCGCATCGTTCTTCCGCTCTGCGGTGATGACGGCGAATGCCGCTCGGATCATCGGCGATGACGCCGTCGCCGCGGAGTCCGGCGCGCTCGCGGCCCGCCTGCGTGCCGCGTTCCAGGAGCACTACGTGCACGACGGCGGCAGGGTGAAGTCGGACTGCCAGACGGTGTACGCGCTGGCGATCTGGTTCGGCCTGCTCGACGACGACCAGAAGGTGGTGGCAGGCAACCGGTTGGCGGAGCTGGTCGAGGCCGCCGGTCACCGGATCTCGACCGGTTTCGCGGGGACGCCGTACGTGCTCGACGCCCTGACGGCCACGGGCCACACCGACGTCGCGTACGCGATGCTGCAGCAGCCCGAGGTGCCCGGCTGGATGTACCAGGTACGCATGGGTGCCACCACGATGTGGGAGCGCTGGGACTCGATGCTGCCCGACGGCTCCATCAACCCTGGGCAGATGACGAGCTTCAACCACTACGCGTTCGGGTCGGTCGCCGACTGGCTGCACCGGGTCGTGCTGGGGATCGCACCGGCAGCGCCCGGCTACTCCGAGGCGCTGATCGCCCCACAGCCCGGGGGCGGGCTCGACGTGGGCCAAGGGCTCTGTGCGCACGCCGCACGGAGAGATCTCGGTCGCGTGGCGCGTCGAGGACGGCACCACCGTGCTCGACGTGTCGGTGCCCGACGGCGTCCCGGCACTCGTGCGGATGCCGGGCATCACGACCGCACGGGTCGAGGGCGGCACCCACCGGTTCACCTGGTAATACCCACGAACGACGGAGCCCCGACCCTGGCGGGTCGGGGCTCCGTCGTTCGTTCAGGTCTAGCTGTGGCGTGCCCTGGCGGCGGGTGCTGCCGAGGACCATCGCGCCTGCGCCGAGGAGCAGGGCGGCGACGCCGGCGAGGGCGAGGCCGCTGGTGCTGCCGGCACCGGTGTCAGCGAGACCCGGCTGGGTCGAGCTGGGCGTGGTCGCCGGCGTGGTACCCGGGGGAGTCGTCGCCGGCTCGGTGGCCGGAGGCGTGGTCACCGGAGGCGTGGTCACCGGCGGAGTGGTGCCCGGGTCGGTCGGGGTCGGCTCCACCGTGATGGTGGCGCTGGAGGAGGCCGAGAGCGTCTGCACACCGGCGAAGGCGAGCTTCTGCACCTCGGTCGGACGGTCAGGGTTCACGAGGGCCCAGCCGCCGTCGACCGGGGCGGACCCGGTTGCGGTGACGACGACCTCGCCGGGAGCGGTGCCGGACGGAACCTCGACCCAGACCTCGTCACCGTTGGAGGCGGTGGTGACGGCCGAGCCGCCGCTGGCGGCGTCGAAGATGGTGAACGCCGGGTCGGTGGCGAGGTCGACCGGGGTCGAGCCCGACCAGTTGATCGTGAACGGGCCGACGCGGCCGCTGAGCGCGGTGGTGGTGGCCGGGGTGATCGACAGCGACGGGGCCGGCTGCGACGAGGCGCCGACGTTGTCCGGGCCGGTGAGGTAGGCGTAGAGGGCCTTCACGCCGTCGGTGTTCTTGTTCGTGTCGAGGGTGCGGCCGTCGGTGTAGTGCCAGAGGGCGGCCTGCGTGCCGGCGACCGCGGTGGCGGTGTCCATCGGGGCGACGCCGCTGGCGGTCGAGAGCTGGGCCAGCGTGAGGACCGGGTAGCTGTGCTGGAGGATCCAGAGCACCTGGCTCGAGTTCGGGACCTGCGCGGCCAGCTGCTGGATCTCGTAGGTGTCACCCGCGTTGATCGGGACGCCGAGGTCGACGCAGTAGGCGCGGAGCGTGCCGCCGCCGGCGACGTCGAGGCGGAACACCGACGTGGCATGCTGCGAGCCGTTCATCCACACGGCGTGGCCGCCGGTGTAGACGCCGTTGTAGGTGACGGTCGTTGCGGCGACGGCGGCCGGGGCGAAGATCAGGCCGAGGAGCCCGAGGATCGCCACGATGGCGAGACTCATCCGGGTGCGGCCCCGGGGGCGTGCGGCGGTGGTCAGGCTCATCAGGATCTCCCGTTTCAGCGGCGTGGTCGGCGCCTCGTGCTTGCGTGGTTCCCAAGATACTCACGCTGTGCGACGGCGGGAGAGCCGGACGGGTGACTCACGGTGTACGGAGGGACGAGGGATCACCCGTTCGGCCGAGCCTTCTGACCGTCGGTCACCGCCGCCGGGCCCCGGTCGCTGTCCGTGACCGCCTCGCGGGCCCGTCCCGCCCTACCCGCGGGGGTCGAAATGGGTGACCGAGAGCCCCAGAACGTATGGCGTGAGCGCGCTGCGGCCCTCCGACGCGCGCCAGGCCCGGTACTCGGCGTCGGCCGCCATCGACTCCCACCGCTCGAGCACGAGGGCGTGGCCCGGGTCGTCGGCCTGGACGACGACCTCGACGCCGAGGCAGCCGGGGAACGCCCGGGTGGCGACGAGCACCTCGTCGAGGACCTCGAGGGCCTCGGTGGCGGTCTCGGGGCGAAGGCGGACGTCGAGGATGGCGAGGACGCTCATGGGGACTCCTGGGTGGACGGTTCCGTACGCCGAGCCTAGGGAACGCGTCCACCGGCGGGGCCCGTGTCAGCGGTGCTGGTCGACCATGATCACGTTGCCGTCGGGATCGCTCAGGATGAAGTGCCCGGGCCCGGTCGTGCGCCTCGTCCGCCTCGACCGTCAGGCTGACGCCGGACTCCTTCAGCGCGCGCTGCAGGTCGCGCACGTCGGTGAACGGGTCGACCTCCTGGGCCGAGCTGTCCCATCCGGGGTTGAACGTGAGGATGTTGCCCTCGAACATCCCCTGGAACAGGCCGATCACCGTGTCGCCGTTCTTCAGGATCAGGTAGCCCTGTGCCGGATCACCGCCGAGGTGGTCGAACCCGAGCGTGGCGTAGAAGTCGCGCGAGACGGCGAGGTCGGCGACGGAGAGGCTGAGCGAGAACACACCGAGGTCCATGGAGGCTCCGTTCCGAGGAGGTCGTGCCGATGCCCCGACCCTGCCTCCTGGCGACGGCCCCGACAAGGGGTGAGGCCGGGTACGCCGAGGGCCGGCCGGATCACGCGATCCGACCGGCCCTCGGCGTACGTCGCTACAGGGCGCGGACGATGTCCTCGACGCGGTCCTTGGCGTCGCCGAAGAGCATGGCCGAGTTCTCCTTGAAGAACAGCGGGTTCTGCACGCCGGCGTACCCCGAGGCCATGGAGCGCTTGAAGACGATGACCTGCCCGGCCTCCCAGACGGTGAGGACGGGCATTCCGGCGATGGGGCTGGTGGGGTCGTCCATGGCCGCGGGGTTGACGGTGTCGTTGGCGCCGATGACCAGGACGACGTCGGTGGAGGCGAAGTCGTCGTTGATCTCGTCCATCTCCAGGACGATGTCGTACGGCACCTTGGCCTCGGCCAGGAGCACGTTCATGTGGCCGGGGAGGCGTCCGGCGACGGGGTGGATGCCGAAGCGCACGTCGATGCCGCGGTCGCGGAGCTTGCGGGTGAGCTCGGCGACGCCGTACTGCGCCTGGGCGACGGCCATGCCGTAGCCGGGGGTGATGATCACCGAGCGGGCGCTGGTGAGGAGCTCGGCGGTGGCGTCGGCGGTGATCTCGCGGTGCTCGCCGTAGTCCTTGTCGTCGCCGGAGGGGGCCTCGATGCCGAAGCCGCCGGCGATGACGGAGATGAACGAGCGGTTCATCGCGCGGCACATGATGTAGGACAGGTACGCACCGGAGGAGCCGACGAGGGCGCCGGTGATGATGAGCAGGTCGTTGCCGAGCAGGAAGCCCGACGCCGCAGCGGCCCAGCCGGAGTAGCTGTTGAGCATGGACACGACGACGGGCATGTCGCCGCCGCCGATCGAGGCGACCAGGTGCCAGCCGAGCAGCAGCGCGACGACGGTGACGGCGATGAGCAGCCACAGCGCGGGGCTGATGACGAACCAGACGGTGAGCACCACGAACGCGACGAGCGCGCCGATGTTGAGGATGTTCTTGCCCGGCAGCATCAGCGGTGCGGAGGAGATCCGTGCGGACAGCTTGAGGAACGCGACGATCGAGCCGGTGAAGGTGACGGCGCCGATGAACACGCCGATGAACACCTCGGCGGAGTGGATCGAGAGCAGGCCGGCAGCGTCCAGGACCCGTGCCTCGATGCCGTCCGGATGGCCCTCGACGTGCAGGTACGACGCCCAGCCGACCAGCACGGCGGCGAGTCCGACGAAGGAGTGCAGCAGCGCGATGAGCTCGGGCATGCCGGTCATCTCGACGATGCGCGCGCGCCACAGGCCGATCGCCGCGCCGATCAGGACCGCGCCGACGAGCAGGGCGAGGGGGACGGCGTCGATGCCGCGGTCCAGGACCAGGGCGAGGGTGGCGACCAGGGCGACGGCCATGCCCAGGATGCCGTAGGTGTTGCCGGCCTTGGCGGTCTCGTGCTTGCTCAATCCGGCCAGGGCCAGGATGAACAGCAGGCCCGCGACGATGTAGGCCGCCTGCGCGGCGTTCTCGAAGGTCATGGTCAGCTCCTCGAGAACATGGCGAGCATGCGACGGGTGACCGCGAAGCCACCGAAGACGTTGATGGACGCGAGCAGGATCGCGACGGTCGAGACCGCCGTGATCAGCGGGTCACCGGTGCCCATCTGCAGCAGCGCGCCGACCACGATGATCCCGGAGATCGCGTTGGTCACCGACATCAGCGGCGTGTGCAGGGCGTGGTGCACGTTGCCGATCACGTAGTAGCCGATCACGATCGCCAGGGCGAACACCGTGAGGTGCCCGAGCAGCGACGGCGGCGACACCGCGCCGAGCAGGAACAGCGCCGCGGCCACGATGCCGACCATCGCGAACCGCCTCCCCGGTGGTGCCGGCGCCTTGGGCTCCTTGGCGACGGCGGCAGCAGCGGGTGCGGCAGCGGGAGCCGCCGAGACCTGGACGGCGGGCGGCGGCCAGGTCGACTCGCCGTCGCGCACCACCGTGATGCCGCGCTGCACGACGTCGTCGAAGTCGAGCACCAGCACGCCGTCCTTGGCCGGCGTCATGAGCTTCATGAGGTTGACCAGGTTGGTGCCGTAGAGCTGGGACGACTGCGCGGGCAGGCGGCCGGCGAGGTCGGTGTAGCCGATGATCGTGACGCCGTTCGCGGTCACGACGGCCTCGCCCGCGACGGTGCCCTCGACGTTGCCGCCGTTGGACGCCGCCATGTCCACGATCACGCTGCCGCGCTTCATCGACGCGACCATCGCCGCGGTGATCAGCCGCGGCGCCGGGCGCCCGGGGATCAGCGCGGTGGTGATGACGATGTCCATCTCCGGGATGCGGCTCGGCGTAGAGCGCCTCGGCCCGGGCGTTGTAGTCGTCCGACATCTCCTTGGCGTAGCCGGTCGCCGACACCTCGACGTCGGCCGCCGCCACCGGCAGGTACTCCCCGCCGAGGGACTTCACCTGGTCGGCGACCTCCGGGCGCGGGTCGGTCGCGTACACGATCGCGCCCAGGGAACCCGCCGTACCGATCGCCGCCAGGCCGGCGACGCCGGCGCCCGCGATGAGGACCTTCGCCGGCGGCACCTTGCCCGCCGCGGTCACCTGGCCGGTGAAGAACCGGCCGAACACGTGCGCGGCCTCGACGACCGCGCGGTAGCCCGCGATGTTCGCCATCGAGGACAGCACGTCCAGCGACTGCGCGCGCGAGATGCGCGGCACCGCGTCCATCGCCAGCGCCGTGATCGGACGGCGCCCGAGGTCCTCCACCAGCTCCGGGTTGAACGCCGGAGCCAGCAGGCTCACCAGCGTCGCGCCCGGACGCAGCCCGTCGAGCTGCTCGGTCGAGGGCGCGTTGACGCCGAACACGATGTCGGCCGCGAGCGGGTCGCCGATCGTGGCACCCGCCTCGACGTACCCCTCGTCGGAGAAGTCCGAGGCCGCACCCGCGCCCGCCTCCACCACGACCTCGTAGCCCAGCTTCAGCAGCTGCACGACCGTGGCAGGAGTCGCCGCGACCCGGGTCTCCCCGGCACGCGCCTCTCTCAGCACTCCGATGATCACGCCGAGCCTCCTTCGCGCTGCCGACCCGCACGGGCGCAGGCAGCTCATGTCTTCCGTCAGGCGCGGTGGACCGGCGACGCCGCCGGGCCGAGCCCGGTGCGCCGGGTCTCCCCGCCTCGGCGCACGCTACCTGCCCCGGTACCCCGGTTGCCGGGGCGCGTGGCGAGAAACACGGACGACTGGGTCACGTCCCGGGCGCCGGAGCGGTCGCGCGCCTCGGCGACGTCGACCGACGACCGTGCGGCGCACGCCCTAGGCTCGGAGCGTGCCCGTCGATCCGTCCGTCGTCGCCCTCGTGCGCGACGCCGTCGCCGCCGACGAGGCCCTGCTCGTGGAGATGCGCCGCGACCTGCATGCGCACCCCGAGCTGTCCGGCCAGGAGAAGGCCACCACGCGCTGGATCCACCAGCACCTGCGCGACCTCGGTCTCGCCCCGCAGCGGCTCGAGGCCGGCACCGGTGTCGTCTGCGACGTCGTCCTCGGCAGCGGTGTCGGGCCCGTGGTGGCCGTCCGCGCCGACATCGACGCGCTCGCGATGAACGACGACAAGGACGTGGGCTACCGGTCGCAGACCGACGGCGTCGCGCACGCCTGCGGTCACGACGTCCACACCACCGTGGTCCTCGGGGTCGCCCGGGTCCTGGCGCGCAGCGGCGACCGGCTCGGGATCGACGGCCGCGTGCGCCTCGTCTTCGAGCCGGCCGAGGAGTCGGTGCCGGGCGGCGCGGTCGACGTGATCGCGGAGGGCCACTTCGACGACGTCGACACCGTGTTCGGCGTCCACTGCGACCCGAAGGTCGACGTCGGGCACGTGGGTCTGCGGGTCGGGCCGATCTCGTCCGCGGCCGACATGGTCGAGATCCGCGTCTCCGGCCCGGGCGGCCACACCTCACGGCCCGAGCGCACGGTGGACCTCGTGGCAGTGCTGGCGCGCGTGGTCGGCGGCATTCAGGCCGAGATCGACCGGTTGACGGGCGAGCCGGGCGCGGTGCGCTGCGTCTTCGGCTCGGTCCATGCAGGCGACGCCGCCAACGTGATCCCGTCGAGCGGCATGCTGCGCGGCACCGTGCGCACCCCCGACCACGACGTGTGGCGGCACTTCCCGAAGTACGTCGAGGACGCGCTCGCCGCGCTGCTCGGCGGCACCGGCGTCACGTGGACCACCGAGCATCGCCGCGGTGTGCCGCCGGTGGTGAACGACGAGGACGCGACCTCGATCGTCGCCAACGCCGTACGCGCTGCGCTCGGCGACGACGGCGTCGTCGAGGTGGAGCAGTCCTGGGGCGGCGACTCGTTCGCCTGGTACCTCGACAAGGTGCCGGGCGCATATGCGCGGCTCGGCGTCCACGACCCGTCGTCCGGGGCTCCGCGCCTCGACCTGCACGCCGGCACGTTCGACGTCGACGAGCGCGCGATCGCGCACGGCACCGTCGTGCTGGCGCTCGCGGCCCTCGAGGCCCTCGCCGACCTCGGCTGACTCAGACCCTGCCGACGAGGGCGTAGCGCTCGTCGTGAATCTCCCTGCCCCACAGGGCAGTGTCCGAGAGCGGCACGACGTCGACCTCGCGCACCACCGGTGCGACCAGGGCTCGGAGGTCGTCGGCCGACAACCCCGAACCCGTGCCCCAGCGGCCCTCGACGAGCACGAGCTTGCCGCCGGCCGTGAGCAGGTCGACCCATGCGCGCAGCGACGACGCCGCGTCGGGCAGCGCCCACACGACGTGCCGGGCGAGGACGACGTCGAATGCGCCCCGCGCGAGGGCAGGCAGGGAGGCGTCACCCACCGCGAACCGCGCCGGTACTCCTGCGGCGAGGGCCTTGGCGCGGGCTCGGTCGATCATGCGCGGGGAGACGTCGAGGCCCGTCACCTCGTGACCGTCCTCGGCAAGGAGGACGGCGAGGGTGCCTGTGCCGCAGCCGAGATCGGCCACCCTGGTCGGGGTCGAGGGCAGGAGCGGCCGCAGCACCTGCCGCCACGCCTCACGGGTGACGGGGTCGAGCAGCCCGTGATCGGCCTCGCGATCGAACGTGTCCGCCGCGGCGTCCCACTCCGCGCGCACCTGGTCGAGGTCCATCCGCCGATCCTGGCACCTGAGGGATGAACGCGAGTTCTGCGGTCGGGCGGGCTCGGACCTTCTCCGGTTGTGCGCATGGCTGTGGGCCGGACTCCTCGGTGGGGGTCCGGCTCACGGCCGTGCAGAGGATCGAGAAGGGTGGGATGTCGTCGGCGGGGTCGGGCGCCGGGGGTGGACCGTGGCTTCGCCGGGGGAACAGCGGTGGGTCGGGGTGGTCGAGGAACGGCCGGGGCGGGATGTGGACGACCTGTCCGGCTCGGGTGGTCCAGGTGCACGAGCCGTCGGCTCCGGAGTCGGTGATGTCGACCCGTCGGGCGGTCTTCAGCTGGTGGCTGGGGATGCAGATGCCCCCGCAGTTGTCGGCGCTGGTGGGGCCGTGGGGTGCTTCCTCGGCGTGGTCCATCTGCAGCCGGGTGGAGGTGGGGATGTGCTCGTGGACGGGGTTGCGGCAGATGTCGCGGGCCAGGATGAAGCGGTGCAGCGTCTGGTCGGTGTAGCGGGCACCGACGTCGATCAGGTGGTCGGTGGCGGGGTCGGTGACGAACCGGCGCCAGGCCGTGATGCCGGCGGCGTACTCGCGGGCGATCTGCGGCGGCAGGGGCTGTCCGTCCAGGAGGGCGACGCGGTCGCGCTCGCGGGTGAGGGTCAGGAAGTCGATGACCAGGTGGCCTTCGAACACCACCGAAGTAGCCCGGTCCCAGACCACGGACCCGTCGGGGTTCAGGGTGCCCAGCACGCGGGCGGCGAGCGCGTCCGCGCGGGCGGTGTCGGCGTCGGGCTCCTCGTCCTCGACGTCGCCCGCCACCGTCGGCGAGGACGACGTCGGTGCCGGGCGCCGGCTCGGTGCCGGGCGCCGGCTCGGTGGGGGTGCCGTTGTGGCGGGCGGCCGCGCGGGCGCGCTTGTCGGCGCGGGCGGCCTTCGTCGTGGAGCGGGCGTCGGCGGCGATGGTCTCGTAGACGGCGCTGATGATGGCCCAGTCGTCGATGTAGCCGAGCATGCCCATGCCGTCGGCGAGGCGCTTGATCCAGACCCTGCGCTCCTTGTTCTTGGCGCGGCGGTGGCGCTCGGCGGCGTCGGGGTCGAACCGCGCGACGAGCTTCTCGACCTCGGTGGCGAACTGCCCCGGGGTGCGGGTCAGCGCCCGGGTCAGGGCGCGTGCGGAGATCGCTGCGATCGCGGCGGGGTCGGTGACGTACCGGGTGCGGTCGACCAGGACCGCGAGGTGGCTCCAGGACACCCGCCCGTCCGCGAGCGCGGTGAGGAAGCCGGGGTGGTCGCGGGTGATGGAGCGGGCGAGCTCGAGGGCCTGGCCGGCGTTGTACTCCGAGGTGCGCCGCGCGATGGCGATCTCGTGCCGCAGGTCCTGCTCGTCCAGGCCCGTCCAGGAGGGGCCGTCGTCGCCGAGCGCCATCAGGGTGCGGATCCGCACGCGCCTGGGTCAGGCACTCCACCTTGTCCAGCGCCGCGAGCATCCGCAGCTGGTCGGCGGGGTCGGTCAACGACTCGGGGTCCAGGGCGTGCAGCAGCACCAGGTCGAACGGGTCCGCGGGGCCGTCCACACCGGCGACGAGGTCGAGCTCGGAGAACGTGCCCCACGTCGGGCAGGTCGGCCTCGACGACCTCGTAGTCGGCGTGCGCGGGCGGGAAGTCGCGCCGCAGCGCGTCCGCGAACGCGCGCTCCTGCTCGCGGGTGACCGGTGACCACCCCGGCGGGAACGCCTCGTCGTACGACGCGAACGCCTCGACGGTCTCGAACGTGGTCGACATGGTCACCTCCCTCACCTGCTGGACGACTGATCACAGCCTCTCAGCCACCTCCGACAGCACGACCCGGATCCGGAGCCATATCGCGGAGAAGTGTTCAGCCCCAAGCGAACACGGGGGTCGAGCGTCAGCGCATCGTCGGAGGTTGATGGTTCGGAGGCGCAGGAGGACGATGGTTGGAGAACCACGTGTCAGGCCGCGCGCCTCGTCGTGGCGGACTGAGCGCGGTGCCGCCGGGTTAGACGGGGGACCAGGTGTGGACGGGCTCGTTGGTGTGCATGCGCTCGACGTACGCCAGGGTCATGAGGCGCAGCGCCTCCCAGCGGTCGTGGCCGCGGCTCTCGAACGCTGTGGACTGCATCGGCCTGCCAGACCGAGCCGTTGCGATGGGTCACGCACCGGCCCTCGATGATGCCGAGCAGGCGCGCGCTGATCGCAGGGTCGACGTCCCAGGCGTCGAGGCCCTGCTGGGCGAGCGGCAGCAGACGTCGCAGCACGAGCTCGGTGGCCGGCACGTGCCCCATGCCCGGCCAGAAGAGCGTGCTCTCGATGCCGTGGCGCGCGGCCGCGAAGAAGTTGTCCTCCGCGGCACCGAAGCTCATCTGCGACCAGACCGGCCGGTCCATCTCGGCGAGCGCGCGCAGCGCGCCGAAGTAGAAGGCGCCGTTGGCGAGGATGTCGACCACGGTCGGCCCGGCGGGCAGCACGCGGTTCTCCACGCGCAGGTGCGGTCGTCCGTCGACGACGTCGTACACCGGCCTGTTCCAGCGCCAGACCGTGCCGTTGTGCAGCCGCAGCTCCGGCAGTGCCGGGGTTCCGCCCGAGTCGAGGACGGCCTCGGGGTCCTCGTCGTCGAGCACGGGCAGCAGCGGCGGGAAGTACGTCAGGTTCTCCTCGAAGAGGTCGAACACGCTCGTGATCCAGCGCTCGCCGAACCACACCCGCGGCCGCACGCCCTGCGCCTTCAGCTCCGCGGGCCGGGTGTCGGTGGCCTCGGCGAACAGGCTGATGCGCGTCTCGCGCCAGAGCTCGCGCCCGAGGAAGTACGGCGAGTTCGCGCCCATCGCCACCTGCGCGGCGGCGAGGCACTGCGCGGCGTTCCAGTTCTGCGCGAACTCGTCCGGGCTCACCTGCAGGTGGAACTGCACGCTGGTGCAGGCCGCTTCAGGAGCGATCGAGTCGGCGTACGTCTCGATGCTCTCCGGCCCGCCGTCGATGGAGATGTGCAGGTCCTCGCCGCGGGCCAGCAGCATCTGCTGGTCGAGGAGCGCGTAGCGCGGGTTCGTGCTGATGGCCTCGTGCGTCAGCAGCTCCGGCGACAACGTCGGCAGGATGCCGATCATCACCATGCCCGCGTCTGCTTCGTGGGCGTGCTCGTTCGCGGCGTTGAGCTGGGTGCGCAGGTGCTCCTCGTACGCCGCCGCTCCGTCGCCGGAGAGCGACGCCGGCGGCACGTTGATCTCGAGGTTGAAGCGCCCGAGCTCCTGGACGAAGGCGGGATCGTCGATGCGCGCGAGCACCTCGGCGTTGCGCAGGGCGGGGAGGCCCTGGCCGTCGACCAGGTTGAGCTCGACCTCCATGCCGGTCAGCGGCGTCTCGAAGTCGAAGCGCGACTCCTCGAGCATCCGCGCGAAGACGTCGAGGCAGCGGTGGACCTTGTCGCGGTAGCGCTGCCGGTCCTCGCGCGTGAAGGTCTGTCCGCCCAGCTGCTCACCCATGGGGGAAGCCTGCCGCCCGCACGTGGTCGCGCGCGGGCGAACTGCACGATCTGCCGGTCAGGCGCCGCTCTCCGAGAGCCCGCGCAGGATCGCTCCGACGTTGGCCGGTCCGTGCACCTCGACGCCGCGGACGTCGTTCTCCTCGCAGGCTGCGAGCAGGGCGTCGCGCGGTTCGGGCTCGACACCGCCGCCGATGAGCAGCGCGCCGATCTGCTGCTGCTGCACCCAGGCCAGCGCCTCGTCGTCGTCGAGAGTGCCGCGGGCGTCGAGCCCGGCCTCGTCGGCGAGCGCGAGCGCGCCCTTCATGATCTCCGCGTGGCGACCCACGATCCCGATCCTCATGTCTCGGACGGTAGCCGCGCCCTCGACCGCACGCCCGCCGTCGGGCCTACGCCACCTCTCGGGGCCCTGTCTCGTCGATCACACCGTGCTTGTCGCGGTGGAGACGGGATACCCCCAGGGGCATAGTGGGAGCTGTAGGAGCCGACCGGCCTCACCGCCGGATCGAGACAGCCAGGGCATCCGGCCCTTGACCGCCACGACCCGTGCGCAGGCCAAGGAGATCGCGATGAAGCACCTGCTCATCCTCGGCGGAGGAACCGCCGGAACCATCACGGCCAACAAGCTGCGCAAGAAGCTGTCCCAGGCCGAGTGGGACATCACCGTCGTCGATCGCGACGACAAGCACGACTACCAGCCCGGCTACCTGTTCATCCCGTTCGGGATCTACCAGCCGGACGAGGTCACCAAGTCGCGCCGCAAGTACCTCGCGGACGACATCCCCCTGATCTACGCGGAGATCGACCGCGTGGACGCCGACGCCAAGACCGTCAGCCTCGTCGACGGCCGGGTGCTGCCGTACGACCAGCTCGTGATCGCCACCGGCGTCACGCCGCGCCCGGACCAGACCCCCGGCATGGACGACGAGGGCTCCTGGTACGACAGCGTCTTCGACTTCTACACCCACGCGGGCGCGACCGCGCTGGCCGAGAAGCTGAAGACGTGGGAGGGCGGCCGCCTGGTCGTCAACATCGTCGAGATGCCCATCAAGTGCCCGGTCGCACCGCTCGAGTTCACCTTCCTCGCCGACGCGTTCTTCGCCGAGAAGGGCATGCGCGACAAGGTCGAGATCGTCTACGTGACCCCGCTCGACGCGGCGTTCACCAAGCCCATCGCGGCGAAGGCCTTCGGCACCATGCTCGAGGACAAGGGCGTGCGGCTCGAGCCGGAGTTCATGCTCGAGCGCGTCGACACCGAGGCGAAGGCCCTCGTGTCGTACGACGAGCGCGAGGTGCCCTACGACCTGCTCGTGACGATCCCGCTGAACATGGGCGCGGACTTCGTCGCACGGTCCGGCCTCGGCAACGAGCTCAACCTGGTGCCCGTCGACAAGCAGACGCTGCTGTCGAAGAAGTACGACTCGATCTTCGCGCTCGGCGACGCGAACGACATCCCGGCGTCCAAGGCCGGCTCGGTCGCGCACTTCGAGATCGAGGGCTTCGTCGAGAACTTCCTCGCAGCACATCGCCGGCCGCGACATGACCCACAAGTTCGACGGCCACGCCAACTGCTTCATCGAGACCGGCCACGGCAAGGCGATGCTCATCGACTTCAACTACGACACCGAGCCGATGCCGGGCAAGTACCCGGTGCCGGGCGTCGGCCCGATGAGCCTGCTCAAGGAGACCAAGGCCAACCACCTCGGGAAGCTCGGCTTCCGCTGGGCCTACTGGAACGTCCTCATGCCCGGTCGGCCGATGCCGATCTCGGCCGATCTGCAGATGGCCGGCAAGAAGGTGCCCGTCGCCTGACCGGCGGCACCGGCCGACCACACCCCACACCACTGACCTGAGGAGCTAGAGATGCCAGTCACGACCATCGAGGGCCACGAGATCCACGTCGACGACGAGGGCTTCATGACCGTGTACGACGAGTGGGACGAGACCCTGGGCGCAGCCCTCGCCGGCGCCATCGGCGTCGAGATGAGCGACGACTCCTGGAACGCGATCCGCTTCATGCGCAAGGACTTCAAGGAGCAGGACGACGTCACCCCGACGCTGCGCCGCGTCTCCACCGCCGGCGGCTTCGAGACCAAGAAGCTCTTCGAGCTCTTCCCCAAGAAGCCGGCCAAGAAGATGGCGTACATCGCCGGACTGCCCAAGCCCAAGGGCTGCGTCTGACCGCCAGGTCACACCCCACCCTCGACAACCACCAAGGACGTGACCTGACATGACCAGCACCTCTGAAGCGATCATCCCGAAGTTCGACGACGACGACGAGGGCGGCGGCCGCAAGCTCGCCATCATCTGCTCCAAGGGCAACCTCGACATGGCCTACCCCGGGCTCATCCTGGGCAACGCGGCCCTCGGCGAGGGCGTGGAGCTGCACCTGTTCTTCACGTTCTGGGGCTTCGACATGATCATCAAGAGCCGCATGAACGACCTGAAGTTCAGCCCCAGCGGCAACACCGCGATGCACATGCCGATCGGCGACGTCCGCATCCCGCAGGCGCTCGCGCCGATGCCGGGCATGCAGCCGATGGCCACGCACATGCTCAAGAAGCAGATCGCCGACCTCGGCGTGCCCGAGGTGCCGGAGTTCCTCGAGCACATCGTCGCGAGCGGCGGCCACCTGTGGGCGTGCCGCATGAGCGCCGACATGAACCACGTGACCATGGACGACCTCTACGAGGGCGTCGAGGGGATCATCAACGCCTCCGACTTCATCGAGATCACCGAGGGTGCGCAGCTGCTGTTCATCTAGGCCCCGAGCCCGCGGCGTGCGGGCGTCGGCTCCTACAGGCTGGCTGCCACCGTGCAGTGATCGTCCGTGCGCCGCGCGGAAGTCGTGAGCCCGCCCCGCGAGGGCGGGCTCACCCGTCGGGGGCGTGCGTCAGAGCGTGTCCCACGGGACGGCCGCGTAGAGGTCGACCAGGAACAGCGACGCCTCCGGGTCAGGGAAGGTGTGCGTGCCGATGCGCCCGACCGGGGCGACGCCGAGCGAGCTGCTGAGGAACGCCCCCTCGAAGCCGCGCTTGTCGTCCTGCCGGATGCGCTCGACGGTCGAGCGCATCCCGGCTGCGGCAAGGGCGAGGTCGAGCAGCTGCCAGGTGATCCCCAGCAGTGCCGGGCCGCTCGGCCACACCACGCGGCCGGCGCGGATGAAGCCGATGTTGGCCACGCTCGTCTCGGCGAGCTGACCGTCCGGCGCGATGAGCAGCGCGTCGTCGAACCCCTTGCGCATCGCGGCGTCGCCGTGGACCGACTGGCCGTAGGAGCCGGTGTGCTTCACCTCGGCGTGGGCCCGCACGTACGCCGTGGGCGCGACCGACTGCGGCTCCGTCGGCGCGTCGAGCGGCGGTCGGACGACCGTCACCACCCGCGGCACTCCAGCGACCGGCTCGTCGATCGTCACCCGCAGGTAGGCGTCCGGGTGCTCGCGCACCGCCCGGGCCATGAGGAGCCGGACGGCTGCGGTGTCCAGCACCCCGCCGAAGAGGTGCTCGTGCGCCTCCGCGAGGCGCATCAGGTGCAGGTCGAGCCCGCGCACGGCCCCGCCGCGGACCTGGGCGGCGGTCAGGTGCCCGCGCGGCAGCATGCCGGGCCTCGCGACGTCCGACGCCGATCCAGGACGTCCGTCGACCTCGACGAGCAGGGGCTCGCCGGCGGCGGCGACGGTGGTGCGCATGCCGCCATCGTGGCACCTGCAGCGGCCGGCTCAGACCACTGTGGTCAGCATGCGCGCGGCGAGGGCGGCGATGTCGTCGGCGCTGCGGTCCGGCGGGCCCGACGGCTGCATCACGTGGCCGAGCACCATGCGGACGAGCATGTCGACGGCCGCCTCCCTGGCCCGCCCGGCGACGGCCGACGTCGTACGCCGAGATCCGCCCGCGGACGACGGCCTTGGCGGACGTCGAGCAGCGCCGCCGCGTCGGTGGTGAGCAGCGGCAGCAGCTCGGTGTCGGCGCCGTGCGTGGCCGAGACGACGGCGCGCAGCAGCGCGTTGCCGGCGGCCTCGCGCAGCACGCCGCGGACGCGCCGCGCATGGCGGCCGCCAGGTCGTCCGGGTGGGCGTCGAACGCCGGCGTCGACGAGGGCCGAGGAACCGGTCGAGCTCGGCGAGGACCATCGCCTCGGCGAGGGCGGGCTTGGAGCCGACCTCGTTGTAGACGGTCTGCCGGCTGACGCCGACGTCGTCGGCCAGGCGGCTCATCGTGACCGCGGCCCAGCCCTCCGCTGGTCAGCGTGCGGTCGATCGCCGCGGCCACGATGCGCTGCCGGGTGCTCACGTGCTCCGGCGCCTGCGTGGTCACGAGCCGGCCACCGGTACGACGACGAAGTCGACCTTGTCGCGCACGCCGCAGTCGGGGCAGCACCAGGCGTCCGGGACGTCGCTCCACGGCGTGCCGGCCGCGAAGCCCTCGCGCTCGTCGCCGGTGACCTCGTCGTAGCTCGTACCCGCAGCCCGGGCAGCGGTGCGACGCGCACCGGCGACGGCGTGCTCGAGCAGCGGCGCGGCGCCTGCCGCCGGTGCCGCGCTCGAGCCGACTGCCGTGCGGGCGTGCTCGGCGTACGCCGCCCTGCGCTTGCGGGGCGATGTTGACGCGCGACAGGTCGCCGTCGAAGTGCCGCAGCACGCGCGGGTCCATCACCCGGCGCCAGGCGGCGCGGGACGAGCGGCGAGCAGGATCATCCCGGCGTAGCCGGTGGGGAGCACCGGGGACTCCTCGTAGTCGCGCAGCGACTGGTAGCGCCGGGTCGGGTTCGCGTGGTGGTCGCTGTGCCGCTGCAGGTGGTAGAGCAGCACGTTGGTCGCGATGTTGTTGGAGTTCCAGCTGTGGCTGGGATCGACCCGCTCGTAGCGCTCGCTGCTCGCCGGCGCCGACCTTCTGGCGCAGCATCCCGTAGTGCTCGAGGTAGTTGACGACCTCGAGCAGGGAGAAGCCGACGACCGCCTGGACCAGCGAGGTACGGGCAGGACGCCGACGCCGAGCCAGGCGACCATGCGCGCGCCCAGAGCACGGCCGACATCAGCCAGGCGTTGAGCACGTCGTTGCCGAGCCGCCACGGGTGCCTGCTGGCGCGCGCGCGTAGCGGCGCTTCTCGAGCCGCCACGCCGAACTGGGCGGAGCCGACGACGGTGCGCGGCCAGAAGCGCGTAGAAGTCTCGCCGAGCCGGCTGCTGGCCGGGTCCTCCGGCGTCGCGACGCGGACGTGGTGGCCGCGGTTGTGCTCGATGTAGAAGTGGCCGTAGAAGCTCTGCGCCAGAGCGATCTTGGCCAGCCAGCGCTCGTGGCTCTCCTTCTTGTGGCCGAGCTCGTGGGCGGTGTTGATGCCGATGCCGCCGATGAACCCGATCAGTCACCGCGAGCCCGATGCTCTGCTCGACCGTGAGCCGGTCGCCGCGTGGCGAGGTACCAGATCGCGACGACGAACCCGGCGTACTGGATCGGCAGGAACAGGTAGGTGATCCAGCGGTAGTAGCGGTCGCCCTCGAGCGCCTCGATCACGTCGTCCGGCGGGTTCGACCGGTCGAGGCCGGCGGCGAGGTCGAGCGCCGGCACGACGCCGAGGATCACGATCGGCCCGAGCCAGAGCCAGACCCACGACCCGGTGCGGCTGTGCAGCAGCACCGCGGCGAACGGCAGCAGGGGCATGACGAGGGCCGACCAGCCACAGGTGGCGCTTGCGGTCGCGCCACTGCTCGGTCGACCCTGGTGGGACGGTGCCTGCGGGTTCGTACGCGGAGTCCATCGGTGCTCCTCGCCGTCGGTTTACAGAAGATAGGGATCTGTAAAGCCGATGGCAAGGGACGGCCCCGCTCGACCCGTCATCACGCTCGGCGCGGACGTAGCGTGGAGGCATGTCGAAGAAGACCTGGTCGGAGCTCTCCGACGCGCAGAAGACGGCGATCCTCGTGGTCGGCTCGGTCGAGCTGGCCCTCACCGCGACGGCACTGGTCGACCTCGCCCGACGTCCCGCCGAGCAGGTGCACGGCCGCAAGGCGCTGTGGTTGCTGGGCATCCTCGTGCAGCCGGTCGGCCCGGTGGTCTACCTGGCGTGGGGTGCGCACAAGCCGGCTGCTGCCTGACTCAGCGCGTCAGGGCGTCCTCGATCCGCGGCACGATCGTGACGATCTGGTCGAGGCCCGAGTCGTGCACGATCTGGGCTGCGGATTCGCCCATCTCGGCGAGCACGACCCGCACGCCATGGGCCGACAGGTCCTGCGCGAGGCGGGTGAGCACGTTGACGCCGGTGACGTCGATGTCGGACATGGCTGCCGCGTCCACGACCAGCATCGTCGGTCGCGGGTCGGTCTCCTCGACCAGGGCGCGGATGCGCTCGTCGAAGTGCGTGGAGTTGGCGAAGAACAGGCCGGCGTCGAAGCGGTAGACCAGGACGCCGTCCAGCGATCCGGGCGGCAGCGCGGAGAAACGCGCCTCCTCGCGCGCGCCCACCACCCCGGCCCGCACAGTGACCTCGTCCTCGGGTCGGTAGTAGCGACGGGCACGCTCGATCAGGGCCACGATCACGGCGAGTAGGACGCCCTGCTCGACGCCGACGAACGCGACGACGACGAGGGCGAGGAGCGCTGCCAGCAGCTCCTCGCGGCGAGCCCGGCCCACGGCGCGCAGCTCACTGATCTTGAGCAGGTGGATGCCGATGCCGAGGACGATGCCGTCGAGCACGGTCGAGGGCACATAGGCGAAGAGGCCGGAGCCGAACATCAGCAGCAGGCCGATGACGACCGCCATCACGATGTTGACCAGCTGCGACTTCGACCCGGAGCCGTCACCGGCCGCCGTGCGGGGCGGGCTGCCGTTGATCGCGAAGCCGCCGGTCACGGCGCTCGCGGCGTTGGCGGCCGACAAGCCGACCAGGTCGCTGTTGGTGTCGACCTTGTAACCGTTCTTGGTTCCGAAACTCCGGGCGACGGCAGCGCTCTGCGCGAGCACCACCACGGCGATCGAGAGGGCGGTCGCGGAGAGCCGCGCGACCTCCGAACCCGAGATGCTGGGCCAGGCGAACGAGGGCAGGCCGGGCGGGAGCGCGCCGACCATCGGTACCCCGTGCGATTCGGAGTCGATCAGGTTGCCCAGGACGGAGAACACGACCAGCGCGAAGAGCGCTGCGGGCACCGCGGCGGGCAGGCGCAGCGCGCCAACCATGACGGCGACGACGCCGAGGCCGAGCGCCGCGGACCACCAGTTGATCGAGCCGAGGCCCGTCACGGTGTCGACGAGCTTGTTCCACGTGCTGCCGGACGCGGGGATGCCGAGCACGTCGGGCAGCTTGCCGATGATGAGCGAGACGCCGACGCCGGACAGGAAGCCCGCGAGCACCGGCTGGGAGATGAGGTCCGCGAGGAACCCGAGGCGCGCGAGGGCCATGACGAGCAGCACCACCGCGGTGACGAGCCCCAGGACACCGACCGCGCCTGCATACTGAGCCGTCCCGGCCGCGGCCACCGCGCCTGCCCCGGCGGCGACGAGCGCGGCGGTGGCGGAGTCGGCGCCGACCACCAGCTGGCGGGAGGACGCGAGGAGCGCGAAGAGCACCGCCGGCAGCAGAGCGCAGTACAGGCCCGTCTGCGGCGGAAGTCCCGCGATCGACGCGTAGCCGAGCGACTCCGGGATGGCGATGGCCGCGACGGTGATGCCCGCGACGAGGTCGCCCCGGAGCCATGCCGGCTTGTACCCCCGCAGCAACGTGAACATGCGCCGACCGTATTGCCGCCGCCTGCCGCGGCGCAGGATCTTCCGCTAAGGACAGATCACGCCCTTCAACGGCGTCTTCTGTCCTTTCTTCCGCTGTCGCCGTCGCCGTCGCCGCCAGGCGCGAAGGTCGACGTCAGCTTCGTGACCTCCGCCGTGGTCGCCGGGCTGGTATACCTCGCCCTGGTGGCGGCGCGGCCCTCGGCGCTCGCCGCGGCCGGCTCGTCGGAAGGGAAGGCGTCATGACCCGCTACGGCCCGATGTTCGGCCCGGATATCACGTTCCTCGGCGTCGAGCGCTGCACGATCGACGAGCCCGGGACGTACGCCGACGCCGACGTCGTGATCGTGGGCGCGCCGTTCGACGGCGGTACGTCGTACCGCGCGGGTGCACGGCTCGGGCCGCAGGCGATCCGGTCGACCGACTACCTGCCGCACGACGGGTCGCGCCCGTCGCTGGCGCTGCGTGTCGACGCGCTGCAGGACCTCCGGGTGCTCGACGCCGGCGACGTGGAGATGTTCAGCGGCGACGCCGAGCGCTCGTGCCGCGACCTCGAGGCCGCGATCACCACGGTCGCCGAGAACGGCGCGATCCCGCTCGTGCTCGGCGGCGACCACACCATCACCTGGCCGAACTGCACCGCGGTCGCCCGCGCCCGCGGCTGGGGCCGCGTCGCAGTCCTGCACTTCGACGCGCACGCCGACACCGGCGACATCACGTTCGGCTCGCTCATCGGTCACGGCCATCCCATGCGCCAGCTGATCGAGTCCGGCGCTGTTCGCGGCGACCGGTTCCTGCAGATCGGGCTGCGCGGCTACTGGCCCGAGCCCGCGACGCTCGACTGGATGGCCGAACAGGGCATGCGGTCGTACGAGATGACCGAGATCGTCCACCGCGGCCTCGACGAGTGCCTCACCGAGGCGTTCGCGATCGCCCTCGACGACTGCGACGGGGTGTTCCTGTCGGTCGACATCGACGTCGCCGACCCGGGTCACGCACCTGGCACCGGCACGCCGGAGGCCGGCGGACTCTCGGCGCGCGAGCTGCTCGACGCCGTACGCCGGATCGCGGTCGAGCTGCCGGTCGTCGGCATGGACGTGGTCGAGGTGGCGCCGCCGTACGACCACGCCGACATCACTGCCGCGCTGGCCAACCGTGTGGTGCTCGAGGCGCTGTCGGGCATCGCCCGCCGCCGGTACGACGCCGAGCACGGCACCACGTGGGACCCGTCTCAGCCGCTCCTCGCGAACCGCCGTCGACCGCGGGCCTGACGCTGGTGGCCTGACGGCGATCGGAGCTCGGGTTTCGACCACGGGGGACACTCGTCGACACCGGTCAGGAATGGACGGATCGCGCCCCTGGACGGCGCCTTTGTCCTGAGCGGGTGAAAGTGCGCCGTGGGGTCAGCGCGGGGGTGCGGTGAGGGAGGCGTCGAGGGAGGCGAGGGCTCCGGCGTTGAGGCCGAGCCGCTCGGCGCTGAGACGCTCCGCGCCCGCTTCGTCGTCGCGTCCGAGCCGGTGGAGGAGCTCGGCGCGGGCGCCGTGCCACCACGCATGGTGCTCGAGGCCCGCGATCGCCTCCACCTCGGCGAGGCCGGCCGCGGCGCCGTCACGCTCGGCCACGGCAGAGGCCCGGCCGAGCCGAGCGGACGGGGAGTCGCGTACGCCGAGAAGCACGTCGTACCACGCGATCACGGCATCCCAGTCGGTCTCGGCGTACGACGGCGCCAGCGCGTGGCAGGCGGCGATCGCGGCCTGGACGACGTACGGGTCGGCCCGCACGGGGGTACGGCGTACTCCCTCGGCTACGAGCGCGACACCCTCGCGGGCCTCGGCCGCGTCCCACGGTACGGCGCACCTGGTCCGCCAGCCGCACGGCCGAGCCGTCGGGTGCGACCCGTGCGGCCCGTCGGCAGTCGAGCAGGAGCATGAGGGCGAGCAGCCCGATCACCCCGGGCTCGTCGGGCATCAGCCCGTGCAGCAGCCGGCCGAGCCGGATGGCCTCGTCGACGAGGTCCTGGCGGACCGCGGCGTCGCCGCTCGACGGCGCGTAGCCCTCGTTGAACACGAGGTAGACCGTGGCGAGCACCCCGGCGAGCCGGTCGGGCAGCTCGGCGTCGGACGGCACGCGGTAGGGGATGTGCGCCGCGGCGATCTTCTGCTTGGCGCGGGTCAGCCGCTTGGCCGCCGTCGCCTCGGGCACGAGCAGCGCCCGAGCCACCTCGGCGGTGGTGAGCCCGCACAGGGTGCGGAGGCTGAGAGCGACCTGCGCCTCGGGCGACAGCGTGGGGTGGCAGCAGGTGAAGACGAGGCGCAGCAGGTCGTCGCGCACGACGGAGTCGGGCGGTGGCTCGGGGTCGGAGTCCAAGAGCCACACGGCCTCTGCCTCCTTCCCGTCGCGCTGGGCCTCACGTCGGATGCGGTCGACGGCGCAACGGCGCGCGACCGTGGTGAGCCAGGCGCGGGGCTCGTCGGGCACGCCGTCGCGCGGCCAGGTGGTGAGGGCCCGGATGACGGCCTCCTGCACGGAGTCCTCGGCGAGGCCGACGTCGCCGGTGACGCGGACGAGCGTGGCGAGGATGCGCGGGAACTCCTCGCGCACGACCCGCTCGACCGCGTCCTCCGGCGACGTCATGGCTCGGTGCGGCTCGCTCAGCCGGGGAACTCGATGATCGGGCGCACCTCGACGCACCCGCTGCCGTCGTACGCGGCGGGGATCTTGGCCGCCCAGCCGACGGCCTCGTCGAGGTCGGCCGCCTCGATCAGGTAGAAGCCGGTCAGGGCCTCCTTGGTGTCGGCGTACGGGCCGTCGGTGGTGACGACCTCGCCGCCCTTGCCTCCGGGCACCCGGACCGTGGTGGCCGTCGCGTTGTTGTACAGCGCGGCGCCGCCGCGGATGACTGCCTCGGCCTCGTGGCCGAACGCGTTGTAGCCCGGCATCATCGCGTCGAACGCGGGGTCGGACGGCTCGAGGTCGGTGCTCCAGATGAGTGCGGCGTACTGCGGCATGTCGTGTCTCCCCAGCTGTCGTGAACGACCCCCTCGGCCGTCCTCACCCTAGGGACGAACGCGGGGGCCTGGGGAGGACATCTGCGGGACAGGAGTTCGCCCGCTGTTTGGGGCGAAGGGGTGGCGCGCGCGCCGGGGCCGGGGGAAGGTGGCGGCACCGCCTCGTCGGGTGACCCGTGCCACGACTCTCCGGTAACCGCCGCATCCGGCCGCACGACTCACTACCGTTGGTCCTGTAAGCGTTTGCAGCGGGCCCGTCCCGGGCTCCCGGTGCTGCGCACGACCGGGAGGAACCCCGTGACCACACGCACCGCCGCAGTCCCCACCGACGCGCTCGTCGAGGCGCTCGCGAACCCCACCGACGACGAGATCGCACCGCTCGACGCCTGGTGGCGGGCGAACAACTACCTGACCGTCGCCCAGATCTACCTGGGCGCGAACCCGCTGCTCAAGCGCACGCTCGTGTCGGACGACATCAAGCCGCGCCTGCTCGGACACTGGGGCACGAGCCCCGGCCTGTCGTTCGTCTACGCGCACGCCACGCGCCTGATCGGCAAGACCGACCAGCAGATGATCTACCTCGCCGGCCCCGGCCACGGCGGCCCGGCGCTCGTCGCCGCCGGCTACCTCGAGGGCACCTACAGCGAGATCTACCCCGACGTGTCCCAGGACGAGGACGGCCTGCTGCGCCTCTGCCGGCAGTTCTCCGCGCCCGGCGGCATCCCGAGCCACGTCTCGGTGCCCACCCCGGGCTCGATCCACGAGGGCGGCGAGCTCGGCTACGTGCTCGTGCACGCCTTCGGCGCCGTGATGGACAACCCCGACCTCATCGCGCTCGCCGTCGTCGGCGACGGCGAGGCCGAGACCGGCCCGCTCGAGGGCTCGTGGAAGGGCGTCTCCTTCCTCAACCCCGCGCGCGACGGCGCCGTGCTGCCGATCCTGCACCTCAACGGCGCCAAGATCGCCGGCCCGACCGTGCTCGCCCGCAAGGACCCGGCCGAGGTGCGCGCGCTCCTCGCCGGCCACGGCTACGAGGTCATCGAGGTCGAGGGCGACGACATCCCGGGCATGCACCACCGGTTCGCGGCGGCCCTCACCCGCGCCTGGGTGCGCATCCGCGAGATCCAGGCAGTCGGCCCGCGGCGGCGACTGGGACGGCACCGGCCGCGACTGGCCGCTGATCGTCCTGCGCACCCCGAAGGGCTGGACCGGCCCGAAGGAGGTCGACGGGCAGCAAGACCGAGGGCACGTGGCGCTCGCACCAGGTGCCGCTCTCGGGCGTCAAGGGCAACCAGGACCACCTCGACGTGCTCGAGACGTGGCTGCGGTCGTACCGCCCCGAGGAGCTGTTCGACGAGAACGGCGGCCCGAGCGAGCTCGTACGCCGGGCCAACGTGACGGGCGACCTGCGCATGAGCGCCTCGCCGCACGCCAACGGCGGCGTCGTCACGCGCGACCTCGACATCCCCGACTTCCGTCAGTACGCCGTCGACGTCCCGACGCCGGCGACCGTGCAAGCTCGAGTCGACGCGCAAGCTCGGCGAGCTCATGCGCGACATCTACCGCGACAACGACGACCGGTTCCGGCTCTTCTGCCCGGACGAGACCAACAGCAACCGGCTCGGCGCCGTGTTCGAGGTGTCGGACCGCATGTTCGCCGAGACGGTCTACCCCGAGGACGTCTCGCTCTCGCGCGACGGCCGCGTGATGGAGGTGCTCTCCGAGCACAACTGCCACGGCTGGCTCGAGGGCTACACCCTCACCGGGCGGCACGGCCTGTTCGCGACGTACGAGGCGTTCGCGATGGTGAGCGCGTCGCAGACGATCCAGCACGCGAAGTGGCTGCAGGAGGCCGAGCACCTCGACTGGCGCGAGCCGGTGCCGAGCCTCAACATCCTGCTCACCTCGACCGCCTGGCGCAACGACCACAACGGCTTCAGCCACCAGGGCCCCGGCCTGCTGCAGAACGTCATCACGACGCGCGGCAACATCGGTCGCGTCTACCTGCCGCCGGACGCGAACTCGCTGCTCTCGGTCGCCGACCACTGCTTCCGCTCGCGGTCGTACGTCAACCTCATCGTCATCGACAAGCAGCCGCAGCTGCAGTGGCTGACGATCGACGAGGCCGTCGAGCACTGCGCGCCGCGGCGCCGGCGTGTGGGAGTGGGCGGGCACCGACGACGGGTCGGCCGACCCCGACATCGTGCTCGCCTGCGCGGGCGACGTCGTGACGATGGAGACCATCGCCGCGGCCGAGATCCTGCAAGAAGCACATGCCGCACTTCCGCACCCGCGTGGTCAACGTCGTCGACCTGATGACGCTGCCGCGCCGCAAGGACCACCCGCACGGCATGGACGAGACGCTCTTCAACGAGCTGTTCACCGACCACGTCGACGTCGTGTTCGCCTTCCACGGCTACCCGGGCGCGATCCACCAGCTGGTGCACGGCCGCCCGGACGCCGACCGCTTCCGCGTCCGCGGCTTCATCGAGGAGGGCACGACCACCACGCCGTTCGACATGGTCGTGCGCAACCGCGTCTCGCGCTACCACCTCGTCATGGACGCCATCAACAACGCCCGCCGCACGCCGCCGGGTGCCAGCGAGCTCAAGGCGTGGTGCCAGGCGCAGCTGGACAAGCACGAGGCGTACGTCGTCGAGCACCTCGAGGACATGCCCGAGGTGCGCGACTGGTCGCTCGGTGACGGCTCTGTCTGAGACCGGCGGCGGCCGCGTGCTGGTCGTCAACGCCGGCAGCTCGTCGGTGAAGCTCGCCGTCCTGGACCCCGCGTCCGGGCGGCGGGCCCTCACCGGCCTGGCCGAGCGCGTCGGCACCCCCGACGCGTCGGTGCGCATCGACCGCGACGGCGAGCGCTCGACGTCCACGCCGGACGACGTGTCGCATGCCGGCGTGATCGCGGCCCTGATCGGGCTGATGTCCGACGACGAGCGCGCCTCGATCACGACGGTCGGGCACCGCGTGGTGCACGGCGGTCCGGCGTACTCCGCCTCGGTCGTGATCGACGACGACGTGCGCCGCACGCTGGAGGCGCTCGTCCCGCTCGCGCCGCTGCACCTGCCGGGCAACCTCGCCGGCATCGACGCGACCGCGGCCGCACTGCCCGACCTTGCGCAGGTGGCGGTCTTCGACACCGCCTTCCACCGCACGATGCCGGCGCACGCCGCGCAGTACGCCGTCCCGAAGGCCTGGCGCGACGACCTCGACGTGCGGCGGTACGGATTCCACGGCACCAGCCACCGCTACGTGTCCGGATTCGCCCAGCAGGTCTGGTTCGCCGAGAGCGACGACGTGCGGATGGTGACGCTGCACCTCGGCAACGGGTGCAGCGCGGCCGCCGTCGCGAACGGCGTCTCGCTCGACACCACGATGGGCTTCACCCCGCTCGAGGGCCTCGTGATGGGCTCGCGCAGCGGCGACATCGACCCGGGCGTGATCCCGTACGTCGCCGAGCGCCTCGGCGTCGACGCCGCGGAGGTCGTACGCCGGCTCAACACCGAGGCCGGCCTGCTCGGCGTCTCCGGCACGAGCAACGACATGCGCACGCTGCTCGAGGCCGCGGACTCCGGCGACGACGACGCCGCGCTCGCCGTCGACCTGTTCTGCTACCGCGCGGCCAAGCACGTGGCGGCGCTCTCGGTAGCGCTCGGCCGGCTCGACGCCGTGGTGTTCACCGGCGGCATCGGCGAGAACTCCGCCCGCGTGCGGGCGGCCATCGCAGATCACCTCGGCGTGCTCGGGGTGGTGCTCGACCCGGCGGCGAACGAGGCCGACGGCGGGATCCTGGACGGCGTCCCGCTGCGCATGCGCATCAGCGAGCCAGGCACCACGCCGCTCGTGCTCGTCGTCCGCACCGACGAGGAGCTCGTCATCGCGCAGGACGCCGCGGCCCTGACGTAGCCCGCACGCACGCGAGCCCGGCCACGCGAGCACGAACGACGCTGTTCGTGCCCGCGTGGCCGGGCTCGGCTGTGCGGGGGATGCGGGTGGTGCGGGTGCTGCGGGTCAGCTCGCGACGAGCTGGCGCTGGCGCAGCTGGGCGCGCTGGGCCTCGTCGGTGCCACCCCAGATGCCGATGAGCGAGCGGTCCTCGAGGGCGACGCGCAGGCACTCGTCGCGGACGGCGCAGCCGCCGCAGAACGAGAGGGCGACGCGGCGCGAGATCTGGTCCTGGGTGCTGACCGGGAAGAACACGTCGGGCTCGGCGTCCTGGCAGGCGGCGGAGGCCCACCACTGCTCCTGCAGGGCGGTGCCGGTGGTCGCGAAGAGGTACTGCTGCTCCTCGGCGACGACGACCTCGACGGGCGGCGGCGGTGGGACGCGGGGCATGGCGCGGACCTTCTCTCGATGTGTAGTGCACCGGGTGCACCGCACAGTACACCGGGTGTAGCCATCACGCCAGGGTTGCGGCTAGGGTCTTTCGCATGTCCGCAGCAGCCCCCGCAGCGCCCTCCCCGGGCGACGCCCGGACGCGCATCGAGGCAGCCGCTCTCGACCTCTTCGAGCAGCAGGGCTACGCCGCGACGACGATCGAGGCCATCGCGAGCGCCGCCGGCGTCGCCCGTCGGACGTTCTTCCTGCACTTCCCGTCCAAGGACGCGGTGGTGTTCCTGCACCACGAGGAGCTGTCGGGACGGGTCGCGGCGTTCCTCGACGCGAGCACGGACTCCGCCGCGGTGCCGGCCATGTGCCAGGCCGTGCGGATGGTGTTCGGGCACTACGTGGAGGAGCCGGAGATCGCGCTGCGGCGCTACCGGATCGTCAAGGACGTGCCCGAGCTGCGCGCGCGCGAGATCGCCTGGGTGCAGCGCTACCGCGTGCTGTTCGCCCGCTACCTGCACAGCAGGCTCGACGAGCGCCCGCACGGCGCGCTCGAGGCCGAGGCGATGGCCGGCTCGTTCGCCGCCGTCCACAACCACATGCTCCGGCGCTGGCTCAAGGACGACCTCGGCCCCGACCCGATGGGCGAGTTCGACGCCGCGCTCGCGTGGCTCTCGGCGTCGTTCGACACCGCGACCCGCGGCTCCGCCCCGCGCCGGCTCGTGGTGGCCGTGTTCGAGGAGGGCACCGACCCGCGCGAGATCGCGGCGCAGGTGGAGCAGGCCACCTCCGGCTGACCCTCGGCGTCACGCCTCGGCCGGTCACCCGGCGGACAGCAGAGCGAATCTTGAGGTTGCGGGGCGCAAACGGCAGGACTCTCTCCGTACCGTCACGAGCGTGACCCATCGTCGGCCCCTGATCGCTGCTGCCGCTGCCCTCGTCGCCCTCGCGCTGTCTGCCTGCTCGGGCTCCGCGGCCGACCCGGCCAGCAGCGCTCCCGCGTCCGCGAGCCCGTCGGC
Organism: uncultured Actinomycetes bacterium; assembly: GCA_963738455.1. Classification (GTDB taxonomy): domain Bacteria; phylum Actinomycetota; class Actinomycetes; order S36-B12; family CAIYMF01; genus Longivirga. The sequence continues at coordinate 560,365 of CAVTWM010000008.1, forward strand.
CAGCGAGACCAACCCCTACGGCGCGGCCGTGGTCGACCCGCTGGGCGCCGACGAGCCCGTCGTCACCCTCAGCGGCGGGTCCGCCGGGTCGGTGGGTCTCACCCTCGTCGAGCTCGAGGCGCTCGGCACCACGACGGTCACCGTCAACGAGCCGTTCGTGAAGAAGGTGCAGACCTTCACCGGCGTGCCGCTCTCCGCCGTCCTCGACCGGGGCGGCATCGCGCCGACCGCGACCGTCGACACCATCGCCCTGAACGACTACGAGTACTCCGGTCTGGCGTCGGCGTTCGAGGCGAGCGACGCGATCCTCGCCACCCAGCGCGACGGTCAGCCGATCCCGTACGACCAGGGCGGCCCGATCCGCCTCATCTACCCCGACGGCACCGCGCTCGCCGGCGTGCTCGACGCCTGGAACTGGAGCCTGGCCCAGATCACGGTCGCCTCGTCGTGAGCCCCGGCACGGCCGTCCCGGCTCCGGGTGCCACGGCTGCGGACGAGCGGCTCCGCCCGCGCTGGGGCCAGTTCCTGCTCGCCGCCCTCGTCATCGGCCTGATCACCGGGCTCGCGATCACCGGTGCCCGCCAGGCGGCCACGGTGCAGGCCCGCACCGACGCGCTCGCCGGCTCCGAGGCCACCAGGACCAACATCGTCTACACGATGCGCGAGAGCCTCGCGCTGTCGATCGTCGTCGAGCAGTACCTCGCCGGCGAGGCCTCGCGCCGCGACGTCCAGATCGCCCGGGCCCTGCTCGGTCAGCGGCTCGGCGTCCTCGGGGCGGACGGCGTCTCTGCGGGCGACGCCGCACCCGAGTCGTACCGCGAGGCGCTGTTCGCTCTCGACGGCAGGATCGGCGAGATCCCGGCCGGCACGTTGAACTCCGCCGAGCAGCAGATGTGGAGCGACGCGGTCGACCCGACGCTGGGCACGTTCGTGCGCGAGTCGCGCCACCTCGGCGACCTGGAGTCCGTCACCTTCCGCAGCGAGGCGCGCGCCTCGGCCGAGCAGCAGGTGTCGACAGCCGTGCGCGAGTCGGTGCTGCTCGTCTCCGCGCTCCTCGCCGCGCTCGCCCTCGCGGTGTGGGTCTTCCTCGACGTACGCCGGTACTTCCGGCGCGTGGACGCCGCGATCACCACCGAGCGGGCCGGTCTCGACGAGGCCCGCGCGGCCCTCGAGCGCAGCACCGTCTTCGAGCGCGGCCAGGCCCGTGTGCTGGAGCGCATGGCCACCGGGGCGCCGCTGCACGAGCAGCTCTACTCGGTCGCCGAGCTGGCGTCCCGCGCGTCGGGCGGACTTCCCTTCCGGCTCATGGTCGCCGACCGCATCGTTCTGTCCGAGTCGGCGCAGATGCGCCCGCCGGGCGACGAGCTCGTCGGCAGCTGGCCGGTGGGCGACGGCACCAACCCGGCGGAGTCGGGCGTGCTCGAGCTCGTCGGGACGCTCGACGACGCGCCCGCACCCGAGGTCGACGGGGTGGCCCGCCAGTGCTGCGACCTCGCCGCGCTGGTGCTCGAGCACGACCGCTCCGCCGCGCTCCTGGAGTACCAGGCCAACCACGACGCCCTCACCGGCCTCGTGAACCGCGGCCTCCTGCTCGACCGCATCGGTGAGGCCATGCGCCGCCGGGAGCGGTCGGGCGAGATCGTCGGCATCCTGTTCTGCGACCTCGACCGGTTCAAGGAGGTCAACGACTCGCTCGGCCACGACGTCGGCGACGACGTCCTGGTCGAGGTGGCCGGCCGCTTCCGCCAGGCGGTGCGGTTGCACGACACCGTCGCCCGCCTCGGCGGCGACGAGTTCGTCGTGCTCGCGACCTGGATGAACGACGAGAACGAGCTGCGCATCCTGGCCGACCGGCTGCAGGAGTCGCTCGTCCAGCCGATCTCCGTGCAGGGCAAGGAGGCGACGGTCGGGGTGACCATCGGGCACGTCGTCGTCGACGACCTCATGCTCGACGCCCGCACCGCACTGCACGCGGCCGACGTCGCGATGTACCGCGGCAAGGGCGTGCACGCGCCCCGCGGCTGAGCGCAGCCCGGAGGCCTTGACAGGGTTGTCCACCGTTTACCAGAATCTCGGAAAGTTCTGGAAAGGGGTGGACGTGGACCCGGTCCGCAACCCGTACACGCCCAACGCCGGCGCCCGCCCGCCGGTGCTGCAGGGCCGCGACGACCTGCTCGAGGACTTCCGGCTGCTGGTCCAGCGGGTGGCCGACGGCCGCTCGGACAAGGGCTACGTCGTCACCGGGCTGCGCGGGGTGGGCAAGACCGTGCTCCTCGGCGAGTTCGAGACGATCGCCCGCGACCTCGGCGCGGTCGTCGTCACCTACGAGGTGCCCAAGGCGCCCGGCGCGCTGACCCGGCGGTTCCCGGCGCTCGCCCGCAAGGCGCTGCTGGAGATCTCGCCGTCGGCCCGCTGGGGCGAGCGCGCACGGCGCGCGGCCGCGGTGATCCGCGGGTTCAAGGCGCGGTTCGACCCCGAGGGCGGCTGGTCGATCGAGTACGACGTCTCGGACGCGATGTCGGTGGAGGGCGTCGCCGACTCCGGCGACTTCGTGGCGGACCTCGCCGATCTCGTGGAGGCGCTCGGCGAGGCGGCACGTGCCGAGCGGCGCGTCGTCGTGTTCCTGATCGACGAGATCCAGCACCTCGACTCCACCGAGCTGTCGGCGCTCGTGATCGCCAAGCACCGCGTCAACCAGCGGGTGCTGCCCATCGTGTTCGCCGGGGCCGGGCTGCCGCAGCTGCCGGCGTTCACGGCCGAGGCGCAGACGTACGCCGAGCGCATGTTCCGCTGGCCGCAGATCGGCCGCCTCGACGACCGCGCCGCACGCCTCGCGCTGCTCGAGCCGGCGGCCCGCCTCGGCGTCGCGTTCGAGGAGGCGGCGCTCGCCTTCATCACGGCGTACACCGAGGGCTACCCCTACTTCCTGCAGGAGTACGGGCGCGCCGTGTGGGACGCGGCCGAGGCCTCGCCCATCACCCTGCGGGACGCCGAGGACACGCGCACGACCGTGGAGGCGGTGCTCGACCAGGACTTCTTCTCGGTGCGCGTCGCCGGCCTGCCCGACCGCGAGCTCGGCTACCTCCGTGCCCTCGCCTCGCTCGGGCCGGGCGAGCACACCCCCGCGGCTGTCGCGGTGGCCATGAACCGGTCGGGCTCGGCGTCGGTCGGGTCGGCGACCGCGCGGCTGGTCTCGCGGGGCCTGATCTACAGCACCCGACGTGGGTACGTGGCGTTCACCGTGCCGCAGTTCGACCGCTACGTCCGGCGGACCTTCGGCTGATCACGACCGTGCTGTCCCGGGTTGTCCGACGTACCGGAAAACCCGGGACAGTCGGCAGCGTCAGCGCAGGGAGTCGAGCGCAGCGAGCACGTCGGCGGCGTGGGTCGCCGGGTTCACGAACGCCAGGCGCAGCACCGTCCGCCCCTGCCACTGCGTGGGCAGGCACAGGATCACGCCGTCCTTGGCGAGCGTGGTCGACCAGGTGCGGTACTGCTCGTCGTCCCAGCCGACCCGCTCGAAGAGCACCACCGACAGGTGCGGGGCGAAGCAGAGCGCGAGGTGCTCGGAGTCCTCGATCGCCTCGGCGACCACACGCGCGGTGGCGATGCTGCGCTCGATGGCCGCGGTGTAGCGGTCGGTGCCGTGGGTCGCGAGGCTGAACCAGAACGGCAGCCCGCGCGCCCGGCGCGACAGGTGGACGGCGAGGTCGGACGGGTTCCACTCGGCCCGGTCGACCTGGTCGAGATAGCTCGCGCGCTGAGCGTGAGCGGCGCGGGCGAGCTCGGGCTGCCGGTAGACGAGGGCGCACGCGTCGTACGGCGCGAACAGCCACTTGTGCGGGTCGACGATGAAGCTGTCGGCGCGCTCGATGCCGGCGAACAGGGGGCGCACGGACGGCGCGGCCAGCCCGGCGCCGCCGTACGCGCCGTCGACGTGCAGCCACACGCCGTGCCGCTCGCAGGCGTCCGCGACGCCCGCGAGGTCGTCGACCACGCCGCTGTTGGTGGTGCCGGCGGAGCTGACGACGGCGAAGACCCCGGGGGTGTCGCGCAGGACGGCGTCGAGCCGCTCGCCGGTGAGCCGGCCGAGCTCGTCGCCCGGCACCTCGACCACGTCGACGTCCATCACGCGGGCCGCGGCCCGGATCGAGGAGTGCGCGTCCGACGTGCAGGCGAGGCGCCACCGGCCCTCGGGCCGGCCGTCCCGCTGCTCGGCCGTGTGCCGCGCGGCGACGAGCGCGGACAGGTTGCCCGTGGTGCCGCCCGACACGAACACCCCGCCGGCCGTGGTCGGCCAGCCGAGCAGCGAGCAGATCCAGGCGAGCGCCTGGTTCTCCGCGTGGATCGCACCGGCGCCGGACTCCCAGTAGCCCGCGAACACGTTGGCCGCGCTCGTCGCGAGGTCGAACGAGATGGCCGCGCGGGTGGGGGCGGCCGGGATGTAGGCGAGGTTGAGCGGGTCGTCCTGCGCGCGGGTCGCGGGGGCGAGGACCTCGCGGAAGAGCCGGAGCGCCTCGTCGTGACCGATGCCCTCCGGCGTCACGGTGATGCCGGTGGCCGCAGCAAGCTCGCTCGCGGGGCGCGCGGTCCACTTGGGGTCGGACGCCGTCACCACGCGCTGCGCCGCCCAGCCGACGACGGCATCGACGACCGGGGTCTCGTCGCCCCAGATGCTCGACGGCGGCGGGCCGGGGTGGGCGTCGTCCGGGGTCTCGATCACGCGGGAGTCCTTGCTGGTCGGCGGGTGGGCGGGGGGAACCGTCGGGCACGGTGAGTGCGCCACTGTGGCCAGGACTGCGGCCGTGTTCAAGGCGGCGTCGAACCACCGGGCAGATTGCCTACGTGCTCAGCAGTACTGGGGGCAGTATGACTAGCCCGAAGCCGATCCGGGTCGCCGCAGGCGCATCAGGCCCTCCTGCACCGTGGTGGCGACGAGCCGGCCCTGCTGGTCGAACATGCGCCCGCGCCCGAGGCCCCGACCGCCGGAGGCGGACGGCGTGTCCTGGTCGTGCAGCAGCCACTCGTCGGCTCGGGCCGGTCGGTGGAACCACATGGCGTGGTCGATCGACGCGGTGATGAGCTCGGGGTTCTCGAAGCCGATGCCGTGCGGGCGCAGCGCCGTGCCGAGGATGGTCAGGTCGCTCGCGTAAGCGAGGACCGCGGCGTGCAGGGCCGCGCCGTCGGGGAGCGCGCTGACCGTGCGGAGCCAGACCTGCAGCCGGTCGGATTCCTCGCCGCCGTACCGCACGTCGAGCACGCCCCACTCGTCCGGCGCGACGGGCCGGCCCGACGCCGCGATGCGCTCGGCCAGGGTCGGAAGACCGTCGGGCTCGGGCACTTCGGGCATCTCGTCCTGGTGCTCGAGCCCTTCCTCGACCACCTGGAACGACGCCGTCATGTGGAAGATCGGCCGGCCGTGCTGGCGGGCGATCACGCGCCGTGTGGTGAACGAGCCCCCGTCGCGCGTGCGCTCGACGACGTACACGATCGGCACCGCGGGATCGCCGGGGCGCAGGAAGTATCCGTGCAGCGAGTGCGGCGGCCGGTCATCGGGGACGGTGCGGGCCCCCGCGATGATCGCCTGCGCGAGCACCTGCCCGCCGAACACCCGCTGCAGCGTCGTGGCGGGCGCGTGCCCGCGCAGGATGTCGTCGTCGATCCGCTCGAGGTCGAGCAGGGTCAACAGCTCCGGGACGGTGGCGACCATGGGGCCACTCTGCCGTGCCCGTGGCCTCGACCGGTGCTGGGTCCGCCCGTACCGGCCCCGACCGCCTCGATTCGGTAGTGGTATCTCGCGCTCTACCGCGAGATACCACTACCGAATCGGGTGGGTCAGACGGCGAGCTGGGTGATCTCGACCGTGACGCCGAGGCTCTCGCTCGCACCGCCGGCGTAGATGCCCTTCAGCGGCGGGACGTCGGCGTAGTCGCGACCGCGTGCGACGACGACGTGCGCCGAACCGACGGTGCGGTCGTTGGTGGGGTCGAAAGCCTCCCAGCCGCCGTTCCACACCTCGACCCATGCGTGGCTCTCGCCCACGACCGTGCGGCCCGGCGTCTCCTCCTCGTCGTGGAGGTAGCCGCTCACGTAGCGCGCCGGGATCCGCAGCGAGCGCAGCAGCGAGAGCAGCGTGTGCGAGTAGTCCTGGCAGACGCCGCCGCCGATCTCCCACGCCTGCGCGGCCGTCGTGCGGACGCCGGTCGCCGCGTCGTCGTACCGGATGCGCGCACGGGTCGCCTCGATGGCGCCGTGGATCGCGTGCTTGGGCGTGGCCAGCGTGCGCAACGACTCGACGATGCCGGACCGCGCGGGGTCGGCCGCAGCGTCGTCGACGAGGTCGGTCGGCACGAGGAACTCACCCCATCTGTCGATGACGGCGGGCGAGGTGACGTCGCCCCATCCGACGCCGTCGAGCTCGGGGGCACCGCGAGGCACGTCGACGAGCGACGTGGCGACGATCTCGAGCATCTCGTGCTCCTCGTGCACGTCGAACGACTGCACGAGCGCGCCCCAGTAGTCGACGTACGCCTGCACCGAGGCGCGCGGCGACACCTGCAGCTGGTGCGACAGCAGCATCTGGCCGTCGGCGTCTCGCGGGGTCATGCGCACCTCGTTGAACGAGGCCTGCACGGGCGCGGTGTAGCGGTAGCCCGTGCGGTGCGTGATGCGCAGGCGGCGTCCGGTCGACATCAGTAGCTCCACACGATCGTGCCGGCCTGGCGGAAGTACGAGTCGGCGGTGGCGAGACCCGCGTTGACCGCCGACAGCTGGGTGTCGTGCGCGAGCTGGTCGAGCAGGCCCGGGTCGTCGCTCGTGCCGGCGAACTCGAGGCGCGAGCGCATGAGGCCGACCTCGCGCACCAGCTCGCCGTCGGCGCCGCTGCCGTACGTCTGCAGTCCGCGTACGGCCTCCTCGGCCTGCCGGGCGCTGTGGAGCATGGAGCGGGGGAACGTCGGCTCGAGGACCAGGAAGCGACGGACCATGTCGCCGGTGGGCGCCTCGCCCGTGCGCAGGAACGGCGAGAGTCCAGCGGCCGCACGGAGTGTGGCGACCGGCCCGGTGTCGGGCCACAGCTGCTCGTGCCGCACCTCGAGGAGGCGGCCCGTCATGTCGACGCGCTCGAGCGAGCGGCCGAGCATGAGGAACCAGTGGCCCTCGTCGCGCGACATGGTCCACTCGACCGCGCCGTTGACCACCATGAGGCGCTCGATCACGCGGTACATCGACGGGCCCGGGCTCGCCGCGGCCATGAGCCCGCGGGTGAGCGTGAGGTAGGCGCCGTTGAGCGACTCGAAGACGTCGCCCGAGAGCGCGTCGCGCACCGAGCGGGCGTTCTCGCGCGCCGCACCGACGGCGCCGATGACGGTCGACGGGTTGCTGACGTCGCCGAGCAGGGCCCGCACGAGCTCGGTCGGCGTCGTGACGTCGTCGTGGGGGAGCGTGAGCGCGTCGAGCACCACCGTGGCGGCGAGCTCGTCCGGCACGGACCGGTCCTCGACCGTCAGGTGGTAGTGCTCGGCGAGGAGCCGTGCGGTGGCCTCGGCCCGCTCGAGGTAGCGGCCGATCCAGTAGAACGACTCGGCGAGCCGGCTCAGCACGGCCGGCCCCCCGTCCCGGTCGTGCCGTCGGATCCGTTGTCGCCCACGGCATCGGCGACGGCGCGGGCCTGCTGCTGCTGGCCCTCCTGCTGCCGCAGCCGGTCGTCCGCGACGACCGGTGCGTGGTGCCGTGCGACCGCGCTGCGCCGCACGCGCGTGACCCGCGGGGGCGGCGTACGGCCGTCGGTGCCGACCTCGCGCCGCTCCTCCTCGAGCACCCATGTGTCCTTGGACCCGCCGCCCTGCGAGGAGTTCACGACGAGGCTGCCCTTGGGCAGCGCCACGCGCGTGAGACCGCCCGGGAGCACGTAGGTCTCGTCGCCGTCGTTGACCGCGAACGGACGCAGGTCGACGTGCCGCGGCTCGACCGCGCCGTCGCCGACCACGGTCGGGCAGGTGGAGAGGTTGACGATCGGCTGCGCGATCCACGAGCGCGGGTCGGCCACGATCGTCTCGGCGGTCGCGGCGAGCACGGCCTCGCTCGCCTGGTTGCCGATCACGAGCCCGTAGCCGCCGGAGCCGTCGACGGGCTTGACCACCATGCGGTCGAGGCGCTCGAGCACGTGCTGACGCTGATCGGGATCGCTGAGGTCGTACGTCTCGACGTTCGGCAGGATCGCCGTCTCCCCGAGGTAGTAGTCGATCATCTTCGGCACGTAGGGGTAGATCGCCTTGTCGTCGGCGACGCCGTTGCCCACGGCGTTGGCGATCGCGACGTTGCCGGCGCGTGCGGCGTTGAGCATGCCGGGGACGCCGAGGAGCGAGTCGGGCACGAAGTGGACCGGGTCGAGGTACTCGTCGTCGATGCGTCGGTAGATCACGTGCACCGGACGCGGGCCGCGGACGGTGCGCATCCAGAGCCGGTCGTCGCGGCAGAACAGGTCGCGGCCCTCGACGAGCTCGGCCCCCATGCGGCGCGCGAGGAAGGCGTGCTCGAAGTGCGCGGAGTTGTGCACGCCCGGAGTGAGCACCGCGACGGTGGGGTCGGCGACGTCGGACGGCGCCGCCGCACGCAGCGCGTCGAGCAGGCGCTCGGGGTACTCGAACACCGAGCGCACCTGCTGGCCCGCGAACACCTCGGGCAGCACGTGCGCGAGCGTGCGCCGGTTCTCGAGGACGTACGAGACGCCCGACGGGCAGCGCAGGTTGTCCTCGAGCACCCGGAACTCGCCGGCCTCGTCGCGGATGAGGTCGATGCCTGCGACGTGGATGCGCACGCCGTTCGGCGGCACGAGGCCGAAGGCGGCGCGGTGGTAGTGCTTGGAGCTCGTGACGAGGCGGCGCGAGATGACGCCGTCCTCGAGGATCTCGCCGGGCCCGTAGACGTCGGCCAGGAACATCTCGAGGGCGCGGATACGCTGGCGGATCGCCGAGCTCGACCCGCTCCCACTCCTCGGCCGCGACGACGCGCGGGACGAGGTCGAGGGGGAGCGGCCGCTCGCGGCCCGAGAGCGAGAACGTGATGCCCTGCCGGTCGAGGTAGGCGTCGCGCAGGCGCGCCCTCTCGGCCAGCCCGTCGGGGCCGAGCCCCTCGAGCACCGAGGCGATGCCGCCCATGCCGGGCCTCGGGTCGCCCGCCGGGTCGACCATCTCGTCGTAGGCGGAGAGGCTCTCCGACGGTGTGGTCCCGGTACGCATGGGGCGAAGTGTGCCCCTCCCGTGTTACCGCGTGCATGCTCATCGGTGTCACCGGTGTTTCCTGGCGCGGCGGACCTCCGCGGGGGCCCCGGCCTCCGGTGGACGTCCGGCTCCCGGAGGCGCGGCCCCTGACCTGCGGGGACACCTCCGAGATCGATGGCCCGGGGGACTCCCGCGGAGGGTGCCCTGCGGTCCACAATGGGCCACATGACACCGGTTACACCCCCCGTGGCGCGGGCAGACGTGGCCGACCTCGTGGCCGCCGCTCTCGCCGCCCGGAAGGCGAGCACCTACCCCGGCGCGTCCGACCTCCTGGCCCGAGCGCGCCGGTGGGGCCCGGATCTGTCGGCCGGGGTGCACGCCGTGTTCGGCCCGCGGTCCGAGGTGCTCGTGGCCCGGCTCGCCGAGGTCGTCGTCGACGGCTGGCTCGCCCGCCCCGAGGCGCTGCGCGAGCGCGACGTCGACCGGCTGCTGCGCACCGACTGGTTCCAGGGCCCCGACGCCCTCGGGTACGTCTGCTACGCCGACCGGTTCGCGGGCACCCTCGCCGGCGTCGCCGAGCACGTCGACTACCTCCGCGAGCTGGGGACGACGTACCTCCACCTCATGCCGCTGCTGCAGCCCCGCGAGGGCGCCAACGACGGCGGGTACGCCGTCGCCGACTACCGCTCGGTGCGCTCGGACCTCGGCACCATGGACGACCTCGAGAAGCTCGCCGGCGTCCTGCACGACAACGGCATCGCGCTCACGATCGACCTGGTGCTCAACCACGTCGCGGCCGAGCACGAGTGGGCTGCCGCGGCGCGCGCGGGCGACCCGAAGTACCGCGCGTACTTCCACGTGTACGACGACCGCACCGAGCCCGACCGCTTCGAGCGCACGCTGCCCGAGGTGTTCCCGGACTTCGCGCCGGGCAACTTCACCTGGGACGACGCGCTCGACGGCTGGGTCTGGACGACGTTCAACTCGTACCAGTGGGACCTCAACTGGTCGAACCCGGACGTGGTCGCGGAGTTCGCCGACCTCGTGCTCTTCCTCGCCAACAAGGGCGTCGACTGCCTGCGCCTCGACGCCATCGCTTTCCTCTGGAAGCGCCTTGGCACCAACTGCCAGAACCAGCCCGAGGTGCACGGCATCACGCGCGCGCTGCGCGCGGTGGCGCGGATCGCGACGCCGTCGCTGGTGTTCAAGGCCGAGGCCATCGTCGCTCCGGGCGACCTCGTGAAGTACCTCGGCGTGGGCGAGTACGCCGGGTCGGTCTCCGACCTCGCGTACCACAACAGCCTCATGGTGCAGATCTGGTCGGCGCTTGCGACGAGCGACGCGCGCCTGCTGGTGCAGGCCCTCGACAGCTTCCCGCCCAAGCCGACCACCACCGCGTGGGCGACGTACCTCCGCTGCCACGACGACATCGGCTGGGCCATCGACGACGTCGATGCCGCGGCGATCGGCTGGAACGGCTACGACCACAGGAGGTTCCTGTCGCAGTGGTTCGTCGGGGCGTTCCCCGGCAGCCCCGCGCGAGGAGCCGAGTTCCAGGTGAACGAGGCCACCGGCGACAGCCGCATCTCCGGCAGCGCCGCGTCCCTCGCCGGTGTCGAGACGGCGCTCGCGTCGAACGACGCCGTACGGCTCGAGGTCGCGCTGCGCCGCCTGCGGTGCGCGTACGCCGTGGTCTACGGCTTCGGCGGCATCCCGCTGCTGTACATGGGCGACGAGCTCGCGCTGCTCAACGACCCGTCGTTCCTCGACGAGCCCGCGCACGCCGAGGACAACCGGTGGATGCACCGGCCGAAGATGCCGTGGGACAAGGCGGCCCGCCGCGCCGACGCACACGCCCTCGAGGGCCGCATGCACGGCGTGATCAAGCACCTCGGCGAGGTACGGCGGTCGCTGCCGTCGCTGCACGCCGCGGTCGAGTCGCAGACGATGCGCACGTCCAACCCGTCTGTGCTCGCGGTGGTGCGCCGCCATGCGGCCGGCGACCTCGTGCAGCTCTACAACTTCTCCGGCGACTGGCAGCGCATCGACGACTCCGCGCTCGGAACGATCCGGCACACCGACGTCGTCGACCACCTGACCGGCGGCTCCCCGATGCGCGAGGACGGCCAGGTCGTCCTCGAGCCGTACGCCGCCCTCTGGCTCACCGAGGCCTGAAAGTCCTGGACCTAGCGGCGGCGGACGGGGAGCAGAGTGACGCCGCTGGTGGACTCGAGGAGACCGGTGACGATCTCCGGGACTCCAGGTCGAGCACGCACGAAGCCCTGGTAGAAGTCGCAGCCGAGCTCGGCCACGAAAGCGCGTTGCTCCTCCGTCTCGACCCCCTCGGCGACCGTCTGGATCCCCAGCGCCCGCGCCATGCCGATGATGCCGCGCACCAGCGTGGCTGCCGTCCGGTCCCCGGGAAGGCGCGAGACGAAGTACCGGTCGATCTTCAACGCCCCCACGGGGAAGCGCTGCAGGTGCGCGAGCGACGCGTACCCGGTGCCGAAGTTGTCGACCGACACGTTCACGCCGTGGCCGAGCAGGTTGTGCAGGGTGCGCTCTGCCGTCTCAGGGTCCTGCGCCAACGACCGCTCCGAGATCTCGATGACGATCCGGTGCGGGTCGACGCCGTGCCGCGCAGCGACCGCGCGGAACATCCCTGTCACGTTCGGGTCTGCGAGCTGGCGCTGCGACAGGTTGATGCCGATGCGGAAGTCGGCGGGCGCGATGCTCTCCCACACGGCCATCTGGCGGCAGGCCTGGTCGAGCACCCATTCGCCGATCTCGACGATGAGCCCGCTGTCCTCGGCCGCGTCGAGGAACTGCGACGGCGGCACGAGGCCGCGGTCCGGGCTGAGCCAGCGCACGAGCGCCTCCGTGCCCACGACCGCGTCGTCGGCGCACGAGAACACCGGCTGGTACGCGACGCGCAGCTCGCCCCGGGCGACCGCCTGGCGCAGCGCGGTGGACGTCGCGAGCCGCTCGGTCACGCGCTCGCGCATCGACGGCTCGAACACCACGAACCGGTTGCGGCCCTGGGCCTTGGCTTGGAACAGCGCCGTGTCGGCGTCGCGCAGCAGGTCGGCCGCGGTCGACGTGGTCGGGGGCAGTGCGCCGTCGGCCACGGCGACGCCGATGGACGCCGTGACGTAGAGCTCCGCGCCGTCGACGACGACGGGCGCCGTCATGGCCTCGAGCACCCGCCGGGCCACACGATGCACGGTGGGCACGGCATCGACGTCGTCGACGACGAGCACGAACTCGTCGCCGCCGAAGCGGGTGACGGTGTCGCTCGTGCGGCAGGCGCGGGTGAGGCGGCGGGCGACCGCGACGAGCACCTGGTCGCCGGCCGCGTGGCCCAGAGCGTCGTTGACCGCCTTGAACGCGTCCAGGTCGACGAACATGACCGCCACGACATGGCCGGAGCGCTGGGCGCGGACCAGAGCCGTGCGCAGCCGGTCGTCGAGCAGGAGCCTGTTCGGGAGCCCCGTGAGCGGGTCGTGGGCGGCGCGGTCCGCCAGCTGCCCCTCGAGCCGCGTGTGCCAGGTGACGTCCTCGTGCGAGACCAGCGCGCCGTCGACGCCGTCCGGGAGCCGTGTGACCGACAGGTGGTAGTGCCGCGCCTCGCCCGCGACGTCGGCGTCGTAGTCGAGCCGGTAGTCGCGCAGGCTGCCGCCGAGCACCGAGGTGGTGCCGGCGAGTGCCTCCCGCGCCGGAACGCTCGACGTCGAGGCCGCCCCGAGCGCAGCGACCAGGTCTGCGCCGGGCTCGCCGCCCACCCAGGCGCCTGACGCGGCGCACTCGTGCGTCGCGCGGTTCTCCCAGGCGAGGTTGGTGGCGACCACGAGGCCGACCCGGTCCACGACGGCGACCTCGGCGTCGAGCGCGTCGATCACGGCCTGAGCCACCACCGGCCACTCGTGCGGCTGCGGTGGTGCGAGGGCGTCGGGCTCGGGCACGGGGCCGTCCGTGGTCTCCGGCCGGCCCCGTCGGGCCGGTCTCGACCCCATGGTGCGGACCGCGGCGACCCGGATGCGCGGTGAGCGGCGACGGATCACCCGGGTGACGCGGTACGCCGGTCACCCGTGGGGCGGGCCGCCGCGTGGGGTGCGCCGTTGCGCTGGAGCTGCGAATCCGTCGCTTCCCGGCCCTTCAGGACCCTGGGAAACGACGGATTCGCAGAACGGAGCGGGGGTGCGATGAAGGCCCCCTTCATCGCACACGCTCCGGGTGGTGGTGTCAGTGGCCGGCGTCCTCGATCTCGGACTCGACGGTGGCCTCGTGCTCGAGCTGCCGTGCGAACGAGGCGTGGATCTCGGCCTCGGCGTCGGTGCGGCCGGCCCAGGTGGCGCCCTCGACGCTCTTGCCGGGCTCGAGGTCCTTGTAGACCTCGAAGAAGTGCTGGATCTCGAGCCGGTCGAACTCCGCCACGTGGTGGATGTCGCGCAGGTGCTCGAGGCGCGGGTCGCCCGAGGGCACGCACAGCACCTTGTCGTCGCCGCCGGCCTCGTCGGTCATGCGGAACATCCCGATCGCGCGGCACTTGATGAGGCAGCCGGGGAACGTCGGCTCCTGCAGCAGAACCATCGCGTCGAGCGGGTCGCCGTCCTGGCCGAGGGTGCCCTCGATGTAGCCGTAGTCGTGCGGGTACCGCGTCGAGGTGAACAGCATCCGGTCGAGGCGGATGCGACCCGTGAGGTGGTCGACCTCGTACTTGTTGCGCGAGCCTGCGGGGATCTCGATGAGGACGTCGAACTCCACGGGGGCACTCCTGCGGTCGGTGTCGCGAGCGGGAAGGGCGACGCGGCCGGATGCCCGGACGCCGTCGTCCGTCGCCTAGTGTTCCGTACGAGCACCCCCTTCCGTGACCGAGCCCGCGACGTCGGGTGACGCGGATCACGGCAGACCCAGCACAGCGCCCGCATCGACGGCCGCGCCCGGACCGACAAGGACCCCTCGTGAGCAGCGCCCGACGCCCCGCCCTCGCGGTGGCGTGCGCGCTCGCGCTGGCACTCCCGCTGCTCGCAGGCACCTCGGCCGCGGGGGCCCCTACGGCCGTCCCCGCGCCGCCGGCGGCCCCGGCGGTCGTGCTCCCGGTCTCCGACGGCGCACCGTCGCCGGCGCCCACGACGTCCGACAAGGCGATGGTCGCCGCGGTCACCAAGGCCCTGCGCTCGGCGCCGCTCGGCACCGACACCACCGCGATCGTGCTCGACGTCGCGACCGGCGACGTCGTCGTCGGCGACGACGAGACGCGTACCCAGGTGCCCGCGAGCACGGCCAAGACGCTGACGGCCGTCACCGCCCTCACCGCGCTCGGGCCGTCGACCCGGCTGCGCACCGCGGTCGTCACGGGCGCGACGTCGGGCGAGATCGTGCTCGTCGGCGGCGGCGACGCCACGCTCACCCGCAAGCCGGCCAAGCCCGATCAGCTGCCGGCGGGCCAGGCCGCGCGGCCCGCGTCGCTGGTCGACCTCGCCCGCGCGACCGCCAAGGCGCTCAAGGCTTCCGGCATCACCGCCGTCACCGTCCGCTTCGACGACTCCGCCTTCCGCGGCCCGCGGACCGCGGCTGGATGGCCGGACTCCTACGTGAGCACCGGCGTAGTGTCGCCCGTCTCCGCGCTCTCGGCCGACAGCGGCAAGGTCTCGGCCGACTCGCGCGTGCGCGACACCGACCCCGCCCTCGCGGCCGGCCAGTACTTCGCCGACCGGCTCGCGAAGTCCGGCGTCACGGTGGCCCCGGCGGTCACGCGCGCGGTCGCCGCGCCCAGCGCGACGCCGATCGCCACGGTCAGCAGCCCGACCGTGGCCGACCTGGTCGAGCGCATGCTGACCGACTCCGACAACGACCTCGCCGAGGCGCTCGCACACCTGGCGGGCGGGAAGCTCCTGGGCGACCCCAGCTTCGCCGGCGGCGCCAAGGCGACGGTGCAGGTGGTCGAGGCCCTCGGCGTCCCGACCACCGGCCTCACGCTCTCGGACGGCAGCGGCCTCTCCCGCCGCGACGCCGTCAGCGCCCGCACCCTGGCCGGGGTCCTCGCGGCCGCCGCGCGGGACGAGCCGCCGGTGGGCACCACCGCGGGCATCCTCTGGCCGACGTCCACCGGCCTGCCCATCGCAGGCGTCACGGGCACCCTCGCCGAGCGGTTCGACACCCCGGGCACCGATCCGGGCCGCGGAGTCGTCCGCGCCAAGACCGGCACGCTCAGCGGCGTCGTCACCCTCGCGGGCATGACGCGCGACAGCGAGGGACGCCTGCGCGTCTTCGCCTTCCTCGCCGACGCCTCGCCCGGGCCGCTGCTCGACGCCCAGGCCGCGCTCGACCGCGCCGCCGCGGCGGTCGCCGCCGGCTGACCGGTGTCCGCCCAGGCAAGCCTCGGCGGATGCCCCCGTCGAACCCTCGCGTAGGGTCACGCGGGTGGAGGTCGTCGACTGGGGCCTGGCCCGATCCACCGCGCGCAGCTTCGCGCCGCGGGGTCCTGGAGGCACGCCCGAGGACGCCCGCTCCGCCGTGGCAGAGCTCCGCGCCCTCGCCCGGTACGCCGTCGACCCGGTCCGCGAGCGCACCGGCCTCGACGCCGGCGACGCCCCCGAGGCGATCGTGGTCGACCGCGGCGCCTGGGTCGACAGCAACGTCGAGGGCTTCCGCGTCGTTCTCGCACCGCTGCTCGAGCGGATGGCCACCGAGCAGCCCGGTGTCGTCACCACGGTCGGGTCGCGGCTGACCGCCGTCGAGCTCGGCGGGGTGCTCGCCTACCTGTCCGGCAAGGTCCTCGGCCAGTACGAGGCGTTCACGACGTCGTCCTCCGGACGGCTCCTGCTCGTCGCGCCCAACATCGTCGCCGCCGAGCGGCACCTCGACGTCGACTCCGCGCGACTTCCGGCTGTGGGTGTGCCTGCACGAGGAGACCCACCGCGTTCAGTTCGGTGCCGTGCCGTGGCTGCTCGCAGCACCTCGTCGGCGAGATCCACGACTACCTCGCGCTGTCGGACGATCGGCGTCGGCGAGTCCCTCAAGCGCCTGCATGCAGGGCCTCGGATCGATCGTGGCCGCCGTCCGCGGCGACGCCGGCGCCTCGCTCGTGGACGCCGTCCAGACCGACGAGCAGCGCGAGGTGTTCGACCGCATCACCGCGCTCATGAGCCTGCTCGAGGGCCACGCGGACCACGTGATGGACGACGTCGGCCCCGAGATCGTGCCGACCGTCGCGCAGATCCGTGACCGCTTCGAGAAGCGCCGCGGCGACCCCGGAGCGGTCGACGGCCTCGCCCGTCGCCTGCTCGGCCTCGACGCCAAGATGCGGCAGTACACCGAGGGCCGCTCGTTCGTCTCGCACGTGGTCGAGCGCCGTGGGCCGCGACGGCTTCAACCGGGTGTGGACCTCGCCCGAGACCCTCCCCACCCGCGACGAGGTGCTCGACCCGGCCGCGTGGTGCACCCGCGTCGTCCCCGACCTGTTGGCCTGACGGTCGCGTCCGTGCCCGCCGACACCGGCCCCCGGGGCTCCGCCGTACGCCGGGCCGTGCGGGACGAGCTGTCCGACCTCGCCCCCGACGCCCTCGTGCTCGTCGCGTGCTCCGGCGGCGGGGACTCCCTCTCGCTCGCGCGACGCGACCCGTGCGGTGCGCGACCGCGCGGGCGCGGTCGTCGTCGACCACGGGCTGCAGACAGGCTCCGCCGAGACGGCCGCGCGCACGGCCGCGTGGCTGCGCGACGCCGGCCTCGATCCTGTGGCCGTCGTGCAGGTGGCGGTGGTCGAGGCGGGCGACGGTCCCGAGGCCGCGGCGCGCGACGCCCGCTACCGCGCGCTGTTCCGTGCGGCGCGCGACCACGGCGCCGAGGTGGTGCTGCTCGGTCACACGCTCGACGACCAGGCCGAGACCGTGCTGCTCGGCCTCGCCCGCGGCTCGGGCACCCGCAGCCTGGCCGGGATGCCGCGCTCGCGCGGGACCGTTCCGCCGGCCGCTGCTCGACCTGCGCGCGGTCCGTCGTACGGGCCGAGGTGCCCGAGGGCGCGCCGGTCGTCGACGACCCGCACAACGACGACGACCGCTTCGCGCGGGTCGCGGGTGCGGCACCGCGTGCTTCCCGTGCTCGAGGCGCGAGCTGGGCCCGGGCATCGCCGAGGCGCTGGCGCGGACCGCCGACCTCGCGCGGGCCGACGCCGACGCGCTGGCCGAGCTCGCCGACGAGGTCGCGTGGGACGTCATCCACGGTGCACGCGACGAGGGCACCCTCGACGTCGTCGACCTCGAGCCGCTCTCGGACGCCGTGCGCTCCCGCGTCGTACGCCAGTGGCTCATCGACAGCGGCTGCCCCGCCGGGTCGTCTCGGCGCCGATCACGTGCAGCGCGTGTGCCGCCTCGTGACCGCACTGGACGGGGCAGGGCGCCGTCGCGCTGCCGGGCGGTGTCGAGGCGGTCCGCGACTATGGCAGGCTCGCCCTGCGCCACGACCACACTGCCTCGCAAGGAGACCTGATGGACGCCGTCGGACCTCGGGAACGACCTCGAGAAGGTGCTCCTCGACGAGGCAGGCCATCGACGCCAAGGTCCGCGAGCTCGCCGCGCAGGTCGACGCCGACTACGCGGGCAAGGACCTCCTGCTCGTCGGCGTGCTCAAGGGCGCGCGTCATGCTGATGGCCGACCTGTCCCGCGCGATGTCCGGCCCCGTCGAGATGGACTGGATGGCGGTGTCGTCGTACGGCGCCGGCACGAAGTCCTCGGGCGTCGTCCGGATCATGAAGGACCTCGACCGCGACATCACCGGCCGGCACGTGCTCGTCGTGGAGGACATCCTCGACTCCGGCCTCACGCTGTCCTGGCTGCTGCGCAACCTGCGCTCGCGCGGGCCGGCGTCGGTCGAGGTCTCACGATGCTGCGCAAGCCCGACGCCGTGAAGGTCGCAGGTCGACGTCGAAGTACGTCGGCTATCGACATCCCCAACGAGTTCGTCGTCGGCTACGGCCTCGACTACGCCGAGAAGTACCGCAACCTCCGCGTCGTCGGCACCCTCGCCCCCCACGTGTACTCCTAGCCGGTCAGCTCGGGCTCGGAGCTTTCGGCCCTCCAAGCTCGCGGGCTCGGTGCTTTCTGGCCCTCCAAGCTCGCGGGCTCGGTGCTTCGGCTCGCTCGTCGCTCCTCGCGCTCCTCGCGTCGGGCACCCGCGCCCGAGCCGGTCTGCTCGGGCCCCTCGTTCCTCGGGGCGCCGTCGCAGTCCCGGCTCTGAGGCGCGCCTCCTCGGGGGCCGTCGTCCCTCCGGCCCCGTCGTCGGCGCGCGCCTGCGGCCGGCGCGGGTAGGCATCGACGCTGACCGGTCGCGTCGACCAGCTCGCCGGTGCGCGAGCTTCGCCCGGCGCGGGTAAGGCAGATCGAACGCTGCCGGCGCGTCCCGCTTGCGGGCTCGGCGCGGGCTTCGCCCCGGCGCGGGTACGGCGGGTCGAACCCTGACCGGTCGTGCCTCCGCTTGCGGGCTCGGCGCGGGCTGGGGTTTGCGATGAAGGCGACCTTCATCCCATAGAGCCGAACAATTCCGGCCTTCACGGACGCCGGTGCGCCTCCACGCCGTTGGGGGGTGGTTCTGCCTCGGGTGAACGGGGGAACAGGGCGGGGGCGGCGTGCGTCAGTGCTGGTGAGGGCCTCGGACGGGGCACGCGGGACGGCGGTCGGGCTGCTCCGGTGTACCGTCGAGTGACCTCGCAGGCGTGCTCGGAGCACCCGGCGCGCCGTGTGACGACCTGTCGACCCGCCAGCCCAGCCAGCACGTCAGGAGGGACGGGGCCTCGCGGCCCCGCAGCCCATGGACATCAGGCGCATCTTCCGCGGTCCGTTCGTCTGGATCGGCGTCGCCGTCCTGCTCGTCGATCCTGGCCAGCAGCCTGCTGCTCGAACGCCGGCGCGCCCAAGGACGTCGACACCTCCGAAGGTCGTCACGGCGATCCAGAAGGGCAAGGTCAAGCAGGGCACTGATCGTCGACCGCGAGCAGCGCATCGAGGTCACGCTCAAGCCGACGGCACCAAGGTGCGCGCCGCAGTACGTCGACGGCCAGGGCGTGAAGCTCCAGGAGCTGCTCCAGGCGCAGGTCGACGCCGGCGACGATGCCCGACGGCTACAACATCGAGGTCCCGCAGGAGAGCGTCCTGTCCGCGCTGCTGTTCACGCTGCTGCCGATCGCTGCTCATCGTCGGCTGCTGTTCTTCTTCATGAGCCAGATGCAGGGCGGCGGCAACCGCATCATGAACTTCGGCAAGTCCAAGGCGAAGCTGGTCTCCAAGGACATGCCGCAAGACGACCTTCGCCGACGTCGCCGGCGCCGACGAGGCGGTCGAGGAGCTCCAGGAGATCAAGGAGTTCCTCCAGGAGCCCGCGAAGTTCCAGGCCGTCGGCGCCAAGATCCCCAAGGGCGTGCTGCTCTACGGCCCGCCCGGCACCGGCAAGACGCTGCTCGCGCGCGCCGTCGCCGGCGAGGCGGGCGTGCCCTTCTTCTCCATCTCCGGCTCGGACTTCGTCGAGATGTTCGTCGGCGTCGGCGCCAGCCGCGTGCGCGACCTGTTCGAGCAGGCCAAGGCGAACGCCCCGGCCATCGTCTTCGTCGACGAGATCGACGCCGTCGGCCGCCACCGCGGCGCCGGCATGGGCGGCGGCCACGACGAGCGCGAGCAGACCCTCAACCAGCTGCTCGTCGAGATGGACGGCTTCGACGTCAACGGCGGCGTCATCCTCATCGCGGCGACCAACCGTCCCGACATCCTCGACCCCGCGCTGCTGCGCCCGGGCCGCTTCGACCGCCAGATCGCGGTCGCCGCGCCCGACCTGGGCGGTCGCGCGCAGATCCTCGAGCGTGCACGCCAAGGGCAAGCCGATGGCCCCCGACGTCGACCTCGAGGCCGTCGCCCGCCGCACGCCGGGCTTCACCGGCGCCGACCTCGCGAACGTCCTCAACGAGGCCGCGCTGCTCACCGCGCGCAAGGGCGGCAAGCTGATCGACAACGACGATGCTCGACGAGGCGATCGACCGCGTCATCGCCGGTCCGCAGCGGCGCACGCGCCTCATGAACGACCACGAGAAGAAGATCACGGCGTACCACGAGGGCGGGCACGCGCTGGTCGCCGCGGCGCTGCCGCACACCGACCCGGTGCACAAGGTCACGATCCTGCCGCGCGGCCGCGCCCTCGGCTACACGATGGTGCTGCCCGACAAGGACAAGTACTCCACGACCCGCGCCGAGATGCTCGACCAGCTCGCCTACATGCTCGGCGGCCGCGCGGCCGAGGAGCTGGTCTTCCACGACCCGACCACCGGCGCGACCAACGACATCGAGAAGGCCACCGCCGTCGCCCGCGCGATGGTCACGCAGTACGGCATGACCGAGCGGCTCGGCGCGATCCGGTACGGCCAGGAGCAGGGCGAGGTCTTCCTGGGCCGCGACATGGGCCACAAGCGCGACTACTCCGAGGAGGTCGCCGCCGCGATCGACGAGGAGGTGCGCGCGTTCATCGACGCCGCCCACCACGAGGCCTACGAGATCCTCGTCGAGAACCGCGACGTGCTCGACGCGCTGGTGCTCGAGCTGCTCGAGAAGGAGACGCTCGACAAGGAGCGAGATCGCGCGGATCTTCGAGCCGCTGCGCCGTCGTCCCGAGCGCCCGGCGTGGACCGGCTCGTCGCGACGTACGCCGTCCGAGCGCGGACCCGTGTCGACGCCGCGCAGAGATCGCCGCGGCCAACGGGTCGTCGAACGGCGCCACGCCAACGGCCACCTCGTCGACCGAGACGCCCCGAGAGCAGCCGACGTCGACGGCGTCGACCGGATCGACCGAGCCCGGCGCGTGAACGGCGTCAACCCGGTGCACGTGCCGGACGTCGTCGCCGGCGACGTTCGACCAGGCGCGGGCCGAGGCCGCCGTGCGCGAGCTGCTCGTCGCGATCGGCGAGGACCCCGAGCGCGACGGCCTGCTCGACACCCCGGCGCGGGTGGCCCGGGCGTACGCGCGAGATGTTCGCCGGCCTGCGCCAGACGCCCGAGGACGTGCTCACCACCACGTTCGACCTCGGCCACGACGAGATGGTGCTGGTCAAGGACATCGAGCTCTACTCCACCTGCGAGCACCACCTCGTGCCGTTCCACGGCGTCGCGCACGTCGGCTACATCCCCGGCGAGGACGGCCGCATCACCGGGCTGTCCAAGCTCGCGCGCCTCGTCGACGTCTACGCCAAGCGCCCGCAGGTGCAGGAGCGGCTCACCACGCAGGTCGCCGACGCGCTGGTGCGCATCCTCGAGCCGCGCGGCGTCATCGTCGTCATCGAGTGCGAGCACCTGTGCATGTCGATGCGCGGCGTCCGCAAGCCCGGCGCCAAGACCGTCACCAGCGCCGTGCGCGGGCAGCTGCGCGACCCGGCCACCCGCGCCGAGGCGATGAGCCTGATCGTCGGCTGATCCCGGCGATGACGCACCGGTCCCGGCACCCGGCGGGTCTGCCCGATCGGCTGACCGCGCTCGACCGCTGCCTGGTCATGGGCGTCCTCAACGTCACCCCCGACTCGTTCTCCGACGGCGGCCTCTTCCTCGACCCCGACGCGCGCGGTCGACCACGGGCTCGCGATGGCGGCCGCGGGCGCCGACCTCGTCGACGTCGGCGGCGAGTCGACGCGGCCGGGCGCCGAGCGGGTGGCGCCGAGGAGGAGCTCGCGCGCGTCCTGCCCGGTGGTCGACGGCGCTCGTCGCGCGCCGGCGTCGCGGTCAGCATCGACACCATGCGCGCCGAGCGCCGCGCGCGCCGCGGTCGAGGCCGGGGCCTGCATCGTCAACGACGTCAGCGGCGGCCTCGCCGACCCGCGCATGCTCACCGCCGTCGCCGCGCTCGACGTGCCGTACGTCGCGATGCACTGGCGCGGGCACAGCGACCGCATGGACGACCTCGCGTGCTACGACGACGTCGTGGCCGACGTGGTCGCCGAGCTCGACCGCACGCGTCGCCGACGCGGTCGCCGCCGGCGTCGACCCCGAGCGGATCGTGCTCGACCCCGGCCTCGGGTTCGCCAAGGAGGCCGACCACAACTGGGCGCTGCTGCAGGAGCTCGACCACGCTGCTCGCCCTCGGCCACCCGGTGCTGGTCGGGGCCTCGCGCAAGCGGTTCCTCGGCGCGCTGCTCGCCGGCCGACGGCGAGCCCCGCGCGCTCGCCGAGCGCGACGACGCGACCGACGCGATCACCGCGCTGGCGCGGCCGCCGGGCGTGTGGTGCGTGCGCGTGCACGACGTGCGCGGCAGCCGCGACGCCGTCGAGGTGGCGGCCGCATGGCTGCGTGGGCGAGGGTGAGCACGTGATCCCCGAGCACCTCGACCGCATCGCCGTCCGCGGGATCCGCGGCACCGGCTACCACGGCGTGCTCGACGCACGAGAAGCGCGACGGCCAGGACGTTCGTCGTCGACGTCGTGCTCGGCGTCGACACCGCGCGCGGCCGCCGGCCACCGACGACCTCGCCGACACCGTCGACTACGGCGCGGTCGCGGCCGACGTGCATCGCGCTGATCGAGGGCGAGCCGGTCGACCTGATCGAGACCCTCGCCGCAGCGCATCGCCGACGCGTGCCTGCGCACTCGCGGCGTCGAGCGCGGTCGAGGTGACCGTGCACAAGCCGCAGGCGCCGGTCGGCGTGCCGTTCGACGACGTCACCGTCACGATCGCGCGCATCGCGAGGCGCCGCGTGACGCCGCGTCGGCGTCTCGGCCTCGGCGCCAACCTCGGCGACCGCGTGGCCGCGCTGCAGGGCGCGGTCGACCTGCTCGCGCCCGCTGCTCGTGGGCCACCGCCGTGTCGTCGGTCTACGAGACCGCGCCGGTCGGCGGCCCCGAGACAGCCCGACTACCTCAACGCCGTCCTCGTCGGCAGCACCGACCTCGACCCGCACGCGCTGCTCGCCGCGCCCACGAGGTCGAGCAGGCCTGGCACCGCATCCGCGAGGTGCGCTGGGGCCCGCGCACGCTCGACGTCGACATCCTCGCCGTCGACGACCTCGAGCTGCACGACGCCGAGCTCGTGCTCCCGCACCCGCGCGCGCACGAGCGCGCCTTCGTGCTCGTGCCGTGGCCCGAGGTCGATCCCGACGCCGTCATCCCCGGGCACGGTCCGGTGGTCGGGCTGGCCGCGGCAGCCGTCGCGCGCGACGGCGCCGACGCCGTACGCCGGCGCCACGACGTCGCCCTGGTGGTGCCGTCATGACGGCGACGCGGCCGCGCACCCTGCTGGTGCTCGCGGCGCTGGGCGCCCTCGGTGGGTGGGTCGCGACGGCGCTGGTCGACGCCTTCGCCGGACGCTCGCTCCCCGTGCCGCTGCACCATGCCCGCCCTGATGCTGGTGCTCGCGCTGTCGGTGTTCGCTGTGGGCGCGGGGAACCCGCGCCCGGCTGGAGCAAGCGGCCTGGCACCAAGCCGATGCCCCCTGACCGCTCGCACTGCGTACGGCGGCCCTGGCGCTCGCGGTCTCCCGGTCGGCGCGGTCGTCGGCGGCTTCTACCTCGGCGTGGCCGTGGCGCTGTCGCCGTCGTGGGAGATCGCCTATGTGCGCGGCCTGATCCTCGCCGCCCTCGTCACCGTGCTCGGCTCCGGCCTGCTCGTGGCTGCGGGCCTGTGGCTCGAGAGGGTCTGTCGGATCCCTCCCTCGGACGACGACGTGGAGGACCGGGCGGCGTAGCGCGGCCTCCATCGCCTAGGGTCAGGGCCATGAGCGAGGACATCGTGCTCGAGGACCTGCCGTACGACGAGCTGCGCGACCGCGCCTTCGAGATCGCGGAGCACAAGCTCGACCTCGGCTTCTTCGTCGACCTGTTCAACCACACGCCGGCGATGCACAACGTGCAGGACGAGGGCGGGTCGGCTCGGCGACATCGGCGGCTCGTTCGTCGAGACGATCCGTGCGGCCAAGCAGGTCTTCGGCGGCGAGTCCGTCGGCGACCTCGAGCCTCTGTTCCTCGCCCGCTTCGCGACGTACATCCGCGAGCACAGCTAGCCAGACCCCGGCGCTCACACTGATCAATCCGTTGCTTCCCGGGCTGGGAAACGACGGATTGATCAGGTTCAGCGGGCTGGGTGCTCCGCGTCAGATCGCGAACTTCGCGCAGGCGCGCAGACCGCCCGCCGGCGACTCGTCGAGCCACACGCTGCCGCCACCCGCCTGGGCGAGCGAGGCGACCACCGCGAGACCGAGACCGCTGCCGCCGCCGTCCTGACGACCTCGCCAGAACCGGTCGAAGGCTCGCTCGCGGTCCTCGCGCGAGAGGCCCGGGCCCTCGTCGTCGATCGTGAGCGTGACGCCGTCGGGGCTGCTGCGCACCGTCACGACGATGCGGCTGCCGTCCGGTACGACGTCGAGCGCGTTGTCGACGTAGTTGTCGACGATCTGCTCGACGGCGCTCGGCACCGCCTGCGCCACCGCCATGCCGGGGCAGTCGAGCACGATCGTGATGTCGCGCTCGGCGGCGAGCGGAACCCACGACTCGACGCGGTCGCGCGCCACGGCCGAGATGTCGATCGGCACGGTGTCCTGCTCGCGACCGTCGGCGCGGGCGAGCATGAGGAGCCCGTCGACGAGGCGCTGGAGGCGGTCGATCTCGTCGCGCGCGGCGTCCACCTGGCCGACGGCTGGGTCGTCCTCGTCCATCACCTCGGCGGCACGGTCGAGGCGCAGGCGCAGGGTGGCGAGAGGTGTGCGGAGCTGGTGAGAGGCGTCGCCGGCGAAGCCCTTCTGCGACTCCACCACGTGCTGCACGCGGTCGGCCATGATGTTGAAGGAGTCGGCGAGCTCGGCGATCTCGTCGCTGCCCGACACGTCGGCGCGCGCGTCGAGGTCGCCCTCGGCGATGTCCTCGGCGGCGTCGCGCAGACGTCGGATCCGGCGCGTGACGGCCGCGGCCACGAGCGTGGCGATGATCGCCGCCGCGAGCAGCGTGATGGCCGCAGCGACGAACAGGCCGCGGACCCGGCCGTTGACGACCTCGTCGATCGCGCTGACGGGATAGCTGAGGCGCACGGCGCCGAGGTTCGTCTGGGTGCTGGTGCGCACCGGCACCGCCACGAACAGCAGCGGCTCGCCGAGGGTCTGCGAGTCGCGCTGGCCGGACACCGCGCGACCGTCGTCGATCGCCGCCTGGATCTCGGGCCGGTTGGCGTACGACTCGCCCACGCTGTCGTCGGACGCCGCGATGGCGACGCCCTTCTGGTCGACGATCACGACGACGGCGCCGGTCTTCGTGGCGTACTCGTTGACCACGGCGTCGAGCTCGGCGTCGGTGCGGGCGCCCGCCTCGCCCTCGAGCGACTCCACGGCGAGGCCGGCGATGGCGAACGCGTCGCGCTGCAGGCCGGTGACGATGCGGTCGTACTCGACCGTGCGGAGGTACTGCGCGAGCGGGATGTTCTGCACGAGCAGGACGATCGCCGTGAATCCCGACCAGCACGGCGATGAGGCGCCACCTCATGGGGCTGCCCTGTCGGGTCACGGGGAGCCGAGCCGGAACCCGACGCCGCGGACGGCCTCGACCCACGCGGGGTCGCCCAGCTTCTTGCGGATCGCGGCGACGTGGGCGTCGACCGTCTTCGTCGCGCCGTACCAGTGGCCGTCCCAGACGTGCTCGAGGATCTCGGTGCGGCGGCGGACGGCGCCCGGGTCCTCGGCGAGGTACGCGAGGACGTCGAACTCCTTGGCGGTGAGCTGCACCTCCTCGCCGTCGATGTGCACCCGCTGGGCGCGGCGGTCGATGCTCAGCCGGCCGAGCTCCTGCGCGCCGACGGCGGCAGCGGCTCCGGGCGGGGTCGGCGCGGCGGCCGGCGCCGCCGAACGGCGCATCACCGCGCGGATGCGCGCGGCGAGCTCGCGCATGCCGTAGGGCTTGGTGAGGTAGTCGTCGGCGCCGAGCTCGAGGGCGATGACGCGGTCGGCCTCGTCGCCGCGGGCGCAGACGACGATGATCGGCACCTCCGAGGTGGCCCGGATACGGCGGCACACCTCCTGGCCGTCGATGTCGGGAAGCCCGAGGTCGAGCAGGATCACGTCGGGCACCGGGCCTGCCGAGGCCACCGAGTCGAGCGCGGCCTGGCCGGTCGCCACGTGGTCGACGGTGAAGCCCTGGGCCGCGAGGCCGTCGACGGCGGAGGCCGCGAGGCCCGGATCGTCCTCCACAAGCAGAATGCGCACGGGCACATCGTCGCAGGTGGGGGACGCCCCACGCGTGTCCGACCAGCGCGTCCTGCCGATCTTGGACATCTCTTGGACGTGCGAGGGAGCCCCGTTGGACGGGCGTCGCCTACCGTGGAGTGGTCAGGACGATCGAAGGAGGCCCCCGTGCGACGTATCACGACCGTGACGGCACTGTCCGTCGCCGGCGTGCTCCTCGCCGCGGGTACGGCCGCAGCCCTCAACGCCCAGGTGCTCGGCGGCCCGAGCCGCACCTCGGTCGGCACCGCGGACACCCTCCTGCCGGACGACCCGTTCTCCTCTCCGACGCTCGACGAGACGGGCTCGGCGGCGCCGAGCGACGACGCCAGCGGCAGCGCCGATCCCAGCGAGAGCGCGAACCCCACCTCGAAGCCGTCGCCGTCGGCCACCAAGGCCAGCCGGCCCGCCTCGCCCTCCACCGTCCCGAGCACCGGGGGCGGCTCCACCACCGAGCCCGGTGACGACAAGGGCGGCGACAACAGCGGCAAGGGCGGCTCCGGCGGCTCCGGCGGCTCGGACGACGACAACAGCGGCAAGGGCGGCTCGGACGACGACGACTAGGTCGACGACGACTGATCGTCCGACCCCGCCGTACCCCTCTGCACTGACTCGCGTGCTTGCGCGGCGCGGCTGAGGCCCGATCGAGGCCGGATCGACGCCGGGCGCACTGCGCGACGTTGCTGCGAACGGGTGATGGGTCGCCGTACGCTGACCCTCATGGTGAGGCGCCCCGAGTCGAGGCACGCCCGCCCGTCGGGACGTTCGGCGGTGGCGGCGGCGTACGACCGCGTCCAGGGCGAGCTCACCGCCGTCCGGTCCCAGCACTGGACCGACCAGCTCGAGATGATCCGGCTCACGAGCCTCACCCGTGAACTCACCACCCAGGTCGCCACACTCCAGCAGGAGCTCGGCACCGTGCGCGAGGAGCTGCACGCGGCCCGCTCGGCACCGCCGGTGGTCGTCGAGGTGCCCGCCGCCGGCTGGTCGAGCATCGCGTCGCCCGCAGCCTGGGCCGCCTCCGCGCCGCCCGGATGGGCGCCCGCGCAGCAGCCCGCCTGGGCGCCGCAGCCCTACGCCGCCCCGCCCGAGGCCTGGGTGCAGCAGGCACCCGCGCCCGCACCCCAGTCGTCGCTGCGCGAGGACCTCCTCCTGCAGGAGATGGCCGAGCTTCGTCGGCTCGTCACGCACCAGCAGACGTTGCTGGCCGACCTCACCGTGCGCCTGCTCGACCTCCTGGCCCGGTTCATCCCGGTCGCGCCGCCGCAGCAGACGTACGCCGCCCCCGCGCAGCCCCAGCCGTACCCCGCCCCTCAGGCCGCGCCGCAGCAGCCGGCTGCTGCGTACGCCCCGCCGGCGACGCTCTACCAGGCACCGGACGACCTCGTCATGGACGACGAGACCGCCTCGCGCCTGCGCGTGATCCGCGAGGCCTTCGGCCGGTAGGCCGCGCGCCGAGTTCACCGATCGTTCACCGTCGGCTCCGCCGGTGTGCACTCCGCGACGTCGCGCGAGCGCCTAGCGTGGCCCCCGACCTGAGGGAGGCACGACATGACGGTGCAGGGCGTGTTCGCGAGCGCGAAGGAGCACCGCGCGCTCGAGGCGGGCGATGTGGTCTTCGCCGCCGGTGACACCGGCGCGCAGATGTTCGGCGTGGTCGAGCGGTTCGATCGAGCTGCGGGACGGCGACGAGGTGGTCACCACGCTCGTCCCCGGCGACACCTTCGGCGAGCTGGCGATCATCAGCAAGGCGCCGCGCAGCCTCACGGCGGTCGCGGTCGAGCCCACGTCGGTGGCCGTGATCGACGAGCGCACCTTCGTCTTCCTCGTGCACGAGACGCCGACGTTCGCGCTGCAGGTCATGCGCTCGCTGGCCGCGCGGATCCGCTCGCTGGACGAGATCCGCGAGCACTGACGCGGCGCTCGCCAGGGTCAGGCGTAGACGCCGAGCGAGGCGTCGAGCGCCCGGGCGACGCCGGGGAGGTACCGGTCGAGGGCGGTCTGCGCGTCGTGGACCGGCACGTTGACGAACACGTTGATGCCGCGGCCGTCGTCGGGGATCGTGATGGCCTCGATCTGCAGCGGCTCGGCGAAGGTCCAGGCCGTCTCGCGCGCGACGATGAGCTCGTCCCGCGTGTGCGTCGCGTCCTCGAACACGAGCGGAACGGCGTCGCCGATCAGCATGCGGAGCTCGGAGTCGAACGCGTGGTTGGGGACGCGGTAGATCGTGACGGTGCCCTGCTCCTCGTCGGCGCGCGCGCCGGAGAACCAGGCCCGCCCCGCGTGATGGCCGAACTGCCGCGCGAGGTCTGCGACCGCCGCGACGTCCTTGTCGGCTCCGAAGGGGTCCACGTCCACAGGCCGATGATGCGCTGATCCGTCCGACAATGCACGCGGTCCGGGTCAAATCCGCACCATCGAGTGGCCTCGCGTGACGCAGCGTCCACTGGTCGGCCATCCGACGTCACGATCGGTGACGGCGTCCTCAGGCGTCGACGTCGCCGACCACGTACGGGCAGCGTCGCGAGGATCGTGACGAGGTCGGCCACCCGCGCGCCGACGAGCAGCTCGCCGAGAACCGCGACGTTGCTGAACGACGCGCTGCGCAGGGCGAGCCGCCACGGCGTCTTCTCCGCGCGCGACACCAGCAGCCAGCCGCTGCGTGCCGAGCGGGTTCTCGGTCCAGACGTAGGTCATGCCCTCCGGCGCCCGCAGCACCTTGGGCAGCTTGAGGTTCACCGGGGCCGGGCCGATCGCGTCGAGCCGGTCGGCGCACGCGGCGACGACGTCGAGCGAGACCGACGACCTGCTCGAGCAGCACCTCGAGCCGGGCGAGCGCGTCGCCCTCGGCACGCGTCACGACGCGGAAGGTGCCGCCCAGCGCGCCGTACGCGAGGTAGGGGTCGTCGCGGCGCAGGTCGAGGTCGACCCCGGCCGCGCGGGCCATCGGGCCGGACACGCCGTACGCCGAGCACCTGCTCGGCGCTCAGCACCCCGACGCCGCGCGTCGCCGCGACCACGTCGTCGGACTCGAGCCACGACGCGGTCCGGGCCAGGCCCGCGCGGACGACGGGCAGCAGCGCGCGCACGTGCGCAGTCCACGACCCCGGGCACGTCCTCGCGCAGCCCGCCGACACGGTTGAACATCAGGTGCATGCGGCCGCCCGTGGCCTCCTCGAGCACCTCCTGCACGGCCTCGCGCTCGGCCGCGAGGGAGTACGCCGGGCGCGCGACGCCGGACGCTGCCGGGAACGAGCCGAGGAACGCGAGGTGCACGAGCACGCGGTTGAGCTCGGCGAGCAGCGTGCGCAGCCACACCGCCCGCTCGGGCACCTCCATGCCGAGCATCCGCTCGACCGCGAGCGCGATGCCGAGCTCGTTGCCGAACGCCGACAGCCAGTCGTGCCGGTTGGCCAGCACCATCGCCTGGCGGTAGTCGCGCACCTCGAAGAGCTTCTCGGCGCCTCGGTGCAGGAAGCCGATGCGCGGCTCGGCCTCCACGATCCGGTCGCCCTCGACCACCACGCGCAGCTGGATCACGCCGTGGCTCGACGGGTGCGCGGGCCCGAGGTCGAGGCCCTGGGTCGGCAGCCCGTCGCGCGCGGGCACCGGGAGGCCCGAGCCCACCGAGAGCACCACCTCGTGCCGGGCCGCGGTCATGGCCCGATCGTGTCAGACGCCTTCGGGCTGCGGGGTTAGGGTCGGATCGTGGACGCTGCCGAGAACGCCGTACCTGCCGCCACCACGTCGGTCGCGGAGGTGTTCCGACCGCCCGGCGGCGAGTGGGTGCGGGTGTCGCCCGTCCTCGCCCGCGCGTACCGCATCGAGCTCGCGATCTCGTTCGGCCTCGGCGTGCTGCTCGTGTGCGGCGGCCTGCTGCTGATCCCCGACGTCCCGCGCGTGATCCCGGTCGTGATCGCCGTCGTCGCGATCGTCGCCTTCGTGTGGATCTGGATCGTGATCGGCCGTCGCGTCACGTCGTGGGGGTACGCCGAGCGCGCGGACGACCTGCTCGTCACGAGCGGGATCCTGTTCCGCCGCCTCGTGATCGTGCCCTACGGCCGCATGCAGCTCGTCGACGTCACGGCCGGGCCGCTGCACCGGGCGCTCGGCATCACCACCGTGCAGCTGCACACCGCAGCTGCCACCACGCGACGCGCGGATCCCGGCCTCACGCCCGACATCGCCGCCGACCTGCGCGACCGGCTCGCCCGTCGCGGCGAGGAGAGGTCGGCCGGGCTGTGAGCGAGCAGGATCCGCTCTCGTTCGAGGTCTTCAAGCCCGGCCGCCCCGACGAGCAGGGCCGCCGCAAGGTCCACCCGCTCACTCCCTTGATCCAGGCGGTGCGCTGGTGGCCGGCGGTGCTCGTCGCCGCCGTGGCCATGCCGGGGCAGATGGACGTGAGCGTCGGTGGAGGGGTTCTCGCGATCGGCGGCGGGGTGCTGATCCTCATCACCTCGCTCGCCATCGGCTGGAACTACCTCGCGTGGCAGCGCCTCTCGTTCTGGTTCGACGACGACGGCGACCTGCGCGTGCAGAGCGGCGTGCTCACCAAGCAGGAGCGGCGGTTGCAGGTCTCGCGCCTGCAGTCGGTCGACGTGCTGCAGCCGCTGCTCGCGCGGCTGGCGGGCCTTGCGGAGGTGCGGATCGAGGTCGCAGGCGCGGGCGACTCGCGGCAGAGCCTGCAGTTCCTCGCGCTCGCCGACGCCAACGCGCTGCGCAACGAGGTGATCGCCCGCTCGGCCGGCGTACGGCACGACGCCGAGGAGGCGCCGGAGACGCTGCTCGCGAAGGTGCCCCCGGGCGACCTCGTCCTGTCGCTGGTGCTGCGCCTCGAGACGGCGATGCTCCTCCTGCTGACGGCGCTCCTCGTCACGGTCACGCTGAGCACGGCCGGCCCGGCCGGCCTGGTCTTCGTCCTCATCGGTGGTGTGCCGATCTTCAGCGTGTTCGCCCAGTTCTCGCGCTACTACGACTTCACCGTCGCCGAATCGCCGGACGGGCTGCGGCTGCGGCACGGGCTGCTGCAGCGCACGCGCCAGACCGTGCCGCCGGGGCGCGTGCAGGCGGTCGGGCTTCGTCCAGCCGATCCTGTGGCGCAAGCGCAACTGGGTGCGCGTGCGGCTGAACATCGCGGGTGCGGCGTCCGGCTCGCAGGGCAGCGGCGACCAGTCGCTACACCGAGAACGTGCTGCTGCCCGTCGCGCCGTGGCCGGTGGCGCTCGCGATCGTCGGACGCGTGCTGCCCGGCGTCGACATCATGTCGATCCCGCTGGTCCCTGCGCCCGAGCGCTCGCGCAAGCGCGCGTGGATCCAGTGGCGCCAGCTCGGCGTCGGCTGGGACGACGAGGTCTTCGTGACGCCGCGGCGGCCGCATCACCCAGCACTGGGAGGTCGTGCCGCACGCGCGCACGCAGTCGGTGCGCGTCACTCAGGGCCCGTGGCAGCGCTCGCTCGGCCTCGCCTCGCTGCACGTCGACTCGACGCCGGGCGCCGTGAAGATCACCGCGCACCACCGCGACGCCGGAGAGGTACGCCGGATCGCGCAGGAGCAGGCCGACCGCGCCGCCGTCGCGCGCGCCGCGCGACCGTTCGCTGCGGTGGGCCGCGCCGACCGATGCCGCCCGCGACCCGACGTACCCGAGGCCGCCGGACCGGAGCGAGCTCGTCGAGCGGGACCACGGTCCTGCCGGCCAACCGATCCCAGCGACTGAGGATCAGTTCTCCACCGATCCGGCGAGCAGGCCCCTGACGAAGTAGCGCTGGAGCGCGAAGAAGAGCACGCAGGGGAATCACGATGGCCACGAACGCGCCCGCGGTGAGCAGGTGCTCCTGCTGGCCGTAGCCGCCCTTGAGGACGGCGAGGTACGCCGTCACCGGCGCGACATCCGGTGATCCGGTCGAGAACGTGATGGCCACGATGAGG
The DNA here is from genome assembly GCA_963738455.1 of uncultured Actinomycetes bacterium. Taxonomy (GTDB): domain Bacteria; phylum Actinomycetota; class Actinomycetes; order S36-B12; family CAIYMF01; genus Longivirga. Next base: position 592,730 of record CAVTWM010000008.1, read on the forward strand.
TCGTTCCAGATCCAGAGGAACTCGAAGATCGCCAGCGAGGCGAGCATCGGCGTCGCCAGCGGCAGGACGAGGCGGCGGAAGATCTGCACGTGCGCGGCGCCGTCCACCTTCGCGGCGTCGAACAGCTCGCGCGGCAGCCGCGCCACCGTGCCGTAGAGCAGGAACACCATGAGCGGCAGCGCGAACATGAGATGCGTGACCCACAGCGGCACGTAGGTGCCCGCGAGGTACGACGTCCCCGTGGACGGGTTCACGATCCGGGGCAGGATCGGGATCGGCCCGAGCGACCAGCCCTGCCCGAAGAGCGCGGTCAACGGCACCAGCGCCATCTGTACGGGCACCACCTGCAGCGCCACGATGCCCGCGAGGACGAGGCGCGATCCGCGGAACGGCAACCAGGCCAGCGCGTACGCCGCCATGCACGCGAGCACGAGCCCGATCACCACCACCGGCAGCCGCGATCACCAGGGAGTTGACGAGGTACGGCGTGATCCCGGTCGGCAGCGTCTCGCCGCCGGAGAGCACCTCCTGATAGTTCTCGGTGGTGAAGGTCCGGTCCTGGAAGGCCGCCCACCATCCGGTGTAGGCCGACTTCTCGCTCGGTCGCAGCGACGTCACCAGCAGGCCGAACGTCGGGATGGTCCACAGCACCGTGATGGCCACGACGGCCGCGGCCGCCCAGGGGCTCGCGGCTCGACCTGGCCCGCGCGGCGACAGGCGCTGACGTCGACTCACGGGCACAGCCTCGCGGCTGCACGCCCGTCCGGCGTCGGATTCCCCCGTGTTCCGCGCCGCGGGTGGACCGGCGGGCCGACCCCGGAGCCCGCCGGGGCGGTGCGGTCAGGTCTCGCTGGCGTCGGAGGCCGAGAGGGCCTCCTGCCAGAGGCGCGAGGCGTCGTCGTGGCCGAGCTTGGCGACGGCGAGCGGCCACAGCTCGCGCAGCTCGGCGCGATCGGCGCGGGCGACCTCGGCGAGGAACCAGGCGTACGAGTGCGCGGGCGGCTGCCCGCCCTCGCCGACCCAGCGTTCGGTGTCCGACTCGCTCATCGCGCTCACCTCGCGACCACCGTACGTCCACGGCACGAGCCCGACCAGCGCCAGGCGATCCGGGCTGGCCCCGACCGCTGTGCCGCATCTGACACGGAAGTCATCACGCTGGCGCGACACGGCGAATGCGGAGCGTCACGATCGTGGGTGCCGGTACCTCGAGCTCGAGGAGTCATCATGCGCACGCTCGTCATCCGCTCGCTCGCCGTCGTGGGCACCACGGCCCTGATCCTCGGAGCAGCCGCGTCGTCGGCCAGCTCGTGGAGCGACCACACCGGGCCGTCGGTCGCGACGCCGGTCACCAAGCTCATCTGGTGCCAGCAGTCCAACGGCGAGGTGACCCAGGTGCGCTGGTGGACGCCATGCCGCCCGGGCCAGGAGAAGTTCGTGCTGACCTCGGGCCAGGGCGCGACCGGCCCCGTCGGGCCAGCTGGTCCTCGCGGTGCGACGGGCCCGGCGGGTGCTGACGGGGTTGACGGCACCGACGGCGTCGACGGCACCGACGGTGCTGACGGTGCTGACGGGGCGGACGGCGCCGATGGTGCAACGGGACCCGCCGGTCCGAGCGACGTGTACGTCGCCTCGAGCGACCTCGGCGTCGCGATCAACAACGCGGCGTTCAGCACGGTCGCGTCCCTCGACGTGCCGGCCGGCTCCTACCTGCTGTCGTTCACCGGGTTCGGGTCGGGGTCCGACGGCTCGGCGACGCTGTCCTGCCGCGTCACGAAGTCCGGCGCCGCCACCACCTGGATCGCGCCGAACCAGACGACGTGGATCGAGGCCGACGTCGCTGGCGTCGCGCAGGGCACCAACCCGGCCGTGGCGATGGATGGCGTGATCGTGACTGCCGGCGCGCAGACGCTGGACGCTCAGTGCGCCATGGTCGGCGGCCTCCCTGCGGATGCGTCGATGACGATGGTGCGGTTCACGGCGCTGAAGGTCGGCACCGTCCACTGACGGCCGCGGTCGACTGCCAGGGGAGCGGCGCACCTCGCGGAGGTCCCGCATGCTGTCGTTGTGACGTCCGCGGCTCCCTCTCCTGAGGCGGCGTTGTGGCGCGCCCGTTCCGACGATGCCTGGGCTGCGCTGGCGCGGCGCGCATTCCTCGGATGCCGGGGTCGGCGCGTCGTGCGGGAGCCGCGCGGCCTGCGGGCGGTGCCGCTGTGGCCTTTCAGCCAGGTGCTGCATGCCGCGTCCGCAGTCGACGCCGTGGAGTCCCCGGCCCTGCTGCGGACGCTCGAGTCGTACCGACGAGGGACGGCGTACGCGGAACGGCCGAGGGGCAGGCGTCGCTACTTCGACGACAACGCGTGGGTCGGCCTCGCGCTGCTGGCTCACGGCGATGCCGGCGGCGCTGCCCGGCTGCTGGGCTTCCTACGCGAGGGATGCGTGACCATCGCAGGGGGCGAGGTCGGCGTCCGCTGGGTCGAGGGCGGCGACGCCCTGCACGCGTGCTCGACGGGCTCGACCGGCCTCGTCGCGTCGCGACTCGCGGCTTCGGCCGACCCGGGTACGAGCGAGGACCTCGTCAGGCTGGCTCGCGGCTGCGCGGCGTTCCTTGAGGGGCTCGTGGGCGCGGACGGGCTCGTTGCGGACAGTCGTCGACCGGATGGCAGCGTGGATCCGGCGGTCTACTCGTACAACCAGGCCCTGCTCGTAGGGCTCAGGACCGACCTAGGGCGCCACGACGACGCGGTCGATCTCGCCACTCGCGTCGTATCCGTGTTCGACGACGACCGGCTGTGGGCGCACCCGCCGGCCTTCAACGCGATCCTCGTGCGTGAGCTGCTGCTCCTCGACGCTGTCCGGCCGGATGCCGGGCTACGGGAATGGTGCCGCGCCTACCTCACGCGGGTCTGGGCTGAGGCTCGGGATCTGTCCACCGGGCTGTTCACCGGAGGCGGCATAGGCCGGTACGACGACGGCGTCGTTCTCGACCACGCGGCGCTCACCGGATCGATGGCGGCCCTGGCGTCGGCTGGTGCGCAGGGCCGGAGGCACCCTCCGCGATAGGCGGCACGGCCCGACTCCGCCCGCGATCACGACCCCGTCGGGTCGAGCGGTTGCCAGAGCTCGAACCGGTTGCCCTCGGGATCGACGGCGTACCCGAACCGGCCGTAGCTCTCGTCGATCACGTCGTCCTCGACCGTTGCGCCGGCCGCCCGCAGCTGGGCGAGCATGGCGTCGAGGTCGGTGACGCGGAAGTTGAGCATCGTCTGCTGCTCGCGGCGGCCGAAGTAGTCGGTGTCGGCCGGGAAGGGTGCGAAGACGGTCATGCCCGCCTCCTGCTCCCACGGTGCGCCGCCCACCCCGACGATGCCGAGATTGGCCTCGTACCAGGCGGCCAGAGCCTCCGGGTCCGCGGCGCGGAAGAAGTAGCCCCCGATACCTGAGACGCGTTCCATGCCGTCGAATATCGCATGCCTGCACCGGCGGCGGTCGTGGCGACCGAACGTTCACGCCCGACGCCGCGCAACGGGCGAGCGGTGGGGCGGTGGTGGATCGGCTGGTTTGGCGGCTGTCACATCAGCCGTTGCCGGTCCTGTGGACGACACACCGGAGGCGCTCGCCTGTGGATAGAGAACGGCGAAACTCGTTGGGATTGTTGGGCTTCAGGGGTTGCGCTGTCATAATACAGGTGTACGATTAGGTCCATGAGCACCGCCACCCTGCCCCCTGTCACCGACCTAGTCGGTGACGTGCGCGAGGCCGGCGCGGTGCTCGGTCGAATCGGTGCTGCTGTCGCCGCGGGGGAGCACCGCACCCTCTCCGGCGCGCGGTGCGCCGCGCTGACCGGCGAGCTGCTCGGCGCACTTTCGGTGGGCCAGGCCGCGGCCGCGTCGCTCGGCAAGCGCGCCGACGACTCGAAGGAGCTCCGCGCGCAGGGCTTCGCGTCCTTGCATGCCTACCTCCTGGCCGGAGTCGGCCTGTCGAAGGGCCACGCGTCGGCCGTGGTCGGGCAGGGCCGCGCGCTCGACCGCTACCCCGACGTGCGAGCCGCCGTGCTCGCCGGTGAGATCGGCATCGACGCGGCCCAGGCCGTCACCGAGGCGGTCGACCGTGCGGTCGCCGACGTCGAGAAGGCCGATCGCGCCGATGCCCGCGCGGCGGGCGAGGCGATCATGCTGCCGCTGGCCCGCACCCTCCCGGTCGCGGACGTGGTCGCGGCCGGCAAGAGGCTGCTCGACGCGCTCGACCCAGAGTCTGCCGCTCGCAAGGCGCTGGAGTCGTTCGAGCAGGCACGTCTGCGCTGCGCGCAGGTCGGCGACCAGTACGTCATCCACGGCAACGTCCCCATCGAGACCGGGGTCGCGTTCGTGACGATCCTCGAGCGGCTCGTCGACCAGCGCTACCGGTCCGGGTCATTGCGCGAGGACGAGCAGCCCACCGGTGACGACGCCGAGGACACCCGCCGGCGCCGTCACGCGCGAGACCGGCTGTGGGCGGAGGCCTTCGACGAGCTCGTGCGCGGTCTGCTCGGCAACCCCGACCTCGCGGGCCTCGGCACCCTGCACGGTGCATCGCCGCACGTCACGATCATCGCCGAGCAGGGCGCACTCGACTCCGGCCTCGGCGGCGAGATCGTGGCTCCGGCGGCCGACGCCCCGATCCCGGTCCCGGCGCAGGCGGTCGAGCGGATCCTGTGCAACGCGCGGGTCACCGAGATCGTCACCACCGGCTCGAGCCCGGACCTGTCGGGTGCGGCCCTGCGGATCTCGCGCTTCGGCCGGGTCGCGGACGGCTGCGGGATCGACCCGCGCGACGAGCTGCCGCTGGTCCTCGGCCCGGTCGACCTCACAGGCCTCGCGGAGCCAGCGGGCGACGGGCTCCCCAGCCCTCTCGCGCTGCTGACGCGCCAGCACCACGTCTTCTGCCACGGTCGCGTCTACCGCACCGCACCCCTGACCCTCCGCCGCGCGCTCGAGGTGCGCGACCGGCACTGCCGGTTCCCCGGGTGCCGCGTGGACCCCAGCAGGTGCGAGGCCCACCACGTGCTCGAGTGGGAGCTCGGCGGCCCGACCTGCCTGTCGAACATGGTGCTTCTCTGCCGAGCCCACCACATGCTCGTCCACGAGGGCGGCTGGCGAATCGCGATCGACGACCGGCACGACGCGGGGCACCCCGACTACTTCCGGTTCGACCCACCGGAGCGAGGTCGAGGATCCCGCTACTCCGGCACGGCCGCCTACGCCCGACCTCCCGACCGATCCCAGCGCTGAGACCCCAGCGGGGGAGCTGCGATCTCAGGGCGCCTGCACTCTGCCGCGCACGGCGCGGACCCTCAGCGCAACGCGCTGCCCCTCCATCCGATCCACCTTGCCGGGACGACCACGTCGTCATCCCGGCCACACGCCTGTCGAGTCTGAGCCCCTACGGCCGCCGATCCTCCGGCGTGCGGCGTCGCCTCGTGTGAACCGGTAGTCGAGACGCGTCGTGTACAGCGCGATCTGACTGCCACTTCGTATCCACCCGTGCCGATCGCGATCGGGGAGGCTGCGGTGGGCAGAAGCCGGTCAGACGTCGGTGCGGATCCACCAGAAGGCGCCGAGGCCGTTCGGGTCGAGGAGCTCGGCGGCGTCGGAGGCAGCAGCCAGAGCCTCGAGGTACGCCGGGGGATCGCTGACCGCGAGCGCGTGGCCCGGCAGCGACGCGTCGACCCCGAGCGAGAGCAGCGCGTCGCGCTGGCGGACGACGGATGCGCCGGCCCGGTGCGCGAGCGCGTCGACGGCCACGTGAGCGGTGAGGTTGCACGAGCCGTCAGGCACCGGCGCCACGACGTCGCCTGCGCGGTAGCCGGTGAGCGAGCCGTCGGAGGGGCGCGTCGCGCGGGTGTGGCCGTAGTCGACGGCGAGCGCGATGCCGGCGTCGAGGCACGACACCACGTCCTGCCAGAGGTCGTCGCGCGGAAGTCCGATCTCCGCGCGGTCGCCCGACGAGGCGAGCGGCCACCACGCCGACAGCCAGGCGCGGGCGCGCGCGGCGTCGAGGCCGTACGCCGCCCACGCCTCGTCGTCGGTCAGCGCAGGCCCCAGCGCCTCGGCACCGGACGCGTCCACGAGGACGAGCCGCGGGACACCGGAGGCGTCCACCGACACGACGTCGCACGGCACGTCGTCGAGCAGCTCGTGCGCCACGAGCAGGCCGCGCAGGCCGCGGGGCACGGCATCGGGCGCCCAGCCCTCGATCCAGCGGATGCGCGGGTCGAGGCCGACCGGCCGGCGGCGTACGTCGACGGCGGTGATCCGCAGCCGCGACCCGACCGACGGCGGCAGCGCGGCGAGCACCGAGACGAGCAGCTCGCCGCCGCCCGTGCCGACGTCGACGAGGTCGAGGGGGTCGGGCCGGCCGAGCGCGGTGTCGACGGCGAGCAGCAGCCGCGCGAGCGCGGCAGCCGAGCGCTGGACCCGACGTGCGCGGAGGTGCGGAAGTGCGCCGCGGGATCCTGCGCGGCGCGCCCGCCGGCACCGGCGTAGAACGACGACGCCGCGCGCTGCCACGCGATCGACCACGGCACCGCAGCGGCGGTGTCTGGCGCAGGGGGCGTGGTCGGCACACGGGCACGCTACCGGCGTCGTTAGGCTGGCCGCGTTCGGCAGACGCTCGCCCACCCAGTCACCGACCGGTACCCGCGAGGGACCGGAACGAGAGGCCGCTCGTGACCGACGCAGACCCCACGCAGGACGGCGCACCGCCGCGCCTGCGCGTCGGTGTCGTCGGCACCGGTCGTGCGGGTGCCGTGCTCGGTGCCGCGCTCGCGCGCGCCGGTCATCCCGTGGTCGCGGCGTACGCCGTCAGCGACACGAGCAGGCTGCGCGCCGAGGCCCTGCTGCCGGGTGTTCCCCTGGTGCCCGTGGTCGACGTGCTCGCCGCAGCCGACCTCGTGCTGCTCACCGTCCCGGACGACGTGCTGCCCGGGCTCGTCGCGGGGCTCGCGGAGACGTCGTCGTTCCGCCTGGGCCAGTTCGTCGCGCACGCGAGCGGCCGCCACGGCTACGGCGTGCTCGACCCCGCGACGCGGCAGGGCACGCTGCCGCTCGCGCTGCACCCGGTGATGACGCTCACCGGCACATCGCTCGACCTCGCGCGGCTCACCGGCTGCCCGTTCGGCGTGACCGCGCCCGACCAGCTGCGGCCGGTCGCGGAGGCGCTCGTCGTGGAGATGGGCGGCGAGCCGGTGTGGGTGGAGGAGGGCAGCCGCGCGCTCTACCACGCGGCGCTCGCGCACGGCGCGAACCACCTCGTCACGCTCGTCGCGCAGACCCTCGACCTGCTCGCGTCCGCCGGCGTCGAGCACCCCGCGCGGCTCGTCGCGCCGCTGATGTCGGCTGCGCTCGACAACGCGCTGCGCCACGGCGACGCGGCGCTCACCGGGCCCGTCGCGCGTGGCGACGCCGGTACCGTCGCTGCGCACGTCCGCGCGATCGGCGAGGTGTCGCCCGAGGCGCGGACGGCGTACGTCGCGCTCGCGCGCGTCACGGCCGACCGCGCGCTCGCTGCTGGCACGCTGAAGGCCGCCAGCGCCGAGGCCCTGCTCGACGTGCTGGTCGCGACCGAGGAGGAGAAGCGATGAGCGGCGAGACGCGGGTGGTGCAGTCGCGCACCTCGCTCCGGGCCGCGTACGCCGGACTCCCCGCCGGCACCAAGCGCGTGCTCGTGCCGACGATGGGTGCGCTGCACGACGGCCACGCCGCGCTCATGCGCGCCGGCCGCGTGCTCGCCGGGCCCGGCGGCCACGTGACTGCGTCGATCTTCGTGAACCCCACGCAGTTCGGGGCGGACGAGGACCTCGCGAAGTACCCGCGCTCGCTCGAGGCCGACGTCGACCTCTGCGCGGGCGAGGGAGTCGACCTCGTCTTCGCCCCGAACGTCGAGGGCATCTACCGCGGCGGCGACCCGCTCGTCACGGTCGACCCCGGCGCGATCGGCACGCTGCTCGAGGGCGCCGTGCGCCCCGGCCACTTCCGCGGCGTGCTCACCGTGGTGCAGAAGCTGCTGCACATCACCGGCGCCGACGTCGCGCTGTTCGGCGAGAAGGACTACCAGCAGCTCGTGCTCGTGAGGCGCATGGTGCGCGACCTCGACCTGCCGGTCGAGGTCGTCGGCGTGCCGACCGTGCGGGCCGACGACGGGCTCGCGCTGTCGAGCCGCAACGCCTACCTCAGCGCCGACGAACGCCACCTCGCGCTCACCGTGCCGCAGGCGCTCGACGTCGGGTCCGGCGTCGCCCGGTCCGGCGGCAGCGCGCGCGACGTGGTGAGCGCCGTGCAGTCGTTCCTCGACGAGCACGACGGCATCGTCACCGACTACGCCGTCGTCACCGATCCGATGCTCGGCGCACCGCCCGAGGACGGCGAGGCGCGGCTGCTGCTCGCCGTCCGCGTCGGCACCGACGCGCCTGCTCGACAACATCCGCATCTCGATCGGCGGCCACGCGTGATCCGTCTCCCGCGGCGCCTCGCCGCGCCCGCTCCCGGCTGGACCCTCGAGGCCGACGTCGTCGTCGTCGGGCTCCGGCGTCGCCGGCCTCACCACCGCGCTGCACGCCCGCGCCGCCGGCTACCGCGTGCTGCTCGTGACCAAGGCCCAGGTCGACGAGGGCTCGACCCGCTGGGCGCAGGGCGGCATCGCCGCCGCGCTCTCGCCGGACGACTCGCCCGCCGAGCACGAGGTCGACACCCTCGTCGCCGGCGCGGGCCTGTGCGACCCCGGCGGCCGTGCGCGCCCTCGTGACCGAGGGCCCCGACGCCGTACGCCGCCTCATCGCGCTCGGCGCGCGCTTCGACACCGACGAGAGCGGCGACATCGCGCTGACCCGCGAGGGCGGCCACCTGCGCGACCGCATCGCGCACGCCGGCGGCGACGCGACCGGCGCCGAGATCTCGCGCGCCCTCGTCGCCGCGGTCGCGGGCAAGGCCGGCATCGAGCGTGATCGAGAACGCGCTCGCGCTCGACCTGCTCGTCGACGACCGCGGCGCCGCGCAGGGCCTCACGCTGCACGTCATGGGCGAGGGGCAGCACGACGGCGTCGGCGCGGTGCTCGCGCCGGCGGTCGTGCTCGCGACCGGCGGGCTCGGCCAGGTGTTCAGCATGTCGACCAACCCGTCCGTCGCCACCGGCGACGGCGTCGCGCTCGCGCTGCGCGCGGGCGCCGCGGTGGCCGACCTCGAGTTCGTGCAGTTCCACCCGACCGTGCTCTGGACCGGCCCGGCGCCGAGGGGCAGCAGCCGCTCGTCAGCGAGGCGGTCCGCGGCGAGGGCGCGGTGCTGCGCGACGACGCCGGCATCGCGCTTCATGGAGGGCCAGCACCCGCTCGCCGACCTCGCCCCGCGCGACGTCGTGGCGAAGGCGATCATGCGCCGCATGCGCGAGACCGGCGCCAAGCACGTGTGGCTCGACGCCCGCGAGTTCGGCACCGAGATGTGGGAGAAGCGGTTCCCGACGATCCTCGCGTCGCTGCGTGCGATCGGCGTCGACCCGGGCACCGACCTCATCCCGGTGGCGCCGGCGCAGCACTACGCGTCCGGCGGCGTGCGCACCGACGTCCACGGCCGCTCGTCGGTGCGCGGGCTGTACGCCGTCGGCGAGTGCGCGTGCACCGGCGTGCACGGCGCCAACCGGCTCGCGTCCAACTCGCTGCTCGAGGGGCTCGTCTTCGCCTCGCGCATCGGCGACGTGCTCGCCGAGGGCCTGCCCGAGCGCCGCGATCCCGCTGCCGCCGCGCGGTGACGGCGTGCTCATGAGCGAGGCGGCGCGCCGGTCGCTCCAGGCCGCGATGACCGAGGGCGTCGGCGTGCTGCGCTCGCGCGACTCGATGTCGACCAGCCTCGGCGTGCTCGACGCCGCTCGCGCACGAGCGTCACCGGCGACCCGCGCACCAAGGCGTGGGAGACCACCAACCTGCACGCGGTCGCCACCGTGCTCGCCGCGAACGCCAAGATGCGCAAGGAGACCCGCGGGTCGCACTGGCGCGAGGACTTCCCCGACACCGACGACGCGCACTGGCACGTGCGGCTCGTCTCGCGGCTCGACGACGACGGGGTGCTCGTGACCGTCCGCGAGGACGTGCCGGTGGCAGCGGCGATCGGCTCGACGGAGGAGCAGGCATGAGCCTGAGCAGCGGCGTGGTCGCGGCCCTCGAGGCCGCGGGCCTCGATCCGGCGTACGTCGAGGCGCTCGTGCGCTCGACCGTCGCGGAGGACCTCGACGGCGGGGTCGACGTCACGTCGGCCGCGACCGTGCCGGCCGAGCAGCGCTCGACGCTCGACCTCGTGGCGCGCGGCGCCGGCGTCGTCGGCGGGGCACCCGTGGCCGCCGCGGTGTTCGACGCGGTGTCCGACGGCGACGCCGACGGTGTCGGTCGTGACGCCCGACGGCACCGCGCGTGGGCCACGGCGACGTCCTCGTGACGCGCAGGGCCGCACCCGCGACCTGCTCACCGCCGAGCGCACCGCGCTCAACCTGCTCTGCCACCTGTCCGGCGTGGCGACGGCGACCGCGCAGTGGGCCGACGCGCTCGAGGGCACCGGCGCCAAGGTGCGCGACACCCGCAAGACCACGCCGGGCCTGCGCGTGCTCGAGAAGTACGCCGTGCGCTGCGGCGGCGGCGTCAACCACCGCATGTCGCTGTCGGACGCGGCGCTGGTGAAGGACAACCACGTCGTCGCCGCCGGCGGAGTGGCCGCGGCGTTCGAGGCCGGTGCGCGCGATGTTCCCCGGCCTCGCCGTCGAGGTCGAGGTCGACTCGCTCGGCCAGCTCACCGAGGTGCTCGACGCCGGCGCCGACCTCGTGCTGCTCGACAACTTCAAGCCCGACCAGATGCGCCTCGCCGTCGGCATCGCCCGCGAGCACGCGCTCGCCCACGGCCACGAGCGCGCGCTGCTCGAGGCCTCCGGCGGCCTCACCCTCCCCGACGCGGCCGAGGTCGGCGCCACCGGCGTCGACTACGTCGCCGTCGGCGCCCTCACCCACTCCGCCCCGGTGCTCGACATCGGCGCCGACCTCCGCCCCCTGTGATTTCCCGATGAAGGTGCCCCAGGCTGCCTAAGAGGCACTCAGACCTCCCCAACGGATCCGCTCCACCGTCAGCTCAACCGGCGCCCCACCCTCGTGGGGGGCGACCACGACCTACGGAGACCCGCATGCTGCTCGCGATCGACGTCGGCAACACCAACACCGTCCTCGGCCTGTTCGACGGCGAGGAGCTGCGTGCGGTCGTACCGCGTCAAGACCGACGCCCGCTCGACCGCCGACGAGTACCGCCTCACCTTCCGCGGCCTGCTGCGCGACGACCCCGACGTCACCGGCGTCGCGCTGTGCTCGACCGTGCCCGCGGTGCTGCGCGAGATGCGCACGATGCTCGAGCGCTACTACGGCCACGTGCCGCACGTGATCGTCGAGCCGGGCGCGCAAGACCGGCGTGCCGGTGCTCATGGACAACCCGAAGGAGGTCGGCGCCGACCGCATCGCCAACACGCTCGCGGCGCACCACCTCTACGGCGGCCCGTGCATCGTCGTCGACTTCGGCACCTCGACGAACTTCGACGTCGTCTCGGCCAAGGGCGAGTTCCTCGGCGGCGCGCTCGCGCCGGGCGTCGAGATCTCGCTCGACGCGCTCGCCTCGCGCGCCGCCCAGCTGCGCAAGGTCGAGTTCGTCGCGCCGCGCTCGGTCATCGCCAAGAACACGGTCGAGGCGCTGCAGTCGGGCGCGCTCTACGGCTTCGCCGGCCAGGTCGACGGCATCGTCGACGCGCATCATCGCCGAGCTCGGCGGCTCGGTCACCGCGGTCATCGCCACCGGCGGCCTCGCGCCCGTCGTCATCCGCGAGTCGTCCACCGTCACCGTGCACCGCCCCGACCTCACGCTGCAGGGCCTGCGGCTCGTGTACGACAAGAACGTCTAGGGCCGCAGCCAGCGGTACGTCGCCGTCACGTACGGGAACTCGACCAGCGCACGCCCGCGCGTCTGCGGGTGCGTGGCCATGAGCTCGCGCACCGCGGCGTACAGGTCGTCGGCGTCCTCCCGCAGGTAGACGTAGGAGTACGTCGAGATCAGGCCGACCACCTGGTCGGGCGTCATGAGCACCGTGTGCGGGATGTCGGCGCGCGCGACGCCGGGGAGCACGGCGTCGATCGCCTCGAACGCCTCCGTGCGGTTGGAACGGCAACGAGTCCCCGCCGTCGACGATGTCCGACAGCGCGTCCATCCACGGCACCCGGGTGTCGCGCATGTTCCACAGCAGCACGATGACGCCGCCGGGGCGCAGCACCCGTGTGAACTCGGCCGCGGCACGCCGCGTGGTCGAACCAGTGCCAGGCCTGGGCCGCGGTGACGGCGTCGAGCGACTCGTCGGGAAGAGGCAGCGACTCGGCCGGCGCCTGGGCCCGCGGCACACCGGGGAGGGCGGCGCCGAGCTGGTCGAGCATCCCGGCGTCGGGCTCGTAGGCGCGGACGTCGAGGCCGAGGTCGACCAGCGACCGCGTGAGCAGACCGGTGCCCGCGCCGACGTCGGCGACGTCGCGGACCGTGCGGGTGGCGCCGTGCAGGCCCCAGACGAGGGCGTACGCCGGGTAGCCCGGGCGCAGGGCGTCGTACCGGTCGGCCGAGGCCCCGAAGGAGAGGCGGCGGTCCTGGTAGCTGGGCTCGGTCACGCCGCGACGTTATCCCTGCGAGGCGCGCTCCGGGGCCCCGATAACCTTGCGCGCATGACTGACCAGCCCGCCGCGCCCGTCGATGCCGAGGACGACCTCCCCGAGCAGATCCGGGTCCGCCGGGAGAAGCGCCAGCGCCTCCTCGACTCGGGTCAGGACGCCTACCCCGTCTCGGTGCCGCGCACCCACTCGATCGCCGAGGTGCGCGCCGCCCACCCCGGTCTCGAGCCCGACACCGCCACCGGCGAGATCGTCTCGGTCGCCGGCCGCGTCATCTTCGTGCGCAACACCGGCAAGCTCTGCTTCGCGACGCTGCGCGCCGGCGGCGGCGCGGAGATCCAGGCGATGCTCTCGCTCGACAAGGTGGGCGAGGACCGCCTCGCGGAGTGGAAGTCCGACGTCGACCTCGGCGACCACGTGCGCGTGACGGGCGAGGTGATCACGTCGCGGCGCGGCGAGCTCTCGTGCTCGCCGACTCCTGGGCGCTCGCGGCCAAGACGCTGCGACCGCTGCCGGTCGAGCACAAGCCGCTGGCCGAGGAGACCCGCGTGCGCCAGCGCTACGTCGACCTCATCGTGCGCCCGCAGGCGCGCGAGGTGGCGCGCCTGCGCGTAGCGGTGGTCGCCTCGCTGCGCGAGAGCTTCGCGCGCCGCGGCTTCCTCGAGGTCGAGACGCCGATGCTGCAGACGCTGCACGGCGGCGCCACCGCGCGTCCGTTCGTCACGCACTCGAACGCCTTCGACATGGACCTCTACCTGCGCATCGCGCCGGAGCTGTTCCTCAAGCGCTGCATCGTCGGCGGCCTCGAGCGGGTGTTCGAGATCAACCGCAACTTCCGCAACGAGGGCGCCGACTCCACGCACTCGCCGGAGTTCGCGATGCTCGAGTACTACGAGGAGTACGCCGACTACCGCACCAACGCGGCGATGACGCGCGAGCTGATCCAGGAGGCGACGCTCTCGGCGTACGGCTCGCTGCAGTTCACGCGGTACGACGGGGAGGAGCGCGACTTCTCCGGCGACTGGGACGAGGTCTACGTCTACCCGTCGGTGTCCGAGGCGGTCGGTCGCGAGATCACGCCGGCCACACCGGTCTACGAGCTGCGCGAGCTGTGCGAGGCGGTCGGCATCGAGCCCGAGAAGACCTGGGTCGCCGGCAAGTACGTCGAGGAGCTGCTCGAGCACCACGTGGTCGAGCACCTCACGCGCCCGACGTTCGTCTACGACTACCCCGAGGACACCTCGCCGCTCGTGCGCGGCCACCGCACGCAGCCCGGCGTCGTCGAGAAGTGGGACCTCTACATCGACGGCAACGAGCAGGGCACCGGCTACTCCGAGCTCGTCGACCCGGTGATCCAGCGCGAGCGGCTCGTGGCGCAGTCGCTGCTCAAGGCCGGCGGCGACGTCGAGGCGATGCAGGTCGACGAGGACTTCCTGCGCGCGCTCGAGTTCGGCATGCCGCCCTCGGGCGGCGTCGGCGTGGGCATCGACCGGCTGCTGATGAACCTCACCGGCCTCAACATCCGCGAGACGATCCTGTTCCCGCTCGTGAAGCCCGAATGAGCCCGGCCTCACGCGTCGTCGTTCGTGCCGCGCGCACCTCCGACGTGCGCGCGATCCGCGCGCTCGTCGACACCTACGCGCCCGACCGCCGACTGCTGTCGAAGGCGACGGTGACGCTCTACGAGGACGTGCCGGAGTTCATCGTCGGCGAGCTCGACGGCGAGGTCGTGGGGTGCGGTGCGGTGCACGTGATCTGGGAGGACCTCGCCGAGGTGCGCACGGTGGCCGTGGATCCGGCGTACGCGGCAAGGGCGTCGGCGGCGTGCTGCTCACCGAGCTCATCGGTCGCGCCCGCGACCTCGGCGTGGAGAAGGTGTTCTGCCTGACCTTCGAGACCGAGTTCTTCGGCCGGCACGGCTTCGTCGAGATCGACGGCACGCCGGTCGACCACGACGTCTTCGAGCAGCTCCTGCGGTCCTACGACGAAGGCGTCGCGGAGTTCCTCGACCTCGAGCGGGTGAAGCCCAACACCCTCGGCAACCACCGCATGCTCCTGGTCCTCTAGCGACCCCTCGCGGCCAGCTCGTGGACGACGTCGCGTGCAGCAGAAGCGGTTACGTCGTACGCGCGGGGAGGACGGCCTCGATGTCGTCGCGCAAGGACTGCCGGGTCGGTCTTCGGCGCGTAGCGCGTGACCGTGGTGCCGTCGGGTGCGACGAGGAACTTGGTGAAGTTCCACTTGATCGTGGACGACAGCAGGCCGCCGCCGCGCTTCTTCAGGAATCCGAACACGGGATGGGTGCTGCGGCCGTTGACGTCGACCTTGGTCGACAGCGGGAACGTGACGCCGTAGTTGATCGTGCAGAACTGCTCGATCGCGGCGTCGTCGCCGGGCTCCTGGTGCGCGAACTGATCGCAGGGGAAGCCGAGCACCACGAGGCCGCGGTCGGCGTACTCCGCGTGCAGGGCCTGGAGCGCCTCGTACTGCGGCGTGAGGCCGCACTTGCTGGCCGTGTTGACCACGAGCACCGGGCGGCCGGCGTACTGCGCCAGCGGCACCTCCTGCCCGGCCGGGGTGGTGTAGCTGAGGTCGAACAGGCTCTCGGCGGAGGTCATGGGTCCATTGTCCGCCGTCTGCGGGAGTCGGCGAACCGAGCCGTTCACGAACGCCGGCGCCTGCACCCACCGAAGCTGACCGAAAGTGCGTGCGGTTTCTGGCACTGTCGGTGCGTGAGACGTCGTCAGCCGGTGTTGCGCAGGCCGGTGGCGATGCCGTTGACGGTCAGCAGGAGCGCCCGGCGCAGGACGGGTTCGACCTCGGGGTGCTCGGCCGGTGCCTGGTCGGCGCCGGGCTCGGCGGCGCTGGCCTGTACGGCGTCGGCGGTGACGGCGCGGGCGCCGCGGACCCGGGCGAGCAGCTGCACCTGCAGGAGCTGCAGCGGCAGCAGGTAGCGGTCGCGGGTGGCGAGGGTGGAGGCGAGCGTGGGCTGCGCGCCGAGCAGCTCGGTCTCGCCGGTGAGCGCGAGCACCTCGGCGACCGTGAGCGCGTGCTCGGCCTCGATGGCGTCGAACACGTGCTGCAGCTCGGCGGGCACGAGGGCGTCGACGTACTCGCGGGCGACCGCGAGGTCGGTCTTGGCGAGCGTCATCTCGACGTTGGAGATGAAGTTGCGGAAGAAGTGCCAGTCGGCGTGCATCTCGTGCAGCGCGTCGCCGAGCCCGGCCTCGCGGGCGGCGCGCAGGCCCGAGCCGACGCCGAACCAGCCCGGCACGATCTGCCGCGACTGCGTCCAGCCGAAGACCCACGGGATGGCGCGCAGCGACTCGATGCCGGCGTCGGCCGACGCGCGACGCGCGGGGCGCGAGCCGAGGTGCATGTCGGCCGAGCTCCTCGACCGGCGTGGAGGTGGCGAAGTAGCGCGGCAGGTCGGGGTCGTCGACGAGCGCGCGGTACGCCTTCTGCGCCTCGGCCGACACGAGGTCCATGGCCGGGTCCCAGCGCGCGAGCGTTCGACGCGTTCGCGCGCGGCTGCTGGTGCAGCACGGTCGCCTCGACCACGGCGGCGAGCAGCAGCTCGAGGTTCTCGCGCGCGAGCGCGGGCAGCAGGTACTTGTCGGAGATGACCTCGCCCTGCTCGGTCAGCTTGATCTCGCCGTCGAGCACGCCCCACGGCTGCGACGAGCACCGCCTCGTAGGTCGGACCGCCGCCGCGGCCGACCGTGCCGCCGCGGCCGTGGAACAGGCGCAGCCGCACGCCGTGCGCGCGCGCGACGTCGCGCAGCCGGCGCTGGGCGAGGTGGATCTCCCACTGCGACGTCGTGATGCCGGCGTCCTTGTTGGAGTCGGAGTAGCCGAGCATGACCTCCTGCACGTCGCCGCGCAGCGCCACGATCTGCCGGTACGACGGGTCCGACAGCAGGTCGTCGAGCAGGTCGCCGGCGCGCCGCAGCTCGTCGACGGTCTCGAGCAGCGGCGACGAAGCCGATCCGGGCGACACCGCCGGCGATGTCGACGAGGCCGGCCTCGCGCGCGAGCACGACGGCGGCGAGGACGTCGTCGACGCCCTTGGTCATCGAGATGATGTAGGTCTCGCAGACCTCGGGGCCGTACTGGTCGAGCGCCTCGCGGATCGCGACGAACGCGCCGTAGGTGCGCAGGTCGTCGCCCTCGAGCGGCGGCGGCGTGGGGGCGAGCGGCCGGCGCGACGCGAGCTCGGCCGACAGCAGCCGCAGCCGGTGCTCGCGCGGCAGGTCCTCGTAGCGCCAGCCCTGCTCGCCGAGGCGGTCGACGAGCTTCGCGACGGCGCTGTGGTGCATCGACGCGTGCTCGCGCACGTCGAGGGTGACGAGCGACAGCCCGAAGGCGGCCACCGAGCGGATCGCCCGGGCGACCACCCCGCGCGCGGCGAGCTCGCCGCGGTTGGCCTCGAGCGAGGTCTGCACGAGCATGAGGTCGTCGAGCAGGTCGGCGCGTGGACAGGTAGTCGCGGCCCGGACGGTGCGGCGGTGCCGCCGGTGATGCGGGCGCGGGTGTTCACGAGCTTGGCGCGCACGCAGGTGAGCTTGAGCCGGTAGGGCTCCTCGGCGTTCAGCCGCCGGTAGCGGGGGTCGAGCTCGGTGAGCGTGGCGAGGTCGGCGTCGAGCGAGGCGCGCAGCTCGGGCGTCACCTCGTTGAGCCGCTCGGACACCGAGAGGTCCTCGAGCAGCTTGTCGATCACGGGCAGCAGGTCGCGGATGGCGTGGTCGCGCACGAGATCGACCACGCGCAGGGTGACGTCCGGCGTCACGAACGGGTTGCCGTCGCGGTCGCCGCCGATCCACGAGCCGAACGACAGCGGCCGGGCGTCGGACGGGAGCTTCACGCCGACGGTCGACAGCGCGTGGGCGAGGTCGTCGAGCACCTCCGACACCGGCCCGCTCGCGAGGTCGTCGAGGTAGTAGAGCGCGTTGCGCGCCTCGTCGAGCACCTCGGGGCGGTCGAGCCGCAGCTCGTCGGTCTGCCAGAGCAGGTCGACGAGCTCGGCCGCGCGCGCCGATACGCGGGCGTCGTCGAGACCGATGCCGTCGGCCTCGGACCGGTCGAGCAGGTCGGCGATCGCGCGCAGCTTGAGCAGCACCGAGCGCCGCGCGGCCTCGGTGGGGTGCGCGGTGAACACCGGCCGGGCCGACAGGCGCGCGACGCCCTCGGCCACCGACTCCGGCGTCACCTCGCCGGCGGAGATGGCCGCCGAGATGCGGGTGGCGGCGCGCGAGAGCGGGTCGCCGGCCACGCGCCGGGCGTCGCGCTGCTCGCGGGCGCGGTGCACCTGCTCGGTCACGTTGGCGAGGTGGAAGTAGGTCGAGAACGCCCGCGCCAGCCGCGTCGCGGTCTCGACGTCGAGGCCCGCGAGCAGGTCGGAGGTCTCGCCGAGGTCGGCACGGGCGGTCACGCGGATCTGCTCGACGAGCCCGAGCAGCGACGCCGACTCCTGGCGCACGAGGGTCGCGCCGAGCAGCTCGCCGAGCACCCGGATGTCGCGGCGCAGGGCCGCGGTGTCCTCGGAGACGCCGAGGGAGGACTCGAGAGCGAGGTGCAGGTCGCCGGTCATGAGCGTCCGTCCGCATGAGGTGAAGGGGACGGCGCGGCGTCACTGACGCACCGAGGGGAAGCCTACCGGGGTCGCGGAAGCCCGCTCGCCGCCCGGAGGGGCATCAAGAAGGCCCCCCCATTTCTGGACGACGTATTTCGACTTTCCACCGGTAATCCCCATCCTGTGGATATCTCGTCCGAGTGAATTCTTCTGCTGAATTTCATCCCCGGGCTTTCCTGTGCTTTCCTTTTCCCGCTCCGGGGAATCTCGGACAAACACCGGAATACGCGACAGGAATGGTGCGCCATGGCTCAGAAGGTCCAAGTCGTGCTCGTGGACGACCTCGACGGCGGCACCGCCGACGAGACGGTCACCTTCTCCCTCGACGGCGTCTCCTACGAGATCGACCTGACCCACGACAACGCCGCGCGCCTGCGCGACCTGCTCGCGCCGTACGTCGGCCACGGCCGACGCATCGGCGGCGGCCGCCGCTCGGGCTCGCCGGCGGCCGGACCACCGGCAAGAGCACCGGCGGCGTCGACCCCGCCGAGGTGCGCGCGTGGGCCAAGAGCGAGGGCATCGCGGTGAACGAGCGCGGCCGTATCAGCGCCGACCTGCTGGCGAAGTTCCAGGCCGCGCAGTCCTGACGGCGTCCGCGTGAGCGTCCTCGCCCGTCGCGACGACGGGCTCGTCATCGACGACGACCCCGACCGCGTCGACCTCGACGTCACCTACGCCCTGGTCGTGGGCAGGGCTACTGGGCCGAACAGCCGCACCCGCGAGGCCGTCGAGGCCTCGGTGCGCGGCTCCTGGGTGTTCGGCGTGTACGACGGCGGCGCGCAGATCGGCTTCGCCCGCGCGGTCACCGACCGCGCGACGTTCGCGTGGATCTGCGACGTCATCGTGACCGAGGCCTACCGCGGTCGGGGGATCGGCTCGTGGCTGGTCGCGACCGTGTCGACGCGGTGGAGGCCACCGGGGCGCAGCGGCAGCTGCTGGCGACCCGTGACGCGCACGAGGTCTACGCCCGCCAGGGGTTCACGCCCCTGGCCAAGCCGGAGACGTGGATGGAGCGCGACCGGCGCCCGCCCGGCTGAGGTCAGCCGACGGGGACCGGCGCCTTCACCTTCGGGCCGAGCAGGAACGCGCCGAGGTAGAGCAGCGCGGCGAGGCCGAGCAGCGCCGGATAGCCGACGATCAGCGCGAGGTACTCCAGGCACCCGCCGACCATCGCGCCGAGCAGGTTGGCCGCGAACGCACCCGTCGCGTCCTCGGTCGTGTCGAAGCGCGTCGCGAACACGATGTTGGACGCGAAGACCGGGCCGAACGCGATGGCCACGGCGACGATCACGCGGAGCCCGATCGGCAGGCTCGAGCAGCCACGACGTCGGCACGAGCCAGGCGATGAGCAGCGTCAGCCCGAGCAGGCCGAAGGCGACGGGTCTCGACGGCCGCCGCTTCATCCGCCGGGTGACCTCCACCGCGAGGAGCACCACGAGGAGCACGCCGGCGAACACGATCGCGTTGACCACCCAGGTGGTGCCGAACAGCAGCGCCGACCACGTCACCGCCCGCGTCTCGAGCAGGAGGAACGCGGCGCCGAGGCACGCGAGGTCGGCGTACGGCGCCATCCGGCGCAGCGGCCCGCCGATCACCCGCACGGCGATCAGCGAGACCAGCAGGACCATGACGATCACGAGCAGGAACGTGCGCCGGGATCGAGGCGTCCTTGAGGTAGAGGAACGGCCGCTCGTCGTGCACCGGCGGCGGGCCGGACAGGTCGGCGACGACGGACGCGTCGACGGCGGGGTCGCCGCAGCGCTGGTCGGCCTCGGTCAGCCCGGCGACGATGACGGCGCTGCGGCTCGGAACGCGTCGACGCACGGGGCGTGGCCGAACGCGGCCTCGGCGGTGTTGGCGAGCCGGCCGATGAGCCAGTTCTCGCGGTAGTAGTTGTACATCGCGAAGGCGCCGCCGGGCTTGAGCACGGCCTTCACGTCCTCGAGCGCCTCCTGGGTGAACAGGTAGCTCTCGAGCCGCAGCTGGTTGGACCCGGCGACGAGCGTCAGCGAGTCGGGCAGCGCGAAGATCACGAGGTCGTACTTCTTGTCGGTGGTGTGCAGGAACGCGCGGCCGTCGCCGATGTACGGCGTGACCCGCGGGTCGTCGTACGGCTTCTGCGGGTGCAGCTCGGCGCCGAGCTGCTTGATCCGCGGGTCGATCTCGACGCGCGTCGACGCTCGTGGCGCCCTGGCGCAGGGCGAGGGCGACGTCCGAGCCGTTGCCCGCCCCGACGACGAGCACGTCGCCCACCGGGCCCTCGGTGATCCGCTCGTACGGCTGGGCGTAGAACGGCTCGCCCTCGAGGCGGAAGTCGAGGTCGAGGATCGCCTGGTGGGGCACGCCGTTGGCGATCACGGCGTACGCCGGGGTCTGGGTGCCGGCCTTGTCGGTAGCGACCTGGTCGATCACCTCGATCTTGTAGTACGGCGACCAGATGTCGCTCTCCCGCAGGACGCCGACCGACATCGAGTAGACGACGACGCCGAGCGCGATGACCGCGATGCCCTTGGTGGTGAGCCGGCTGCCGCCGATCAGCGAGAGCACGAGCGCTGCGATGACCAGGGACCAGACCACCGGGCTGGCGCCGACGTACGACAGCACGGCGAAGCTCACCGTGCCGGCGAGGCTGCCGAGGAGGTCGAAGCGGTAGGCGTCGAGCCGGGGGAGCTCGAAGAAGCACTCGGCGACCATGATCGCCGGGCCCATGAGGACGGCGGCGACCGCGACGAAGACCAGCGTGAGGGTGACGACGGGCGGCCACGACCCCTCGGTGCTGACCGCGGTGAAGTAGATGAGGTCGGACCCGGTCTGGTCGACCCCGCCGGGGATGAACGGCACCGCGAGCAGCAGCACGGCGAGCGCCGGGGCGAACCACGCCCCGCGGCGGCGGTCCGGCTTGGCCACGAGGAAGCCGAGGCCGATGCCGAGGAACGACCCCAGGAGCACGATGTTGGAGAAGTACGACAGGTGCAGCAGGTTGGCGCCCAGCCAGCGGATGAGCATCAGCTCGGTGAAGAGCATGAGCGAGCTGGCGAGGAAGAGCCGAAGCCTGACCGACATGCGGCGCATCCTCTCGGACGCCGAGCCCTCGGGGTGGGAGGTCGCGCGGACCGGCCCGGCCGCGCCGCGCGGCAGTGCCCGGCGTGCTCGCGCCGGGTTCGGCCGGACGCCCGGTCAGCGGGCGCCGGGGCGGCCCGGCTGAGGTCCGCGGCGGTGCGGTTCACCGAGGGCGTAACGCCCGGAGGAACGTCCCGCGCGCCAGGAGGGTTCTGCGGAGGTGAGCCCTGGGGGTACCGGGGCTAGGCTTGCGAGAACGGCCGTGACGCGGCCGCTCGTGGTGAGGAGTGCAGATGTTCGAGAGGTTCACCGACCGGGCTCGCCGGGTCGTCGTCCTGGCCCAGGAAGAGGCCCGGATGCTCAACCACAACTACATCGGCACGGAGCACATCCTTCTCGGCCTCATCCACGAGGGCGAGGGCGTGGCTGCCAAGGCGCTGGAGTCCCTCGGCATCTCGCTCGAGGCCGTGCGCCAGCAGGTCGAGGAGATCATCGGCCAGGGCCAGCAGGCCCCGTCCGGCCACATCCCCTTCACCCCGCGCGCCAAGAAGGTGCTCGAGCTGTCCCTGCGCGAGGCGCTGCAGCTCGGCCACAACTACATCGGCACCGAGCACATCCTGCTCGGCCTGATCCGCGAGGGCGAGGGCGTCGCCGCCCAGGTGCTCGTGAAGCTCGGCGCCGACCTCAACCGCGTCCGCCAGCAGGTCATCCAGCTGCTCTCGGGCTACCAGGGCAAGGAGCCCCAGCAGACCGCCGGCCCGCAGGAGGGCACGCCGTCGACCTCCCTCGTCCTCGACCAGTTCGGCCGCAACCTCACCCAGGCGGCCCGCGAGGGCAAGCTCGACCCGGTCATCGGGCGCGAGAAGGAGATCGAGCGGGTCATGCAGGTGCTGTCCCGCCGCACCAAGAACAACCCGGTGCTCATCGGTGAGCCCGGCGTCGGCAAGACCGCGGTCGTCGAGGGCCTGTCCCAGATGATCGTCAAGGGCGAGGTGCCCGAGACGCTCAAGGACAAGCAGCTCTACACGCTCGACCTCGGCGCGCTCGTCGCCGGCAGCCGCTACCGCGGCGACTTCGAGGAGCGCCTCAAGAAGGTGCTCAAGGAGATCCGCACCCGCGGCGACATCATCCTGTTCATCGACGAGATGCACACGCTCGTCGGTGCCGGTGCGGCCGAGGGCGCGATCGACGCGGCCTCGATCCTCAAGCCGATGCTCGCCCGCGGCGAGCTCGCAGACCATCGGCGCGACCACCCTCGACGAGTACCGCAAGTACGTCGAGAAGGACGCCGCGCTCGAGCGCCGGTTCCAGCCGATCCAGGTGCAGGAGCCGACGCTGGCCCACACCATCGAGATCCTCAAGGGCCTGCGCGACCGCTACGAGTCGCACCACCGCGTCTCGATCACCGACGCCGCGCTCGTCGCGGCCGCCACGCTGGCCGACCGCTACATCAGCGACCGGTTCCTGCCGGACAAGGCGATCGACCTCATCGACGAGGCGGGCGCGCGCCTGCGCATCCGTCGGATGACGGCGCCGCCGGACCTGCGCGAGTTCGACGAGCGCATCGCCGACGTCCGCCGCGAGAAGGAGAGCGCGATCGACGCGCAGGACTTCGAGAAGGCTGCCTCGCTGCGCGACAAGGAGAAGCAGCTGCTCGGCGAGAAGGCCACGCGCGAGCGCGAGTGGAAGGCCGGCGACATGGACGTCGTGGCCGAGGTCGACGAGGACCTCGTCGCCGAGGTCCTGGCCACCTCCACCGGCATCCCGGTCTTCAAGCTGACCGAGGAGGAGAGCCAGCGCCTCATCCGCATGGAGGACGAGCTCCACAAGCGCGTCATCGGCCAGGAGCAGGCGATCAAGGCGCTGTCCCAGGCGATCCGTCGTACCCGTGCCGGCCTCAAGGACCCGAAGCGTCCCGGTGGCTCGTTCATCTTCGCCGGCCCGTCGGGCGTCGGGAAGACCGAGCTGTCCAAGACCCTCGCGGAGTTCCTGTTCGGCGACGAGGACTCGCTGATCTCGCTCGACATGAGCGAGTTCTCCGAGAAGCACACCGTCTCGCGGCTGTTCGGCTCGCCGCCCGGCTACGTCGGCTACGAGGAGGGCGGCCAGCTCACCGAGAAGGTGCGCCGCAAGCCGTTCTCGGTCGTGCTCTTCGACGAGGTCGAGAAGGCGCACCCGGACATCTTCAACTCGCTGCTGCAGATCCTCGAGGACGGTCGCCTGACCGACTCGCAGGGCCGGGTCGTCGACTTCAAGAACACCGTCATCATCATGACGACCAACCTCGGCACGCGGGACATCTCCAAGGGCCAGGACCTCGGCTTCTCCAACGCCGACGACACCAAGTCGTCGCTACGAGCGGATGAAGCAGAAGGTCAACGACGAGCTCAAGCAGCACTTCCGGCCCGAGTTCCTCAACCGCGTCGACGACATCGTCGTGTTCCACCAGCTCACGCAGGACGAGATCGTCACGATCGTCGACCTCATGGTGGCCAAGCTCGACCAGCGCCTGCGCGACAAGGACATGGGCATCGAGCTGACCCGTGCGGCCAAGGACACTGCTCGCCGAGAAGGGCTACGACCCCGTCCTCGGTGCGCGTCCGCTGCGCCGCACGATCCAGCGCGAGATCGAGGACGCGCTCTCGGAGAAGATCCTCTTCGGCGAGCTGCGTCCGGGCTCGATCGTCGTGGTCGACGTCGAGGGC